>NZ_JABELE010000003.1 GCF_013009345.1 Acinetobacter geminorum | reverse complement strand
GTCCCTATCGTCTAGAGGCCTAGGACATCGCCCTTTCACGGCGGTAACCGGGGTTCGAATCCCCGTAGGGACGCCAAATTCTAAAAAGCCACTGCATAACGTCAGTGGCTTTTTTCTTGCCTAAAAAATAAAAAGCCAATCTATGATTAACTTTTTATATGCTCTATCAACTCGCAATTCCTACTTGTACTTCAAGACGACCAGACTGCACTCGTAGTCCTCTAATTTCAAACTGATCTACGAGCTGCTGCACAAGCTCGCGACTTTCTCTCAAAATATTCAAGCCCGGTAAAATACTAAAATCAGTCAAACTCAGAAGCTTTTCAACCATCCATGAACGGTTGTTAATAAAGTCAATAAATCCTGCTTGCTCTAGGTCAATAAACCACATGCGATGCCCATCGCGTTGGATTCCGGGAATATCACCAATCAAATGATTAATAAGTGATGGAATAGGCAACATATTTACCACTTCGAAACCAACTCGACCAATACGTCGCACAGCCCAATTTGACAAGGTACCGCCATGACGAATCTGCACATCGAGACTTTCATCCATTTGACGCAAGCGTAAGAATTTTTCCTGCCCAATACGGCATTCCAATACTTTAAAATCTAAACTCAAACGATACATGAAGCGATGATAATGCCCATCGATCTCGACTTGGAAACTGTCATTGCCGCACTTGATTTTAATATCATCAATTTCGGAGCGATCAATACGCTTACGAATTTGATTATTTAATAACATTTCGGGTAAGTACAACGTTAAGGTACTTTTGCCCAAAAAAGTTCGCGCCATAATCAATGCGACTTGGCGTGCTGTTTCACTGGTTTCAGACACCATATCTCTTACAGTACCTGCTGCCAGATTTGTCATTCCGACAACTCCACGTCGTGTATGCGTAGTTACTTGATCGAGCGCGTCCAAAGCAGCATCGGCAACCTCTGCAATATTACGTGTCGTGTCGCTAGCAAACCCAACTGCATCTTGAGCATGTTGCAATGTCTTATGCAGTAATCGACGAGATAATGACGGTTTAGCAGTATCTGGGGTAGCTAAAACCGGTGCTGTCGTTGTAGGCTGCGACTTATTGTCATCTTGTTGACCCAAGTCCCTCTCTCCTTTTTATATTTATCCCACATCCTATTCGAGTATTTAAGCTCATTTATTGTGCTAATCACACTTCATTTTTCTGTAGATTAGCATGCTCTACAATATTATTTTATTTTTTATGTGTACGAATAAATCATCCGTTTTTTATATTTCTTTGTTTATCCATAAGTAATTTTTCTGCTAACTCAATGCATTTCATCGATATCTTACAAATTTTTTTCTTTCTGCACATTTCCGTTAGAATAGATTCAAACTAAATGTGGAGTTCCCATGCAATATCGTTGCCCTAAATGTCAAAGTGTTAAAATTATGCCTGTGAGCCAAGGCGTTAACAGCGCAAAACCTGTCGTTCCTAAAAGTCTGGTTATCTTGATTCCTGCAATTTTTGTGCTTTTACTGTTAGTAGTCATTAGCATCTTTATGTGGATTTTTGGCAATGGTGCAGGTAGTTCTCTTCAAATCGCAACAGTAGTTGCATTTGTGGTTACCGTAGGGGCAGGTTTTATGTTCTGGCGTGATTTGCCTGATTTCAAATTTTCTATGCAAGCATTTATACAGTCACAAAAACACTGGAAATGCCGTGACTGCAATAACGAATGGGAAATTTAAAAAAACTGTTCACATCAGCTCAATGCTGATGTGAATGTGCATTATCTGCATCATCATGTTTATGCGAAGCATGCTGAGCAATGTGCTGACAATTGATCTCGGCATCGTCCTCAATTTGCAATGTCACTTCACCAATACCATGTTCATGAGAAAGCATTTCAACAGCATCTTGATACAACTTGGTACGATCAGCTTCAGGCGCAAATAAGTGCACGGTTAAATGGATATTTTTAGAAGTGATCGCCCATACTTTGAGTTGGTGAATACTTTCCACACCATTTAAAGAAAGTAAATCTGCACGTAGCTTCTCAATATCGACCTCTTCTGGCACACCTTCGAGCAAAATGTTAATACTTTGCTTAAGTAAAACCCATGTTCTTGGTAATACCCAAAATCCAATCAGTACTGCAATAAGCGTGTCAATCCAGTACCAATTAGTGAAGTAAATAATAATTGCACCAATAATAACGCCTACTGAACCTAGTGCATCACTCAATACTTCTAGATAAGCACCTTTCACATTTAGGCTGTTATTGGCACTCGACATCAGGATTTTCATTGAGATGAGGTTAATCAACAAACCAATGGTTGCCACGATCAACATGCCCACACTTTGAATTTCGGGTGGCTTAGAGAAACGGATATAGGCTTCATATAAAATATAAATTGCCACAACGAACAGCATGAGTGCATTAAATAAAGCGGCCAGAATTTCAAAGCGCTGATAACCAAAAGTACGTTTATTGTCGGCAGGACGTTTTGAAATCTGAATTGCGACCAGAGCAATTGCCAAAGCAGCTGCATCTGTAAACATATGCGCAGCGTCAGAGAGCAATGCCAGACTTTGTGTGATTAAACCTGCAATGACTTCAACAATTAAAAATGTCGTAGTAAGCGCCAAGGCAATCGTTAGTTTCTTGGCATTACCTTCAGTCACTACAGCATGACTATGGTCATGACCATGTTGTCCACCCATTTTGCGGACTCCTTATTATTTATCTTTATGGTGAGGTAAAAGTAACCATGAATTCATGTTTACCTTTACCTGTTTCAAATACTTTTCTGACTCAAACTTTTTCATCAAAAAAGATATCTCAAATCGATGACATTATGAATGCTCAACTTTATTCGTCTTGCTTTCATTCATCCATCGATAAATGACTGGCAATAAAACCAGCGTTAGTATCGTAGATGAAATAATGCCACCGATTACTACCGTTGCCAAAGGTCGTTGTACCTCTGCACCCGTTCCAGTTGCCAAAGCCATTGGAATAAAACCGAGGGAAGCAACGAATGCCGTCATTAATACAGGGCGTAATCGCAGTACAGCACCTTTCCAAGTTGCAGCATGAACATCTAGAGTTGCTCTTAGCTCTTTAATGAATGTGAGCATGACCAAACCATTCAATACCGCAACACCTGATAGAGCGATAAACCCGACTCCAGCAGACATAGAAAGCGGAATATCTCTCAGCCATAAAGCTACTAATCCACCAGATAAAGCGAAAGGAACCCCGCTAAATACAAGTAAACTATCTTTAAAGTTACTAAATACCGCCATCAGCAATACAAAGATCATGATGAGCGCCATCGGCACAACAATTTGCATTCTTGCAGTGGCAGAAGCAAGATTCTCAAATTGTCCTCCATAACCCAACCAATAACCGCTAGGTAGCTTTTGCTGCGCCAGTTTGCTTTGCATCTCTTGTACAAAAGACCCAAGGTCACGATCACGCACATTTGCTGTCACAATCACTCGGCGTTTGCCATTTTCACGGCTCACTTGAGCAAGGCCCAGAATATTCTCAACCTTGGCAACGTCTTGTAACTGGATCAGACCGCCGTTTGGTAAGCGAATCGGTAATTGTGCTAGCTGCTGAGGCGTACGCATGTCTTCCTGCAAACGAATCACAAAATCGAAACGTCTATCACCCTGTAAAATTTGCCCTACACTTTGTCCTCCAATACTCGCAGCGACAATATCCTGAATAGACTTGACTGATAATCCATATTGGGCAGCCAGAGCATGATCAACATCAACATTGAGTAATGGCAAACCGTCAGTCTGTTCAACTTTGACTTCACTGGCACCTGGAATGCTACGTAGCTGTTGGGCTATTTTTTCCGCTTCCTGATTGAGGACCTGCATATCGTCCCCAAAAACTTTCACCCCAATATCACTACGTACACCTGAAATGAGTTCATTAAAACGTAGTTCGATGGGTTGCGAGAATTCACTGTTATTACCAGGAATCTGGTTCACAAATTGCAGCATTCTGGTACGCAATTCATCTATCGTTTCTTTAGGGTTTGGCCATTGATCGTGCGGTTTTAATAGAACAATGCCATCGGAAATATTAGGAGGCATGACATCGGTCGCAACCTCGGCTGTTCCTGTTCTTGCAAAAATGGCTTTAATTTCAGGGAAAGCTTTGAGTAACTGCTTCTCTACATTCTCCTGAATCTTAAGTGACTCTTCTATGCCTGTGCTCGGTGCACGCATGAGTTGTAGTGCAAAATCACCCTCACTGAGTTGAGGTGCGAACTCACTTCCCACTCGTGTTGCAATAGCACTTGTCAAAATCAAGATGCTGATCGCTGCTGTGACAACAACATATCGGAAGGCATATGCTTTATCGAGTAAGTCTGCATAACCTTTTTTCAGTGACATCATCCAGCGGCTTTCTTTTTCCTTCACTTCACCTGTAACAAACAAAGCGACAGCTGCTGGCACAAAGGTCACAGATAAAATAATTGCACCCAATAACGCTAAAACGACGGTCATTGCCATAGGATGGAACATTTTTGCTTCTACGCCTGCTAAAGCAAAAATTGGCAAGTACACGACCATAATGATGATCTGACCAAATATTAATGGCCGGCGTGCCTGTTTAGCGGCTAGAAAGACCTCAGTGAAACGTTCTGAACGTGTTAATAAGCGACCTTTTAAATGCTGCGCTTCAGCTAAACGCCGAATACAGTTTTCAACAATAACAACTGCTCCATCAACAATGATCCCGAAGTCCAAAGCGCCCAGACTCATCAGGTTGGCACTGATTTTTTGTTCTGCCATACCTGTTAAGGTAAAAAGCATTGCCAATGGGATAATACAAGCAGTGATTAAAGCAGCACGAAAGTTTCCTAAAAAAATAAAAAGGATAACGATGACTAAAATCGCCCCTTCAATTAAATTTTTAGCTACTGTTTTAATTGCTTTATCTACGAGACTACTACGATCATAGACTGTTTCAATCACAACGCCCTGAGGAAGTGATTTTTGAATTTCCTGAACTCTGTCGTCAATGGCCTTGGCAATGGTTTTACTGTTTTCACCCATCATCATCATGGCGATACCTAAAACAGTTTCCTGTCCATTATAGGTAGCACCACCTGTACGCAAATCATGACCAATCGATACTGATGCAACATCTGCAACCCGTATGGGTAAACCGTTTTTAGTGGCAACCGTAACGTTCTGAATATCTTGTATCGATGCCAGCATACCGGGAACACGAACTGTGAGTTGCTGGCCATTTTCTTCAATAAATCCAGCACCACGGTTTTCATTATTATTTTGAAGCGCATCCTGTAAATCAGTGAGTGGAATTTGCAACTGTTGTAACCGTGTCAGATCTGGAGAGACCACATAGGTTTTGTTATATCCACCAATGCTATTAACTTCCGCCACCCCTTGTACACGTTGTAACTGGGGCCGAATAATCCAGTCTTGGATTTCACGCAGGTCCATCGCGCTATAGGCTGAACCATCTGCTTTTTTAGCATTGGGCTCTGCTTTTACCACCCATTGATAAATCTCACCGAGTCCAGTCGAAATTGGAGACATTTGCGGATCAATGCTATCTGGTAAAGCACTCTTTGCTTCTTGTAAACGCTGGTTAATCAGCTGTCTTGCCCAGTAAATGTCTGTGCCATCTTTAAAGATAATCGTGACCTGAGAAAGGCCATATCTGGAAATTGAACGAGTCTGTTCCAGATTTGGAATACCGGACATGGCATTTTCAATCGGATAAGTAATCCTTTGCTCAACTTCAGGTGCTGTAAAACCATTGGCCTGACTATTGATTTGTACCTGTACATTGGTGATATCAGGCACGGCATCAATTGAAAGTTTTTGGTAGCTATAAATTCCGACACCAATCCAAGCCACGACAAACATCATGACCCAAATGGCGTTGTTAATTGAAAACTGAATGATTCGATCAAACAAACCTTCAGCCTTTGGCAAATCAGGTTTATTAATGTCCATGCTCAGCCTCCCCTTTTTCAAGTTCGGACTTGAGCAAGAAACTACCTTGAGTCACATATTGCTGCTTTTCAGTAATTCCGGATTTAACTTCGACCCATTGTGCATCTGAAGAATAATTACCTAACTCAACTGCAACAGGAGCAAAATGAATTTTGTCCTTCTCTTGTTTTGCAATAAAGACGACATTCTTGCCATCAATCTGTTGTATCGCTGTCTTGTTAACTCGTAATACAGTCGCTGCATTATTTTGTTTCAGTAACACATTGACCATTAAGTTAGGACGTAATTCTTTTGAAGGTGTGAGTACCTTGGCACGAACCTGTAGACGACCAGTTTGACTGTCCGCTTCTGAAGTTAAACTTTGTACCTGTGCTTTAAAAATATTATTCGTTTGCAGTGATTTAAATTCAATTTCCTGATTAGGCTGAATATTGGTATTTGCACTTGGTAGCACAAATTCAACCCATAACTGATCTAGGCGATCAATAACAAATAACTGTTTTTCAGGACCAATTTGCTCACCAATGACAATATCTTTACTACTGATTACACCGCTTAAAGGTGCAGTTAAAACATATCGGCCTTTACTTGAGCGATTTGCTCCCAATGCAGATAAACGGCTATTTGCAGCCTGCACCTGAATCTGCGCCTGACGATAAGCATTGTAAGCACGCTGGTAATCTTGACGTGCTGAAACCCCTTGTTCCCACAATTGTTTTTCACGCTGATAATCTTGCTGGGCTAATGTCAGTGCTTCTTGTGCCATGCTTAAGTTAGCTTGTTGATCAACCAAATCCGGCACAAATAAAGTCGCAAGCGCCTGACCCTTTTCAACTTGTTGTCCCAACGCAACATTTACACTATCTACACGCGCAGAAAAAGTTGAAGAGACATGTGCTTGCTGGTCTGTATTTACAACAAGTTTGGCAGGATACGAGAGATTCTGCTCAACTTCTCCACGTCCTACTTGCTCTAACTTCACTCCATATTCAACCAGTTGCTTAGACGTGAGGTTTAAACTCCCTTCCTCTTTTCCAGATTCTTCATGATCAGCTTCACCCTCTGCATGCTCTTCTTCACCTTCATCAGTATTAGGCTGTTTTTTTCCAGAGAAAAATAACCAAGCACTTAAAGCAAGGCAGACAATCAGCAGCAGAATAGCAATAAACCATTGGTTTTTCATTTTTTTAACTGACATTACTCTGCCCCTCCAACTGTCGGCAAGTTATAGGTGTCTTGCCATAAATTTTGATTAATTTGATTTAATGCATCTCCAGACATCACCACATTTGGATCAATCCCGAGAGCTAAACTTTCTGCCTCAATTGCTTTTTGCCAAGCAGATTTAAGTAGTTGAACTTTTTTCAAACGTTGTTCTTGTAATTGCAAGGTAGATTGCTGGACATCAGTAATTGCAAATTTACCGACTTTAAAGCCAAGCAACATTTTCTCTTGTACTGTCTCTGATAAAGGGATTTGCTGCTCATTCATTAAATTATATTGCTGCTTTAAACCCGCTAACTCATACTGTAGAGTACGGATAGAATTCTCGCTTTGCTTTTTATAAAAGCTTTGCTGCTGGTCAATTAAATCGAGTTTGCTTTGAGCAACTTTGAGTGCATATTGCTGGCGATTAAAAATATTTAAAGGAACTGCAATACCGACTCGAATCTGATTTTCGGTACTGCTCGTTTCTGCGGTTTTACTACGAACCACGCCCATATTTACAGTAGGCGTAGGCCGATTTTTTGCCTTTAAATAATTAATTTCAGAATTTTGTTGTATTGCTTGAAGCTGTAGGGACTGTTCTAACAAATTCTGTTTTAGATATTGGTCGATATCACTTTCATTTTTTAAAGGCCACGCACTTTTTATATCCGGGCGTAAGGTGAAGTTATCTTCTGTCTCACCCCATAAGTTAGCCAATTTTCTTTTAGCACTACTCAGTGATAATTCAACTTCCTGATATAAACGCTGATTTTCAACATGCGTCATAAGAGTTCGATCTAAATCAACCTGAGCAATACTGCCGGCCTGAAAGCGTAAGCGGGTAGCATCAAGAAGATTTTTACTCGTTCTTAACTGGGCTTTAGCAACTTCATGTTCAAGCTCTAAAATAGATACTTGTGACCATAAATATTTTACCGCCAGCTTCAGTTGAGCCTCATATAAAACCTGATTTAACTCAACTTGATTTTGCTGAACACTTGCTAGTTTTTTTGCTGCGGAACGTACACCAAAAATATCTAGTTTTTGCGAGATTCCGAGTTCTAATTCCTGATCTTTTCCAGATTTAAAACCCGTTTGCTGTACAGAAACCGTCGGGTTTTCCCATAGCTGGCTCTGTTTGATATTGCTCTCGGCAATATCTTGTTGAGTTTGCCAAATTCCTGTTTGAGTCTGAAATTGCTTAACCTGATCAAGCACCTGCTCAAACGTTAAAACATTCTGTACCTGCTGCGATTGAGTATTCTGCGTGAGGTTCTGATTTGCACTAGCAACAGTTGTTACAACACTAGTTGAAAGCGCAACTGCAACAACTAATGATTTCAGTACCCAAGATGTGTTCAGACTAACGAAACGCTTTTCGTATAAAAAAATAGACATAAAATAACCCTATGAAATAAATAATATTTCTGGTGGGCTAATTTTCGGCTACCCCACCTATAGCAGGGTTAAAACAGGAGGCGGGTCTTGTTTAGAAATATGAGGGGACTTATAAGAATTGGACCAATAATATTGTTGTTTTGGCTCAGATGACAGTATTAACGGTGAAACAAGTTTTTCTTGTGCTTCTACAATCACAACATGAAAACATGAAGGTAAATGGTCATGATGATCGGACAAGGTTAAAGGAGCTTTATGAGTAGTTCCTACGATATCTGTCTTTTCCGTATGGCTATGCTGTGAAGCTTCATAACTCAACGCTGCATGATGACCAAAATGATGTAATGCCTTTTCCTGATTTTCATGGGCGCAAAATGCCGCTGCCACATTCCATAAACTTTGGAATATAAGCAAACAGAATAAGACGGACATGAAAAGTGCAGAACGTGGCAACAGCACACCATTAAACTAAGAAGTTGAACAAAGCCACTATAGCAGGCTATCGGCATGTAATAAAATTACATCTATAAATAGCAGTATAGAAGCGATCCTAATCTCGCCTGAGTAAAGATAAGAATAAATCATTAAGAATTTTTATCTTTACTCATAGGAAACTAATTATTAAGTAATTAGTTTCCTAAAAAATAAAAATTATTTACGCTTACAAGTTAAATGAGGATTCTTACTTTTTTCAGCTTTAGCTTTTGTTTCTTGCTGAGACTTAATATTCTTTTCGAGGAATATTAACCCTCCATCAGCATGAGCCAAACTTGTTGAAAGAAGTAAAACCATCAAAACTGATTTTTTATTTAGTTTAATAGACATAATAATCACCTGATCTAAATATTCCGAATTTATTTAAGGATTTAACCCAGAAATAAAATTAATTTTTCGCATGCCTTAGTTAATCAACTCAGAACAAAACTTCTGAGTCTCTAAGAAGCATGCGGATATACTTTCATTTCATTTTTAGAACCAACTAAACAATGAAGGGAGAACACCGTGTAGTCGCAACTCATCAAAAAGTTGGACTAAGGCCGCAACCCAGATAAACCACACCACCTGCGTCAAAAAAATGCGGAAATGCTTCGGCGAAACCTGATAGAACTCAGGCTCTTTAAAATTTTTGAAACTTGGTAAAAAGCGTGGAATTGTCTTTATATAATCTGAATATGCAGTTCCATATTTTTCACTCAGGAATGCTTCTTCTTGGCGTATGACATAATGGTAGTAACAGAGAAAATAAAGCGTGAATAATATTGGGAAGATAAACGTCTCTGTAATCAACATGATCCCGACTCCACCCAGATAACTAAATAGATAGAGTGGATTTCTACATAAAGAATAGGGACCATCGGTTACTAACTTGGCATTCTTAAATCCAGAAATGTAAAGACTGCACCATATTCTTCCCATTACTCCAATGCCCACAAAAAACCATCCAAAGAACCATAAAATATGTTCCACGAATGCTGCCTGAAAATGCCATTTACTAAAGCTGAAAGCGAGAATAATAGCTAAAATAAACCCAATCACTCGGGAGCTCACAGTTCTAACGCGGGGGGAAAATAAAATATTCATCTCCATAAACCTCCATCACTGTGAATCATCAGAGATGAGATAACCGATTCATTAAAATGATATTTTTGTTTTCCGGAAAGATTTGACAGAATCTTATATCCCGCCTTGTCATTAACATAAAGACGTGAATGTTTAAGCGAGTAATCTACATAGAAGATTGCTGCGCTTTGTTTGCACATATAATTAAGCATAAAATAACCCTTTGAAATAAATAAATTTCTGGTGGGTTATTTTTCGGCTACCCCACCTATAGCAGGGTTAAGACAGGAGGGGGATTTAAAGAGCCAAGATGCGGAGACTGATAAGAATTAGACCAGTAATAGATTTGTGAAAGCTCATGTACACGTACAATAGGTTCTTGAGCTTGTTTCGCGTTTTCAGTCATCACTACATGAAAACACGAAGGTAAATGATCATGATGATCCTGCCAGCTTAATGGAGCATTATCAGAATTTTCTACATTACCAATATGTTCAGTGTGCATATGGTCTGAAGATTGATACACATTTAAATCTGCATGATGACCGAAATGTTGTAATGCCGCTCCCCTATTTTCATGCACGCAAAATGCCGCTGCCACATTCCATAAGCTTTGGAATATGAGCAAGCTAAACAAGACGGACATAAAAATTGTAGAACGTGGCAACCGTACACCGTGATAATTAGAAATTGTACAAAGTCACTATAGCAAGCGATACCAATGTAATAAAATTACAAAATAATTTTTTGTCAATTTATCGCTGTTTTAAAAAAGTTTTTTCTTTAGAAAAATTATTTTCTTATTTGAGTTCCTGCAATGTATAAACTATTTTCCACCCTAATCGTTATCGTCTGTTTAAATTTGAGTGCTTGTGCCACGACATTACTTTCAGAAGCTCTTCCTAATGAAACCACAAGAATCGAGAAGATCATTTTAGCAAAAGATCAAATCATTGCTTTAGGGCAAGCTGTTCAAAACCAGCAAGAACAAGGGATCGTATTTGTAGGCCAAGATTTCAGCTATTTAATGACCGAGGGAAGCGCTGAGCTATCAAAACTTCTTCATGCAATCCCGGCAGACCAACGGAGTCTGACCAGTCCATCCCCACTAGTACTGACCATGGATGACCCCCAATCATTTTCATGGCGTTTTACAAATACGCTATAACACACGTATGGTTGATTTAAATGACTCGCAAAAAAATTTATTAAAGTCTCTCGGCTTTAGACAAAATTTCAATATCATTCAAAATCAACAAACGGCACCTTATCCTTATATCAATATTTTCTTTAAAGGCCAGCTTTATCAATCACAGGAAGCTAAAAAGGTCCAAAAAACATCCTTTGAAAAAGGCGACCCGTATGGTGCTCTATCCATTTGCCATGACCTTCGATGTGATTACGGTCGTTCCATCACTGATGTGGGCTGATTTACGTGGCGAATTTAATAATTAATATTTCCAAGTCCTTAATTAAAAAAACAGCCCTTAAGCTGGTTTTGTTTAAAAATTTATCTTTTGTTTGTTATTTATAATTTTTACTCATGCTTTTTTGATCAAAGAAAATAGATACGTTATCAAAAAATGAGGATTTTCTAGCTATCAAAACACCGCTATAGATAAAGTATATAGAGAAGAGCTAGATTAATTTCACTTAGCATAAAAACACGTGTAACTTTTATGTAAGCCAAAACTTCACTATTTTTCATCCAAATACGCTATATCACATTTACAAAAAAAAACATAATATTTCAATATAAGGGACTAGCTTAAAAGTGTGATTCAATTCAATCAAATTGAGGAACAAGGGAGACTATCATGAATATGAAATCAATCAAGCATGGACTTAATCACTTGTTTGCTTTTGAAAACTTACCTTCTGATATGCATTCGCAAGCAGTTGATGAAATTGAACAGGGTTTACGCTTTGAAGAGTTAGCTGAGCAAGACCATGAACGTATGCAAAATTGGTTAGATGTAACTCCTAATGACCGAAATGCTATGTGGTGCTACTTACGAGCAGCTTTACGTGGTAGCTCTGATGCTTCTTTTAAGCTTGGTATTGGTTATCTCAATGGTCAATTTGGATTAGATAAAAACTATAACGAAGCTGAAAAATGGCTTAGAAAAGCAGCAAGTCAGGGACATCCCGATGCCGAGCATTGCTTACAAGAAGCTTTTAGTAAACTCGCTTTTTCATAAAAAAACCAGCCCTTAGGCTGGTTTTTTAAATTAACAGAGATTATCCGCTAATTTTTTTGTATTTAGTACGTTTTTGAACAGCGTCTTCACCTAAACGTGACTGACGATACGCTTCATATTCTGCATAGTTACCTGTGTAGAATTCTGGCTGTTCATTTTCAAATGACAAGATGTGGGTCGCGATACGGTCAAGGAACCAACGGTCATGCGATACCACCATTACCGTACCAGGGAATACAAGAATTGCATCCTCAAGCGCACGTAAAGTTTCAATATCCAAGTCGTTTGATGGCTCATCCAGTAAGATAACGTTTGCACCTTGCTGTAAAATTTTCGCAAGTTGTAAACGGTTACGCTCACCACCAGACAATTCGCCTACGCGTTTTTGCTGGTCTTGGCCTTTAAAGTTAAAGCGGCCGATATAAGCACGTGAAGCAATTTCATAATCGCCCACTTTCAAGATATCTAAACCACCAGACACTTCTTCCCAAACAGTTTTGTTATTGTCTAGGGTGTCACGAATCTGACCTACGTAAGCCACTTTAACTGACTCACCTAAAGTCACAGTACCTGTATCAGGTTGCTGTTCGCCAGTCATCATACGGAATAAAGTCGTTTTACCCGCACCGTTTGGACCAACGATACCCACAATTGCTGTTGGTGGTACAGTAAACGATAAGTTTTCGTATAATACGCGGCCGTCAAATGATTTGCTGATACCTTCCACTTCCACAACTTTATTACCCAAGCGAGGGCCAGGTGGAATGTAGATTTCAGACGTTTCATTACGTTGCTGGAATTCTTTAGAGTTAAGCTCTTCAAAGCGTTCCATACGCGCTTTGTTTTTCTTTTGCTGACCTTTCGCATTTGAACGAACCCATTCAAGTTCTTTTTTCAATGCTTTAGCAAAAGATTCTTCTTGTTTCTGCTCTTGTTCTAAACGAGCATTTTTCTGTTCCAACCAAGAAGAGTAGTTACCTTGGTAAGGAATACCGTGTCCACGGTCAAGCTCCAAGATCCACTCGGCAACGTTATCTAAGAAATAACGGTCATGCGTAATCGCAACGATTGTGCCAGGGAAATCTTTCAAGAAGCGCTCTAACCAAGATACAGATTCTGCATCCAAATGGTTCGTCGGTTCGTCAAGAAGCAACATGTCTGGCTTCGAAAGCAATAAACGACAAAGCGCTACACGACGGCGCTCACCACCTGAAAGCTTAGTTACGTCTGCATCCCAAGCTGGAAGGTTCAAGGCATCTGCCGCGATTTCAAGCTGGTTATTTAAGTTATGTGCATCCCAAGCATGGATAATTGATTCTAATTTTTCCTGCTCTTTTGCAAGTGCATCAAAATCAGCATCTGGGTCTGCATACTCTGCAAATACCTGATCAAGACGTTCTAAAGCATCTAAAGCTTCACGCACGCCATCTTCAACGTTACCACGAACGTCTTTAGTCGGATCAAGAGGTGGCTCTTGCTCTAAATAGCCGATTTTAATTCCAGGTTGTGCACGAGCTTCACCAGAGAAATCTTTATCTACGCCAGCCATAATACGAAGCAAGGTAGATTTACCTGCACCGTTCAAACCGAGCACACCAATTTTGGCACCCGGGAAAAATGATAAAGAGATGTCTTTCAAGATTTCGCGCTTTGGCGGAACCATCTTAGACACTCGGTTCATCGTATAAATATATTGGGCCACGCAGGACTCCTCAATTGAAAAACCAATACATCGCATAAGCGATAAATAATCGCGCGTATTATACGCTGAAAACCCCAACAACTTGAAGTTATGATTTCCATCGTACGGATTTATCAAACAATTTTCTTTTTCAATAAGTTGCAAAATGTTTATGGATAAGATTTATACAGCTTTTCAGCGTATATTTTTCTATCTTTATTCCTAAAATTAGAAAACAAACCAGAATTTCTGCAATTTTGTACATAAATTTTAGGCTAGACTCGCTCAATATTTAACTCACGAAGATGAAGTAATCATGACTTATAAAGATGAAACCTTAGCAATTCACGCTGGCTACTCACCCGAAGCAACAACAAAAGCGGTTGCGGTCCCTATTTATCAAACCACTTCATATGCATTTGATAATACACAGCACGGTGCTGACCTTTTCGATTTAAAAGTTCAGGGCAATATTTATACCCGTATTATGAACCCGACCACTGCTGTGCTTGAGCAACGTCTTGCTGCACTCGAAGGCGGAATTGGTGCTTTAGCCTTGGCTTCTGGAATGGCAGCGATTACCTATGCTGTCCAAACAATTACAGAAGCAGGAGACAACATTGCCTCCGTCTCAACTTTATATGGCGGAACTTATAATTTATTTGCCCACACTTTACCAAAACAAGGCATTGAAGTTCGCTTTTTTGATTATCAGCAGCCTGAAAGCTTACGTAATTTAATTGATGATAAAACTAAACTTGTTTTTGTTGAGTCAATTGGGAATCCACTCGGAAATATAATCGATTTAGAAGCAATTTCAAAAATTGCACATGAATATGGCGTACCTGTCATCGTCGATAATACGGTTGCCACCCCTGCCTTATTAAAACCATTTCAATATGGCGCCGATATCGTTATTCATTCTCTTACCAAATATATTGGTGGACACGGTAATAGCATTGGTGGCGCAATTATCGATAGCGGCAAATTCCCTTGGGGTAAATATCCAGAGCGTTTTAAAGTTTTGAACACGCCAGACCCAAGCTATCATGGGGTTAATTATGTCGAAGCATTGGGTGAGGCTGCCTATATAGCACGCGCTCGCGTAGTGCCATTACGTAATACAGGTGCGGCAATTAGCCCACTGAGTGTTTTCTTAATTTTACAAGGTTTAGAAACTCTAAACCTCCGCATGGAACGTCATACTGAAAATGCGCAAAAAATTGCGGAATATTTACAGACCCATCCAAAAGTAAAATGGGTGAACTACGCAGGTTTAAAAGATCATCCACAGCACCAGCTTGCTCAAAAATATGTAAAAGGCAAACCTTCTGCAATTTTATCTTTCGGGGTGCAAGATGGGCGCGAAGGAGGTACTCGATTCATCGATGCACTCCAGCTATTTACTCGTCTTGTTAATATTGGCGATGCTAAAAGTTTGGCTTGCCACCCTGCAACCACGACTCACCGTCAACTTAATGAACAAGAACTTAAATCTGCTGGTGTAAGTGAAGATATGGTTCGTCTTTCCATTGGAATTGAGCATATTGATGACTTAATTGCCGATTTAGAACAAGCACTTTCAGCTGTATAACTTTTAAACTATTTATCAAGCCTCTGGAAATAGAGGCTTTTTTCATATTTTTGTTCATTATATAACTAAAATAATTAATGGATTAAGATACTATTTTAGAGTTTTTACTCTAAATAAATTGTTAAATTTCATATATTTACAGACTAGACAATTTTTAAACATCTATTAAGATAAGAACAACATTTATGAGTTCATTTGGATGAACCTACGGTTGTAAAAAATAAAAATTACATACCGGAATAAATAGTCCCTGCCCCTACTTAGGTAAAATGCTGTGAATAAAAAATTAGAAGCTCTGTTCCAGGAAAAGGTACAAGATAAAGTCATTTTGGTGACAGGCGCCTCGAGTGGAATCGGATTAACGATTTCAAACAAACTTGCTGATGCTGGTGCCCATGTTTTACTGGTTGCCCGTACTCAAGAAACTTTGGAAGAAGTAAAAGCAGATATCGAAAAACGTGGCGGTAAGGCATCAATTTTCCCGTGTGATCTTAACGATATGGAAATGATTGACCAAGTATCTAAAGAAATTTTAGCGACTGTTGATCACATTGATATTTTAATTAATAACGCAGGTCGCTCTATTCGCCGTGCTGTACATGAATCTTATGATCGTTTTCATGACTTTGAACGCACAATGCAATTAAATTATTTTGGCGCGGTTCGTCTAGTTCTCAATATCTTGCCGCATATGATTCAGCGTAAAGACGGACAAATCATTAATATTAGCTCGATTGGTGTTTTAGCAAACGCTACTCGCTTCTCTGCATATGTCGCATCTAAAGCCGCTCTTGATGCATTTAGCCGCTGCCTATCTGCCGAAGTTCATGCACACAAAATTGCGATTACTTCAATTTATATGCCATTGGTTCGTACTCCAATGATTGCACCAACTAAAATTTATAAATATGTACCAACACTTTCACCTGAGCAGGCCGCTGACCTAATTGCTTATGCAATTGTGAAACGTCCAAAACGTATGGCAACTAACTTAGGCCGCTTAGCTTCAATGACTTATTCTGTAGCGCCAGGCATTAATAATATGTTCATGTCGATTGGTTTCCGTTTATTCCCAAGTTCAGATGCAGCGAAGGGACAAAAAACCGAGAAATTAAACTGGGCACAAAAAGCATATGCACGTATTTTCCCAGGTGAACACTGGTAATTTTGAGTCAATCGCATAACGAATAAAAAGCGCCTTAAATAAGGCGCTTTTTTTAACTAAAGAACTGATCAATCAAGAAACTGAACGTGCCCTGTTTTTACATCATAAATTGCACCCACAACTACGATCTCACCTCGATCAACCATATCTTTAAGCACACTACTATTATTAATAATGTACTGGATGTTGTAATGAACATTCATTGCTGTGACTTGACTAATAAAAGCATTACCTAATTCACGTGGTTGCATAATGTCATATACGCTATCAACCGAATGCATTAATGGTCCAAGCACATATTGAATGTGTGGCATTTCCTTCACATCAGATACTTGTTTTTGTTCTAAACGCAATTGACATGCACTCGTCACCGCACCGCAATCAGTATGTCCTAAAACAACGATTACTTTAGAACCTTTAGCCTGACACGCAAATTCAAGTGAACCCAATACTTTTTGCCCAGCAATATTACCTGCAATTCGCAAGCTGAACAGATCACCAATACCCACATCAAAAATCATTTCGGTAGGAGCACGTGAGTCCATACACCCAAGGACTGCTGCGATCGGATGTTGCCCTTCATCTGCAGTCACACGAATTTGTCGGTAAATATCTCGTTGAAGGCGTTCATTTTTTACAAAACGTTCGTTCCCTTCTTTAAGTAGGTTAACGACCTGTTGTGGACTCAGCTTTTGTTGCAAATCATGTGTACTAATATCAATATCAAGTACCGCATCATCAACGTCTTGATAGTGCTGTTTGAATCCAACCAATTTAAGGTTTACTTGACGTTTAATAGCTGTTTCACTTTGATAATCTTGAATAACTTGATAGATATCAGGATCGATCGAATCACACTGAGTTGCATCAATAATGAGTTGTTGATGTTTATGCACATGTTCTAATGCCGAAATAAGCGCAGAACGATTAAGAAAGGTAACTTGTGATGGGAGTTCAATACGAGTCACTACGCCATGTAAGCGCTTCTCTCTATAAACACGAATACCTTTATTAAAATTACCATAGAGAATAAAGGCACTACTGGTGAACAGGCCAATTAAGATTCCCATTAAAAGATCGGTCAATAAAATTGCAACTAAAGTAATAATAAAAGGTAAAAACTGTTTCCAACCTTTTTGATAAAGCTGTTTAAATAGTTTTGGATGAGTAAGCTTAAAGCCTGTCACGATTAAAATCGCAGCCAATGCAGACAGAGGAATCATGTTCATTAATGGCACAAAGAACAAAACTGCCAGTAGCAATAATACGCCATGAATAATGGTAGAGCATTTACTACGCGCCCCTGTATTTGCATTCACCGAACTACGCACAATCACTGAAGTCACGGGCATGCCACCTATTAAGCCCGAAACGATATTCCCTGTACCTTGTGCCCAGAGTTCACGGTTCGGCGGAGAAGAACGTTTTTGAGGATCGATTTTATCTGCTGCCTCTAAATTCAATAACGTTTCTAAAGATGCCACAACAGCCAGAGTAATTGCCCCTGTGTAAATCATAGGCTCAGCTAAATAGCTAAAATCAGGGAAAATTAATACTTTTTCGGGTGCCTGTAATATATTCGGCAATTGAATGAGGTTATCAATTTGTACTGCCCATGAAGAGCCCATACTCACTAAAATAAAATTTAAAACTGCTGCTAGTACAACCGCAATCAAAGCGGAAGGTAAAGCTAATTTTTTAAGCGGACTGCTATCCCACGCTAAAATTAAAAATAAACTGAGCAAGCCAATAAGCGCAGCACCTCCATCAAAACGTTGAAGGAATGCATCTGGTGTTGAAGTCCAAACCTGTTTCCATGAAAAATCAGAAAGTCCAAACAGATAAGGTAATTGCGTGGCAATCAGAATCACGCCAATAGCGGCTAGTAATCCCAAAATGACATTATTTGGAATAAAGTTCGCAAAAAAACCTAACTTAAATAATCCAAATAGAATTTGTAGGACACCGGCAAAAATAATACATAATAAAAAGGCGGCATAATTGCCGCCTAATTGTTCTAACTGTACAAGGATGACAGCAGTCAGCCCTGCCGCTGGGCCTGCAACGCTAATGTGAGAACCACTTAGTAAACCCACAATAATGCCGCCCACAATACCTGCAATAATACCAGAGATGATGGGAGCACCTGAGGCTAAAGCAATACCCAAACACAGCGGTAATGCCACGAGGAATACGACAACCCCGGATAAGAGGTCTTTTAAATGAAATCTATTTTTCAGGTTTAAAACCGACATAAAACAACCATTTATAATAAAAAGAAATAAGCAAAGTTGTACTATTACAGCCTGAAAGTGAGTAAATACTTCAAGGCTGGGTTGATGATGTCGAACAACTGAATATCATTAAAGTTTAGTTATGCTATAACGTTGTGTATTTAATTGTGTATTTAACAATGATTTGTTGATCTTAAGATTCACCTCATCTTTACGACTGTTTTTTTCTTATTTCGCTTTTATATAATTATTAAAAAAGTAATATTTTAACCCATAAAAAAAGCCTCCAATTGGAGGCCTTTTTATCAATTAAAGACTCTTATTTAGAACCTTTAATTCCCGCTTGTAGTAACAATGCACCTAAACCACCAATCTTTTGTTCTTGTGGTTTTTCCTGTTTGCTACGCTGAGGGCGTTCAGCTTGATCTTTACGTGGTTGAGGACGTTTACCTTGAGGCTTACGCTCAAAACGCTGTTCTGTATTTTGTTCACGGCGTGGTGGGCGCTGTGCTTTTACAGGTGCAGAACCTTCAGCACGCATACTTAAGTTCACGCGGTTACGTTCAACATCAACCTGCATAACACGCACTTGTACGATCTGGCCCGGTTTTACAACTTTATGCGGATCAGAAACGAACTCATTCGCTAATTCAGAAATATGAACTAAACCATCTTGATGTACACCAATATCAACGAAAGCACCAAAGTTTGTGACATTAGTGATCACACCCTCAAGTTGCATACCTTCAGTTAATTGGCCCACTTCAGTAATATCTTCGCGGAATTTAGCAGTACGGAACTCTGGACGCGGGTCACGACCCGGTTTTTCAAGTTCAGCTAATACGTCTTGTACTGTTGGCAAACCAAATTTGTCATCAACAAATTCATCAGCTTTTACTTGGCGAATGATTTCAGTATTACCAATGATGTCTTTCACAGTTGTCGCTTTTGCTGCAACAATTTTCTCAACAAGACCATAACTTTCAGGATGAACAGCAGAAGCATCTAAAGGTTCAGAACCATTTTGGATGCGTAAGAAACCAGCCGCTTGTTCAAAAGTACGCTCACCTAAACGTGGTACGCTTTTCAAAGCTTGACGGTTATCAAAACGGCCATGCTCTTTACGGTATTCAACAATTTGCTGAGCAATTGCTTTGTTTAAACCCGCAATGTAAGCCAAGATTGCTGGTGACGCCGTATTTACATCAACACCAACAGCGTTCACACAGTCTTCAACAACTGCGTCAAGCGTTTTAGCCAAACCAGTTTGATTTACGTCGTGTTGATATTGACCTACACCAATTGATTTCGGATCAATCTTAACAAGTTCAGCAAGTGGATCTTGTAAACGGCGAGCAATCGACACTGCACCACGAATTGAAACATCAAGCTCTGGAAGTTCAGCCGCTGCAAGCTCACTTGCAGAGTAAACAGATGCACCCGCTTCACTTACAGTCACACGTGTTAATTTAAGGTCTGTATTAGCAGCCATCATTTCAGCCACTACAGCTTCCGTTTCACGGCTAGCTGTACCATTACCAATAGCAATAAGCTCTACATTATATTCACGGCATAGACGTGCAAGTTCAGCAATAGAACCTTCTTTATCTTCTTTAGGCGCGAATGGATAGATCGTGCTATGAGCAAGTACATCACCTGCATCACTTACCACCGCAAGTTTCACACCAGTACGAATACCAGGGTCAACACCTAAAGTAGTACGACCACCCGCTGGTGCTGATAATAATAAATGACGAAGATTTTCAGCAAATACCTGCATTGCTTCTGCTTCGGCAGTAAGACGTTTCTCTGTTAGCAATGAATGCTCAATTTGAGGACGAACTTTACCCAACCAGAATAATTTTGCAGTTTGTTTTAAGAAATCTTGACGTACTTGGGGTTGAATTTGCTCAAGGTTGTATTCAGTTTCAATACGCGCTAATGGTGCATCATCTTCACCATCAACTTTTAAACCTAATACATTTTCTTGACGACCACGTAACATCGCCAATAAACGGTGTGAAGGTAATTTATTTAAACCTTCAGAAAATTCAAAGTAATCACGGAATTTTTTACCGACTTCTTTCTTTTCTTCAGAAGCAACTGTACTTTTTAAAACCGCAGTTTTTGCAAAAGTTGCTTTTAATTCTGTAGTAAGCGCAATATTTTGTGCCCAGTCATCAATCAGAATATGCTGGATCGCATCTAACTGACTTTCAACATCTGGATAGTCTTCATGACTAAACCCAGCCAATGCTTCTGTTGGGTCAACTTGTTCTGCAATAATTTTTTCAGCAATTGGTCCTAAACCTGCTTCTTTTGCTTTAAAAGACTTACTTGTACGCTTAGGACGATACGGTGCATAAATTTCTTCTAAAGCATTTTTTGTTTCGGCTGCATTCACCCGCGCCAACAAGTCATCATTCAATTTATTCTGTTCTTGCAAAGACTGAATGACCTTTTCACGGCGCTCATATAAATCACGTAAATACGCTAAACGAGTATCTAATTGGCGTAACTGCGTATCATCTAAACCTTGTGTTACTTCTTTACGGTAACGGGCAATGAATGGAACACTGGCACCTTCGTCAATTAAGCGGATGGCAGCTTCTACTTGGTTTGGACGTACGGCAAGCTCACTTGCCAACTGCTGAACTAAGTCAGTCATCGTGTTTGATCCCACAAGGATAAAGTTTAAAAGCACTGATTATAAAGACCAAGCCCATAAAATCCACACTTGTTTGCGTATTCAAAACGTTTTTTTGTATTGACTCTGAATATTTATACTTTTTACGACTACTAGAGCACATAAAAACAGTGATTTAAGTATGAAAAATTTGAGAGCGAACCCTCCCTTTTAATCTTTAAAAAATATAAACGTATGACTTGTGTCATGAACGTGGAAAAAAATTAATATAATTTATGAGAAATTGATCATATTGATACATAGCCCAAAAGACAAAAATATTAAGGTTGAGCACTACTTTATTCTTCTAATTTGTTATTTACTCAGTTTTTTTATCTTATTCAACAATCAAAAGCCTATTATATTTATTT
This sequence comes from Acinetobacter geminorum, assembly GCF_013009345.1. GTDB lineage: Bacteria > Pseudomonadota > Gammaproteobacteria > Pseudomonadales > Moraxellaceae > Acinetobacter > Acinetobacter geminorum. Next base: position 252,149 of record NZ_JABELE010000003.1, on the reverse strand, counting down.
CAAATAACTGATTTGAAACAATTAGTTATTACTATTGAGTAATTAGAAATTTATTGAAAATTTAACTATTTGTTGTTTTAGATCTATCTTTGCTAAATTATGGGCTTAAGATGTTGTTTTTTGGTTTCAAACCACCTTGAAAATTGTAATTTTGAGCAAATTGATACATAGTCTAAACAAGAACATCGGCATTATACTGAGGGCTTGTTGGCAATAAGCCTATCCGACCCAATAATATATAAATTATGACTTTAAAAGGGAGTACATCATGAGTTTAGTTGTACCTGCTGAACATCCTGAAACCGTACACAACGAAACGGATCGTGTCGAACGTATTTTAGTGGTCGATGACGATGTGCGTTTACGTACCCTCTTGCAACGTTTTTTGGAAGATAAAGGCTTTGTTGTAAAAACTGCCCACGATGCTTCGCAAATGGACCGCTTATTACAACGTGAGTTATTTTCACTTATCGTACTCGACTTTATGTTACCGGTTGAAGATGGTTTAAGTATTTGCCGTCGTTTACGCCAATCAAATATTGACACGCCAATAATCATGTTAACAGCACGTGGTAGCGATTCAGACCGTATTGCAGGTCTTGAAGCTGGTGCAGATGACTACTTACCAAAACCATTTAACCCAAATGAACTTTTAGCACGTATCCGTGCAGTATTACGTCGCCAAGTTCGTGAAGTTCCGGGCGCACCAAGCCAACAAGTTGAAGTTGTAAGCTTTGGTCCATGGTCTCTAGACTTGTCTACTCGTACGCTGACACGTGAAGGACAAATCGTTACCTTAACAACTGGCGAATTTGCAGTATTAAAAGCATTAGTACAACACCCACGTGAACCCTTAACACGCGATAAACTGATGAACTTAGCGCGTGGCCGTGAATGGGGTGCGATGGAACGTTCAATTGACGTTCAAGTTTCTCGTTTACGTCGTTTAATTGAAGATAACCCTGCACGTGCACGTTACATCCAAACTGTATGGGGTGTCGGCTATGTGTTCGTTCCAGATGGTGCTGAATAAGCTTGAGATAAAATAGAGTGAGTTTAGAACCAATCGCTCCACAGAACTTTACCGATTACGTGACCTACTCAGAGCGTAAACGGACTCGATGGGAACGTTTTCTCGACAAAATAAAGCCACGTTCTGCTGCCATGCGTACCACTATTTTGGTACTGCTGGTGGTATTCTTTAGCTTATTTATGTCGTTATGGTTCTTTTGGCGCACTCTTTATTTACCTGAAATTCAACAGCACGCCCGTTATCTTGCGGTTGAGCTTGAGCTCGTCAACAATCCTGATATACGAATTTTTCATCGTGAAAATGAAGTCGATGTTGATGAGTGGTTACGTAATCGTGTTGGAATTGAATACATTACCAACCCAAAAGAATATCCAAGTGTCCGAGAAAAGGTCATTGCCGAGTTTTTTACCAATCACGTCGAAAAAAAGCTGGCAAATGAGATCGGGACTAAAGACGTTACCGTTTATTTCCAGTTTAAACCGAGCCCACGCATTTGGATTCAAACTCCTGAAATGCATGGGAACTGGGTTCGTGAGCCTTTAAAAACCTATGCCAACTATAGTCCTGAACTTTTAGTGGGTTGGGTCGTGGGTGTTCCATTACTGTCGGCTATCATTATTTTAATTTTGGTTCGACAGATGAACCGCCCCCTGCGTCGTTTGCAGAATGCTGCCAATGAATACAGTAAATCTGGAACCGCGCCGTACCTTGATACCAATCATGGACCACTAGAAATTCGTCAAGTAAACCAAGCCTTTAATCGTATGGTCTACACACTCGATCAGACTGAGCGTGAGCGACGTATTATGTTGGCAGGTATTTCACATGATTTACGCACTCCTCTTACACGCATACGTTTAACAGCAGAGATGCTGCCTGATGAGTTTTTGCGTGAAGGTTTGGTCTATGACGTAGATGATATGGATGCAATTCTTAATCAGTTTATTTCGTACATGCGCGATGGCTCAGATGAGGAGTTGAAAGACACCAATATCAACATGCTTTTGCAAGAACTTGTTGTGCAATTTAAACCTCTCGATATTCACTTCGAGATGCAGGATGTACCTATTATTCCGGCACGTAGTCTTTCTTTAAAAAGGCTTATTGCCAACTTGATTAATAATGCGAAACGCTATGGTGCTGAACCGATAGAGCTCAGTGCAAAAGTTGAAAATGAATCTATTTTAATTACCGTTGCTGATCATGGTGAAGGTATTCCGGCAGATCAAATTGAAGAGTTAATGCAACCTTTTGTTCGCGGAGACTCAGCAAGAACCATTCAAGGTAGTGGTCTTGGACTGGCTATTGTTAAACGTATTGTCGATATTCATCATGGCGAGATTCAAATTCATAACCGTGAACAAGGTGGTTTAGAGGTTATTATTTCTTTACCAATCCCAAAACCGAGTACCGAAGAAAATACCACGACGAATCCTTTGGAAAAAATAAAACAAACTTTAAGTGAGCGCTTTTAATTTGATCAATCAGCAATTAAAAGCCTTGTTTTAATGATAAATAAAAGCAATAAAAATCAATTAAATAAAAACTATAAATATAATTTATACCGCCATTTATTTACAAAATTAGACCTTAGCCTAACACCTATGCACTTTTCAATTTTTCATAGCTAAAATCCCGTATGTTTTGACAATATTGAGGATGTCCAATGTCTTTAAGTCGTATTCGCCTAGCTTCTCTTCATGACAAGGTCATCAGTGCTGAACAAGCTGCGCAATTCATCGAAAATGGAATGACTGTTGGTATGAGTGGTTTTACTCGTGCCGGTGAAGCTAAAGCTGTTCCACAAGCACTTGTAGAGCATGCAAAGAAAAATCCGTTAAAAATCACGTTAATTACGGGTGCTAGCTTAGGTAATGACTTAGACAAACAACTCACGGAAGCAGGTGTTTTATCTCGTCGTATGCCATTTCAGGTAGACAACACTTTACGTCGTGCAATTAACAACGGCGAAGTTATGTTTATTGATCAACATTTATCAGAAACTGTTGAGCAAATGCGTAACCAGCAACTTAAACGTCCAGACGTTGCGGTAATTGAAGCAATTGCGATTACTGAAGATGGCGGCATTATTCCAACAACTTCTGTGGGTAACTCTGCAAGCTTTGCTATTTTTGCCGAAAAAGTTATTGTTGAAATCAACACATCTTTAAGCGAAAGCTTTGAAGGTTTGCACGACATCTATATTCCGACTTACCGTCCAACACGTACTCCAATTCCATTAACAAAAGTGGATGAGCGTATTGGTACAACGGCAATCCAAATCGATCCTGCAAAAATTGTAGGTATTGTATTTAACGATACACATGACTCACCATCAACAGTAACTCCTCCAGATGATGAGACTCAAGGCATTGCAAACCACTTAATTGCTTTCTTTAATAAAGAAGTTGCAGAAGGTCGTTTACCGAAAAACCTTGGTCCATTACAAGCAGGAATTGGTTCTATTGCCAACGCTGTATTAACAGGTTTAAAAGATTCTGATTTTGAAGACCTCATCATGTACTCAGAAGTACTACAAGACTGTACTTTTGAACTCATTGATGCAGGCAAAATGAAATTTGCTTCTGGTAGCTCAATTACCCTTTCTGCAAAATGTGGTGAAAAAGTTTTTGGCAATATCGAAGCTTACAAAGACAAATTAGTGCTTCGTCCACAAGAAATTTCTAACCATCCTGAATTAGTTCGTCGTTTAGGGATTATCGGCATTAACACTGCGCTTGAGTTTGATATTTACGGTAACGTGAACTCAACTCACGTGTGTGGTACTAAAATGATGAACGGTATTGGTGGTTCAGGTGACTTCGCTCGTAACGCTCACTTGGCGATCTTTGTAACTAAATCAATTGCTAAAGGCGGCGATATCTCTTCTATCGTGCCAATGGTGAGCCACGTTGACCACAGTGAACACGATGTTGATATTTTAGTGACAGAGCAAGGTTTAGCTGACTTACGCGGTTTAGCGCCTCGTGAACGCGCTCGTGCAATTATCGATAATTGTGTACACCCACTTTATCGTGATGCATTAAATGACTACTTTGACCGTGCATGTGCTAAAGGTGGACATACCCCTCACTTACTTCGTGAAGCATTGTCTTGGCATGCAAACTTCGAAGAAACAGGTCAAATGCTTCAAGCAGCACCAGTTGCAAAATCAGCTTAAATCACTGGTTGAATCCAAGCACTCCTTCGGGGGTGCTTTTTTATTTGTTTAAATTATTAATAAAAAACTGCTCAAGCCCGAATTTTTATTTTATCTTTTGAGCACATCAAAACAAAAAGTAGAAATCCATATGTTTATTATTCGTCAATTTACAAATGCAGATCTGGATGATGTTGTTATTTTATGGGAAAGCTGTGGACTGACCCGCCCTTGGAATAATCCTGAAACCGATATTTTCAGAAAAGTCTCACAACAGGATGATTTGTTTTTAGTTGCTATTAAAGATGAGCAACTGATTGGTACGCTTATGGGCGGCTACGACGGTCATAGAGGCTGGATCAACTATTTGGCTGTTCACCCGCACCAACAACGCTTAGGAATCGCTACAGCGCTCGTTCAGCAGCTTGAGAAGCGCCTCATCGCTCGAGGCTGCCCAAAACTTCAATTATTAGTCCGTAAAGACAATTTGAATGTATTGAATTTTTACGAACAACTTGGCTATGACGAGGTAGAAGCAGTGTGCTTAGGAAAACGACTTATTCGTGATAGTTCTCATGATTAGAACCACATTTCGGTTGAGCCATTTTTAGAAAGTTAAGGCGATATTGAGGATAACCCTCTTTACTTGTGGATAAAATGAGATTTATACACAGGTAAGGTCTTAATCTTTTTATTAAATAAACAGGCATGAAAAAAGCCCCATACATTATGAATGGGGCTTTTTCGAATATGGTGGCGAGACCCAGGATCGAACTGGGGACACACGGATTTTCAATCCGTTGCTCTACCTACTGAGCTATCACGCCGATGGCCTGTATTAAGCCGTATCTCAGAACAATAGTCAACAATTATCCTGAGTTTCTGATTTAAATGAGTATTTTTTATACTTAAAAAAAATCCCTGATGGGATCAGGGATTGAAAACACAAATAATGGTGGCGAGACCCAGGATCGAACTGGGGACACACGGATTTTCAATCCGTTGCTCTACCTACTGAGCTATCACGCCGAAGTGGGCGTATTAAACAATGTTTATAAGAAGACGTCAAGCAACTTCCGCGTTTTTTGTAACAAGTGATTATTTTTAAATCACAACTACAAAATAATAGAAACTTTTAGTGATGTAATTTACCAATGTGAGCCAAACAGCGATGAATTGCGCCACAGCCTGGTTCAAAAGTTTTAACACCTTTTGACTCTTCTATGCGGCAAGCTTCTTCAACTAAGCGCTCAGCTACCCCACGACCACGGTTAGCAGGGTGCACAACAATATATTCAAGGACCTTGCTTTCGCCTTGTCCTGAAGACCAAATTGCACCTATAATTTTGGTGTTAAATTCGGCAGTGTATAGCGTGGTATACTGTTGTAAATCTTGTTCAAGTTGTTCAATCGCATCGTGCCCGTCACCAAACTCCGGACTTGTATCATACAGTCGCTCAAGCTGATCGCGGATCTCTGAATTATCTAGAGAACTATAAGCATGTACGGTAATAGGCATTGATTAACCCTCCTGAGCAAACTATGATGCTGTCACGAATTCGTCACAGCGAAATTGTCGTTAACATCCAATCATTTTTGACGTTTTTTGAGGAACGTGTCCATGACGCAACGTATCAGTGAAGTGGTTAGAAATACCAATGAAACCAAAATTCGAGTTCGTTTAAATCTCGACGGTACTGGTCAAGGCACACTAAACACTGGAGTTCCATTTTTAGACCATATGATTGATCAAATCAAGCGACATGGCTTATTTGATATCGATATTCATTGTGATGGAGACCTCGAGATTGATGATCACCACACCGTAGAAGACTGTGGTATCACGCTTGGACAAGCTTTTGCCCAAGCTTTAGGCGATAAAAAAGGTTTAAAACGCTATGGTCATTTTTATGCACCATTAGACGAAGCTTTATCTCGCGTTGTTGTAGATTTATCTGGTCGTCCGGGTTTATTCATGGATATTCCATTTACTCGTGCACGCATCGGTACCTTTGATGTCGATTTATTTTCCGAGTTTTTCCAAGGCTTCGTAAACCATGCGCTTATGACCTTACACATCGATAACTTAAAAGGTAAAAATAGCCATCATCAAATCGAAAGTGTTTTTAAAGCACTTGCTCGTGCTTTACGTATGGCATGTGAAGTTGATCCACGTGCAGAAAACACGATTGCATCGACAAAAGGTAGCCTCTAATGACACGTATCGCATTGCTTGATTATGGCATGGGCAATCTACACTCAGCAGCTAAAGCACTTGAGCATGTGGGCGCTACAGTCGATGTGACCAATGACCCAAAGTTAATTGCACAAGCCGACAAAATTGTTTTTCCGGGCGTTGGTGCAATGCGTGACTGTATGCAAGGCATGCGTGAAGCAGGTATTGATGAAGTCGTACGTAAAGCTGCTTTTAATAAGCCAGTTCTTGCGATTTGCGTAGGCATGCAAGCATTACTACAAAGTTCAGAAGAAAATGGTGGTGTAGACGCATTAGGTATTTTTGACGGCGTAGTAAAACATTTCCCTCAAATGGAAGGTTTAAAAGTACCACACATGGGCTGGAACCAAGTTCACCAAATGGACCCAAGCCATCCAATGTGGAACAACATCGAACAAGATGCTCGCTTCTACTTTGTACATAGTTATTATGTCGAACCAAAAGATGAAAGCTTAGTTGCTGCCACATGTGAGTATGGTGTGAATTTCTGCACAGCCATTCACAAAGATAATTTATTCGCGACTCAATTCCACCCAGAGAAAAGTCATACTGCGGGTTTGCAGTTACTTAAAAACTTTGTGGAATGGAATATTTAATCTGATTTAAAACTAAAAAAGATCAGGTCTAGATGGCCTGATCTTTTTTTTATTTACAATAATAACTAGTCATTTATAGAATGATGTTTTATTCAACAAAATATTGAATATTTATACTTTTAAATAAAACCAAATGATCAGGAAAACAAAATGAATTCACCTTTCGAAAATCAACCACTTCAACAAGATTCACCCTTTAAAGCTAGTGGTCGTTTTGGACGACTCTCTTATGCTGCTTGGACATTCTTATTTTCACTCGTCATCGGCATCGTTGTTGTTGCCATCGCATTCACTTTTGGATTTACATCTAGTCAGGAACTAACAGGCCTTTCTACTGCAGGCATGATTGTTATCGCCATTCTTTATATTGTTTGCCTGTATGTAAGCTTTATCTTTACTATCCGCCGTTTGCATGACCGCAATAATACAGGATGGCTATCGTTACTGATGCTGATCCCTGCCGTAAACCTAATTTTTATGATTTATCTCTTTGCGGCAAAAGGTACGGAAGGCAATAATGATTATGGTCCGCAGCGCCCTACCCCTGGTTGGGAACGCGTTTTAGGCTGGATTTATATTGTCCTAATTCCACTTGCTTTTGTTTTTGCCATTGTTGCTACAATCATGGCTCCAACCTATGAAGGCTATGTTGAGAAAAGCGAAAGTGTGGTCATTGGTACACCTTCTCAATCTCAATAATTTTTAAAGACATTTATAAAGCCTAGTCCTCTAGGCTTTATTCATATATAAAGTAAATAGCTCAATTCATTTGTACGCTATTAAATATGTCCGAAGCCGTTGCCCTCCTTGATAAAGCCTCTATTCAGCAGCTTCCTCCTTTTGAAAATCTTAACCACCATAATATTGTGGTGATTGAAAATTTTAAGCAATGCAAAAATATTGAAGAAGAATTAAAAAACGCTGCAATTTTGGGATTTGATTCTGAGTCTAAACCTACATTTAAAGTGGGTGAAATCTCAACTGGGCCACACTTGATTCAACTTGCTACAGCACAAAAAGCCTATTTATTTCATGTCAATTCATCGACTTTAAAATTCTTGCAGCCCATTTTATCTAACCCAAAACAAATTAAAGTTGGCTTTGGCCTTAAAAATGATAAGCACATTTTTCATAAAAAAGGCATAGAGCTAGAAAGTTGTGTTGACCTTGCCAAAGGATTTAGTCACTTTGGTTTTAAACAGCAGATCGGTCTACAAAAAGCGGTAGCACTGTTATTTGGACAATATCTGGCAAAGTCGAAAAAAGTCGGGACTTCAAACTGGGCACGAAAGCCTCTTACATCTCAGCAAATAAATTATGCCGCCACTGATGCTTATGCTGCATTACTCGTATTTGAAGAGCTCAGAAACCAAAAACTATTACCTGTCCACATTTCACAAACGATTCAAACCGTGCTTCAGGCGTAAAGTAATAAAAGTCTTTTCTAAGGCTTAGCGATTGATCAATACTTTGCTAAGATGTGCACAATTTCATAATCATGATGAAGCAAGGAGCGGAAGCATGCTAATCATTCCAGCAATTGACCTGAAAGATGGTAAATGTGTGCGTTTAAAACAAGGGCGTATGGAAGACGATACCGTTTTCTCTGACGATCCGGTTGCAACTGCCCAGCATTGGGTAAATGAAGGTGCGCGCCGTTTGCATTTGGTTGATTTGAATGGTGCTTTCGCAGGTACGCCTGTTCATAAGCCTGTTGTTGAAGCGATTGCTAAAGCTCAGCCAGAATTACCAATTCAAATTGGCGGTGGTATTCGCTCATTAGAAACAATTGAACACTATTTAGAAGCTGGTGTGACTTTTGTCATTATCGGTACTAAAGCAGTTCAAGAGCCTGAATTTGTAGAAGAAGCTTGTAAGCGCTTTGCTGGTCACATCATTGTTGGTATTGATGCCATGAATGGTATGGTTGCAACTGACGGCTGGGCAAACGTTACTGATGTGAAAGCAACTGATTTAGCGAAACGCTTTGCAGATGCAGGCGTGTCTAGCATTGTTTACACGGACATTGCACGTGATGGCATGATGCAAGGTGTAAACGTTGAGCAAACTGTAAACTTGGCTCAATACTCAGGTTTACCAGTAATTGCTTCTGGTGGTGTAACCAACCTTGATGACGTTCGTAACTTAAAAGGTCAACCGGGCATTTTAGGTGCGATTACAGGCCGCGCAATTTATGAAGGTACTTTAAATCTTCGTGAAGCTCAGCTTTTGTTGGATGAAAACCGTCTTTAATTTTTAAGATGTAAAACAAGAGCCGCTTTAGGCTCTTTTTTATTTTTTGATTATCTTTAGTTTAATAACTTTTCTAAATCGATTACCTCATCCGCAATTTCCATCGCATACGGTGAATGCGTAATCATGATCACGGATGGAACAACCTGCTGAATATATTCAAGTATATTTTTTGCAGTATCTACATCCAAGGCGGCAGTCGGTTCGTCTAGGATGATAAGCTGCGGGCGAGCTAAAAGACCTCGAAGAATGCAAATTCTTTGCTTTTCTCCTCCTGAAAAATTCTTATAAATTTCAGTTAAATCATCATCGAGCGTTAGTTGATGCTTTTTCAAAATATGCAATAGATTAAATTGATCAAGCATCTGAAGTAAGTAAGAATCCTCATATATGTGCGAGGAGTTATAAACTAAATTATCTCTAAGGGAATAAGGAAAAATAACTGGTTGCTGTGCAACGTAAACAACCTCATCAAAAATATGCTTAGAGAAATTTTGGCTAATATCAATATTCTTATAGCAAAGCTGCCCTGATTGAATCTGGTAGACACCCATTAAATAATTCATTAGAGAAGTTTTTCCCAAGCCAGTTTGCCCAATCACGACATACGTTTTATTGGGTAATATTTTTAAATTAAAATGATCTACGGCTCGTTTCCCGAGTAAAAATTTAGCATTTATAAATTGAAAGAGAACGTTAGAGTCTTGAACGATAGAATGCGTATAATTTTCTTTATTGAGATCAAAGTATTTTCGATATTTTGCTAAGGCGACAAAGTTGCCATTTAAACGCATCAAGCTTTGGGAAACTGCCAGAAATGGATTGGTGAGTTGAATAATATAGGTACTTATCAATACAAAAGCACCCGGTGTAAGCTGCTTTTCAGTTGAAAGAAATACGGTAAATAACATAAAAAAGAGTAAAAAAAGAAAGATCAGGAACAATTGAGAAATCATCAATAGCCCTATTTTCTTGTTCCTATCTTTAGCTGTTTTGATGAATGAGTCTAATGTGGTATTAAATTTTGATAATTGGAACGGTACTGCATTTTTTACTTTAATTTCATATGAATTCGAGATCTGATGTATCAAATGGCTATTTACCTGATTATCTTGTTGATACATCGAATCGAATAAAGAACTGCTTGTTTTATTTATATGAAATGAAACTAGGAAAATAATGATAGCTATTAATAAAAAGCTAATACTAAAGACTAGGCTAATGGTGGTAAATAGAACTGCAAAAATCATCGCCAATTGAAAAATAATTGGCCCCAAATGAAGAAGTAAAGTTAAATTAATCTCACCAAAAGCAGAACTTCCTCTTGCGAGATCACTGATTACTGTTCCAGCTTCAATTTGATCTTGTTCATCTTTTTTAAGATTTAAATAATTTTTTAAGCCTGCAAAAATTAATGCTCCTTTGAAATCAACCATCAAATAAGCACTAAAAATATTTTGCGTCCAATGGCATAACTCATTCACCAACCATGCAGTCGCATAAGCAAGTACGAGTAGATATAAAAAATTAAATGGGATTTGAATATTGAGGAAAAAGTTATATTCGTGTGCAGAATAGTCGATAATAATTTTCAGCAGGTATGGCAACAATGTTGTAAAGAATGCTGAAAACATCACTAATAAAAACATGAGAAACATACTACTCTTCTGTTTCTTATAATTTTCTTTAGAAACCTGCCATATAAATTTATAGTTCTGAATATCTTGCGAACTTAATAAAAATTTCATTTCTGTATCTTTTTTTCTATTAAACCGAATTAAAAATAATTTCATTACACAAGAAATATTATAACTTGCCTTATTTATTGTTCTTCTTATTTTTTGTTTAGAATTAAGCTTACAAATTTTTAAATAAGAGAAATTCTTTATAGAAAATTTAATAACTCATGTGATTTTATAAAGACTTTAAAATCAATACACCACATTACGAGTAAATTTAAGCACTTGGTTACCACTATTGATATAGGTATAAGTAACAGAACTTTCAAAAATGAAAGATGAACCAGCAGATATTATTTTTTTGCTGTCTGTAAATTGTATGGTCAGCTCACCTTCTAATACGTAAATAATTTCCTGCCATCCATCTGCATCTGCTTCTGCAACGTAAGACTCCCCTACAACCAAGGACCATATCCAAAGTTCAACTTGGGAACGAGATGGAACTGAAGCGAGTAAGGTTGCTTTACTTTCTTCATCTTCACCCTGCCAAGCGAGTGCATTTACTAGGGCATGTTCTTTATGCTCAGGTGCACTCACAATCGTTTTAAAATCCACACCCAGCACTACCGCAATCGCATCGAGTTTGGCCAAACTAATATTAACCTGCCCTGTTTCCAAAGCAGCAATGGTACGTCTACTCACACCTGCCCGATCTGCCAAATCTTGCTGGCTCAAATCTCGCTCATCTCTTAAGGAACGAATATTTGTGCCTACGTGCTGTAAAACGGTACTCGACTGGCTCATAAAATGGATTAGCAAGAAAATTTGAGCAATATATTGCACAAAATACAAGAATAGCGCAATATGTGCAGTATATTGCACAATTTAATTTAACTTGAGTATGTCACCAATTCCTCTGAGTTCAAGCAAAGCCCCACAGTTAGCACTCATTTTGATTACGATCATTTGGGGTGGAACATTTCTTACTGTGCAGTATGCACTGAATTTTTCATCGCCTATGTTTTTTGTAGGCTGCCGTTTTGCTGTCGCAGCTCTTACTTTGCTTGTTATTTCATTAAAAAGTATGAAAGGTGTCACTTTAAAAGACTTAGGTGCGGGTTGCGCGATTGGTCTTGTAATTGCGGCAGGCTACGGCACCCAGACCATTGGTCTACAAACCATTCCGAGTAGTGAATCCGCTTTTTTAACAGCGCTTTATGTACCGCTTGTTCCTATTTTAATGTGGCTCATCTTTCGAAAAACTCCACACATCATGACTTGGGTGGGAGCAGCTTTGGCTTTTACTGGTCTTGTTTTATTGACGGGAAATGGTTTTAAGCAAATTTCCTTAAGTTTTGGACAGCTTTTAACAGTACTCGGCGCCTTTGCGATTGCTTTAGAAATTATTTTTATTAGCTACTTTGCCGGAAAGGTAAATTTACGCCGCGTCACAATCATTCAACTTGGTGTGGCGTCTCTACTTTCTTTCGCCATCATGCCTATGGTAGGTGAACATACGATTCCTGCATTTTCATGGCCCCTAGTACTCATTGCTGTTGCATTAGGTTTAGCAAGTGCACTTATTCAATTTGTTATGAACTGGGCTCAACGTGTGGTTGATCCTTCACGTGCTGCAATTATCTATGCAGGCGAACCTGTTTGGGCAGGCATCATTGGTCGAATTGCAGGGGAGCGTTTGCCATTGATTGCCCTTTTTGGGGGGGCGTTAGTGGTCTTAGGTGTTTTAATCAGTGAGTTAAAAATTAAACTACCAATTAAAAAAAATAAAAGTATTCAAGAATAAAAAAAGAGAGCTTAATGCTCTCTTTTTTACTATCTATTATTTTTTCTTCAATAACGTATACGGTTGGTAGTACTCAACCGTCGGCATTGGGTCATAAAATGGATGGAGCAATGCCTTCCATTCCTGATAAGCCTCAGACTTCCTAAACCCTTCGGTATGATTTTCAATCTCATCCCAAAAAATCATTAAAATATAATGATGAGGATCAGTTGCATGTCTAATCAGCTGGACAGCATTAAAGCCTTCCATTGGATAGACAATATGTTTGGCCTGCTCGAATGCCTCAAGAAACGCCTCACTTTGCCCAGCCTTTATGCTCAAATGCACATGTTCAATAATCATGGTTTATTGATACATCGGACGGTTATCATTTAACGCAATCAAACCGCGAATTGCACGATATACAATCCAAATCCACGCAGCACCAATTACACCTACGCAGAATACGGTAGATGAGATTGCAACCCCTGCAAACAGATCAGGATTTTCACCCGTAAAGAACAAGAAAATAAACGGCAAAAAGGCAATAATATTCCAAGCAAGATACCACCAGAATGTTCTGATTTGCCATGTAAAATGACTCTCAAAAATTGAACCTTGCACATCAGAACGTTTCACGTAGTTAATAATTAGAGCAATAACCGCAAGTAAGCCACCTGTAAAAATGGCAACAATATAAAGTACATATAAAATAAGTGTTAAAGTACGATTTGGATCTTGGTCGATAGAACTATTCATTTTTATACCTCTCAAGTTTAATAAAACGATTTACTTTTATGAGCCCCGCAATACGTTTAAGGGAGAAATTAGCCACAAAATCAAAAGTAAATGAAAGAATATGGTACAAAAATAAATCTTACGAAAGGGTTGTTTTTGTGTTTTATGTCTCAGTTTTTGTTGTGCCCACCATGCAGCTGGCCAACCTCCTAGAAAGCTAACAATGTGCAATGTTTGTTCAGGTACACGGCGATTACCTAATTGTGCGGCTTCTTTGTCTTGTGAATAAAGCCAATAATTCAGCACATTCATCATTAAGACGAACAATAAAGTATAAGCTGGTAGAATATGAATAAAACTCATAATGCCCATTAAAACGAAATAAAACACAATCCCCATTTGCATTACAGACAATGGGCTGGCTTGAAATGAAGATTCTGCTTTTGCAATTTTTGAAGCTTTCCGAGTTTGAGATGCCTTTAAATAAGTGACCTGCTGAGCACGAAAACGGCCTCTTTCGTCGAGAATCACCCGATATTCCAGTGCACAGCCAATAATTGGCCGAGGTCCGGGGCGTGCAAAATCTTTGATATGCAAAAAGACTCGCTCTTTTTCAGCATCATCTGGCTGAATAAAGCCATATCCTTTTTCGTCGAACCATTCGACTAAACGCCCCTGATCTCGCATCTTTATTCCCTTTTATGCTTTTACATGGCTTAAACGATCTTGCATCATTGCTCGCATTTCTTGCGGGTCTTTTTGCAAAATGTCATCGCCGGTACGTCCTTCTTCTTTATTTTTTTGAGCAACTTGCAAACGCATTGACCAAAAACGGCACGCCGCCATTGCCAAGAATACATCTAAACATTCAAGTTCATCTGAAGTAAGCGCACGAACTTTTTGATATGCCGCTAAGTAAACTGCTACTTTGTCTGAGTTTAAATGCGCTGCTGGATATTCGGTACAAAAATCATTGATGGTAATCGCAATATCAAATAGCAATTCATCTTGATTGAGTTCGTAAAAATCTAAAATCCCTTGTAATTGCTCACCTTCAAACAACGTATTGTCTCGGAACAAATCTGAATGAATAAAACCTGTTGGTCGATTTGAATACTGCGCTGTTTTAGCATTAAATGCTTGATAGACCTGCTCAAGTAAATTTTGGTCATCTTGCGTCATGCTTGGTTTAAGCTGCTCTGCAACACCTGTCCAATATTGATGATCACGGCGATATTCACGTTCAAGCGGAAAATCTTGTAAAGCTACATGTAACTTCGCCTGTGCATCTGCAATTGCAGCAACTTGGGCTACTGTAGTTTGCATGGGATGGTGGCCCATAAGACGTGGTGCAATTTGTGCAGGTTTACCCGCAATAAAATGAACCGCTTGGCCGCTGTGCTTTAATGGCACGGCAACGGGTACATCGTGTGTTCCCAATTGTTCAAGAACAGGAATGAGTTCACCTGCCCCTTGTGCATCTAACTCTTCAAATACAGTCAATACATATTGTTTGCGGTTTACATCAACCAAAAAATAATTGGTGTTTTGAATACCTCCCTGAATTGGGTTCAGCTCCAACACCTCTAATCCATAAGGTGCAGCAAAGGTGCGAACTTCATCTAAACTCAACGGGGTATAAACCGACATGGAAAACCTGCAAAAAACATCTGTGAAGTTTGATAGAATACCTCTTCCCTCCATGAAGGTGTAGCGCCTGTGTAGGAACTTTCACCAACGGCGATTATTTTTGGAAAAAGCTATGCTTGCTAAACGTATTATTCCTTGCCTAGACGTTGATAACGGACGCGTAGTTAAAGGCGTTCAATTCCTCGATATTCGTGATGCTGGCGACCCTGTTGAAGTGGCACGTCGCTATAACGAACAAGGTGCAGACGAAATTACTTTCTTAGACATTACCGCTACACATCATGGACGCGATACCACTTACCGTACTGTTGAGCGTATGGCCGAGACCGTATTTGTGCCATTAACTGTCGGTGGTGGTGTACGTAAGGTTGAAGATATTCGTGCGTTATTAAATGCAGGTGCAGATAAAGTGAGTATTAACTCAGCTGCCGTATTTAATCCGGAATTTGTTCAAGAAGCTTCTCAGCACTTTGGCGCACAATGCATTGTGGTTGCGATTGATGCCAAAAAAACTGGCGATAACAAATGGGAAATCTTTACTCACGGTGGCCGTAAACCAACGGGTATTGATGCCATTGAATGGGCTGTAAAAATGGCTGACTACGGTGCGGGTGAGTTACTGATTACCAGTATGGACGCCGACGGTACTAAAGCGGGTTATGACATTGCGTTAATGCGTGCCATTAATGACCGCGTTACCATTCCAACGATCGCTTCAGGTGGTGTGGGCAACTTACAACATCTTGCAGACGGTATTTTACAAGGTGGTGCCGATGCAGTATTGGCAGCAAGTATTTTCCACTTTGGTCAGTTCACCATTCCAGAAGCTAAACAATATTTGGCTGAACAAGGCATCGAAATGCGCTTGTAAGCTTATTTATATTTAAAGGGGCAATATGCCCCTTTATTTTTTTATGCAGCGCCATCTACCGCATTTATGTCACTAACCAATTGAGGCTTTTCTTTTTTCTCGACCCATTTTGTTGGAAAGATTTTTTCTACAGCTTGAGACAATGGTCTAGCAAGCGCAGTAGGTAACCGTATACCCAAAGGGTCTTGTTCTTTTAAATCTGCCGAAGACACCACCCGTGTTCCCATTACATAATCAAACCAAGGCTTGGTCACACACCAATTGGCGTCTTGATTAGAGTTCATATGGTGGTCGTAATGCCATGGAATTTTACGCTTTGCCCAGTCAGGCTCTAAATGTGCACGGCGATGAATATAATAATAATTTCCAGCACTGTACCAAGCTGCGAGTGCCATACCTTTTGAAAAAGGGTAAAAAATTGCACTTGAAACGGTTGCCACTACAGCAAGCGAAATTAACTCATTTTTAGTTCGCCAGTTTCCCACGCCTTCCACATAGCAATCATCATGAAATTGCTGTTTACGGACTTCGCGATGGTGTGCCCAATGCGACTCCATACTTTTCGGCACTGGACTATAACGTGGTTTTCCAGCACGATGTACACCATGCAAAATATATTTGTGCGCTACCCATTCAAATGCATTTGCAACTGCAATTCCGGCAATGAACCCTTTTAACATCACCTAACTCCTTTTTCTTTTTATTCAGCATATAAAATTCGTTATGCTAGGTATTGACCAGAATTTATGGTTTCATTGACAAATCACGACAAGAAAGAGGTGGTTAGGGATGCCACAATTAAAAAATTATACAGGCTCGGTATATGGAGGACTGGGGCATCTTTTAAAAGCTTATTGCGAAGCCAATGAATTAGCTATTCCAGAACAATTAGAACAAATTCAAAATCTGGAACGCTTTGACTATGTGGTTTGGCGTGACCTATTAGAAGTGATTTATAAACTACACCCGAAGCCGGGTTTAGGACTAGAAATTGCCAAATATGTACAACCCAAACACTTAGGGATTATTGCTTATCTCGCGCTCTCTTGCGACAACGTAGGTGAAGCCTTAATTCGCTATCATGATTTTCACCGCCTAATTTATGACGGTAGCCCTTTAGTGGTTGAGCTACAAGGGAGATATGGTTCTATTCGTTGGGAAGCGACCGAGCTACACCCTACCCAACTTACCGATGAAATTGCCATTGCTCTGGTTATTCAATTTTTACGCCTTTTTATGTCTCATGAAGACGTGCATTTACATGAAGTACGTTTCTTAAATGCTGCCCCTAAAAATATCAGAGTCTATGAACAATATTTTCAATGTCCCGTTCGTTTTAGCCAGCCCCGTACAGAGTTACTCATTCCAATTACAGAAATTCATAAGCCACTTAGCAGCGCCGACCACACCTTACAGCAACTATTGGTTCAGCAAGCACAAGCACTTTTAGAACAATTACCAAATTCGACCCAACTTGATCAGCGTTTACAGCATTCGATTTTGACTGGTCTACAAAAGAATCAATATCAAATTGAGCATATTGCTGCTCAATTAGGCTTATCTGTGCGACAGCTCCAAAGACACTTACAGCAACAAGGCACCACCTTTCAGGAACGCGTTCAGCAAGTGCGGTTTATGCTTGCAACCGAGTATTTAAAAGATCCACATTTGAGTCTACAAGAGATTGCGCTTTTGCTTTGTTATTCAGAACAAAGTGCCTTCCAGAGAGCATTTAAACATTGGACTCATCAAACACCACAACAATGGCGAGATCAAAATTAAATAAAAAATTCATATTTTAAGGCTATGGCTGTAATTGGTGCGATTATTTATAAGGTGGTTGCTGGAGATAAGGATTAACTGCACGACCTCAAGTACCGTTTTCACTCAAGTTGTAGTTGTGTAGGTAATGCCTCACTTTTGAGTGAGCAAAAGTGACAAAACTCATTCGTTTCACTGACGTTACTTCCATGTAACGCAGTGAAACAGGCGGCATCCATGCCGCCGTCGCGATAGCAAACTGAGTAAAATAATAGTTATTACAAAAACGGATTATTAATTTCTTGTTCAGATGGACGTTCAATTTTCTCAGGCAATTCTTCTTTTTCCAAAGCTGCAACTACATCTTTTAAAAAGTTCTGTAAGGCTTTGGCCTGTTCTAAACCGACTTTGTCTTTGGTAATTTGCAAGTTGCCATAAATACTGACGCAATCGACATCATTTTCTAATGTTAAGTCTTCAATCGATGAAGACTCTGTACCCTTTTCAAATGGCTTAAACATAAGTGTTGTCTCGTTGTTATATCTTCACAGTGTAATACGATCAATTTAAAAAAAATCGATCAAAATTAAAAGTGCCGATAAAATTAAGAAAGCGCCCATCAAGATATTAAAATATTTCAAACGGTTGCCCTGATTAAGCACCACTGAAAATTTATCACCACATAGTCCCCAAAAGAACAAACACGCGTAGCAAGTGAAAAAATAAATAACGATAAAGATCGGCAACGACTCTGGGTTTTCAATGCTAGTAAACATGGTAATGCCTGACACACAAGCCAACCAAGCCTTGGGGTTGAGCCACTGTAGCAAAAAACCATCTTTAAAATTAGGAATAATAATTTGCTCTACAGGAGCACTTGAAATGGAAATATTAGCGGCAGCAAGAATAATTTTTATGCCGATATAACAAACAAATAGCGTTCCGCAAACTGCGAGAACTTTTAGCACAACAGGAAACTGAGTTAATAAACTCTGAAGACCAAATGCCATAAAAATTAAAAGTAAGGTAAAACCAATTGTGGCCCCTGAAATATAGGGAATCGATCTTTTTAAACCATGATTTAAACTGGTCGATAAAATGACTGTATTGACTGGTCCTGGGGTAATAGACATTGCAAATGAAAAAAGAAACATCGAGGCAAACATTGTTATTGTCCTTATTAAAAAAATAGAATCTATAGACAGATCTGTCTATAGATTCTATTTTAAACAATTACCATGTTGCAATAACAATCAAAAAAAGCTGCTTATTTCATTATTTGCAAGAAGTAGTTCACCAATGCTTCAACCAGTTGCTTCACAATAGCTTGGCGTGTTTCTTCGTCAATCGTTGGAACTTTTGCTTCCATCGGTTCTGTAGAGCCACTTTTTTGCTTTTTAAACTGGTCTTGTAACGCTTGAATTTGTTCGGCATTTAAGTCTTGTTCACACTGACTTTCACCATCCCAGTGTAAATAGTCTAACTTTTGATTTGCCTTAACTTGACTCGCTGTTAAAGGTAGGCGATAGACATTACGCTTTTGTTGCTCGGTTAACTGCGGGAATAGGTTAACGCCTAAGCGCTCCTCAAGGTAGCAAACACTCACGACTTTTACTTGTAGAGAGTTATTGTTAGGTGCGTAATAAGCCCCGATCGCGCCAGTTTTTGGCATATAGACCGCTTTATAAACTGCGGTTGGTACAATCACACCCTGCCCAATCGTTTTAAGACGTTTGCCTTCAAAAACAGGGCCTGTCACCACATAAACATCTTGTTTTTGTTTAGTGGCAATAGCACGGGTCGCTTCTTCGAGCTTACGCCAGACTTCTTGGTTATTTTTAGGTGCTTGCGGCACCATGTTACTGAGCGAGAAACTATCAGATTGGGATTCTTTATTTGACATATCACCATTAGGTGCCATATGCCCACGGTCATAGCCTGAACCGCGATAGTCACTTAACAGTGCCCGATGCTTTTGAGGAACACGCGTTTCTTCATGGAAGTTATCTTCACGTTTAATTTTGACACTTAAACGTTCTGCATTTAAATGCTCAGCCGACCATAATGGTGTTTTAGAAATGCCTGAATAGAGGACATTAAAACCGTTAAAGCACAGTGGATAGCTGTCTTTTTTTAGGCTGTCTTTATTTAAAGCAGGCGGAACTTCTCGATAAAACTGGTTAAGACAAGTCGAGTTAGTACTTAAAGGCGAAAACCACTGCGAAATCTTTTCACTACCGAAAGCAATTACAAAGCTTCCAGCTGCAATACAAGCAAGAATAATCTTGCCAAAATGCTCACTTAGAGAGAATGAATTTTTACCTTTACTGCGTTTTTTACTTGCCATGTTTCTATCAATACTACTGTCCAGACGCAGCTTAACAATCCTGCTTTTTTAAGTATATCTCTTATCTTTCATATGGTTAAAACATGGTCATCTTTTTTGTAACTCTATTTCCCCTTACGTAACAATCTGTTGGAATTATGAGAGGCTTTGGCTATTGAATTACGTCAATTGCGTATCTTTCGTTGAAAAGCACTGTTTGCTTATGACATGGTTAGCTCCACAAATTTGGATAAAAATATAATCGGAGTCCACTTAATGATCCATTCAAAGATTATTGGTATTGGCGTAATCACGGGATTATGTAGTATGGCCGCTTTGGCTGAACCAGCAGTCCAGCCAGGAGATACTTTAGAAAGTTTGTCTAAAGTAAAAGTAACCACAACAGTAAATGGCCAACCAGGCTCTATTAGCGATTTAGTCAATAGCGGACAAGTACAGCAAGTTTCTGCTGCACCAACAAATGCAGCGCCTACAGGTGCTCCTATTCCAGCAGATGTTCCACCAGCACCTCCAGCAGGCGGTGAAATGGCTCCTCCAGCTGCACCAACTGATGCAGTGCCACCTGCACCGAACCAAGCGCCTCCAGCGCCACAAGATCCGAACACTCCACCGCCTCCGGCAGATCCAAGTCAGTCGGCAGACCCGATGGCAAAAGATGGTGCTTTACCAGCAAATGCACCTATGCAACAAGCTCAATAAACAGAGCCATAAAAAAACCAAGACTTATGTCTTGGTTTTTTTATTACATCAATTTTTATATTTCGATTTGGCTACCTAACTCAACTACACGGTTGGTTGGAATCTGGTAGAAGTCACTCACCGGACTGGTATTACGCTGCATAGAGATAAACAGTTTTTCTCTCCATGGAGACATACCATCGCCCACCGAATGCACAATACGATCACGGGAAATGAAGAAGCTGATGTGCATCAAGTCATACTCAAGACCAAGCTGTTCATAGGCTTGCATCAATGCTTTTGGTACATTCATTTCATCTTTAAAACCGTAGAAGATTTTAATACGGAAGAAATGTTCAGCTAATGTTTCTGTCGTAATACGCTCTTCAGGTTCAACATAAGGCACATCTTCAATCACTACAGTGACCAAGATATTACGCTGATGCAGCACCTTGTTATGCTTGATGTTATGTAGCATGGCATGTGGCACAACGTTTGGCGTACCCGTCATAAATACTGCATCACCCGGCACCCAGTGCACGCTATTACCAATACTTTTTACAAACAAATCGAGCGACAAGGTATCGTGTTCAAGCTTAGCAAAAGTAAGCTCACGGCCACGTTTCCATGTCATTAAGATGGTCACGGCAATCGCACCAATCAGTAATGGTACCCAACCGCCCGACAAGATTTTAAGTGAAGTTGCACCGACTAATACCGACTCTAAAACAAAGAATGGAATAATCAGGAGCAGCACTTTTGGCAAGCTCCACTTCCAAGCTGAGTAGATAAACACCGCAACCAAAATCGTGTCACACAGCATGGTTAAGGTCACAGCTAAGCCATACGCACTTGCAAGGTTCGAACTGCTTTTGAAGATCAAGATTAGGATAATAATTGCGATTAAAAGTAACCAGTTTAAGAAAGGAATATAAATCTGGCCTTCTTCAGATTCAGAAGTATGTTTAATACTTAAACGTGGTAAATAACCCAATTGAATCGCTTGGCGAGCAAGTGAAAACACCCCAGAAATTACGGCTTGAGAAGCAATTACCGTTGCCATGGTCGCCATAATAATCATTGGGTAAAGTGCCCACTGCGGCACCAATAAATAGAATGGGTTTTCAATTGCCGCTGGGTCTCTGAGCAATAATGCGCCCTGTCCTGCGTAGTTTAAAACCAAGCATGGTAACACCACAAAGAACCATGCCATACGAATTGGTACTGGTCCGAAGTGGCCCATATCCGCATAAAGTGCTTCACCACCAGTTACCGTTAACACCACAGCGCCCATAATGAAAAAGGTCATTACTGGATGATGATAGATAAACTGAATGGCCCAGTGTGGACTGAACATACCCAACACCACAGGGGTCTGAATAACACTGTGAAGGCCTAATAATCCTAAAGATAAGAACCATACCATCGTGATCGGGCCAAAAAACTTACCGACAAATGCCGTACCGTGTTTTTGCACCAAAAACAAAGAGATGATAATGGTAATCGCAATCGGCATGATAAACGGGTCAAATACATCGGTGGCAATAGACAGGCCTTCGACAGCCGACAATACCGAAATGGCTGGGGTAATAATACCATCACCAAAAAACAGCGATGCGCCGATAAATCCAATGGCAATCATGTAGATTTTTTTGTTGTCGGCAATTTTGGCTTTACGTAAGTTCAATGCGAGTAAGGCCATGATCCCGCCTTCGCCATTGTTGTCTGCACGCATGACAATCGCGACATACTTGATGCTGATGATCAGCATTAAGCACCAAAAAATAATAGATAAAATTCCTAATACGTTTTCAGGCTGAATTCCCAACCCATGCGCTGCATGGAAGGACTCTTTCAAGGCATAGAGCGGACTTGTTCCGATGTCTCCAAAGACCACTCCAAGAGCTGCCAAAGCCGTGGCAGGCAAGGTCGCTTTTTTGGCCGTATTTTGCATTGTGTAATTAAACCAATATGATTTTTAGCGCAATCTTATCACCTCTATTATTTTTTTTCTGTAATGCTCGTCTTAAATCTTGGCAGGACTCGTTTTTTTAGTTACTATCGCACGCCTTGGTGAGGTGTCCGAGTGGCTTAAGGAGCACGCCTGGAAAGTGTGTATACGTTTGCGCGTATCGAGGGTTCGAATCCCTCTCTCACCGCCAGAATTGAAAAAAGACCTAAGTCATTTTGATTTAGGTCTTTTTTTTAGCTTAAAAAAAACAATCTAATCAACTATAAGTAATTTCGCCCCATTCAAGCTAAAAGACTGATGTGGCTCTGAATTGTCTCCGACTTGATAACTCACACCTGAAGTTAAAGTGAATGTTCGCCCATCTTTCAATCTACTCTCCAACTCACCTTCTAGGCAAAATAATATGTGCCCTTTTTCACACCAATGGTCAGCTAAATAGTTTGCTGAGTACTCTACAAGTCTTACTCGTATTTTATTTCCTTCTTCACCAAAAAATTGGGTTTTCCAATAAGCTTTTCCTGTTTCACCGCTATATTCAGTGACTTCTATTTCTTCCCAGTTTGTAATTTGAAATGGAAAAGGCGCGATATTCATAATTTTTTCCAAAGACGTATTATTGTATTTTCAACTTATAGACAAATTTAATTTTTGCAAACTTTTTATTAAGATAATCATAAAGATAACAAAACTATTTTCACTTTTAAGAGACCCAAACCTCACGTTCAGGCCTTCCCCTTTTTAAACCTACTCAGACAGCGCTAATAACTTCTGAACATACTGAACCGCATTATTTTCTATGTCTTGTTGAGTCGGTACATCGTCATCTTCTGAAGGGTTTGTGTCTAAACCATAAAATGCATGAAGTGGTTGATAGACAGCCCCAACATATAAAGCCGTTAGCTTAAATGGAGTAAAAATCTGCTCTAAAGAAAGCTTGTATTCACCATACTCTGAATAAACCTTTTCTTTCACACCCGCAGACACAGCCAACATAAACTTCTTATTTTTAAGCTTGTCACCCTTTGAGCCGTAAGCCCAACCATAAGTCAAAACTTCATCAAGCCATTGTTTCAAAAGCGGTGGGCAATTAAACCAATACACTGGAAATTGAAAGACTAAATTTTCGTGTTCTTCTACCAATGCTTGCTCTTTGGCAACATCAATTACGCCATCTGGATAGGCTTGATAAATTTGATGAACCGTAAATTGGTCTGGATATTTTTCTAATTCCTCTACCCATCTTTTATTTACGACTGATTGGTCTATGTGAGGGTGGGTAATAATGACTAATGTCTTTTTCATTATGAAAACACTCTTATCGAAAAGTAGATAAATCGATTATAGGAGTGTGCTTTCCTAAATATAAGTACGGTAATTTGTGTTATATACTATACTAAAAGATAGTGTAGATTTTAAAAATGACTGAATGCGTTCCATCACATACGCCATTAGAAGAGACAGGTTTTGGCTATACCCTTTCTTTGATTAATGGCAAATATAAAATGATTATTATGTATTGGCTTTATGAAAAAAATGTCATGCGTTTTAATGAAATGCAACGCTGCATTGGCAATATTTCGTTTAGAACGCTCAGCAATACACTTAAAGAATTAGAAAGAGACGAGCTTATTACTCGCAAGGAATATCCTCAAATTCCGCCAAAGGTTGAGTATCGACTTTCAGAAAAAGGACAATCTTTAATTCCTTTGTTAGATATGATGTGTGATTGGGGCGAGCGGAATATGAATTCTTAATTTTATAGACTTGAAGTGATACTAAATATGAGAAATGAATTAAGAGAAATTTTTATTAAGGGATGCGACGAGAAAATTGAAAAGAAGGGAGACAATGTCGGTCTATCTTTTTATGCTTTTTTTAAAAATAAGAATGATAACCCTGAGTTACTGATGGAAGCAGCGCATTGGTGGATTATGGTACACAAGCTAGATCACTTCGAGAAGGCAGTTAAGATTAAACAGTTGGTTTTAAATGAGCGGTAATTAGAGTTATTCGAAAAGGCTTAAATTTAAGCCTTTTCATTATTTTAAACTTAAAAATTAATTACTTAACATAAGGCCAAACATCAGGATCTATATATTCTTCATCGATATGATAACCCTCAGCCTTAGCTTTTCTTTCTTCCTTTTCCCGATATTTTTTATTTTCAATTAATCTTTTTTTAAACGCTTGCTCGAATTCACTAGGTGTCATTTTATCAGAGTCAGGAATTGAGTCTCTTTCATTGTATCGCACACTCTGAAAGCTAAATCTAAGCATATATTGTTCTTCATTCCGCTCATTCTTAGCTGTTCTTTTTAAACTGATATCTAAAATAACCCCATTAGCATACAACCTATAACCCAATGATTTTGTCGGGCTGTTGTTTATTATATTTTTCCACTCCTCAAAGCTAAAAATATAACTCGGGTCAATGACATCACGACTTTTCGATAGATGCTTAATATTATCTTCTTTAGCGATACGCGGAGCATCTGTAAAGAAATAGTTTTTCCAACCAGCCTGATTAATACGTTTCATTAAAGCTACATAGCTTTGATAAACCTGCTCTGGGGTAGCAAATTCTTCTTTTGTGAGGCCAGCATCAATATCTAAAACTTGGATCCCTTCATTTTTATCATATTGAGTTCCTAATACAGAGAAAACATGCTCAATCGATAAAGTATTAGAACCATTCTCTATAGTTATTTTTCCTAAGTTAGGAGGAGAAAATTGAAGTTCTCTAAAGCTAACGCCAGCTGGATGATTATCGACATTTCCATCACTATATTTTGAAAAATCTTGAACACCTTGTTCACCCATATGCAAAGTGTAGGCTTGCTGATTCATAGTCAAATTCTCATTATGTTCTGATGTTGGCTGACAAGCGGAAAGTAATAATCCAAAAATAAAGATTAGGAAATATTGTTTAAATTTTGCCATCATTACTATCTTTCCCTACTTTAAACTCTGCTTTGCTATTTCCCCATCCTGCAATAGTTTCTAATTCTTTTTCTAAAAAGTCTCTTCCTTTATCGCTTTGCATTAATCGATGATACTTAGCTGCTGCAACTTTAATCCATTTCATACGACTATCATAAACTTCAACTTGTGTACCTTCTAATGGTTCGCTATAAACCGTTTCAGGTAATTGGGATAGAACCCCTGCATGACGCCCTTTATACTGTCCTTGTTTATTAGGTTTAACTGCATCGGCCCCATAATCGCTAGTTAAAACAAGAGTACTATCTGGTAAACCAGTAAATCGTTGTAAAGAAGCCTGTTTCTGGACTTTCCACTCCTTCCACACAAGCTCCTGTAAAATATTAAATTGTTCTTGAACTGCAATCGCCATCAAATGGTCAAAAAGATTTTTAGCGGCCGTTTTAAAATTATCGTTTCGAGTTTTCCCTGCTCGCTTAAAAGTACTTTCAATATCAGGTAAATACCCAAAACCCTCTTCTATCTGGTCAGTCCATCCTAATTGTTTAATAACTGATAAGGAGTTAGACCACGGCAAATTCTCAACTTCTTTTTTAATATGTTTAAAACCTGATACTTTTCGGGCTTTCATACAACTTTTAAAGGAGGCAGATGAAGCACTCCATGCATAATGCCATGGTGCAATATCCATAAATAACCATAAATTGCCCTTAGCAAAAGAATGTACTGGGTCTCGAATCATAGAATTAATTACAGGGGCTGTTAAAACACCGCCTACGGCACCAGAAATCACAGGTGCCCACTTATATCCCCATGCAGTTAATCCATGCTTAAAAATAGCAGCTACGGTTTTAGAGGCAAATGCCCCAAGCCCCATCCAATAGTAACGACCTCTAAATAATTTCGTTCCTGAAATTTCTTGTTCTAAATAAATTCTGGCATAGACAGAAGCAATACGCCTTGCTCTAGCCTCATATCCAGGTTCAAGTTTGTAATGATTTGCACTTTTAAGGTTAGAAACTCTTTTTATGGCCTCTTGCTGATAAATTTCCCAGAAAGTTAAGCAATCACATTGAACGGTTTTACAGCTATTTTCCGTAGTATTGGTATTACTATCCCAATCAAGACTTCCACTCATTTAGCATCACCATCATTGTCAGCAGAATCAGCCTCGAAACTTATCCAATTTAAATCTAACTTTAAATTTTCTTCCTTAGAAGAATGAATACGTTTAGATCTACCCTTGTCATCTGCTTGAGAGATGTACTCATTTCCATCGGTAGAAATTTTATAATCTACTTTTTTCATAGGTTCACCCGAAGGTAATAACATTTGGAACTTCTCGTTATATGCCTCATAAGCGGGTAATCCTTGAATATTTACCCCGACTTCAGCTCCACCTTTAAATAGATGTTGTCCAGCTTTGACCTCAAATTTTGCGGGAGTAATTAATGTAATACCGTTTTTATTAATAATGATCTGAGAACCACCAGCCATATACAAAACCTTATCTAGTAAAATTTTATTTGTCTTCCTAAAATAGATTCCATGAAAATCAACTTAACTCTCTTAATATTATGACCTTTATTCTTGCTATTCAACTTGAGGATAGTATTGTGATTGCGGCAGATACTCGCAGTACTATACCGTATCAGGATAATGGTTCATATTTATATCAAGATGGTATTCAAAAGCTCTTTCCATGGGAAAACGGTATTATTACAGGAACTGGTGAATTAAACCTTATCCAAAATGTTATGCATTCTTTCGATAAGTTTACGAAACAGAACATTCATGAGCTACCAAATTTATTGAAGACATCTAAATTAATGCGTGAACAAGAAATCACACATTCACAATTAGAAATCACAAAATTATTATATTCGACTTATAGTGAAAATGGAGCACAACTTTACTCAATTCAACCTAACAAACTAGAAGAATATGAAGTAATTAGATGTGAGGAAAATGAAATTTTACTATGGACATTTAACCCAGATATTCGACCTATTATTAATGCACTTACAGAGTTATATTCCAGCTTAAAACCATTAAATGTATTTAGTAATACGGCTGACTGTATTTATTACTATTTAAACCAAATATCTCCTATCTTTCATAAACAAGCCCAACATGATTCTATGATGAGCAAAGAATTTAACTTCTTTTTTCAAACCAAAGATGAATATTTTTTTGGAGAATATTTAAATAATGAGTCTAATACACTGAATAATAAAATAAGTAATCTTTAAAAGCTGACCCAACTCCCGTCGGGCCTTCCTCCTATCAAACTCGACTTAAAAAATACTCAAGTAATGCATCCCTTTCATCAGTGTTATTGGTTCCCGAAAGCTGAACCATGGCTCCATCAATCACAAACAAAAACATGTGTGCATCTTCAACTGTAGCAGTCGCTTTTACAGTTAAAAGCAGTTTATGAATTTCTTTAATGAACCAGTTTCGGTAGTCAATAACGAGTTTATAGGCAGTTGAATAAAGCTTTTCAATTTCAAAAATGGCTTTAAATGGCAACCGATAAAAGCCATCTAAGTTCGCATGTAAGAGGTAAATTTTCTTGAGTTTATCGAATGCCATGAGTTCGCGGTACGAATGAATAATTGAAAGCACCTCATGTTTTAATGCATCTATTTGAAAAGTTAAGCTCATCTGAATGAGTCTTTCTTTGGAGTGAAAGTAGTTATAAAAAGTAGCTTTGGGAATTTTGGCCTCGCTAACAATTCGATCGATCCCAATGTAAAACCCATGTTGAGTAAATAAATCTTTTGCCGCGTGGAGCACGCGTAATGCTCTAAATGATGCTTCTAAATTTGGCATTTTTATACCGTTTAAAATAATTTTTTGTTGTATGTAAAAGAGATAGAAATGCCGTCACTCTTAAATTGAGCGCTAAAAACAGGCATGCAAAAGCAGCACAAAAATGGTGTGCTCGCCTATCTCTGGTTTTATTGTTGCTATGATTTTTTAGTCGTAATGACCTATGGCTTAAAACCTAGAGTCGGTTAAACCGTTTTAAAGACCAGTTAGGTATCGAGTCAAAGATTTTGGCAAAGGTTGCCAATGAGAGAGATGAAATAGTACGCATAATGGCGAACTCCTTGTGTATTAAAGAAGAACTACCACGATTACTGCTAAATAATGGTGGCAGAACGAAGGGGGTTAGCAGACTGGTACACAAGGACCCAGCACGCGCAAGCGCGTCCACCTCCGTCCTACCATAGAAAAAAGGGGGACGTAAGGATCCAGTACTAAAAAGCAAGCTTTTAGTACTCTTGTGTAAAAGGGTCTGCTAAAACCCACTGGCAATGTGACCAGCAGGCAAAGGATAATCCGCGAGTTTTTGAGTGTCAATGTAAGGTTGAATAGAAATTGGTTAAATAATTATTGTTGTTTATTCAATTAGATATTTAAGCTAAAAAGACCTTCAATTTAAATTTAACGATGTCATGATAATAAAAATATAGGATAGTGAATTATGATTGAGTTCATGATTTGAATAGGTAATTAATAATGATAATAAAGGGACCTCCCACCAGTTCAGAAAAATACCAACTTATCTTTCAATGGCTTGATGAACGGTCCAATTATTCTATTGGGGCGATGGCCTTTCTTGCTCAAACACAAGCTACCAATGCAGAGTGGCAACTCTTGCGGTTGTATGACTCACAAAACGCCGAGCAACTGCTAGGAGTCGCGGTCATCGTTGCTGGTGGCACCTGTTTCTGGGTTCCGTCAGAGGCATCATCTGGTTCATTGCTCTGTACCTCAATTTTACAGCTTCAACCGCGTCGGATTGTAACGACCGCAATCGGGCGAGACTTATTACATGTCGAGATAAAACAAAAAGGACGCATTTTACGAGAATATGATCAATGGATCATGGTTTGCTCAGGCCAATTTTCTGAAGCTCAAGGCCGCTTGGCTGAACTTTCGGATATTGCCCGTCTTGATGAATATCAACATCAATACAATAAAGAGCGATCCGTAAATGAAACACCTGACTGGGTATCTCTAATTCAACAACAAAAAATTATTGTGCTTGAAGCAGATCAACAAATCGTTTCTATTGTGCGTTTAGGCATAGAAACCGATCGTCTGGTTTCTATTGGCGGCACATATACTTTCCCTGCTTATCGCCGAAAAGGTTTTGCCGAACGCGTCTTACAATTCGCGGTTAATCGGATTGTTGCAACTGGTCGGATTGCCCACTTAATTGTTGACGTTGATAACATCCCAGCGGTTAGTCTTTATCGGCAAATGGGCTTCGAATGTGTAGAATCTTCTTACATTGCTTACCCCGAATATTTATAAAAAATCATTCATTTTCAAAACTGCTTAAATGTACTGATTGATCGCGCTATAAATAAAAGCTACAGTAAATAAAGTTTGAATTTTATAACTTTAAGTAAATTAATAAGGTATGCAGGCAAAAACATGGAAACCATACATGATTTTTATCGCCGCTTTTCTTTAACCAGAGATAGCGATTACTCGGTTCCATCGACCTCGTTTGGACATTTTAACGTGTTCCAACGCGATGCCTGCTCGTTTCTCACGCCTTATAGCCGCCGCGATTATTATAAAATTTCACTGGTTTTAGGCACAGGCGAGCTTCACTACGCTAACCGCTGGATACGAGTCGACCGCCCTGCTTTACTGTTTTCAAACCCAATGGTGCCATATGCATGGGAAATTAATTCGCCCGAACAGGCAGGCTGGTTTTGTCTATTTACCGAAGAGTTTGTAAACCAAGAATCAAGACAAAGCTTTTTAAAAGACTCACCATTGTTTAAAGTCGACGGCGATCCGCTATATTTTTTAAATGACCAACAAGTTGAAGAAATTTCATTTATTTTCGAAAAGATGATGACTGAAATAAATTCAGACTATATTTATAAATACAACGTTTTAAGAAATTATTTGCACCTAATTGTGCATGAAGCCATGAAAATGCAACCGACCCAACAGTTTGAAAAACATAGCAATGCTGCTGTTCGGATTTGCCATTTATTCTTTGAATTATTAGAACGCCAGTTCCCAATTGACTCGCCCCATTTTCAGCTGAAACTCAAAACAGCAAATGACTATGCCTATGGCTTGTCGGTGCATGTGAACCATTTAAACCGAGCTGTAAAAGAAGCCACAGGTAAAACCACCTCTGAGCATATTAGCTCGCGCATTACGCAAGAAGCCAAAGCGCTGCTACAGCACACCAGTTGGAATATTTCTGAAATTGCTTATAGCTTAGGCTTTGAATATTCAGCGTATTTCACCAATTTCTTTAAGAAAAATACTGGCTTTTCACCTAAAAAGTTCCGCGAAGACTGTGTGGCCTAAAAACAGATTGTTTGAATTTTATAATTATTGGTTTGAATGTTATACGTCAGTTTGAGCCAAAGGATTTTATAGTTTTTCTACTCAAGTGATTTTGCAAAAAAGAGTGTGAAAAATGAAATATAGAACTTTAGGACAAACAGGCGAAAAAGTATCAGCACTTGGTTTAGGTTGCATGGGAATGAGCTTTGCCTATGGGGCCTCAGACGACACACAAAGCATTGCAACCCTAGAAAAGGCATTAGACCTCGGCATTAACTTTTGGGACACCGCCGACATGTACGGCAACGGCGCAAACGAAGTTTTGCTCTCAAAAGTTTTAGAAAAACATCGCGACAAAGTATTCTTGGCGACCAAATTTGGCTTTCGCTATAAAGAAGATAACCTCAACCCGAAAAACTCTTTAGAGTCTTATATCGACGGCTCACCTGAGTGGATTAAAGTTGCGGTCGAAAACAGCTTAAGACGCTTAAATACAGACGTGATTGATTTGTATTATGCGCACCGTATAGACCCGAATGTTCCGGTTGAAGATACCATTGGCGCAATGGCGGACTTGGTCAAGCAAGGTAAAGTTCGTTACCTAGGACTCAGTGAAGCGTCGGCTGAAACCATTCGTAAAGCACATGCGATTCACCCGATTGCAGCGGTTCAACATGAATATTCATTGCTTACCCGTGAACTGGAAGATACTCACTTTCAAACCATTCGCGAATTAGGTATTAGCCTTGTGCCGTATTCACCGTTATCACGCGGTTTAATTACCAATACGCTTGATCTAAATAACTTAGAAGAAAATGATTTCCGTCGCCAGTTACCACGTTATCAGGGCGATAACTGGAAAAATAACCAAAGCTTGGCGCAAGCATTTAGCGAGTTTGCTCAAAGCAAAAATGCGACAGCGGCTCAACTGGCTTTGGCTTGGATTTTGGCGCAAGGTGACGACATTATTCCAATTCCGGGTACGCGTAAAATCGAGCGACTTGTAGAAAATGCGGGTGCTGTAGACCTTCATTTAACAGCGGCAGACTTGGCAGAAATTCAAGCGATTATTGCGAGATACCCAAACATGGGCGCACGCTATAACGCTCAGCAACTTGCTGCGGTGAACCACTAAAATACAAGCCATAAAAAAGTCCGACTCAGTGTCGGACTTTTTTAGTTTAGTCTTTGCTATATGTGCCTTGCTGGCGTCCACCTTCCCAGATCGCATCTAAGGATTTATCCGAAATCGTTAGGCTTTCAGGGAAAATACTTAAATCCTTTTTAAATTTAGCCTCTGGTTTTAAGCCAATACAGTCTCCATTTTTCCACCATGTGCCTTCTGCATATTGGTCTAAAGCACCTACAGCGAGCATCCATTGAAACTTACCGTCTGGCTGAAGTAAAAGCTCTGAACCGACTTCCATTACACCATGTAAATAATAGTGTCCACTCCAAGCCTGATCAGCCTTTTGGAATTTCACTTCCTTACAGGTACTAGTCGGCTCTGCATAAATGTGAGCAGAAAAAATAACCGTAGAAACAAGCAGTAAAGGTGCAAATATATTTTTCATTATTTAGTTCCTATAAATTTTTTAATCAAATTGTTAGTTAGCTTTATCCATCCCTATCTTAGAGAGCAGGCAAATGGGATTCTTAGGTTTTTATATATTCTTCATAAGAAGTGACTACTGTTACATCTTTTGCTAGGAAATCAGGGTACTTTTCTCTTAGTAACTCAACACATTTCGGACTTGCGGTTACTACAACCAATGGATCACTCGGATAGGTAACAAACATGGGGAAATCACTAATGAGTTTAAAAACTGCTCTCTCCATTTTTTCTGATCCGCATGGCCTGAAAATAGTTAAGCCTTCTACACTTGAGTTATCCTTACCGAAAGTTATGGAAAAATGACAGTGTACGCCAGCCATCCTGCCTTCATATACCTCTACGCCATAGTCTAGGAAGTAATAATTGTCATCTATTTCTGTCCAATAAGGACTAAAAATATCTAATATTTCCTCTTTAGTTGCAGAATCATCCATTGAAAAAATAAAGTATTCAATACCCATGTTTTCTCTCTTATCTACTATATCTCATCATTCAATTACTACTATCCAACATAACCATAAATCAGACCAACTACACCAATACATAATAGAATGATAAAAGTTATGTTTTCTGTCTCAGACTTGTTTTTACGTTTTTTACCGTATAGCCCAATAATTACAGCAATTATAATTATCAAGATACTAGCAAGCATTACAAAGCCCATCATAATGCCATGGCCAATATTTGCCGAACTTAACATTCAAGTTTCCTTTTTTAAATCTTAGAAAAGAACAGTAAGAAATTTACTATTTTCCAGACTCAACTTTTAAATACGTTCCATCTGCATAGACGTTATGTCCAAAGCCACAACCCGACTCGCCTTCGCTTTGTTTGACCTGAATATAGTTACCTAATTTTGCGTTAGATTTAAAATCGAGTTGAATGCGGCAGTCTTCATTTTTATAAACCGTTTGCTTTTTATTGCTCGGCATTTTGGTGTCAAACTCACCCATATTTGGGCCATAGATCAAGCTTCTAAGTCCCATATATAAACCGGCATAGCTAATTGCATATTGGCCCTGCTTACGACTTACCGTGATGTGATCCCACTCACCAAAACCTGAATAACGCACATATTCACCAGACAAATCATTTGAGGTTTTAGGTACAGGTAACTGTTTAAGATTAAACTGGCTAGATTTTGATTTTTCATCAAGCATAAACCATGCTCTCGCCCAGAGTGGTTGACCCAATTTGGCATAGGCTAATCCCACATTATTGTTGGCAACTTCAATATCTCGGTCGGTAAATTTAACTGTGGTTTCGTCTGCATTGGCTTTACAAAAAGCAGTCCAAGAGGCTTGGTTTTGGAAATTTTCGAGCGCTTTTTTATATTGTTTTTGGTCGTAGAATTTCTTACCTAAGCTCGCGTATTGCTTCACTTTATTACAGCTTTGTTGTAATTCTTGTTCAAAAGAAAATTCTGCATGCGTGACCGCCAAAGCCGAAAGTGTGAGAACCGCGCAACCTGAAATAATCGATTTAATCATTTTTAAAATTCTTTAATAATTAACTAATTATATAATATGAGTAAGCTCCATAAATCACAATTCCCTGAAACAAAAGTCTCTTAGAAGAGTTTATGTTTTTATAAAACTGGTTAAATCCATACAGAATAACCCATCGAAAATATTAAACCTTAACTGCTTATTTTAATTGAATATTCATCTAAAAAATAATGTAGACTGCATGTGTAAAACTTAGGAAGAATTATAAGAGTGAATAATTTAATTATTGGAACCCTATTTGCACTTTGTGCAGCAGCACTCAATGCCTCTATTGGTGTGATTAGCAAATTACTCATGCACAGTGGTTTAAACCCACAAGACATTGCCTTTTTAAAAACCATTATCGCCTTTTTCTTTTTAAGTGTGTTTTTATGTAAAGTTCCTGTGAGCCAAAAGATTGCTTTTATTAGCAGCACGCCAAGTAAACTCAGCGTTTTTACTCAAATTGCCATATGTGCTTTTCTAGGAATCTTCTCTTTATTCTTTTTCGAGACCATTGCCTACAACCACGGCGCTGCGGCGAATGTGGTAGTGGTACTCATGGCTTCGGCTGCCATCTCTGCCCTATTTTTTGGTCGGTTCATTTTAAAAGAAAGCATCTACATTCATTCACTTATTGGAACATTATTGGCGGTTGCGGGGATTAGTATTATTTCATGGAAAGGTGAAAATAGCCTTTTAATGCTGATCAATGCTTCTATTGCCGGTACGGGTTATGGCCTATTTTCGGTTTTAGTGAAAAAATTCAAATTAAACGGCGGGCTGTTTCTTACCAAGTATTTATTGTTATTTGGCAGTGTTTATCTTGCCGTTCCGTTTTTAATTAATTTTCACAGTATTAATTTTAATAGTGACATTGTTTTAGGCTTGATTGGTTTAGCTGTTCTGCCAACCATCCTCGGCTTTTTCTGTACCACTAAAGCATTGTCTTACATGAGTGCCGCAAAGGTACAAGTGACCGAGCTTTCAGAACCCATTTTTGCAGCGCTCATGGCTTGGGTTTTCATTCATGAACAGCCGACTTTATCATTTTTATATGGCGCGATTTTTATTATTTTAGGCATCTTATTGATGAACAAAGCACCGAAATCAAGCTAGTCGATTTTATTGATATTCCTCTGCATGGTGACAAGCGACTTGCACCACACTGGCAAAGTTAATCGCCATTTGTGAAGGGGCATGTTTCTTATAAGCAAGCCCTAAACCCACCGTAGGAACAGGCGCTTTCAAAGAGCGATAAGCCACACCCTGTATTTGCAATTGTTTGGTCGACTCGGGAACCAAAGATACCCCCAAATTTGCAGACACTAACGATAAAATCGACACAATTTGCGGAGCATTTTGTCCAATTTTCGGTTCAAAACCACGCTCATGACAGGCTTGTTTAATCGCATCGAAAAGCCCTGCGCTAATGGATGGTGGCGAGACAATAAAATCAAGCTCTCGTAGTGCCGTTAAATCAATTTCTTGTGATGAATCGTCCAGATTAAAAGACTCTGAAGGTAAAGCAGCAATGAGCGGCTCTGCTAATAATTCTTGAATAATTAAACTATCTGGAATATTTCGTGGTGAACGAATAATCGCGACATCTAAGCGGTCTTCAAGTAATAAATCGATGAGCAGTAAAGTGTTGGCTTCTTCAAGTTTTAAATTCACTTTCGGATATTGCTGCTGAAAATAACGAACGCATTTAGGAATTAAAGGGTTCAACATTGAAGTGCCTGTAAAGCCTAATCGCAATTGGCCCACTTCGCCATTTGCTACTTGTTTAACTAAGCTCGCTGCATCTTCTACACGCTGCTGTACAGGCTGAATCGCATTTAAAAAGGCAAGCCCTGCTTCGGTCAGCTCCACCCCATGTGGCGAACGAATAAATAAATCTGCACCTAGCTCTTCTTCTAAGTCTCGTATTTGCATGCTTAAAGGCGGCTGGCTCATGTTTAAACGTTGCGCAGCTTTGGTAAAGTTTTTTTCTTCTGCTACCGCTAAAAAGTAGCGTATATGCCTGAGTTCCATTGCTATATATAAAACATATCATGATCCATTGTTAAATATATTAGAAAAATACCTCTCAAATTGCTAATTTTAATTTATCGAATTTTCTCGATGCAGCATGCCTTTAGGCACTGCTCTTTTTCTGTCATGGTCATGATATGAACTCTTCATCTACACCCAGTACCTTAAGTACTGAGGCAACTTCTATTCTTTCCCGTGAGTGGATTCACAAAGGGACTAAAGCCTATAAACACGCAGGATTTGCTTTATTCCTCGTAGGTTTTGCCAGTTTCTCACTGATTTATTGTGTACAACCACTCCTGCCCGCATTTAGCCAAAGCTTCCAGATTAGCCCTGCGAGTAGCTCTTTGGCACTGTCATTAACGACTGCCTTTTTAGCAATTTCGATTGTGCTATCAAGCGCCTTTTCACAAGCCCTTGGCCGTCGTGGTGTAATCTTTACGTCAATGCTGTGTGCAGCAATTCTTAATATTGTCTCTATGTTCACACCGAACTGGCACAGTTTACTGATAGTGCGCGCTTTAGAAGGTTTACTACTTGGTGGTGTACCCGCAGTGACGATGGCTTGGATTGCCGAAGAAATCGCACCTGAGCACTTAGGTAAAACTATGGGTTTATATATTGCAGGTACGGCTTTTGGTGGCATGATGGGCCGTGTCGGCATGGGTATTTTGGTTGAATATTTTTCATGGCGCACCGCCTTAGGCTTACTTGGGGCAATCTGTTTTGTTTGCTCAATTGCCTTTTTAAAATTACTTCCCGCATCGCGTAATTTTGTGCAGAAAAAAGGGCTGAATTTAGGCTTTCACATGCAAATGTGGTGCGCTCATTTAAGCAATACAAAATTATTACGCCTATTTGCGATTGGTTTCTTGTTGACTAGTGTTTTTGTGACTTTGTTTAACTATGCCACTTTCCGTTTAAGCGGCGCGCCTTATTCTCTCAGTCAGACACAAATTAGCCTTATTTTCTTGTCGTATAGCTTTGGCATGGTGTCTTCATCGTTGGCAGGTAGCTTAGCGGATCGCTTTGGTAAAAAAACCATGATGATGGGTGGTTTTGCCTTAATGATTGTAGGGAGCCTCATGACCCTACTCAGCTCGCTTTTCGGCATTATTATTGGTATTGCATTTATTACCACAGGTTTCTTTATTACCCACTCACTTACCAGTAGTTCTGTGGGCGCTGAAAGCAAACAAGCTAAAGCACATGCTAGTTCGCTCTACTTACTTTTTTACTATATGGGTTCAAGTATTGTCGGCTCGGCGGGCGGATGGTTCTGGTTGCACGGTGGTTGGAGTGCCATTGTAGGTTTAACAGTTGTACTGTCATTACTTGGAATATTTTTAGCGGTTTATACTTCACATGCCAAAGCACATTAATGTAGTAAAACTCTAACTTTTTCAGGCTAGCCCCTATGAGCATTTAAAAATGATATGAAAAAATTTAAATGCTCATTTTTTGGCTTGTAATTTTTTTAAGAAACTGTAAAATTCACTCCACATCGCCGGCATAGCTCAGTTGGTAGAGCAACTGACTTGTAATCAGTAGGTCCACAGTTCGAATCCGTGTGCCGGCACCATCATTAAACCTCATGAATATTTGATTTATGGGGTTTTTTGTTGTCTGTAGATTTTACAATCTACCTTGTGACTCTATTGTCTTAGGTGGCAAAGAAATTCGTTAATAAGAAATGAAAAAAGCCCAACAGGATGTTGGGCTTTTTTCGTATTTCGTTACTAGGTACACTTCCTGTAATACCTCACGTCCTGATGCTTAAACTTATTATTGTTGTTTTACGTTTCGGAACTTCCTGTTCCTGATGAGTTCATCATAGGCAATTTATCACGTCATAAAAAGAGGTCAATTTCCCGAATATATGTAAGAAAAAGCGTACATGGTTCTTTTAAATTTAAAACTTGATTTACTATCATTGAAATAAAAATATGAATTTATAAACAAGTTCTGTTCGTCAATTAAATAAGAAAACGATATAATAAGTTTATTACTTTATTTCTAAAATAAATTTAAAAACAACAATGAACGAGATGTTTACTTTGCCATCAAATCTTTTTCAACCTTTAGTGACCATACTTACATGCCTTATTTTCATTGTAAGTAAAATGCCTCAGCTAAAATTTAGAAAAACCATATTATTTTTAGCTCTTGGCAGTCTTACTTTAATCTGTGCTTTGGCAATATTTGGCTTCTTTAATTAAGCCTTATTTCTTGCTCTTTTCTATCATTTTTTCAAAGTGTTTAAGGTTTGGGTTCAGTGTATCCCATGCATAGGCTTGGCTTACAAACACCTCTGCTCTAGGCTGATAGAGACTCGGGTCATCCAAAGTACCTGCACGTATTGAAATCATTTCAGGCGCAATTTCAGGTAAGCCAAAAAGCTGAGAACCACACGTCGGGCAAAACGCTCTTTTAATAGGTCGGCCAGAAGATCCCAAAGTCTCAAAATATTTAAGCTCACCATTCACTTTTAATTCAGACTGGTGAAAAAAAGCGATTGGTGCATATGCTGAACCTGTGGCCTTTTGGCAATCCCGACAGTGGCAATTAAAGCTATAACGTGGCTCTGCTTCACTTTGGTAGCTCACAGCTCCACATAAACACGATCCTTGATATTTGGCTGACATAGCTCATCCTATTTTTTTATTGCTGTGATTTGAATATAACGTACATATCCATTTTGGTAGAGTTTTTGGCATAACTTTGCAGTCATTTGAATTTTAAAATTTGCCAATCCTCGGCTTTGTTTTTGTCCTTGTTGATTTTGAATATATTGCGAAAAACCGAGTAATACTTGCTGAGATAAATCTTCAATTTGAATATCGACAAAACCTTGCTGCTCCAAGGTAGCTCTGAGCATTTTTTCATTTGGCACAGCATCCCAAGCGACATTTGCTGCTTTGAGTAAATAACGATGCTTTTGTTCTTGTAGAGCGGTCATGTTTTGACATGAGTCAGCACGCATTAGGTAGTGAAAACCTAATCGGCCTTTTGAATTCAAAACTGGCGCGATGGAATCTAGAAATGAATTTAAATGACTGTGATAAGCGGCATCAATACACATCACCACATCGAAGTATTGTTTAAATTCAAATTGTTTTAAATTTAAAAATGAACCGCAAAAAATCTGGCTTATTTCGGGAATAAGCTTTTGAATTTTATGAACACATTGGGTTTGCAATTCAACTGCACTGAGGCTTTTAGGCTGATAATGCTGTAACCAGTGCAACAAACTTGCACCCTGTCCGCAGCCTAAATCTAAGAGATGATCTTTTGAATTTAAATTAACAGCTTGTGCCAAATGGTCAGCCAATTGGCGACAAGCTTCACGGTAGTTTTGGGTATTTTTCCAAAAACCCAAATTTGTCCAAGCAAGCTCTTCATCATCCCCTAAGCTTGATGCATCAATTGCATATTTATGGGGAATGAATCGAGAGAGAGCTGCTCGAACTTTTGTTTTCACAATTTTAGTAGCCGAGTTCTGGGGCGACTTCCACCTTAGGTTTTAAACCTACAAATGGTAAAGGTGCACCTAAAATTTCAGCAATATGCATGGCAGAAGTAACTGCTGACTCTAAAATTGGCAAGCCATCGCATGACCATGAACCACAGTAGAATACTTTACGGCTTGGGTCTAAATGGCGTTGTTGCAATTCTTTGTTTAAAGCAACCGTTTGTGAGTCTACAACCGCACGCGTTAAAGTCACTTTTGAAATAACTTTTTTAGGGTCAATATCAACCACTGGACGCCAAGTTTGGAATATAGGATTTTTACCCACGAGTGTTGGTTCAACCGCATTCATCCAAACTGTAAATTGCTGACGCGTAAACTTACGGTCCATCATGTAGCTCAGCACTGACCAGTCTTTACGGCGTGGCGGCATGACGGTCGCATCGGTATGAATGACAAGATCACCTTGCTCAAAGCGGAATTGCTTAAGCAGGTTCATATCTTCTGCAAATTGTTCAGGATTTAAAAACTCATCGATTTTAGATGTTGGCGTTGCAACAATGACTCGATCAAATAAGTTCTGTTCACCTTGGCTGTTTTCAACCAGTACTTTTTCGCCTTGTAATTCAACTTTCTTAATTGCCGATCCGCTATGGATATCGATGCCTTTAATCAAGCTATCTACAAATGCAGGTGTGCCACCTTTCATGCGCAATAACATGTCGCCATCAGTTAAATGACGTAAAAACTCAAGTAAGTTTTTTGCAGGCCAATCGCCAATTGTTTTTGGATTACACGTACAGATTGTATAGAGCACTGGCATGACCACACCGTGCCAGAATACTTCTTCAATATCGTTCTGATTAATAAATTCAGCGAGGGTAATATCTTGATTTTTAGATTTGAAAAACTGGTGAATCGCAGTTTTTAATTGCAACATCCCTTTCACAAGACGCCAGCCATATTGCTGAATGCCTTTACGGTTATTAATAATCGGGAAATTACCAATACGGCTACGAGATGTCGTTAACCATGTTTCCGTACGATCTTCGAATAACCAGCTACATGACATATAAGTACGAACCGGGAAGGTCTTAATACCTAAATGAGCAGCAAGGCTGAGTGTATTTTTCCATAAGTGAGGATTCATCACACGTAGCGGTGCATCAATAATTCCGCCATCGAACTCAATGCTATGGCTATCCATTCCCCGGCCAGGAAGTGCTTCAAATATCGTGATCGTATGCCCTGCATCTTTCAGAATTCTTGCTGCCGCAAGCCCTGCCATTCCACTGCCAATAATTGCGATATTCAAAATGATGTCCCATTTTTCGAGAATTTTTTTGATTATCACTCATACCCCAAAAAAACACCGTATTAAAAACTACCAGATTTTTATTTTTTGCATCAATTTATATAGAAAAAATTTAACAGATCCGCCCAAAAGTTTTTCATAAAATTTTACAAAAGAGGATGAGTGTATAAAAATCTATATTTTTTAAAAATTTAAAAAAAATCTTTTAAATAAAATAAGATAATTTAACTATATTTATATCATTTGTTTTACAACTATCTTTTTTTAAGATATCATTAGCCCATAATAATGAGAAGCAAATCACAGAAAACAATGCCGAGAGAATAATGAAAACCATCATAAAAATAGAATCTTTACAGCGAAAAAGCCCGCTATTCACACTTGATAGCGGGCTTTTTATTACTTTGCTTTAATAGCCAATTAAGCACAATTAAACAATTTAACCTTCTTGCATGAGTGAACCGAATTTTCCACGATTAAAATCATTAATCGCTTCCATAATCTCGGCTTTGGTATTCATGACGAATGGACCATAACCTTCGATTGGTTCATTGAGTGGTTGGCCAGTCAACACCAAGAATTTAGTGTCTTCTTCAGCATTTAAGCTAAACTCAACGCCCTCACGAGACAAAATCGCAACGGTTTTACCTTCAAGACGATTTGCATCATTAACCACAACCGCGCCATCTAATATCACAACAAGCGTGGTGTGACCTTCAGGTACATAGAGGGTATGTTTTTGGCCTTTAACCAATTTACCATCCCATACATTTAATGGACTAAATGTAGTTGCAGCACCTTTTGCATCTGCATATTCACCTGCAATAACCCGCAAATGACTGCCTTCTTCGTCTAGTGCAATGTCTGGAATATCTTTCGCTTCAATCGCTTGGTATTTTCCAGGCGTCATTTTTGAATGAGCAGGTAAATTTACCCACAATTGCACCATTTCAAAAAGACCACCGTGCTCTGCAAATTCAGGAGAATGGAACTCTTCATGCAACACGCCTGCACCCGCAGTCATCCACTGTACATCACCAGTTTTAATGGTTCCGCCGCCGCCACTTGAGTCTTTATGGGTCACCTCACCTTGGTAGGCGATGGTCACAGTTTCAAAGCCACGATGAGGATGCGAACCTACGCCTTGCTGTTCAGTCGTTGGCGAGAATGTATAAGGCGCTGCATAATCGAGTAGCAAAAATGGGCTTAAGGTTTGGCCTAAACGGTCATAAGAGAATAGGTTATATACAGGGAAACCATCACCCACCCAATGCATGTGGTTATTTTGATATGCACCAAGAAATTTCTTCATCTGATCTCTCCTATATATGTAGGATTTTCTTGAACTGGTATTGATTTTACGCCTCAATAATTGCAGTTTATAGATCAGGATTAGCAACACATTATTTCATCTATGAGACAATCTAAGAATTTAATGTGCTCTTTTTAAGATCGTCCTATTTTTAAAATTCTTAATCCTATTTTTTAGACTTAATCACGACATAAAACTCAACTAGCATAATTTTAGGCAATAACGACCTACTCAATAATTTTTGATTATTTATTTTGATAACATGAGGACATAAAAAATGGCTCAAGATTACGTGCGTTTAGACAAGGATAATGCTGCGGTTCTTTTAGTTGACCACCAAGCAGGTTTGCTTTCTTTAGTTCGAGATATCGATCCAGATAAATTTAAAAACAATGTATTAGCACTTGCAGATGCTGCTAAATATTTTAATTTACCAACTATTCTTACCACTAGTTTTGAAAATGGTCCAAATGGTCCTTTAGTTCCAGAATTAAAAGAACTTTTCCCAGATGCACCATTTATTCCACGTCCTGGTCAAATCAATGCATGGGACAATGAAGACTTTGTAAAAGCTGTCAAAGCGACAGGTAAAAAACAACTGATTATTGCAGGGGTAGTGACTGAGGTTTGTGTGGCATTCCCAGCTTTATCTGCACTCGCTGAAGGCTTTGAAGTATTTGTGATTACCGATGCTTCTGGTACTTTCAATGAATTAACACGTGATGCTGCTTGGGACCGTATGTCAAAAGCAGGTGCTCAGCTTATGACGTGGTTTGGTATGGCGTGTGAGTTACACCGCGACTGGCGTAATGATGTGGAAGGTCTAGGTGCGTTGTTCTCAAATCATATCCCTGATTACCGCAACCTGATGACAAGCTATAGCTTTAATACCTCACAAAAATAAGTTCTATTGCCAAGATTAGAGTGCTTAAGCGCTCTAATCTTAAATTTAAATGGATTGATCGGACATTGATAAGCTCTTTTGATGATTTTTATTATTTCTATTTGGTCGTAAAACACGGCGGCTTTAGTGCGGCCAGTGATGCTGAAAATATTAGTAAATCTAAGCTCAGCCGACGCATTATTGACCTTGAAAATAAATTTAATGTCAGCCTGATTCAAAGAACAACACGTCATTTTAAAGTGACCGATTTAGGCCAAGAGTTTTATGAGGAATGCTGCAAAGTTATTACTCAAGTTGAATGTGCAGAAAACGTGTTATTAAAGCAAAAAAGTGAGCCTCAAGGTCTGGTAAAAGTAAGTTGCCCACCTTTAATGATGCATTTTCAAATTAGAAAAATTTTAAATCAGTTTTTAAAAACCTACCCCAAAGTTGAAATCGCACTCGAGCTAACCAGCCGTCGAGTAGATATCTTGCATGATGACATCGACCTCGCGATTCGTACCAATTTTGAACCCAATGAAGATTCGAATTTAATTGTTCGTGATGTGATTAAAACCGATCATTGTCTGGTGGCTTCGCCTGAATTACTTCAAGGTCGCATCATTGAACATTATTC
This sequence comes from Acinetobacter geminorum, assembly GCF_013009345.1. Taxonomy (GTDB): domain Bacteria; phylum Pseudomonadota; class Gammaproteobacteria; order Pseudomonadales; family Moraxellaceae; genus Acinetobacter; species Acinetobacter geminorum. The sequence continues at coordinate 208,363 of NZ_JABELE010000003.1, read as the reverse complement.
TGAATTACAGGACTTTCCGAGTATTAGCTTAGGTACTCAAAAGCAAAATCCTATTTGGCATTTATGCAATATTCGTAACGGCGAATCGGTTGATGTACCTTATCAACCACGAATAAAAAGTAATGATTTGGCTGGTGTGTATTATGCCGTGATGGATGGTTTAGGCATTGCCGACCTTCCTTTTTTAACCGTCGAATCTGAAATTCGTAAAGGTACGCTTATTCATATTCTTCCTGACTGGAAGTCGAATATTGGTACGCTGCAATTGGTATATGTTTCAAGAAAAGGTCAGCGTCTGGTGGTTGAAAAACTCATTGAAACGCTGATTGATGAACTCAGGCGTTTGCCTGAAAGTCGTGATGGCTATCTATCGACTTAAAATAAAAAACCGGTCATGAATGGGCATGACCGGTTTTTTGTGAAACATCACATACAGCATAACTGTATGTTTTCGTTCAGAACAAAACGAACTCGCTTTATTCCTTACTCAGATAAGTCTACGCAGAGGTATTTCATTTCGACATATTCTTCGATGCCGAATTTTGAACCTTCACGACCTAGACCTGATTGTTTTACGCCACCAAACGGAGCAACTTCATTTGAAATCGCGCCCGTGTTAATGCCGACCATACCGTATTCGAGTGCTTCACCTACTCGCCATTGACGAGCTGTGCTTTGCGTAAACAAATAAGCAGCTAAACCAAACTCGGTATCGTTCGCCATTGCCACTGCTTCATCTTCAGTTTTAAAGCGGAATAGTGGTGCAAGCGGACCAAAAGTTTCTTCTTTAGACACTTTCATGTCTTGCGTTACGCCAGTTAAAACTGTTGGCTCAAAGAATGTACCACCAAGTGCCGAACGCTGACCACCAATACGAACTGTTGCGCCTTTCTCAGTTGCATCTGCAATGTGAGACTGCACTTTTGCAATCGCATCTTCATCAATTAAAGGCCCTTGAGTTGAACCTTCTTGACGGCCATCGCCAACTTTAAGCTTAGACACAGCTTCAACCAAACGCTCTGCCAATGCATCGTAAATACCGTCTTGAACATAAATACGGTTAGCACATACACAGGTTTGACCGCTGTTACGATATTTACTTGCCATAATGCCCTGAACTGCTTGCTCAAGGTTAGCATCGTCAAATACCACAACTGGTGCATTACCACCGAGTTCAAGTGAAAGCTTTTTAATGGTTGGCGCACATTGTTGCATCAAGATACGGCCAACTTGAGTTGAACCTGTGAAGCTTAACTTACGAACAATATCGCTTTCACATAGGGTTTTACCCACTTCAACCGCATCACCACTAATGTTAATTAAAACATCAGCTGGTAAACCTGCCTGTAACGCCAATACTTCAAGTGCATAAGCGGTTAACGGCGTTTGTTCTGCTGGTTTAACCAACATTGAACAACCCGCAGCAATGGCTGGACCTGCTTTACGCGTAATCATGGCAGCCGGGAAGTTCCACGGCGTAATGGCAGCGGTAACGCCAATTGCTTGCTTAATCACGAGCAGACGTTGGTTTGGCAACGTAGGAGTTAAGACTTCTCCATCAATACGGCGCGCTTGCTCGGCAAACCATCGTATGAAAGATGCTGCATAACCAATTTCACCACGTGCTTCTGCTAATGGCTTACCTTGCTCAGCTGTTAAGATTTGAGCCAGATTTTCTTTGTGCTCAAGCATGAGGTTGTACCATGCCAATAGCACATCAGCACGAGCCAAGGCAGTTTGCTTTTTCCAAGTAGCCTGCGCTTTTGCTGAACGGTTAATTGCGGCTTCAACTCCTGCACGGTCATAGGTTTTTACCCATGCCAAAGTTTCACCTGTAGCAGCATCATTAACTTCGATATAGTCATTTGATGCAGGTGCTTCTAATGAAATATCAGGATGTTTTAATAAATACTGCAAATTATTTTGAATCATGCAGATTGCTCCATTGCTTTTGCACTACCTGCTTTTAGAGTTGCAAAACCTTGTTTCAAGATATCAAGGCCTTGACGGAATTGTTCAGCAGGAATGGTTAATGGATATAAGAAACGAATTACATTACCGTATTTACCACAAGTAAGAAGTAACAACCCGTTTTCCATTGCATAGTTTTGTACAACTTTTGCTTGTTCAGCTGTTTCAAGCTCTACTGCAACCATTGAACCTAATGCACGAATATCAGTTACGACGTCGCCTGTTGCTTGTTGAATATCTTTAAGGGTAGCGACTAACTCTGCACCTAATTCATTTGCACGGTCGCATAGGTTTTCTTCTTCAATCGCATCAATAACCGCGTGCGCAGCAGCAACTGCAATCGGGCTACCTGCGTAAGTACCACCTAATCCACCTGGGTTAGGCGCATCCATCACTTCTGCACGGCCAACAACACCTGAAATAGGGAAACCACCGCCCAAGCTTTTCGCCATCGTGATGAGATCTGCTTTAGTCTCGTAATAGTTCATTGCAAATAATTTACCAGTACGAGCAAAACCAGATTGCACTTCGTCAGCAACCAATAAAATACCGTGCTTGTCGCAAATTGAACGTAAACGTTTTAGGAACTCAGCTGGCACAACATTGAAACCGCCCTCACCTTGTACTGGCTCAAGTACGATTGCCGCAACATCATGTGGTGCAATATCTTCACTGAAAATATCTTCAACGCTTTCAATTGCCGCGTCTACTGAAATACCTTTAGCAGGCACTGGGTAACGCGCATGGAACACACCCGCTGGCATTACACCGAAATCACGTTTGTAAGGTGCAGTTTTACCTGTCATTGCCATGGTCATGAATGAACGACCGTGGAAACCGTTACCAAAAGTGATAATGCCGTGACGACCTGTGTAAGAACGAGCAATCTTCACCGCATTTTCAACTGCTTCTGCACCTGTTGTGAAAAAAGCTGACTTTGCAGGACCAGCAATTGGCGCGCGTTCATTAATACGCTCAGCTAAAGCGACATAGCTTTCATATGGTGTTACTTGATAGGCAGTATGCGTAAATTTAGTAAGTTGTTCAGTCACTGCTGCAATAACTTTAGGGTGGCGATGGCCTGTATTTAAAACCGCGATACCACCAGCAAAGTCGATAAATTGGTTGCCTTCCTTGTCCCAAAGCGTGGCATTTTCAGCTTTTTCCGCATACCACTGACACATCACGCCTACACCACGTGGAGTTGCTTGCTGTTTACGTGCGTTAAGTGCAGAATGTTGATTATCCATTTGATTCCCTCATATTTTCATCATCAGTTGCAGCTTTGGTTTCTTGCATCCTGTGCTTAATTTTCAGGGTGCTTTACAACGACTGCCTATGCATGTAATTTCGCTCGTCTGATGCCAACTGACGAGAGCCACTTTTTAACTGTAGGAGAGAGCCAATTGCGTAGTTTACTTGGAGATCATTTGCTGCAACGACTCCAACAGGACACTGAAGGGAAACTACATCAACGCCTTTTCCGTTGCCTGCGTGGTGCCATTATTGATGGAGTCATCCAGCCCAAGACTCGTCTACCTGCATCACGCGACTTAGCCAGTGAAATTCATGTTTCAAGAAATACGGTGCTTAGTGCCTATGAACAACTACAAGCTGAAGGCTACTTAGAAGCCCGTACGGGACATGGCACATGGGTTGCCGAAAAATTACCAGAGAGTTTTTTAAATACACAAAACAAGAAAAAAGTGGTTTCTAGCCCGAAAGCTCAAAGCTCCTATGAGCTATCGCAGCGTGGTTCCAACTTATTAGGCTATGCCGCAGCGTCGCCACACCAATGGGGCGCTTTTGTGCCGGGAGCACCGGATGTGACTGAGTTCCCACATCATATTTTTAGTCGTATTCAAGCACGCTTAAGCCGAGAACCCGATATTAATCGCCTGATTTATAGCAATGCAGGTGGCTGTATTGAGCTTCGAAGTGCATTGGCAGATTACTTACGTGTTGCGCGTTCAGTCCAGTGCGATGCTGACCAAATTATTATTACCGAAGGCATTCACCAAGCGATTGATTTAGTCTCACGTGCGCTCAGTGATATGGGAGATAAAATCTGGATTGAAGATCCTGCTTATTGGGGAATGCGTAATACATTGCGTATTAATGGTCTAGATATTCAGCCGATGCCTGTCGATGCTGAAGGCATTATTCCTGAGGAAAATCCGACCAAGCCGCCTAAACTCATTTTTGTCACGCCTTCACACCAATATCCGCTTGGCTCTCACTTAAGCCTAAACCGCCGACGTAAACTGATTGAGATTGCCCGTCAGCATAATAGCTGGATTGTCGAGGATGACTATGACAGTGAGTTCCGTTTCTCGGGGCAGCCTTATCCTTCTTTACAAGGTTTAGAAAATGATGCGCCTGTGCTGTACATGGGCACGTTTAGTAAAACCATTTATCCATCCTTAAGAATTGGCTATCTAGTGGTGCCTAAGCCGTTATTTTCACCATTACGTATTGTTGCAGCCGAGCTTTATCGTGGTGGGCACTTGCTTGAGCAAAAAGCCCTAGCTGAATTTATTCGTGAAGGCCATTATGAAGCGCATATTCGCCGTATGCGCCTACTTTATGGCAAGCGCCGCGACTACTTGGTGAGCTTAATTCAACGTTATCTTGGCCCCGAATTTATTCATGAATATGACGAAGCGGCAGGATTACATCTGGTTTTAAAACTACCGAACTCTTGCGATGATGTCGCGATTGCAGCCACAGCGCTTGAACGTGGTGTCAAGGTTCGTCCACTTTCACAGTATTACATGCAGTCACATGCACATGCAGAGCGTGGACTGCTCATGGGCTTTGCCTGTGTAAATGAAAAAGATATGGTGATGGCTTTTGGTGTCTTGCTTCAATGCTTACGTGAAGCAGGTGTACCTACGCTAAATTAACTATTCTCTCGTATCAAAACAAACAAAAAGAGCCTCACAGTGAGGCTCTTTTTTATTTAAAAATTTAAACTAACTTTTCTTCATGGCTATGAGTTAAATGAGTCGCTCTACGCTCTTTACCCCAACCCAGTTTTTCAGACAACAATCCGAAGAACACAATAATGCCGAACAGCGCTGTAGTGTAAATCACTTCTTTAAAATAGGTGCCTTCAATCAACATGGTAAGAATTGCACCAATAATTGCAAAAATCACCACGTAAGTTAGATAAGGGAACATCCACATTTTAAAGTCAATTTTCACGCCTTCAGCTTCTAATTTTTTACGCATACGAAGCTGAGAATAAGCAATAGTCAGGTAAACATACAGTGTTGCCGCACCTGTTGTTAGCATGAAAAAGTCATAAACATTCATACTCTCGGTTGCAGTTAAAATCACGGCAATTACAGAGAAGAAGCATGACACAATCACGCCCACCCAAGGACTGCTTTTACTGTTTACAGAGCCAAAACTTTTCGGTGCATCACCACGTTTAGCTAAAGAGAACAACATACGTGAACACGTATAAAGTGCTGAGTTAAAACAGCTACATACTGAGGTTAGAACCACAAAGTTTACGATATGGCGCGCCCCTGGAATACCTAGTGCAGACAGAGTTACGCTATAGGTTCCCCAAGTTGAATCTTTCAAAAGTTCATTGTTGTGAGGAATCAAACATACCGCAACAAACATAGAGCCTACGTAGAATAAAATAATTCGCCAAACCACCGAGTTTGATGCTTTACGAATTTCTTTCGATGGATTTGCCGACTCTGCTGCCGCTACCGTAACAATTTCAGCACCAATGTAGGCAAACATGACTCCAAGCAAGGCTGTGATAACGGATGAGCCGCCATTTGGCATAAAGCCTTGAGCGGTTAAATTACTAATACCAGAAGCAGCCGGATTACCCCAAGGCCACAAATGCATGATGGCTAAACTACCAATCACAAGGAAAATAACAATCGCGATGACTTTGATGAGGGCGAACCAAAACTCAAATTCACCATAGTTTTTCACGTTTTGTAAATTAACAACAACCAATGCACCAATCACCACGACCATATAGACCCAGATCGGTATAAACGGGAACCAATTGTTTAGAATTTTTCCTGCCACATAGGCTTCCCACCCCATGAGCATGGCCAGAGTACACCAGTACAACCAGCCAATTGAAAACCCTGCCCAACGGCCAATCGCACGGTCAGCATAAGTTGAAAAAGAGCCACTATCAGGGTTTAAAACAGCCATCTCGCCTAACATACGCATGATGAACCAAACGAGTAGACCACCTAAAGCGTAAGTTAAGAAAACTACAGGTCCGGTATTGTAAATAATACTGCCTGAGCCCACGAATAGAGAACCACCAATAACCCCTGCAATCGAGATCATCGTTAAGTGGCGTGATTTGAGTCCATGTTTTAAACTTTGGGAGTGATTGGCTTCAGAACCATTTTGATGAGCTGCCATATCATTTTCCTTAATATATGGAGGATATCGGCTAGTCTCGGAAATCCTCCGAAGCCAAAAAATATCCCCTAAAAATTTAGCCGTTCTGCCCAATTCCTAAAACAGAAAATTCACTGAGCTTATCCGGCGTTTCCGTATGCATACTTCCAATAGCTTTAATTTGTCGTTTCGGCACTCAAGAAACGAGAGCCATTTTTGTAATAAAAGAGAGAGCCAATTGCAAAATTTATACGCAAAATTGGCCCTTTTTGTAGGGGATGCTGGTAAATGGCTTTTAGTTTTTATTTTAATCAGCTTCAAATTCTTTAATTTTGTTCAGAAATTAATAGTGCCTTTGTGCCTGTTTCTAATGCTCTAAATATATGTTTCTGGTCAGCTGGATAACAAATATAGTCTCCAACTCCAAGCTCAACAGCTTCATCAATTAAGCCTACCAAAGCTTTACCTTCAACCACAATAATATGCTCCACAGAGCCAACTGGATGTGGTTCTGAAAGACGATCTTCGCCTGGTTCAACAATTAGTAAATAAACATCTCGGCGCGCATGTGGCGGACAAGTCGCTAACAAAATTGCTTTGTAGTTGGCAATCTCAGAACTCACTGTTGGCCCATCGCCACAGCGAATCACTTGTACCTGATTACTCGGTTCTTCCATCAAACGTGCAAATGGAATATTGAGTGCGACACAAAGCGCCCATAAGGTTTCAATGCTAGGATTACCTTGCCCTGCCTCTAATTGAGAAAGTGTAGATTTGGCAACACCTGCACGACGAGCAACCTCTGCCAATGAAAGCCCTGCTCTTTGACGTTCACGCGTTAAACCTTTGGCAATAATTTCAATTGGCTGAGACATTCACCACATCCGTTCTATAAAAAAAACGATCGTTCGTTTTGACAAAACAATCAGACTTATTCATTATAATGGAAAATCGTTCGTTATATCATGCTATGACCACATACTCTCTCATTAAGAAACTTAATAAAGACACTACCCGCTCGATTTTCTTTGTGTGCCTAGCGACGAGTGTCGTTGGTATGTCTTTAGGTTCACTTGCTGCAAGTTATGGCTTAGCACTCTGGATCCCGCTTTGCCTATCCGTTTTTGTGCTCGCAGGAACTGCTGAATTTATCTTTATTGGTTTTTTAGCAGTAGGTGGTAGCCCAATTGCTGCTGCAATTGCAGGACTACTCGTCAATTTACGGCATTTACCTTTTGGGATTGCGGTCAATGAATTAATCAGAGGTAAATTCTCTCGATATTTCGGGGCCCATATCATGAACGATGAAAGCGTTTTGTTTGGTATGGCACAGCCCAATTTTGAGACGAAAAAAGCTGCTTACTGGCTATGTGGTATAGGCATCATGCTCAGTTGGCCACTTGGTGTAACGGCGGGTTATTTTATTGGAAGTGCTATTCCAGACCCAAAAACATTCGGCTTAGATGCCATTTTCCCAGCGATTTTAATTGCACTTACTCTTAATGCTTTAAAGAATAAATTTACTCGAAAAGCTGCATTTGCTGGATCAACTTTAGCACTGATCACCACACCCTTTTTGGCCTCAGGACTTCCAATTTTGATTTCACTTTTTGGCTTGATATTTGGTAGAAAGAAATGAGTCAACAATTACTAATTATTTTAGGTATCGGCTTACTAGCACTTGGAACCTATGGGATTCGTTTCGCTGGTTTTCATTTGGGTGCCAAGTTCTCATTTTCTGAAAAATACCAAGTTTTACTCTCAAACGGTGCGACTGTTTTGCTCTGTGCGATTGCAGTGACCACTACATTTTTTGAAGGTCAAGATTTTGCGGGGTTCGCGCGTATATTTGGTGTTGGCTTAGCACTGTTCTTGGTTTGGAAAAAAGTACCGCTGTTATTGGTGATTTGCTTGGCAGCTGCTGGCACGGCACTTATACGTTTGCTTGGAATTGAGTAATAAAAAAGGCGAGATAAACTCGCCTTTTTTGAAACTTTGATTAGAACGGTAAATCGTCGTCTAAATCAGCTGGTGCAGAAGCTGGTTGTTGTGGCGCTTTAGGCGCAAAACCACCCGCTTGAGGGTTGCTTCCACCATTACCGAAACCACCTTGGTTACCATAACCACCGCTGTTTTGGCCATAGCCGCCACCTTGGTTGTTATTATTTTGATAACCATTACCACCTTGTTGAGGTGCGTTAAAACGTGGTTGGTTAAAATCATTACCGCCAGCGAAACCTTGTTCACCTTGTTGACGAGCATCTAACATTTGCATCTGGTCGCCACGGATTTCTGTAGTGTAACGCTCTTGGCCATTTTGGTCTGTCCACTGACGTGTACGTAGTGAACCTTCAATATAAACCTTAGAACCTTTACGCAAGAACTGCTGAGCAATTTCCCCTAAACGGTTATGCAAAACAATACGGTGCCATTCTGTTTGTTCTTTACGTTCACCGGTATTTTTATCAGTCCAAGCTTCACTTGTCGCGATTGAAAATTGGGTCAACGAGCCCCCATTTGGAAAAGTTTTTGTTTCAGGATCACGACCCAAAGTACCAACCAAAATAACCTTATTTACACCACGCATTAGCTGTCTTCATCCTATACATTTCTATGTTTTACTTTATAAGAGTTATGCTTAAATGGCTACCTCTTTACCGAACAACTGCGTTAAATCACGTCGCGCAGCATCATCTAGAGACTGTTTATCGACTTTAATATAAGCAACTTGCTGGTCAGGCATCACCACAACTTCTTCGATACCACGAATTGCCAATAGCTGTGTGGTCCACTCATTCACCTGTTGCACTTGCGGCAATGGCAACACAATTGATGACAAATACCGCGGCTGAGCTAAACCAAAACTAATTAGCAACCATATTATAGCAATCCCTGCTAAGACACTCCATCCAATCGCAGTATTATGTAACATCAATAATTGACCACCTAGTGTGCCACCAAAAAAAGCGCCTAAAAACTGACTACTGGCATTTACGCCCATAGCCGTCGCTTTTGACTGAATTGGAGCAGACTTCGACAACCAAGAAGGCAATAAAGCCTCCATCACATTAAATGCAATAAAGAAAATACCTAGACCTGCAAGTAATACATATTTGGATTGATAACCAAATATGAGCAGCAGCAAACCTGCAATAATGCCTGTAATTGCTGTTAAGAAAATCCCGCGCATTTTGCGATATTTTTCAGCAATGATGATGCTTGGAAATGCAAAGAACAGGCTAATGACTAACAGCGGTAAATACACCAAACCATGGCTCGCCAAAGGAATATGCGCAAACTCGATGAGTTGTGAAGGTACATAAATAAACATGGCGGTCAGCAATAAATGCAGTGCAAAAACCGAAACGTGCAAACGGTTTAAATCACCCATTTGAATGACTTGCTTAAGCTGTGCCATATAGCCTTGCTGATAATTACGATGGTGGCGAGTCACTTTAGGTACAAGCAATAACATCGCAATCGCAATCAAGCCCATAATGGTCGTGACAAAGAATAAGCCCGAAATACCGACAAGGCTTGTGAGCCAAGGCCCAAGGCTAAAAGCCACCACAAAAGACAGGCCAATACTCATGCCCATAGCAGCCATGGCTTTAGTACGCTGCTCTTCGCGCGTCACATCGGCTAAAAGCGCCATGACTACAGCTGAAACTGCACCAGCACCAGCGATAGCACGGCCAATAATTACGCCATAAATGGTGTCGGATAAACCTGCAATTGCACCACCAATCGCAAACAGTAATAGACCAAATACTACAAGCGGTTTACGGCTAAAACGGTCTGCCAATAAGCTAAATGGAATTTGCAAAATCGCCTGGCTTAAGCCGTAGACACCTACAGCCAAACCAATGAGTGCTGGAGTCGCATATTGATATGACTGTCCAACTACAGAAAAGACAGGAATAATCATGAACAAGCCCAACATGCGTAGTGCGAAAATACTACTTAAGGCAAAAGTTGAGCGACGTTCCAAAGCATTCATCATATCAATACACGTTATCAAACTAGGTAAATTATAAGCCGATTCGTTTCTAAAAATACGGAACACCTTATTTAAAATAACGATTTGGGCTTAAAAAAAATAAAGAGGCATTTAGCCTCTTCATTCTATCGAACTTTACTGAAAATTAGCTTAAGGCGACTGATGCTCGCGCTTCGAATATTGAATTGAAGCAATGACAGCCCAAACAATAAACGCTACACCAATTAAACCTGTTACCACTTCAGGCACATGTACGCCTGTACCACTTGCAATCATAATGAATGCTAAAGCACCAATTGCATAATGTGCGCCATGTTCTAAGAACACATAAGCATCTAGCGTGCCTTTTTCTACAAGATAAACTGTCATTGAACGGACAAAAATAGCACCGATTGCAAGACCCAGCATAATCACGACAACATCGCTAGTGATTGCAAAAGCACCAATCACACCGTCAAAACTGAATGATGCATCTAATACTTCAAGATACAAGAAACCACCTATACCAGCTTTAACTACACCAGAAGCAGCACCTGATCCATCTTTCATAATGGCATTACCATCTTCATCAATTTCAGGTTCGCCACCTAACATATGACTTAAAACTTCAACGCCAATATAAACTACAATGCCCCAAATACCGGCCATAGTCACAGCAAGGCGCTGCGATTCATCAACATTTGCTGCCATAATTAACATCGCAATTAAAGCAATAAAAACAGACATTGCCGGTACGCTGGCCAAGCTAGAAAGTTTAGCTTCAAGCCATCTAAACCAATGGGTTTCTTTCTCTTCATCAAAGAAGAAGTTTAAGAATACCAATAATAAGAATGTTCCACCAAATGCTGAAATTTCTGCGTGGTGTGCCATTAAACGTTCAGAGTAAGTTTTCGGATCATTGAGTGCCAATTTAGCCACTTCAATCATTCCCATATCCGCAGTCACGGCAACAATCGCTACTGGGAAAATTAAACGCATACCAAAAACGGCGATTAAAATACCAACCGTTAAAAAGAGCATTTTCCAGAACGGATCCCAGTTACGTAGAACCGATGCATTTACGACAGCATTGTCAAAAGATAAAGAGACCTCCATTACAGCTAAAATGGCTGTAATTGTTAAAGCTTTAAGCATGGTAGACACGCCCGCTTCAGGTCCGTGGGTAAAACCCCAATACGCGGACAGTGCTAAACACACCACCGTAAAAAATATCGAAAATCGGAAATGCTTCATGGATCAGACCTATACCAAGAACTAAATTTAATCTTTCTTAAAACCGCCGCTATTATATCGATAATTAACCACAAAACGATGTTGTTTTGTGCCGTTATTCCCTTTACTTTATCTCTCTGTTTAATAAAGAAATTTGTAATATTCAATTAACTTATTAATCGGATTAAATATTTTCTTTCGATATATCTATCATTCTTATTTTTGTATTTTAAAATTGATTTAAAATCCAGTTTAGTTGTCTAATTTTAAATGGAATGATTTTATGCTTTTTTCTCAAGAACTCTGGCAACGTAATTTAAATTTATATCAAAAAATTCTCGACCTGCCTTTTAATCAGGAACTTGCTAACGGTACTTTAGATAAAGAAGCATTTTGTCATTATGTTATTCAAGATGCTCAATATTTAGTGGCCTATGGCCGTGTGCTTGCCGTTGCAGCTGCAAAAGCTTTCGAGGCCGACGATATTATGCAATTTTCAGATGCAGCTAAAATTGCAATTGTCGTGGAGCGTAGTTTGCATGATGACTTCATGAAAAATTTTGGTGTAACTAAAGAAGAATTTAAAAATACCCCATTAACATTAGCAGGCCACCATTACACTTCATTTTTGACAGCCACTGCTTGGTCTGAAAGCTACCCTGTTGTACTCGCTGCGCTTTTACCTTGCTTCTGGATTTACGCCGAAGTCGGTAAAGATATTGTGAACAAATCAATTCCTAATAACCCTTACCAAGCATGGATTGATACTTACGCAGGTGAAGAGTTCCATACCGCCGTTCGTAATGTGATTGCGACAGTAGATAAAGTTGCTGCACGTTGTGATGCAGACACTTTAGAAAAAATGCATGCTGCTTACACCATGGGTGCAAAACTTGAATGGTTGTTTTGGGATAGCGCCTACCATCAAAGACAATGGTTAGGTTTAGATCATATCTAAATCAAGATGAGGCTTTGACCATTTAATTATTTAAATGGTCAGCCTTAAATTTAACTTTGAAACAACTGCCAACCGTAAATCAAACCTGCCGCGGCCACAACCCAACATAAAGTTGCCAGTCCTAGACAAGACCACATCGACATACGCGTTGCCAGCACATAAACAGCAATTAAATAAATGGCATAGGGAATAAGTGACCATAGACCAAACAGAGCTGTTTTTTGTAACGCCTCCGCCCCTTTTTGCTGAAAAACAATCACGTGAGCAATCAAAGCAAATGTAGGAAAAAGCGGGACTAAGCCTGCAATATAAAATGCCTTACTTTTCGATAAAATCGAAATAATGAGGACAACCCCAGCCCCCAACATACATTTTAAAAATAACGCCCACATGCGCTGATCCTATCTGGTCATTCCAGCCCAAAACGCTGTATTTTGCGCTTTTTAAAGAAAATTAACAGCAACCAATGCAATCAAAGCTGGAACTGCCTGAATATAAATAATCTTTTTGCTGGCAGTTAGACCACCATAAATACCTGCAATGAATACACAGCCTAAAAAGAAATTGGCAAGTGATGTGGCAAATGGTGCATCTACCAATAAAGACCAAAATAAACCCGCCGCTAAAAAGCCATTATAAAGACCTTGGTTCTGTGCCATGACTTTGGTGAGTTTTGCTTTTTCTGCATTATTTCCAAAGGCTTTCATGCCATAAGGCTTGTCCCACAAAAACATCTCTAGTACTAAAATATAGACATGTAATATTGCGATAAGCGCAATTAAAATTTGTCCGATCATACAATTTTCCTTTTTATTTTAAAGATATGAAAAAAGATCAGTCTCTCGACTGATCTTTTATGTGTTAGGGCTTTAACAACACTTTGCCTTGACGAGCACCTTGCGTTGCTCTTTGAGCAGCTGTTTTAATCTCATCAAAACTAAACACCCCTTCTACAGGTAGGATTAATTTTTTCTGAGTCGCTAGCGTTAATAGTTCAACAATCAGTTCCTTTTTACGCGCTGCTGGCATTTCTTTGTTGACCACACTCGCCCAGAAACCTTTTACTGTCGCTTGTTTAAAAATCAAATCACCCGATGAAATCTGCATAGTTTCACCAGTCATACTGCCAAACGAAACAAGCAAGCTATTTTCACTGAGCAGATTAAGCATTTCACCACTTGCGCTGCCACCAATCGAGTCCACACCAGCAATCAGAGGTTGGTCGCCGTGAATTTGTTTAACTTGCTCTTTCCAGTTAGGTTGATCAGTTGCAACAATATGCTGAATACCTAATGCTTGCATCTCTGCAATTGCGTCAGTACGACGAACTAAATTAATGACAGGTAAACCACGTGCCTGCGCAATCATGGCAACCGTTTTACCTACTGCGCCATTCGCCGTGTTTTGAATGAGCCATTGACCCGGTTGAACATTTACAAAGTCCAATAGCATGAGAGCACTAATTGGCATACCAATCAGCTGCGCTGCTGTCTCATCATCAATTTCATCATTGAGCGGAATAAGCCCTTGTGCTGGTGCAGTAAAGTATTCAGCCCAACTGCCATGCACAGCTGCAACTGCAATACGTTGCCCGACTTGTACATGAGTAACGCCTTCGCCCAACGCATCAACAATACCAACTGCTTCACTACCACCAATCGCAGGTAAGGTTGGCTTGTAGCCATAGCTTCCGCGTACTGTCCATACATCATGGTTATGGATCGGAGACATGATGGTTTTAATACGTACTTCGCCTGCTTTCGGTTCCGGCTTTGGCATATCCGCCTGCTCTAAAACGTCTACAGGTTCGCCAAAATTACGATGGATAATACTTCGCATGCTTTATTTCTCTATCGGTTTTAAGAGTTGTTGGGTGGTTTCTAAAGCTAGATGTAGATGTGCTTTGTCTTGCGACAATTTTGTGAGTAAAGCAGCACCTAACCATAACTGATACATGACTTGCGCAGTTTTTAAAGGCTCAACGTGTTTTGGAATTGATCCTTCTTGTTGCCCTTCTTTGAGTAGTAGAGCCAAACGCTGCGTTAGTTTGTGCACACCGTCATTGAGAATTTGACGCATATCTTCTGATAAGTCCGAAACCTCGGCTGCCAGTTTCACAATCAGGCAGTTCTCAGCCCAGCTACCGTTTACCGGATCATCAATCCATGCCTGCCATAGAGCCATTAAACGGGCATGAGCACTTTGCTCGCTATGTTGCCAAAGTTGTTCCATACGCACTTTATAGTCAGCCATATATTGCTCTAGCAATGCACAGCCAAATGCCTCTTTCGAAGCAAAGTAGTGATAGAACGAACCTTTAGGTACGTCACAAGCCTTTAAAATTTCTTGCAAACCAACACCGACAAACCCTTTTCGTAGCACCAACTCAAAGCTGGTATCTAAAATGTGCTGTCGTGTGGTTTCACTTTTATTTAATCGTTTCATGCATACATCATAAACAACTATTAGACCAGTCGTCTAGTAAAGTTATGTTGCTGGTTAAAATTTGCTTAGAGTAGAAATCTGAAGTGAGGAATGTTAAAAATACAACCTGCTTAATTAAACAAATTTTGTCGATTGTCGTTTAACCGTCACAATTTGTCGCTTTAAATCATTTTGTACCACTTGAACAATTTTAAATCGTTATCATATATAGGGTCTGTTGTTTATAACCAGCCACCCCTCGTGACTGATCAACCAACACCTAAATTTTCATCAATACATAATTGAGATGTTTTATGAGCCAAAGTCATATCCGTATTCGAGGCGCACGCACCCATAATTTAAAAAATGTGTCCCTCGATATTCCACGCGACAAATTTGTGGTAATTACGGGGTTATCAGGTTCAGGAAAATCTTCTCTTGCCTTCGATACCCTATACGCCGAAGGACAACGCCGTTACGTCGAATCACTTTCGGCCTATGCCCGCCAGTTTTTATCGCAAATGGAAAAGCCTGAAGTCGACTCGATTGAGGGTTTATCACCAGCGATTGCCATTGAGCAAAAATCTACCAGTCATAACCCACGTTCAACCGTCGGTACGATTACCGAAATTTATGACTATTTGCGTTTGCTTTATGCACGTGTCGGCACGCCCTACTGCCCTGAACATGATTTGCCGATGGTCGCGCAAACTGTTTCTGAAATGGTCGATGCGGTAAAAAACCTTGAGGAAGGTACAGCACTTATGTTGCTTGCCCCAGTGGTTCGTGAACGTAAAGGTGAATACAGTAACTTGTTCGAGCAGCTACAAGGTCAAGGTTTTGTTCGTGCCCGTGTGGATGGTGAAATCATTGATATTGATACGCCACCAGAACTCGACAAAAAGAAAAAACATACCATCGAGGTTGTGGTTGACCGTTTCAAAGTGCGTGAAGATTTAGGTAACCGTATTGCCGAATCATTTGAAACTGCACTGCGTTTAGGTGGTGATATTGCTGTTTTATCATGGATGAATGGTGAACATCCTGATCGCGTTTTTTCTGCAAAGCACTCTTGTCCTGAATGTGATCGCGCAGTCGCAGAGCTTGAGCCACGTTTGTTTTCATTTAACAACCCATTTGGTGCCTGCCCTGTTTGTGATGGTTTAGGTACACGCAGTCATTTTAGCTCTGAAAAGCTGATTCCAAATCCTGATCTTGCAATTAGTGAGGGCGCTATTCGTGGATGGGATCGTCAGCGTCCATATTATTATTCAATGCTGCAAAAAGTTGCCGATCATTTTGGTTTTCAACTTGATACGCCTTGGAACCAGCTTGATAAAGATACTCAGAAGAAATTCTTACAAGGTACGGGTAAAGAAAAAGTCGATTTAAGCTATATCGATGAGCGTGGCCGTAAACATACTCGCGTACAACCGTTTGAAGGAATTTTGCCGCACCTTGAACGTCGTTACCGTGAAACTGAAAGTAACTATGTACGAGATGATTTAGCTCAATATCTTTCCAATGCAGCGTGTGATGCATGTGATGGTTCACGTCTAAATGAAATTTCACGTCATGTTCGTGTGAAAGACAAAACCATTGCTGACATTACTCGTATGTCGATTGGTGACGCCGAAAGCTATTATCAAGGCTTAAACCTTGAAGGTGCTAAAGGTGAAATTGCAGATAAAATCTTTAAAGAGATTCGAGAGCGTTTACATTTCTTGGTGAGTGTTGGACTGAATTATTTAAGTCTGGCTCGCTCTGCCGAAACCTTATCTGGTGGTGAAGCACAGCGGATCCGTTTAGCCTCACAAATTGGTGCAGGTTTAATGGGCGTCATGTATGTCCTTGATGAACCTTCAATTGGTCTACATCAACGTGATAACGATCGTTTATTACAAACACTCATTCGCTTACGTGATTTAGGTAACACAGTATTAGTCGTTGAACACGATGAAGATGCAATCCGTGCTGCTGACCATATTATTGATATCGGTCCTGGTGCTGGTGTACACGGCGGTGTAATTATTGCTGAAGGTACATATGATGAATTGGCTAAACATGCTGATTCTCTTACAGGACAGTATCTTTCTGGCAAACTCAAAATTGAAGTGCCAAAAAAACGTACTGAATCACCACGTCCAGATGAAGTCATCAAGCTTTCAGGTGCAGCAGGTCATAACTTAAAAAATGTCGATTTAATTATTCCACTTGGTATTATGACCTGCGTCACTGGCGTTTCAGGTTCGGGTAAATCAACACTGATTAACCGTACTTTGCTTCCATTAGCAGCTACACAGCTCAATGGTGCAACGACCTTAACAGCTGAAAAGTTTGACTCAATTGATGGTCTACAACATCTGGATAAAGTTGTTGATATTGACCAAAGCCCAATTGGACGCACACCACGTTCTAACCCTGCAACTTATACTGGGTTATTTACGCCAATCCGTGAGTTATTTGCACAAACACCAGAGGCAAAAGCCCGCGGTTATAGCGCTGGCCGTTTCTCGTTTAACGTAAAAGGCGGACGCTGTGAAGCGTGTGAAGGCGATGGCATGATTAAAGTCGCAATGCACTTCTTACCAGATATGTATGTGCCTTGCGATGCGTGTCATGGCAAACGTTATAACCGTGAAACACTTGAAGTGGGCTATAAAGGCAAAAACATTTCTGATGTTTTAGAAATGACTGTTGAAGATGCTGCTGAGTTCTTTAGCGCAATTCCGGTCATCCACCGCCGTTTAGAAACCTTAACTCAGGTGGGCTTAGGCTATATTCGTTTAGGTCAGGCTGCGACTACACTCTCTGGTGGTGAAGCGCAACGTGTAAAACTTGCACGTGAGTTAGCAAAACGAGATACGGGTAAAACTTTATATATCTTGGATGAACCAACAACAGGTTTGCATTTCCACGATATTGCCAAGTTACTCGACATTTTGCATGAGCTACGCAACAAGGGTAATACCATTGTGGTGATTGAACATAACCTTGATGTGATTAAAACAGCAGACTGGGTTGTCGACTTAGGTCCTGAAGGTGGTTCAGGCGGTGGGATGATCATTGCCGAAGGCACACCTGAACACGTGGCTGAGGTTGAAATTTCTCATACTGGACGCTTCTTAAAACCGATGTTGAAGTAATAAAATAAAAAGCCGGACATCATTTCCGGCTTTTTTTATCCCTCAACTACATTCCGGCCTCGGGCTTTAGCCCTTAAGAGTGAACGGTCCGCTTTCTCCAAGAGTTCGATCCAACTCGCTGCTCCGATAGCAAAACCAATACTGACAGACACATGCAATTTTTCATCTGAACCAGATAAACAAATTTCTTCTAACGAAATCGCGATCCGAATTTTCTCTGCTAAAAGACGAGCATCTATAAATTGCACCTGTTCTAATAATATTAAAAATTCATCTCCCCCATAACGAACAATTAAATCCGAACTTCGAATATTTTGCTTTAATTGCTCGGCAATACTGACAATGACGCGATCACCTACAATATGCCCATATTGGTCGTTCACCTGTTTAAAACGATCAATATCAATAATCATTAAACAGGTTTGCGTAAATTTTTGAGGGTAACTTTCAACAATTTTTAAATATTCAGATAAAGCTAAACGATTGGAAACTCCGGTAAGTGGATCAGTATTGGCAATGTTCTTTAACTGAAATTCAAAAGCATCTCGTTGTTGCAACATACGTTGTAATCGGTCAATTGCTTCAAACAGGGAAAAAAATTCACCTTTGGTGGTAATATTCATCTCATCTTTACAATGATCAGAACTATGCGATAAATCTAAAATTAAAGTCCTCGCTTTTATTAATGGAGAAAAAACCCTTCTTTGCGCATATATCAAGGTAAGTAAGGCTGTAACTAAAGAAATTAAAGAAATTAATAAAGTTAAAAAGAAATTATTTCGAGCAATTACACTCTCTTGAGTGGCAATTATGATACTTTTATCAAGAATATAACTTTGTAAATCAACCACAGTAGTGAATTTACCTACAATTGCTTCTGTCAATTGAGTGCCATTTAAATAATATGGCTCCCCCTTTTGGCTTTCTTCTAATAACTTTTCTACAATCGGAATACCTTTGTCTATAAATTCTGATTTCACTCGGGAATATAACCGACGGTATTCTGGGGTCTTTGCCTGTTCAGGCTGCAAGGTATCAACCAAAATCCATAAATATCTAGACTGATGCTGAGTTTGTAGAGAACGCGCCCGATTATTACTTGGAATCTCTTCCTTAAAGCTTACTGGGGCAATAATATTAGACGCCATCCGTCCCGCCTGATCGCGCATATCGGTTAGTACTATAATGAGCGTAAAGTAATTAGAAATACGGCTATCTTTACTTTTTAACTGCAACATCAATTTTTGCAGTATTTCCCTGCAGTTATCCCATACTCCAAACATCCCTAAAATGGCATTATCCATTTGAATGGAAGTTCTCGCCCCATATGGAGTTTCACCATAATAATCAACAACTCGTCGGGCTTGTCTAAGATTTTCTTTGAAACTGGTTTGCAGCTCATTTGCTAATGAAACATAACCTGCTTGTTTTAAAATAAAAATGCTTTCATCAATTTGTTTGTCGACAATTATGCGAAATTTATTTAATTCTTGTTGATTCTTTAATAAATCACTAGGACCACTCGACATCATTTTATTGGCAGGAGCGCGTTCCTTAGAAACTTTATAGGCAATATCGGCTACTGCTCTTAAACTTTTTATTTCCACTAGGGCTTGTCTAGTTTTTATATAATCCTGATAGCTTCCCAAAATAAGAGGTACTGCCATGAATAATAAGGATAAAATAATAACCAGCATAAAAAAGAACAGTCGATTACTAATATGCTCTGAACGTAATCCTGACATTTCTAGCTGGTACTCCGTAAATGTCCTGCCATTTTTAATACGATATAAATTAGGCTTAAATCCATCCTAGCATTTTAATAACTAGAATTTCATCATTAGATCCTTCATTTATCTTTTAATAATTATACGATTCCTACATTTTAGTAAGCTTAAATAATAAAATGAATCGAAAAATTGAATGATTTTATAAAAACCTTACTTTAAAGATCAAAGTTTTTTCATCATGATAATAAAACATATTTACTTGTACTCTCGAATGCCTCTTCCAACACTTTCTGCCCAGCTCTATACTGGATTTTTTTTGATCTACGATTTTTTAATAAATTTCACATAACTTTTATTATAATTTTAAGATTTTCTTACAGATAAAAAAAAGCTCAACCTTGGGGAAAGCTGAGCTCGTAAAGTCTGATGTGCTATACACATCGTATCTGGGCAAGCACTTTAAATCCTAAAAAACGTTAGGTAGTGAACTTTGCAATTAAATTATGTGATTTATCTCTACTTTTGTAAAGTTGATTAAATTAATCAGAATTGAATTTTTAATCGTTTTTTTGACTTAAAATAGAGATTTCTTTTACTTTATTCACTTATATAATAATTAAGAATAGTTAAATTTTTTAGTTAAACTAATCTAAATATTGTTAACTATTCCTCAAAATAGAAAGAATTTGCTAATAAAATGGCTATTTTTTATTCACATTATAGACACAGCTATATTTTTGTTAATGTTAAAACCGATTAATATAATCGATTTTTTCAATTATTATTGTAATATCTTTTTAACATTTAATACTTAATTACTGATGAGATATAATTATTAGCTTATTGTAAATGTTCATTTTTTTATCAGGTTGACAAGTCACTTTTCATTTGATTAGTTTTTCACCTTTTTTAACATAAGTCCCAAATATGCTTAACATTAGCTTTTTGACATTATTGACTTCATAAATTGTTACAATACAATGACTCCAGCTTTATCTCTTGTTAATGCTGGAAATGATTATGAAAAAACTTGGTTTAGCCACTGCTGTATTATTAGCCATGACCGGTGCTCATGCTTATCAATTTGAAGTTCAAGGTCAATCTGAATATGTTGACACAACTGCAAACGATAAAAACTTCACTGGTGACGTTGCTGGTACATTCTATTTAAAAAATGTTGATACCGCTAAGGGTCCTTTAGCTGAAGCAGCTTTCTTGAACCAAGCTTCTAGCGTATCTTTAGGTTATAGCTACCAACAGTATGACCAAAACAACGGTTTAAACTACCACGTTGGTACATACGGTGTTAAAGGTGAGGCTTACGTTCCTACTCCTTACCTTCCTGTATACGCTAGCGCAACTTATAACCACACTGATGTTGATGGTAAAAACAACTTCTCTCATGATGACAACGGCGACCGTTATGCATTAGAAGTTGGTGCTATGTTGCTACCTAACTTCTTGATGACCGTTGGTTATACAAGCGTTGCTAACCAATTCGCTTTAGATAACTTCGGTATCATCAGCAACGGCATCTACACTGCTGCGAACCAAACTGCTGCGATTCAAGACGACCAAGATGCTGTTACAGCACGTGCTAAATATGTAGGTCCAATCGATGGAACTAACATGGCAATTGGTTTTGAAGCTGCTGGTGCTTTCGGTCAAGAAAACCAATACGGTTTGAAAACTGACCTTTACTTAACTCCTAAGTTAAGCGTTGGTGCATCTTTCGTTGGTAACGATGGTTCAGCTGACATCAAAGGCAACGACCTTGGTGAATTCCGTCAAGCTTGGGGTGGTAACGTAAACTACTTCATTACTCCAGCTGTAGCAGTTGGTGCATCTTACATGAAAGCTGACGTTAAAAAGTCTAGCTACGATACACAAACTATCGGTTTAAATGCTAAAGTTCGCTTCTAATTTAAATTAGAAATCGAATTAAAAAAAGGACTCATTTGAGTCCTTTTTTTACAGCTAAATATTAACTTCGTACAATATTTAAGAAATATAAATGGCGTTCATACTGATCGATAATGTCCTGAATTAAATCTTCTTGCGTCCAATCCATTACATCATAGTTCTGCCCACCCTCTCTTAAAAACACTTCGGCTTGGAAATATTGCCCATCTTCGGCTTCAGTGCGCCCAATTAAAAAACTTGGTGGCACTGTTTCACGTGAAACAACTTTATAAATAAAATTAATTTCATTGTGATGATCGACTCGAAGTTGCATCCCATCATCAAGTTGAGTAATTGAGACTTCTAGATGACGGCGTCTAAATTCATGTTTGATATTTTCAAATGCACGAGCCACTTGTTTTTCGATATATTCCCTTACCTCTTCTTCACTATGAGGATAGTGCATGATCAATCCGAGACGTTGTTGCCAGCTTCGTGGATTATGAATAGCACGTGGTGTAATACGTGCTTCTTGAATAGCTGTCATTTTGGTGACATCAAGATGCAATGCTTTGATTAATCCCCAACTCATTAAAAGCATAACCACAGTAAATGGCAATGCACTCATAATGATTGAAGATTGAAGCGCAGCCAAACCACCAACTAGCAACAAGATAATGGCGAGCAAAGCCATCAGTACTGTCCAAAACAAACGCTGCCAAGTAGGCGAGTTTTCAGTTTTTGCTGTTAAGTAGTCTGTTACCAGTGCTCCCGAGTCAGCTGAAGTCACAAAGAAAAGAATAATTAGCGTTGTGGCAATAACATTCATGACACCAGACCATGGCAAGTGCCCTAAGAATTCAAATAATGCGACAGAGGAATCTTGTTGTACGGCTTGAAGTAATGTCGTTTGATGTTCATGGATAATGCTAAATAATGCAGCGTTTCCTAAAAAGCCCATCCAGATAATGGTAAAGCCTGTCGGGATGAGGAGAACCCCTACAATAAACTCTCGAATGGTACGACCACGTGAAACCCTTGCGATAAACATACCCACAAATGGCGACCAAGAAATCCACCAAGCCCAATATAAAATTGTCCAACCACCAATCCATCCATTCGGCTGATAAGCGTATAAATTGAATGTCATGGTAAAAAGGTTAGAGATATATTGCCCAGTGTTTTGAATAGTAGTCTGGAGTAAATAAATACTAGGACCAGCAATAAAAACAAAGACTAATAATATTAAGGCTAAGACTAAGTTTAGCTCTGATAAGCGTTTCACCCCTTTATCTAGACCTAAGAACACAGACAAGGAAGCTAAAATGCTCACAAAAATAATGAGTAATACTTGAATATGGGTGCTTTGCTCGACACCGAACAAATAATGTAAACCAGAGTTAATCTGGGTAACGCCAAAGCCGAGAGAAGTCGCTACACCAAATACCGTACCAATGGTCGCGAATATATCGATGCTGTCGCCCCAAGGCCCATAAATCTTTTTACCAATCAGTGGATAGAGGGCTGAACGAGTCTTTAACGGTAAATTATGTCGATAAGCAAAATAAGCCAATGCCAATCCGACCACTGCGTAAATAGCCCACGCATGCACCCCCCAGTGGAAGAAGGTCACCCTTAATGCTTGCTGTGCTGCCTCAATAGTCTGCGCATCTCCACTCGGTGGATTAACATAATGCATGACAGGTTCGGCAACTCCAAAGAACATGAGACCGATCCCCATCCCTGCTGTAAACAGCATGGCAAACCAAGACCCATTATTATATTCAGGCTGACTATGGTCAGGCCCTAATTTAATTCGGCCTATTGAAGAACAGGCGATATAAATCAATAAAATGAGAAAGAAAGCAACAGATAAAACATAAAACCAGCTAAATGAATCTGTAATCCATTGTTTTAATTGCTGCGTTAGAAGTTCAAAAGAACTCGGGGCGATCACAACAACTGCCAAAAACAAAGCAATAATAATGACCGTACCAAAAAATACGTTAGGATTAACGTTTGCGAACCAACCCGGTTGTTTGGAAGGCATAACTCCTCCATGTTATTTTAATGAAAAGTGATAGGCATAAAGCCAATAAAGACATTCATGGAATGAACAAAGTTAAATCTTTCAATAGAGAAAGCCGATAATACTTTAAATAAACTTAAATAATATTGCAGTTACAAAGGTGTAAACAAATTGAAACACCCTCTTCTTTATTTGTCAGACTCCTCTTTTGTGGGATGGGCAATATACTGTAAAGCAATTAAACGCGTGACGATCAAAGCGAGATACATCACACCACAAAACATTTGTAGCATGGCTAAAACGCGTGCTGGTGGACTAAGCGGCATTAAATCAGATAAGCCTGTTGCTGATTGTAAGCTAAAGCTCAGGAACAGTAGATCTAACCAAGTCTGCAAATGATGAACATTGTTTGGATTTTGGAAGCTAGTCGGAATCAATAGCTGACAAATGTTGTAGAGGAATGCAAAGCCCCATGCAAGCAAGGTAAAAACCGCGGCGGCGGCAAACAATTCATCTCTTGTTAAATATCGATCAGCGAACATATAACGAAATAAGCCATAAGCTGCCGAAAAATAAGCTAATGCTTCACAGCTATGAGCAAAAATCTGGATCGTTAAATTGCTATAACCTAATAAAATAAAGACTGAAGATATTATCGCTCCACTAACAAACGTTAATCCCCAAAAAGTAAACATTGGGGTTTGGCGAATCACTTTAGCAATAATCAGTAAGGCAAGCACCCCCAAAGCCCACGTTATGGTCCGGTAAAATACATCATGAAAAGTCAGCATGGCCAAAATGAGTAGGATGAATTGCACAAGCAGCAACCATGCAGAAGGTAGCAATCGAAAGCTCGCCCAGAACTCGATGATAGAACGCATTTAATTATTTTCCTTTTTCATTATATTTTGGATTATAGGAAATCATACTGTACAGAAAATAGCACAAACAAGTTGTTCTTTATTAAAGAGCTTCTTTGACTTTAGGTATGAGATAAACAAAAAAAGCCCCGCAGGGCTTTTAATGAAATAGATATTTAATCCATTTTGATTTTAGTGATCTGAAGCACCTGAAGCCCCGATACCTGTCATTGAGCGAACGTATTGGGCATCGAATGCAGCTCGCTCTTTTTTAGCTCGTGCAGAGTTATCAGTCACCGAGAAGAACCAACAGCACAGGAATGATAATGGCATCGCAAATAATGCAGGACCATTGAATGGGTTAATTGGTGTATCAGAGATTTTTAAAGTATCTACCCAAACCGCTTTAGATAGAACAATAAGTACTACCGCTGTTACAAGACCAACTACACCACCAATAACTGCACCACGGGTGGTTAAACCTTTCCAGAACATTGAAAGAACAAGAATCGGGAAGTTTGCACAACATGCCACAGAGAACGCTAAGCCCACCATGAATGCTACGTTTTGCTTTTCAAACAAAATACCCAAAATCATGGCAAAGATTGCTAAACCGAGTGTTGCAATTTTTGACATGCGAAGTTCTGAAGCTGGAGTCGTTTGACCTTTCTTAAATACGTTAGCGTATAAGTCGTGTGAGATTGCAGATGCACCTGAGAGTGTTAAACCAGCCACAACAGCAAGAATCGTTGCGAATGCCACTGCTGAAATGAAGCCCATGAATAAGTCACCGCCTAAAGCGTCACTTAAATGCACAGCTGCCATGTTGTTACCACCAACAAGCTCAAGCTTGCCTGTCATAGCCATTTTCGCAACATCAAGGAATTGTGGGTTGTTTGATACAAAAAGGATCGCACCGAAACCAATAATGAAAGTTAAAAGATAGAAGTAACCAATGAAACCTGTTGCAACTACAACCGATTTACGCGCTTCTTTTGCATCTTTTACTGTGAAGAAACGCATAAGAATATGTGGAAGACCCGCTGTACCAAACATGAGTGCTAAACCAAGAGACAATGCATCAATCGGGTTTGCGGCAAGTTTACCCGGACCCATAATTTTTGCAGCTTCTTCAAAGCTTATACTGTGAACTTTACTGAATACTTCAATTGATTGAGTAAACATGTTGCTGAAGCTGAAACCAACCGCTTTCATCACCATGAATGCCATGAAAGTCGCACCACTGAGTAACATCACTGCTTTAATGATCTGTACCCACGTGGTTGCCAACATGCCACCAAAAATTACGTATGCCATCATTAATAGACCAACGATGACAACAGCGATGTTGTAGTTCAAACCAAATAGTAATTTGATGAGCTGGCCAGCTCCTACCATTTGAGCGATCAAGTAAAATGCGACAACAACAAGCGAGCTCAAGGCAGCTAAGGTACGGACCGGTTTTTCTTCAAGACGGAATGACACTACATCTGAAAGGTTGTATTTACCAAGGTTACGTAAACGCTCCGCAATCAAGAATAAAACGATTGGCCAACCTACCATAAACCCAAGAGAATAAAGTAAGCCATCAAAACCCGAACTAAACACCATCGCGGAAATACCAAGGAAAGATGCTGCTGACATATAGTCACCGGCAATTGCCAATCCGTTCTGGAAACCGCTGATTCCGCCCCCTGCAGTATAGAAATCTTGTGCTGATTGAGTTTGCTTTGCAGCCCACTTAGTAATAAACAAAGTGAAACCAACAAAGATCAAGAACATAATAATGGCATGCCAGTTGGTGGCTTGCTGTTCGGCTTCACCCAAATCTGGACCAGCCATAGCAACAGTTGAATATAGCGATGCTGCTGCCAATAAGGCTTTCGCTTTTAATGAATTCCATTTCATATTAGTGTAATCCTTTCTCATGCGTGATGGCTTCAACTTCCTTCAACGCTTCTTCACTCAACTGGTCAAGGGTATTGTTTGCGATATAGGAATACACGCCACACAGTAGGAAAGATAAAACAATAATTCCTAAGCCTAGTGGAATACCCCATGTCGTTACACCACCACTAAATGAACTCATCAAAAATTCTTTGTTGTAGCCAACAAGTAGCATAAAGCCCACATAAAGCACTAACATAATGATTGTGAGCGTCCAGCTTAATGCACTTTTTTTCTTGACCATCTTTTGAAACTTTGGATTGTGTAGAATCTGTTCTACTTGGCTTTGATCCATAACCAAACTCCTTGCCTGTGCCCAACCTTGGTCACTTTTTTAATAGTAGTTTCTCATTATTCAAATTAGCAAAATAACGTGTAATTCGTAACTTAGACTTTGGTCGTTAAAATTTAATCAATTTATAGCTTTGTTTCTGCTTGCGGTATGATAGGCGCAAGGTTTTAATCATGTAGGTCATATGAACAGCTGGCTGATTATTGGGGTACTCGCTCTTTATATAGCACTCTTATTTATTTGTGCTTTTTTTGGCGAAAAGCATGCTAGTCGTCTGAGTACTCGTGGCCGCATGTTCCTGTTTAGTTTGACCTTAGGTGTTTACTGTTCATCTTGGACATTTTATGGCGCAACCGGAGCTGCCGTCCGAGAAGGCGTTATTTTCCTACCTATTTATTTAGGTCCGCTCTTATTTGTCTGGTTTGGTTATGACATCTGGCGACGTTTAGGCCGAGTACGTCAACACCACGCGATTTCCTCAATTGCCGACTTTGTTGCCGCACGTTATGGCAAAAGCGGTGTATTGGCTTCGCTGGTTACGATCTTGGCAGTTATTGCGATTATTCCCTACCTCGCCCTACAGTTACGTGCAATTGCCTTAAGTACCTCAGTCATATTGGAGCAAAATGCTCATATTCATACGACCACCAATAGTGTTTTGCTTTTGACCAGTGTACTTGCAATCTTAGCCATGATTTTTGGTACAAGGCAGATTGCAAACACCGAGCAGCATGGTGGCCTCATGTTAGCGGTGGCATTTGAATCTTTTGTCAAACTATTCGCACTGATCTGCGTCGCTTTATTTTTTATTTTTGAAGCACCTGCAAACTTGGTACAAGTCTCAGCCGACGTAAACCAAACCTTTCAAGAGGTACAATTGTTTGGGGTGCCTGAAACTTTCTGGATTCAGACATTATTGGCCGGACTAGCAATTATTTGTTTACCCCGCCAATTTCATGTCGCTGTTGTCGAATTACGCGATGAAAAGCACATTCGTGGTGCACGTAAATGGTTTGCGGCTTATCTGATTTTAACGATTTTAGCTATTATCCCAATTGCAAGCTGGGCCTTGCATGCTGCGCCAAAATTCCTAACCGTGCCCGATGTTGCGGTGCTCTCATTACCACTAAGTTATAATCAAGAGTGGTTAGCCCTACTGGCCTTTTTAGGCGGGTTCTCTGCATCAACAGGCATGTTACTGGTTTCATCTGTTGCCTTATCTATCATGCTCAGTAATGACTTGATTATGCCCGCACTGTGGCGTTTTAAGTTGCTTTCACGACACGATAAACACTTACCTAAAGTTCTTAAATTTAGCCGCCGAATTAGTATTGTCGCAGTGATGCTACTTGGCTTTTTATTCTTCCATTTCTTTAATGATATTAACCAGCTTTCAGTATTTGGTTTACTAGCGTTTAGTGCGGTTGCTCAATTCGCTCCTGCACTGATTGGAGGATTGTATTGGCGAGGCGGAAGCCGTCAAGGTGTCTATGCTGGTCTCATCGTTGGATTTTTAATGTGGAGTTACACATTACTATTTCCAACCATCTTACGTAGTTTGCCGGAAGGCTATCAGGAAACTGCCCAAAGTATTTTGCTTTTTGGCCCTTTGGGAATTAATGCATTACGGCCAGAGTCACTTTTTGGTTTTGAGTCATTTGCACCTTTAACCCACGGCGTTATTTGGTCGCTTGGTTTAAATATTCTTTTATATATTTGGATTTCTAAACTTTACCGCCCAAGTGTGGCAGAACAAATTCAGGCAGAAAGCTTTTTCTACTATGAAACTAAGCCTTTGCCATCACCACATACCTCTACCGATTTAACTTATTTACCGCACGATGCTGCACGTTTAAAAGTAGGCGATTTATTTGCGCTTGCTAAAAGAATTACAGGTGAGCAACCCACAACTCAAGCATTCGAAAACTTTTGCGAGCAAAATCATCTCACACTCAACCCGAATAGTATCGCCAATGGCATGTGGTGGCGATTCACCGAACAATATCTAGCTGGCATTATCGGGGCCGCTTCTGCACGTACGTTGCTGACTACGGCAATGATTAACAACGGCCTCGCTTTAGGCCAAGTCGCCAATATTTTAGACCAAGCCTCGCAATGGCAACGTTTCAATCAAAACTTGCTGATGACCATGATTGACCACATGACCCAAGGTGTGAGTGTGGTCGATAAAAATATGTGTTTAGTGGCTTGGAATAACCAATATTTAAAACTGTTTGGCTACCCTAAAGATTTAGTCTATGTGGGTTGTCCAATTGCTGATCTGATTCGTTATAACGCTGAACGTGGCGAATGCGGTCCTGGTTCAGTCGAAGAGCACGTCCGCAAACGTTTGCACTGGATGAAAGTCGGAAGTGCACATGAGTTTGAACGAATCCGTAAAGATGGACGCGTTATTCAAATGCGCGGTAATCCTATTTCAGGTGGGGGCTTTGTGACTACTTTTGCCGACATCACGGCTTTCCGCGCGAATGAGGCAATACTCGAAGCCCGAGTAAAAGATCGAACCCAACAACTTGCCGATGCTTTAACCGAACAACAGCTTGCGCGCGAGCAAGCCGATATGGCCAATATGTCTAAAAGCCGATTTATTGCAGCAGCCAGTCATGACTTATTGCAACCCATGCATGCTGCTCGTCTGTTTAGTACGGTTCTTGAGCAAAGCATTGCCACGGAAGAAGACCGTCAAACTCTACAACAACTTGACCGCGCTCTATATGGTGCAGAAAGTATGCTCTCCGCCCTACTCGATATTGCGCGTTTGGAAGGCGGTACCATACAGCCAAAAAGACAGCCTTATCCTCTACACGATTTATTAAGCGATCTTGAACTACAATTTAAATCGATTGCTGCTCAGCGAAATATTTCACTCAAAGTTCACGATGTATCGTTCTGGATTGACACAGATCCACAGTGGATTCGACGCATTATTCAAAACTTTGTCAGTAATGCACTGCGTTATACAGCCAAAGGCCGAGTGATTGTGGGAGTATTACGTTCGGCTCAAAAACCTGGTCATATTCGAATTGGGGTCTGGGATACAGGTCCCGGAATTGCCGAAGAACAACGTATTAAACTATTTCAAGAATTCGAACGCTGTGGGCATTTATCACCTTGGGGTGAGCAAGGTCTTGGTTTAGGTCTCGCGATTGTGCAACGCATGACAGGTTTGTTGAATTATCCAGTCCATGTGTACTCAAAGCTTGATAAAGGCTCCTGCTTTATGATTGAGGTTCCGGTGGTAGAGGCTCCAAAAGTGGTAACCCCAACCGTACAAGCAGTACCTTTAAAAACAAAAGCCTATCGGATTTTATGTTTAGACAATGATGAAACTATTCTTGAGGGCATGAGTAGCTTATTAGGTCGATGGGGATATGAGGTTTTTAAAGCCACGGAACCTGAACAAGCACTTGAGATTATTCAAAAAGAGAATATTCAGGTCTGGCTTATCGATCAGCATTTAAATAACAACCAACTCGGTGTCGATTTTATTATGCAAAATCGACAGCATGATGTTCCAGTTGCTTTAATTACGGCGGACTCTCATCCTGAGTTACCTCAACAATTGAAAGAACTGAATATTGTTTTACTCAAAAAACCGCTTAAACCGGCATCTCTAAGAGCATGGTTATCGGGGCTTAAAATTGCCAGTGAGGTAGATTAAATATTTTCTCTCCCAAACCTTTTGATAAGTTTGGGAGAGATTTTTGGCAAAAATTATTGGTCTAATTTAAGCCAATAGGCAGAACTGCTCAAAAAGTCTACTTTTACCCACTAAATCATTGACCAAAATTTCCAATGACTCTTTTTCTATGGCAAAGCTCACCTTTTTTGTAAGTGAACACTTGTATACTTAGTTACAATTTCATAAATTACTGTTTTTTAAAAATATAATTAACAAAAAACAACCATATAAGACTTTAGTCGTATTCTACTTGCATTCTTGATGACACATAAATATTCAAAACCTATTTATCAAATGTGCACCTATTTTTATAAGCCATTTCCATATTAAGCACCCATGCTCATGAATTAATGCAAAGGACAATTGCCATGAATATTTCTGATAACAGCCCGCAAGGCCAACTTTCGTCTCAACAGTTTTATCGTCAATACAGTGCCAATGCTTTACTTCCTGAACTAGATTGGCAAAGTATTTTTCCCCACAGCAAACTCAATGAAGCACATATCAAAGCGTTAAATACAATTTATCAGTGTGCTGTCCCCCTCGCACTTAATGTATTTCATAATCTAAATTTTGATGTATTTGCACCTGCAGCTTATCATCCTCAAGGTCTAGGTTTATTTGATAAATTGGCACAACAAGAAGAAAATTTCTTAAAAGTTCTTAGTGCTGAAAGTGAAAATCTTGACCATGACACACGCCATCAAATCTGGAGTATGCTACTTCGTGGCGGTGCTGTACTCGTTTTCAAAGCTTGGCTTGGTCATGTCAAACTCGGCGAGAATCAGTTAGATATGACGCAGTTTGATGAATTGTCTGATTTACTCTTTATTAAAACGCACCCAGATCAACTTGCTGAACGTCTACATGTTGATGAAAAAGCAAAACTCGACCACATCTTCTTAATGTATGGCAACGATATTTTCCTTGATCGATTCAACAGCCTAAAAACAGCTGCTCTATTTGTTGATTTAGGTGTTTATGATGCGGCGTTCTTAAGCTTGCGTGATGACCGCGTGGCTGAATATTTAAAAATGAAACGCTATGTGACTCAGGAACAAATTGATGATTTGCAATGCGCGCTTAATCCATTGTACTGCGACAGCTTAACACCAAAGCAAGATTGCCTTGCTTAAGTGGTACCCATAAAAAAGACCTCAATCGAGGTCTTTTTTCTTTTAAATTTTCTTATCTTCAATATTGAGTGCACTAATTGCCAATACGGCTTGTGTACGGTTTTGCACACCTAATTTTCTAAAGATAGCCGTTACGTGAGCTTTAATCGTTGCTTCTGAAACATCGAGCTCGTATGCGATCTGTTTGTTTAACAAGCCTTCCGCAACCATCATCAAAACACGGAATTGCTGAGGTGTTAACGATTGAATACGTTCGACTAAAGCAGTTTCATCTGCTGCTCTTGGGTCAAGGTTAAGATTAGATGGCAAGTTAGGTGGTAACCAGATATCGCCTTCTAAGACTTGACGAATCGCTTCACCAATATGGCTTGGATGAGCCGACTTAGGAATATAACCCATTGCACCATGTGCAATTGCACGCTGAATAATTGAAGTTTCTTCATGTGCAGAAACCACAATAATCGGAATAGATGGATACTGTGCTCTTACATAAACCAGAGCCGAAAAGCCTGAAGCACCCGGTAAATTTAAATCGAGTAATACTAGATCAGGTTCTGCCCCATTTTCCAAACGCTCATAAAACTCATCAACCGAGGCTGTTTCATGAATTTGTGCCTGTGGCAGGCTATAACGTACTGCTTGAATTAAAGCATGACGAAACAAAGGATGATCATCAACGATTAAAATATTCATAAGCGATTAAAGTAATCTTGAGCATAAGTATGGCCTATTGTAACCATACTATTTAGATGAAAGATACGTTCATCTTATCCATTTTTATGTAAAATGTTGATAAATGCAGAACTTAGCCCATATTTTCAGATGTTTTTTAACTTTTAATCAAAATTAATCTGTTTTTTATATAAGCTTCTTTTTTATTATAAAAAATATATCACCTATAATTATATAAAATAAAAACAGCAACTTAATAAAAAAGCAAAGTATAAAAATCCACTATTTATCTTTTATATTTAAAACTGATAAGGTTGATCAATTTCGTTATTTTACAGTTCACCGTCATTGTTGATTAATAAGTCCAATCTCTTGTTTTAGGCTTAGGAACCAAATTATGACTGGTATCACATCACCAAAACCTTTAAATATCGTTGCTGTTTCTGGTGGATTAAATACCCCATCTAAAACGGAAAGTCTGGTTCAAGCCATTCTTGATGAATTATCAGAAGCAATCGATATTAAAGTTCACTTTATTAAATTAAGCGAAATCGGGCCTCTATTAGGCGGCGCATTTTATCGCAACCAACTTCCACAGCGCGTGCAAGATGACCTTGCAGCAGTTGAAGCAGCAGATGCTTTAATTGTAGGTACACCCGTTTACCGTGCTTCTTTTACAGGTCTTTTCAAACATTTCTTCGATTTTGTTGAACAAACTGCGTTGGTCGATGTACCAGTACTTTTAGCAGCATCGGGCGGTAGTGATCGTCATGCACTCGTACTTGAGCATCAACTTCGTCCACTGTTCAGTTTCTTCCAAGCACAAACTTTACCAATTGGCGTATATGCGACTGATCGTGACTTTACCCCTGAATATACGGTGAAAAGTGAGCAATTATCAGACCGTATTACGTTAGCAGTAGCACGCGCATTACCGATTTTAGAATGGGCACCAGCGAAAGGTAAACGTGCTGAAGTAGTTAAACCTAAATCTCAACAAGCAAATCAAGAGCTTGGTATTAACAAGCAAATTGAGCAAGAAGAAGTATTGCCTTCAGCGGCTGTACCAGACCTTGATGCGGCAGAATCTCGCTTGCACCACAAGTCTGGCAAATCATTAACGCATGTTGCCTAAATGCAATATCGCTAAATAAAAATAACGAATGGGGAGAGTGAACCATGACGCAATTACAACAACCTATTAAATTTGCTTATTGGGTACCAAACGTAAGCGGTGGCCTTGTAGTAAGTAACATCGAACAGCGTACAGACTGGAGTTATGACTACAATGTCCGTCTTGCACAGGCTGCCGAAAACAATGGGTTTGAATATGCGCTCACCCAAATTCGTTTTACGGCGGGGTACGGGGCAGAAAACCAACATGAATCGGTAAGTTTCAGTCATGCATTACTAGCAAAAACTGAAAAATTAAAGGTCATTGCGGCTATTCTACCCGGCCCTTGGAAACCGGCGCTTGCCGCTAAACAACTTGCAACGATTGATTATCTAACACAAGGTCGTATTGCTATTAATGTTGTTAGTGGCTGGTTCAGAGGCGAGTTTGATGCCATTGGTGAAGAGTGGCCTGAGCATGATGAACGTTATGTTCGCTCTGAAGAATTTATTCGCACTCTAAAAGGAATCTGGACCACCGATAACTTTAGTTTCGATGGTAAATACTATCAGTTCCAAAACTACACACTTAAACCAAAACCTCTGCAAAAGCCTTATATAGAAGTTTTCCAAGGTGGTAGTTCACGTGCTGCACGTGACATGGCGTCTCGTGTTTCTGACTGGTACTTTACCAACGGCAATACGGTCGAAGAAATTCAAAAACAAGTAGAAGACATTCGTACTAAAGCAAAAGTAAATAATCACTATGTCAAAATTGGGGTAAATGCTTTCATTATTGCTAGAGATACTGAAGAAGAAGCAAAAGCAGTACTTCAAGAAATTATTGATAAAGCCAACACTGAAGCCGTAAATGCATTTGGCGATGCAACTCGTGAAGCTGGAGCAGCCTCACCAGAGCAACAAGGTAACTGGGCAAAATCAACTTTTGAAGATCTAGTGCAATACAATGATGGCTTTAAAACCAATTTAATTGGTACGCCGCAGCAAATTGCAGAGCGTATTGTGGCACTCAAAAATGTAGGTGTTGATTTGATTCTGTCCGGATTCTTACATTTTATTGAAGAGGTGGAATATTTTGGAGAAAAGGTTCTACCACTCGTTCGCCAGTTAGAACTTCAACAGGAAAAGGAGGTAGAAATTCAAGCTAAATCAGCCTAAACACCCCACAGTTAAAACAGCGCAAGATAATAAAAACAATAAATTAAAAATAAAGAATTTATTGGCTCCAAGACTCGGCTTGGAGCTTTTATTTTTTAGGATTTCTCGACTTCTCGAATCACAGTTTCAACTGAGTAACGGCACCATTTTGAAAGTTTTTCGATAAATTTATTTAATGCTGCGGGTTCAAAATGGCTGACAATCATATAGCAAGCATTACCCATGACTTTAAAACATTCATCGATTTGTTCGTATTGCTTCACTAAATTTTCAATTTCTTCAAATGCGCGTTGTTCATTTAAATGCAAATGAATAAATTGTTTATGCGAATATTGAACGGCAATGGTGTAGTTTTTGATAACACCAGCATCCATTAATTGAGCAATTCGTGCACCCACCGCCTGCCCTGTCCGGTGCACGCGTTGCCCAATTTCTTTATTTGTCAGACGGGAATCTTGTTTAAGCAATGCAATAATTTTTAGATCAATCGGGTCTAATTCAATATTCATTTTTCATAGCGAAAGAAAACTGGCGGTAATGCTTTCATCTGACTATAGCCGATTTTTCAAGCAGAGAATAATCTTGTTTTATCTCATATCAACAAGAGTGACCTCATGAAACAAGCACTACTAGTTATCGATGTACAAAATGATTATTTTAAAAATGGCAAAATGGAATTAGTCGGACCAGAGCAAGCGCTAGAAAAAATAAAGCAGCTTGAACAATATTTTAACGCGGAAAACTTACCCATTATTTATGTACAACATATTAATCCACCACAAGCGAGTTTCTTTCAAGAAAATACAGATGGGGTTTTACTTCATCCTGAACTTAGTGCTGGCAGTAATTCATTAATCGTGACAAAGCATTATCCAAATAGTTTTTTAGAAACCAATTTAGATGAACTTTTAAAAGCACATCAAATTGAGCAACTTATTATTACAGGCATGATGACGCATATGTGTATTGATTCAGGTACACGTGCAGCCAAAGAACTTGGCTATCAACCTATCTTAATTGCAGATGCAACCGCAACTCGCGATTTAAGCCATGCTGGAAAAACTGTAAAAGCTGAAGACGTACAAACTGCTTTTTTAACTGCGCTGAGTACATTTGCAAATGTAGAAAATACTGCTGACTTTTTAGCAAGCTCTTAATAGAAAACAATAAGAAAGCCCCTGATGGGGCTTTCTTAAAATTAGTTCTGCTTATCAGGATAAACCGTTGTAATTAACTGATCTACCACTGCAGGCTCAGCCAAGGTTGAGGTATCACCTAAACTATCTAGCTCATTCGCTGCAATTTTTCTTAAAATACGGCGCATGATTTTACCAGAACGCGTTTTAGGTAACGCTGGTGCCCAGTGTAATGCATCTGGTGAAGCCACAGGTCCAAGCACTTTACGTACCCAATTAATTAATTCTTTACGCAGTTCTTCCGACTCTGGAACACCCGCTTGCAATGTCACAAAAGTACAAATACCCTGCCCTTTAATGTCATGCGGCATGCCCACCACTGCTGCTTCTGCTACTGATTCATGCGAAACAAGAGCACTTTCAATTTCAGCAGTACCTAAACGGTGGCCTGAAACGTTTAAGACATCATCAACACGGCCTGTGATCCAGTAATACCCATCTTCATCACGGCGAGCACCATCACCCGTAAAATAAGTATTTTTAAAGGTCGAGAAATACGCCTCAATAAAGCGGTCTGGATCACCCCAAATAGTACGCATCTGGCCCGGCCATGAATCTTTTATCACAAGATTACCTTCAACTGCACCTTCTAGCTCATTACCTTCACCATCTACAATGGCAGGTTGGACGCCAAATAACGGACGTGTTGCTGAACCCGGTTTTAAGGCTGTTGCCCCCGGCAATGGAGCAATCAAAATACCACCTGTTTCGGTTTGCCACCATGTATCAACAATTGGACAGCGGCCTTCACCCACGACATTGTAGTACCAGTTCCAAGCCTCAGGGTTAATTGGTTCACCAACCGAACCAAGTAAACGCAAACTGCTACGGTTACTTTCGCGTACATACGAATCGCCTTCTCGCATCATGGCGCGAATTGCAGTTGGCGCTGTATATAAAATAGAAACTTTATGCTTATCGACCACATGACCAAGACGAGCCCATGTTGGATATTGAGGTACCCCTTCAAACATTAAGGTCGTCGTACCATTTGCCAGCGGCCCATAAATTAGATAACTATGCCCTGTAATCCAGCCAATATCGGCTGTACACCAATACACATCATCTTGTTTTAAATCAAAGACCTCTTTAAAGGTACTTGTAACATAGACTAAATAACCACCTGTAGTATGCAACACACCTTTCGGTTTACCTGTTGAGCCTGAGGTATAGAGAATAAATAATGGATCTTCTGCCTTCATTGGTTCTGGAGGACAGTCTGCATCAACTTCCATAATAATGAGGTGATACCACAAATCACGGCCCGGCTTCATTTCAATTGGGTTTGCATTACGGTAAACCACAATCACATTCTCAACACACTCAGTACCTGGCAATGCTAAAGCCAAATCAACGTTTTCTTTGAGTGGTAATAGTTTTCCGGCACGTAGACTTGAGTCTGCGGTAATCACCAGTTTCGCTTGGCTGTCTTCAATACGACTTGCCAAAGAATCTGGCGAGAACCCACCAAACACTACACAGTGAACAGCACCAATACGTGCACAGGCCAACATGGCAATTGCAGCCTCAGTCACCATCGGCATATACAGCACAACGCGGTCACCCTTACCAATGCCATATTTCTTTAAAACGTTAGCAAAACGGCAGACTTCATCGTGTAACTCTTTATAAGAGACAATTTTATGACGAGAAGGATGGTCACCCTCCCAAATAATTGCAGGTTTATGTGGATGTTCTTTAAGATGCCTGTCTAAGCAATTTGCTGATACATTCAACTCACCATCAGCAAACCATTCAATTTTGAAATTGTCTTTGTCAAAACTGGTATTTTTAACTTGGGTAAATGGCTTTATCCAATCGACAATTTTAGCTTGCTCTGCCCAGAATTCATCTGGGTTCTCGATAGAGTGTTGATAACGTTTAAAGTAGTCTGCTTCAACAGTACGAGCTGTCTTTTTAAATTCCTCTGGTACTGGATAGATCTCATTCATACGCAACTTCCTTGATCTTGTGCATCCCATCTCGAGACTGTGGCTATTATTTTTACTGGATCTTATTTGTATGCCTTTTCAGTATGATGACTATTTCAAAGCCTAGACAATGCGACTTTGGTCATATATTAACCACTTACTCAAGCATACGAAATTATGAACATTTTTATAAAATTAAGTTGATTTAAAACATTTGTCTATAGCTTTTACTTTTATAATTTTTTCAATATTTGATGGTTTTGATCATCAACAAAGATTATTTTGTCTCTCATATGCAACCTAGGAATAAAATAATATGTTTGCCCAAACGACTTCCTCACGTCCACCACAACTCCCTTTAAAAGACAGCCCTTTTTCAATTCATGGCCGTTTTAACCGTATGAGTTATTTAGGTGGGTATGGACTGATTTATTTAGTCACAATTGTGGGCTATTTTATTTTGTCCTCACTTCTTGGAAGTTTTCAACTTTCAAGTAATTTATTTAATTTTGAGTTTTATAGCTCTCTTTCTG
Source organism: Acinetobacter geminorum (assembly GCF_013009345.1). Taxonomy (GTDB): domain Bacteria; phylum Pseudomonadota; class Gammaproteobacteria; order Pseudomonadales; family Moraxellaceae; genus Acinetobacter; species Acinetobacter geminorum. The sequence goes on along the minus strand of NZ_JABELE010000003.1, from coordinate 170,037 downwards.
GCCTCAGTGCTTTGGTGGTATGGGCTTTTTGGCTGTTCCTGATTTATTTAAATGTTGTTCTCGTAGTACGACGTTTGCACGATCTAAATAAAAGTGGCTGGATGGGGTTGCTGTTATTCATTCCTATTGTTCAATTCTTTTTTATGATTTATTTACTGCTTGCCTCAGGTACAGCAGGTCCAAATCAATATGGTCCTTCTCGACCATCAACGTTCATCGAAAAGTTAATGGCTTGGTTTATCTTATTCGCTATTTTAATTAGCCTTATTTCTACCGCAGGCTTTTTTTACTATTTCTCTGGTACCGATACTATAGAAACGCCGACACAAATCTTACAAAAAGGAACGGAATACTTTTAATTAAAAAACACTTTATTATTTAGATGAACTCATTATAGTAGGCGCACATTTTATCTCCTACTATAATGAAAGCCGATCATCGCTTTCATCATTTTTTAAATAGAGACTTGTCGTGGCTGATGAACAAAAATCCTTAACGGATGTTGCAAAAAATACAGGCGAACTTTTGCAAGAAGCAGGTACTAAAACCACTCAAACGGTTTTAGCTCATACCGAAAAGTATCATGATGCCTATACCACTATTGATAAAATCGTGGATAGCTTCTGGGAACGTGTGCCTTATATTTGTATTGCGATTATCGTTTTTATTATTTTTTGGCTACTCACCAAATTATTTAAGTTCTTTGTTCGTAAAACCTTAGAAAATCGCTCTTATACGCGCCAAAACCTAGTGTTGGTTCTAAACCGTGTAGGAAGTACGACCATTTTATTTTTTGGATTCTTAATTGCACTCGTCATCATGATCCCAGGTTTTACACCAGGACAACTCATGAGTGCACTTGGAATCGGTTCGGTTGCAATTGGTTTCGCATTTAAAGATATTTTCCAAAACTTGCTTTCAGGTATTTTGATTTTATTGAGCGAACCATTCCGTATTGGCGATTCAATCGTGGTCAATTCACTTGAAGGAACTGTTGAAGATATTCAGATTCGTGCAACATTCTTACGCTCACCAGATGGTCGCCGTATCGTTATTCCAAATGCAACTGTTTATACAAGTGCATTAACCGTAAATACGGCTTATCAACAACGACGTTGTGAGTTTGTAGTCGGAATTGGTTATGATGACGACGAACAAAAAGCCAAACAGATTATTTTAGATATTCTTAATAATGACCGAAATGTACTGAGTCAGCCAGCCTTCTCGGTTAACGTTACAGCTTTAGCAGATTTCTCGGTTAACCTGACTGTCCGTTGGTGGGTGGATACCACTGAAACTGACATTTCGTCATCTACGAGCACCATACAAGCTCAAGTCAAACAAGCGTTCAATGCAAATGGCATTAATATTCCTTACCCTATTCAGGAATTAAAAATGGCTGCAAATCAGCCACCGTTAAACCCTGAAGTATCAAGTAAAGAGACGACCTAAAATATAAGAAATAGACGTTTCAGTTCTTAAAATACGGTTGCCTAAGCTCACAGCTTGGCAGCCGTTTTTTGTGAGCAAATCAACTTCATACGGAATAAAGCCACCTTCGGGTCCAACGACTACACTACAAGCATGTGGAATATTAACTGGCATGCTCTGCCCGGCATAAGGATGAGCCACATAAGCAGGGCTTTCCTCTGAGATTAAGCTTGGTAGGATATCCTCAACAAAAGGTTTAAAGCGTTTATATAATTGAATTTCGGGGACAATGGTGTCACCTGCTTGCTCGAGACCCAAAGTCACATAGTTATCAAGTTGTTGCAAAAATGGAGTTTGCCAATAGCTTTTATCTACGCGATAGCTATGAATCAAACTAATTCTTTCAACACCTAAAGTCACACTGTCCATAATTAAACGGCGTAAAACTTTGGGCCTTGGTAACGCTACGATTAAATGTACTGGAAGCTTTGCAGGTACTGCTTCATCACGAATAGGCCTTATACAAACTTCTTGCTCATTCATCGAAACGATTTCAGTGGTATAACGTGCACCATTACGAATACCAACTTTTAGATTTTGGCCAACCGTAATATCAAGGTGTTCACGCAAATGCTGTAATTGGCGCTTTGAACGGATTGACCATAACTCTGACTGAACATCTTCAGATTCTAGTAAAACGATATTCATGGTTTTTCGGCCAAATACCGGTTAATTACTCCAATATGTTTCTGCAATGAACCTTGGTTTCGCTGCAAAACTTTATGCGCCTGCTCAACCACCTGCTTCGCTTCTTCCGGCTCGGCTAAACAAGCCATCCAGATTGCTACAACCTGCTCGGCGTCTTGGGCAATCAGTACACCATTTTCATCAATAAATTCATCAACAATCGTTTGGAAATTAAAATAACGCGGTCCAATTACGGTCGGTACATTCAGAACCATAGGTTCTAAAATATTATGTCCCCCGCCTGGTTCGTTAAGTGATCCACCAACAAAACAGACCTGACTTAAGGCATACCATAGCCAAAGCTCACCCATACTATCAGCCAGATAAACTTGTGTACTCGTATGAATACTTTGATTCAAACTTCTACGATGAGTAATTAAATCTAGGTCTTGGCAAATTTCAAATACTTCATCGAAACGTTCAGGATGCCGAGGTACAACAATACAAACTAAATTTGGATCTGACTTTAGATATGGTCCGAGCGCTTGCAAAATTTGTTGTTCTTCAGGTGCATGTGTACTGGCAATTGTTAAGATTTTACGTTGCCCCAAATACCATAGCTGGTGTAACTTTTCAGCTTGATTTATAAATACTTCTGGTGCGTGAATATCAAATTTAATATTTCCAACCACCTGACTTTTTTGTTGATCTAAGCCAAGTTCGATATAACGTTGTCGAGTCGCATTATCTTGTGCCAGCACCCAGTCAATTTGTTTCAGCATTCCCGCTGTTAGACCTGAAACGCGGCGATAACCTTTCGCTGATTTTTCTGATAACCGCGCATTTAATAATAAACAAGGTACATGCTGTAGCTTGGCTTGATCAATTAGATTTGGCCAAAGCTCAGTTTCAACCAATGCTAAAAGCTTTGGCTGGTACAACTCAAAGAATTGCTTTAAGAGGTGCTTTTGATCAACCGGCAAATAAACTGCTTGAAATAAATCTAAATAAGGTGATTTTAAAAATAACGATTTAGCACGCGCCTGCCCAGTCTTCGTTGTATTGGTAACTAATACGGCTTGACCAAGTTTAAGATAATGTTCAATTAAGGGCTGCGCTGCATTAGTTTCTCCGACCGAAACAGCATGAAACCAAATTGCTCTCAAATTTTTCGGAGATTCAAACGGCCCAAATCTTTCCAGACATTCCTGATTATATAATTCCTGGCTTTCTGCACGTTTTTTTATCCGCCATTGGTAAAAAGGTTTTAATAAATGGAGTGCGGTGTTATACCAAAAAGGGGTCGCCAAGCGGTTTGCCTCAAATAGTCAAAATTTAAAACTGGGGAAAATATAACATAGATAGAAAAAATGGCAGAGTTTCGATACCTAAACTCTACCATTACAAGAAAAGCGATTTACTGACTTAAGAAATGAAATAGGTCAGTAAATCGAAATCTCAAAGATATTATGACACTTCCAGCGTTGGATAGTCTGTATAACCTTCAGCACCTTTAGCGTATAAAGTCGTTGGTTGAAGTTCATTTAATGGCAAGTCTTGTTCTAAGCGCTGTAAAAGATCTGGGTTAGCAATATATGCTTTACCAAAAGATACGGCATCTGCCTGACCTTCACGCAAGATACGTTTTGCTGATTCTGGTGTTAGGTTCTCATTGGCAATCCATACACCATTAAATTTTTCGCGAAGTTTAGGACTGATGCTGTCAGCAGCTTCATATTCACGAGAGAAAATGAAAGCAACATTACGTTGGTTAAGTTGTTCAACTACATAACCAAAAGTTGCTAATGGGTTTTCATCTCCCATATCGTGTGAATCACCACGCGGTGCAATATGAACACCTACTCGGCCAGCGCCCCACACTTCAATAAATGCATCAACGACTTCTAATAATAAACGTGCACGGTTTTCAACCGGACCACCGTATTCGTCATCACGTTGGTTGGTATTACTTTGAAGGAACTGGTCAATCAAGTAACCATTCGCTGCGTGTAATTCAACACCATCAAAACCTGCTGCTTTAGCCAGTTCTGCTGAATGTTTGTATTGAGCAATAACTTCTTGAATCTCTTCAATTGAAAGTGCACGCGGTGTTACATAAGGACGTTTAGGACGTAATAAACTCACTTCACCCGCAGGTTGAATTGCACTTGGTGCAACAGGAATATCACCGTCTAAAAGTTCAGGATGCGAAATACGGCCTACATGCCAAAGTTGAGCTACAATTTTTGAACCTTGAGCATGAACTGCCTCAATAATTTTATTCCAAGCTTGTGCCTGCTCTTGTGACCATAACCCTGGGGTGTCTGCATAACCCACAGTTTTTGAACCAATTACTGTTGCTTCAGTCAAAATTAGACCGGCATTTGCACGTTGTTGATAGTATTCAACCATTAAATCATTAGGCACTCGGCTTTCACCACTACGCGCACGCGTTAATGGAGCCATTACCAATCGATTTTTGATTTCAAAATCACCAACCGTTAAAGGAGTATTGAGTTCAGCCATAATCGCCTCGACTTACACTTTTAATAATTTAAAGTGTTTGTTTTAAATGTTCGATATATTGCTGAATCAAAGCTTCGTTACGTGAAAAATAAGACCATTGACCATATTTTTGGACCTGAATAAGCCCCGCCTGTTGTAACACAGACAAATGATTAGACATCGTAGACTGAGCTACTTTACCCAAACGTTCAATATGACCTGCACAAACACCCTTCTCAAAACTACCACCACACTCTTCCACCGGTAAATAACGTGCAGGTTCTTTTAACCATTGCAAAATTTGCCGACGTAGAGGGTTGGAAAGGGCTTTGCTAATTGCATCAATATCCATAGGCTCAACACGTCTTTTAAACGAACAAAGCTTTGTTCAGCATTTCGAAAACATAATATCGCATTTTTTCGATATTCATATCTATTTTTTTCGATATTCATATCGCATTTTTTCGATTAACATTCGAAGGCTGAACTGCTTTGCCGTTTTAATCGCTAAAAATCCAAGAGTTCTACATATTCATAGATGAACTGTATTTAAACTAAAAGTTCAGCAGACTCTTATAAACCTTGTTTTAAACTCGCTTCGATAAAACGATCAAGGTCACCATCAAGAACAGCACCTGTATTAGAGTTTTCAACACCCGTACGTAAGTCTTTAATACGCGAATCATCTAATACATATGAACGAATTTGGCTTCCCCAACCAATATCAGACTTAGAGTCTTCTAGAGCTTGCGCTGCTTCATTACGTTTTTGCATTTCCAATTCGTACAAACGTGCACGTAACTGTTTCCATGCGTGGTCACGGTTAGCATGTTGCGAACGCTGGTTCTGACACGCTACTACAATACCTGTTGGGATGTGAGTCAAACGCACAGCCGAGTCGGTCTTGTTAATATGCTGACCACCAGCACCAGATGCACGGTAAGTATCAGTACGAACATCAGAAGGGTTAATATCAATTTCAATATTGTCATCAACCTCTGGTGAAATAAATACCGCAGAGAATGAAGTGTGACGGCGGTTGCCACTGTCAAATGGTGATTTACGAACTAAACGGTGTACACCTGACTCTGTGCGTAACCAACCGTAGGCATATTCACCTTCAACACGAATCGTTGCTGATTTAATACCTGCTACGTCACCGTCAGACACTTCCATAAGTTCTGCTTTAAAGCCATGACGTTCAATCCAGCGCATATACATACGTAAAAGCATAGACGCCCAATCTTGTGCTTCTGTACCACCTGAACCTGATTGAATCTCTACATAGCAAGGATTCGGGTCCATTGGGTTACTAAACATACGACGGAATTCAAGTTTAGCCAGTTCATCTTCGGCAGCCCCAAGCTCAGACTGAACATCTTCAAGTAGGCTTTCATCGTCGGCTTCTACAGCCAAATCTAACATCGCTTTTGCATCTTCAAGCTGTGTAGACAAACCGTCCAATACATTAATAACGTTTTCTAGCTCACCCTTTTCTTTCGCCATCGCCTGAGCACGGCTTTGATCATTCCAGATCGCAGGATCTTCTAACTCACGTAAAACTTCTTCTAAACGTTCTTTTTTCAGATCGTAGTCAAAGATACCCCCGTAGTGTTTGGCTACGATCAGTTAAGTCTTTCAATTGGTTTAGATAAGGATTAATTTCCACGCGAGTGTTCCCATAAGAGCAGATAAACAGTCAATTATTTTAGCATAGCTGCAGTTATCTACGAACCTGCTTTGTATTTCTCCTCATATTTCACACATTTAATTACCAAACTTCCTTTAGTTCATTTTAAGCTTAATTGGTAACATCCTCATACAAAACTGGGTACTTTTACAGCATTTCTTATGATCTACACAAAATATCCTCAATTTTAATAAAATAAAACATTATATTTTTATGCTTTAAAATCAATTTGTTAAATTAAATATCTTTACATAAATAGCACACGGTTACACTACGGTTACTTGCGCAAGATTGACGACCAAGCTTTTTCGTCTAGACTAAAAGTTGTAACAAAACATTTATAAAATCGTTTTTTAGAGGGGAGAGATTCCATGAAAAAACTAGCAATTGCATCAGCTCTTTTATCTGCTCTCGCAGTGAGTGGCGCAGCAAACGCTTACCAAGCTGAAGTTGGTGGTTCTTACAATTATCTTGATCCAGACAACGGTAGCAGCGTAAGTAAATTCGGTGTTGACGGGACTTATTACTTTAATCCTGTTCAAACTCGTAACGCTCCACTTGCTGAAGCAGCTTTCTTAAGCCGTGCAAGTAACGTTAACGCCCTTATCAACTATGGCGATAACAGCGGTACAAAAGATACTCAATATGGCGTAGGTGTTGAATATTACGTTCCTAACTCAGATTTCTACCTTAGCGGTGATGTAGGTCGAAACGAGCGTGAAGTCGACAACACCAATATTGACAGCAAAGTAACTACTTATGCAGCTGAAGTAGGTTATTTACCAGCTCCAGGTTTATTACTTGCTCTAGGTGTTAAAGGCTACGACGAAAAAGACGGTAAAGACGGCGCTGATCCAACAGTTCGTGCTAAATACGTAACTCAAGTAGGTCAACATGATGTAAACCTTGAAGCATTCGGTGCATTTGGTGATCTAGACGAATATAAAGTTCGTGGTGACTACTACATCGACAAAACTTTAAGCGTTGGTGCTGATTACTACAACAACGACTTAACTGATAAAGATGAATTTGGTATCAATGCTAAAAAATTCTTAAATCAGCAAGTAAGTGTTGAAGGCCGTGTTGGATTTGGTGATAACGACAACACTTATGGTGTTCGTGCAGCATACCGCTTCTAATCAAACCTAAAGTCATAAAAAATCTGCTCAATTGAGCGGATTTTTTTATTGGTTTAAATGTACGATGCGTAATTGTAAATTCACATTACCATTAAATGCATTACGATCTATTTCATAGACCAAATGTACATAATCGCGCATTGGGTCAAATTCAAAACGGCCCACTGCATTAAAAGCAATGGCATCAAAACTGTATTGGTCCAGTGCTAATTTAAGCTTCAAATGCGTTTCTTTAAGCCAGCGATAATCAATAACTTTAAAATGCCCCTCAAACTGAGGAAAAGGGAATTTTTGTCCCCATGGACCAAGCTGTTCTATCCAATCTAATGTATTTAGTTGCAAAGCCGAAGCTGGTAATTCCCCATCCGTCCATAGCGTTGCTTGAAACAAAGATTCTTCCATTGCTGCAATGCAATTGGTAAATGCTGTTTTAAAAGCTTCGAAGTTTTCTTTACGTATGGTTAAACCTGCTGCTGCTGCATGCCCACCAAAATGGCTCACCAATTCTGGATGTTGTTCAGCAACCTGTTCAATCGTATCTCGAATATGCACGCCATCAATTGAACGTGCTGATCCTTTTATATGAATACCATCTTCATCAGGTGCAAACACAATAGTGGGGCGATGAAACTGTTCTTTTAAACGCCCTGCCACAATCCCGATCACGCCTTGATGCCAGTTTTCTTCAAAAAGTACAAGAGCCGGAGGAACGTCTTCTTTTGAGAGCTGCAAGCCATCTAAAGCAGATAAGGCTTGTTGCTTCATTTCCCCTTCGATTTGACGACGCTCTATATTTAATTGATTTAACTGTCTCGCGATTGGATAGGCAGATTCCATTGTGTCAGCTAATAAACATTCAATGCCTATACGCATGCTCTCCATGCGTCCAGCAGCGTTAATACGCGGACCTAAAACAAAACCTAAATCTTGTGCACGCAAAGACGAAGCTTCACGGCCAGCAATATCTAGCAACGCCAATATTCCGACTCGGCATTGATGTTGTTGAATACGTTTTACGCCTGCGTCGACCAAAATACGGTTGTTATAATCTAGGACAGCAACATCCGCATATGTTCCTAAAGCAACCAAGTCTAGATATTGAGTGACTTTACTTGTACTTTTGTTTTGCTTGTTACGTAAACTTGCTAAATTGGCCAGTACATAAAATGCAACGCCAACACCTGCAAGCGCCTTACTTGGGAACTCACAACCTAACTGATTTGGGTTTACAACTGCTTCTGCAAGTGGTGTTTCTTTAGTGGTTAAATGGTGATCTGTAATAACCACTTGCATGCCCAGTGCATGTGCCGCATCAACACCAGCATGGCTGGAAATCCCATTATCGACAGTAATTAATAAATCGGGTTGATAAGTTTGATGTGCAAGCTCTGCAATTGCAGGGGTAAGTCCATAACCGTATTTAAATCGGTCTGGAACCAAATAGTCGACTTGTGCTCCCATATCGCGAAGCACCAATACCATTAAAGCTGTGCTGGTTGCGCCATCGGCATCGTAGTCGCCAACAATAACAATTTTTTTTTGCTCATCAATGGCTTGATCTATTAAGGCCACAGCTATCTCTAATCCCTTGAGCTGTGGAGCTAACAAATTCTTAAGCTTTAACTCTAATTCCTGTTCAGATTGTACCCCACGCCTTGCCAAAATTTCGGCAATAAACGAAGGCACGCCCTGAAATTGTTCAGGGCGTGTCAATAAAGGTCTTTGTTTGATTTGTATTTTTGTCATTTAAGGCATCAGTCGGTGCAGCATCCATTGACCGTCGATTTTTTCATAACTCAAGCGGTCATGTAAACGATTTGGTCGCCCTTGCCAGAATTCATAATAATCTGGCTGCAAACGATAGCCTCCCCAGAACTCTGGCTTATCAAGTACTTCACAATTTGTAACTTGCTGTTGTAACTCTTGAAAACGTTTCTGTAACAGCTCGCGACTTTCAATCTTACCACTTTGCGGAGTACTGATATGCGCTGCAATCTGGCTATCACGTGGTCGTTTACGATAGTAATCTGTAGATTCTTGCTCAGCAATTTTGACTACATGACCACCAACTCGTACCTGACGCTCTAGACTTGGCCAGTAAAATAATAATTCGGCATATGGATTTTCTGCCAAATCAATACCTTTCTGACTGTCGTAGTTAGTATAAAAATCATACCCAGCTTCTGTAGCCCCACGTAACAAAACTGTTCGAACATGAGGTCTGCCATTCGCGCTTGCTGTCGCTAATGACATTGCATAGGGTTCATGCAAATTGGCTGCTAGAGCATGGTTAAACCAACCAAGAAACTGCTGATGAGGATTAGATTCAACTTGCCCCTCATGCAATTCTCCTTGCTCGTAGCTTAAGCGTAATTCACTTAAATCTTTAATGACATCACTCATGTCATGCACCTTATGCGACTTGTGCTTGTGAACGAACTGAATCTGCTAAATGCTGAGCTAAAGCATTCACTTCTTGCTCATCATCACCTTCGACCATAACTCGAATAACAGGTTCTGTTCCTGACTTACGAATCAAGATACGTCCACGGCCTTTGAGCTGTGCTTCTGCTTTATCAAACTCGGCAACCAATGCAGGAATAGAATACGGATCAAGCATTTGTTCTAAACGTAAATTCACAAGAATTTGTGGGAATAATTTAAAATCTTGAACCAATTCATGAAGAGCTTTATTTTGCTCGACCATCACGGTTAAAACTTGAAGGGCTGCAATAATCGCATCACCTGTCGTACTCTTATCTAAAGTTAGAATATGGCCAGATGGTTCCCCACCAGTAACCCAACCATTTTCTTCTAAAGCTTGTAATACATATCGGTCGCCAACCTTAGCACGAACAAAACCAACATTCGCTTTTTCAAGTGCAACTTCGAGTGCCATGTTACTCATGACAGTACCGACTACGCCTGCTGGCTTATTTTGAGCCTGAGTCGCTAAAATATATAAAATATGGTCGCCATCAATTAAGTTACCAAACTTATCAACCATTACGACACGGTCAGCATCACCATCAAAGGCAATCCCTAAATCTGCTTGGTGCTCAACGACAGCTTTTTGTAGGTTTTCAGGATGTGTTGAACCACAACCTTCATTAATATTTAAACCATCTGGCTCATTATATAAAGCAACAACTTTTGCCCCTAACTCACGGAAAACCGAAGGACCAACACTATATGCTGCACCATGAGCACAGTCTAATACGATCTTTAAATTATTTAAGTCAAAGTGGTAAGGGAAAGTAGATTTACAAAATTCGATATAGCGACCATTCGCATCATTTACACGAACACTTTTACCTAAGTTTGCGGTGTCCTCAATAAACAAATCTTTTTCTAATTCGAGGTTAATTTCTTCTTGTAGAGCATCTGGTAATTTTTTTCCTTCGCTTGAGAAAAATTTAATCCCATTATCAAAATATGGGTTGTGCGATGCAGAAATCACGATACCTGCATGCGCATGTAAAGCACGAGTAAGGTGCGCAATTGCTGGGGTTGGTAATGGGCCAAGTAAATGAACATATACGCCAGCAGCGTTTAACCCCGCCTGCAAAGCAGACTCTAAAATATAACCAGATAAACGAGTGTCTTTTCCTAATACAACAAGTGGCTTATTTTTTGGACTCGTTCGTTTTAATACCTTCCCTGCAGCAAAACCGAGTTTTAAAGCAAACTCTGGAGTAATAGGCATTTGCCCAAATTTTCCACGAATACCATCCGTTCCAAAATAACTCATAGCTTATCTCATTTTTACGCCACTTCAGCCGTGGCTTACTTCATATATGGCCATTCCGCCATATTTCTTTTCGTCAGATTTACTTTACACCAAAAACAAAAAGCCGTCAGTGTAATGACGGCTTTCTTCATTGTTTTGGTTACGAAAATCTAACCAACACGATAGTTTGGAGCTTCTTTAGTAATCGTTACATCATGGACATGTGACTCAGACATACCAGCTGAAGTAATTTTCACAAATTTTGCATTTTGGCGAAGATCTTCAATCACAGCTGAACCTGTATAACCCATCGATGAACGTAAACCACCCATCATTTGATGAACGATATTACCCATTGGGCCTTTATATGGAACACGGCCTTCAATGCCTTCTGGTACTAACTTCTCAGCACCCGCTTTTGAATCTTGGAAATAACGGTCAGCAGAACCAGTTGCTCCCGCCATTGCACCTAATGAACCCATACCACGATATGCTTTGTAGTAACGACCTTGGAAAAACTCAACTTCGCCCGGCGCTTCTTCAGTACCAGCTAGAAGTGAACCAACCATGATTGTGCTTGCACCCGCACCGATCGCTTTAGCCATATCGCCAGAGAAGCGGATACCACCATCTGCAATTAAAGGAATTTGATCTTTTAGTGCGCTAGCAACGCTGTCAATCGCAGAAATTTGTGGCATACCAATACCTGCCACAATACGTGTTGTACAGATAGAACCAGGGCCAATACCTACTTTTACAGCATCTGCACCTGCATCTAATAATGCTAATGCAGCATCACCAGTTGCAATGTTGCCACCAATCACTTGTACTTGAGGGAAGTTTTGTTTCACCCAACGTACACGTTCAATTACACCAGCAGAGTGACCATGTGCTGTATCAACAACAATTACGTCAACACCAGCTTCAACCAATGCTTCCACACGACTTGGTGTATCAGCACCTGTACCTACCGCAGCACCAACACGTAAACGACCAAGATCATCTTTACAACTGTTTGGATAGCTCTCGGCTTTGCGGAAGTCAGTTACTGTAATTAAGCCTTTAAGTTCATTGCTCTCACCAACGACCAAGACTTTTTCAATACGGTGTTTTTGCAATAATGCTTGAATATTTTCTTTAGACTCGCCTTCACGTACAGTTACTAAACGATCTTGGCCTGTCATAATGTTGCTAACAGGTTGTTCTAAATTGGTTTCAAAACGCGTATCCCGGCCTGTCACAATACCAACAACCTTGCCATCTTTAACAACAGGTACACCGCTAATGTTATTAGCAGAGGTAATTGCAATCAGTTCACGCACTGTAGTTTCAGGCGTTACAGTGATAGGATCTTTCACCATACCCGCTTCGAATTTTTTCACACGGCGTACTTCTGCAGCTTGAGCAGCAATATCCATGTTTTTGTGCAAAATCCCGATACCACCATTTTGTGACATCGCAATCGCCATACGTGACTCAGTCACTGTATCCATTGCAGCTGAAACTAATGGGATATTTAAATGAATGCCGCGAGTTAAACGTGTCTTTAAAGAGACATCTTTTGGGAGAACAGTAGAGTAGGCAGGAAGTAATAAGACATCATCGAAGGTTAGCGCTTCTTGAACGATGGTCAGCATAACAATCTCACTGGTAAATTCCGTGAGCTATTATAAACAAATTTCAATGCAATTTTCATATTATCTTTGCCTTTTTCAGCAATAGATATTCGCCTACTCTAAATATTTCTCACTTATTATTGTGTTAGCTCATATTTAACTCACCTGATCATAGTCATGATCATTTTCAGAATCGGCTGGGTTAATACGAATAAGAGGAATAAGCTGGTGCGCCAAACGAGCTTTATTACACTGCTCATCTCCCACCTGCACTTCTCTACAGGTAGAACTACGTACAGCATAAATAGAACACCCCACCTCTTTACCAATTTCACCTGTCAAAGCCTGACAACGTGGCTGAGCCCGATTAGTTCCACGCATACAAGAATAAACAGGTGTTAAAGGTTCAACGAGATGTTCATCCATTAACTCGGCCTCAGCCCAGTAAAATGAAACCCGAAAATGTGCACAACATGCCCCACAGCGTAGGCACTCATCTGGAGTCGCAACTTGAGATAACATTTTATTCAAATTCTCGTCATCAAAGGTTTTTCTGCGACGAAAAATACTAAAAAAATTTCAATTCCGACTCAAGATAATGGACCTCATTTTTTAAGTTGGACAGCTAAAAATTTGCTCATTCATTAAATCTACGCCGCATGGCAAGGTCTCAATCCAGTCTAAAAACTGATTGACCATTTCTTTACCAATAAATGGACTTCCATGCTGAGGAACGATCATTTCAATATCCATTTGCCGCACCATGTTAACCCACAAACGGATAACCTTATTGGAACACATATAGCGTTGGTGAAAAGCCTTCATTTTCATAACGTGGGTATCGAAATCTTTTAAAGGCTGATTAGCATCCTCAACAATCGAGGCACCCATATCGCCAGAAAATAAAATTTTGGCAACTGGATCATAAAACTGAAAATTACCCACCGAATGTAAGAAGTGAGCTGGAACTACCACAAGCTTGGATTCTCCTAGAGTAATCACTTGGCCGCGGTCGGGTAATTCAATAAGACGGTCTTCCCAATTCCCTTTCATACGCTCACTCATAAATGAGGAATTTAGGTGTGGTAAAAAACGTGCCCATAATTTTGATGCAACGACTTTAGCATCGGTATAAACCAGCCAGCGTGGCATTGAAGTAATAATGTCCGGATCTTGATGCGAGGCCATCACATAGTCCAGATTTTTCAAACGTGTATATTTATTCAACTCCATCGTTAATGGAACATAGGTCAAATCGCCACCTGGGTCGATTACAGCAGCGCGTTCATGATCAATAATTAAAAATTGATTGGCTTGAATGCCTTCCCCTTTAACCAAGCTGGTAAAACTAATACATTTATGTACGCCATTATCAAATAATATCTGCGATGTTGTTTTTTCAAACCCCATACAATTCCCCAAAAAACTTTAAATATTAGATATTTTTATATCCATAATAAAATAATGGGATTCAACAACTCATGCAATGAATTACTTTATCTTTCTCATAATATTTTAAAATTGATTTTGGTTTTCTTATTTTATAACTGAATCATAATGTTATTTAAAATTAACCCACAATAAATTAAAATAATTCTCATTATCAAATTTACTTTTTGTGCTGCTTAGGCCTCCCATGAATCAACCCTTCCGTTTTTCAACATCAAAAACATTGTTAGCAGTTGCTATTTTTACTTCGATGACAGCAAGTCACGCTGAAGAAATGACAGAACAACAAAACTCAACCAGTGTTCTCCCCACTATTTCTGTTCAAGCGCAAAAAGAAAGCTCTTCACCTTACGTCGCAACGAAAGCAAACTCTGCCTTAAAATCAGACGCACCTTTATTTAAAATTGCTCAGTCGGTTTCAGTGGTGACCCGTGAGCAACTTGACCAAAAACAAGCAAAGACACTTACAGATGCACTTGAAGGCGTTGCAGGTGTTGGAGCTGGGAAACTTGGTCGTCGTGGTTGGGATGATTTCATTATTCGAGGACAAACTTCTTCTGATTCAGTTTATGTAGATGGTTTAAGAATTGGTCAAAGCTCTCCAACTCCATCTGTAGCAGCTGAAATATCAGGCATGGATCAGGTACAAGTTTTAAAAGGGCCTGCATCTATTAATTTTGGTTTGGTTGCTCCAGGAGGTATGGTCAACTTAGTGACTAAACGCCCTCAAGCTGAAAGCTTTGCTCGGGCCACTATGACTTATGGCAGCTACAGCCTTAAAGAAGGTACGTTCGATTTAAACTATAGTCCTAATAATAGTGAAAAAGGTGCTTTCCGTTTAAATGGTCGTATCTCAGACCAAGATGACCCAACAGATTATGTATATTTTAAAAATTACTACATCTCTCCCTCTTATAACTTTGACTTAGGGGATAACACTGATCTCTCTGTCATCGCAAGCTATCAGCATCGCGAATACATCCGTCAACAAGGTTTACCTGTCATTGGTACATTAAAAGACAATCCCAACGGGGCTATAGACCGAAGTTTATATATTGGCGATCCTAACTTTGGTAAATATGAAGCAGATGTTTACCGCACAGGTTATACCTTTAAACACGCTTTTGATAATGGTTGGAACTTTAATCAGAACTTTGCCGTACAAAAAACTGAAATGGATGGTACTGCTGTCTTTGCTCGCACGGGCAACAACTTTTGGGCAGATAAAAACTACACCACCATTAGTCGTAAAAATAACAGCCGCCACCAAATTATTGATAATTTAAGCTTTGCCATCGATAACCGTTTAAATAAACAGTTTGATTTATATGGTATGCAGCACGATCTTAATGTAGGTGTTGATGCCTTTCAGGAAAAAAGTGATTACACCAACAACCGTTGTAATGTCGGGGATTTAAACATATATGCTCCTGTATATGGGCAAACTGTTACCTGTTCCAATCCTATCAGCAACCACGATATTAACCGCTTAAAATACACAGGATTATATATTCGTGACCGTATTCAGCTTAATGACCAATTACTTTTAAGCTTATCTGGTCGTCAAGACTGGGCGCAAACTCAAACTACAAGTCTGGTTAACAGCAACACGAGTAAACAGTCTGATGAAGCATTTACGGGCAGCGCCTCTATGATGTATACCATTAATGACATTGTGGCTCCTTATGTCAGCTATGCCACCTCGTTTACCCCAAATAGCGGTACTGATGTAAATAACAATCCGTTCAAACCTGAAGAAGGGAAACAGGTTGAAGTCGGAATGAAATTACAAAGCCCGGATCAACGAGTTCAAGGTGCTATCGCTTGGTATGACCTAAAACGTCAGAATGTTGTAGTTAATGATCCAATTAATACGAGTGAGAAAGTTCAGCGTGGCGAACAATTAACTCGTGGTATCGAGACTGAGCTAAGCGCAGAAATTTTAGAAGGTTTAAAATTAACGGCTGCCTATACCTACACAATTGATGCTGAAATTAGCAAAGATGCAAATGTGAGCAATGTAGGAAAAGCACTCGATAATATTCCTGAACATGCTTACAGTCTGTCGGCTCGTTATAAATTTGATCCTGCCTCAAAACTTGGTTGGTATGTCGGCGGTGGATTCCGTGGTGAAACCTATAAAACTATGGATAAGCTAGATGTCCATATTCCAGGCTATACCGTATTTGATACAGAAGCTGGCTATGATGCAGGACATTGGGGTGCTCAACTTGCGATCCGTAATCTATTCGATAAAGATTACTATGCAGGTGCCTTAAATGAAAATTTGGTGACTTTAGGTAATCCACGTCAAATTAACTTTACTGTGAAATTTAACTATTAAAATTACCTATAAAAAAACGCACTCGATTCGAGTGCGTTTTTTGGGTAGTTTCAAATGCGTTAGAAGAAATAATGCTGTACTAAAGTAGAGATACCTACAATTAAGAAAATAGCAGCACCAATTTTATGAATGAGCGAGATAGATAAACGTTCAGCCAATTTATTACCAATAAATACAGCTGGCGCATTGGCAATCATCATCCCTAAGGTTGTACCTAACATCACCCAAAAAATGCTGTCATAACGTGCAGCTAAAGCGACTGTTGCAATTTGGGTTTTGTCACCAATTTCAGCTAAGAAAAATAAGATGAAGGTAGCACCAAAAACACCAAATTTTTGCCATCTGTTAATACTATCCGTTTCATCGTCTAACTTATCTGGAATAAGCATCCAGAAAGCCATACCAATGAAGCCAGCTGCAAGAACCCAGACTAAAATTTCGGGGCTCAACACGGTCGTAATCCACTGTCCAAGTACAGCAGAAATACCATGATTAATTAGAGTAGCTAAAAGAATCGCAATAAGAATAGGGATTGGCTTACGGAAACGTGCAGACAGTAAAAGGGCCAATAATTGAGTTTTATCGCCCATTTCAGCAAGGGCAACAATCGAAGTAGAAATCAGAAATTCTTGCATGTCGTTTCTCTGGCTAGCATAAATGCCCATGACCTACCCCTCCTGCTAGCCAAATATCTGCAGAGTGGTAAATCAAAGGTCTTGCCAACTCAGAAACGATGAGACGTTTAAGCTATGATGACCATGTTCTGTTGAACAATTATGTTGATCATCACCTATTCATTTAGAAATGAATAGCGGCTACTCCCCAATGAAGTATGCGTTTATTATATTCGAGTAGTTCTATTTTTCAAACATTCAGGCAAAAAATTTTATCCATACCCAAACCAACAATCGTCCTAGACCCAATAGTAAAGCTAAACAAATACTTAAGTTGACAAATCCAAAATTATTAATGCCAGTTACGTGCTGAGATTGAAACTCAAATGGCAAAATAAGCATTGCTACAAATACTTCCAAGCCCATTGCAACGTAGGTCATCCATTCCCAAGGAAAGTGTAAAACACTCACCCACAGCCCCATTAATAAAAATACAATTAATAGGATCGGCACCATGATTTTTAAAAATCCTACCATTTATTCTTTCTCCTTTACCTAATAACGAGAAATTTCTCCTCTCTCGACACTTCATTTTTTGTCTTTAGATTAACTTAAAACCAATTAAATTAAATATCAAAATAAAACCCCGCCGAAGCGAGGTTTTAATGATTCATTTAAAAATATTAGATTAATAAAGTACGAATATCTTTAAGAAGTTTCGTAAGCTTATTAGTAAAGCGAGCCGCATCTGCACCATTAATTACACGGTGGTCATAAGACAACGACAACGGCAACATTAAGCGTGGATCAAAGTCTTTACCATTCCAAACCGGTTGCATCGTTGCAGGTGAAATACCCAAAATCGCAACTTGCGGCCAGTTCACAAGTGGTGTAAATGCTGTACCACCTATTGCGCCCAAACTTGAAATAGTGAAATTCGCACCTTGCAAGTCTTTCGGTGTTAATTTCTTATCACGTGCTTTTTGACCTAACACACCCAATTCAACTGCAATTTGCTTAATTGATTTTTGGTCTGGGTTACGAAGTACTGGCACAGTTAAACCATCAGGTGTTGCTACCGCAATTCCCATATGGATTTCATTGCGCAAGAGCACTGATTTACCGTCATCAGATAGATGACCTGCGAATTCACGCTCTTCTTTCAACAAATACGCAACCGCTTTGATAATGAACGCCATAATCGTCAGGCTGATACCTTCTTTTTTGAAGTTGCCTTTTAGCTCATTGCGCCAATCTTCCAACTCAGTAATATCAGCCAAATCAAACTGAGTGACTTGCGGAATAAAGTTGTTCAACGACAATTGCGGAATTGATACTTGCTGCAAACGCGTCAGTACTTTTTCTTCTACACCACCAAACGCAGTGAAGTCAGGAAGCTTTGGCAAACCTGAAACAGCTGGTGCAGCCGCAGCAACCGGTGCAGCTTGTGGCGCAGTTAAACGAGTCTTCACATACGCAAAGATATCTTCTTTAACAACACGGCCATGTTCACCAGAAGTTTTAACTTGAGATAAAACTACACCAAGTTCACGAGCAAGCTTACGAACAGCTGGTCCTGCATAAACTTTAGCATTTTCAGCTTCTTGTTCTTTGGTTAACTTATCACTACCAGACGCTGGAGCAGATACAGCCTGAGTCGGAGTAGGAGCTGCCGCTTTAGGTGCTGCTGCCTGTGGAGCTGGAGCTACTTCTGCTTTTGCCGCTGGTGCCGCAGCAGGTGCTTGGCCTTCAGCTTCAATTGTTGCAAGTAATATACCTTGTGAAACCTGTTGGCCTGCTTGCAAGTGAATCGCTTTCACAACGCCAGCAACAGTACTTGGAACTTCAACAGTCGCTTTATCTGACTCAACCACAACAAGGCTTTGGTCTACATCAACTTTATCGCCAACTTGTACCAAAATTTCAGCAACAACTGCTTTATCTACACCCAAATCAGGAACGTTAATATCAACTGGTCCAGATTGAGTAGCAGTCGATGCTACAGTTTCTTGCTGAGCTGGTGTAGCTGCTGCTGCCGGAGCTGCTGTTGTAGAAGCAGGTGCCTCAGCTGGCGCACTAGATGCAGATGTTGTTTTTACTTGAATAAGAACAACACCTTCTTTAACTGTATCGCCTTCTTTAACTTGAATGCTTTCTACAGTACCTGCAACACTGCTTGGTACTTCTACAGTTGCTTTGTCAGACTCAACCACAACGATGCTTTGTTCAACATCGATTTGTTCGCCAACTTTTACTAAAATCTCACCAACTAGTGCTTTTTCAACACCAATATCGGGAACTTGAACTTCAACCACTTGGCTAGTTGTTGCCGTTGCTGGTTGAGCAGCAGTTGAGGGCTGTTGAGCCGCTGCCGGTGCTGCTGTTTGTTCAGCTGCTGGAGCAGCTTTTGGAGCTTCTTCTGCTTGAGCTACTGGTGCAGCACCCTCAGCTTCAAGTTCAAGCAATACCGTACCTTCAGTTACGCTATCACCTTCTTTGATTAAGATGCTTTTCACCACACCTGCTGAAGTGCTAGGCACTTCAACAGAGGCTTTATCTGACTCAAGCAAAACAAGGCTGTCATTTTCTGCAATACTGTCGCCAACTTTTACTAAAATTTCAGCAACAACTGCTTTGTCTACACCAATATCAGGGGTCTTAATTTGCATGCTTAGTTCCCCTCACCTGTTTGCGTTTCATTATATTCAGCAACTGCCTGAACTTCTGGATGCGCTTGAGGAGCCCATGCCACTGGACGGTCAGTATCTAACTCAAAGTTAGAAATTGCGTCTTTAACTAAACGTGCGTCCACTTCACCTTCGTCAGCTAATTTTTTCAAAGTAGCAACAACGATATGTGCAGCATCAACACCAAAGAAACTACGTAAGTTAGCACGTGTATCTGAACGACCGTATCCATCTGTACCTAATGCAACAAATGGGCGACCATCTGGAAGATACGCACGGATTTGTTCGCTATAAGCACGCATATGGTCTGTTGCTGAAACAACGATACCTTCTGTACCACGTAACTGTTTAGATACCCAAGATTCTTTCACTTCTTCAGAAAGTGGGTGTAAACGGTTGTATTCTTCACATGCCATACCATCACGTGACAACTCATTGAAGCTTGTTACACTCCAAACATTTGAATGGATTTGGTATTCATCACGTAAGATTTTCGCAGCCTTGATCACTTCACGAAGAATCACACCTGAACCAAGTAATTGGACAGTTGCTTTTTCATCTTTTTCGAACAAGTACATACCACGTTTAATGCCTTCCTCAGCGCCTTCAGGCATTGCAGGATGCTCGTAGTTTTCGTTCATTACAGTTAAGTAGTAGAACACACGCTCTTGGTTCACATACATACGTTTTAAACCGTCATGCACGATTACAGCTAACTCATAACCAAAACATGGATCATAAGATACACAGTTTGGAATCGTGTTCGCCAAGATATGCGAATGACCATCTTGGTGCTGTAGACCTTCACCGTTCAATGTGGTACGACCAGCAGTTGCACCCAACAAGAAACCTTGAGCTTGCGCATCACCTGCTGCCCACGCAATGTCACCAATACGTTGGAAACCGAACATTGAGTAGTACATATACATTGGAATCATTGGCAAGTTATTCGTTGAATAACTTGTTGCCAACGCAGCCCATGCACTCATCGCACCAGCTTCGTTAATCCCTTCTTGTAGCATGTGACCGTCACTTGCTTCACGGTAATGCATTAATTGTTCTTGGTCTTCTGGGGTATATTTTTGACCGTGAGCAGCATAGATACCGAGCTGACGGAACATACCTTCCAGACCAAAAGTACGTGCTTCATCTGGAACAATTGGTACTACGCGGTCTTTAATTGCTTTTTCTTTGAGTAAAGAAGCAATTAAACGAACCATCACCATCGTAGTAGATTGTTCTTTACCACCTGAACCATTTAATACAGCATCAAATACAGATAATTCAGGAATCGCTAAGATTTCACTCTCTTTACGACGTGCAGGTAGGTAACCACCTAACGCTTCACGACGCGCCTTCATATACTTCATTTCTGGAGAGTTTTCACTTGGGCGGTAGAATGGAAGCTCTTCTAACTTATCGTCTGTAAATGGAAGATTGAAACGGTCACGTACATATTTCAAAGAGTCAATCTGCATTTTTTTGATTTGGTGAGTTTTGTTCACCGCTTCAATTTCTTCAGACAAACCGTAACCTTTAACAGTTTTCGCAAGAATAACTGTTGGTTGACCTTTTGCTTTCATTGCTTCTGCATATGCAGCAAACACTTTGTAAGGGTCATGACCACCACGGTTGAGATTATCGATGTCTTCATCGCTTAAATCTTTTACAAGTTCCGCAGCTTCTGGGTACTTGCCAAAGAATTTCTCACGCGTGTATGCACCACCTTTCACTTGATAGCGTTGGTACTCACCATCAACTGTCTCTTCCATTACCGCTTTCAAAGCGCCTGAGGTGTCTTTTGCAAGAAGTGGGTCCCAATGACGACCCCATACCACTTTAATGACACGCCAGCCCGCACCACGGAATAAAGATTCTAACTCTTGAATGATTTTACCGTTACCACGTACCGGACCATCTAAACGCTGTAAGTTACAGTTAACCACCCAAATAAGGTTATCAAGCTTTTCACGACCAGCAAGTGAAATCGCACCAGTACTTTCTGGCTCATCCATCTCACCATCGCCAAGATAAGCCCAAACTTTACGATCTTCTTCTTTGATCAAGCCACGGTTCATCAAATATTTTTGAATATGTGCTTGATAAATCGACATGATTGGACCAAGACCCATTGATACGGTTGGGAATTGCCAATAGTCAGGCATTAAATATGGATGTGGATAGCTTGGTAAACCGTTACCGCCAACTTCACGACGGAAATTACTTAACTGCTCTTCAGTTAAACGTCCTTCAAGGAATGAACGTGCATAAATACCAGGAGCACAGTGCCCTTGGTAATAAATCATATCTCCGCCAAAGCTATTGCTGTTTGCGCGGAAGAAATGGTTAAAACCTACGTCATATAATGTTGCACTTGATGCGAAACTCGCCAAGTGTCCACCTAAATCATCACCTGTTTTATTCGCACGAAGTACCATTGCTAAGGCATTCCAACGAATCAATGCACGAATACGGCGTTCCATATCTTGGTCGCCTGGCATTGCAGGTTGTTCTTCAACAGAAATTGTATTTAAGTAAGGTGTATTGAGACGTTGAATTGGAACATGCTTAGCAATTGCTTGTTGGTAAAGTTTTTCCAACAAGAATGCCGCTCGTTCAGTTCCCATATGTTGTAAAACTGAATCGAATGCATCTTGCCATTCTTGGGTTTCTTGTGCGTCGGAGTCACCGTAAAACGCCATAATTCACCTGTTCCTTGTTCTCTAATCTACTTTGTATTTTTACCATGTTTTACCCCTTTCAAGTTATTGCCTCGGGTGAATGTGAGGGGGCCCTATTATTTTCTGAATGAATAGTCATTGACCGAGCAGTAAACAAAATAACAAAAAAACGCCAATAATGGCGTTTTTTTATACAATCTTTGCGTTAAAAAAAGTTTAGCTTAGTTTTAGATTCATAAATTTAATAACCTTGCTTTTTTTAACTATGCTTTTATGGAAGCATCGCCAAGTAAGTAGTTGGGTTTTTACGTTGCCCATCTTTTACAACTTCATAATGCAAATGCGGACCTGTACAGCGACCTGTACACCCTACATTAGCAATATGTTCACCTGCAGATACTTGGTCGCCTACACGCACCATTAAACGTGAAGCATGAGCATAACGCGTTAAATAACCATTGCCATGGTTAATTTCAACATATTGACCATAGCCAGTGCCCCAGCCAGATTTAGTTACAATACCTGGGCCTGTAGCGTAGATTGGTGTACCACTCGGAGCAGCCAGATCTAAACCGCCATGATGTTCTGCACGACCACCCATGGTGCGACCACCAAAGTTTGAAGAAACTCGTACAGTATCAGGAAGAGGATGAGAAACTAACCAAGAGTAAGAATTTGAAGAAGAGGCATTAAAAGAATTTTTTGCTGTTGTGTTACCGTACTTCTTTGCGAGCGACTCATTATTGAGTTCAACTGTTTTTTGGCGTAAGGTCACTGAAACTTTCGCACTCGCCGGAAGATCTAAATCATCAGGATGAGTATATGAACCTTGAGATAATGTTTTTGATAGCTGTTCCAATCGATCTGAGTCAGTAGACTGGTTAATTGTTTGATAATCTGCAAAAGCAACTGATGCTGCCGAAGCGGCAAGTGAAAACGCTAATAAAATACGACGCGTGTGCATAAAAACCTCTTGAAACTGTTCTTACTCAAGTTCCTTATGATCTCTTCCTTGATATCAATTGAAATGAACGCTTAAGATTAAGACAAGAATCTATCCGAGAATGACCATGTCCAAACCCGATAACGTTTTTCAACAAACCGGAAAACACATAAAAACAGGAAACCTTACGTTTCTAACAACGCAAGTCGCGCAATGGCAAAGACTTACGAAAATTATCCAACCCTTATTGCCCCAACCGGAACAATGGCAGGTTGTGTGTTATCAAAATGGCTCTTTAATCATTACTGGTGAAAATCAAGCGATGATTAGTCAACTCAGTTATTTACAGAACCAATATGTATCTAAATTATCTCAGCTCGAAGGCCTAAAAGACCTACAAAGAATTCAGGTTCGATTAAGAAATAAAACTATTTCAAATACACCCTCATCTGAGCCATCTAAACCCATCCCCCCGGAAACACAAGAAATGTTACGTAGTGCAGCCGACTTTGTGAGCGACCCTAAGCTTAGCCAAGCTTTACTACGTTTGGCAAGCAATAAAAAATGATGAGCTTTATATTTCTTAATTAGAATCGTTCTTATTATGTGATAATAATCACACTTTTTAATGTTACATTATAACATAGCCAAGTAAAGACAATGACTTATGTCACGCTCACATATGGAATTGGACATTGATTCTCGTCATCAAATGTTACAATTTCATAATTACTCGGATCACTTTGAACATTGCGTAACAACTGATTATTTAAAGCATGTCCTGATTTATAGCCATCGAACTTGGCAATAATTTGATGACCAAGCAAATACAAATCACCTACTGCATCTAATATTTTATGTCTAACGAATTCATCAGCGAAACGTAAACCTTCTTCATTGACTACACCTGTATCATCTACACCAATTGCATTATCTAAACTTGCACCTAGTGCTAAATTATTTGCCTTCAGGTAATCCAGATCTTTCATGAAACCAAAAGTACGTGCTTCACTGACTTCATAAACAAAAGTTTCGGTCGAAAAGTCGATCGTGGCAGATTGATATTCTTTAGCAAATGCCGGATGGTCAAAATCAATCGTGAAATTTAATTGAAAACCATTGTGAGGGCTGAAAATTGCTTTCTTATCATCGATGAGTGCTTCAACTGGTTTTAATATTCTAATGAATTTTTTCGGTGCATCCAGTTCACGTAATCCACCTTGCATTAAAAGGTAAATAAATGGACCGGCACTTCCATCCATAATTGGAACTTCAGAAGCTGACACCTCAACAATCAGGTTATCAATTCCTAAACCTGCAATTGCACTCATTACATGCTCAATTGTTCCTACTTTTATATCTCCCGTTACCAAGTTGGAACACATAAAAGCTTCTTGAATCAATAAAGCATTGGCAGGGATATCGACAGGTGGATCCAAATCGATACGGCGAAATACAATACCTCCATCCACGGTATGTGGAATGAAATTGATCATCACTTTTTGACCGCTATGAAGACCTATTCCACTCGCTTTTACCACACGATTGAGAGTACGTTGTTTCACCATGCTTTGTAACTTCTTTTTTAAAACCGCTATACGTTAGCATATTTAGTCATTGATCAAAAATAAAAAAAGGCAGTGTTTAAACACTGCCTTTCATTAAATCTAACGATTATTTACTTACGTTGCTGATTTTTCAAGTAATCTTGAATACTCATTGGAGAAGAACGCGGAGTAGAACTTGCTGTGCTACTGACTTCATTATCAGCGTTTTGACGCTTATTGATTGCAGGAACATCATCTTCATCAACAGATTGAGCTGATTGAGACGATGCATGGCTTACCGTATTACGTTTTCTCGGTTCAGCATCTGCTGCATTACGAGTTAAACCAGTTGCAATCACTGTTACGCGTAATTCATCACGTGCATCTGGGTCAAATACTGTACCGTAGAAGATTTCACCTTCATCAAGGTCAACAATCTGGTTCACAACATCAGTAATGATTTCTGTTTCACGTAACGTAATATCATCACCACCCGTAATGTTAATTAACACGCCTTTGGCATTAATAATATTTACGTTATCAAGTAATGGACTACGGATCGCTTGTTCAGCAGCTTGACGCGCACGATCTTCACCACGGCCTAAACCAGCACCCATCATTGCGTAACCGCGAGTACTCATTGCAGTTTTCAAATCGGCGAAGTCAAGGTTAATGTGACCACGGTTAACAACCAAATCAAAGATACTACGTACAGCGTTTAACAACACATCATCAGCTTTTTTATAAGCATCCTTCATTGAAATATCACCATATACGCTTAATAAGCGTTGGTTAGGGATAATAATCAATGAATCAACATGTGCTTCAAGTGCTTCAATACCACGCTCAGCAGACTTTAAACGGCGACGGCCTTCAAAGTTAAATGGTGTTGTAACTACACCAACAGTCAAAATACCCATTTCTTTGGCAACTTCAGCCACAACAGGCGCTGCGCCAGTACCCGTACCACCACCCATACCAGCGGTAACGAAAACCATATCGGTACCTTCAAGGTGGTGACGAATGATTTCACGGCTTTCTTCTGCTGCAACTTGCCCTACTTCAGGGTTAGCACCAGCACCTAGACCACGTGTACTTTGCTCGCCTAACTGAATTTTGAAAGGTGCATTCATACAGTCCAGTGCTTGTTTGTCTGTATTGGCACAAACGAATTTAACACCTTGAATATCAGACTGCACCATATGTTGAACGGCATTACCGCCACCACCACCTACACCAAATACAGTGAAACGGGCTTGACCGTTGCCATCGTTTAGTTCATCTTCTATAAATTCAAATGAGGCCATGACCTTTAGGGTTCCTAATACATTATGGCAGTCACTTCAGCCCGTATACTGCCTTGATTTTCAAAAATAACTAATTTTAAGAATGCTGTGCAATACCAACCTTGTCAAGTACAGCGGTTTTCTCTTACAACTTCCTAACAATTCTACCAATAAATACATACATCCTAAAAAATGGCTTTTAATTTGCTATTAAACGCATTCCAGCCATTTACCATTCGTTCCCATACCGAACGGTCATTTGCCTCTTCAGGCTCTTCAACAGCATCTTGCAACTCACTTTGGCTAAACATGAGCAAACCAGCTGCTGTTGCATACATAGAACGACGTAAGGCTGCTTGATGTTGATCATCAGCATAAACCTGTAACGGCGGATTACCCAAATGTGCAGATACACCCAACATACGACGAGCTAAACTCACCATACCTTCTATTTGACAAGCATCCCCTGTCAATACTACACCATGGTATAAACCATGAATTGCACCGCTTTGTTCGAGTTCATCGCGAATCTGGCTAAAGATCTCTTCATAACGGGCAATAATAATTTCTGACAACTCAATTCGGCTAATTGTTTGAGGGCCATCAATTCCTTCTACCTGAATCATGTGATCTGGCTTAACAGCACTTAAATCGACACAACCATGCAGAATTTTAATTCGTTCAGCTTCTTCTGTCGTGGTTTGCAATACAGCAGCAATATCACGTGTAACGTGTTCACCACCACGCTGCAACGTACGCGCTAGAGCCAAACGTCCATCTAGATAAACAGCAAGATTGGTAATGCCTGCACCAATATCAACTAGACAAACACCATACTCTTTTTCATCTTTCAGTAAGCTTGCCTCAGCGGTTGCCAGACAAGACACCACCATTTTTTCAACCCCGATATTTGCACCTTTCATGGCACGATCAAGGTTTTGCATAGTCGCTATAGGCATCATCATTAACTGATAATGTCCAGTCATACTATGCGCAGTCATATTAATTGGATTCTGCACCCATTCAGCAGAATCACCTAATTCAAAGCCTAACGGCACTGCACTTGCTAAATAGTAATCAGAAGTCACATGACTTGCTTTTGCCAATTCTAACGCGCGCACGACTTCATTTGTTGTAATCACATGTGCCGGATTAGATACTGGTGTGCGACCAGAGGCATAAAAACTTTGCAACTCGGTACTCGGAATAGATACCCATGCGCTATGAATGCGACATTCGGCCATATTTTCCGCTTCAGCAACAGCATTTTTAATCGCAGCAATGACTTTATCGAGGCTTACAATTTTTCCTTTATTCATGCCTCGATTGCGAGCAGTTGCCATACCGATAACTTGAATGTTATCCGGCGCATGAATTTTTCCAATCAAAACTGAAACTTTATGCGTCCCAATGTCAATCGCAACAACTGAGGGAACAGCTTCACTCATCACTCATACCATTTCTTTGTTGTTTAATACCAGGCAAATTGCCTATTTTAAAGCCACGTATTATGGCTTTGCTTTTGTTCCACCTGCAATGCTTGTGTCATCACTCGTTACAACAAACTGACCATTCACAATTTTAGGTGGTGTTGCGTTCTTCCATTGAATAGATAATCCATTACGATATCGCAAATCAATGGCTGAGATTTTCGACCACACCGGTTTTAAGTCAGATTGTGCCAGATGACTTAAACGTTGCAACTTATTCATTGTTTGATCTTGGTCAACAATAATACGTAAACCAGAATCAAATTGCATAAACCAAGTCATTCGCTCAGTCAGATATAACTCTTTTAAGCGTAAATTAACAGGATGGAATAATTGATTAATTTCATTATAGCGTCGCATCATCATTTTTGACTGACTTACCGGCCCATGAAGCAACGGAAGTTCAGGATGATTCGTCGGCTCTGCCTCACTAAATACATCGCCACCATCGCTTAATAAGCGACCTGTTCCCCAACGAGCGATAGCATGGCGAGGCATGACACGGACACGAATACCATTGGGCCAAGCACGAGATACGACAACTCGGTCTACCCATGAAATTTCTAATGTTTTGTCACGAATCTGTTCTAAATCAGATGTGAAATAATTTGCTTTTATAATTGGAGCAACATGTTGCATCACTTGTTGCGTTTCAACCGAAGACGCCGAACCTACAACTTCTAGTTTTGCAACTGTTGCATCTGTAATAACTTTATATAGCCCATAAATTCCGACTGCCAGCACTACAAAAGCAATAACCAACAGCACCCATCCACCAGCATTCGCAAGCTTCTGCTTACGCGTAGGCGGTTTATCATGAATAGAGGTGATGGCCGCACGTTTACGGCGCATGGAAGCCGGAAGTTGTGCCATATTTAAGCCGTACCTTCCAATGTTTGCTCAAGAATTGCAACGCACAATTCATCAAAGCTATAACCAACAGCTTTAGCAGCTTTTGGAACTAAAGAGTGACTGGTCATACCTGGCACAGTATTTACCTCTAAAAGCCAGAAATTGCCTTGCTCATCCTGCATCGCATCAATACGACCCCAGCCTTCTGCACCCACAGCCTGAAAAGCACGTAAACACAATGCTTGTAGGTTTTTCTCTTCAGTCTCACTAAGACCACAAGGAATACCATACTCTACATCATTACGTTGATATTTCGCTTCATAGTCATAGAAAGCAACATCTGCTGGTGGTTGCAAACGAATGACAGGCAAAGGTTGTCCATTTAGGAATGAAATTGTGAACTCACGACCGGTGATCCATTTTTCTGCCATAACCACAGCATCGTGCTGAGTCGCCTTTTCAATTGCTGCAGCAAAGTCTTCTGCTTTCTCAACCTTACTCATGCCGACACTTGAGCCTTCATGTACAGGTTTGATAATGACAGGTAAGCCTAACTCAGCAATCACCGCATCTAAATCTGTTTCTTTAGTAATAATGCGATATGGCGCTGTAGGTAAATCGCTACCTTGCCAGATTTGCTTGGTTTTAACTTTATCCATGCCAATAGCAGAACCTTGCACACCTGTTCCTGTATAAGGCAGATTTAACCATTCAAGTACACCTTGAATCTGGCCATCTTCACCCCCGCGACCATGCAATACAATAAATGCACGATCATAATTTACAAGTTCAGTCACACTGCGGTCTTGTGGATCAAATGCTTCAGCCTGAACACCTGAACGTAACAAAGCGTCCAAAACTGCCTGACCACTATCCAAAGACACAGCACGCTCAGCCGATTTCCCACCAAATAACACGGCAACTTTGCCGAATTTTGTAGCATTTGACACGTTTAAATCCTTAACCCGATAATTCAATACTTTTTGTTTATTTCACATACAAATGGTGTTGCGCAAGTTCTACTGAAATTGCTCCCACGTTACCCGCACCTTGCGTTAATAACAAGTCATTTGGTTGTAACACATTTTGCATGATGTTTTGCAAATTACCTTCCACCGGATCAACCAAAATTGGTTCTACTTGTCCGCGTAAACGAATACTACGCGCTAAAGTACGGCTGTCTGCACCCACAATAGGCTTTTCACCAGCAGGATAAACTTCCAACAATAATAATTGATCGACTTGAGAGAGCACTTCAATGAAGTCATCAAAACAATCGCGGGTACGAGAATAACGATGTGGTTGGAACAACATAACCAAACGACGGTCTGGATGACTTTGGCGAGCAGCTTTAATAGTTGCTTCTACTTCTTTTGGATGATGTCCGTAGTCATCAACCAACTTAACATTGCCATCAGCAAGTTCAAATTCACCTTGCACTTGGAAGCGGCGGCCAACACCACTAAATCCTTCTAATGCACGGCTAATTGCATCATCAGAAACGCCTTCATCTGTGGCAACACCAATTGCTGCCAAGGCATTTAAAACATTATGTAAGCCTGGTTGATTAATTGTTAAACGCAATGGTTCACGACCTTTACGTAACACAGTGAAGTGCGATTGCATACCATCTTGTTCAATATCAACTGCACGAATGTCATTATCTTCATTAAAGCCATAAGTAATGACCGGACGGCCGACACGCGGCAGAATTTCACGAATGTTCGCATCATCACCACAAACTACAGCCAAACCATAAAATGGTAAGTTATGAAGGAACTGTACAAACGTATCTTTTAATTTATCAAAGCTACCTTCATAGGTATGCATATGGTCAGCATCGATATTAGTTACAATCGCTGCCATTGGTTGCAAATAAAGGAAAGATGCATCTGATTCATCAGCTTCAGCCACGATGAAACGGCTTTCACCTAACGCCGCATTTACGCCTGTACTGTTAAGTAAGCCACCAATAACATAAGTTGGATCAAGGTTTTCTTCCGCCAACATCGTCGTCAAAAGACTTGTAGTTGTAGTTTTACCATGTGTACCAGCCACAGCAATACCGTGACGGTAACGCATAAGCTCACCTAGCATTTCTGCACGACGTACAATTGGAACACGCTGTTCAATTGCAGCTTTAATTTCCGGATTTTCCGGATCAATTGCTGTAGAAACTACAAGCACATTGGCATTTTTAATATTTTCCGGTTGATGGCCAATATAAACTTTGATGCCATTTTTCTCTAATTGTTCTGTAGTTTTAGACGCCTTAATGTCTGAACCAGAAATTTTATAACCTTGGTTACCCAATACCTCTGCAATGCCACACATACCAGCACCGCCGATCCCCACAAAATGAATGTGTTTGATACGGCGCATTTCAGGCACTTTAATCAGTTTTTTTGCTTGGTTCGCAGCTGTTGATGGAGACATAGTAAATCCGATTACATTTTTTGGATAAGATCAACCACATGCTGAGTCGCATTTGGTTGGGCATGTTGACGCGCTTTCACTGCCATTTCAGTAAGTAATTGGCGGTTCATCAGCGAAGTGAACAATTCATTTAAAACATCTGGCGTCATGGTCGATTGCTGGCAAATTTTCGCAGCACCGACATCCGCCAGAAATTTGGCATTTGCAGTTTGATGGTCATCAACTGCTATAGGGAGTGGTACAAAAACTGCGGCCACACCTGCTGTTGCAACTTCTGTTACTGTGAGTGCTCCAGCTCGGCAAATAATTAAATCCGCTTCACTATAAGCTTTTGCCATATCTTCAATAAACGGCAAAACGTGTACAGTTAAATTAGCTGGTGCATCTGCATAAAGTGCTTGAGTTGCCTCAACTTGTTGCTGACCACACTGGTGAAAAATATTGAGTGGAACTTGTAATTGTTTTAATGCTGGCGGTAAGCGTTCATTGAGTGCTTTGGCACCTAAAGAACCACCAACAATTAGAATATTTAGAGGCTGTCCTGCTTGCGCACGCTCATCATAACGCCACTTTGGGCTTAAAATATCTGTGATTTCATGACGTACAGGATTTCCTGTTGTAACGACTTTTCCACCAGCAGGAAAGGTATTTGGAAATGCTTCACATACGACTTTAGCAACACGAGACAACTGCGCATTGGTAAAACCAGCAACTGCATTTTGTTCGTGAATAAGTACAGGAATACCTAACAAACGTGCGGCCAAACCACCCGGCCCCGCAACATAACCGCCAAAGCCTGCAACTGCATCAACTTTAAGCTGTTTCATATAACGCATTGCGCTTAAAGTGGCTTTTAAAATTTTAAAAGGTGCAGCAATTTTACGGACTAATCCGTTGCCACGAACACCTTGAATATCAATTTGATATATTGGAATATTTTGATCTTTTAATAATCGGTTTTCCATACCTGTTGGCGTGGCTAACCATGAAACCTGACAACCTTGTTGTTGAAGTTTTTTGGCTACGGCGAGGGCTGGAAAAACATGTCCACCTGTACCGGCAGCCATCATCATGACATGTTTAGGTTTGCTTTGCTGTGAATCGGTCACGGTCTAATTCTTCAACTCAAAAAACAATGGAAATTGTCATCTATTTTTGTAGCCGTTTATTTTAATCCTAAAGCTTCATTAACGAAAAGCTAATTTCACTCGTTTATAACAGAAAGATGTGCTTTTTTGAAAATATGCCTACAAAGCTGTGGTGTATTTAGTATTGTTATTTTATTAATTCATATATTTTCAGGTGATTTCCAATAAATACCGCTGAAAATCACCTGAAATAAATAATTAAGCTGTACGGCCAGCTTCTAATACATCAAATAAATCATCGGCAATTGATGTACCAAATTGAGCATCAATTTCACGAATACAGGTCGGGCTAGTGACATTAATTTCAGTGACATAATTACCAATCACATCTAAACCTACAAAAACTAAACCTTTTTCGCGTAAGAAAGGACCAATTTTAGCTGCGATCAATTTATCGTTTTCAGTAAGCGGACGCGCTTGGCCTAAACCACCTGCCGCTAAGTTGCCGCGTACTTCACCATTTTGTGGAATACGAGCTAGGCAGTAAGGAACAGGTTCACCATTCACCATTAAAATACGCTTATCCCCTTCTACAATTTCAGGAATATAACGCTGAGCCATAATTGGACGAGTACCTAGCTCTGTAAGCATTTCTAGGGTAGAACCAATATTTACACCATCTTGATATAAACGGAAAATTCCCATGCCACCCATACCATCAAGTGGCTTAACAATCACATCACCATGTTCTTTAATAAATTCACGAATTAAACTTTGCTGTGATGTCACAAGTGTAGGTACTTGTAGCTCTGGAAATTGCGTTGCAAAGAGTTTTTCGTTGCAATCACGTAATGATTGAGGCTTATTAATAATCCATGAACCTTCACGCTCAGCTTGCTCAAGCACGTAAGTCGTGTAGACAAAGTTCATGTCAAACGGCGGGTCTTTACGCATCAGCACAACATCGTAAGCCGCGATAGATTCTTTTTTCTTTTCGCCTAACTCATAGTAATGGTTGTAATCTTCGAACACCTTTAACGGTGAAATGAGGCCGTAAGCTTTGCCCTGATCGATATATAAATCTTGTTGTAATGCATAACCTAATTCATGTCCACGACGGCTCGCCGCCCACAACATTGCCATGGTTGAATCCTTTTTAAGGTTTACGGTTTCAATCGGATCCATGACGACAAGTACACGCATACTCAAGCTCTTCTTAAAATTTAAATTAGCATGAGTATAACTGAGATTTTTCACTGGTTTTTCTTAATTTCAGTAAAACCTTATCGGTTATTTCTTTATCTTGAATTAAGGTAAATTCAGTTAAACTAAGGTTATAAAATACTATTTTTAAAGGCTAAGCATGAAACTTTATCGCTATTTAACTGGCCCTGATGACTCTGCTTTTTGTGCACGAGTGACTAAAGCTCTGAATCATGGTTGGGAGTTATATGAAGCACCCACTATGACCTTTAACGGCACGCATGTCATTGTGGGACAAGCAATTTGCAAAACAATTGATGAAAATTATGATCCAGAAATGGATATTTTAGATGTTCTCAAAAATAACGCGTAATTCCAGAAGGGTGCTTTTAATCGATGAAAAGTCCCCTTTAAAGCTCAATTAACAAGAAAAACTAATGAGTCAACTCATCCAATTCGTTTAATTTGCTAATTAACTTACTAAAAATCAGTTATTAAAAAATAAATATGTCATTTTTTAAGACAATAGTTCTTTTATTCTAAACAATTAAATGATTATAATTATCATTTATACTTTTATTTTTGTTAATTGATTTTATTTTTATGTTAAGCATTTCTACACCATCTCCCCAAATTAAGCGTCTTTTCCCACTGAGCTTACTCAGTTTAATGATCTTGAATATTCAAGGTGCCTATGCAGAAGATGTGACTGACTCATCAAAAGTGGCAGCCACCATGCCCACCATAAAAATTGAGGCCATGAGTGAGCTCGACCCAATTAAAAGTTATATCGACTATGACAAAGCCAATGTCACACGTAATGGTTTAGACAAAAAAGATATTCCCCAAACCGTTGATACTATTGATGTTCAGAAATATAAAATTTATGGATCGAATGATTTAAGCGTTATGCTACAAGGCACTCCGGGGGTATCAACCAGTTATGATATGCGCGGTGATGGGATCACGATTCGTGGTTTTGGTGCTGATACAGGTGATATTTACCGTGATGGCATACGTGAAAGCGGACAAGTACGTCGTAGTACAGCAAATATCGAACGTATTGAAATTTTAAAAGGCCCAGCCTCTGTTTTATATGGCCGTAGTGCTGGCGGTGGAGTTGTGAATATGGTGAGTAAATTCGCCAATTTTGACTCTAAAAGTTCAGTTGGTGCATATGCAGGTTCTTACGACAACTACGGAACAACGGCTGACATCAACCAAGTACTTAATGACAATTTAGCAGTACGTTTAACTGGAGAATATGGCGAGTCAGGCAGCTTCCGCTCTGGTATTGAAAATAAGATTGAAATGTTTTCACCAAGTTTCACTTATAAAAATGACGATGGAACACTCACTTGGACCACACAATACACCTATGACAAATTAGGTCGTGTGCCTGATCGCGGACCATCACGCGACATTCTGCCTGCGGAAACTTCGATCAAAATGGGATTTGCTCAAGACGGCGATTATGTTGATGATATTTTGCAAGTGGTCCGCACCGATGTGAATTATCAATATGCGCCTGATTGGAACTTTCACTGGGCAGCAAGTTACCGACAAGCAGAACAAAACTTTGACCACTTTTATTTTGGAACTTATTGTGGTTTAGATGGTAAAAATTCAAAGAATGAGACTTGTACTAAAAAAGGTTACATCGACCAAATTTATTACTGGCAACAAACCAGCAATAAAACAACGACAAATACATTTGATATTAAGGGTAAGTTCAAAACTGGTCAGCTTGAACATCAAATCATGATGGGTACAGACTGGACCTATGAGCAACGAGAGCCACGTCTAGCCAATAAAACTCAAAATGGGTCAACCATTTATGGTTACGTTAATCCAATCACTGGTGAACGAGAGTACAGTCGTGGCAATGGACCATTAAAGATTAGTCAGCACAACTATAATGAAGGCACAACTTACGGCGTATTTATTCAAGATTTAATTGGTCTAAATGACCAACTTAAACTCATGCTGGGTGTGCGCTACGATTACTTTGACTTTTCAACCACCAACAAGCTGACAAAAGAACACCGTAATGTAAAAGATGGCAGCTTTAGCCCAAATGTTGGTTTGGTATGGCAACCGCTTCCTGAACATAGCTTTTATACGTCTTATTCTAAAAGCTTTGCTCCATTTGGCGGACAAATGGGTGTTAACCAAGTTACTGGAAACACCGATGTCACAAAGATGGATAAAGAGCCTCAATATAACGAGCAATATGAAGTTGGGGTAAAAAGCGAATGGTTAGATAATCGTTTAAATACTCAATTTTCTGTCTTTGATATTCGTAAAAATAATATCCGCTATAAACCAAATCCTAATGAGCAACCAGATGTATGGGCAACTGCTGGTCAGCATCAATCTCGTGGTCTGGAATTTAGTTTTATTGGTCGTGTACTTGATAATCTCTTTGTCCGCGGTGGTTATGGCTATACAGATGCAAAAGTGAAAGAAGATAAACAAAAGCCTGAACAAGAAGGTAACTATTTAGCCAACACATCTAAAAATACGGGTAATTTATTTGTTCGCTATTTACCAACCGAGCAGTGGTATACCGAAGTGGGCGTGACTTATGTCGGCTCTTATTATCCAAATATTAATAATCAAGTAAAAATGGAAGGCTTTAACCGTGTCGATGCAGCAATTGGCTATAGTGCTGACCCTTGGAATGTCACACTTGCAGTGAACAACCTAACCAATAAAGAATACTGGCGCTCAGACAGCATGCCAGGCACACCACGTAATGTTTTAGTTCGTTTTAATTATCAATTTTAAATAAAATATTAAACTGGCATACCCCTCTATTTAGAGGTATGCCCTTTTATTTTTAGATACCGTATTTCTCACGATAAGCTTGCATGTTTGCTAAAGACTCTTTCTCGCCTTTTGCATCCAAATAATCCATTAAATCTTTCATGGTAATCAGTGCATGTACAGGAATTTCTAACTCTTTTTGAACTTCTTGAATTGCAGAAAGCTCACCTTGACCACGTTCTTGACGATCTAATGCCACCAAAACACCCGCAATAGTTGCACCAGCATTTTTCAAAATCGTTACGACTTCACGAATTGCTGTACCTGCAGTAATTACATCATCAATAATCCAGACCTTTTTACCTTCAACCGTAGCACCGACTAAAACACCGCCCTCACCATGATCTTTCGCTTCTTTACGGTTAAAGCCCCATGGCACACTTTTGTTATGGACTTGAGACAAAGCAACAGCAGTCGCTGCTACAAAAGGAATACCTTTGTAAGCTGGTCCAAAAATCACATCAACATTTTCACATTGTGTTAATTTATCAGCATAGCCTTGTGCTAAAAGAGATAAAGCTTCACCATCGTTGAGTAGGCCTGCATTAAAAAAATAAGGACTCACGCGTCCAGATTTTAAAGTAAACTCACCAAATTTAAGCACACCGCGTGATAATGCGAGTTCGATAAATGCTTGCGGGTGAAATGACACAGGCGTTGTCATGAGGTGCTCCAAATTCACAATTGAGGTTAAATTTTCGCATGATACCAAAGGATCAGTATCCAAGTGATGTAAAAATTCTTCGAGTCGTTTCCATTAACGTAAATGGCTTACGTTCTTCAGTAACGAAAGGCTTACTTGAATGGTTAGAACAATCAGATGCCGATGTCGTATGCATGCAGGAAAGCCGCATTAACCATGAACAATGGACTGAAAAATTCAGACCCGAAGGATGGCATACCCATCTCTTTCCAGCAGAGCGTGCAGGTTACGCGGGGACTGCGATATATAGCCGCCTACCCTTCGTCTCTGTTAAAGATGGTTTAGGGTTTGAGTTGGCTGACAGTCAAGGCCGCTTTATTTCCGCGGAATTCGATTTAGGTTTGTCACATCCGGTACATATTGCGTCATTATACTTACCTTCGGGCTCAAGTGGTGAAGAAGCGCAAGCACGTAAAGATTTATTTTTAGGTGAATACGCAAAAATCTTGAAACAATGGCGTGATGAAAACAAATCAGTCATCATTTGTGGTGACTACAACATTGTTCATAAACGAATTGATATCAAAAACTGGTCAGGTAACCAGAAATCATCTGGTTGTTTACCACATGAACGTGCTTGGCTTGATCATATCTATGATGAACTTGGTTATGTTGACACCTTCCGTGTAGTTCGCACAGAAGCGGAACTTTATTCATGGTGGTCAAATCGCGGTCAAGCTCGTGCAAAAAATGTAGGTTGGCGTATTGATTACCATGCATGCTCGCCAGACTGGAAAGCACGTACAATTAATGCTTGGGTTTATAAAGATCAATGGTTTAGCGACCACGCACCCGTTATTATCGACTATAAAATTCAAGAATAAGTGAACACTTGTTCACTTACATTGTCGTTTTCGCTTACAGCATATGTCGTTTTTGAGTATTTTTCTTACACAGCTTTAACGGCATTATAGCCCCACGGCACAGGGAAGCAGTCAGGATGACGCAAAAGGATAGGACGCCGTAGGAAGATAAAATAAACTTATGATAAGTTTATTTGCAAGGATGTGACATTGGACGTTGAAATGAGACCCGCATGATCAGGATGATTAAATGCGGGTTTTCTCTTTTCTGTCTCTTATTTTGCGCTAAGTTCTTTTAGTTTTAACTTCTTCTTATTAAGCTCATTATTACCTTGTCTTATGACAATAACATGACATTTCTCTTTCGATTAATCATTAATTTTCATTTGTTTTAAAAGTATCGGTATAAAGTAGTGCTTAAAAGCATTTTGGGTTAGGCTGTGTGATCTCTCTTTTTGACATGGTCCGATAAAATGTTAAAAATTTATGGAATTAAAAACTGTAACTCAATGAAAAAAGCATTTGATGCCTTGCAAGCTAAAGGGCTTAACTATGATTTTCATGATTATAAAAAACAAGGGATCGATGCAGATACCCTAAAAATTTGGTTAAAAGAAATTGGGCAAGATACCGTTCTTAACAAAAAAGGGACGACTTGGCGCAAGCTTTCAGAAGAAGAACAAAACCGTGCTCTAAGCAGTGAAGAAAACCTCATTGAAGCACTCATTGCTCAACCAAGTTTGATTAAAAGACCTGTTTTAAAAACTCCACAAGGCTTTATTGTAGGTTTCGATGAAACCGCCTATCAAAATATTCAAGCATAAAAAAACGAGCCATTTGGCTCGTTTTTTTATTAAAACTTTTAGTTCGCGCGAATCCATGTTTGGTTACGACCAAGTGCAGAAACGCCAATATAACCACGTAATTTAAGCTTTTTGCCGCCATCGGTTAACTCACCTTTCAGTTTGTAAGTTTTACCTGATTTTGGGTCTAAAATCGTACCGTTTTCATAACTGTTACCACCTACATTTTTTAAATTATGTACAATGGTGACACCTTTAAGCGGTTTGTTTTTGTACGGACCTTCACATTTTGTACAAGCGTTTTCTTCACCTGGTGTCAAAATGCTCTGAATGGTTGCAGTTAAGGTTCCGTCCTTCTGTTCCGTAAATTTCACTACGGCTTTTGGCTTGTTGGTCTGATCATCAATCGTTTTCCATACCGTTCCATTGAGTGAATCAGCCGCATTGGCAAATGCAGCCATACCAATGAGTCCTAAAGCTAAAGCAATCTTTTTCATTTTTGTAATATCCTTGGGTCTTTCAAGATTTTTAGTATTCAGAAGTCGCAAAGATATTGCAATTTTTGAATGTGACTGTTTCGTGTAACCTTGTAATCTTGCAAAATAAAATTTACAAGAAAACAAGAAACTAGCATAAAAATGGATGCTATATGAATATATCAAATGTTTGGAAATATTATTTTACAGAAACTTTTCTTAAAACAACAATTCGCAAGCCAAGCCAGCTAAATTTGCCGGCTACTGCCTTACGCCCTGTGCTTGATCAGATGTGTCGTGCTTTCCCACGACAAAAAAATGTTTCTGTGCGCCCGATTCGACTAGCAGGTATTAAAGGTGAAGAAATCAAGCCGCAAGATTCTGCGACTCAACTAATTTTTCACATTCACGGCGGTGCTTTTTTCCTTGGTAGTGTCAAAACACATCATGCTTTTATGACGGATTTAGCTGCCCGTACTCAAATGCAGATTATCCATGTGGATTATCCTCTTGCACCAGAGCATCCCTACCCTGAGGCAACCGAAGCTCTATACGACATCTATCAGTCTTTAGTGGTCCAAGGCATCCAACCTAAAGATATTATTTTGTCAGGTGATTCATGCGGAGCAAATTTAGCGCTAGCACTTTGCTTACGTTTAAAAGAACAACCTGAGCTCATGCCAAGTGGCCTGATTTTGTTATCTCCATTTTTGGATTTAACACTCACGAGTGAGTCACTCAGATTTAATAAAAAACATGATGCCTTACTCTCTATTGAAGCGCTGCAAACAGGAACTCAATACTATATAGGCAATCATATTGCAGCTGATGACCCACGTGTTTCGCCTATTTTCGATGACTTGCATGGTCTACCGCCCACTTTGGTTCAAGTGGGCTCTAAAGAAATCTTATTAGACGATGCCAAACGTTTTAGAGAGAAAGCCGAAGATGCAGGTGTTAAAGTTCAATTCAAACTTTATACAGGCATGTGGCATAACTTCCAGATGTTTAATGCATGGTTTGATGAGGCTAAACAAGCATTGGCAGATATTGCTGAATTTGCTCACGAACTTGATAAAACTTAATTTATCTATAAATGGTGTGAACAGTGAATAAAACTTTTCACATCATTTTCTTTATAAAAAGTCATCATATATAAAATGAAAATCATGTTATGTTTAAAATATAAATTATTTAAACAATCCAATTTTAGGATGGTCCAACAAAGAGGCATCTATATTTAGGAGCCCTTACTTACTATGAAAAATCGTTTAATCACTCATCCCGTAAATAGAATAAAACAGGTGATAATCGATTTCATCTACAATAATCACATCATCAACTGGACGCCACTACAAAAAAGTGCACTGATGCTCACACTTGCTTGTGCAATGAACTTCAGTTGGATTTTATGGAAAGGCTATATTTTAATTACGCCAAGCGTTTGGCAATGGGCAAATCTGCCTTTAGTTGAATCACAAATCTTGCTCAATTTATTTACTTTATTTTTATTAGGCGCTTTGATAATCCCCTGTTATCGCTACAAAAATGATGAATGGGCTCAAAAAGTTATTCCTTTGATTAGTGTACAGTTCTTTGCACTTATGCTATGCCACGATGGATATTTAATTGGCAGTATCAGTCCAGCCACTATGGTCGGTTATGTAGGTACCATCGGTGTGGGTTTGGTGTTATTCGAGCGGAAAATTGTTTATAGCGCCCTTATACCTGCGACGATTATTTTAACAATATGTACGTATCTAAGCATGAAAGGTGTTTTGCCTTATGCGCCATTATTCAATCTTATTGCTATGCAACGAGCCCAAACTAATCCGTTTTGGTTAGGAAGTATGGCTTTTTTTATTATGCCTATTTTATTGGCCTGTTTTATTTTATTTGAAATATTACTCACCCAATGGCGTCAGCGAGAAACTTATATTCAACGTCTAAGCCAAATCGACCCTTTAACCAATGTATTAAATAGACGTAGTTTAAACACACATTTAGAGTCGCTACACCAACAACAATTTGATTATGCAGTAGTACTTCTTGATATCGATCATTTTAAAAAAATTAATGATATATACGGACATCACCAAGGGGATCAGGTCTTAATCGAAATTGCGCAGTGCCTTTCTGATAATTTGCGCAGTGAGGACATTATTGGTCGATTTGGTGGAGAAGAATTTATTTTATTACTCCCCCACACCGATATTATTCAAGCTGAAAAAATTGCTGAGCGTTGTCGCTGTGCTTTACAAGAATTACCTGTCTGTAGCGCCCAAAATAATCCTATTCATATTAGTGCAAGTTTTGGAATAAGCAGTTCAGCTTTTGCAGAGGACCCTTATCTTGTTATTCGACAGGCTGACCAAGCTCTCTATGCGGTAAAAGCTTCAGGCCGTAATCAGGTACGCACATTTCATCAGACCGAAACTATCAATACCTTATGATTCTTTGAGCTTTGCCAAACTTGCGAGTTGTTGCAAAAGTTCTTGCTGACTAAAAGCACCCGTTAATCGTAAAGCACGAATCTCTTTTTGCTCTGGGCTTAAGAATAAATAGGTCGGTGGTCCTAAAATATTCCATTGTTTAAGTAGCGCTTCATGCGACTGGTCATAATGGCTCAAATCAAGCTTAATTAAATAATATGGCGCAAGAGCAGATTGAACCTCGGGTGCTTTTAAAATACGGTGTTCAATCGGTTGGCAGGCAACACACCAGTCTGCATAGACATCAACCACAATAGCTCGATCAGCAGGTGCTGCCGCTAAAATTTTCTCAAAGTCTGCTGCACTAGTCGCAATATGCCACTCGGCCATATGATTAGAACTTTGCAAGGTTCGATTTTGAATATGTTGATATTGGTTATAGGCTACAAAAGGTGTAACGATTAATAATAAAATCGCGTAGAGCCATTGTAGTTGCCCTTTTTTCCAGAAAAACTGATAAACAGCATAGGCTATAAAAGCGAGGCCTAATACTAAACTAAGTACTTGCATGCCCCAATCTGGTAATAAAGGGCGAATAAAATAAAGACTTAAACCCAACATCAGAAAAGCAAAAATTACTTTAATCTGATGCATCCAGTCACCAGCTTTAGGCAAGAATTTTGCCCCTAAAATACTTGCCAGCAGTAGCGGAATTCCCATTCCAAAACCTAGGCAGAATAAAAGCAAAGCACCTTGCCATTGATTTTGTGTTTGAGAAATAAATAACAAAGTTCCGGCGAGTGGTGCAGTCATACAAGGTCCCACCAAGAGCGCAGAAACGACACCCATAACCCCAGCACCGACCAAAGTGCCGCCTTGTTGCATTGACTGAATACGGTCAAGTCGATTTAACCATGTCTGAGGTAAACGAAGCTCAAACAAACCAAATAAGTTCAGAGCAAAAACAATAAACAGCAAACTAAAAGCAATTAAAGTTGCTGGCTGTTGTAACCAGCGTTGGAAATTTAAACCTGCCGAAGAAGCAATTAAACCCAAGCCTGCATAAACTAATGCCATGCTACACACAAAAGTAAGCGCAATGGTCCAAGCTTTTAAACCTTTATGTTCTCGAATAATCAGCGAAGTTAAAATAGGAAGCATTGGTAAAGAACATGGCGTAAATGCGAGCAACATGCCTAAACCTAAAAATAATAAAACTCCATACCAAAGCGAGTGTTCAATTAACTTAGCAGACCAGATCTGATCTTGCGCAATTTGAGGTGTAGTTGTATCAGCTGCTGTCTCTGTACTCTGCTCTTTTTCTAAAGATTCTGAACCCGAGGAAGTGTCGGATTGTGTATTCGCTAAATCTAGTAATCGTTTTGGCGCTGTTCCTGCTTGGTTTTGCACACCCACCAAGCCATCTGCATCGGTTTGAAATTCAATAGTTTGTGGCGGATAACAAATACGGTCTTTGGCACAGCCCTGCCAAGTCACACTATAGTGCTCTGAAGGCTTTGTTTTAATTTGGAAATTAACTTGATGGTAGTAAACCTGACTTTGCCCATAATTTTCATCATATTGAGCAATCGCTTTAGGTAACTTTAAAGTTAAAGGTTGAGTACCTTGTTGTACAGAAAATTTATGCTGATAGAGATAATAATTTGGCTGAATCTGCCAAGACAAACTCGCAGTATGCGGCTCAGAAGATTCAACCGAAAATGAAAAAGCTTGTTCGGGCGAGAGTAGCTTGTCTTGTGCGGAAACCAACTGGCTAAACACACAAACAGCAACGGCTAGGAAATAAAGAATTCCCTGATGAATAAGCTTTTTCATTAACATAAATTTAAATTGCTTCGATTAGAACAAGAACGCCACGCCTAA
The DNA here is from genome assembly GCF_013009345.1 of Acinetobacter geminorum. Classification (GTDB taxonomy): domain Bacteria; phylum Pseudomonadota; class Gammaproteobacteria; order Pseudomonadales; family Moraxellaceae; genus Acinetobacter; species Acinetobacter geminorum. The sequence continues at coordinate 126,689 of NZ_JABELE010000003.1, read as the reverse complement.
GCCACCGTTGTAGCTCTTATCTTGACCCTCTAAATCAACCCCGATACTTGCATCGAGCTGAGTACGATCATTTACAGCGTAGACTAAACCTGTCCCTAAACCATATTCGTAGTCTTGGCTTTCAGCTTTACGGTAAATAAACTCAGAATAACCAGACAACTTACCTGCGATTTTATAATCAATCGTCGGGATTGCAGTTACTGCCCAGTTACTATTTTGTACTTCGTAGCGCATGGTAATTGATGTGCCGACTAAGTCATTATATTTATAAGCGACTGCTGAACTTAGACTATAAATATCGTCATGCGCAGTAAATTCATCATTTCCAGTGGCAATGATCGCTTCAGCTAACACAGCCATTGATAAGTTTTCATCTTTTAGATCAATTGCTTTTTTCAAACCGATACTGACATCACCAAAGCCTGACGTATCATGTTTTTTACCAGCACGTTTAGTTTGAGTCCATGCTGGACCTTGCCAACCTAATTGTAATTCCAAGCCCTCGGCTAAACCGGTACGGAATAACATATCTTCATTTACAGTTACGGTCTTTTCTTTGACGCCATCAACCGTTGACTCTGTATAAGTTGCACTTGGCAAACCTTGTTCCCAAGCCAATTTACCAACTGGAGTAATCCCTGTTCCAAAGCCAGCACCTGGGCGGTCAAAAGAGAACTCTGCAGCAAAAGTACTTCCTGCGGCAACAGTGGTCAAAGCAAAAGTTAAAATTTGAAATGTTCTCATTCTATTATCCAATCAAGTAGTTAGTTCTTTTGACATTTTTGCCCCATGTTGGCGCAATAATTCTAATGTTTCACGCTCTTCTTGAAGCGCTTCTGACCAATCTATTTCATCAAAGTCACAATCAAAGAACAACTGACTGATTGAAGATAAAATAGTGAGTCCCTCTTCATCGCGTGTGTTTGGATCAACTTTTTCATTTAATAAACGTTGGACAGCTGGCGCACATGCCGAGCTTGCCGCATCCCATAACGGACCATAAAACTCTTCTGCATCCCAAAGGTGTACATTCGCTTTGGCTTGAATCAACGCTTCGAGTATATCGAGGTAAACCTGTAATGATTGTTGCTTTTCTTCTTGTGATAGTGGTGTACCAGCTTCATAAGCTTCTGATACATCTTCCCACCATTTAAAAATTCCATCACAAATGATTGATACAGGTGGCCCTTGTTCCGGATCAATAAAGTTCGGATCAAGTCCTTCAGCAAGTAATTTTTGCACTTGCGCGAGTTCTAATTCTTCTATGGCTTTAATTAAAGCTTGCTGCTGGGTGGTTAACATGACCATCTCTCAAAAATATATTAGGGCTATTATGCCTAATCTCTTCTGAAGATTTTAGAGGTTGATTGCATCGCATTGCAAACCTAATGTTGTGAATAGTTTTATTTTCATTAAATATAAAAAAAGCCCCGAAGGGCTTTTTAGGATTTTAAATTAAACTTCATCATCAATGAACTCTGGTTGACCACCTCTCGGGTGTTCCTTTTTCTCAAAAGTATGTTCAAGGCTACGTTTTAATTTTTCAATCGCTCCATGAATTGAAGCATCAATATTTCCTGCTTTATGGTGTACTGCAACTGGTTTCAAACCTGAAGGACGTGCTTCAATCATACAGTGGATATCTTTATCACCACCTTTGTCCCCATTTTCATCACTAAAATGAACCGAGAAATGCGTAATACGTTCGCTATGACGTTGGAATTCTTGAGTAAGTTCTGCACGTACATAAGTAATTAAACGTTCACTGTTATGGATGTTTTTATCTGTGCGGATTTCAATATTCATAAATACCATCCTCTCTTTCTTACTGTGGATCTTTTCTATGCAAAACTTTTTTATGTTGGCATGTTTTAAGCATGCATGAACTGACTTCAATTGTACATTTTGATGGTGTAATGGTTTGTTATCTCCTGACTTAAACGTACTGCTTTTAATTTATTTTGAAGATCTTCATATCTTCAATATCAGTCCATCTATAAAAATATGCAAGCTGATTTTTTAAATTTTTATGAAAAATTGAACAAAAGGAGAGCAATTGTGTCCGAATCTTATCTATCTGGAGCAGAACTTATTGAGCAGATTCAAAAGTCTCCTTATTCACGTGATTTAATCGGTTATCACGGGCAACCGCCACAGGTTAAATGGCCTAACAATGCCAAGGTTGCTGTGCAATTTGTGCTTAATTATGAAGAAGGTGGCGAAAAACATATTGAGCACGGCGATGAGGGCTCAGAACAATTTTTATCAGAGATTATTGGTGCCGCAAGTTACCCAGCTAAACATATGTCAATGGACTCTATGTACGAATATGGTTCACGTGCTGGATTTTGGCGCATTCATAATGAATTCCAAAAGCGCAAACTTCCAATGACCATTTTCGGAGTTGCAATGGCGCTTGCCCGCAATCCTTATATTGTAGAAGCAATTAAGCAAGCTGACTATGATGTTGTTTCACATGGCTACCGCTGGCTTCACTATCAAGATACTGATATTGAAGTCGAAAAGAAGCATATGGAACAAGCTTTAACTGTTTTAGAAAACTTGTTTGAAAATAAAACTATAGGTTGGTACACCGGACGTGACAGCCCTAATACACGTCAGTTACTCGCAGAGTTTCCACAAATACAATATGACTCTGATTATTATGGCGATGACCTACCTTTTTGGACAACGCTTACCGATACTACAGGTGCATCACGCTCTCATCTGATTATTCCTTATACTTTGGAATGTAATGACATGAAGTTCTGCTCACCAGGCGGATTTAATAGTTCAGAACAGTTTTTTCAATATTTGAAAGATAGTTTCGATGTGCTGTATGCAGAGGGAGAAACTGCACCAAAAATGATGTCGATTGGAATGCATTGCCGCATTTTGGGGCGTCCAGGCCGTTTTAAAGCATTACAAAAATTTCTCGACTATATTCAAATGCATGATCGAGTATGGGTATGTCGTCGACAGGAGATTGCCGAACATTGGTATAAAAATCACATAACTAAATAATTGATTTTTAATTTTCAAAATTCATAAGCGAATTAAAACTCGCTATTGGCACTGTTATTGCTAAAACTCCATATCAAGACAACGAGTTTAGGAATAACAGTGTTTTTAGCCGAGTTTAATCAAGCCCCACCAGAACAACTCAAGACTTTGTTAAAAAACTGTGTCCACATTCAAGCATGGGCCGAAAAAATCATCTCAAAACGCCCCTATTCAACAAAAGCATCTCTTTTGGAATATGCAGAACAATTAAGTCAAATGTGGTCATGGCAAGAGATTCAAGCAGCTTTAGCAACTCATCCAAAAATTGGTGAACGCGAAGCTAAAAAACAACTCAATGCAAAAGAGCAAGATTTTTCATCTAAAGAACAAGCTGGCATTTCTTTAGATGAACAAACACAACAAGCTCTGCTGCAAGGTAATCTTGATTATGAGCAAAAGTTTGGCTTTATTTTTTTAATTAAAGCGGCAGGCCTCAGTAGTGATGAAATTTTAAAAAAGCTACATGAAAGACTAAAAAACGACTTAGCTATCGAAAAAACAATTGTACATGAGCAACTCGCAGCGATTGCTCTATTACGTCTATCTCAGGAAATACAAGCATGATCAGCACTCATATTTTAGATACGAATTTAGGCAAACCAGCTGCAGACGTAGAAGTAAAGTTGTTTCATGCAGCAACCCATGAACTGATAGCGACAGCAATCACCAATCAAGATGGTCGAGTGAGTGATTTTGGCATAACAGACTTTGCAGAAGGTGCTTATCAACTTGAATTTGAAATTGCTCCTTATTTTTCATCGCAGCAAGTCAAAACTTTTTTCCCGCGTGTTTGTATCCAATTTTTCATAGAAGACATCAATCAACATTATCACATTCCTTTATTGATCAGCCCATTTGCTTACTCCACTTATCGCGGTAGCTAACTCAGATATAAATAGGAGAAAAATATGAATCATCAGCAAAAAAATGCGATTTCTCCAGAGCATGAATATTTGGGAATTTCCAAAAGTTTTGCTTACGGCTTACAGCATGTGCTGACCATGTATGGTGGCATTGTAGCCCCGCCCTTGATTATTGGAACGGCAGCTGGCTTAAGCTCAGCACAAATCGGAATGTTAATTGCGGCTGCGCTATTTGTAGGTGGATTGGCAACACTGATTCAAACAATCGGTACCAAATATCTAGGCGCAAAATTACCTCTGGTACAGGGTGTATCTTTCGCGGGTGTTGCAACGATGGTCGCCATTATCACTACAGGCGGTGGTTTACCTGCTGTCTACGGCGCGGTCATTGCTGCATCCCTAATTGGACTGTGTCTTGCACCTTATTTTTCTAAAATTATTCGTTTTTTCCCACCTGTTGTGACAGGATGTGTCATCACGATTATTGGTCTATCTTTGTTACCCGTTGCGATTCGCTGGATGATGGGTGGGAACAATAAAGCGCCCGACTGGGGGAGCGTAGAAAATATCTCTTTGGCACTGCTGACCTTAGGCATTGTGATTGTTCTAAATATGCTGCCGCAAGCAGGCATCCGACGCATATCAATTTTGTTGGCTATTGTTACCGGTACTATCCTCGCCTACTTTATGGGTTTTGGTGATTTTAGTCAGGTGAGCTCAGGCGCATGGCTCCAATTTCCACACTTATTTGCATTTGGTTTACCGACTTTCGAGCTCAGCGCTATCTTGTCGATGTTGATCGTCACTTTGGTGATTATGACTGAAACCACAGCCGATATTATTGCTGTCGGAGACATTGTAGGAACTGAGGTAGATGCTAAACGTATCGCCAATGGTGTTCGTGCGGATATGTTTTCTAGTGCTTTTGCCCCTCTCTTTGGTTCATTCATGCAAAGCGCTTTTGCCCAAAATGTTGGACTGGTTGCGATTACAGGTATCAAGAGTCGATTTGTCGTAGCAGCAGGCGGTGTCATTCTGATTATTTTGGGTCTACTACCTATTATGGGTCGTTTAATTGCAGCGATTCCAATGCCCGTACTTGGTGGTGCAGGTTTGGTCTTGTTTGGGTCGGTTGCAGCCAGTGGAATTCGTACTTTGGCAAAGATAGATTATAACGATCAGAAAAATTTGATTATTGTGGCAACCGCTTTATCGGCAGGGATGATCCCAATTATTAACCATGAGTTTTATGCTCATTTCCCGGTTTGGGTACAAACTTTGTTCCATTCAGGCATTAGTTCAACTTGTATCTTTGCTATCTTATTGAATTTATTATTTAATCATTTACCTTCATTTCGCAGCTCACGTACTGCGCATTTAAGCCAAACAATAAACACAAGAAATACTCATTAAAGATTTAGTTTTTAGCGCCCCACTTCGGTGGGCTTTTTTTTAACCGTTGATCAAATTTGGCTTCATTTTTGCTTAAGACCCTGTATCCTTAGCGTGCTTTATTTGGGGGGAGATCATTTAAATGCAATTAAAGCAACTTGCGGCGACTTGTGCCTTGTTATCTGTAACTGCCATGGTTCAGGCGAAACCAATCTGGCAAGATTTTAGTGTGACTGGACTTTATGGCGAAAACTATGAAGTTGTAGATGACAAAGAAACCACGATTACTTTGGAATATGCAGCAAAAGTTAAATACGCTGATGTGTTTTTCTTTATGGACCGCATGCGTGGTGAAAATGACCACAAGAGTACTTACTTCGAGTTATCACCACGCTTAAGTTTAGGCGAAGTGTCTGGTAAAAAACTGTCGTATGGCCCAATCAAAGATGTACTCATTAGTACTACTTGGGAAGGCAATAGTGAAGACGGCAATAACTTCGATAACTTCCTTTATGGTTTTGCAGTTGATTTAGATATCCCATATTTCCAATATGCAAATTTAAACTTCTACCGTGCAAATAATGAGAACATTGACGACGATTATCAAATGACATTCGTTTATGGTATTCCATTAAAATTAGGATCTGAAGATTTCTTGGTAGATGGTTTCCTTGACTGGTCAACTGCTGAAGGCGACCATGCGAGCGAGTTAAACTGGACAACTCAGTGGAAATGGAATGTAGGTAAACACATTTCTCCCGATACACGTCTATACCTAGGTATCGAGCACTCAGTGTGGAATAACAAATTTGGTATTAAAGGTGCCGACGAAAATAACGTTAGTGCCTTGGTTAAATACCACTTCTAAAATCCAAATTTAGAAGATAAAACAGCAAGGAAAGTTCCTTGCTGTTTTTGTTTTTAATCAAGTGGATTACCCACAATATTACTAATAATCCCCTGCATAATATGCCCACCTTGTTCACGACGTAATTCTTCATACCATGCTTGTGTAACCGCTTCATCTTTCATATGTGTCACATCACAACGTTTGCGTGCGCGAAGCACCAATTCATTGGCACGTTCATTGCGCTTGTTTTGATAACGTCGCAAAGCATCTTCTTGCCCCAAAGTATTAATTTGCAGAGAACGCGCTAAATAAATCGCATCTTCCATAGCTTGGCAGCCGCCTTGCCCAATATCAGGTGTCGTGCTATGTGCAGCATCACCCAAAATCACCACGCGACCTTTATAAAATTGAGTGAACGGTTCAATATCATGTATTTCTACTCGATTGGTCTTTTGCGGGTCTAAGCGTTCAATAAGCTGCTGTACGGGTTGACACCAATCAGCAAAATATTGTTTTAAAAGTTTTTTATATTCATCTCGATTATTATCCAACCCTGCTGGTAAAGGGACATCTAAAAAGAAATAGAACTTTCCATCTGCAACTGGCATTAAAGAAGCTCGCTTGCCTTCCCCCACATAAGTCGTCCATTGCTGGGCTGGAGCTAAATCTTCAGAGATCTCAACCAAACCATTCCAGTTTACATAACCTGCGTAACGGCGCTGCACTTGCTGCCCCAACACATAGGTCCGTGTAAGTGAGTGAGTCCCATCAGCCCCAATTAATAGATCAGCGTGCGTTGAGCTACCATCTGCAAAATGAACCTCGACATAATCAGCTTTGTCTTCAAGGCTGACCATTTTTTTACCTAAATAAATCTGATCACGACCAAATTCATCCATTAACATATTTTGTAAATCAGCACGTGCAACCGGATAAGGTCGTTGGCCCACTTCTTCAATTAATGGCAGTAAACTGAATTGTGTCATCACATCTCCAGTTAAACCATCCACATAGGCCAAATCATCCATTTGTCCACCAAGTTTGGCGATTTTGTCAGTTAATCCCAGATAGTTCAGACATTTCACACCATTCGACCACAGCGAAATTGCCGCGCCGACAGGAAGAATTTTTTCAGTTTGCTCAAAAATGCGAACTTGGTGACCAAATTTCTTTAATGCAATGCCTGTGGTTAGACCTCCCATTCCTGCACCAATAATCACCACATTCATAACACTCTCCTATAGATATTCACCTATAGGGTGCTTATGCTAAAAACATGCCATCGTTCAAAATTTATTTAGCTTTTCCACAAAACTGGCATGCACCATGCTTATATATTTATGTATAAAACTCGACTTGGCACGCTCCGTGTTAGCGCAGTTTTAAATGAAAAATCATGTTTTTAACAAGAAATACGGATACTCCACTATGGCAACATTGCACGCTCCAGCTTTTGAACTTCCTGAGATTTTGAATACGAAAACCAATTTGGCAGATGCCCGAATTGGTGCACAAGTCATTGAGTGTTCAGATGATTTCTTTGCAGAAGCAAAGCGTATGCTGCAATTTGATGCACCTATTTTTGTTGAAGATAAATTTGATGACAACGGCAAATGGATGGACGGATGGGAAACGCGCCGTAAACGTCACGCAGGCTATGATTGGTGTATCGTGAAGTTAGGTGTAAGTGGAAAAATCACTGCACTTGATATTGATACCAGCTTTTTTACAGGAAATTATCCTGCATCTGCATCATTAGAAGCATGTTATGCACCAAATGGGGACCTGTCAGGGGCAAAATGGGAGAATGTTTTAGGAAATACTGAACTAGGCCCAAGCCAGCATCATATTTTTATGGTCAATAATGATGCACTTTTCACTCATATACGCCTTAATATTTTCCCAGATGGCGGTATTGCCCGTTTACGTGTCTATGGTGATGTTCATATTCAGGTAACTGACAGCGAACAAACTCTCGATTTATTGGCTCTTGAAAATGGTGGCCGCGTAGTTGCCTATAGTGATGCTCATTTTGGACACCCGCGTAATTTGATTAATCCAGGCCGTGGCGTCAACATGGGCGATGGGTGGGAAACCAAACGCCGCCGTGCACCGGGTTATGACTGGTGTATTCTTGCGTTGGGTAAAAGCGGAAAAATTGAAAAACTTGAAATTGATACAGCTCATTTTAAAGGGAACTTTCCTGCTCAAGTATCTATTCAGGCGGTTTACCTCGAAAATGCAACCGATGCACAGTTAATTCCTCAAAGTATGTTTTGGTCTTACTTACTAGAAGCCCAACCTATGCAAATGGATCATATTCATGAATATGTGAATGAGATTTTACAACATGAAAAAATCTCGCATATTCGTATTAACATGATTCCAGATGGTGGTATTAGCCGTGTTCGTTTATGGGGAAAAATTGCCAAGTCATGAATAATGTCCATATTCAGCCCTTAACCATTGAGAACTTTCAGCCCTTCGGAGAAGTTATTTGTTGTGACGGGCATGACTTTTTTCATATTAATGATGCACACACCGAGCGCTACCACGCGCTCGTTGAAACAGAAATTGAAGGTGAAGCAAAAGCAGGAATTAGTATTTTTCGTAATATTAAGGCCAGTGTTTTGCCTTTAGAAATTTCGATGCTAGAGCGCCATCCGAAAGGCTCTCAGGCATTTATTCCATTACAACAGCAAAAGTTCTTAATTATTGTGGCACCTACTTTGGATGAAAATACTCCCGATATTTCAAAATTATGTGCATTTGTTTCAAATGGAAAACAAAGCATAAATTATCGGGCAGGCACATGGCATCATCCTTTGCTGACCTTTGAAGCACCAAGTGATTTTGCAGTAGTAGATCGAATTGGAGGTGGAGCGAATTGCGATATTTTTCAATTCCCACAGGCTATAAAAATTACGACCTAAATTAAAATATACAGATCTATCTAATTTAATGATCTAAACCTTAATAGCAGGAATCGTTGTGGTGATTTCTAACAATCTTAGGTTTATATAAAAAATCCCCGTCAATTGAACGGGGATTTTTTCATTTTTCTAAACAGTAATATCAGCTAAGTTACCCTTCTGTTCAAGCCACTGCTTACGATCTGCCGAACGCTTTTTCGCAAGCAACTTGTCGAGTAAACCTGCCGTTAAGTGAACATCATCTAGGTCAAGCTGAACTAAACGACGCGTGTTCGGATCCATAGTCGTTTCACGTAATTGAATCGCGTTCATCTCACCCAACCCTTTGAATCGGGTAATTTGCGGATTTCGATTGCCTTTAACATTTTTCAAAATAGCTTCAAGCTCATCATCATCAAGCGCGTAATAGACATCTTTACCAATATCGATACGGAACAATGGTGGCATCGCCACATACAAATGCCCTTCTTCAACCAATGCTGGAAAGTGTTTAACGAATAAGGCGCATAATAAGGTCGCAATGTGTAAACCGTCAGAATCGGCATCGGCTAAAATACAAATTTTGCCGTAACGTAGTTCAGATAAATCATCACTGCCCGGGTCTACCCCGATGGCAATCGCAATGTCGTGAACCTCTTGAGAAGCGAGTACTTCATCAGAAGAAACTTCCCATGTGTTTAAGATTTTTCCACGAATTGGCATGATCGCCTGAAAGTTTTTATCGCGCGCTTGCTTGGCACTACCACCTGCTGAGTCACCCTCGACAATAAATAATTCACTGTCCTCACGTGTTTGGCCAACACAGTCTGCCAACTTACCCGGCAATGCAGGGCCGGAAACAATTTTTTTACGTTCGACTTTCTTTGCTGCTTTTAAACGACGACCTGCTTTAGAAATCGCCATTTCAGCCAGTTGCATCGCGATTTCAGCATGTTGGTTTAGCCAGAGTGAAAAAGCATCTTTAGCAATATTTAAAACAATATTTGATGCTTCACGACTCGAAAGACGCTCTTTGGTTTGACCTGAAAACTGCGGCTCTTGGAACTTGAGCGACAAGATATAGTTCACGCCATCCCAAACATCTTCTGCCGAGAGTTTAAGATTACGCGGTAACAAGTTACGTAACTCACAGAATTCACGTAACGCCTCAGTAACCCCAGAGCGTAAACCGTTCACATGAGTACCGCCTTGTGCGGTCGGAATTAAGTTGACATAACTTTCTTGAACCTGTTCACCGCCTTCCACATTCCAACAAATCGCAAATTCACAAGCCGCACGGTCTGCCTGACCACTGCTCACAAATGCAGGATTTGGCAAGATTTCGCGGTCTTGTAATTCATCCATCAAATAATCGACGAGGCCATTTTCAAATTGCCACTCGATTTTTTCATCATTAATTTGATCGATATAAATAATTTTTAAGCCAGCCGCTAAAACAGCTTTGGCTTTTAAATTGTGTTTCAGTGCTTTTAACGCAAATTTTGGACTATCAAAATATTTAGCTTCTGGCCAAAAATGTACAGTTGTACCTGTCGCACGTTTTGGTGCTTTACCCTCAAGAACAGCTAAAGGTGCTACTGGTTCACCCTGCTCAAAGGCCATTTGGTATAGGTTACCCTGACGTTGAACTTCGACCTCAACCCGTGTTGATAAAGCGTTTACAACGGAAATGCCCACACCATGTAAACCACCCGAAAACTGATAGTTATCGGTGCTGAATTTACCACCAGCATGGAGCTTGGTTAGAATAATTTCGATACCACTTTGTCCATATTCAGGATGTATATCGACTGGCATACCACGGCCGTTATCTTCAACAGACAATGAACCATCTTTATAAACCGTGACACAGATTTTGTCGGCATGACCAGCTAATGCTTCATCAACAGCATTATCAATAACTTCTTGGGCTAAATGGTTAGGTCGAGTCGTATCGGTATACATCCCCGGACGACGACGAACAGGGTCTAAACCGGAAAGAACTTCAAGCGATTGAGCCGTATATTGTGTCACGTTGTACGTTTTCCTTATTTGATGGTGTGCGCAAAGAATTCGATCACTAAGGGTAATTTTTCTTCAAAATCTTCCATGGCATGATTGCCATGAGCATCCGTCAAAATCAATGAGGATGGTGTTGCAGCACTATAATAGCGTTGTGCTTGACGATAATCCAAAATTTCGTCGCCTTGTTGCAACAAGACGAGTATTTTGTCAGCATTTTCAGGCTGTTTCAGTTCCAGTTGTTCTAACTGTCGTAACTGAACATGATCAATTGACCATTGATCGTTCACCTTATAAGGCATGCTTTCAACTTGAAATAACTCATCAAACAGCTTCCATGGTTGCATAGCAGGGTTAATCAGTACAGCCGGAATATTATATTTCGCGACAAAATATGTCGCAAAAAACCCGCCAAGGCTACTACCGACTAAGGCTACATCTTGTAAAGACTCTATCAGCTCTGAAACTTGCTCAACCACTAGATCAGGAGATCTATTTAAATCTGGCAAATGCACATTTATGCCCAATTCGCTACAATACTGTCTAAGACTCAGCCCTTTAATTGAAAGAGAGCTACTATTAAAACCATGGAGGTAGATAATATTCATATATTTCCCTCTAAATTGAGACTAATTTCACAATTTTGTTCTCAGTTTGTATAGAAAAGCACAATTGTTAGACAAGAAAAACCACTCAACTAACCATTCATCAGTATTTTAAAAAAATGTGTTATTTAAACTACTAAGATGGAAACGTTTACTGCCGTTGATAAAAAGTACAGCTTAAAACGTCGGTTATAACGTATATGGGGAAAAGATATGCCGAGCTTAACACCACTACATGAAACTTATTGTAAATGGGATCGTACGCCACCTAGTCAGGCAGACGTACTAGAAGGTTTAGCTCAACTGTTCAGCACCAGCTTAAATGGTGTACATGAATTCATACAAGTTATTAATATTGAAGTCTTAAAAAATGCTTTTGGTATTAGCACACAAAACGCTAAAAACTTTCAAAAACGACCATTTGTGCAAAAGGCATATCAATTTTCTTATGGCGCTTTACAAAAATATGGTCGTTATTTTTTAGCGCCCGGTTTGCGTCGCATTATTGAAAAATATCCAACACTTCACGAAAAACCACTCACCCCAAGCCTACATTTTTTGGTAGGAATTTTGAATGGTGTTTTTGGGGATTACCTACTCAAGCAACATAGTCCTCTCGCTCTACCAATAGTGTTATACGATCACTACGGAGCTATACAGCAAGGTGAGCTTGCAGGCCGTATTGTAATTATGGTTCATGGTTTGTGTATGAATCATCTGACTTGGTCAAACGCCCATTACGGTGGTATTGGGGAACGTCTGTTAGCCCAGCGTGACCATAACACCATGCTGTATTTAAATTACAATACAGGGCGACGTATTTCAGCCAATGGTCGCAGCTTCTCAAATTTATTAGAAGATCTCGTAAAAAATAATCCAAGAATTACCAGCATTGATGTGATTGGCCATAGTATGGGCGGACTGGTTTCCCGTAGTGCCTTGTTTTATGGCAAACAAAATATGTATCAATGGATCCATATGGTCGAGAATCTAGTCTGTATTGGCTCTCCACATCATGGGGCAGTTTTAGAGCGCTTTGGCTTTACCATACAAGATAAACTTGGGGCTTTCCCTTTTGTCGGCTTACTCGGTCAACTGGTTAATATTCGGAGTAATGGTATTTTAGACCTACGCCACGGCAGCGTTCGTGATGATGATTGGGAACATATGGATGCCCGTATTGGCATGATGGATGATAACCGTGCGCCTGCTCCGCTACCTTCCCATATCAACACCTTTTTAGTAGCAGGGACCTTAGAATTTGAAAAGGTGCGCAATAAAGCGTTAACAGTAATTGGTGACTACTTAGTGAGTGTAAAAAGTGCACTCGGCGAACATCCTAATCCACGTTTTCAGCTTAAAGTTCCAGACTCGCATAAAGCCGTGTTTTATGGTTTAAATCACTTTGAGATTCAGTATCACTCGAGTGTTGCGGAACAGATTACTCGTTGGTTATATCCTCATGTGAATGATTATGTGCAAGAAGGTATTCAAACCCATATTATTGATATGCCGAACTATAAGCTCGAAGATTTAGAAGGAATTGTAGAGACGTAAAAAAAGCCCAACTTTTGTTGGGCTTTTTTATAGAATCTGAAATATTTTAAAAAGAGCTCTATAACTATTATTTATCTTTAAAAAACAAGTTGTCTTTACTATCTAAAACTTCATCAGAATAAAGATAGTATTTTCCTTTCTTAAAGACTACTTTTCCTAACTTTTCACCACTTTGAACATTAAAGAAATATAGCTCGTTATTTTTCTCTTTCACTTTGCACATATAGGATTTATCAACCTGAAAACCAATAATAGAGTACACACATTTTTTTGGCGCTAATGTTAAAGTTGACTCTATAGTCGCAACATTTCCACTAGGTAGCTCCTCTGAACTATAATAGTGATATGTACCATGCCACTCATCTACATTTGCAAATGTATTACTAGAAAGAACCAACAATAATAAAGAGCAAAAAATTTTCATTAGTTTAGTTTATAAATAATCAGGTCAAACCATTATAACAAAATTGCAATACAATAAAATATTTTATTATTTTATAAATCAACCCTTAAAAATACTATTTTTGAAAATTAATGCTTATCACTATTACCAAATATAGAGAAATATATGAAAGAAATTGTTGTTTTTGACTTGGATGGGACATTACTATCCGGTGACTCTACAAAGGCATGGTTAACAGATAAATTGAAATCTAATCTTCTCAGATTTATCGCTGCAATTATTGTTAGTCCGATTGCTTTACCTCTTATGAAATTCAAGAAATATAAATCTAAAGGTGCTTCATTGTATTTGTGGATTGCAACGTATGGTGTGAATGAAGAATAATTAGAATATAGCTTTAAGAATTTCTCTAAGAATATCAATGGAACTACTTCCAGTTCATTATATTGGTTTGAGAAAGGTATAGCCGAAGTTAAAGATCATTTAGCCAATGGAAGAATTGTGTTTATTGCCACGGCTGCACCAGAAAAGTTAGCGAATGTTTTACTCGAGTCTATTAATCTAAATGTACAAATTATTGGTACTCCTCTACAAAACAAGCTAGGAGGATGGATAAGTGGGATACATTGCAGGTCTGAAGAAAAAGTAAGAAGATTGAATAAGCTTGATATCAAACAACCTTGGTTTGCAACATACAGTGATGATATTGAAGATGACTTACCTATTTTGATTGGCGCTAAACTTCCCTATTTAATTAACGGTGATGACAAAAAAACTAAAAACATTAAAATCAAAAACTTAAAACAATTAAATTGGTTTTAAACTTATGATATGAATATTGTTTATATAAGCTTTCTAAAGACTAAATATAGATAGTATAGGCACTTTTAGTAATAAAAGTGCTTATAAAAGTGATTTTATATATTTATAAGCTATCTACCAGTTAATTTGACTCTTAACGTATCTTTACAACAAGTTAGATAAAAATCTTATCAAAATCTAGAATTACAGAAATATATTAGATATTCATTAAAACCACTTTTAATGAAATAATTTTATATTTTCTAAATAAATATAATGATTCATGACTCTAATCATTTTTTTCAAATTCTAAATACCATTCGCTTCCCACATTTCAACAGCTTCTTGACATTGTTCAAGAGAATGGAATGCAAATACTCTAGTATCTTTCATAGTAATTCTAATAGCATCAGAATTTAAATCGAATACATTTTTCTCAACAGAGCATTGATAATCCTTTAGTTTATAACCGTTTAATTTCTTACATTTTGGTTGTTCTAACTTTTCATCAAAAGTATACCAATCATTTAAGGTTTTACCCATACAAGTAATTTTATCCTGAGCATCCATTTGCGGTTTTGAATTCTCTATTTTTGTATCTCTCAGTTGAGAAACAGAAGTCTCCTTTATCAGTGAGTCATTAGTATTATTTGGCTGTGATTTTATAACTGAATTTGATTCTTTTTGCTGTTCAATAGATACATTAGATTCTTTTTCCACTTTGTTAACATCATTGCAAGCCGTCAAAAGTAAAATACATAGGACTATTAAAATTTTATTCATTACTCATCTCATAATGTTGAATTATCTAAAAAAGTAGTAGGATCTATTAGATCAGACCGTCGTTGATAGGCATTGTTGCCACGAACTGTTAATGGGCCAGTATCTTTAGGATTAGAATACATCTCCAAATGTAACATCATACTTGGAACTTGTATTGTGAGTTTACCTACATAGCCAATAGTTTGTCCGCGTTTTACATCATCTCCAACTTTTACTAAGGACTTCCCTGCCAGAACCTCGCCATAGCGTATAATATGTTTTTTATGTACAATTTCAATTACATCAGTACCAGAATAAAAACCTTTTACCACACGTACTTTTCCATCAGCCATCGCTCTAATTTCAGTTCCTACTGGTGCATACAGATCACAACCTGCATGTTTCCGTGTTCCACCACTACGATTTGAACCAAATCTACCGCTCCCATTTTTATAAGAACTTGTACGAGTTTTTAATGGGAACAAATAAGATTCATCCTCTTTCAATTTATCTATTCTTAACACAATAACTGGCATAGGATTCTTCAATACAGCGGTATAAAGTACTTGTTCTTTACTATCAACATCTACAACAATTTCAATTTTCTTCCCTTCTTCGCCCCGATGTTTTTTTAATCCAATCCCATCTTGCCCAGTATAATGTGTTCTTTTTGCGCCATTATATTTAATTGAATAAGCTAGATTTTCTTCCTTACCTGTCTCTTTATTTATTGTTTTAATAGTAAAAGCGACATCACTACCATATTGTTTAGTTAAAGGATTACCATTTTTCTCTGTATGAACATTCTCTGTTTTTCCTAATGAAGGAATAAAATCAATTAAGTAATCAACAAAGCTCTCTTCATTCTTAGACGGTGTTTCTTTCGCTGGTGCTTTTTTTGCTGGTACTG
The DNA here is from genome assembly GCF_013009345.1 of Acinetobacter geminorum. Lineage (GTDB taxonomy): Bacteria > Pseudomonadota > Gammaproteobacteria > Pseudomonadales > Moraxellaceae > Acinetobacter > Acinetobacter geminorum. The sequence continues at coordinate 110,549 of NZ_JABELE010000003.1, read as the reverse complement.
TCTTACTTGGAGTATTTGGAGCTACTCGAGGCATCTGTATTGTTGTAGCTGCAGGATTTAAGTTGACATTAATTACAGAAATACTTGGATCATTTCTTAATGTCAAAACAGGTTTCTTATTTGAAAGTAGCAATTTATAAACAAATGCATTCAACATTTTTAATTGAATAAAGCCATTACTATCAGTTGTTTTCTCTATTTCTCTACCTCTATATGAAACAAAAAACTTATTATTTTTTAAAATCTTGCCTTTACTATCATGTATCTTCAATTTCACGCTGACTAGCCCTAATGGAACTGATATACAGCTATTTTCTATTCCTTTAGTTACGGATATTGTTTTTAGTTTTTGGTAACCTTTACTTCCATTTACCAATATATCTAAATTTTCACCCTCTTCTGCGATTATACCAGTTTTTATTCCTTAACTATCAGAAGTATGCTCTTTGATCTTACCTTTATATCTTACGAAAAACCTCATATTCGTTATTTTTCTATTTGTGTCACTTTCTATTATGGTTATATCAAATTTTATATCTTTAGAAGTATTTGTTTTCACCTCATCTTTCTTCGAATCAACAGTTTTCTGTTCAACAACAACAACTTTTTCTTGTTTTGGCTCTGGTTCAGCAGGTTTTTGTAAAACAGATTGAATTTTAATATCTTCACTTACACTTAATTCAATAGATTGTTTTTTATCAGAGGCTTGGGTAATAACAGCTGATTGTTTTCCATCTGCCTTAATTATAATTTTACTGCCTGGATGTCTAATAATAACAGGTAATAGTCCTTGCTCATCTGACTCTGCATTTACAATAAACTTTGATTGTTTAAACTTACCACTATATTCAGATTCAATAGTTACTTTTTTATTTTTTGCTATTTGTCCAATTTGGTTCTTTAATTTTATATATATTTTTCTACTACAACAGCTTTCTAAGTCATAATGGTTAAACATCTCAATATATTTACTAATATGAACATTATTTCCATCTACTTCTTTATAATTTCCTTTAAAACCTGATATACCTAAAAAAGAACCTAAGCCTCCGTCACCAACTAAATGAGCCCCTGCAATAGCACCCGATTCAGTAATTTCAATTCCATTTATTATTTTCCCGTAGTTTTCATTAAAACTTCTATTTCTTAATCGTTTGCAAAGAAGATCTATCCATTCTCCAATGATTTGAACCTGCTTAGCAGGAGATTTCAAAAAATCTGATAAAGAATTAACACCATTGTGTCCAGTCCAACTCCCTGTCCAATCGTTTTCTTCAGTTTTATCAGAATTATCTTTCCAATGCTTATAATAACCAAGATCGATAAGTGCAGCTTCCCCAAACTGGAAAAAACCAATATAACCCAGAGAATTTTTATTTTGGCTTGCTCTAATGTTTACTGGTGCCGTTAAGGGTAAACTTAAATCTGATGAAGATTCCATTCTTGAAACGGCACAAATAAATCCATATCGCGTTAATGGATATGACTTTTGATTTATAGATTTACCATTTTTCATTTATTTAAGTCCTCAAAACTAAATCGTTTAATATCAATTTTTTTATTATTGATATATGAACTTAAAATAGGTTTCATTTTCTCAAAATTCCCCAATCCAGGGCAACTTAACTCAACACCATTTTTATTCGCTTTTTTTGTTGGAAAAAACTTATCTTCAAACATATCATAGCGACCTAAATTTCTAAAATATGAAAAATAATTACCATTAGTATCACTAATGATATTTATATCACTATGATCATTTTTTAGATAAGCATAATAAACTTGGTATTTATTTTTATTCACTTCAATAACTTGACATTCCCCTGTTGACATCCATTGAGGATCTTTTGGGTTTAAGCCAATAGTCTTTACAAGCTTTGCTTTATTGTTATCTTCCCAAATTTGTTTACATGGGACATTAACTTTATCAATTTTGATACTTTCATTCTTATTTTTGAAGCTATCCCAAATTTTTTCACAAGCATTTTCTTCAGCAAAAACTTGTATTGAGATAAATGTGCTCAGTAGCAATATTAGACTGCGTTTCATCTCTTAAACTCCAAATTTATTAAAATCATCTTCTAGATCATCTTTATATTCATCATCTAGCGCTTCTGCAAGCTGGCTCTGAATTCCATCATCTACAAAATCCCCAGTATCATGATCATAAATATCTTCATTTAATTCCTTCGTAGGTATAATACTTTTATTGTCATTATTGCTAATAAATTGAATTTCAATAGTATCTGATGAATCACTAAATATTCTTGGTGTTCGACCCATTTCATCTAACATTCCAACATATTCTGTATTCTTTGTTTTATTGATAACTTTAAATCTAATTTCCTCTTTCAAATTTTCTAAATTGAAAATATCACTAAAATCAAATCTTCGACTAAAAATTCCACTCTCAGGCATTTTCGGCAACTCAGCATTTACTGTTGCTCCACTTGTAAATAAATGCTGCCCAGCTTTACTTTCAAACTTACCACCTGTTGTTGAAAATACGCCATTCGCATTAATTTTGAGCTGAGATCCACCCGCTGTTAAAACAATTTCTCTTGGACTGATAAGCTCGATTCTTTCTTCAGTAGAAATGAGCTTTATGACCTTTTTAGCAATTGCTTCAATAGCATCGTCTTGTGCTTGTAGTTCGAGCTTTCCTTTTGCTGCATAAGCACGGAAACCCTTTTGCGCGGCAAACAAGCTTATTTTGTCTTGCGCATGCCCAATGATATTTTTCTGTGCACTTAAATTAATTGAACCGCTGGCACTTTCAGCAATATCTTGCGAAGCTTGCAGAATAATATTTTCAGGTGTAGTCAAAGCAATGCCATTTGGTGATGCTAATAACATAAGCGCTTGTCTAAAAATTTTGCCTTGTTCTTGCTGTTTAGCATCGGAACTGCTTTCTAAACCTTGGGTATAACCTTCCATAAAGCCTTGCAAAGAACTTAATGCTTTAGAAGGTGATACTTCCAATTTACTGCCTTTACTAAATGTTCCACATACACTCATCATGTCAAAGTCTTTAGTCTCGACATTAGCTAAGACTTTTCCGACCTCTTGAATACTTTCAAATGGATTTTTATGAATGCGGTCTTTAATGCTGGCAAGTTTACCTTTAACGATATCAGCACCATGTTCTTCAACGTTTTCGATGAAAGCTTTTAAGTTTTCTACCGCATCTTTGGCATCACTAAAGAAAGAATTAAATTCGTCTACAACACCTTTTGCATTTCCCCCTAGCGCACCAATATCTTGAATAAAGCCACCACAGTCTTTTAAAGCGTGAATAGGATCGTTATTAATCCCTTCTTTAAATAGGTTCACCGTACTATCTAATGCCTGTCCTGTAGTTTTTAGCTCAAGTGACTGGATGAATTTGGGTAAGCGATTAATCACGTTCAAAGCATCAGTCTGTTGCTTTGCTGCAACTTCACTGAGCATTTTCATGCTTTCATAGCCTTGTGAAAGTAAAGATTGTGCTTGTGCAGCCTCTAAATGGTCCGCAATCGCCTGCTCTTGTGCATAGGTACTAATGAGCATGCCTTTACCCGCACGCACAGCTCCCCAAGCATCTGTTCTTAACTCAAAGCCTTCACCACGGCCTTGGCTCGTCGCTTGTTCTTTCGGATGGCTCAAATTACCCAAGTTCAGCTGTGTTGCTGCATGACTACTTTGTAATTGGGTACTAATTTGCCCTGTCGTGTCATCAAAGCGTAATTGGTTAAAGCCACTACCACTGATTTCCTGACTGCGAATTCCGCTTAGTTTTTTAGTATCAGGAAGCTGCCCTTTTACGTCGAACTTGGTTGGTGAGCGCTGCGCTTCATGGATGCGCCCAGTCACAAATGGACGGTCAATATTGCCATCGAAGAAGTCAATGACAACCACTTCACCAATACGTGGTAAGAAACGTGCGCCATAACCCTCTCCTGCCCAAGGAGTCAGTACATCGACCCAAGCTGAGTCGGTATCATTGTCATTGCTCCCTGCTCCACCGTCATGCCCATGATCATCACTACGGGTGAATAGAAAACGCACCTTAATGCGTCCCCATTCATCAACATGAATAATCTCCCCCTCTGGCCCCACGACTTTGGCTCTTTGCGGGTACGCAATTGGGCGATGCTGTTCTGGATTATATTCAGGTGCCGTCTTGATCTGACGGCGTATTAATATCAGCTCATTACCTTGGCGCTCAATATCATCATAACTATGCTTATCCCAACGACTTTGGATTAACAACTGGCTCACTTGCTGATGTAAATCTTTTGGTAAGTTATTTTGGTTATAGAAACTTTTAGCAATGATTAAGAACTCTTGATCTGCTCCTTCATGCTGGTCAATTTCAGGATGCTCCTGTAAGTTAAACCAATAGCCGACTTGACTATCACGGACGCTACTATAAGCCTTAAAATATTTGGCCCGACTCGCGTACATATCCGTAAATTGCTGATTCAATTTCTCTAGCTGATTACTACTTGAAGCAGTGGCCTGATCTTCCCCTTTCAAATCTTGCATCCAAGCAGGACTAACATGCCATGCTTGTTCAAGGCTTAAACTCGCTGAATCAAATTGTTCTGAATGTAGGTGTGTAGTGATAACTGAACCTACACCTTCTTCGTGTGCTAGAGCATCAGGTTGCCAGCGTTGCACATGTACCGCAGTCGGTTGCAGACTCCGCACCGCAACAAAACCCGTAATACTATCTTGATATTCTGTTGCACTACTTCTGTGATAGCGAATACTACGACGTGCTAAAGCTTGATACTGGCTATTATCATCAATGAGTCTAAGTTTTTGAGATTGTATAGATGCAGTAAAGTGAGGAACAAAAAGCTCTGCTTCATCAATTACCCAACTAACGCCTTCACTTCGCCACAAGCGTGTAAGAAAGTCATTATCAGATTCATTGTGCTGCATGATAAATGGGCGAATATCATAACTCTGACTTAACCCACTAAGATCGAGACTTAAACTTTTCGCAAAAAGTGGACTTCTTTCTTGCCATTCTTTAAATAAAACTTCAGTGACCTCAATAATGCTTTTATTCATAAAAACACGACTATTACGGCGCTTGTGCCATAAGTTTGTGGCGTCTTTTAAGGTGAGTTTATAAAGCGTTAAAGCACCGTCACTCTGGCCATAACTCGCTTCTGTCACAATTCCAGTAGTTCGAAATAATTGTCCAGAATCAGTGACCTGATCAACAGCAACTTGCACACCTATAAACTGCTTCAATGCAATTTGGGCACTCATTGAAAGGCAGATCAACTCAGCTTCCAATCCCCCATTTAGCTGATGTTGGCCTTCTATACGTTGTAAAAAAACTTGGCTGTTGAGTAGTTCATTAGAAAATTGCACATGAACGGCACGTTTCTGCGCACTTAACCCTATTTTTTCCAAAATATTAAAGATATTAAAAAGCATTTTTTATAATCATAAGGATATAAAACGGCTGCACTTTATAAAAAACAGACCTATCTGTCTATATCATTATTCTTTTTTTGAATTTGTTTTCTTATATTTTGACCTATTCCTAAGCAATAAAAAGCCCAACATAGTGTTGGGCTTTTTTAAAGAGCTTTAAGCTCTTTTTTTGGTTGTCTTAAATACTGGATAAAAACGGAATAACTGCCATAAACAGACCAGTAATAGTAAGAGGAAGTAGACCAATGACCAAACTGGCAAAGATTGACCTAAAAAGGTCCAATCAATTGCTGCACATTCACCTGAACCCGACAATACTTCTTGTAAAACCGTTTTCATTGGCAAGGCATCAATTAGATAATTTAAACCCGGACCACAGCTTGGTACTTGATCAGGTGGTAAATGTTGCAACCAGACATGACGTCCTGCCACACCCACTGACCATAAAATTGCAATGCCTGCTAAAAATGCATAAAAACGTTTAATCGCATTGGAAACTGGGTTATGCAAAAAGGCTATGAGTGCTACAAGGCCCATCGCCATTAAGCCAACACGTTGAAAAATACAGAGCGGACATGGCTCTAAACCTTTTACATGTTCCAGATACAACGCAAAAGACATGCCGACTATACTTGCTAAAACAAGTAGTCCACTCACCAAACGGTAACTTAATCGCATGTAAAACCTCGTTTTATTATCGATATTGTTCAAGATATTGATCAAAACTGATCTTGGTATCTTGCTCAAGTTTTTCTTGCTGCTGTAAAGATTGCGCAGCCAACTGTTCAAAATGTTTCAAAGTTTCCACACTAAGCTCATGCTGTTCATAACTTTCAGCATGTAACTGAGCCATGTGGCTACCAAAACTCCAAGTTCCACCATGCTTTAACGTATCGTCAATGACATGGGCAGATAAAGTTTCATCAACTTCATCAATTCGTGCTTGCATGACCGCCAAAGCTGAACCATACAAGTCCGTTGCATAGGTCTGATCGAGTAGCTGTGCACAATCTTGCATTTTTGCAATATGTAAACGTGCCCAATCTTCGATGTGATATGACCCAGTTAAATCTGTAATGGTGGCGTTTGGCGCTCGACCTCGGTTGACCACCTCTGTCTGGTTTTTCTCAACCAAGTCTTGCTCAGAACATAACAAGTCTGGGCTATCACTTAACAAACAATAAAGTGCTAACACTTCAAGAAAGCCTGCTGTCGTTTCATCAATGCCAATTGCCGAGTATGGATTTACATCTACAGCACGTAACTCAACATAGCCCACGCCTCGATTTTTTAAAGCTTGAGACGGTGTTTCACCTGCTTGAGGCACCTGTTTTGGACGTACTAGACTGTAATATTCATTCTCAATCTGCAAAACATGATCATTAATTTGCAACGGCTCACCAGATGCATCATTTAACCCTAAACGGCTAAATGGTGGGTAAGGAGAATGAACGGCTTTTTGTAAACCATCCAGATAGCCAGACAAATTGTTGTAATGAATACCTAAGCTTTTTTGGGCTGAGTTTTGATAGCCCAATCGCCCCATACGGAGTGCTGTAGCATACGGTAAATAGTATGAACCTTTGATTAAAGGCAACAAATGATGTTTGTGTCCGGTCAAGAAACAACGACATACTGTTGGACTCGCGCCCACCAAGAACATGACCAATGGTGTTAAACGAATAAAATTACGAATAAGGCCAAAATAACGATGGCTACAATAATCCTGCAAACTTAATGATTTTAATTGTTCGTCAGTTTCATGAGCTTGTAGCTCAGCAAAAAGTGTATCTGGGAAAGATAAGTTGTAATGCACACCTGAAATGGTCTGCATACGACGACCATATCGAATTCCTAACCCACGGCGATATAGTGTTTTAAAACGACCAATATTAGAGGTGCCGTACTGCGCTAGACGAATGCGTTCTTCATTGTCGTCTAACATACATGGCATAGACAGCGGCCAGAGTTTTTCACCATTTTCTAAATGATGATGCACAACCGCATGAATATCGGTGAGCTCGTGCAGAGCTTCTTCAATGGTTGGCTTAGGTGAAGTAATAAACTCCATCAACGCTTCTGAATAATCAGTCGTAATTTTTGGATGTGTTAAAGCTGAACCTAATGCTTTCGGATGTAACTCTTGTGATAAGAACCCATTACTTTGCATACGTAGGCTTTCACGCTCTATTCCACGTAACATGCCTTGTAGTAGCGACGAATCCACCCAAGCAGGAATAACTGATTGAGATGGTGTAGTGGGTTGACTCATGCATTTGCTCGCTTATTAAAGATCACTATATACAAAATCGTGAGATGATACGGTTACTTATATAATCACATCATTCCAGTTTGGCAATTTTTATCACAATCTTGTTATTTAAGACACGAAAGAATTGTGATTTTATTGAAGAATAATTGCTAAAGAGTTGTCAATATCATGAACGAACAAGACATTTTAAACTTCTGGTTTTCTCCTGAACACCGTTCACTTTGGTTTGCAAAAAGTGATGATTTTGACAAAAAAATCCGTGAAAATTTTTCTGATGTTCATCGACAGGCAACTCAAGCAGAACTCTGGTCTTGGCGAAAAACAGCAGAAGGTCGTTTGGCAGAGATTATTGTACTAGACCAGTTTTCTCGCAACATCTATCGTGATCAGCCCCAATCTTTTGCCTATGACGGCTTGGCATTAGCTTTGGCACAAGAAGCAATTAGTTTGCAACTCGATGCACAGCTTAATCCAGAGCAACGCTCTTTTTTATATATGCCGTTTATGCATAGTGAATCAAAATTGATCCATGAATTTGCCTTGAAACTATTTCAACGTCTTGGCAATGAAATTAACTTAAGCTTTGAAAAAAAGCATAAAGTCATTATTGATCGCTTTGGACGCTATCCTCATCGCAATACCATTCTTGGACGTGTTTCTACTCCAGAGGAAACCGAATTTTTATTAGAACCGAACAGTAGTTTTTAAAGCTTATTAATTTTTAATGCTGAGTCATCTTTGTTTTAATACTCAGCTGGGAGTTCACCATGAAATATCTCTCTCTTTGTTTAGCATTAGGCACTGCCTTAACTTTAACTGCTTGTGCGACGACTCCAAGTAAACCAAAAACCTTTGATCAACTTGGCCAGTTTTCCGCATACCCTTTAAATGCGCAAACGTTTCGTATTAGTTTCCAAGCCGATCCGAATATGAGCTACGGTGCAGCTGAAGAAATCACTTTGGTAAAATCAGCACAAACGACCGTGCAAAAAGGTTTCCGCTTTTTTAAAGTACTGAATGACCCAAGTAACCAAAGTCAGAAACCACCACGTCAGGCTGTGATTTATCCATCTGCGCCGAGCTTTTATCCTTATGGCTATGGTCGTCGCTATCCGGGTTTCTGGCATGATCCGTTCTACGATTTCCCACAAGTGGTCAATATCGACCCTGTTCAAGTGTCGTATACTATTGAATGTTATCGGGATCAAAAGCAAGCTCCTCAAGACGCTTTTGATGCAACCTTGATCTTGAAATCAATCGGACAAAAATATGGATTGAGTCCGACAGGAGCGCTGTTGCCACCGCCCGAGCCTCCAGTAAAACAAAAATGAATAGGATAAATTTATGAGCATGGCAGAAGAAGTTCACCACGTGCCCAGTCTTAAACGTAGTAAATATTTTGCTACCCTAGCGCTGATCATCGTCGTTGTGCTGTGGATTGCACTGATGGTAGCCGACCGTTTTCTGCCAGAGTACACAGGTTTTATTCATATTTTAATGCTAGGGGCCGAAGCAGGTGTAGTTGGTGGTCTAGCCGATTGGTACGCGATTACAGTTCTGTTTCGGAACCCTTTTGGTAAGTTACCGATTCCTAAGTTTTTACGCGACCATACCGAGATTATTCCGCGCAATAAGGCACGCATTGCAGAGTCAATGGGCCGTTTTGTACAGGAAAATTTTCTTTCGCCTCAAGTAGTCGAAAGAAGCTTAGAAAAAACAGACTTAAGTCTCGCAATTGGTCAATGGTTGGCAAGTCCACAAAACAATACTCAAGTAGTGCAGCTCATTCAGCAAACTGTACCGAAAATTTTTGAATTTGTGAGCCAAGAGCAAATTGCTAATTTCGTGCAAAACAACAGTGTGCAATGGGTACGTAATACCCAAGTCAACAAACTCGCCAGTGAGATGCTACGCGCGGTATTGGAAAATGATTTCCACCAAGACGTTTTACAGCGTGGTCTCGATATCGCTCATGAATGGGTCGTACAAAATCCAGATAAAACTCGTGAATTAACCCGAAAAATGTTTAAAGCACTAGGCGTCTGGTCACTTGCAAGAGGTGCAAGCTGGATTGGAATTGATGTTCAACAACGTACCATCGACTCATTGGTTGAAAAAGTAGAATCGATGCTGGCAGACCATGAACACCCATGGCGGCAAGAAATTGAAACAATTGCACATTCACTCATGCTGGAACTAGCGAAACCCGATAGTGTTGCCAGTCAACGTCTTAACAGTGGTAAAGATGCGCTCCTTGATAGTCCTCAAGTTCTAAATTTCATTAGTGGTGCTGTCACCATTTTGTGTGATGCCATTAAAGAAGATTTAATGAAAGAAGACTCTGGCATTGCAATGAACCTGCGGGCTGCGATTCAGCAGCTCGGTGAAAACCTTGTTCAAAATGTAAAAGTACGTGAAGTTCTCAACAAAGAAATGACAGGACTTGCCATGAATTTTACGGATCAGTATAGCCATAAAATCATACGCTATGTGAGTGAACGCATTCATGAATGGGACTCACGTGAAATGATCGGGAAAATTGAAAATGAAGTCGGTGGCGACTTGCACATGATCCGTGTAAATGGTGTGGTAGTGGGTGCATTTATTGGTTTGACACTCGGTGTAATTCGGGCAGTGATTGAATCAATTTTATAACTTTAAATATTTTTAATAAGAGAACAATATGCTTCAGCTACAGTCAAAATTGGCCACTCAAGGCGTGACTATTTTTAGTACCATGACGGCACTGGCACATCGTCTAGGTGCACTCAACCTGTCACAGGGCTTTCCAGATTTTCCGGCGCCACAAGCCCTACTTGAAGCCTTATCTCAAGCGACTTTAGCTGGACATAATCAGTACCCGCCTGGCGATGGTATTCTCGGTTTACGGGAGCAACTCGCTTTACAATTTCAGCAGCGTGATCAAATTCAACTTGATCCTGTTACTCAAATCACGATTACTCCCGGTGCAACCATTGCAATTTTTTGTGCCATACAAGCCTGCATCAATGCAGGTGATGAAGTCATTATTTTTGACCCAAGTTATGATAGTTATGGCCCTTCTGTCGAATTAGCAGGCGGCAAAGCGGTTCATATTGCCCTGCAAGCACCCGACTTTAAGGTGAACTGGCAACAGGTTAAAGATTTGATCAATGACAAAACACGCATGATTGTGGTGAATACTCCCCATAATCCAACAGGTACGATCTGGGATAAACAAGACTGGTTAGAACTCATTGAACTGATTCAAGATAAAAATATTTTAGTTTTATCCGATGAAGTCTATGAACACTTAGTTTTTGATAGTCAACAACACTTTAGTGCATTGCATTTTCCAGAGCTCAGAGAGCGTAGTTTTGTAATTGGTTCTTTTGGAAAAACCTTTCATGTGACGGGATGGAAAACAGGTTACTGCGTCGCTTCACCTGAACTGATGCGTTTATTCCGCCAGATTTATCAATATGCGAACTTCTGTGGTACGACTCCTTGTCAGATTGCTCTAGCACAATATATGGAGCAACATCCAGAACATATTCAAGAGCTTTCGCAGTTTTACCAAACGAAAAGAGATCGATTTAATCAGGCAATTCATAATAGTCGTTTTTTACTTAAACCTTCTCAAGGTACTTATTTCCAAAACCTCGATTACAGTCAAATTCGTCCCGACTTAAACGATGTAGAAATGTGCCAGTTTCTTGCCGAACAACATAAGATTGTGGCTATTCCAGTTTCGGTTTTCTATCAGCAAGCGCCTGAGTCTTTACGCTTGATTCGATTCTGCTTTGCTAAAAATGATGAGACTCTGAAAAAAGCAGGAGAAATTTTGAATCAATGTTAATAAATTTAGCCACTTAGCGCTGTAAAAATACTACAAGTCATTCGCTCCAACTATGCTAAGTTGAATATCCGCCCAGCTCAACAAAGAGATGGGCGATGGAGAATACATGCCACCAAGACAGTCCTTAATTCAACAGCAAAATCTATGGAAAACATTTTTTGTTTTCTTGCTACCCTTGATTGCAACCAATATTTTGCAGAACTTGTCGGGAACTATTAACACCATCTTTGTTGGTCAAATGATGGGAGTTGATGCGATTGCTGCCGTCTCGGTTTTTTTTCCTATCTTATTTTTGCTCCTCGCTTTTATCATCGGGATTTCAACGGGTACTACTGTTTTAGTAGGACAAGCATGGGGCGCGCAAAATATAGAAAAGGTCCAAAGTGTGGTTGGTTCTACCCTGTTTATGACCATCATTGGCGGAATTATTACCGCGATTATCGGTGTGTTTTTCGCTCATGATATTTTGGAGCTTTTAGGTACAGATCCCAAGGTCATGCATCTTTCTTTGCCGTATGTGCAATGGATGCTGGCAGGTAGCCCACTTCTGTTCGTTTATATTATCTATACCTCAATTTTACGTGGTGTGGGAGATAGTACAACCCCTTTACTGGCCCTTGCTCTAACAAGTGTAATTGGTTTAGTAATTACCCCAATATTACTTAAAGGTTATTTTGGCTTACCTGCTCTTGGGATTATTGCTCCAGCAATCGCAACGATCATGGGTTATGTGGCTATTTTGATTTTTCTCGCGATTTATCTAAATAAGAAAAATCATCCACTCCGGCCGAATCGTCAACTTCTGCAACATATTCGTCATAATCCAGAACTGAGTAAAATCATTTTACGTTTAGGCGTCCCAACTGGTATTCAAATGATTACGACCTCAATGGCGGGTTTAGTTATTGTTGGGTTGGTTAACCATTATGGTTCACATGCTACAGCAGCGTATGGTGCAGTGAATCAGGTGCTCAACTACATTCAGTTTCCAGCGATTTCGATCTCCATCGCAGCCTCAATTTTTGCAGCGCAAGCGATTGGTGCGGGTAAATCAGATCTCTTAGCACGAGTAACTCGCACGGCTCTGGGAATGAACTTTTTATTTACAGGTACCTTAATTGCACTTGGTTATCTATTTTCAAAATATTTGATGGCTTTATTCATCACAGACCCAACTGTGGTGGTGTTAGGACAGCAGCTTTTATTTATTGTACTTTGGGCAATTTTATTCTTTGGCGCAGGTGCCATTTTTGCATCTATCATGCGTGCGAGCGGTACCGTGACTGTTCCAATGCTGATTAACATCTCTGCCATTTTATTTATTGAGATTCCATGTGCTTACTGGTTTAGCTCAATGTGGGGACTTAAAGGCATTTGGGTTGCCTATGCCTTGGCATTTGTCAGTCTATGTATTATTCAAGGCTTGTATTATCAATTTATCTGGAAGAAAAAGACGATCAAAGTTCTTATTTAGAACTATTTAAATATTATAAAAAAAGCCATCAATTGATGGCTTTTTTGCATTGAAAATTATTTCATTAACTTAGTCACAATGGTTGAAGCACGTTGGTATCCGGTCGGGAATAAACGCTGGAATGCATCAAGAATTTTTGCATCACTACCAATCAATAAACGGCGTTTATTTTTCAAAACAGCATCCAAGATTTGACGGGCAGCTTCTTCTGGAGGAGTACGAAGTAGCTTGTCAAAGTTTTGAATCGATTTTGTCGGGTCCATACCTAAACTAGTCAAACTGTCACTCATTTTTGCAGCTTTAGCAATATTGGTGCGAATGCCTCCCGGATGTACGCACAAAGAACTTACGCCACTTTTTTCAATATCCAACTCTTGGCGTAACGATTCGGTAAAGCCACGCACAGCAAATTTAGTTGCATTATAGCCAGATTGGGTTGGTTGAGCAGTTAGACCAAATAAGCTCGAGATGTTAATAATGTGCCCATCTTGAGTTTGCTTAATGAACGGTAAAAATTCTTTAGTACCGTATACGACACCCCAGAAGTTAATCCCAACAATCCACTCTAAATCTTCGTAGGTTGCGCCTTCGACAGTCGAGCCTAACGCAACGCCAGCATTGTTAAAAATCAGGTTAACAGAACCGTGATCTTGCACAGTTTCTTGCGCCCACTGTTTTACCGCTTCACGGTCAGACACATCAAGCTTTTTGGTGGTAACAGTAATATTGCTGTAAGGCTTTAAAAGCTCGACAGTTTGTTGTAATCCTTTTTCATTAATATCACTCAACGAAAGATGGCAGCCCTGTTTTGCCAAAAGAATTGCTAACTGTTGCCCAATGCCAGAACCCGCGCCCGTAATTGCAGCGACTTTGTTTTTAAAATTTTTCATTGTCCATCCTTTGTTTTTCGATATTTGCACAGTCGGTTCATTGCATGTGCAGTTCAGACATCTTCAATATAATTTTGACAATATCCATTGTCAATATAGTACACTGTAATTTCAGATAGAATGGCACAATTCTTCTGAGGGCTTTATCATAGTGAGCATATTTGGCCAAAACCTATAAATTAGGAAACCAATCTTTAGGAAACGACTTATTTATGGCGACTAACGACTCAACCAGTAAAAAGAAAACAAAAAGTGTGAGTAAAGAACGTCAGTTCAAAGGGTTATCTCTATCTGAACGTAAAGAGGCACGCCGTGAAAAACTGATTGAAGCAGGTATTGCGACCTACGGAACGCTCGGTTTTTTTTCAGTGACGGTAAAAGATGTTTGCCAAGAGGCAAAACTCACAGAACGTTATTTTTATGAATCATTTAAGAAAAGTGAAGATTTATTCCAAACCATCTTTTTAAAAATGATTGAAGAATTACAGCAAAATCTGATGCAAGCCGTGATTAAAGCTGCACCCGACCCAGAAAAAATGGTCGATGCGGGTTTAAGAGCACTGCTGACCACCTTAAAAGATGATCCAAGATTAGCTCGTATCATCTATGTCGATGCCGTTTTGGTACAAGAATTACATAATCAAGCCACCATTCAAGAAACGCTTGCGCAATTTGATCGCATGATTCAGGCCTTTGTTATGCTAACCATGCCGCAAATTCAACACCATGAAAATGAGCTCTCTTTAATCGCAACTGGCTTGAATGGATATGTCACTCAAATTGCGATTCGATGGGTCATGGGAGGATTTGAGCAGTCTCTTGAGCAGGTTTTAACCGCATGCCGTATTGTTTTCTTATCCCTATTAGCCCAAGTTTCAAAATAATATTAAAGTTTTTTGACAGCTAATAATCTGAAAAACCGGTTAAGCAATTATGGTAATAACCCATTGAATGAATTTAAGAAGTTTAAAGTTTATATGTCATCATTTGGTCATGCCTTTGCCTTGGTTTTGTCACAAATTATTGCTAAATTCAATTTTATAGACTTTTCTGCAATGAAATTGTCATAATTAATCTTTGTAATAAGCCTGTCATAACTACAAAACGGTTCACCGTTAAATCTATAGGATATTGCGCTGTGAAAGATGACTATATTTTAATTGTCGATGATGAGCTCCCTATTCGTGAAATGATCCATACTTCTTTGGACATGGCAGGCTTTCAGTGTTTACAGGCTGAAGATGCCAAACAGGCTCATCAAATTATCGTCGACCAACGTCCGGCGCTTATCTTGCTTGATTGGATGTTACCTGGAGGCGTAAGTGGTGTCGATTTATGTCGCCGCTTAAAACGTGATGAGAACCTAGCAGAAATTCCAGTGATTATGCTCACCGCTCGTGGAGAAGAAGACCATAAAGTACAAGGTCTTGATGCGGGTGCAGATGATTACATGACGAAGCCTTTCTCAACACGTGAACTGGTTTCACGTATTAAGGCAGTTCTGCGCCGTGCAAATGCATTAAGTGGTGAAAAAACAATTGATGCCAATGGTTTAATTCTTGATCCTGTAAGCCAGCGTGTTAGCTTTGGCAACAGCATTTTAGATATGGGCCCAACTGAATATCGCTTACTTGCATTTTTTATGACCCATCCAGAGCGTGCATATACGCGTGCCCAGTTGCTCGATCAGGTATGGGGCGGTAATGTATATATTGAAGACCGCACTATCGATGTGCATATCCGTCGTTTGCGTAAAGTCTTAGAACCTTTTGGTGTTGACCGATTTGTTCAGACTGTACGTGGAACTGGCTACCGTTTCTCAACACGTGCAGATTTAGCCGCAGGTTAACCAAGATTTATGTATGAACCCTACCCCGTCCCTGAACAGGTACGTGAACAAAAACTTTCTCGTTACAGTAGTTTATGGACGTTTGCCAAACAAGATTTACGGCTTTTATTATTTTTTCTAATTATTGCCGGTTTAGTCGGTTTAGGTGTCGGGTATTTCTGGAGTTGTATTTTTATCGCCTTCGTGGTGTTTTTTACACTCCAGTTGCGTTCTTTATATCTGGTCAATGACTGGATTGCCAATAAACCTTATGATGTGCCTCCAAATCTTAACGGGATTTGGGGTGCATTATTATTTAATGTTTACCGTGCTCAGCGTCAGGAACGAATTGTTCAGGCCGAAATGGTCGGTTTAATTGACCGAGCACAATCTTCCTTAGTTGCCCTTGCTGAGGCCGTAGTTCTAATTGATGATCAACATCAAATCGAATGGTGGAACCCAGCCGCAGAGCGTTTATTAGGGATTAGTCCACTTGACCGTGGCCGAAACCTCTTAACGATTTTACGTCAGCCGACCTTTATTGAATATTTTAACAATATTGATCAGGCACCCGATGGGATTAAACTCCATTCCAATTTTGATGATGACCGTTATGTACAGGTTAAGCTCACTCGATTTGGTGGAGAAAGTCGTTTATTAGTAGCTTACGACGTGACTCGTATGCATAACCTTGAGCAAATGCGTAAAGACTTCGTCGATAATATTTCACATGAACTTCGTACACCATTAACCGTACTGAGTGGTTATATCGAAACATTTACCGATCAGGAAGATATTAGTCCACGCTGGAAACGTGCCTTTGATCAAATGCAGTCACAAACCAAGCGTATGAATGCTTTGGTCAATGATTTACTGTTGTTATCAAATTTAGAAAATAACAAGAAAATTGCGAAAAATCAGATTATTGAAATGCCGAGTTTAATGAATCAATTATTTGATGATGCTCAGGCCTATAATGCCGATTATGGACATACGCTCAATTTACACATTGATAGCCACTGCGACCTGATTGGTTCCGACATGGAAATTGCCAGCGCATTTAGTAATTTAATTACCAATGCCATCAAGTACACGCCAAAAGGTGGAACCATTACCATTGGCTGGCATGATGATGGCGAACATGCTTACTTTAGTGTACAAGACACGGGCATCGGAATTAATCCTAAACATTTACCACGCCTGACTGAACGCTTCTATCGTGTGGACAGCGACCGTAGCCGTCAAACAGGTGGTACAGGTTTAGGCTTAGCAATTGTAAAACATGTGCTTATGCAACACGGTGCGTATTTAGATGTGCAGTCTAAAGAAAACGAGGGATCAACATTTACCGCAGTTTTTCCAAAAGAAAGACTATATAACATGACCTAAAACTATTCCCTGCACATACAAAAAAGCCGACTCATGAAAAGTCGGCTTTTTTGTATTATTTAAACCAATTTACTTAAAATTGGAGCAATACGATTTTGTCTGATTTTTCTCTATTACGTTTAAAAAACTAGTGGCAAAAGTATTGCTCTGGCGTAATGCATCACGATGATCTCCGCCATCAATCGTTTGATATATAGTTGGTTTTTTTAATTTACATAACTGCTGATAATAAGCAGATGTGCCTCTAGGGTCGACTAAATGATCTTTAGAACCTTGAACAATCATTAATGGCACAGTCGGCACCATATTTTCAATGGACTGTTGTTTTAGATAAGCCAGAAGAGGTTTTAAGTCTGCATTAGGCAGAAATATGCTAGAAGGAGACTTCTTCAAATCAGATTGAAGTTCAGATAAACAGCGACTGCGCGCTTGAGTTAGCACCGCATTCATTTCTGCACTGACTAAGTTTTCAGGAACAATACTTGGTTCTGCTGCTTGTGCTCCCAATAACACAATCGGGAAAAATGCTGCCACACTAGGTTCTGGGTTCGGATTAGTTTTCACATATTCTGCAATGCCTTCATATTGATAGCCGCCTGGCGCAAGAGCAATTGCCCCTTTTAAATCTAGTTCAGGTGCATCTTTTTGACCATAGGCAGACACTGCAATTGCCGCAGCCCCACCTTGACTGTGCCCCATCACCAACCACTGTTTATTAAAGCTCTTGGGCTTAAGCAAATGCAATGCACGCACTGCATCGACAACCGTATGTAGTTGGCTCTTTGCATTCATATAAGGATGCCCGCCTGATGTACCTAAGCCCTGATAATCAGGTGCAACAACTGCATAGCCACGTGCAAGCCAACCATCTAAAGCTTTGGAAGCAACTTCTTGATATGAGTGAACTGGTCCACCCACATAGTCACCCGAAGGTGCACAAGTATCAGCAACTCCTGTCGTCCCATGTGCCCAAGCCAGTATCGGCCAGCCATTTTTTGGTGGTGTTCCTTTCGGTAATAAAATAAAAGCCGATGCAACAATAGGCTCGCCCTGAATACCTCGACTACGATAATTAACCAACAAGCGCTGATCTGCATGAGGAAATAAATCTGTCACATCTTGTTGTGCTATCGAGAGTATGGAGCCTGGTTTTTCGCTCACAATTTGCTTACCCAAATCAGTAATTTGAGCAGCCATAGCAGAGCCAGACACCAAACAAATACTGCTAAATAAAATTTTTAAAAAAGAATTACTTTTTCTAATCAAGGGATTACTCCTCTATTATTTACATTACATCTATTTAAATAATTAATTTATAAAATATAAATTACCATAGAATCTTCTATATTTATATTCAACTCAAAATAATTTACATTTATATATAGTCTCTTAAAATCTCATTAAATATATTTCAAAGAAATGTATTATAAATATCGTTGCAAAAATTAATCCAATTTCAATAATAAAAAATATATGCTGATATTTTCTTAATTACTATAGTGATTAAAATGTCAAAACAAAAATTTATACCCTACCTGATTTTTCTTATTCTCGGTTCTCTATCTATCCATAGTTTTGCAGACGTACAAGTCTATGGTCCAGGTGGGCCCGCACCCGCCATGAAAGAAGCCGCCAAACAATTCACCAATAAAACTGGCATAGCAGTCCATGTGACTTCTGTTCCTACTGCTCAATGGTCTGAAAAAGCGAAACTAAATGCAGATGTTATCTATAGTGGTTCCGAAGCCATGATGTCTGATTTCGAAAATACCTTTTCTGAGCAAATTATAAAAGACTCGGTGGAACCTTTATATTTACGCCCCGCAGCCATTTTAGTACGCAAAGGAAATCCTAAAAATATTAAAGGATTTAAAGACCTAGCTAAACCCAATATTAAAGTTTTAGTTACACATGGTGCAGGTCAAGTCGGTATGTGGGAAGATATCGCTGGCAGAACCGGAAATATTCAATTAACAAAAGCTTTTCGAAAGAATATTGCCACCTATGCAGCCAACACAGGGATTGCCAAGAAAAACTGGGAAGAAAATAGCAGCTATGATGCTTGGTTAGTCTTTAATATTTGGGGAGTTAGTAACCCAGATGTTGGACAAATTATCCCTATCGAACCAGAGCTAGTTGTCTATCGTGACACAGGTGTAGCATTAACTAAACATAGTTTAAAAGATGCCGAGGCTAAACGTTTTGTAGAGTTCTTATCGTCTCAGCAAGCTAATGCTATTTTCAAAAAATATGGCTGGACTAAATAATTAAAAAGGGAGCTAAGCTCCCTTTTTAATTTTTAAAATTATTCACTCTAGTTCACTTAGAATATATTCGTTTCAAATTAAATATACGCCTGCGGCATATAAAGCGCCGAGTATTAAACAAAAGGCTGAGCTGACATACCAAAATAAATCACTATTTCCCACAAATTTTGACTTTAACCATGAAAAAGCAAAACCACGGATAAGAAAAACCGCTGAAACAAGTGACAAAATAAGTTTAGTAAATGGTAATACCTGTATTCCCTTTGCTGCAAAGAAGGCATAAATAGCACATACAGTTAGAATTAACCCCACAGTTATAGCTGTAAAATTAGGATACCAGTGCCCTCTTTCAACCATCTGGACAATACTTTTCCCCGCCCCTAAAAACCGAAAACCATTTGCTCCCCAGAACACACAAACAAAATGAAGTAATGCGGCACAGAATGTTAATAAAGCAGCAAGATATAGTAGAACGTTTGGAAGTGATTGCATTAGATTTTATACTAATAAATATGTGTGATATTCATTATACTTAATTATAAATTATATAATACTTATAAATAGTTAAAATAAGATTAACTTGGTATTTAATATTTTAAATACCAAGCTCTGATCATCTCAATTATTTACGCTCAAACTCTTTAAAATCAGCTTTTCTGATTTTTGCATGAATACCTTTAGTTTTATCTACTACTTGTGAAACTTCAAAATCAGTTGCGGCACTTAAATAGGCATACGCTGTCGCTTCATCAATACCGTATTCTTGGTTTAAGAAACGAATGGCTTCACGTGTAGACTTTTTCATGGCTTCATCTAAATCCTCATCAAGTCCCGGCGTAATCCAAAACTCAGCATTTTCAGCTAAGGGTTGTTTTAAATCTTTGCCCGGTATTTTGTCCTTACCTGCTTTGAGTAAGGTAAATTTGAGCGTGGCGCGGGCTGAAGCTTCCAGTGCCGTTAATGCCACCTCTCCGTCGCCTTGCGCGAAATGGCTATCACCCGTATAGAATAATGCACCTTTAACCTGAACAGGATAATACGCGGTTGAACCTGTACCTAGTTCATTAATATCAATATTTCCGCCATACATTGCAGGTGGTACAGAGTGAACCGGCTCAGATGTATTGGCTGCTACCCCCATAATTCCCATAAAAGGATACAGCGGAAAACGTATTGATTTACCAGATTCTGTTTTTAATACCCCTTCATATTCACCTTGTGCATTTTTTTCAATTGGGGTGAAAATCGATACATTTCCATAGCGTTCAGGATGTTCAGCCGATGCATTTTCTTGCTTCGCTTTTTTAGGAAACTCCCCTACTAAAGCCCCCTTACCATGTCGATTTGAAATCACACCGTAAGGAACACGCGGTTCAACTTTAAGTACTTCAACTTTCAAAATATCACCGGGCTGTGCGCCTTCAATGGCAACAGGGCCTGTCACAATATGCGGCCCATCTTTATGAAAATCATGCTTTAAATTTGACTGTGTAATTGTTTTTGCATCTTCCAATATTTGATTAGAATTTACACCCTTCGATTTAAAGAACTTTTCAGCATTACGCCCCTGATCTTCAAGTAAACCTTCATGAGAAACCGTATCGAATGTCACTACACTACCCGACGGAACAGTAAGCACGGGTTTAGCATCTCGATTTGGTAAATAGCCCCATGTAATGGTATTTAAAGTAGAGGGAACATAATAATTACCTTTATATTCGCCACTTTGAAGTTGAGTAGGCTGTTTTGAAATTTGATTTAAAACTTTAAAATCATTGGCATGGGTGAGTGAAATACAAAGTACAGATAAAACCGAAGCTGTCAGGCGTTTAACTTTTAACATGATTTCAGAACCTAAAAAATATGAAAGTTACAGTAAAGTCCTAAACAAGTAGCAAGCATTGTGCCAAGGCTAAAGTGGTGTAATATCAAAAAAGCGCTTCATGGTTATAAAAAATAAATAATTTTTTTAGATTTAATAACTTATCTTCAAATAAAATTAAAACCTCGACTTAAGTCTAACTTAAATATTTCATTCTATTTTTATTTATTAATTTTTAATCATATTAATATTTTTGCTCTCTTCAGATACATATTTATAGACTAGCTCATATAACGTACTCATTTAGATCACTTAATAATAATTATTTTTCTATATAATATAAGTCAAAACATAGTTATATATTTTAATTTTATATAACTTAAATTAAAAAAATAAACCCTGAATAATTAAAGTCAGGGTTTACTTATTTTATGGTGATTATATCGTTTACTAAACTGTATGTCCCATGCGCTCACCCATTACAACCACAGACTCAGCTTTAAAACGTTGTTCCCATTCGATCTTATCTTTTTCAAATAAAATAATGGCTGTAGAACCTAAATAAAAACGTCCAAGCTCAGCACCTTTCTCTAGCTTTAACTGATGATGCTGTAATTCGATACGACCTGAAGGTTTTACCTTGCCTGTTGCCACAGTTTCAATACCAGCAACAATCATCGCCCCCACTAGAACAACAGCCATACGGCCAAGTTCAGTATCAAACAAACACACCATACGTTCATTACGAGCAAATAATCCCGGTACATTTTCAGCAGTGACCTGATTTACCGAAAATAGCTCGCCTGGCACATATAACGTTTCTGTTAAAGTACCTGCAAACGGCATATGAACACGGTGGTAATCGCGTGGTGATAAATAAACTGTCGCGAACTCACCATCTTGGAATGGCTGAGCAAGTTGCGGATCACCAATTAATTTCTCTACAGAGAAACTTTGACCTTTGGCTTGAAAGACTTCACCCGCAGTAATTTTACCAATTTGGGAAATTGCACCGTCCGCTGGTGACACAATACTATCTGCATTTTCATCAATTAGACGTACACCTTCTTTTAATGCACGGGTAAAAAAGTCATTAAAAGATTTATATTTCAGTGCATTGCCTTGTTCAGCAATCGATAAATCAATCCCATACTTAGCTTTAAACGCATGAATAACAGCGTTTTTCACAACTGGATTTTCACTCGCAGCAACTTTACCTACCACACGGCTCAATTGGTGCTGTGGTACAAGGTTTTGTGCCTTAATAAATAATTCTTTTTTTAATCGAGATGTGAAACTCACGAGGGTGATTCTCCAGTAATAATAGGACTATCGAGGCGATTGCCCCATTCACTCCACGCACCATCATAGGCTTTTGCTTCCCAGCCCAAGAGTCTAGCCAGAATATAGGCCAAACCGGAACGGTGATGTGACTGGCAGTACACAACTACAGGTTGTTGTAAATCGAACCCAAGTTGTTCAAGGCGCTGCCGCGTGCGTTCAAGCGGATGCAATTTTAGATGATTTTGACGATTAAGTGCAGTACTCCATTCAAAATGGAGGGCATTTGGAATGTGACCGCCGCGTCGCGCTGCTAAACGGACACCACTATATTCATCACTCGTCCGGCAATCCCATAGTTGCACACTTTCTTGTTCAACTTGTTTGCGTAGCTCTTCATAGTTCACTCTGAACTGAGCAGCATGTGATAAATCAATTTGAATTAAGTCTGTAACAGGAGAAATTTTTTCGACTTCTGCTGTAGTGGGTAAGCCTGCCCCTAACCATGCATGGATACCACCGTTAATTAAACTGGTACGGGTAAATCCTAAGCAATGCAAATTCCAGATTAAACGCCCAGCCCATGCCCCGCCTTCATCGTCATACACTACGACATGATGATTAGGTGAAATATTCAATTTTTCAATAAGTGCTTGTAAACCCGCTTCATCCGGCAAAACACCAGTTGCTTCTTCATGCTGAGCCACTAACCATTTAGGCTGTAAATGAATGGCATGTGGAATATGGAGTTGTTCATAAACCGATGCACGGCTCAAATCTATAATGCGAATATATTCATTGCCTAAATAAGGCACTAATTCTTCTGCTTCTATTAATAAATCGAGTTTAAAATCAGGGAGTGTCATCGTCATGGTTTCTTTTTATACCAGCTTATTTTCAATCTTAGCATAAGCATATATCTAACAAACTCTGATTTTCTGCTACACTTTAGCAGCAAATCAGATATCAGCATTCTCACTTTTAAAAATAAAAAATAGCGAGACTACTTTTTACTTAAACCGCTTCTTCAAGTTCTTCGATTTCAAAAACCTGACGTAAATAGGCCAAGAAAGTATCGTTGTCAGTCATGGTTTTACCCGGACTATCTGAGATTTTCGCAACTGACTGACCATTACATTCAACCAGTTTCAACACAATATTCAGCGGCTTTTGCCCCATGTCATTGGTCAAATTAGTTCCAATGCCAAAACTCACCTGAAAACGATCTTTAAAGTACTGATGCAATTCCCATGCCTTTGGCAAATTAAGGCCATCGCTAAAGGTCAGCATTTTGGTTTTGGTATCAATTTTTAATTTACGGTAATGTGCATACGCCTTATCGCCCCACTCATACGGGTCGCCACTGTCATGACGTAAACCATCAAAGAGTTTGGCAAAATACAGGTCAAAGTCGCGTAAGAAAGCATCCATCCCTACCACATCGGTTAGGGCAATTCCTAAATCTCCACGGTACTCTTGTACCCACGTTTCCAGAGCAGCTTTTTGGAAATCACGCAAACGTACATCAAGTGCCTGAAAAGCTTGTAGGAACTCATGTGCCATGGTCCCGATTGGTGTAATGTTAAGCTCTTTAGCCAGCAACACATTACTTGTACCACGGAACACATTTGGTACAGTTTTATGAAATGCCGCTACGACATGCTTTTGCCATGCAAAGCTATAACGACGGCGTGTACCAAAATCAGAAACTAAAAACGGTGGATCATTCGGCTGTTGAGATTTTTCATATTGCTGAATCAAATCAAGTTTTGCTTGTAAACGGCGTTCGCCTTCAGCCCAAACTTGGTCTGTTTTGATACGGCTAAAATATAACTCGTTTACAATTGCCAGAACAAAAATCTCGAACATCATGGCCTGGACCATTGGACCTTCAATACGAATATCCAAACGACCTTCTGCATCAATGCTAGCCTGAATAAAACGTCGTTTCAGTTGAAATAGTTCTAAATAATCAACAAAGTCACTTTTGATAAAGCGTAATTTACGTAAATATTGAAGCTCATCTTCTTTATATTTAAGGCTACACAAATAGTCGAGTTGCTCGTTTAAATCATCCAAAATATCTACTAGTGGATAGACAGTATCTTCTAAATTTCTACAGCGGAAATGATAGACACTATGGGTTTGCGGGAATTTATGCAAAACCACTTGTAACATCGTAAATTTGTACAAGTCTGTATCTAGTAAAGAATGGATAATTGGAGACATAGTCAATGATTATTCGCTTGCTTCTTAGCATTAAAGCATATTTTTATGGATGAATTGCGAGGTTTTATACCATTGTTGCAGTTCCATGAAATTTCCTTTTAAAAATCATTTAATTTAAATTCTGCTAAACTACGTTAATTCAATTAATTATAGAAATTTGCTTTAACTATGCGCGCTTTAATACAACGAGTTCTTGAAGCCAAAGTGGTGGTAGACGGTGAAAC
Organism: Acinetobacter geminorum; assembly: GCF_013009345.1. Lineage (GTDB taxonomy): Bacteria > Pseudomonadota > Gammaproteobacteria > Pseudomonadales > Moraxellaceae > Acinetobacter > Acinetobacter geminorum. The sequence goes on along the minus strand of NZ_JABELE010000003.1, from coordinate 85,599 downwards.
TACAGGCGAAATCCAACACGGCCTACTGGTGTTTTTAGGCATTGGCAGAGATGATAATTTGGCTGTTGGCCAAAAGCTTATTGATAAAATTTTGAAATATCGAATCTTTGATGATGAGCAAGGCAAAATGGGCTGGAACGTGTCTCAAGCAAATGGTGGAATCCTGCTTGTGTCGCAATTTACCTTAATGGCACAAACACAAAAAGGTTTGCGTCCAGACTTTGGCCCGGCAATGCCACCTAGCGATGCAAAAGCATTATACGAACAATTGGTTGAATATACACATTCTCAATTTGAAAACGTTCAAACCGGAATTTTTGCTGCGGATATGAAAGTACACCTCATTAATGATGGCCCAGTAACTTTCAATTTGGAAGTTGAAGCATAGACATAAAAAAACTCCCAAATGGGAGTTTTTTTATGTCTGGCAATTAACGTCCAGTTTTCTCTTTAATGAAAGCACGCGCCTGACGTACTTTTTCTTTTACTGGTTTTGGTAACTTAGGTGGAATGAGCTTAGCGACTTGGTTAAACCATACCAATAGGCTGAAATCACCTTCCATTTTAATGCTGCCGTCTTGCATACCCGTCATAAATGCTGTTGGGTCACCTTTAATCAAAGTTTTTACACCTTGCTCACTGTCTGCGAATTGCAAAATAAAATCAGCTTTCTCAGGTGCACCTGCAACCGTGTCAATTTGACCATTATTAATAATGATCTGACGTGCAACGCCTAGGTCTGTACCAATCTGAATACGGAACGCGCGGTCATGAATCAGTTCAATAAACTTAGGGCTAGTACGCGCCAACTGCTTCATACGCAGCACTAAACCTGCTACCAATAAATCTAACGGGTCTGTACTGACATCAACGAGAGGTAACTTGACTACAGGTATGGAAGAAAGTTTCATGAACATTCACGCCTATTGTATTTTTATGAAAACTTTAGAGCAAAACTTAGCAACGACATACCATTGCCTGTGTTTTATGCATCAATTGATAATTTTTTAGCTGGCAACGCAATCTAGATGAAACGTCAACAGACGCATCTATCGTAGCATAACTGGCTATTTTTTAATAAATGCTTTGTATAATAAAAATCACGTTTCGTAAATGAAAAAGGCATGCTGTGCATACCTTTTTACCGTTAGATAACAATTTAATTATCGGCTAGAACATTGCTGCTGATCATCTTCATATACTGGCGTGTGTTCTATATATTGGCGATTTGCCAATGCCTTTTGTGCTTGTTTATCCTCACGTAACAGAATAAATGTAACCATTACCATCGCTAGACTTAGTGCAGTTAAATAACTATATGTGACTGGCATTTCAAAAGTGACTTGAACTCCAAAACGGACCACTTCCAATAGCCCCCAAAAGAACATCCCTGCAAGCATAAAACCAAGCCAACGACGGTAAGGAGAAAAGAAAACAGCAACAAGCGCGACAGCAATTAAGCTGAATCCGGCGATAGCGGCAAAATTCGCTGTTACCATAGAAACCTCCGTCTTAATGAAAACGTCTAAAAACATTCGGTCTTAAATACCCGACCTCATTCCAAAAACAACTTTAATTCATGATTTGTGTTGAAGCTTACGATGCATTATGGATGTTTTTTTTTAGAAAAAAAGACCCGTTTTTTCTCAATGCGACATACTTTGTCGCAACATTCTTTTGTCATTACATTTTTGTAAAATTCAAAAAGTTCGATTCCCTATATAGCATCAATTCTGGCGTGTCATTACAAAAAAATATGCTGTTTTTAAGGCCCCAAATAAGTTTTTTTCAGATTTTTTTATTGCCTTTTTTCTGTGCAAAATTTTGTCATAACTTGCTTGTTTTTATGACTATTCTGCATAAAAAAAGCGCTACTCTGAAGTAGCGCTTAAAGCTTATCCATGTAGGTTAAGCACGATTTAAATCTTTATCATGCATACCGAGTAAATACAGCACACCATCTAAACCAACACTTGAAATCGCTTGATTTGCATTTTGGCGTACTAATGGTTTTGCACGATAGGCAACGCCTAAGCCTGCAATCGCAAGCATTGGTAAATCGTTTGCACCATCGCCTACTGCCATCGCTTGCTCTAGAGAAATCCCCATCTTATTCGCAAGCTCGCGTAATAGCTCAGCTTTACGGGCGCCATCTACAATTGCGCCTTTCACTTCACCTGTTACGAAGCCGTCTTGCACATCCAAGATATTAGCGTGGACTTCATCAATACCGAGTTTGCCTTGTAAATATTCAGCAAAATACTGGAATCCACCAGATAAAATTGCCGTTTTATAACCAAGTGCCTTTAAGGTCGAGATAAGACGTTCTGCACCTTCGGTAATGGTTAAACGCTCTGCAATTTTAGGTAAAACAGCAGCATCAAGTCCTTTCAATAATGCAACGCGCGCACGGAAACTTTGCTGAAAATCAAGCTCACCTTGCATCGCTCTTTCAGTAATTTCAGCTACTTGTGCACCTACCCCTGCTTCAATCGCCAACTCATCAATCACTTCTTGTTCAATTAATGTTGAGTCCATATCGAAACACACCAAACGGCGGTTACGGCGATAAGCATTGTCTTCTTGAACAGCAACATCGATATTTAATTCGCTTGAAAGAAGTAAACATGCAGCACGCATGGCTTGTGCATCTAAAGTTGGGCCGCTACTTAGACCAAACTGTACGCAGGCACGACGTGGAAATTTATTATCTCTTTCGAAGTCTACACGACCTGATAAACGCGTTACTGTTTCGATGTTAAAGCCTTGGCTAGACACAATTTTTGTAACTGCTTGTAAGTGTGCCGCAGTGAGTTCTGGGGCTAAAGCCGTGACGATATAACGAGTCCGACCACCTTCACTTACCCATTGATCGTATTCTGCGCCCGTGATTGGTTTAAAGCGCACTGTTAAGCCAATATCATGTGCTAAAATCAAAATCTCTTTCATTGCCAAAGCGGTCGCAGTTTCATTATCAGAAGCGACCACAATGCCTAATGTAAGTTGATTATGAATAACAGCCTGACCTACATCCAGTATTTGCAATGAATGTACGGATAGTACTTGCATTAATCGGGTAAACTGGTTTGGTTGGTCCGGTCCTAAAAAGGATATAAGAATGATTTCTCGCATGAATTGACTCTAGTCTGAGTGACAACTATTGTAAGAATCATAATCGAATTTCAATATAATTGCCTTGGAAGTTTAACTTGATTGCGCCTAGACAAGGGCTATTTGCTAGCCTACTGATCGTTAGTTTTGCATTGCATACCTTTTTATTGGTCATTGCAACGACACACCAGCTTAATGAAAACCGTGCGAGTCAAGGTCAGCTCATGACCAGTCAGCTCGTTGCAGACAGCTTATCTGAGCTTGAACCTGCTAATACGGTGTCTTTAGCTCTGATTGCCAATCGCTATGCGACCAATCCAAGTGTTGCGTCTATTCGCATTCTTGATGCAAACAAACAGGTTCTAGCAACAAGCGGAATTTCAAAAACCCGCCAAGGCGAAATTTTTGCTCGTGATGCCCTTCAAAATGAAAAGAAAGTCGGATCTATCGAAGTTACGTTGATTCAGCCAAGTATTGGAGAAATTCTTCGTACTCAATGGCTTGCAATTTTAGCTTCTCTGTTTTTGCATGTTTTATTGTGGCTTGCCTATCGCGCGATTGCTCGTCCAACCCGTACCGAATATTTGGCACGCATTAATGAAGAAAACCGCTTGAAGCATGAAATTCAGCAGTTAACTCAAGCATTGGCTCTAGAAAAACAAAATACGGTAACTTTGGTTGCACAAGCTCAGCAACAAGCGAAAGCGAAACCAGCAGTTCGCCAACAAACCGAGAAAGCTTCAGATTCAGCTGATCAACATACGTTGGCACTCAATATTCAGTTTTATGACCCTAAACAGTTATTAAGCAGTGTTAACCAATCGGTATCTATTCCTTATTTCAAACTCTGCCAGCTCTTTTTAAACAAGAGTATTGAGTTATGCGTTAAGCATTACCAATTGAAGCTCACAGATATTGAAGTAGTAGATGAGTTTAATGCCGAAGGCGCGACACTTGCGATTTCAACCTCTCATACGCATGCCGTAGAATGTCTGCTTATGATTGGAACCGTATTCCAATTACTTTCAGATGTTTTATATAAACGTTACCGTGAAGATAAACGTTTTGCGCTGCAAACTCGTAGTGCAACATGTAATGCTGTAGAAGCTATGCAAATCGATGCAAAAGAAGCTGCTCAACGTTTAGCACAGCATCTTCACGCTAAAGAGTCAGCTTTATATCTCGAAAATGAACAGCTCAAAGCAATTCAAGACAGCTACCAACTTGTTGCAATGCCAAACCCAAGCAATGTGATGACACGTCATGCATTTATGATCAATGGTATGAATGCAGAATGTGCTGAACTTGCTCAAAATATCCGGACTGAAATTTTAATGGGGAAAAAATCAATCCCACAAAATGATAGTCCAAGTAGTGCAGCTTCATAAAAAGTAACTACGCGCATCAGAACCTAGCCTTTTGGCTAGGTTTTTTTTATTTAAATTCATGGCTTTTATTTAAAACCACTCCATTTTCTTATGATTTATTTGTATAAATAAATCTCGATCTATTCTTAGATGTCACAAATTTGGATAAATCAGAATCATAGGCAAAATTCTCTAAACAGCGTAAACTATGCAAAATTTATTAAATAGAAATTGTCTTACGACAAAAAAAGGTGAAAGCGAATGCCGCTGAGTCGTGTTGAAGATCTTGTCGCCGATATTCGTGCAGGCAAAATGGTTATCTTGATGGATGACGAAGATCGCGAAAATGAAGGTGATCTTGTCATTGCAGCAACGCATGTTCGTCCTGAAGATATTAACTTCATGATTACCCATGCACGTGGTCTAGTTTGCCTAACGCTAAGCCGTGAGCGCTGTAAACAGTTAAACCTTCCGTTGATGGTTGACCAAAACGGTGCTCAGCACAGTACAAACTTTACCTTATCAATTGAAGCCGCTGAAGGTATTACCACGGGTATTTCAGCAGCAGAGCGTGCACATACAATTCAAGCTGCTGTCGCAGCGCATGCAAAACCAACTGATATCGTACAGCCGGGTCATATTTTCCCGTTAATGGCACAACCAGGCGGTGTTTTACATCGTGCAGGCCATACCGAAGCAGGTTGTGATTTAGCCCGTTTAGCAGGTCTTGAACCAGCTTCTGTTATTTGTGAAATCATTAATGAAGATGGCACAATGGCACGCCGTGCAGATTTAGAAATTTTTGCCGAGAAGCATGGCTTAAAAATTGGTACAATTGCGGACTTGATTCACTACCGCATGACCAATGAGCAAACGGTTGAACGTCTGGATCAAAAAACCATTCAAACAGAATATGGTTCATTTGAACTTTATCGTTATCGTGAGATTGGTAACCCGGACATTCATTTGGCTTTAGTTAAAGGCGAGCCAAAAGAAGGTGTTACAACAGTACGTGTGCATGGTTTTAGTCCAATTCGCGATTTGCTTAAGCTCAATAAAGCTGATGGTGAACCTGCGTGGAACTTAGACCGTGCCCTACAGACGATTGCAGCGAGTGATCGCGGTGTTTTAGTCTGGATCGGACAAGATCATTTGCAAGACTTGGGACCAGCGTTGGATGATTTAAATAAGCCAAAACCGGTGAAATCCAATGCAGCACTTTCACATCAATATCAAACCATTGGTGTCGGTGCTCAAATTTTGCGTGATTTAGGTGTTGAAAAAATGAAGCTTCTCAGCTCACCATTACGTTTCAATGCCTTATCTGGCTTTAATTTAGAAGTAGTGGAATATGTCACTGCTGATCAAATCACAACGAAATAATCGAGGTTGCTATGGCAATTCGCCGTATTGAAGGTTTATTACATCTCGCAAGCGAAGGTCGTTATGCGATTTTAGTGGGTCGTTTCAACAGCTTTGTTGTTGAACACTTATTGGATGGTGCAATCGACACATTAAAACGCCATGGTGTAAATGAAGATAACATTACTGTTATTCACGCTCCTGGCGCATGGGAACTCCCGATTGTTGCTAAAAAATTAGCTACATCAAACCAGTTTGATGCAATCATCGCACTTGGCGCAGTTATTCGTGGTAGCACACCACACTTTGACTTCGTTGCAGGTGAATGTGCAAAAGGTTTAGGTGTAGTCGCGTTAGAAAGCAGCTTGCCTGTCATCAATGGTGTATTAACTACTGATAGCATCGAGCAAGCCATCGAACGTTCAGGTACAAAAGCAGGAAACAAAGGTAGCGAAGCTGCTTTAACTGCAATTGAAATGGTTAATTTATTAAAGGCAATTTAAAGCATGTCTCAAACACTGCAAGCCGCTTATGCAGCAAAACGTAAAGCACGTCGTTTTGCTGTACAAGGTATTTATGAGTGGCAAATGAGTCACAACCCTGTACATGAAATCGAAGCACGCACCCGTGCTGAAAATGCAATGCACAAGGTAGACTTAAACTACTATCACGAACTGCTAACACAAGTGATTGCACAGCACGAAGATCTTGATGCATTACTTATTCCGGTCCTTGACCGTGAACTTAGTGCACTTGATGGTGTAGAGCTAGCAACATTACGCTTGGGTGCTTACGAATTACGTGATCATTTAGAAGTACCTTACCGAGTAGTTCTAGATGAAGCTATTGAACTCGCTAAACACTTTGGTGGAGCAGATAGCCATAAATACATTAATGGCGTTCTAGATCGTTTAAGTTCAACACTACGTAGTGCTGAAAAACAACAAGCAAACTAATAGGTTTGAAGTTGATATGGCTGAGTTTTCTATTATTGACCAATACTTTAACAGACAATCTTACACAGATGTCACCTTGGGTATTGGAGATGACTCAGCCTTAATTACCCCTCCCGTAAACCAACAATTGGTGATCTGTGCAGATACGCTAGTTGCTGGACGTCATTTTCCTCTTGATACCTCTGCCCATGCAATTGGCTGGAAAAGCGTAGCTGTTAATCTTTCAGATATTGCAGCAATGGGGGCAAAACCGCATAGTATTTTACTGGCGCTCAGCCTACCTACAATTGATCATGAATGGCTTAAAGGATTCAGTCAGGGAATTTATGACTGCTGTAATCAATTTGGGGTTGCTCTGATTGGTGGAGACACGACCCAAGGCCCTCATCTCACCATTACTGTCACAGCCATGGGCTGGGTTGAAAACGGACAAGCCGTGTTACGTTCAGGTGCCAAAGTCGGTGACTATGTTTGTGTGAGCGGTCAAGTTGGTGATGCCGCGTATGGTTTACAGCACCTAGGTCATCCATTACAAGAAAGACTAGACTACCCGACACCACGTTGTCAGCTTGGACAACAGCTGAAGGGATTAGCATCTAGTATGATTGATATTTCTGATGGATTAGCCCAAGATTTAGGCCATATCTTAAAAGCTTCAAATGTCGGTGCCCGATTACTTTTAGAAAAGTTACCGATTGATTCAACACTACAAGCACTACCAGAACAACAGCGCTGGCAATACGCTTTAGCTGGTGGTGATGATTACGAGTTATGTTTTACAATAACACCGCAAAATTATGAAAAACTTTTGCAAAAACAACTAGACATTAAGATTACAATGATCGGAGAGATCGTTGAGCAAACACAACTAACTTTTAAGCATTTGGGTTCAGATTACCCATTGCAAATTCATGGATACCAACACTTTGCATAAGCCACCGATTCATTTTAAGGACATGTCTTGGTTCAACCGCTGCATCGTTTTCTGTGGAGTTGGTTTCGGATCTGGTCTCGCACCTAAAGCTCCCGGTACTTTTGGCTCTGCCTTTGCCCTACTTTTCGTTCCAATCTGGTTATCGCTTGGCTTTAACTTAAGCTTAATCGCTATCCTTATCATGTCCTTGGTAGGAATTTATATTTGTGGTCAAACTGCAAAAGTTATTGATGTACACGATGATGGTCGAATTGTTTGGGATGAATTTGCAGGACAATCTATTACCTTCCTTCCCCTGCTTTATTTACAACAAATGAATTGGATGTGGGTGATTGGGGGATTTATATTATTTCGGATTTTCGATGTTTGGAAACCTTGGCCTATACGCGTTATTGATCGTCAAGTGCATGGTGGTTTTGGTATTATGCTTGACGATATTATTGCCGGTGTATGGGCTGCTCTTTGTACACTAATTATTATCCATTTGAGTTAAATCATTAGAGTTATTCATGTCAACTACCGTCATTATTCTTGCTGCAGGCAAAGGAACGCGTATGCGTTCTCAGCTTCCTAAAGTATTACAACCTTTAGCGGGTCGCCCACTTTTAGGACATGTCATTCAAACAGCAAAAAAAATACACGCAGAAAATATTATTACGATTTATGGACATGGTGGTGACCACGTCAAACAAACTTTTGCACAAGAAAATATTGGGTGGGTTGAACAAGCAGAACAACTAGGTACAGGTCATGCGGTACAAATGACCTTACCCGTACTTCCTAAAGACGGTATTTCATTAATTCTTTATGGTGATGTACCTTTAGTACGTCAAACAACGCTAGAGCAACTTGTTGAAGTTTCAAGTAAAACGGGCATTGGCATGATTACTTTACATGTCGACAACCCAACAGGTTATGGTCGTATCGTTCGTCAAGAAGGTAAGATTCAAGCGATTGTTGAACATAAAGATGCAACAGAAGCTCAGCGTCAGATTCAAGAAATCAATACAGGCATCTACTGTGTTAGCAATGCAAAACTTCATGAGTGGTTGCCTAAACTTTCAAATGAAAATGCGCAAGGCGAATATTATCTAACTGACATCGTAGCAATGGCTGTTGCAGATGGTCTAGAAATCGCATCTATTCAACCAGAACTCGCTTTTGAAGTTGAAGGCGTCAATGACCGCTTACAACTTGCTGCACTTGAACGTGAGTTCCAGCAACAGCAAGCAAAAGAGCTTATGCAACAAGGCGTAACTTTTGCAGACCCTGCACGCTTTGACTTACGCGGTTCTGTGAAAGTTGGACATGACGTTCGTATTGACGTAAATGTGATTATTGAAGGTGACTGTGAACTGGGCGATTTTGTAGAAATCGGCGCTGGTTGTATTTTAAAGAATACCAAAATTGCAGCAGGCACTAAGGTTCAAGCCTATAGCGTTTTTGATGGTGCAGTAGTTGGTGAAAATGCTCAAATTGGACCATTTGCACGCTTACGCCCAGGCGCTAAATTGGCAAATGAAGTACATATCGGCAACTTTGTTGAAGTTAAAAACACAACGATTGGATTGGGTAGTAAAGCCAACCATTTCACCTACTTAGGTGATGCAGAAATCGGTGCTGAATCGAATATTGGGGCAGGTACGATTACTTGTAATTACGACGGTGCAAATAAACACAAAACCACTATTGGCGATGCCGTTTTTATCGGTTCTAATAGCTCGCTGGTTGCTCCGGTAACCATTGGGAATGGCGCAACAGTTGGTGCGGGTTCTGTGATTACGAAAGATGTAGCCGAACAAAGTCTCTCCTTTGAACGTGCGCAACAAATTTCAAAAGCAAATTATCAACGTCCCCAAAAGCTGAAGAAATAAGAGGATTGAAGTATGTGTGGTATCGTCGGAGGCGTTGCAGAACGTTGTGTAACTGAGATTTTAATTGAAGGTTTAAAACGTCTTGAATACCGCGGTTATGATTCTGCGGGTGTTGCTTTACTGAATAACCAACAAATTTTACGTGAGCGTCGTGTAGGTAAAGTAATCAATCTTGCCGATGCAGTTGCTGAACACCAGCTTACAGGGGCTATCGGGATTGCACATACCCGTTGGGCAACACACGGTAAACCAACTGAAAACAATGCTCACCCGCATATGTCTGGTAAGGTTGCTGTTGTACATAACGGTATCATTGAAAACTACCAAGAATTAAAAGATGACCTTCAAGCTTTAGGTTACGTTTTTACTTCTCAAACAGATACTGAAGTTGTTGCACACTTAGTTGCTGAAGCATTAAAAAGTACAGATAGCCTTTTAGAAGCTGTTGAAACTGTTGTACCTCAGCTTAAAGGTGCTTACGCGCTAGGTATTATCCACAGCGATTATCCAGATGAACTGATTACTGTACGTGAAGGCTCACCTTTAGTCATTGGTGTAGGTATTGGTGAAAACTTTATTAGTTCAGACCAACTTGCACTTTTACCAGTGACTAACCGCTTTATGTACCTAGAAGAAGGCGATATTGCACGTCTTACACGTACTTCAATTGAAGTATTTGCAAATGGCGAGCGCGTTGAGCGTCCAGTGCGAGAGCTTGATGCAACCGTAAGCAGTGCATCAAAAGGTGAATACAAGCACTACATGCTCAAAGAAATTTATGAGCAACCAGAAGCAATCAAGCAAACGATTTCTCAAGCGCTTGATGGCAATAGCTTACGTGATGATTTCCTGAAAAATGCTGATGCAGATTTCAACAAAATTCAAAGCGTACAAATCATTGCTTGTGGTACAAGTTACCACTCAGGAATGATTGCGAAATATTGGTTTGAGCAACTGATTGGTGTGCCTTGCCAAGTTGAAATCGCAAGTGAATTCCGCTATCGCACTCCTGTAATTGTCGAAAATACACTTTATATTTGTATTTCACAGTCAGGTGAAACTGCCGATACTTTAGCTGCACTACGTGAAACTCAAAAGCGTGCGAAAGCAAACAATATCAATATTCAGACTTTGACTATCTGTAACGTTGCTACGTCTTCAATGGTTCGTGAAACCGATCATCACTTATTGACGCTTGCTGGTCCTGAAATTGGTGTTGCATCAACTAAAGCGTTTACGACTCAGCTCGCTGCGCTTATGTTGTTAATCTTGAAAATTGGTCAAGTGAAACAACGTATTAGCCCTGCTCTGCTTGAAGAGATTACACGTGAGTTATGGCACAGCCCGAAAGTTATTCTTGATACGCTTAAAAATGACCCAGAAATTTTGCGTTTGTCTGAATTATTCGTTGAAAAAAATCACTGCTTATTCTTAGGCCGTGGTACGAATTATCCAATCGCATTGGAAGGCGCATTAAAGCTAAAAGAAATTTCATATATTCATGCAGAAGGCTATGCAGCGGGCGAGTTAAAACACGGCCCATTGGCACTTGTTGATAGCGAAATGCCAATCGTGATTCTTGCTCCAAATGATGAAATGCTTGATAAGCTAAAATCAAATATGGAAGAAGTTCAGGCACGTGGTGGTGAGTTATTTGTTTTTGCTGATGAAAATAGCGGAATCAATGAAAAAGACCGTCAACACGTTGTGCATATTCCAGCAGTAAACGAATGGCTCGCTCCAATCGTTTATAGCGTGCCAGTTCAGTTGTTGTCTTATCACGTTGCTGTATTACGTGGTACGGACGTTGACCAGCCACGTAACTTGGCGAAGTCAGTAACTGTAGAATAATAATCAGACATGCTATCTATGCCATAAAAGGTGTAGATCGCTTCTGTTGATTAGAAAGCCCGACATGCATTAATTGCCTATCGGGCTTTTTTATTGCTTTCATACCGCTACACAGAAGCTTTCTCACGAAAGAAAAACCAGTTTGATAGTAAAGCCCCTATAGGACCCTGCGTCACAATGGACTTTTACTTTTGCGCTGATTTAAAGTTTGAGAGATCATTGCGACACAGAGATAAAGGAGCTAAGCGAACTTAGCCCATTTCATTTTTGTCGCAGCGTTGAATGCTGCTGAACAAGTTAGGGGCAAAGTCCTGTGGGAGATCAGGACTTTGCAAACTGGTGTGTTTTAAACGTTGCACGATTTGAGGTGAATACACTTGCGCAAGCTGTTGGCAAACACAATTACAACTGGCTTGCATGTGTTCACCTGACAAGCAAATTCTTTTAAATTCTTGCTGAGCATTGGCTTCATCATTTGTAATACTATAAGCACCGACCACAAGGTTTAAAACTAATATAAATTTATGAAGTTTCATATTATTCTCATGATTATTTATATCTTCAAATAAAATAAAAATATGATCAATCTTAATATTAAAATAATTTTTTAAATGACAATCAACCCTCCCACAAATATAGGAAAATAAAATAATTAAAATTTTAAAATAAAAATAATTTACAAATTTTAAAAATCAGGTTGTAAGAATCCCAATTTTAAATAAATAAAATTATTAACTGAGAGAGAAAATGAGTTTAAATAGTGGCATGGCCAACTCCTTAAAAATGGAGTCCTACCACCAAATCACCGTCAATTGATTAGGGTGGCAGGACGAAAGAGGGTTGACAGACTAGACCTAGCGACCAGCACGCGCGAACGCGTCCCCCTTCCGCCCTACCATAGAGAAAAAGGGGGCACAAAGGTTTCCACATGGGAAATACTGAGTAAGTATAACCCATTTGCTAAGTACGGTCTGTCAAAACCGGCTGGCAATGTAGGCCAGCAACGAGATATTAATCGGTATAATAAAGTACGTCAATTTATTTTAATGAAAAATTTTAAATATAATAATTTTATTCATATTTAAATAATATTATTTTCTTTATTATATTTACGGCTTTTAATTAAATTTAAAATATAAACTTGAGTTATATATATTTGGTTAATAAAATAGATTGATCATTAATTCTAATTTAACAATTAATATAAATACGTCTAAGATGAGAAAAGTTAAGTATAAAAAATATCTTAATCTAGGTACTCTGAGCTTAGAGTTTTGTGATTGAGATTTTTTGACAGTGACTCTAAAAGTTAGATCAAGTTATTTTGAGTTTTTATAGCCATAAATCTGATTATAAAATTGAAATACTTATAAATTTCATATACTTTAAATTGTTTAAAATTCACTCAAAAATAGTAACAATAAGATAGGTAAAACATGATTTCTTTAGAGCTTTTCATTACATTTTTAATTACTACAATTATTTTTGCTTATATTCCGGGTCCAGCCATGCTTTATACGGCTGCACAGACGCTTTCTCGCGGTAGGAAATCTGGTTTGATGGCAGCATTTGGAATTTTCTTAGGAGGTTGTTTTCATATCATTGCAGCCTCTTTAGGCTTAACGACTATCTTTCAAATTATTCCAAAACTCTATGATATTATTAAGATTTTAGGTGCTTTGTATTTAGTTTGGTTAGGCATTAAATTAATTAGATCTACCTCGTCCCCTACTGTTCAACAAAATGTTGAAAATGGTCAATTATCTTTAAAGCAGAGCATTCTGGTCGAAGTTTTAAACCCTAAAACCGCTATTTTTTATATCGCATTTTTACCTCAATTTATTAATACCTCATTAGATTTTCCAGTTTGGTCTCAATTCATCATTCTGGGGCTGATTGTGAATCTAATCTTTGTTTCTGCTGATATTGTTTGTGTGTTTTTAGCCAATTACATTAGCCAAAAATTAACTAAATCAAAGAAGCCCCAAAAATCTATGTCAGTTATGGGTGGACTCATTTTTATGGGGCTAGGCGTTTTTCTTGGCTTTAAAAACCAGTAGTTTCTACGGGTAAATGTTTACCTAACAAAGAAAAAGTCACGTCCGCAACTTCCAACGGATCTGAGCTGGTCCAAATAATATGATTTCCCTCATTTGGACTTTCAGAACTTAAATGATATTGATTGAGCTGCCGAATTAATTGCGCTGTTACAGCTTCCGAAGGCTCAATAATTTGTATATCACGACCTACAATTTCCTGAATCGTATCTAAGACAAATGGATAGTGTGTACATCCTAAAATAATCGTATCGACTTTTTGCTCGACTAACGGCGCCAAAATATTTTCTAAATAATCCTTAACTTCCGCGGTATGTGCTTTGCCCGTTTCGATTTTTTCGGCCAAACCAATACAAGGTATTAAAGACACTTTGATATTTTGTGCGTAAGTTTCGATTAAATTCTTGAGATTTTTTCCCTTAACCGTCGTTGCAGTTGCCAAAACCGCAATATGTTTACTTTGAGTGATTGCCACTGCGGGTTTTACGGCCGGTTCTATTGCAATAAGTGGAACACTAATTTGTGCTCTAATCGTTTCAATCGCTACTGCCGTCATGGTGTTACAAGCAACCACAATCGCTTTGCACTTCCCGTCATTTATAAGATTTGAGATTAAGTGAGTGGTTCGTGAAACAATCCAGTCGCTTTCTTTGTCTCCATACGGGACATATTTCGAATCAGCGAAATAGATAATGTCTTCATTCGGAAGTGCCTGCCGAATGTGCTTAAAGAGAGACAGCCCACCTAAACCAGAATCAATCATTCCAATCGGGTTGTTATTGTTATTCATGGTTTATCCTGCATTTCATATATTTAGAAAAATTCTTTCATGGTTGCTAAGTCTGTTAGCACGACTTTGGGCTGAATGGTTTTTAATTTTTCAGGCGATGTATAACCCCAACCTACCGCAGCAAAATCAATGCCTGCTTTATGTGCAGCTTCGCCATCAGTGGTTTGGTCGCCAACATAAATTGCTTGGTTTTTACTTACATCCAAAATGTTGAGCACACGCCTAATTCTTTTTGCCTTACCAAATATAGACGAGCCACCATCAATATGAGCAAAAAGCTCACATAGCTCTGCACCAAGAAGACTTTGACAGTTTTCTTTAGAGTTTGAAGTAATAATTGCGAGCGTATAGCCTCGATTGTGGAGTTCTATTAGCTGATCCCGCATTCCTTCAAACATGTTAACTTCTTGATCTCTTTCTTTCATTAAGCGAATGAAATCCTTAGCTATCCAAGGTAGTTTCCATCTGGAGACTTTCATCTCTTTCATAATTTCTTTTGGTGAAAGATGTTTGTACTGCTCTACTTCATGTAGCTCTACAGATTTAAATTTATGCTTCTTGGCAAGCTGATTTAAAGCACCTAAAAAGAAGCTAAAGGAGTCGACTAAAGTACCGTCCATATCAAAAATAATAGCTTGGTATTCTTTTAAAGATTTTTCCATTTTAAAGTTCTGAAATAAAATATATTTTTTATAATTATATTCTGTTTTCTATCAGTTTTTAAATCAGGCCCAACGAGGACCTGACCTAAATTTCGAATTTTGTTTTAAGCTGCAGCTTTTTGTTCCTTAATCCAATTTTTAATACGTGCATCCAGAATATTTAAAGGCAATGTTCCTGCATTTAAAATCATGTCATGGAATGCTTTGATGTCAAAACGGTCTCCAAGCTCCTGTTTGGCTAGCTCTCTTAGCTCTAAAATTTTTAGTTGTCCCATCTTATATGCTAATGCTTGGGCAGGAATAGCAATATAGCGGTCTGCCTCTGCCTGAATATCTGGTTCATCTAACGCAGAATGTTCTCGCATAAAATCAATCATTTGCTGACGGGTCCATTTTTTATAATGCACGCCAGTGTCAACCACTAAACGACAAGCACGGAACAACTCACTCGATAGTCTTCCATAGTCTGAAAGCGGGTCTTTATAGAAACCCACATCTTTGCCCAATTGCTCTGCGTAAAGTGCCCATCCTTCAATATAGGCGGTGTGATTCGGCTGCTTTCGGAACATCGGCAAATTTGGCAGGTTTTGGGCAATATCAATCTGCATATGGTGGCCGGGAATTGCTTCATGGTAAGCAGTCGCTTCCATGGATATGTTGGAACGTTCAGAGAAGTCACCAGTATTTACATACACCTGTCCGGGACGTGAACCATCAGGTGTGCCTTGGTGATACTCCGCACCTGCCGCTTCTTTTTCTCGATATTGCTCTACAGGTAAAACTTCGACTTTATTTTTGGGTAATAAACCAAACAGCTTCGGCAACTCTGGTTGCATTTGCGCAATATACCCACGATAAATTTCTAAAATTTCTTCACGAGATTTTGGGAAAACCGCTGGATTTGTTTTTAATGATTGTTGGAAACTTTTTAAGTCATTGAAACCTTGCGCTTTGGCAATTTTCAACATTTCCGCTTCTATGCGAGCAACTTCTTTTAACCCGAGCTGATGAATATTTTCAGGGCTTTCAGAAGTTGTCGTATTGTTTTCTACATAAAAGCGATAGAGCTCGTCACCGTTTGGCAAGCTCCATATACCCTCGTGTTGTCGTCCATAGGGTAAGTAATCTTTCTGAATAAACGTCCCGAGTTTTTGATAAGCAGGTCGAACATTTTGATCTATGGCCTGTAGTATTTCACGGCTTAAACGCTCTTGTTCTGCTTTTGAAATGCTTTTTGGAAATTGCTTTAATGGAGAAGCAAACACACTGTCCTTCCCTGCGGGAGTTGCAATGCTATTAATCTGCTTTGCCACCTTTTCAATTAAATATTTGGGTGGCATCAAACCATCTTTTTGTCCTTGTTTCGCTAACTGAATACCTTGATCAAGAATAAGAGGAATTTGTTTTAAACGAGAAATATAGTCTTGATATTGCTTAGCATTATCAAATGGAATCGAACTAATAAATCCCGGAAATTGTAAATGTAGCCCCCACATTTGATTAAAAGGCATCTCATACAATTTCAAATCATAATTTTTAAGTGTTTCTTTCAACTGATAAATCATTAAGTCTTTATTTAATTGATCAGTTGCTGAAAATCCTGTGCTATCAATTGCTTCAAAACGTTTTAAAAAATCTTGAGTGCTTTTTTTATCTTTCTCGATCTGATTTTTTGAAAGCTCGGTCCATCGATTGTTGTAGCGTAAATCTCCTAAAACGGTTGCAGTTTCAGGACTATTTTTCAAAGTATATTCCCATTGTTCTTGTAAAAGCTGGTTTAAAGCTTTCACCCGAACAGAGACATTACTGTTTTGTTTAGATTGTGATTTTTCGATGGTATTTGTATTTATTTCGGGGGTTGCAGCATTAGAAGAATGAGACATCCAAAATAAAACACTGATACAAGCAAAATGTAAGGTTCTGTTTTTCATTTAATTATCCAGAAATATTTAACAAAGGTTAAAATAAAGACAAAACAAATTACGTGCCAAGCAGCATATAAAATGGTGTAAAAATCGAGTATTTTTTTAACTCAATGATTTTATAAATTAATTTTCTTTTTAATTATATTATTTATAGTTGCTATCTATATTCCACATCTGACTTTAATAGACCAAGAACTTAAAAAAAAGTGCACATGAACGATCTCAGTGCACTTTTGAATTTCTACATTAAAAATTGTTTCTCAAGAAAACAAATATTGATAAACAATATAGGCAGCCAACTTTGCAGTTCTATTGTCCAAATCAAATTTTGGATTGCACTCAGCAATATCTAACAGTTGAATTTTGCCAGTCTCTTGAATATGCTTAAAAATCGCTTCAAAAGTCGCTAAATCAATTCCTTTTACAGCTGGCGCACTGACCCCCGGTGCAACCGCAGCCGCGAAGACATCTAAATCAATCGTAACGTACAAACAGTCTACTTTTTCAATAAAAGCATCAACCGCTGCAAGCACGTTGTTTAGGTTAAAAATATTAACCTCATGATCTCGTACATATGAACAATTTAGAGCATCGGCTGTATCAAATAAAATTTTAGTATTGGCATGGTTGGCGACCCCAATACATAAATAATTAAATTGTTTTTGATGCTGTTCTGAAAGTCGAGCTGCCTGTAAGAAAGGTGTTCCAGAGGTAGCATGCTCTGCTTCACGCAAATCGAAATGGGCATCGAAATTAATAATGCCTATTTTTTTATCTGGCGCGTGGGCTTGTATATATTGGAACAGACCACTAAAGCTACCAAATGCAACTTCATGTCCTCCGCCCAATACAATCGGCTTTAAACCATTTTGCAAGCTGTTTGCGACTTGTTCAGCTAACTCAGTTTGGGCTTGCTCTAAATTGTCATATTCGCAGGTCACTGTACCCAAATCGACAATACTGACTGGACGATGAATAGGTAAATTGGCAAGCTGGTTACGGATTGCATCTGGCGCATCGGCAGCCCCGACGCGACCTTTATTACGTTTCACGCCTTCATCAGAGCTAAAACCAATCAGCGCAAATTCGGCATGTTGGGTCTTGTTGATAATATGATGAATACGTTGGTGTGCTTCACCTTCGCCATCATGGCGGCCTTGCCATTTAAATGTGTGATTCATGGTGATACCGTTTAAAAAATAACTTCTTGTCCATGCTGAATTACTCGCTTAGGCAAATCTCCGCCAAGCCAGTAAACTATTTCAGATGGATGCTCAATATCCCAAGCAACAAAGTCAGCGACTTTACCCTGCTCTAAACTGCCGTGTGTTTGCTCTAAACCGAGCGCTTGTGCAGCATGAATGGTGACACCCGCTAATGCTTGCTCAGGCGTTAAGCGAAAAAGTGTACTGCCCATGTTGAGCATTAAACGTAAAGAAAGTGCTGGAGATGTTCCCGGATTTAAATCACTCGACAGCGCAATACGCACGCCATGTTTAATGAGACTTTCAATCGGTGGATATTGTGTTTCACGCAATAAATAAAAGGCACCCGGTAATAACACCGCAACCGTGCCCGACTCTGCCATGGCTTTAACATCATCTTCGGTCATGTACTCTAAATGGTCAGCCGACAAAGCATGATAACGTGCTGCCAAACTTGAGCCACCTAGCGATGAGAGCTGCTCAGCATGAAGCTTAACCGGTAGATTCAAAGACTGTGCTGTTTTAAAAACACGTTCAACCTGAGCTGGTGAAAATGCCAAATGCTCACAGAATGCATCTACTGCATCGACTAAACCTTCAGCATGCAGTTTAGGCAACATCTCTGTACAGATATGCTCGATATAAGCATCGCTTTGGTCTTTGTACTCTGGCGGTAACGCATGTGCAGCCAAGCAAGTGCTTTTTACCGTCATTGGTAAAGCTTCACCAATTTGACGGATCACACGCAGCATCTTGCGCTCATTTTCGTAATTGAGTCCGTAGCCAGATTTGATCTCGATGGTTGTAACGCCGTCTTGTTGCATACAGCGAATACGTTTCAGGGCTGAGCTTAGTAATTGTTCTTCGCTGGCTTCACGCGTTGCACGTACTGTACTGGCAATGCCACCACCGCTTGCTGCAATTTCAGCATAGCTCACACCTTGTAAGCGCTTTTCGAACTCAACACTACGGTTGCCACCAAATACACTATGTGTATGACAGTCGATGAATCCTGGAGTTACCCAAGCTCCTTTTAAATCAACTGTTTCGGAATATGTGTCGGCAGGAAGTTGTTGTTGTTTTCCAATCCAGTGAATCAGATGCCCTTCTGTGACGATTGCAGCATCTTCAATGTAGGAATATTGCCCATTTTGCATGGTCGCAATATGGCAGTTTTGCCAAAGTTTTTTCATTCGCCTATCCTCGAAACTGCCCAATCGTTAAACCATTGGGCAGTTCATTTGTTAGCTTTCTATCTCGATATTATGCGGGACTGAATTATTTTGCTTTCCCAAATCTTGCTGAGGTTTTACCCAAATACGATAAGCAATCATTAACAGAACAAGCCATGTGATTCCGACATAAATTGCAGGACGCGAGTCTGGGAAATATCCCATCATGACTAAAATGAACGCCATAAAACCAATTGCAAAAGCAGGAGCATATGGCCAACCAATGACTGGGAAATCCAATGCCTTAATTTCAGCAGTAGATAATTTACGGCGCATCGCAACTTGTGAAAGCAAGATCATGAGCCACACCCAAACCGTTGCAAATGTTGCAATTGATGCAATGATCATGAATACATTTTCAGGAATCAGGTAGTTCAGCACTACACCAATTAATAGCACGCCAGCCATAACCACTACAGTCATCCATGGCACACCATTACGTGATAATTTCTGGAAAATTCGAGGTGCTTGACCACGATTCGCCATGCCATAAAGCATACGACCGGCACCAAATACATCACTATTGATTGCTGAAACTGCCGCGGTAATGACTACAATATTTAGAATTGTAGCTGCTGATTGAATGCCTAAGTTCTCAAAAATCTGTACGAAAGGACTACCTTGGCTACCGATCTGGTTCCATGGGAAAATCGACATCAGTACAAAAATGGTCAGTACATAGAAAAGTAAAATACGTACTGGAACAGCATTAATTGCTTTTGGTAAAGTGGTTTTCGGATCTTGTGATTCACCTGCTGTAATACCAATAATTTCGATACCACCGAAAGCAAATACAACTACAGATAAACAAGCAATCAAACCTGCAATACCATGTGGCATAAAGCCATCATAAATCCATAAGTTTTGAATGCCCGGTACCACGCTGCTATGGTCAGCATGGAAGCCGTAGAACATTAAGCCTATTCCGCCTAAAATCATGGCAACAATGGCACTCACTTTGATGATAGACAGCCAAAATTCGAGCTCACCAAAGACTTTTACATGAATCAGGTTAATCGCACCTAAGAACATAATGAGAGACAAAATCCAGATCCACCGTGGCACATCGGGATACCAGAACCCCATATAAATACCAAAAGCAGTGACATCGGCCAAAGCCACAATGATCATCTCAAAAACATAAGTCCATCCTGTGGTAAAACCTGCCAAAGGACCAATGTACTGCGAAGCATAGTGGCTAAACGAGCCAGAAACTGGGTTTTGGACAGCCATTTCACCCAGTGCACGCATCACGATATAAATTGCAATCCCTGCAACGATATACGCAAGTAATACTGAAGGCCCTGCCATTTTAATGGCAGTTGCCGAACCATAGAAAAGCCCAGTTCCAATTGCTGAGCCTAATGCCAAGAAACGAATGTGGCGAGTGTTCAACCCCCGCTGTAGTGTGGAGCTTTGCGACATTATAATCTCCAATCCTTGAGGATATTTAGTTAGATTCGGCCACTCCATGTGACCGTTTTTTCAATCACACTTCAGATAAACTAGGGAGTAGTTTTGGAATGAGTAACTCGTTTAGGCAACCACTCGCGAGTAACTCACTTGCCTGCTCAATATCAGGAGCAAAGAAACGGTCTTCACTGTAGTAAGGCACTTGAGCGCGCAAGATTTTACGAGCTTGTTCAAGTTTAGGCGAGCTTTTTAAGCCTTCACGGAAGTCTAGACCCTGACAAGCGCCTAACCATTCAACAGCTAAAATGCCACGGACGTTGTCAGCCATATACCAAAGACGTTTACCAGCATTCGGAGCCATTGATACATGGTCTTCCTGATTCGCTGAAGTTGGCAAGCTATCCACACTTGCCGGATGTGCAAGTGCTTTGTTGTCACTTGCAAGAGCAGCAGCAGTTACTTGGGCAATCATAAAGCCTGAGTTAACACCACCATTTGCTACTAAGAACGGTGGAAGTTGTGACATGTGACGGTCCATCATCATCGAAATACGACGTTCAGACAGTGAACCAATTTCTGCAATTGCCAATGCTAAGTTGTCGGCCGCCATTGCTACAGGTTCTGCATGGAAGTTACCACCAGAAATCACATCACCTTGTTCAGCAAAAACAAGCGGGTTATCAGATACAGCATTTGCTTCAATTTCTAGTACTTCAGCAGCCTGACGGATTTGGGTTAAACATGCACCCATTACCTGTGGTTGGCAACGTAATGAATACGGGTCTTGAACTTTGCTACAGTCTTCGTGCGAATGTGCAATTTCACTTGAGTCTGTTAATAGATCACGATAAGCCGCAGCCACATCAATTTGGCCACGTTGACCACGTACTTCATGAATACGCGCATCGAATGGTGCACGTGAACCCAGCATTGCTTCAACGCTTAAGCCACCACAAACTGTTGCAGCTGCAAATAAATCTTCCGCTTCAAATAAGCCGCGTAAAGCATAAGCGGTTGAAACTTGTGTACCATTTAAAAGTGCTAAACCTTCTTTAGCTGCTAAAGAAATCGGTTCTAAACCTGCAACTTTTAAAGCTTCAACTGCTGGTAACCATTCACCTTTATAACGCGCTTTACTCTCACCCAATAAAATTAGGGACATATGTGCAAGTGGTGCTAAGTCACCTGATGCACCTACTGAACCTTTAAGAGGAATATGCGGATAAACCTCAGCATTAATTAAAGCCAACAAAGCATCAATGACTTTACGGCGAATACCAGAGAAACCACGCGCCAAGCTATTTGCTTTCAATAGAATAATTAAACGAACCATTGCATCATCAAGTGCTTCACCTACACCTGCCGCATGCGAGAGAACTAATGAACGCTGTAATTTTTCTAAATCTTCAGGAGCAATCTTGGTCGAAGCAAGTAAACCAAAACCAGTATTAATGCCGTAAGCTGTACGCCCTTCATTTACAATCTGCTCTACACAAGCCACACTTGCATTGATTGCAGATGAAGCACTTTCATCTAATTTAACTTTAATTGGGTTGAGGTAAGCTTGACGTAAATCGGCTAAGGTTAGTTTTCCCGGTTGGATCAGTAATTCCATGTTGGCTTCCTAATTTTTTGCACTATATTCTGCTGAGACGGTGCTTTTCACAATTGCAAAAAGCACCGCCAGTTCTTCCGTGTATTTTTATTGCGTGATCATTGGCAAGTGTAGGCCTTGCTCTTTCGCACAGTTAATCGCAATCTCATAACCTGCATCGGCATGACGCATAACACCTGTTGCAGGGTCATTGGTCAGTACGCGAGCAATACGTGCAGCAGCTTCATCTGTACCATCACACACAATCACAACGCCTGAGTGTTGAGAGAAGCCCATACCTACACCACCACCGTGATGTAAAGACACCCAAGTTGCGCCGCCTGCTGTATTGAGCAACGCGTTTAATAAGGGCCAGTCTGATACTGCGTCTGATCCGTCTTGCATTGCTTCGGTTTCACGGTTTGGACTCGCAACCGAACCTGAGTCTAAATGGTCACGGCCAATCACAACTGGAGCTGATAATTCACCGCTACGAACCATTTCGTTAAATGCCAAACCAAGTTTTGCACGTAAGCCTAGACCAACCCAGCAAATACGCGCTGGTAAACCTTGGAAGCTAATACGTTCACGTGCCATGTCTAACCAGTGATGTAAATGTTCATCATCAGGAATTAACTCTTTAACTTTTGCATCTGTTTTATAAATGTCTTCTGGGTCACCAGAAAGCGCAGCCCAACGGAATGGACCAATACCACGGCAGAACAATGGACGGATGTATGCAGGTACGAAGCCAGGGAAATCAAAAGCGTTTGCTACGCCTTCATCTTTCGCCATTTGACGGATGTTGTTGCCATAGTCAAATGTTGGGACACCCATTTTTTGGAAATCAAGCATTGCTTGTACGTGCTTCGCCATCGACTGTTTTGCAGCTTTTACAACAGCTTCTGGTTCGGTTTTCGCACGTGCACGGTATTCATCCCAAGTCCAACCTACTGGTAAGTAGCCATTAAGGGGATCGTGCGCACTTGTTTGGTCAGTCACCATGTCTGGACGTACACCACGACGTACAAGCTCAGGTAAAATTTCAGCAGCGTTACCATGAAGCGCAATTGAAATTGCTTTACCTTCTTTTGTATAGCGGTCAATACGCGCTAAAGCATCGTCTAAGTCAGTTGCTTGTTCGTCTACATAACGGGTACGTAAACGGAAATCGATACTTGCTTGTTGGCATTCAATGTTTAAAGAACACGCACCTGCAAGTGTTGCAGCTAAAGGCTGAGCACCACCCATACCACCTAAACCAGCAGTAAGAACCCAACGGCCTTTTAGGTCACCGTTGTAGTGTTGGCGACCTGCTTCAACGAATGTTTCGTAAGTACCTTGTACAATACCTTGGCTACCAATGTAGATCCACGAACCTGCTGTCATTTGACCGTACATTGCCAGTGCTTTTGCATCTAACTCGTTGAAGTGTTCCCAGTTTGCCCAGTGCGGTACAAGATTTGAGTTTGCAATTAAAACGCGTGGAGCATCTTTATGAGTTTTAAATACGCCTACTGGCTTACCTGATTGAACTAATAATGTTTCATCAGTTTCAAGATTTTTTAAAGTATCTACAATTTTGTCGAAACATTCCCAGTTTCGTGCTGCACGGCCAATACCACCGTATACAACCAACTCTTTCGGGTTTTCTGCAACGTCCGGATCAAGGTTATTCATCAACATACGTAATGGAGCTTCAGTTAACCAACTTTTAGCCGTCAATTCAGTGCCGCGTGGCGCACGAATTTCTACATCACGAAATTTTGTTGTCATTGTTGTCACAGGCGGACTCCTTCCTTTGAGCTTACATCAGCAGAACATCACTTGTTTCTGCATTTGTATAGTAATGTATTAACTTGTATATACATCCATATACTACACAAATATTTTTTGGCGTGAAGAGGGTGACTCATATTTTTTTGAAAAAATTGAATAAGCTAATGAATTAAATTAATTTATTTTTGTATCTAGCAGAAAAAAAGCACATATCTTTTCACTAGACATGTGCTTTCAAAGAAGCAAATCACTTAAGTTTTAACGTTGAATTAGCTCAATAACATAACAACTGTTTGGCTGATTTTGCGTAAAATGAACCGATGTTACCCCACTATTTTTTTCAATTTTTAAAGTCTCAGTAGCAGCAATCTGAAAGGAATGATCATCAACATTTACTTCCGTTTCAGCGCCCTGATTAAAAATAAAAATCAGGTCTGCCGAGCTAATAAATGTCTGCTCCGCCGCATCATTCAACCGCTGAAAACGGGCATGGAACTTTGCAGGATCATAAATTAAATTTAAATCTCGAATTGCACCGTCAACCAGTTCACTTTGGACATGACTTTCACCGTCAAAAGCAAAAATATCGCCTTGGTTTAGCGTTTTGACAGGAAGATCATCGACATGCAATACCATACCCTGCCCATCGAGTACGCTAATAATGCGCTGCTTACTGGGAAATAGTGAAAATGGTCCGGAAGTGGTCACATCTGCCATCGAAATACGCCAATCGAAATCAGCTTCACCTTGGCTTCTGGCAATTTCCAAAGTAAAACCCGCACCATTTTTCCAAAGCATTTTTGTATATTGATCGGCCCTGATCAATTCAATCATGGGTTAAATTTCCCTTCGAGATAATAGCGACTACCCGGATAGATCAAACGCGCACTTGAAATGAGTTGTTTATTTGACCATGTACGGCGACGAATGAGTAAGCATGGCTCAGCTTTAGTAATCTTCAACCACTTACACTCTTGAGGAGATGCTAAAACGGCCTCAACAATGTGTTCACCTTCCGTCACGGGTGCTTTTGCCATGAGATAAGCATTAGGCGTAATGGTTTTAAAATCTTGTTCTAAATAATCTGGAATCAATGCTGCATCAACCAGACGATCTTCGACCTGAACAGGTACATCATTTTCATAATGCACAATAATCGAGTGAAATAATCTTTGCCCTTCGCGAGTCTGCATTAATACGCTTTGCTCTGCATTTGCATAAATTTGTTCTAAGACTAAAACTTCAGCATGGTGCTTATGGTTTCGTGCAATAATCTCATCGGCAATATTGTTAATCTGAAAAAGTGCAGTTCGGCCTTGCCCTTCAGCAACAAAAGAACCAACGCCTTGAATTCGAACAAGTAAGCCTTCTGTTGTTAACTCACGTAGCGCACGGTTTACCGTCATACGACTACAGCCGAGTTGATTAACGAGTTCACTTTCCGAAGGAATTTTTTTATTTACAGCCCACGAACCTTCATAAATCTTTTGTGAAATCAGCTGTTTTACGCGTTGGTATAGAGGAACTGGACTATCAGTTTCAATCGAAAGCTCAGTATGTTCTTGTTTTGATGTTCTGGGCATAACAAATACTCAAAAAGGCAGCAGGCAAAAAGGTATTTTAGTTGACATGCTATGTATATACAACCACATACAACATGTTAATTTATGAATTAAATAGATTTCAAAAAGTTTAAAAATTAAACATATCTCAATAAGAGCTAATTTAAAGTTTTATGTAGAGAAATTCAAATATATTAGGATTTTATCAATATTTATTTAATAGTTATTTCTGCTAAGTCTATGCTCAATTCAAGGATGTAAAAAGTATCGTCTTTTCTAATTTACGAAATGATGCTTAAAACTTTTATTTAAAATAACTGATCGATAGTATTCTTCTGCCACACAGTATATTAATAAAGCTGGAAGCACATCGAATGCGTAATTATAAAATAGATATTCTTCGAGGAATCTCTATCCTTTTGGTTCTTTTACATCATTTTAATATTCCCTATAAACTCAAAGATACATGGTTAGGTTTTGATTTCTTAGGTGATGCATTTAGCACAGTCATCGCAAGAAACGGAAATTATGGCGTCACCATGTTTTTCGTGATTTCGGGTTTTTTAATTACCCATCACACCTTAAAAAGAGACAAACAATTCTCTGCAATTAACCTCAAACATTTTTATATCCGACGGGCAGCGCGTATTTTACCGTGTCTGGTATTACTCATTTTAGGTGTAAGCATACTTGGTTCATTTGACTTAAAACCCTTTATGAATCAAGCACCGAATGGCATTGAGGTCTCTTATCCACTAACAATTTTTGCGGCTTTAACCTTCTGGATGAATATCCTGATTATTAAATTTGGTTGGGTAAACTACGCTTTGGGGGTGTTGTGGTCACTCTCTGTAGAAGAAGTTTTTTACTTTGTTTTCCCATTATTGTGCCTGCTCACGCGTAGTAATAAGGTATTTATTGCCGTGCTTATTGGAGTAATTTTATACGGACCTTATTTTAGATCTCTACATTTTGGAGAAGAAAGCGGTGCCTATTTATATCATTATTTTTCGAGTTTTGACGGCATAGCGATTGGTTGCTTAACTGCGATATTTTCTCATACATATCGACCAAATTGGACCTATAAAAAACCTCTTTCATGGTTAATTATTTTGAGCATGACCGCTCTATATTTATATGCGCCAATTAAAGAAGTTAGCACATGGGGTATTAGCTTATTTGCTCTTGCCACAAGTTTACTCATTCTGTGTTTTCAGCATCCTTCCGAAACGCAAGCGCATAGCCTATTTACCAAAGTGATGGTCTTGTTGGGGCAAAGAAGTTATGAAACTTATTTGTTTCATCTGGTTGTGCTGGGCCTTATGAAAGTTGCTTTTATTCCCGCCCAAACCGACTCTAGCATCAAAATTATGCTTTTAATTAGCTATCTGGTTTTGACTTTTATCATCAGCGCAGCGATTGAAAAATACTATTCGACTCCGCTCAACAACTATGTTCGAAAGATTTTCATTAAAGATAAATCATAAAAATAAGCCCCTTTAAAATAGGGGCTTATTTAATTAAGCAATCAACATGGTTTCATCATCTTGCTTAAAAGGGTTAGACCAGCTCTGCCAAACTTGTGGCCCTAAAGCCATTTCTTCATCGCTTAACAAGCAACGATCTAAGCGCTGTAGTAACGCTTGCTCATCCATTTGCATACCAATTAAAACCAGTTCCTGACGCGCATCACCTGTGCGGGCATCCCAATTTTTCTTAATTTGTTCAATGCTGGCTAGGTCACTCGGCCAATCTTCTTCTGCAACGGCCGCCCACCAATAACCAGCTAAGCCATGTCGAGCCATTGCACCCGCTTGTGACCATGAATAAGCCAATGTCGGTTCGGCAGCCAACCAGAAAAAGCCTTTGGAACGTACGACTCCCGGCCATTCAGCCTGTACCAAATCATAAAAACGCTCTGGATGAAAAGGTCGACGCGCGCGGTAAACAAAGCTACTAATGCCATACTCTTCAGTCTCTGGCGTATGCTCACCACGTAACTCTTTTAACCAGCCTGGTGCTTGTGCGGCTTCATCAAAATCAAATAGCTGTGTATTTAAGATTTTATCTAAAGCGATGTTTCCAAATTGTGCAATTTCAATTCGGGCACGCGGGTTTAATGTTTTTAAAATGGCGATAAGCTGGTCTTGCTGAGCTTGGTCAATCAAATCAATTTTATTCAGCACAATCACATCACAAAACTCAATCTGATCGATAAGAAGGTCAACCACAGTTCTCTCATCTTGTTCGCCTAATGACTCGCCGCGTTGTTGCAGGGAGTCAACTGAACTGTAATCTTTAAGAAAGTTAAAAGCATCGACTACCGTGACCATGGTGTCGAGTCGAGCAAACTCATTGAGTGAGTTTCCATCTTCATCTTCAAAGGTAAAGGTTTCTGCCACAGGTAAAGGTTCTGAAATGCCAGTTGACTCAATGACTAACTGGTCAAAGCGTCCTTCATCAGCTAAACGTCTTACCTCAACCAATAAATCTTCTCGTAGCGTACAACAGATACAGCCATTACTCATTTCAACCAGCTTTTCATCTGTTCTTGAAAGCTCTGCCCCACCTTCACGTACTAATGCCGCATCAATATTCACCTCAGACATATCATTGACAATCACGGCAATACGGCGGCCTTCACGATTATTTAAAATATGGTTGAGTAATGTGGTCTTTCCTGCACCTAAAAAGCCTGATAAAACAGTGACAGGAAGCTTGGCAAATGAGTTGGCGATTGCAGTGCGCATGGCTTGATCTCTTTGAATAATATTTAAACTGATCATGGCTGGCCATTTAATATGGCCAGATCACAGGCGTAATCTATTTCTAAACCATATTAATGTTATGTTATAACATAACTATTGATCAAGTTTTTATTCCGCTTTTGTTTAGGTCAATTTACTTAGTCGTTGAAAAAATTGCTTTTATAATCCCTGACAAATTGAGGTTTTGTAGTGATGGTCAGGCCCCCATGCACGGAATCCTTGGCTATCAATATGAATTTGTCCTGAAGCATAAACACCTAGTCCCATATTAAGCGCTTGACCTTTTGTGGCCCAAAACTGACAAAGTTTGGTTTTGGTTTGTTGAATATTAAACTGGTCTAAATCACTCGGCTGTTCTGGTCCAATTCGAAAATCAAGCGCTGCATTAAAGACATGTCGAGAAGCATCAGCACCACCTGCACAGCGGTTTAGAGATAACGCTCGGTAGACCAAGTCACTTCAAAATCATTAATTACACCATCCTCAACTAACGCTTTTAAAATAATAAGTGTCGGAACGATATTCGACCAAATCTCACGTGGAGGTACTGCATAAGGCTCAACTCCACATTTTTGCCAATCTCGAGCTGAGCTTAATAATTCATGGTCTGGAACTAAATTGGCAAGCCCTTTTTGCTTAAGAAATTGCTTGTAAGCTTGCACAGACTGTCGATGGTCTGCTGTTGCTAACCACGCAACATACGCCTCGGGTTGAGGCTTTATTCTGGCCACTGTTTTTGTAGGTTGAGGTAAAGTTGTCTGGGTATGCAGAGGAATTGTTGGCTTGGGAGTTTGAGTGCTACATGCTGTGAGAGTTAATAAAATTAAACCTAAATAACGCTTCATAAATATGCTCTATCTTCACCAAAAATGGGAAAATTGCTCATCATTAAATTAATGAAATGTTATATTATAACAATAATAAAATCCTTTAATTTCTGTTGCTAAATTTTAAAAATAAAAAAGGACGTATGAGATACGTCCTTTTTTAAATACAACTCAATAATTTATTAAATATCTGCCTCTAAGGCGCGTATAGACTGCTCAGCTTTTAATTTTCGGCGTTTAAATTGGTACGCCACCATTAAACATAAGATCCAACCAGGAATCATCATGACCGCAACACGCATATCTGGTGTTAAAGACATCACAATCAAAATGCCAAGCATAAATAATATGCATAAATAGTTGCTAAACGGATACATAAAGCTTGGGAACTTCGTTGTTTGTCCTTGGCGCTGCATATATTTGCGGAATTTTAAATGCGTCCATGAAATTACAACCCAGTTAATTACAATCGCTGCAACCACCAGCATCATGAGCAAACCAAATGCTTTTTCAGGGAAAATATAGTTTAACAGTACACATAAAATAGTGACTGCCGCAGAAAGGATTACTGCATTGGTTGGAATACCGCGTTTATTAATACGTGCAAATACTTTTGGTGCATTTCCTTGTTGCGCAAGGCCCAATAGCATACGGCTACTGCAATAACTTGTGCCGTTATAAACTGAAACCGCAGCTGTCAAAATGACAAAGTTCAATAATGTTGCAATGCCTTGGCTATCTAAAGAAGCAAAGACCATCACAAAAGGGCTTCCGCCTTGTGCCATTTGATTCCATGGAAATAGCGAGAATAAAACAAAAAGCGTCGCAATATAGAAAATCAAAATACGGTAAATAATTTGATTCACAGCTTTAGGTAAAGTTTTATCAGGGTCACGCGCTTCAGCCGCAGTAATACCGAAAAGCTCAATACCACCAAAAGCAAAAATAATGACTGCCATCGCCATCACTAAGCCTTCAACGCCAAACGGGAAGAAACCGCCAAGTGCCCAAAGATTGCTGATACTTGCCTGTGGACCTGCTGTGCCTGTTGCAAGTAAATATGAACCAAAGCCAATCATTGCAAGAATTGCTAAAATTTTGACAATAGAAAACCAAAATTCCATTTCGCCAAAAAACTTAACGTGTAGCAAATTAATGCCATTAATTAAGACAAAGAAGGCTAAAGCAGACGCCCACGTCGGAATTTGCGGCCACCAATATTGAATATAAAGACCAATTGCGCTTAGTTCTGCCATACAGACGAGTACATTGAGTACCCAATAGTTCCATCCTGACATGAACCCTGCAAATGGTCCCCAATATTTGTAGGCAAAATGACTAAAAGATCCACTGACTGGCTCTTCTACCACCATTTCGCCAAGCTGACGCATCATTAAAAAAGCAATAAATCCTGCAATGGCATAACCGAGGATGACCGATGGACCTGCTAATTTAATCGATTGTGATATACCAAGAAAAAGCCCTGTGCCAATCGCCCCACCCAATGCAATAAGCTGGATGTGCCGATTACTCAAACCATGTTTCAGGTTTCCTTGCTCTTGTGCTGACATATGATTATTCTCATCCGTGTCACGTAATTTTTTTCCAATAAATTACGTATATCATAAATTGATCAGATTTTCATAGAGATTCATGAAAAAAATAATTGCGTGACTTTTCTCATAAGCGCGAATGAAAACAGAAAATACAAGAAATGACAATTATTATGAAATGTGTAATTAAATTATGTATTGCGTAATTTGATGAATTCAGTATTATAGAGACATGAAGCAATTGGTT
Organism: Acinetobacter geminorum; assembly: GCF_013009345.1. Lineage (GTDB taxonomy): Bacteria > Pseudomonadota > Gammaproteobacteria > Pseudomonadales > Moraxellaceae > Acinetobacter > Acinetobacter geminorum. The sequence goes on along the minus strand of NZ_JABELE010000003.1, from coordinate 54,530 downwards.
GTGCTCGGTCTATATCAAACTCATAAGACAAAAGATGATCTAAGCAAAGGTTAAAACTTATTGAGTAGCTCAGTCCTAGACCGAACTTTTATTTGTATAAGACTCGAGATAAAGACAAGGAAGCGAAAATGGAACAAAAACTAAACTCTTTTATTGAAGTTTCACCTCAATCAGATTTCACTATTCATAATTTGCCTTACGGTGTTTTTAGCAGAGCTAACGAAAGTGAGCGTCAAGTTGGTGTAGCTATTGGTGATTGGGTGATTGATCTCGCTGCTCTTGAAAAGCACGGTCTTTTAAAACTTTCAGAACAAGACACATATTTTAACCAGCCAACACTCAATAAATTTATCGAGTCTGGCAAAGCCAACTGGTCAAAAGTTCGTAACACACTACAGTCTCTTCTCTCGGTTGAAAATTTAACGCTTCAAGAAAATGAAGCATTGCGTCAGGAAGTTTTGGTTAAGCAAGACAGCGTTACGTTGCATTTACCACTTCAAGTACCTGGTTATACCGATTTCTATTCTTCTAAAGAACATGCCACCAATGTAGGCTGTATGTTCCGCGATCCTAAAAATGCCTTACTTCCAAACTGGACTGAATTGCCTGTTGGTTACAATGGCCGTGCTAGCTCTGTGGTAGTCAGTGGCACTCAAGTCGTGCGTCCATCTGGACAAATTAAACTTCCAAATGAAGAGCGTCCAGTTTTCTCAGCTACGCGTAAACTCGACTTTGAACTTGAAACAGCATTTGTTATTGGTAAACCAACCGAGCTTGGCCAGCCAATCTCAATTGAAAATGCGTGGGATCATATTTTTGGAATGGTATTACTCAATGACTGGTCAGCACGCGATATCCAGCAATGGGAATATGTGCCTCTAGGTCCTTTCAATTCAAAATCATTTGCTAGTGCCATCTCACCTTGGATAGTCACACTTGAAGCACTTGAGCCATTTAAAGTGGAAGGCCCAAAACAAGAGCCTAAACCTTTAGCGTATTTACAAGAAAATATCGCGAATAGTTACGACATTAATTTGAGTGTTGAAATTCAAAGCCCGAAATCGACGCAAGCTGATGTGATCTGCAAAACCAATTTTAAATATATGTATTGGTCTATGGCTCAACAGCTTACTCACCACACCATTGGCGGCTGTAATGTTCAGGTTGGCGATTTAATGGGTTCAGGTACCATTTCAGGTTCTACACCAGATTCGTATGGCAGCTTGCTTGAGCTTACATGGAACACCACCAAGCCTTTAACACTTGCCAATGGCGAAACTCGTGGTTTCTTGCAAGACGGCGATACCCTGATCATGAAAGGTCACTGTGAGAAAAATGGTATTCGCATTGGCTTCGGTGAAGTTCGAAATACAGTCCTTCCTGCATTAAATTTCGATTTTGCAGAAACTTCGGAGCCTGACTATGAAGCTGTATAGTTACTTTCGTAGCTCTGCAGCCTACAGAGTACGGATTGGTCTAAACATTAAAGGATTAGCTTATGAGACTGTTCCAGTTCATCTGGTAAAAAACGAACAGCAAAGCGAAGACTATTTAAAGTTAAACCGTAGTGCTCTAGTTCCGACTTTAATTGATGGCGATTTAACCTTGTCTCAATCGTTAAGTATTTTGGAATATCTGGATGAACAATATCCAGAAACCAAATTACTTCCAAGAGATGTGCAAGACAGAGCAAAAGTTCGCGCTTTTGGCCAAGCAATCGCCTGTGATATTCACCCATTAAATAACTTACGCGTACTGAAATACTTAAAAAATGACTTAAATGTTTCAGATGAGCAGAAAAATTATTGGTATCAGCACTGGATTATTGAAGGCTTTCAAAATCTCGAACAGCTACTTCAAGATTCAAATGGACAATTTTGCTTTGGACAACAAGTAACTATTGCCGATTGCTGTCTGATTCCACAGGTCTACAACGCGAAACGCTTCAAGATTGATTTATCTGCGTTTCCAAAAATTGAATCGATTTATCACCATTGTTTGTCTATCCCAGCCTTTTATAACGCGGCGCCAGAACAACAACCAGATTGGGAATAGTAAAAAGGAGTTTTAATATGACATTTGCCATTAAAAAAATACATCACGTTGCATATCGTTGTAAGGATGCGAAAGAAACTGTTGAGTGGTATAAAAAAATGCTCAATATGGATTTCATTTTAGCTTTTGCTGAAGACCATGTGCCGTCAACTAAAGCCTTTGACCCATATATGCATTTATTCTTAGATGCTGGTCAAGGTAACGTTTTGGCATTTTTTGAATTGCCAACTCAACCAGAAATGGGCCGAGATGAAAATACGCCTCAATGGGTGCAGCATATTGCTTTTGAAGTTGAAGACTTAAATGCGTTGATGGCTGCCAAGCAACATTTAGAAGAAAATGGTGTGAAAGTCTTAGGTGTGACTAACCATGGCATTTTCCACTCAATTTACTTCTTCGATCCAAATGGTCATCGTTTAGAACTGACTTATAACGATGCTCATGCTGAAGAAAAAATTGCAAAAATTACTGAAGAAATGAAAACTGAAATGTTAGAGGAATGGAGCAAAACCAAACGCGCTCCGCACCATACTCATTTCTTGCATGAAGAAGAGTTAGGAACCTAATTTTTAAAGAGCGCACTAAAAAATCGGCATTGATTAGAATTGTTTTAAGAGCAGTTCTATATCAATGCCGATTTATATTATTTAAAACCGCTAAATTTCTAGAAAATTGCGCTATAAATAAGAGCATAGTGATTTTAGAAAATTGTTGGTTATTAAACATGTCAATTTCGCTAATAGAAAAAGGTGATTTCTATTTTTCACTAGGCTCAGGCATGATGTAAAACGCGCCAATTTCAATTTATGTTTTGATCGCCACGTTTAACAGCTGAAGTAAATTTATTAAGGGTATTTAAATGATTGAAGAAAAAGTATCTGGGGGGGTTCAATCACTTGAAGTCGGTTTATCTGTACTAAACGCCCTTTTAGAGCACAATCAACCTATTATTCTCAAAGATCTGTCTAGCAAGCTAGAAATGCATCCTGCCAAGGTTCACCGCTATCTGGTTAGCCTTATTCGAATGGAATATGCAAAACAGCTTGATGATGGACAATATGCTTTAGGTGATCAGGCATGGCGCTTAGGTCTCAACTGTGTTCAACATAGCGACACACTACAGCTGGTACAGCATTTAATTTACGACCTACAAAACAAAATTGGTTGCGGTATACAAATTAGTAAATGGTCACCAAAAGGCCCTGTCGTGGTTCAGTCGATTGAATCAAACCACCCTATTTCGATTGTTACTAAAGTCGGCTCGATTATGCCTTTAGTCAATTCTGCTGCGGGACGTCTATTTGCTTCTTATCTTCCTGAACATTTTGTTCGCCCATTAATGGAAGCAGAATGGCAAAAGCATCAAGAGCTTGGTCTAAACATCGCACCACAAAACTGGCAAGCATTTACAGAGCTTAAAGACACCATTCGCCAGCAACAAATGTCGGCAGCGAAAGGTGATTTACTGACAGGAATTAATGCAGTGGGTTTACCTGTATTTAACTCAAACCAGAGTATTGAGTTTTGTATTGTCGCCCTGGATAGCGAAATGTTTTTACCAGTCGACCCTCATAGTAAAACGATTGAAATCTTAAAAAATGAAGTGAACCTCATCAATCAATATATTAAAAGCCGCTAATCAATAGCGATAAAAAACCAAGAGATCAAACTCTTGGTTTTTTTAAGATCAGGAATAAAGCTCAGCTTATTTATTTAGTTTCTAAAACACCACGACGGATCTGGTCACGTTCAATCGACTCAAATAACGCTTTGAAGTTACCTTCACCAAAACCATCATCATCTTTACGTTGAATAAATTCAAAGAAAACTGGACCAATCATATTTTCAGAGAAAATTTGCAATAAAAGCTTTTTCTGACCGTCTTTAGTATTACCGTCAAGCAAAATACCGCGCTGTTTTAATTCATCAGTCGGTTCACCATGCTCAGGTAAACGATCTTCTAGCATTTCATAATACGTATTTGGTGGCGGTGTCATAAATTTCAGACCAAGACCTTTTAACTTATCCCAAGTCGAGATTAAGTCATCACAAATAAACGCGATATGCTGAATACCTTCGCCATTAAAGTCAGATAGGAACTCGGCAATTTGACCGTTTCCTTTGTCAGAGTCTTCGTTTAACGGAATACGGATCTTACCGTCTGGTGCTGTTAATGCTTTAGACGTTAAACCTGTATATTCACCTTTAATATCAAAGTAGCGAATTTCTTGGAAGTTAAAGATTTTTTCATAGAAGTTTGCCCAATACTCCATACGGCCTTTGTAGACGTTATGAGTTAGGTGGTCAATCTCGTTTAAGCCTGCCCCTACTGGACGTTTCTCGGCATCATCAAAGAAAATAAAGTCATTTTCATAAATATCACGGTCAACTAAAAAGATTGGCATGCCACCAATACCTTTAATTGCCGGAATGTTGAGCTCCATTGGCCCAACTTTTGAATACATTGGTTCAGCACCAAGCTCTACTGCTTTTTGGAAAGCTTTTGCTGCATCACGTGTTTTAAAACCCATCGCACAAGCAGATGGACCATGTTCATTAAAGAAGAATGAAGCATAAGATTCTGGCTGATAATTCAGGATAATATTGATATTTCCTTGACGCCATAAGTACGCTTCTTTCGATTTATGCTTGGCTACTTTTGAAAAGCCGATTGTTTCAAAAACTGGATCTAATTCATTTTCTTTTGAAACAAACTCAATAAATGCAAAACCGCATAATTCTAATGGGTTCTCTAAAATATCCATCTAGTTTCCCTCTGGTGATTACCTGTTCCGTTTATCTCTATTGCTGATGAACTCAGCTCCTTTCTCTATAGTATACGTCATCATTGGGTGAAGACCTGAACCGTCAAATTGGCTTAACCCAACGCATCCTATGAGAAAAAAACGAGTCATTAAAACGAAGATATGATGAGCGTAGAACCTTTGATGATTAAATTCCGTTCCATGTGGTGTTTGTTTTCCATACACACTGTCCTTTGTTATCTAAAAGTACGATTGAGATTTTTCAATAAACCTTTAAAAATCGTCTTTTCCTAAAAATCATTTATAGATTTATGGAGACCAACATCCTTGTTGGATCTCCAATGGCCATTTACCTTGAATTAGATGCTACTAAAAACAATCAAATTATGCAATACATAACTTAATTATGAATTGCATAATTTAAGTAATCTTTTAATTTGTCTTTTTTTAAAATCAATTGTCATATTCGATATTCTGTTTATGATTCTTTATCTTCAAAAATCTCTCTTGCTTTGAGTTTGGAAAACTATGCTTTTAGTCAGTGCATGTTTAATTGGCGAACCTGTTCGATATGATGGTAAATCCTGTCCAAATACCCGACTTAAGCAACTATTGATCAATAAAAAAGCCCAAGCATTATGCCCAGAGTTATTAGGTGGTTTTACCACTCCCCGTTTACCCGCAGAAATTGTGGGAGGAACAGGTCAAGATGTGCTAGATGGCAAAGCAAAAATTACCGATTCATCTGGTTTAGATGTGACTAAGCTATATTTGAAAGGTGCTTACCGCACTCTAGAAATTGCACAGCAAATAAAAGCAAGCTGTGTCGTCTTAAAAGAGAATAGTCCATCTTGTGGTAGTCAAAAAATTTATAACGGTACTTTTCAAGGTGAAAAAATTACGGGAGTTGGAATCACCACAGCGCTTTTACAGCGCCATGGTTTTGAAGTGATTTCTGAAAATGAGATTGAAGATTGGTTAGTAGAACATCTGCTTTAAGATTGTGTTGATCTACCTAATCAAAACCCTCTTAATTGTTTTCTAAAACGGAAACACATGGCACTCAATAGACAAGCCACTAAATAACTTATGGCAGCCATCCACCAAAAACCATAAACTCCCATCGCAGAAATCGAGATATCCTGCCAATGCAGTCCTTTATAGGCCATCCACCAACCACCGCCTAATCCGAAACATAACACTACGACCAAGAAAATTAGCATCGGTAAAATCGACACATCCCAACAGCGTAACAAAGAGGTCAATAACGCCATTAAGCCATCTAGAAAATGAAACATACAGACAATCAACAACAAGGATGCAGCCAAAATCTGCACGGCCAAATCATCCGAATAGAACGTAACAATGAAGTCCCGCTCCAACCATAAACACAGAGACAGACAGCCACTCACTGCCATAATTACCCATATACTTTGCCTGGCAATTTTATCTGCTTCTTCCATGTTCCCGCTGCCCATAGATCGCGATACCAAAATGCTATAAGCCGAGACAATCGATGAAGGGATAATAAACATGAACCCGCCAGTGCTCACGACAATTTGATGTGCTGCTGACACCACACTCCCAAAAGGCAGAATCAGAATAGCAACCGAACAAAATGCAATAACGTCCATCAACGCCATAATTGCTGTCGGGATACCTATTTTTAAAATCATCCGCAGACTTTCTCGGCTATCTTCAATCGACTGTTCGGGATGCTCAATAAAGATGTATCCTTTTTCCAAGAAAAATACGTAATAAACAGCCAACATAAACCACCGTACAATGAGAGTGGCTAACAAAGCCCCTATTGCACCAAGTGGCGGAATTGAAAATGAAGCGACACCATAAATCAAAAGATAGGACAAAATAATTTTAAGAATGAAGAAAACACTATCTGATAATAAAACCTTATGCGCATTTTCAGTGACCTGAGACAAAGCTGTAAATAAGCGCATTAATAAATGCGCGGGTAAAATAAATACCAAAAGCCAAATACAGTTTTTAGTAATTGAAACAACATGTTCAGATGCACCAAACAATTTGGGCAAATCACGGAACAAATAAAGCAAGCCAATACTCAGCAATGCCGAACATAACATCAGCCAAATGCCTTGAATAAAAATTTGACGAATACGTGGTATGTCATGGCAACCATAAGCTTCTGAAAGCTTAAGTATCACACCTTGTAGAATCCCCATACCAATGACATAGATCACTGTATATAGAGATAAGGTCACCGATAATGCTGCTACATGATCGTTACTAAAATGCCCTACATAAGCAATATCAACCAATCCACTTAAAACTAGAATTAAATTGCTTGAGAGCATGGGAATAAATAATTTAAAAATCTGGTTCATCAAGGAAATGCCTTATTTTTCTTTACGATTTATACTCATATTCACGTTATTTTTAGTGCATCAATCCAAAGCAAAAGACATACCAGTTCTAAATTAAGCTCCTATAAAATCTGCTTTAAATGAAAAGGCCAAACTATTCGTTTGGCCTTCTTTTGTCATGTATGTTGTTTATACAGTTATTCTTGTTTGTGTTTACTTGTCCAATAAGTCGCTAGTGCAGGCCCAGAAATATTATGCCAAAGACTGAAAATTGCGCTTGGTACAGCTGTAATCGGAGAAGCAGCAAAATGTACTGCTGCGAGCGCAACACCTAAGCCAGAGTTTTGCATCCCTACTTCAATAGCAATGGCCTTACTGTCCGCATAAGGTAGTTTAAAGAAACGTGCCGCGGTAAAACCTAATAAATATCCAAGCCCGTTATGTAAGATCACCACAGCTAAAATAAGCAAACCCGACTGTAAAATTGCTGCTTTGCTTCCACCAATAATGGCTGCCACAATCGCCACAATTGCAATGACCGAAACTAAAGGCATGACTTGAATATAAGATTCGACCTGACGTTTAAGCCATGTTCTTAAAATTAGACCGACTACGATAGGTAGTAGCACCACCTGCAAAATCGAAATAAACATCGAAGCTGCGTCAATCTTTAGCCATTGACTAGCAAGCAGATAGAAAATCGCAGGCGTTAATACAGGAGCTAAAAGCGTTGATACCGATGTACAAGCTACCGATAAAGCCACATTGCCTTTAGCCATATAGGTAATCACGTTTGAAGCTGTTCCCCCTGGGCAACAACCTACCAAAATGACCCCAACCGCAATTTCAGGCGGTAAGTTAAATAATTTACATAGAACATATGCTAAGCCAGGCATTACGACAAACTGCGCTACGACACCAATCAATACCGCTTTAGGGCTTTGTAATACACTTTTAAAGTCGTCTACAGTCATGGTCATTCCCATGCCAAGCATAATAATGCCCAAAATCCATGGAATGTACGCTTTGAGCCAGACAAAAAGTTCAGGCTGCCATAGCGCTAATGCTGCAAAAATAATCACCCATAGGGCAAAAGTTTTTTGAATAAATTGGGTAAAGCGCAGGAATGCATCCATACTTTCTATCCCTAAAAATTAAAATATGAAAGTTAAAAACTAGAGCATATACTTAAAACTCGCTCAACAGATCATTCGATTGGATACGGATAACGCCTTGTTGCTGCATGGTTTGCCAAGCTTGTTCTAAAGAACCATTCAGATCAATCCCTTTACAAGCATCTTCAACCACTAAAGTTTTAAAACCTTGCTTAACTGCATCTAAAGCAGTCCATGCTACACAAAAGTCTGTAGCAATTCCGACCACATAAACCGTATCAATACCGCGCTCTTTTAGATAACCTGTTAAACCCGTCGTTGTAGAGTGATCAGCTTCTATAAAAGCCGAGTAGCTATCAATATGAGCATGAAAGCCTTTTCGGATAATCAGTTGAGCTGTCGGAATATTTAAATCAGGATGAAACTCGGCATCTTGAGTACCTTGTACACAATGCTTAGGCCAAAGCACCTGTGGTCCATAGTCGAGTTCAATGGTTTCAAATGGCTGCTTGCCCGAATGATTTTGTGCAAAAGATATATGATTATCTGGGTGCCAATCTTGCGTCAGAACAACATTTTCAAAACAATCAGCAAGTTGGTTAATCGTTGGAATAATTGTATCGGCGTCAGCAACTGCTAAATTTCCACCTGGTGTAAAACCATTTTGTACATCAACTACGATTAAAACCGCATTTTGTGGTTGTTTATTCATTTTCATGTCATCTTCAATCCCATGAGAATCATCGAAGAACAATAGCAGCAATTATGGCAACAACAAAAGCAGTTGCAGCAGCAAACTTTAGGCGTAATGCAAAAAATTATCCAATCGTTGCTAGCACAATCAAAGACAATGGAGAGCGCACAGAAAGACTTAGCGCAAACACAAAATTCATTATTCACAACACAGAAGCAATTTCACGAGTTAGAACAAAATACAGCGAGCCATACAGATCAGATCAATGGCAAGGTAGAGGGATGAGCCAAATTACAACGAACTACGAGAGTGTAGTAGAAAAATCTCAACCGTACAGCATTCAGTCTCGTCGCAAGTAGCTAGTACACAGAAAAAATTTCTCAAAACATCCAAATTCTTGAAGCAAATATCATTCAAATGAAAGAATGGAAAAAGGAAGTGGAAAAACCTTGACCTAAGCAAGATCAAGATATGAATTTTGGAATGCAATAATTGAATTTTGATGGTCATACTAAGTTTTATAAAATTTATTTTAATCCAAAAACAAATACATTAATTATATAATATATTTTTTTAATTAATAAAAATAAGTTAAAATTCGACCTTAATTATTTTTAATAAAAGGTAAACTTTATGAATAAGTCTAATATTATTATATCCTTATTTATTATATTAGTTTCGAATTCTGTTAGCGCAGCATATACACCTTCGACGGCGGTTAGCTATGCCGTAAATAACTATAATTTGTTATACAGTACAACATCAAACCCATTTATTAATGTTTCAGATAAGGGGGGAAATTGCACTAATTTTGCAAATCAAACAATATCAGGTGGATTATTAGGAATAACAAATTCTAAAACATTGAATCAAACCTTACTTTCACAATCTGCGGCTGTTAAGGCTGTTCAAAATACGAGTGTATTTTATAAATGTAATACAACAGGTAATACCTGCCAGACTATAGCTTGGCGTGGTGCACAACCAATGTTCACATACTCAGCAAACAGTACAAGTTTACAGTCCAAAGGAGTTAGATTAAATCTAGTTACCAAGACTACACTTGTAAATGGAACTCTATCACCTCTTGATCTCTCAAAAATTAGAGTTGGGGATATTGTTTACTTAGATTTTAATTTTGTTATTGGGGGCTCAAGTAATTCTGTTGATCATACAGCAGTAGTAACTGCTGTGAATCCAGAGTCTTGGTATGATGTAACTCAAACAATGAAATATAATAATATTAAGCTTACATATCAATCCTATAACACAACCAACAAGGGATTGGGTGATATGAATGCACCTGCAATCTATATATATCGTCCTTTTGTCTAATTTAGTTATTAATTTATAATTTAAAAGCATCACTTATTTTGTAGGTGATGCTGGAGCTATAGTTTTGAAAAAAGTTACTTTTACTTTAATAACATGTTTAATTATTTTAATTTCTATTTATTTTTACTTTAAGCCAGATAAAAACCATTCTCTTGTGGAACTTCTACAAGAAAGTTCAAAAGATTCTGGTGATCATATTACAGACCAAAGTATTCAGACATCTTCTAGTAGCAAAGAGATGAATGCCTCATTGAACTCACTCAAAGATTTCATTAATAATGCTCCTTTCAAACAAGAAGATACACATTCAATACTAGCGCAGAATCCTGAAAACATTCAAAGTTATTTAAATGAATTTTCTAATTTAATTGAAAAAAATATAATGAAAAACAGTAAATTAAGTTTGGATCAGAAATCTGAAATTTTATGGAGTATGTACAAAGAGTATGATTGGCTTGGGAACGATAACGCCTTTAAAGCAATAATTAAAGATAATTTAATGTACTTAAAAAATCCCTCTTTACTTCCTGAAATTACCCAGACTTATAGCCGTATTTCCTCTTTAGGCGAAAAAAGTGTAAATTCGCGTCATGATCTACTAGAAATTATAAACTCTATGGATATCAATTCTAATAACCCAAATAATAAATTAGTTATTGATACATTAAGCTCGGAATTAAAATCAATCAACAGCCGAAGCGAAGCTCAAAATCTAGGTGATATGGCTACAAAGATACTTTATGAATATGGTGAAGCTACAGGCGTTGATGTTATTCCAGATATTATTCAAGCGGCAAATAATAATACACAGGCTAGCTTAAGCTATGTAGATAATGCCTTTAAGCTGACTCTCTTAGAAAACAATACTGATCAACTAAAAAGTCTTATGCAAAGTAATATGTCTCAATCTACTAGAGATGATTTAAATAATGTAATTTCTTTTAATTTAAAAGAAGATGGAAACATTCCCATTAACAACGTAAATAGAGAATCATTGTCTATCCTAGATCAATATCTCCGTAATGAATTTTCAAATAATCCTAAACTAGAGGGAAATGTTGAGTTAAAACAGGTTTATGGAAAAATCACCTCAGCATTACAGTAACTTATGAAATCAGATGGACAAATAATCTAAAGTATTCAGCACAATACTCAAATGGTCGACAAGCAGTTAAACCTGTGAATACTACTGATTTTGTAGATACTCTTTAGTCATCAAGAATGTTCTTCTGAACAGTTTTTTTAGATAATTACACATACAATTATCTTTATATAAAGCGAAAGCCCCATAAGTTTCAACACTTATGGGGCTTTCGCTTTATATACGGTTGATATGCGATGCATGTGGAAAGAATAAGTGTCACTGGCGCATCGTAGCGATAGTGAAAGCTGAGAAGCTCAAGCTAAACCGTATCGAAAATTGCATTCTATCTTGCCATAAAAAAAGCCGATATTAAGTAAGGCTCAGTTGAATCAAGCTGTATTGTTATATTTACGAACCCTTCTCACCCCTACAATACGAATACATCCTATCTTTTCCTCAAGTTTACATCGCGATTATCCGTTAGGCGTATTGTTCTTATGCGTCTGATCAGTCATAATTTGCATAATTGTCATTCAACAATCTGTTATTGTTAGAACTGGACAATCAAAATACTGCAACCATCCCACATTTTGTTTTTCTTACCTCAGATTCGGATGGATAAATAGGATATTTTTAAAAATGACTCAGCAAGCACAGACCATTCAAGGCTCAATCGTCGCAATCGTCACACCAATGTTGAAAGACGGCGGTGTAGATTGGAAGGGTCTTGAGAAGCTGGTTGAGTGGCACATAGAACAAGGTACAAACAGTATTGTAGCCGTCGGTACAACCGGCGAAGCCTCAACATTGAGCATGGAAGAGCACACACAGGTTATTAAAGAAATTATTCGTGTAGCCAATAAACGTATTCCAATTATTGCCGGTACTGGTGCAAACTCAACCCGTGAAGCAATCGAATTAACTAAAGCTGCTAAAGAGCTTGGCGCAGATGCTGCTTTACTTGTAACACCATATTATAACAAGCCAACCCAAGAAGGCCTCTACCAACACTATAAAGCGATTGCTGAAGCTGTTGAATTACCACTTATTCTCTATAACGTACCTGGTCGTACTGGCGTAGACCTTTCAAACGACACAGCTGTACGCTTAGCAGAGATCTCGAATATTGTTGGTATTAAAGATGCAACAGGTGATGTACCTCGTGGTAAATCATTAATCGAAGCTTTAAATGGCAAGATGGCTGTGTACTCAGGTGATGATGAAACAGCATGGGAACTAATGCTTCTTGGCGCTGATGGTAATATCTCGGTTACTGCAAATATTGCACCTAAAGCAATGAGTGAAGTATGTGCTGTTGCGATTGCCAAAGATGAACAACAAGCGAAGACGCTTAACAATAAGATTGCAAATTTACACAATATTCTATTTTGCGAATCAAACCCAATTCCTGTGAAATGGGCACTACATGAGATGGGACTGATTGATACTGGTATTCGCTTACCACTCACTCCTCTCGCTGAGCAATATCGCGAACCTCTCCGCAATGCCCTAAAAGATGCGGGAATTATTTAATAAGAGCAATTTATGATGCAATTACGTCTTGGTTTAGTCCTTGCAGTTTCAGCCTTAAGTTTAGCTGGTTGTGGTCGCTTCGCAATTAATAATCACTCTTTAGATTATAAAAATGCCAAGCAACTTGCCCCGCTTGAGTATCCTGCCGATGCAACTGTACGACCAGCGACACCTTTGTATCCTGCACCAACTGTAGAACAGCGCGCTATCGATAACGCACCGAAGTTTGAAAACAAGCGTGGCAATCGTTATGCCTTGCCACGCCCTGAACAAACGCAAGGTAATGCAACACTAGATGCCTCTACTGAAACGGCGACTGCGCTTGGACGTCCTCAACTTGTGACTGACGGCAATAAAAACCCGTTGTTAAAAGTTGATGGAAATACAGCCGAGATCTGGCAATACACCAAAGCAACTTTAAGTACTTTAAATTTCAACATCATCGCTCAAGGCAGCAATCAGGCGACGATTAAAGTAAATGACAATACTTATGTGCTTAAACTTACTGGTGTAGGTTCTAGTCATACTCTTGCTCTATTTAATGTAGATAACACTTTTGCAAGCCCAGATGTGGCTGCTGAAGTGCTAAACCAGATTTACCAAAATTGGCCAGCCTAGTCGTTTACTAGGCATTTTTTTTTAAAAAGGTTCCCTCATGTTAAAACAAACCTTGCTCTATACTGGTAAAGCAAAATCTGTATATGAAACAGACAATGCCGACCATCTGATTTTAGTCTTTCGTGATGATGCCTCTGCGTTCAACGGCGAAAAAATCGAACAACTAGATCGTAAAGGCAAGGTGAACAACCGTTTTAACGCCTTCATCATGGAAAAACTTGCTGCTGCGGGTATTGAAACGCATTTTGAAAAATTGCTTTCTCCAACTGAAGTGCTTGTTAAAAAACTTCAAATGATCCCAGTTGAATGTGTAATTCGTAACTACGCAGCTGGTTCTCTATGCCGTCGCTTAGGTGTAGAAGAAGGTAAAGAATTAACTCCTCCTACATTTGAATTGTTCTATAAAGATGACGGTCTAGGCGACCCAATGGTTAACGAATCTCAAGCAATTGCTTTAGGTTGGGCGACTGCTGAACAGTTAGAACAAATGAAAGTTTTAACTTATAAAGTAAACGATGTATTAAAAGCATTATTTGCTGAAGGCAACATGATTTTGGTGGACTTCAAGCTTGAATTCGGTGTGTTCCATGACCGTATCGTGCTTGGTGATGAGTTCTCTCCAGACGGCTGCCGTTTATGGGATAAAGACTCTAAGAAGAAACTCGACAAAGACCGTTTCCGTCAAGGGTTAGGCGGTGTTGTTGAAGCGTATGAAGAAGTTGCTGCTCGTTTAGGCGTAGATTTATCTGACATCTAATCAGTAAAACTTCATAAAAAAACCGGGCCAAAGCCCGGTTTTTTTATGTTCAGTACTATACAAGTCCAATAATGTAGACAGATTTGTCTATTTTAATAAATTAACACTTGCATAAACTTAATTTAAAACACTAAAATCTAGAAAAACACAAAGTACTTCACAATAATTAAATTTAAAAACTAGGGTGAACCTATGGAATTATCTAAGCTTGAAAAGAGAGTAACGGATCATCCAATCCATTTTGGTGAAAATCCTCTGGTTCTATTAAACAACTTTAGCACTACTGCCTTAAAACAAGGCTGGAGTCAGGCAGAGGTTGAATCTGTTATTGCTAAAGCCTCTCAAGGCGACTATATGGCGCTCATCCGTACTTTAAGAGCTTATACTTTTCTTTAATCTTGTTGTTGATGATCCAGCCATTGTGCATTCAATTTATAAAAAGACACATAAAGCTGTTATGAATAGACTAGATTTATCCTGAACACTGCCTTAACAATAAATAAAACAATAAATATAAGATATTTATTCAGTGAGGAGTAAATCTAATGGACCATGAAATAGAGGAAAAGAAAGTCGAGAAAACCTTAAGCTGGCGTGAAAAAATAGCGGTTGAAGAACATGAAAAGCTGTCACCCCGTCTAGTTTACGAAATTATCCGCCGTGATGGTGCCGAAGAGCTTAATCGTCCAACAACTGCACTGATCTTTTCTGGGATTGCCGCAGGTTTAGTCATCAGTTTTTCATTTGTATTTAAAGCGATTATTGCTGCTTATCTCCCAGCTGATGCAGTCTGGACCGATTTAATCACTAATGTGGGTTATACCATTGGGTTTTTGATCGCTATTTTGAGTCACATGCAACTCTTTACTGAGAATACGATCACCACAGTTGTGCCTTTATTTAATCCCTTTACTTTCGATAAATTACGAGCAGTGGGACGCTTATGGGGCATTGTAATTCTATGCAACATTATTGGAACAGCTTTGGCGAGTTTATTTTTCCTAACTACTCACCTGTTTACTCCAGATATTGACAAAGCATTGGATGAACTCGCACATCATGTGGGCTCCTTTTCTGCAACCCAGAATCTGCTTAAAGGCATTATGTCAGGGCTATTAATTGCAGCATTGGTCTGGATGTTACCTTCAGTCAGCAATAAGTTTCTGCTCATCTTTTTTATGACGTATTTGATAGGACTGGGTGACTTTACCCATGTAGTGGTTGGTTCTACAGAAATGTCCTATCTGGTCTGGCAAGGAGAAGCTTCTATTAACAAGTATCTGTTTACTTTCCTCATCCCAACCACTATCGGCAATATTATTGGCGGTACAGGTGTGTTCACGCTACTGATTTATGGTCAGGTCACTGAAGAGCTGGAATAGCATAAAGCAGGAACTATTGTTCCTGCTGCCATCTGCGTTGCTGTAAGCGCTCACCTTCAACCTCACGCTTATTTCTTGCAGACTCATAGAGTTTGGTTCCCTTCAACTCAGGCGGCAAATAGTCTTGCAGCACAAAGTGCTCTGGGTAATCATGAGGATAGAGATAATTAATACCATAGCCTTGCTGTTTCATCAGCTTGGTTGGCGCATTTCTCAAATGCAAAGGCACAGGTAAATTTGCCGTTTTTTCAGCAAGTTCCAAAGCCTTATTAATCGCTAAATAAGTACTATTACTTTTTGCACTCGTTGCTAGGTAAACCGCTGTTTGGCCTAGAATAATTCGGGCCTCAGGCATGCCCACCGCTTGTACGGAGCGGAAACACTCACCTGCAAGCAATAGCGCATTGGGGTTGGAATTTCCGATATCTTCTGAGGCCGCAATCAGCATACGTCTTGCAATAAAAACTGGATCTTCTCCGCCTTTAAGCATACGAGCCATCCAATATAGCGTTGCATCTGGATCACTGCCGCGAATTGATTTAATAAAGGCAGAAACGAGGTCGTAATGCTGCTCGCCAGATTTGTCATAACGCGCAATATTTTGCTGAGCGACTTTTACCACAACCGCATTAGTAATCGTGTTTTCAATTTCTGGTTCAAAGGTGCTTGCAATCAAGTCCAGTAAATTAAGCGCTTTTCGAGCATCACCTGCTGCAAACTGAATCAGCGCATCATATTCTTCAATATGGATATAACGTTCTTTTAAGAATTTATCGCTTTGAAGTGCATTGTTGAGTAGTGTTTGAATTGCCTCACTGTCTAAACTATTTAAGGTATAGACCTGACAGCGTGATAAAAGTGCGCTATTCACTTCAAAAGACGGGTTTTCAGTGGTCGCGCCAATTAAAGTAATTTTGCCTTTTTCAACTGCACCCAATAAAGCATCTTGTTGCGATTTATTAAAACGATGAATTTCGTCAATAAAAACCACAGGTGTCAGTAAATCACCACTTTCTGCAATCACTTCACGTAATTCTTTTACGCCCGTATTCAGCGCGGATAAGCTCACAAATGGACGGTCTATTGCCTGAGCCAAAAGCAAAGCAATTGTTGTTTTACCAACGCCTGGTGGTCCCCAAAAAATAATAGAAGGCAAATGACCCTGATCAATCATTTGACGCAATGGTGCATGTTCACCTAATAAATGATCTTGCCCAATAATTTCAGACAAGTCTCTTGGGCGCAGGCGTTCGGGAAGTGGAATATGGGTGTCTGACATCTCAAATGGCTTTATCGTCTTTTCACTATAGTCTATTGTGTCTCACAGAAATCTACAATTTGAATCTATGAGACACGTCCTTTATTTACAGACTCTTGCTCAGCATTAAGAGGGTTTCTTACTCAGCTTCAGTAAACGCGCATTTGAGCCATCTTCAATCACCCAAATCGAGCCATCTTGTGCTTCATGCAACCCACGAATACGTTTTTTCATATCCAATCTTTGCACTTCTTTCACGGGCTTATGCTCTAAATCCACCACAATAATCGCTTCGGAAGATAACCCGCCAATTAAGGCTTTATTTTGCCATGCAGGAAATTGTTGTCCGCGATAAATGATCATACTCGATGGCGAGATGACAGGAGTCCAGTCAATTTCTGGTGCTTTAAATTCTGGGCGAGTGTGATGGTCTGGAATAGGTTGGCCCGAATAATGGTCTCCATTTGAAACAATTGGATAACCATAATTTTCACCTTTGGTAATAATATTAAGCTCATCACCACCTTTAGGCCCCATCTCAACCACCCATAACTGTCCTTGGCGGTCAAAAGCCATACCTAACGGGTTACGGTGTCCAAGTGACCATATCTCAGCAGTTACCCCGCCTTGCTTATAAAAAGGGTTACCTTCAGCCGCGGTGCCATCCTCATTTAAACGCAAGATTTTACCCAAGTTACTTTTCATGTTTTGGGCAGGATCAAACTTTTGTCGCTCACCTGAACTGACCCACAGCTTACCATCTGTACCAAAAAGCATACGATGTCCATAATGACCCTGTCCTGAGACTTTAGGTACTTGCTGCCAAATCTGCTTTATATCGTTAAGTTTTGGCTGATTAGGATTAGATAAATCTAATTTCGCACGTGAAATCACTGCGCCAGATCCGCCTTGTCCTTTTGTAGCATAACTAAGATAAATCCAATGATTCTTGGCAAAGTCAGGGTGTAAAATGACATCTCCTAAACCACCTTGTCCCCCATAATTCACTGCAGGAACATTCTGGACATCCAATATTTGTTTATTTTTAGGGTTAAAAATTTTTAATTTACCCTGCCGTTCAGTCACTAATAAACGTTGATCAGGCAGACTGGTCACAGCCCAAGGCTCATTAAAATGTGCCACTGCTTCGACCTGATAAGTTTGTTTGACAGCAACAGACTGATCTGTTTTCGCAGTCGTATTTTGTTCAGGATTTTTTGAATTGGTATTATTAGACCCACAGGCCATTAACAAAAAAAAGCTACTACATAATAAGGGGGCTGCTAATCGTCTCATCGTTTTTATCTCCTTTTGCTTTTATTGTTATATAACGGAGATGAGCAAAAAAATGACGATAAAAATGTTACTTTATTATACGCTGTAATCAAACAACGCCTTTTAAGATCTATTTAACGTACCCAACGTACCACATAATCTTCAACATCATCTTCATGTACATCAACTTCAGAAATACAACGTCCTGCAACTGACTTTTTCGCCTTAACCACGCTTTGTCTCGAACCCGTATTTAAATAATGCCAAGAAGGTAGATTTTTACCTTCGTTCAAGCGCTTATAAGCACAGCTTGAGGGCAGCCAATGAATTGTTTTTAGAGACTCTACCGTTAATTGTAAACAATCAGGTACTTGCTGCTGACGATTTGGATAGTCCGTACAACGCCCTGTACCACAATCGAGTAACTTACAAGCCACTTTTGTATAAGCCACCTCATGTGTATCTTCATCTTCTAGTTTGACCAGACAACATAAACCACACCCATCACATAAAGCTTCCCACTCAAGTTGAGTCAGTTGCTCTAATGGATAATTTTTCCAGAAGAGTGGTCGGAGGGAGGTCTCGGTAGACATAATCTTTTAACAGCTGATGAGATAAAACGATGTATCAGTATAGCATTGAAGTGGCCTGTACTAAAAAAGAAGCTGTATTTCTGGCATCACAAAATGATTGTTTAATATACATTTCAACCACATAAATGACACATTCGGGGTAAAAAACACACTATATAGTTAAATGACAATGAAAAATAAGGAGAACAGCATTATGTTCCGTTGGGCGATAATTTTTGCAGTGATTGCACTCATTGCCAGTCTATTAGGGTTTGGTGGTGTTGCAGGACTATCTAAAGACTTTGCCGTGATTTTATTAGTTGTGGCTGTAATTCTAGCTGTAATTGGGTTCATTTCCAGAGGCCGGACTTAAATTTAATCATCACCATATAAAAAGAAGGAACTGGTTTCCTTCTTTTTTATTGCGTAGAAATATCTATCTTTTTATTTTGATGTAGTTTTTTACATAGTTCTTTATTTTAGTTCTTAATTTTTATGCTTTAATCAAGCGTGTTTAAACCAAGTTTAATTTCAGGATTAATGTCATGAGTACAGCAATTAAAACCCGTGAAATTCAATATACTGCACCAGATGGCAGCCATTTAATTGGTTACTTTGCGGCTCCAGAGAGTGGAGAACCGGTACCAGGTATCATTATTGGTCCTGAGTGGTGGGGTCGTAATGAATATACTGAGCAACGCGCACGTGAGCTTGCTGAACACGGGTATGCAGCTCTTGCTATTGACATGTATGGCGATAAAAAAGTCACGACAACAGCAGCTCAAGCCTATGAATGGATGATGCAGACATTTGAAGATTTAGACACGGTGACTGATCGTGCTAATGCAGCACTGCAAACCCTTGCTGCCCAACCAGAAGTAAATAACGAGAAATTGGCTGCGATTGGCTTTTGCTATGGTGGTAAAGTCGTGTTGGATCTTGCTCGCTCAGGTGCTCCACTTAAAGCAATTGTAACGTTCCATGCTACATTAGCACCGAAGGCTCCTGCTCAAAAAGGCAACATTCAGGGTGAAATTTTAGTTCTACATGGTGAACTAGACAGTATGGTCACCTTAGAAGATGTTGCTAATTTTGAAAAAGAGATGCAAGCTGCTGAGGTTAAACACGAGGTAGTGGTTTTAGAAGGTGCTAAACATGGCTTTAGTAACCCGCTTGCCGATGAAAGAGCTAAAGCGAACGGTGTGGACCTTGGCTACAATAGCGAAGCGGAAAAACAAGGCCTTGCTAAAATGTACGCTTTATTAGATCGTACTCTAAAATAAAAGAAGCAAATTTGGAGCAAATGGTTTTTTTTGCATTTGCTCCCTTAAATGTTTATGACTTTGCAATATTTTTACTGTATTTTTTAAACCATACTTCAATAACTATACTCCCGTTGAGCTAGAGCAAAGCCTAGTCTTATTTCCCGCACTCGGGGTTTAATGGAATAACATGAGAGGATACAACAATGACTGACAAGAAATGTCCGTATTGCGAATTTGATGAATATGACATCATTGATAAGAATGAATTTGCCGTAATTTTGCCTGATTCTAATCCGTTATCTAAAGGCCATTGTGTAGTAACACCACTGCGCCATGTTAGTTCTTTTTTTGACATTACGTCTAAAGAACATCAAGGCTTGCTTACACTTCTTGAAATTGCCCGTCATGAGACACAGCTTCGTCATCAACCAGATGGCTTTCATATTGGTTTTAATGATGGTGAAGTTTTTGGAAAAACTTCAGATCATTTCCACATTCATGTCATTCCTTACTATAAAAACCAACCGTTGAAACTTGATCAACTTTGGGGTGTACAAAAGGATTAATCCTTTTATCTGATTGAAACAGAGATTACGCGCTTTGAAGTAGTCTCTGTTTTAATACACTCTTTTTGTTTGCCTGCTTTAAACAAAATTTCATCTAAATTTCAGCTATAATTTAGCCCTTACTTTTCTTCTATAGCTGTTCATGCCTGAATTTTCTTTTTCTGATGCCCTCTTAAACTGGTTCGACCAACATGGTCGGCACGATTTGCCTTGGCAAGTTGCCGATGATCCGTACAAAGTTTGGGTTTCTGAAATTATGCTACAGCAAACTCAGGTGAAAACGGTCTTGCAATATTTTGATCGCTTTATGGAGCGCTTTCCGACGGTAGAAGCTTTAGGTCATGCAACTTGGGATGAAGTAGCACCTTATTGGGCTGGCCTAGGTTATTACGCTCGTGCACGCAATTTGCATAAAGCGGCCGGTCTTGTCACTCAGCAAGGTAAATTTCCTGAAACGCTAGAAGAATGGATTGCGTTACCCGGCATTGGTCGCTCTACCGCAGGCGCGCTCATGTCTTTAGGTTTACGCCAGTATGGCGTCATCATGGATGGCAACGTGAAACGCGTCTTATCCCGTTTCTTTGCAATTGAAGATGATTTAAGTAAACCACAGCACGAACGTGAAATGTGGAAACTGGCTGAAGAGCTTTGCCCGACACATCGTAATCATGACTACACTCAAGCGATTATGGATCTCGGCGCAACCATTTGTACGCCTAAAAAACCGCTTTGTTTATATTGTCCAATGCAAGCTCATTGTCAGGCTTATCAGCAAGGGTTAGAACAAGAATTACCTTTTAAAAAACCGAAAAAAACACCGCCTGTTAAAACAGCAGATGTTCTTATTATTCAGTGCGAAGGTGAATGGTTCTGGCAACAGCGCCAAGCTCATGGTCTATGGGGCGGTTTATTCTGTTTACCTATTTTAGAAAATGAACATGAACGACTGAGCTTAAGCCAACAATTTAAACTACAGCCTCAAGCACAAATTTTTCAGATCAGCCATAGCTTCACTCATTTCACATGGTTACTTAATGCTCATGTGTTCCACGTGGAACCTGATCAAAAAGAACATCTGGCTATTGAACTTGAAGGCCAATGGTTGAGTCCAGAACAAGCTATTGCCAAAGGTGTTCCAACCGCGATGAAAAAATTGATCTCGACAAGCCGTCCATGACATAGTGAGTAAAATAATTTTGATATGGCTGTGACAGGGAGTATTTTGTGCGACGTTTTGTTTCTCATTTCTCACTTGGTTTTCTGATTATTCTTTTGGCTGCCTGTGCTAGTGCACCTAAAAAACCTGCCCCACTTCCACCTGCGCAGGTCTTCAAACTTAAAAGTATGCAGCTTCCAAATCGACTGCCTGTACCTGTAAAAGGTATTGACCGCGATGAATTAAAAGACACATGGGGAGCTGCTCGGAGTCAGGGCCGTAGTCACGAAGGAATTGATATTTTGGCTCCACGTGGAACAAAAGTGTACAGTGCAACAGAAGGACTCGTTGCAGATCTTCATAATAACAATTTGGGTGGCAAAGTGATCTGGATTTTAGGCCCAGCAGGAACTTGGCATTATTATGCCCATCTTGATGGTCACAAACGTGGCTTAAATGTGGGTGACTATGTCAAAAAGGGCGACCTCATTGGTTATGTCGGCAATACGGGCAATGCACGTTATACTTCACCTCATCTTCATTATGGTCTTTATCTAGATGGTAAAGGTCGTGGTGCTGTTAATCCTTATTCATATTTACGCTAGGAACATTTTATGTCGGAAGCGCTGATCAATCGCTTAGTAGAGTTTGCCGAGTCTGGTAACCAGCAAAAGATCATTCTAAATGGCAATAGCTATCAAGGCTGGATCATGGAAATCAGCGATGATGCCCTACTGATCAGTACTGGTTTTTCAGACAAAGTCGGCAAAGACTTTTGGCTGAAGTTTGAAGACTTAACACAAGCAGAACTGTATTATTGGGATACTCGCCCAAATGAATGGGTGTTATTTAAGCTTTAAAATTCTAAGATAAATATAAGGAGCATTATCATGAAAACTCAACGTTGCGGATGGTGTTCCGACGATCCACTCTATATTGCCTACCATGATGAGGAATGGGGTAAACCCGAACACGATGAGGCACGATTATTTGAAATGCTTTGTCTCGAAGGTCAGCAAGCCGGCCTCTCATGGATTACCGTACTAAAAAAAAGAGAAAGCTACCGTCAACACTTTTTTAATCATCCGATTGCAGACATTGCTTCATTTACAGATGATTTTCTAGAACTAAAATTATCTGATGCAGGCTTAATTCGTCACTTGGGGAAACTCAAAGCTATTCGTGATAATGCTATTGCTTGGCAAGCGCTCAAAGCACAAGTCGGTGATGTTCCTACATGGCTTTGGCAGTTTGTAGATGCAGCGCCACAAAACAATGATGTTGTAGATTATCGTAAGGCCCCTGCTCAAACCGAACTGAGCGTAAAACTTTCCAAAACTCTTAAAAAGAATGGTTTCAAATTTGTTGGCCCAACCACCTGCTATGCTTTTATGCAGGCAGTAGGCATGGTCGATGATCATGAAAACGATTGTCAATTTAAAGCTTCATAACCCACCAGAACGGTTCAAAGCCGCTTAAGGAGTTTCCGATGAGCAATAATACGATTCAAGCTTATGCTGCAATGCAGGCAGGTGAAAAACTAGTTCCCTATCAATTTGACGCAGGTGAATTACAACCGCATCAGGTTGAGGTAAAAGTTGAATATTGTGGTTTATGTCATTCTGATATTTCTGTTTTAAACAATGAATGGCGTTCAACCGTGTACCCTGTGGTTGCAGGTCATGAAATTATTGGACGAATTGTTGCTTTGGGCTCAGAAGCCAAAGGTCTACAAATTGGACAGCGTGTCGGTATTGGTTGGACAGCTGAAAGTTGCCAAGCCTGTGATGAATGTATTGGTGGTCAGCAAGTACTGTGTACAGGTGGAAATGTTGCAACAATCGTAGGACATGCGGGTGGCTTTGCCGATAAGGTTCGCGCAGGTTGGCAGTGGGCTATTCCCCTCCCTGAAGATTTAGACGCTGAAAGTGCAGGTCCTTTACTTTGTGGCGGAATTACCGTTTTTGACCCGCTACTCAAACACAAAATTCAGGCAACGCATCATGTTGGTGTAATTGGCATTGGTGGTTTAGGCCATATAGCCATTAAGCTACTTAAAGCATGGGGCTGTGAAATCACTGCTTTTAGTTCTAACCCAGATAAAACGGAAGAACTCAAAGCAATGGGAGCCGACCATGTGGTAAATAGTCGCGATACAGCGGCAGTAAAAGCTCAAAAAGGTAAATTCGATTTATTGCTGAGTACCGTGAATGTGACTCTAAATTGGTCTGCTTTTATTGCAACACTGGCACCAAACGGAACCTTACATTTCTTAGGCCTTACACTTGAGCCTGTTCCTGTTTCAGTTGGCTCTCTTATTGGTGGTGCCAAGTCAGTGACTGGTTCACCTACGGGCTCACCTGCTGCACTACGTCAGCTTTTAAAGTTTGCTGCACGCAAAAAAATTGCGCCTCAAATTGAGTTATTTCCAATGTCACAGCTCAATGAAGCAATTGAGCGTCTACACTCAGGGCAGGCACGCTACCGCATTGTGCTTAAAGCAGACTTTGCAGAATAAGACTAACTCGCTGTTTTAATCTGTTGCCGTGACCAGTCCGCTAAGTCTTTAATTGCTTGGCGGACATCTGCTGTTAACTCGTGACCTGCATTTAAACGAATAAAATGCCGATAGCGTTCATCCTCACCAAAAACATGCCCGGGAACTACGGTAATTCCGTGAGATTTTGCAGTGTAATAGAGCGCCAAACTATCTACACTCTTAGGTAACTGCATCCATAAAGCATATCCGCCTTCGGGCTGGCTCAATGCAATTGGTATACCTTCAAAGGCTCTTAAAATACAGCTACGGTATTCTTCCACTTGCCGCATTAAATTTGGTCGTAGCTGCTCTAAATGCTCTCGATAACCCCGACTATAAATAAAATCAGCTAGACCTAACTGCAAGGGCGTATTCACCCCGATATTACTTACCAACAGTTCAAGTTTTAAATGCTCTAACTTTGTCGTTAAACAAAACCATCCTACTCGATACGCACTCGACAAAGACTTCGACACTGAACCACACCAAACCACATAACCTTCGCGATCCCAATATCGAATGGGTAATGGTCGCTCGCTACTGTAGCCACATTCACCGAAAATATCGTCTTCAATAATAAAACACTGATACTTTGCAGCTAATTCAGCAATCTTCTGCTTCTCTGTGTTGCTAAAGCAATATCCTAAAGGGTTTTGGTAGTTCGCTGTCATTAAGCAAACCTTCGCCAAACCTTGCTGCATTAAAGACTCTAAGCGCTCAAGATCAATTCCACGATGATCTGCCGGAATCTCAACAATCTGTCGTTTTAAACTTGCTAATAACTGTAAATGACCATTATAGGTGGGTGTAGGAATAAGAATACTATCGCCCACTTCAGTGAGCTTCTGAATCACCAAAGACAAAGCAGGCATACAGCCATTGGTAATAAAAATATCTTCCGGAGCGATATAAATGCCATCTTCACGCCAATGATCGGATAGTGCTTTTCTTAATTGTTCATGACCTTGTTTATTACAATAAAGAAAATCTTGAGGCTGACAATTTTTTAAAGCACGTTGAATAGAACGACGTAAACCTTCTACAGGAATAAAGTGCGGCGTTAACTGAATCGATCCCAAAGGTACAAGATGACTTTGTAAGGCAGCTTCCTGAATTTGGTTATGCAACTCCAGATTTGAGACATGTCGAGGCAAAGATAAGAAATCCGGACTATCCGGAATAGGGCTGGATGGGGTACGAGCAACTACAAAATAACCTGACTTCGGCTTTACATAAATGAGTCCCCTCGCCTCAAGTAATTCATAGCAACTTTTTGCTGTACTTAAACTAATACCTTGTTGACGGGCAAAATCTCGTAAGGAAATGAGCTTTTGATGAGGTTTAAGTTCATCTTGATAAATACGATGTGCTAATTGATTGGCAAGAACCTGATATTGAAAAGTCATTCTGTGCTGCTTTTTTAAAAATTTCTGTATCTGTACTGGTTTATAGAACACCTTTAGGCTATGGAAATCAACTCAGAAAGTAGCAAAATCATGAAATTAAAAGCTATATTGTTATTTACTATTGTTTTAGCTGGTTGCCAACCACAACCAAAACATGAGCAGTACAAACATACTGTTTGCCAAAGCCTCATAGAAGGTTATTTAAAAATGACAAATCAACAAGACTATAAAATGGAGCAACGCACTGATGACAAGACCAGTACGATTTCTCATTATCAATATAAACGGAATAGCTCAAATGAAGTTGTAATGGTGAACTCGGTTTATTCGACTTTATATTTTAGCTGCCGAGAACATCAAAAAAGCTATTTTCTGTCTCAACATTCATCAGAAGGACAAACGACTCCACTTTTAGAAGTTCATTTCCCAACTGACAGTTACACTACTTTTAGAGAGCGTTTTTAAAACCGTCTTTTAACTGTTCTGCCAAAAACTCAATAAATAAACGAATTCTTTTTGGTAGATGCTCTTGTTGATAATACACAGCATGGATGCTTTGATATTGATGTTCAATTTGGTCTTCAAATAAGGCTATCAATCGCCCTTCTTCAATGTCTTTCCAAATTTCAAATTCAGATAGTCGTGCAATACCATGTCCTCTAATCGTCAGCTGACGTACCGTTTCCCCACTCGATGCTTTAATTTTTGATTGCGCAAAAAAATATTCATCACCAACTTTAATCGGCCAACTATTGATATATGTAGGTCTGGTAAAACCAATCAAATCATGTTGTTCAAGCTGTTCAGGTTGTGTCGGTGTACCCTTAATTGCTAAATACTCAGGGCTTGCAACGATAAATAAGCGACTTTTACACACCAGTTTGGCATGTAGGCTCGAATCATTGAGCTCCCCAAACCGAAATGCCACATCAGTTTTATGTTGCAGCAAGTCAATCACCTGATCATTGCTATTTAACTCAATTTCGATATCTGGATAGCACTCACGAAACTTATGCATTAATGGTGCAATCACGTGTAAAACAAACGGAGTAGCCGAATCAATTCGAATGAGTCCTGCGGTACCCTGATCAGATTTTTGTAGTTCTTCTTCAGCTGCATTAAGCTCATTTAAGATTTTACGAGCCTTTACCAGAAACTGTTGCCCTTCTTGAGTCAATTTCAACTTACGTGTCGTTCGCTCTAACAAGGTCACATCTAACTTAGTCTCTAAGCGTGTTAAAGAGCGGCTTACTCCTGAAGGTGTTTGTTTTAAATGCTCTGCTGCGGCTACAAATGAGCCTGTATCAATAATTGTGATAAAGGCAACAAGTTCTTCAATTGTTGATTTCATGGCTTATTCTATTATTGACTAATCATCAAAGATATTTTGCTTATTCATCTATTTTTTCGCAACAATAATCCGAGCAAAATGCACCTCAAGTTAAACAATTATTTAAATTCAGGTGAACACATGAATATTCCACGTTTTGGTCTAGGAACTTTCCGTCTAAAAGAGCAAGCGGTGATTGATTCTGTTAAAAATGCTTTAGATGTAGGTTACCGTGCAATTGATACTGCTCAAATTTATGATAATGAAGCTGCGATTGGTCAAGCCATTGCCGAAAGCGGTGTATCACGTCAGGACTTATTTTTAACCACAAAAATCTGGGTAGATAATTTTGCTCAAGATAAGTTTATTCCGAGCTTAAAAGAGAGCTTACAAAAGCTTCGTACTGACCATGTTGACCTCACTTTAATTCATTGGCCAGCACCGGACTTAGGCGTTTCTATTCCTGAAGTTATGCAGCTTCTACTTGAAGCGAAACAACAAGGTCTTACCAAACAAATTGGTATTTCAAACTTCAATATTGCGCTTACCCAACAAGCAATTGACACAATTGGTGTAGAGCATATTGCAACCAACCAGATTGAGCTAAGTCCTTATCTTCAAAACCATAAGCTTGTGAATTTCTTACAAGAGAAGAATATTGATGTGACTTCATATATGACTCTTGCATACGGCAAAGTGCTTCAAGACCCAGTTCTCGCTGAAATTGCAGCAGCGCATAAAGCAACAACAGCACAAATTGCACTAGCGTGGGCATTGCAACGTGGTTTTGCAGTCATTCCATCTTCGACTAAACGTGAAAACCTGATTAGCAACTTAAAAGCACAGGATATCGAGTTAACTTCAGCTGAAATGCAAATGATTGCCGAACTTGATCGTAACAGTCGTGAAGTTAGCCCAGAGCCATGGGCACCAGTTTGGGACTAAACTCATGAACACTCAATCAAATACGGCGTTCTCGTTATTGGCATTGGCAATAGGTGCCTTTGCCATTGGCACCACGGAATTTTCTCCAATGGGATTACTTCCGAACATCGCTAACGATTTAGGTATTTCAATTCCAACAGCCGGAATGTTAATTACAGGTTATGCACTTGGTGTCATGCTAGGTGCCCCATTCATGACCCTGTGGTTTGGTGGTTTTGCTAGACGTAATGCGCTTATTTTACTGATGGCGATCTTTACGATAGGTAACCTAATCGCAGCATTTTCACCAAGCTATATGAGCTTATTAGGTGCTCGTCTCATTACAAGCTTAAACCACGGTGCCTTCTTCGGGATTGGCTCTGTTGTAGCGGCAAGCATTGTACCCGCACATAAACAGGCCAGTGCTGTAGCCACCATGTTTATGGGCTTAACTATTGCCAATATTGGTGGTGTACCGTTGGCAACTTGGGTTGGACAAAACATTGGCTGGCGTATGTCTTTCCTTGCGATTTCCTTGCTTGGTGTGATTACCATGCTCGCTTTATGGAAAGCACTCCCACAAGGGATGGTTGCCCAAAAACCAAATGTGAAAGCTGAATTGAAGGTATTAACGCGTACTCCTGTAGTTCTTGCGCTACTCACTACCGTACTCGGTGCAGGTGCAATGTTTACGCTCTATACCTATATTGCGCCAAGTTTGACTGAGTTTACCCATGCTTCACCGACGTTCATTACGTTTATGTTGGTATTGATTGGTGTCGGTTTCTCAATTGGTAACCATTTAGGCGGACGTTTTGCAGATTTGTCGATTAATAAAACTTTGATTGGTTTCTTGGTTCTGTTAATTGTGATGATGGTGACTTTCCCAATTCTTGCACAAAGCCAGATTGGAGCAGCCATTGCATTAGTGATCTGGGGTGCAGCAACCTTTGCTTTAGTACCACCTTTGCAAATGCGTGTAATGTCAGTCGCTCATGAAGCACCGGGACTTGCCTCTTCAGTGAATATCGGTGCGTTTAACTTAGGTAACGCAGTAGGAGCAGCAGCAGGCGCGTTAGTACTCGATTTAGGTTGGGGTTATAGCGCAGTATCATTTGCTGGAGCATTACTAGCTGGCTTAGGTTTGTTATTGGTTTTATTTCAAATCAAACGCGAAAGTAGCCCTGCACAAGCTTTACAGCAGTGTTCAGATTAATAAAAAAAGCGCCTGATCTCAGGCGCTTTTTTTAAGCTATTTATTTTAAAATATCTGGTAATTTAGGGTGTTCATAAATCGGACTAGTCACTTCCCGCTTCATTTTAAGCAACATCTGGTAAGGCTGCTGTTGAACAAACATATTTACAAAGCTCAATGGAATTGCACCAGCAGGATCAGCATAACCACTGGTGGTTACTTTCACCTTATTATTTCCAAGTTTCTGGAATGTCCAATCCCCTTCATAGCGTGTTAAGCGCACCACATCAGGTTGTATCGGATAATTTCCATTAATTGCGGTATTTTTAATTGTCACAACACCATTTGCGGCCTTGCTCATTTTTCCTTTTACAACGACATCACGATCTTTCAAAGGAAACGGAAAATCCAACACCATATACAGTGTGAACTCACCTTTTTTCTCATCTTGAGACAACATTTCAACTTTGCCCATATAAGGCACCCACTGGTCAGCACGATTTACATCTAAAATCACAGCAACAGCGCGTTCAAGTGGCACATCAAATGTGGTTTCTGCTTTATATTGAAAGACTGGATTATCAGTTTTTTGATAGGTCCAGACTTTAATATTATTACGGTCTAAGCTGAGTTTAGCTTTTTCAGTAGAAGCAGCCCCCGTCCAGAGACTGCTTAAGCAAAGAAGAGTGGTCAAGGCAATTTGTTTTTTATTCATGTTCTGCTCTATCTTGTTTTTCTCGCTACACATGGAATACGTACAGGGTTTTATACCTATACGTCGTTCAATCCTAAAACATCTTTCATGTCATATTTACGCGCTTCACGACCCACAACCCATGCAGCAGCTCTTACTGCACCAGCAGCAAAGTTCATACGGTTTGTGGCTTTATGAGTCACTTCAACGCGCTCACCTTCACCAATAAACATCACTGTGTGTTCGCCAACGATGTCACCACCACGAATAGTTTCAAAACCAATTGTTTGACGGTCACGTGGGCCTGTATGCCCTTCACGTCCATACACAGCAACTTCTTTTAAGTTACGACCTAAAGTATCTGCAATTGCTTCGCCCATCATTAATGCTGTACCTGACGGCGCATCTACTTTATGACGGTGGTGAGCTTCAATCACTTCAATATCTACTGTATCCCCAAATACTTTTGCTGCAAGCTCAAGTAACTTGATTGATACATTTACACCTACTGAATAGTTCGCAGCGTAAACCACTGGGGTATGCGTAGCAACTTCGTCTAACTCAGCTTTTTGTTCATCTGACATACCTGTTGTACCAATAACCATGGCAACCCCAGCTTCACGGCAAAGCTTTAAATGCTGAGCAGTTGCAACTGGTGCAGTAAAATCAATGATTACATCGCAGTCTTTAAGAACTTCTGCCAAGTTTCCTGAAACCTTCACACCCACTGAACCAATACCAGCAAGCTCACCTGCATCAGTGCCCACCAAACTACTTTCCGGACGCTCTACCGCAGCAGCTAATTGATAGCCTGCCTGTTGAACTGCTTGAATAAGCGTACGGCCCATACGACCGCCTGCACCTAAAATACCAATGCGTGGAGCTGCTGACATAATCTTCCCAATCTTCGGTTTTACGTAATTTACCTACTATATCAAAACTCTTTGCTCATCTTAAAAAGTAAAAATTATTTTTTGAGATGAATCAAAATTTAATCTGTTTTCACAAAAGTTAAAGAATTGATCGGCAGACTACGGAGCCACGAATGAGAAAAAGATGACTATAAGGAGTTCAGCATGCATTCGAGAATTATTAGCTTCACAGTGATGATGGGGATTATGAGTTCAGTGGCATTTGCAGAGCCTGCAATCCAGCCAGGAGACACATTAGAAAGTTTATCTAAAGCGAGTATTACAACAAACGTAAATACCCAAACACCAACGCCTACAGCTCAAACAAGCAATGCCAATGCTGACATTAAAGTTGAAGATATTGACCCAATTATTGGCGAAACTACAGCAGAAACACCTAAAGCAGCTGTACAGCCACAAGCAGTAGCCGCAACAGTGATCGAAAATGCTCCGACTCTTGCTTCTAGCGAACCGACTGTAAGTGTTAATGATATTGATGTTGCTCACCCTACAGAGTAAACAGACATAATTTTTCTTTTAAGCAGAATAAAAATAATAAGATACATCAGCGCAATAAAAAGGCGGATATTGATAAAATATCCGCCTTCTTTTTAATTTCTTGTCTAATCAAGTATTAATCGAACAAACGATCAAAGAATGATTTTTTCTTTGGTGAAGAAGCGCTGTCTTCGCCATCAAAAGAAGCTTGCAACTCTTTAAGTAATTCACGTTGACGAGAATTTAAGTTGACTGGTGTTTCTACCACAATACGGCAAAGTAAATCACCGACCATGCTGCTACGTACTGGACGAACGCCTTTGCCACGTAAACGGAATAATTTACCTGTTTGAGTTCCCTCAGGAATTTTGAGGCTAACACGGCCTTCCAAAGTTGGAATTTCAATTTCTTTACCAAGTGCAGCATCAGCAATGCTCACTGGTACATCCATATAGAGATCGGCACCATCACGTTGGAAAATTTCGTGTTCACGAACGACAACTTCAACGTACAAGTCACCTGATTGGCCATCACGAATTGCTTCGCCTTTACCACTCAAACGAACGCGGTCACCATTATCTACACCCGCTGGAATTGTAACTTCCAACGTTTGCTGGCGATCGGCAACACCTGAACCATGACATGCCTGACAAGGGTTTTTAATAATTTTACCTTGGCCACGACATGTACCACATGTTTGTTGTACAGAGAAGAAACCTTGCTGCATACGAACTTGTCCTGAACCATGACAAGTTTTACAAGTTTCAACATCTTTTGGATTTTTAGAGCCTTTACCATCACACACATCACATGGTGCAGGAGCAGTAAAGGTAATAGTTTTTTTCACCCCTTTTACAGCTTCTTCAAGGGTAAGTTCCATTACATAGCGTAAATCTGATCCGCGACGTTGACGCTGTTGACGTCCACCACCACCGAATGCGCCACCGAAGATATCACCGAACTGGCTAAAAATATCTTCTGCACTAAATCCGCCAAAGCCACCACCGCCCCCGCCAAAGCCACCTTCGAACGCATTATGACCCATGCGATCGTACATGCTACGCTTTTCGCTGTCCGATAAAACTTCATAAGCTTCAGCAGCTTCTTTAAATTTCTCTTCAGCTTCGGCATTGTCAGGGTTTCTATCAGGATGATATTTCATCGCCAATTTACGGTAGGCTTTTTTGATCTCATCATCACTTGCGGTTTTTGAAACGCCTAAAACCTCATAATAATCACGTTTAGCCATTTTTGGCGGTGCTCCTCACGGAATTTTATCAATACTCTATTGCCGACTAAATGGGGGGCTTTAGCCGGATTTACAAGGGGAAAATGTTTAAAAAATAAATATATTAAAAAACTGCCTTATTTTTTAAATATTTAGACAAGCCTTTTAACCATGCATTTAATAGAAATAACCACGCAATAGCGCTAAAAACTACGCCAGCAACCGTAGAGGCTGTGACCCAAAGATTACTATCCCATGCAAAGAAGAAGAGCGGAATAAACCAGACAACAGCAAAAATTGCCATAAATAGAAATAGAATCGCATTGCGCATAATCCATAGCGCATGCGCATGAATCCAAACTTCTGCATTATCTACAACTGCCACTTTACGAGCGATCAAATAAGCAAAAGCCGCAAAAATAACCGTAAACAATGCAAGAAACATGAACGCATAAGAAATTACTATATAACGGCGATGCTGTTCGATATGGTCTTGCCCCATCTGTATTTCACCTCAATTCACTGCATTTTGCCTATTTTTTATGCAGTGAAATAATCCTATATTTTTTGTGTAAAGACAGGTGCTACTATATTGAACTTTTCAATATTTCGCACCTTTATTCACAAAAAATTTATGTATTTTATGCGGTTTTTTTCACCTTAAACCATGCTGCATAGAGTGCAGGTAAGAAAAACAATGTCAGTAAGGTAGCAACAATCAATCCACCCATAATTGCAACTGCCATCGGACCAAAGAAAATACTGCGCGAAAGTGGGATCATCGCCAACACCGCAGCCAAAGCAGTAAGGATAATTGGACGGAAACGGCGCACCGTTGCTTCAATAATTGCCTCCCAAGTTGGATGTCCCGCTTGTCGGTCCTGCTCAATTTGATCAATCAAAATAAGCGAGTTACGCATGATCATGCCAGAGAGTGCAATTGTGCCTAACATGGCCACAAAGCCAAATGGTTTGTTAAATAACAGTAAGAATAAAACCACACCAATTAAACCTAGTGGAGCTGTTAGCAACACAATGGTTGCGCGAGATAAGCTCTTAAGCTGAATCATCAGTAATGTCATGACCACTGCCAAGAAGAGTGGCATACCCGCATTCACAGAATTTTGCCCACGTGCAGACTCTTCTACGGTTCCACCCACTTCAATTAGATAGCCACTTGGCAATTCAGCACGTAACTTATCCATTGATTCAGCTAACTCACCAACTACTGTAGCTGGCTGTAGTTGAGTTCGGATATCTGCGCGAACAGTAATCGTCGGTAAGCGGTTACGATGCCAGATCAGACCATCTTCAAACTTATACTCAATTTTCGCGATTTGAGCTAAAGGTACAGTGGTTCTATTGTTCGTTGGCACAGCTAAGCTTGCCAATGAAGCCACTTCCACTCGCTCTGCTTGGTCCCCGCGTAAACGAATTTCAATCAGTTCACGTTTTTCACGATATTGCTCAATCGCACTACCTGTAATTGATGCATTAATGAAATTCGCTAAATCCAGACTAGAGACACCCATTTGTCGAGCACGGTCTTGATCAATTTGAATGGAAATGATCTTACTTGGTTCGCCCCAGTCTAAATGCACATTGGTGGTATTCGGGTTTTCACTTATTACTTTAGCGACTTGCTGCGCTTCTTTACGTACCAGATTTAAATCTTCACCTGACACACGATATTGCAATGGATAACCAACAGGCGGGCCATTTTCCAGTAATGATACGCGAGTACGGACTTGTGGAAGTAATTGCTTAATTTGTGTTTCTAACGAGCGTCGAATGTCATCACGATCATCAAGTGATGATGCGAGTACAACAAACTGAGCAAAGCTGGCTTGCGGCAATTGCTGGTCTAAAGGTAAATAAAAACGTGGTGAACCTGTCCCTACATAGGCCACATAGTTATCAATACCCTTTTGTTTAGACAGGAAGTTCTCAACCTTTTTCACAGCTTGTTCTGTTGCTGTTAAAGAGGCGCCTTCTTCAAGTTTTAAATCGACTAAAATTTCGGCACGGTTTGAAGGTGGGAAAAACTGTTGAGGTACCATCTTAAACATCAGTACAGATAATACGAAAATTCCCACCGTCGTTGCTATTACGGTTTTACGGTAGGTCACACAAAACTCGACCATCTTTCTAAAGCGTAAATAGAAACTAGATTGATAAGGATCGTAATGATGGTCCTGTGAAATTGCCACAGTTTGCGGTTGTGGTTTTTTCGTTAATCTTGCCCACAAACGGACATACCAAGGGGCCTGATGTCCTAACTTGGTAAAATCTGGTAATAGCTTTTCTCCTAAATAAGGTACGAATAAAACAGCTGCAACCCAAGAGACTAATAAGGCAATCGTCACCACCTGAAAGATAGAACGTGTGTATTCACCTGTACTAGACTGAGCAGTAGCAATAGGTAAAAAACCTGCCGCAGTGATGAGCGTTCCGGTTAACATTGGAAATGCAGTAGTTTTCCACGCAAATCCGGCGGCTTTAATCCGGCTATAGCCCTGCTCCATCTTAATGGCCATCATCTCGACGGCGATAATCGCGTCATCGACTAACAGGCCTAACGCCAAAATCAGAGCACCAAGTGAAATCTTATGCAGCCCGACATCGAATAAACTCATACCAGCAAAGGTCATTGCCAAAACTAAAGGAATAGAAAAAGCGACCACCAATCCCGTACGGAAGCCTAAAGAGAAAAAACTCACTAACAAAACAATAATGACTGCTTCAGCGAGTACCTTCACAAACTCATGAATACTACGTTGTACTGCTACAGGTTGGTCAGAAACTTTTTGCAATTTCATGCCGAGTGGCAAGGTCTTTTGTAATTGGGCAAATTCTGTTTCTAGATTTTTACCAAGGGCAATAATGTCACCGCCTTTACGCATCGAAACAGCAATGCCAATACCATTTTCACCCATGAAACGCATACGTGGCTGAGCAGGTTGACTAAAACCACGGTAGACATCAGCGACGTCACCAAGCTGGATGGTTTTATCACCGACCAATAAAGGTGTTTTTTTAATTTCATCAATGTTTTGTAGATGACCACTTACTCTAATTTGAATACGGTCTGTACCCGTTTCAAAAAAGCCCGCACTTGCCATACTATTTTGCTTTTGTAGGGCTTCTTGAATCGCTGTAACTGGAATTCCGAGCTGTACCGCTTTAGTGTTAGAAATCTCAACCCATATTTTTTGATCTTGTAGACCAATCAATTCGACCTTACTGACATCTTTGACTCGTTGAAGCTGTAATTGCAAACGATCTGCATATTCTTTCAAAAGTGCATAATCAAAGTCTTTGCCTGTCAGTACATAAATATTACCGAAAGTGTCCCCAAATTCATCGTTAAAAAATGGGCCTTGTACACCGTTTGGTAGTTCATGGCGAATATCATTCGCCTTCTTACGGACGTTATACCAAACGTCAGGAATCTGTGCCGATGTCAGCGAGTCCTTGGCAACAAACGTAACCATCGACTCACCCGGGCGGGAGTAAGCCATGATCTTGTCATACTGCCCTGTTGTCATGAGTTCCTTTTCGATACGGTCAGTCACCAGCGTTGAAACTTCTTTCGCTGTTGCTCCCGGCCAATAGGTTTGTACGACCATGACTTTAAAGGTAAATGGTGGGTCTTCACTTTGTGAGAGCTTTGAATAAGAGATCGCACCGATAATGCCAAGTAACAGCATAAAATAAAGGACGATACCTTTATTATTTAATGCCCATTCCGAGAGATTGAATTTCATGGCTGGGTTGCTCCCTGAATTTTCACCGCACGGTTTTCACGATCAATCGGATGAATCTTCTGTTTATCACGTAGCAAATGTACGCCGCCAATCACAACCCAATCATTTGGAGCCAAGCCTGATAACACCGGTACGCTGTCTTTTCCATATGCACCAATCCTTACAGGTACTTTACGCAAAGTCTGGTTCGCATTAACCACCCACACATAAGGCTGATTATCTGTTGCTGAAACACTCGAAAGTGGCACACTCATCACATTGGTTTGAGTCGAACTAAAAAATACACGTGCACTTTGTCCAAGCTGAATAACAGATTGACCTTCTTTAAGTGCTACCTTGACTGTAAAGGTACGAGACTGATCTGCTGCAGGAGAAACTTCACGCACATAACCAGCAAATTTTTCATTCGGTTTAGACCACAAGGTAATCCAAGCGACTTGACCAACTTTAATCTCGCTAACCGCTTGTTCAGGAACACCAATAACAACTTCACGCTCTCCATCAATTGCAAGTTGATAAGCAGCTTGTCCTGCTGCAACCACTTGTCCAATTTCTATATTTCGCGCTGTAATCACCCCGTTTTTATTAGAAACGAGTTGGTTATAACCAGTTTGGTTGGCAGAAACTTCGTAGTTAGAACGAGCTTGCTGTAGCGCAGCTTGCGCAGCGTCATATTGATTTTTTACCGTATCAAATTGTGAACGGCTCACTGCATTAATAGGGAGTAATTGTTGAAAACGTTTAAGTTCATCTGCTGCTGTTTTTGCTGAAGCCTGTGCATTATCCAGTTGGGCTTTAGCAGCATTTAATTGTAACTGAGCATCTGCCACATCGAGCTTTGCTAATACTTGTCCAACTTTAACTCGGTCGCCTACATCCACATAGCGTGCAGTAACTTGTCCACCAACCCGAAATGCCAAAGCCGTTTGTTGTCTAGCCTGCACATCCCCTGCATAGCTTTTTTGTTCATTGAGTGTGGTTAATGGTTGCGCCACCATCACATAGGGTATTTCTTCTGTTTTGGGTGCTTCTTTACTGCATCCCATTAATGTGACCGTACAAACAATCACCATACTCATGATGAGAGGTTTTAACAGATTCATATCTTATCGCTCTTATTCAAACTGATTTTTTAAGGCACAATATGCTTGCATCATAGTTTGTTTGTTTTTTAATTAATATACCTATGGGTACATTAATTTAAAAAAACTTATAAATATTTATTTTTTTAAACTTTTATTAGAGGATTTTGTGCAAACAGTTAATCAAAGTGGTCGCCCCAAAGATCTGGAAAAGCGTGCTCGTATCCTACAAGCCGCGAAAGCTATTTTTTTAAAATCCGGTTATCACGGTACTAGCATGAACCAGATTGCACAGGAAGCCGGCGTTACTAAACTCACGGTTTATAACCACTTTCAAGATAAAGTGAATCTATTTATCTGTGCGATTACAGAAACTTGTGAAGAGACACTGGATACTAAACAATTTGACTTAGATACATCAGCCGACTTCTATCAAACACTCTTTATCGTATGTTCACGCGCCTTACAAATTATTTA
Source organism: Acinetobacter geminorum (assembly GCF_013009345.1). Lineage (GTDB taxonomy): Bacteria > Pseudomonadota > Gammaproteobacteria > Pseudomonadales > Moraxellaceae > Acinetobacter > Acinetobacter geminorum. The sequence continues at coordinate 16,707 of NZ_JABELE010000003.1, read as the reverse complement.
TTCACCTGAAGCATTAAAGCTTGATCACGTATTATTAGAGCTTGCAGCAGAACAGAGCCCTCTCGCCCTACAGTTTTTTGATGCATCACATACTCGAATGGAAAATCAATTAGCCGCATTCCTCCAAAAAGCGGCTGAATTAGGTTTTATCCAAGCCGATGACCCAACCTATCAAACCGAGCTTCTTTTGTCTTTATTGCTTGGTGTACGCCATCACAAGGTTTTACTGGGCATTACTGCTGCCCCAAATGCTCAGGAGCTAGAGCAAATTATTCGCGATGCAATTCATTTATTCTTACTCAAATATGGGAGTTAAACCAAAGTCCGATTGTCAAAAGTTACGCTGAGTGCATGCCAGCTTTTAAGGCGCTACAAGCGAATTAAATGTTATTTTTTAAGCAAAAATTCACATTTTCTTACGCTCAAAGCTTGGAATGTTTGTTAATCGCGCTATATTCGATAAGAATAAGAACAGGAGAAAATAGCATGGTTCAGCAAATCGATGCGCCACTGCGTGAGGATGTCCGCTTACTTGGTAATTTGTTAGGTGAAACCCTAAAACAACATGCAGGACAAGAACTGTTTAATCAGATCGAGCAAATCCGTGCTCTTGCCAAAGGTGCACGTGATGGTCAAGCTGAAGCCGAAAAGCAATTAGAACAATTATTTTTAGAACTGCCCGATGAAGAGCTATTACCTCTCACCCGCGCTTTTTCTCACTTCCTCAATTTTGCCAATATTGCCGAGCAATATCATGTGGTCCGTAGCCGCAGACAGGCAGAATTTGATTCGGATGCAAACTCTCCGAATCCGCTTGTTCACTTATTTCAAAAATTTAAAGATAAAAGTATTTCAACAGAAAAACTGTTCCAGCAAATTTGTGATCTTAAGATTGAGTTAGTACTTACAGCGCACCCAACTGAAGTGAGTCGTCGTACCCTGATTCAAAAATACGATGATATTAACGCTTGCCTCTCACAGCTTGATCAGCAAAAACTTACCCCACGCGAACGCCAAAATGCACTTGCGAATTTAAAGCAACAAATTAGTTCAGCTTGGCAAACAGATGAAATTAGACAGCACCGTCCGACTCCAGTCGATGAAGCAAAATGGGGATTTGCCACTATTGAGCAAACACTTTGGAATGCTGTACCTAAATTCATTCGTGAGTTAAATGAATTAGTTCAAGAAAACTGCCAACTCAATTTACCACTTAATATTGCACCAGTTCGCTTCGCATCTTGGATGGGCGGAGACCGAGATGGTAACCCAAATGTTACCCATCAGATTACCCAAGAAGTACTCTGGTTATCACGCTGGCAAGCTGCCGATCTCTATTTAAGAGATATCGAAAACTTACGTTGGGAACTTTCAATCCAGACTTGTTCTGAAGAAATGATTCAAGCAATTGGTAGCCAACATGCAGAACCTTATCGTGAATATTTACGTGCAACACGCGAGCGTTTAAAAGCAACTCGCCACTGGTTAGCTCAACGCTTGCAAGGCTTAGAAGCAGACGACAGCAATGTCATTAAAAGCAAAGATGAGCTTTTACAACCACTATTGCTGTGCTACCGCTCTTTAATCGACAGTAACCTGCCTGAAATTGCGAATGGTCAGCTTCTCGACTTCATCTATCGTGTGAACTGTTTTGGTATTGAACTACTTAAACTCGACATTCGCCAAGAATCAGGCCGTCATCGCCAAGCGATTTCAGCAATTACTGAATATTTAGGTTTAGGTAATTTTGAATCATGGACTGAACAAGCGCGCCAAAACTTCCTCATTCAGGAATTACAAAGTAAACGCCCGCTTTTACCGAAATATATTAATGAACCTGAGGGCAGTTTAATTGGTCATCCAGATGTCCAAGAAGTATTTGCAACCATGCGCACTTTGGCAGACCAACCGCCTGAATCCTTAGGGGCATATATTATTTCGATGGCTGAATATCCAAGTGATGTTTTAGCTGTGTTGTTATTGCAAAAAGAAGCAGGTATTCAACATCCTTTACGTGTGGTGCCTCTGTTTGAAACTTTAAAAGATTTAGATGGCGCTGCAACTACCATGAATACGCTGTTCAATATGCATTGGTACAAACAGCACATTCAGGGTAAACACGAAGTCATGATCGGCTACTCCGACTCTGCAAAAGATGCTGGTTTCATGTCTGCCAACTGGGCGCAATATCGTGCTCAAGAAGAGCTAACAGCAATTGCTCAAACACACGGCGTACAGTTGACATTATTCCATGGTCGCGGCGGTTCAATTAGCCGTGGTGGGGCACCAACCCAACAGGCTTTGTTCTCGCAACCTCCTGGTTCAATTTCTGGGGCAATCCGTGTCACAGAACAAGGTGAAATGATTCGCTTCAAATTCGGTCTAGAAGGTATTGCCATGCAAAACCTTGAGATCTATACCGCAGCAACACTTGAAGCGACCTTATTACCGCCACCAGAACCTAAAACTGAATGGCGTGAACTCATGAACCGTATGACAGATCATTCGGTGAAGGTCTACCGTCAAACAGTTCGTGAAAACCCACATTTTGTGAAGTATTTACGTACGGTTACCCCTGAACTCGAATTACAAATGTTGCCGTTAGGCTCGCGTCCTGCAAAACGTAAAGTGAGTGGTGGCATCGAGTCTTTACGTGCGATTCCGTGGGTGTTTGCATGGACTCAAATCCGTTTGATGTTACCTGCATGGCTAGGCACTGGCGCAGCTATTAATGAAGTGATTGCCGATCAGCAAAAAGCAACCCTCGATGAAATGCTCCAGCAATGGCCTTATTTCCAGACCCTCATCGATATGCTGGAAATGGTATTGTCAAAAGCCGATGCCAATATTGCGCTCTATTACGAATCACATCTGACTGAAGATGAAGATTTAAAAGTACTCGGCAACCAATTACGTCAGCGATTAAAAGATGCTGTTGAAACCCTACTCGCTTTAAAAGATGAATCAAAACTTCTGAGTAATAACGAAGTTCTTGATCAGTCTATGCAAGTTCGCAAACCGTATTTACTACCTTTACACCTTTTACAGGCTGAACTGATGAAACGCCGTCGCGATTATCTCGCTGAGCGTCAAGCAGAAAACACCCCTGTTGATCATGCGCTAATGGTGAGTATTGCAGGTATTGCTGCTGGTTTACGTAACACTGGCTAAGCTGATTTTACCGATTGTTTAACAAAGCAGTGCATTACCGATGCGCTGCTTTTTACTTACAAAGTTCCCCAGTTTTCTTAAATTTTCCCCGATTTTCTATTTTTTTAAATATTTTTTAAAAATCATAAAATTAATTTTTATAAGAAAAAAATAACTAAATACGTACATTTAGAATTTAAAAAATTATACCAATCGTTAAAAAATAATTAATTTTCACTGACATACTTCTCTCTAGAGATTAAATGCATTCTCAAGAAAGAGTATCATTGCACCAATTAAAGAATAACGAGTTTATTTTATGTCCAATTGGTTTCCAAAATGGCAGCCTTACCAAGGTGATATTGACCATCGGCCAGTCTCTACCAATGAATATCTCCCTCCAGTTCAAAGTGCTGTTTTGGGTATTCAACATGCGTTTGCCATGTTTGGAGCAACTGTTTTAGCACCATTACTCATGGGTTTTAATCCAAATCTTGCCATTTTAATGTCTGGCATCTGTACCATCCTGTTCTTCTTAATTACAGGTGGTCGCGTTCCAAGTTACTTAGGATCAAGTTTTGCCTTTATTGGTGTGGTTGCAGCTGCAACTGGACATATTACAGGTTCAGGTGCCAATCCAAATCTATCCATGGCTTTAGGTGGAATCGTAGCATGTGGTGTTTTTTATGCCATCATCGGTTTTATTGTGATGCTTACAGGTACACGGTGGATTGAAAAACTCATGCCACCTGTGGTGACTGGCGCCATTGTGATGATTATTGGTCTAAACCTTGCACCAGTGACAATTAAAGGTGTTGCAGGCCAACCATTTGAAATGTGGATGGCACTCATTACCGTACTTTGTATGGGAAGTATTGCGGTCTTTACTCGCGGCTTATTGCAACGTCTACTTTTATTGGTCGGTTTAATCTTGGCTTATGTGATTTATGCCATCACCACCAATGGGCTAGGTTTAGGTAAACCAATCGATTTTAGTCAGATCTCTCAAGCTGCGTGGTTCGGTATTCCAAGTTTTTCACACCCTACTTTTGACACCAGAGCTATGCTCATTATTGCTCCGGTTGCTCTTATTTTAGTAGCAGAAAACCTAGGGCATATTAAAGCTGTAGGTGCCATGACTGGTGAAAACCTGACTCCACAATTAGGTAAAGCATTTGTTGCAGATGGTTTGGCAACAACACTATCTGGTAGTGTCGGCGCTCCGGGCATGACTACTTACGGTGAAAACATTGGTGTGATGGCAGTCACTCGTGTGTACTCAACCATTGTTTTTGTGATCGCAGGTGTCTTTGCAATTTTCTTAGGTCTATCTCCAAAATTTGGTGCGGTAATTAGTACGATCCCAAGCGCAGTTTTAACAGGTGCATCTATTGTTGTGTTTGGTTTAATTACCATTGCCGGTGCAAAAATCTGGATTGAAAACAAAGTTGATTTTTCTAACAATAAAAACCTGATTGTTGCTTCGGTCACGATTATTTTAGGTGCTGGTAACTTTGAATTATTGTTCGGTAACTTCAATTTAGGTGGTATTGGTACAGCAACTTTTGCGGCCATTATTTTAAATTGGCTGTTTAGTTTAAAAGATAAAACCTAAATTCAAAAAGGCAGCGCAAGCTGCCTTTTTTTATTACGATTTAGTATGATGACTTTTTAGCCTTCAATACGTTCCCTGTCATGCGTTTTGATTTTTTTGATTTACAGCTGGTTCTTCATATTGTCTCTACAGGTAGTCTAACCAAAGGTGCAGACCGCTCTGCGATTTCACTTCAAGCCGCAAGCGAACGTATTAAAAAACTCGAACAATATTTCGAAACACCCTTATTTATTCGTCACACCACTGGTGTAGAGCTCACCACAGCAGGACACGCTTTTGTTGAGCATGCACGTCAACTTATGGCACAAAAAGAGCAGCTCGAACAAGAAATGCAGCGTTTTAGGCCGCCTACCACAGAGTCATTAACGCTTTGGTGTAACTCTTCTGCTCAAAGCGAATATTTGCCTCCGTTATTACCGCAATATTTGGTGCTTCATCCCGAAATGAACATTGATTTACACGAGGCAGAAAGTTCAGAAATTGTAGAGGCATTAACGCAAGGAGTTGCAAATCTTGGGCTGGTCTCAAGTTTTTTTGATACCAGACATTTGCAAACTAAGGAATTTGCTAGCGATCCATTAGTTCTAATTTGTCCTCCTACTCACAATTTAGCTCAACAACAAGAGCTGAATTTGGTAGAGGCTTTAAGTTATGGTTTTATTGGTCTTAAACCCCATCATTCATTGCAACAGTCCATCGAAACTCAAGCTAAGCTATTAGGCTTTAACATACAGTACCGTTTGCGCTTACCTAATTTTGGGGCGATTGCTGAGGTAGTCGCCAAAGGTGTCGGAATTGCGATTATGCCGGCTCGCGCTGCCCAGCGTTTGCAATCAGACTATGACTTTCATTCCATTCAACTGCTAGGTGCTTGGGCAAATCGTAAACTGCTTTTGGCTACACAAAATTTCAATCAGCTCCCTAATAGTTATAAACAATTTTCAGATTTTTTATTGCAACATCGCCCTTAAAAATTGGCTTAATGCAAAATCATATAAAGCCCTAATGACACCAAACCTATAAAAAAGATACGACGAAATAACTGCTCATTTAACCGATAACGGATTTTTTTACCTAACCACATTCCAACGAGCGCCGCCAACAATGCAGCGAAAGATAAACGATAATCCAATGTCATTCCCGACATCGGGTTGTGGTGTAAAAAGACTGCAAGACAAATGGTAGAGACAGTAAACGTTAGTCCTAAAGCCTGAACCAACTCATCACGCTTTAAATGTAAAGATTGCAAATAAGGAACGATTGGAATAATAATGACACCAGTTGCTACAGTCACTGCCCCGCCGATATATCCAATAATCGGTGATAGCCAACGTTCATGCTTCCCTAAGTGTGGAAGTTTCTTCACACACAGACCATAGAGTCCATATAAGGCTAACATACAGCCCAATAAAATTTCACTACTATGCCCATGACTTTGACTTAAAGTAGGTAAAAAGCTCCATATTGAACCCACCACAATGCCTACAAGCAACGTCCAGAAACGACGAATAAAAGCCCAGACATGTCCTTCAGCAAAAAGTTGCCAGACATTAGTGACCATTGAAGGAACTATCAGAAGAGAAGCTGCCTGAAAAGGACTCATTGCGATGGTGAGTAAGCCCATCGATACCGCAGGCAATCCTAAACCAATCATGCCTTTAATCATGCCAGCGAAGGCAAAGACCACCATAATAATTGCTAAAAAAGTCACTGTTTATCTCCGATTCCTTAAAGGATATGCTACGGAAAAAACAGGTATTGCCCTATTCTTGTTTTTAGAAGTAGGCCTCAATTAAAAGTTGAGGCTGTTTTATATTTCTCTTCTAATACATTACTAAAAATACTTTCGATCATCCATACACGATACAAGCTATTAAATACGTAGCTCTGACCATCAATACGCAGCTCTAAAACTGGCAAATCAGGCTGATGCTTGTCTTTGCAAAGTGCATCATTCTGCGCCAAAACAGATTGCACATCTTGGTCGGTTAGCTGCTCAATCCCAAGTTGTTGCTGTAACTGTTGGAAATGTTTTAAAAAAGATAAATCTTTTCCTTTTGTCCAAACTGCCTGCAATATCGTAAAAATTGTATCGATTTGCTGATTCTCTTGCACACTATAGAAAAGCTTTGCCATCTCTAATGTGCTTTCCTCAGTAGGGCGACAAAATGGCGTAAAGGCCACACCTGTTCGTTTAGAAACACGTGTCGCCAAACTCCAGTCAAACCAGTCTCGACCTTGATAACTTAAAGGGTAAACTTTTAGTTGAATATCATAATAATCAGCCAGCTCTTCCTTAATATAGGCAAGTAACAGCCAACTCATTGGATCTTCTAAAGCAATATAGATATCAAGCTCAGGATGAAGGGTCTGAATCTCGGTAAGTGCTTCAGCATCATTAATCAAATGTTCACGCCATTCGATATGATTAATTAAAAAAATTGGATTGCCCGTCAGTAACTTTTGCTGCTTCAGACGACGAGTTAAACGTAATAAATCATCTACTGCGTGATATTTACGTCCGCCAAATTCAAAGTAAGCCGCAGGTACAGGCTCATCCGTAAAAATACGTTCTGAAAAATGTTGAGGAAGCTGATGTTTAACTGCCATGGCATGTAAAGTACGCAACTTTCCATATTGTTGCTGCCAAAGCATGTGGAAAATATCTTCTAGTAAATGGAAGAAATTCTGACCTTGTAATGGGGTTCTTTTTAATATGACTGCCGCTTGTTTTAAAGATTCTGGGCTTGGGATTTCTGGAAATTCATCAAAACCGAAACGATGTTGTTTGGCTAATATCTTGGCATCATTTAGACAATAATTCTGCCACTCTTCATGCGACATACTGTTTGGAGGTTCAGAAGCCGTATGCGAAATAATAATTTTTAAAGGCTTAAGTTCATCACTTAAAATTTCATCTAGCTGAGACAATTGCTGAACAGCCAAATAGCTATACACATCATCAAGTCGTAAATAAATACTTAAACCATTTTCCGTGGGTAACACCGCTTGACGAGAAGGCTTTTGGTAAAACCAGCTCGATCGAATAGGGTCAAACCAACGGCGTAGCAGTGACATGAGTTGTGCCTCTAAAAAATAAATCCTAAGCGAGATCAAAGATTGTTTTGATCATAATGCAAGGTAAAACAGTAGTCGAGATTGAAATATAACTACCTTAGTTTACGCAGAAAATAAGTCATGTTTTTAGCAAGTTTCTACGTAGGTGAAGATTTTATCACCATTTTATGGCAAACCCATAGAATGATCTAAAAACACCTTTTTCTACAAGCTGATTTTTTTTACCAGACATGAAAAATGCACCCTTAACATGATAGCAATTCATCGTGTTAAAGGGTGCATGATTCCTAATCAATTATTAAAATTGAATATTTTATAGAACGCGTACAGCTCCTTTCGCTGCACTTGTTGTATGCATTGCATAAACTTTTAACGCTTTTGATACTTTACGTTTACGTTCTTCTATCGGATGCCAGCCTTTCGCTTCTTGCACTGTACGGCGATGCGCCATAGTTGCATCATCAACGTTTAAGTGAATGGTACGGTTTGGAATATCGATTTCAATGGTATCGCCATCTTCAACCAAACCAATTGCACCACCTTCAGCTGCTTCTGGTGAAACGTGACCAATCGAAAGACCTGATGAACCACCAGAGAAACGACCATCTGTTACCAATGCACAGTCTTTTCCTAAACCTTTCGATTTAAGATAGCTAGTTGGGTACAGCATTTCTTGCATGCCTGGACCACCACGTGGACCTTCATAACGAATCACAACAACATCACCAGCTTTAATGTCATGACCCAAAATTGCATCTACAGCTGCATCTTGGCTTTCAAATACACGTGCTGTGCCTGTAAATTTCAAGATTGATTCATCAACGCCTGCAGTTTTCACGATACAACCATCAAGCGCGATGTTGCCGTATAGAACAGCTAAACCACCATCTTTAGAGAATGCATGTTCTGCATTACGGATAACGCCTTTTTCACGGTCGCCATCTAACGTTGAATAATAGCGATTTTGCGAGAATGCAACTTGAGTTGGAACACCACCTGGTGATGAACGATAGAATTCATAAACGTCTGCATCTTCAGTACGAATAATATCCCACTTATCCAACGCATCTTTTAAAGTTTTCTCGTGTACAGTCGGTACAGATACATCAAGCAACTTCGCGCGATCAAGTTCGCCCAAAATAGCCATAATACCGCCAGCACGATGAACATCTTCCATATGAACGTCTTGTTTTGCAGGTGCTACTTTCGACAATACAGGAACTCGACGTGATAACTCATCAATATCGTCCATTGTAAAATCAACTTCTGCTTCACTTGCCGCAGCCAATAAATGCAGAACGGTATTAGTTGAACCACCCATTGCAATATCAAGGGTCATCGCATTTTTAAATGCAGCCTTGGTTGCAATCGAACGAGGTAAAATGCTTGCATCTTCTTGTTCGTAATAGCGCTTAGCCAATTCAACAATAAGTTGGCCTGCTTTTAAGAATAGTTTCTTACGGTTTGCATGTGTCGCAACAATCGAACCATTACCCGGTAAAGATAAACCTAAAGCTTCGGTTAAACAGTTCATTGAGTTTGCAGTGAACATACCTGAACATGAACCACATGTTGGACATGCTGAACGTTCAAATTCTTCAACTTCTTCGTCTGTATAACTTTCATCAGCCGCAACAACCATTGCATCAACAAGGTCAATCGCTTTTTCATTACCGCGGAACTTAACCTTACCAGCTTCCATTGGTCCGCCAGACACGAAAACAACAGGAATATTCAGGCGCATCGCAGCCATGAGCATTCCCGGAGTAATTTTGTCACAGTTAGAAATACATACCATTGCATCAGCACAATGTGCATTCACCATATATTCAACTGAGTCAGCAATCAAATCACGTGATGGTAATGAATAAAGCATGCCGTCATGCCCCATTGCGATCCCGTCATCTACTGCGATCGTATTGAACTCTTTAGCAACACCACCTGCTGCCTGAATTTCTGCTGCAACAAGCTGCCCTAGATCTTTAAGATGTACATGGCCCGGCACAAATTGGGTAAATGAGTTGACCACCGCAATAATCGGTTTGCCGAAATCCTCATCTTTCATTCCTGTTGCACGCCATAAGCCACGTGCGCCAGCCATATTTCTTCCGTGTGTAGATGTTTTTGAACGATAGTCAGGCATTAGTGTTTCCAACAAGTTGTGCTTGAGCGGAATTTTCCCGCTCTGGCGGATGATACTGATATAGCGTTAGATCAGTCGGAATATTGACTCATCATCATAATTTGATCATTCTCCATTCTATAGAAGCAAATAATATTCTGAAAGCCAAGAACAGTAATAGACAGTCAATATTTAGCAAAACTTACATGAATAATTTTTTATTTTTTCATAACCTTTTTTTATCAATAAAAGTTTTTCAATAATTTTTTGTTCACTATTTAAAAACTAAAATGCTCAATCGCCATGAGTTTAGGGCTTCAATCGTTTTTCACGTATACTACGCCTAAACTCTTTTTGGATTGCATTTGTGAAAATTATTTTTGCTGGCACCCCCGAATTTGCTGCAACAGCATTGGCGGCTTTATTAAAAACTTCCCATGAAATTATCGCGGTTTATACTCAGCCAGATCGTAAATCGGGTCGTGGACAAAAACTAACGCCATCTCCCGTAAAACAACTTGCACTTGAGCATAATATCCCTGTTTATCAACCTCTTCACTTCAAAGCTTCAACCGAAGAAGGTTTAGCAGCTCAACAAGAACTTGCAGCTTTAGGCGCAGATGTGATGGTGGTTGCAGCCTATGGTTTAATTCTTCCACAAACTGTGCTCGATACACCTAAATATGGTTGTTTAAATATTCACGGTTCATTATTACCACGCTGGCGTGGAGCAGCACCAATTCAACGTGCGATTGCAACAGGTGATGACGAAACTGGTATCACCATCATGCAAATGGCTGCTGGTTTAGATACAGGCGATATGATGTATAAAACATACTGCCCAATCACTGCCGAAGATACCTCAGCGACTTTGCATGACAAACTCGCAGCTCAAGGTGCAACAGCAATTTGTACGGTACTTGAGTCAGAAGAAACACTACAAAAATATTTGGCAGAACGCGAAGTTCAAGACGAAAGCTTAACGGTCTATGCTCATAAACTCGTAAAGTCAGAAGCTCGTATTGACTGGTCAATTGATGCTGTTCAAGTTGACCGAAATATTCGTGCATTCAACCCTTGGCCAGTTGCTTTTGTTCAACTTGATGAAAATAATGCTCTACGTGTCTGGAACTCTTTAGTATCTAGCCAAAGCAAAGCGAATGCTCAAGCTGGTGAAATTATTGCAATCGATAAACAAGGTGTGCACGTTGCTTGCGGTGAAAATACATTTATTTGTCTGACTAGCGTGCAGTGGCCGGGTGGTAAAGCATTAAACGCTCAACAAATTGCACAAACTCAAAAACTTCAAGTAGGACAAATTTTTCCATGAGTCAGGTTACCTCAAATTCGTCACGTTTTAACCTGCGTGCTCAAGTCGTCCAGACATTATTAAAAGTTCAGCAAGGCCAATCACTCGCTAGTATTTTAAATACACAGCTGAATCAGGTCGCAGAGCGTGATCGCCCTTTGTTTCACGAACTTGTTTTAGGTACATTGCGCCAATGGTTTGCTCTTAAATCAATTAGCCTACCTCTACTCAGCAAGCCTTTAAATAATGAGACAGTAGAAACCTGTCTTTATGTTGGTCTTTATCAAGTTTTATGCACGCGTATTGCAGCGCATGCCGCTATTTCAGAAACAGTAGATGCAACCAAACAACTTGGTTTCCCTGCACTCAGTGGTATTGTGAATGCAATTTTACGCCGAGCTACTCGTGAGACTGATGACTTTCAGCAAGGCTTACAGCAGGCGCATGGCTTACCAAGCTGGCTTTTCAAACGCTTAAAAAAGGATTGGGGTGAACAAACGGAATCTCTCTGCCAATCTTTGAAGCAAGTCGCGCCTTTAACCTTAAGGGTGAACCAACGTCATATTGGCCGCGATGCTTATTTAGCAAAACTACAAAGTTTAGATATTCAGGCACGTGCTTGTACTTTGTCTGGGGCAGGTATTGTTCTTGAACAGTCTGTACAAATTACTCAACTACCTAGTTTTGAACAAGGTTGGTTTTCTGTACAAGATGAACACGCTCAGCTTTGCGCAACATTATTGCCAGATTTGAACGATAAAATAGTAGTTGATGCGTGTGCTGCCCCAGGTGGTAAAACTGCTCATTTACTTGAAAAATTTAAACCTGCTCAGCTCATTGCGATTGATCAGGACCCAAGCCGTTTAGTGCGTGTAACTGAGAACTTAAATCGCTTAGCACTTGATCAAAGTCATACAGAGATTTTGGCAGCCGATGCAACCCAATGGGTACCTGCACAACCAGTAGATTGTATTGTGCTCGATGCACCTTGCTCTGCTACAGGGGTTATTCGTCGTCATCCTGACATACGCCTATTACGCCAATCTAGTGATATAGCTCAAACCATTGAGCTACAAAAGCAGATCTTGGACCACATGTGGCAACAACTCAAAGTTGGCGGTACATTGCTTTACATCACCTGTTCAATTTTAAAAGCTGAAAATGAACAGCAGATGATGAAATTTTTTGCTGAAAATCCAAATGCAAAAGAGATTAAAATTGATGCTGATTGGGGAATCAAGCAAGCTCATGGTCGCCAATTACTGCCACAAGCGCAGTCTGGTGATGGATTTTATTATTGTAAAATTCAGAAAATTGCATAAAAAAAGCAGGCTTAAAGCCTGCTTTTTTTACTCGATCAGCATTAAAGTGTGTGGTGATCTTTTACTTCTTCTAAAACATCATCTAACTCTTCAGGATGTTTTGTTAAATGTATGATGGATAAAGCTAATCCACCCCATACAAACACCATTGAAATTACCATCATTACGATTGCCGAAGTATTCATTATTCTATTCTCCTAGCGATCTTTCATTTTACTTAACACGATAGCAACAACTGCACAGAAAATCACACTGCCCCAGCCGAATATACCTTGTAAGCTCATACTATAAGTATCATAGCCATTTTTGATCAAATTAAATACGGTCATACTGAGCGTAGTTAACAAGATTAAAGAAGTGATCACAGTTAAAGTGAAATCCCACCCCTTACCCAAATGAATAGTTGAAATACTGTTGATATGATCACGCAATTTAACCAAAGCGGAACGATTAAACCAAACAATACAAATAATCGATATGAAGGCACCACCCACAATACCAATATTGTTGATAAAGTGGTCAACTATATCTACTAATTTAATTGCATTTACACTTGAGAATAGAATAATTGATACAAGTGCACTACCACCACCAATAATAGTTACAGCCTTCTTACGCTCCCACTTCAACTTGTCTTGCATTGCTGCAATAGGTACTTCCAAAATACTCACCATTGAAGAAATACCAGCAACAAATAATGAAGAGAAGAATAAAAGACCAAATAAATCAGCACTTTCCCCTAAACTTGAAATGATTTTCGGGAATGCAATAAATGCTAGACCAATACCGCCACTCACGACATCTTTAACTTCAGTACCTGCCGCATGTGCCATAAAGCCTAAAGCAGCAAAGATACCAATACCTGCTAAAATCTCTGTTGATGCATTTGCAAAACCAACAACAAGACCAGAACCTGTTAAATTCGTTTTCGGTTTTAAATAAGATGCATAAGTCACCATAATCCCGAAACCAACAGAGAGAGAGAAGAAAGTATGGCCATAAGCCGCTAACCAAACTTTATAATCCATCATTGCTGACCAGTTCGGCGTAAAGAAAGCATTTAAGCCTTGAACCGCGCCCGGTAAACGTAATGATTGAATCACTAAAATAGTGAAGAGAATGAATAATAAAGGCATGAAAATCTTATTTGATAATTCCACACCTTTTTTCACACCACCATAAAGAATGATTAAAGTAAGTGCCCAAATCCCAACAATCGGCCAGAATAAATGGCCTACAAACTGTAAATCAAAACCAGTTGCTTTTGTGGTCTGCAAATAGGTATTAAAGAAGAAACCTTCTGGATCACTTCCCCACATTTGGCCAATAGAGAAGTAAACATAACTACCAGCCCAAGTGAGTACACTTGCATAGTACAAACCAATAATAATACAGACACAAACCTGCCACCAACCTAATGTTTCTCCGCCTTTAAATAGGGCACGATAAGCTTTAGGAGGTGAACCAGTACTACGATGTCCTACCGCATAATCTAAAAATAGTAACGGTAAACCAGCAGTAATGAGTGCCAATAGATAGGGAATAAGAAACGCACCACCACCATTTTCATAAGCAACGTATGGAAAGCGCCAGATATTACCTAAGCCTACAGCCGAACCAACGGCTGCAATAATAAAACCAGATCGTGACGTCCAGTTTTCACGAGAATCTGTCATAGAACACCTAATGTTAAAAGATTACTTATTTTTACTGCTATTGTTGATTGTTATTCCGCATGCAAAAAAAGAACCAAAAAATACTTTTGTGTTTGTAGAAAATAAAAAGCACCTTTTGAGTATTTTTATTCCCTTAACAAACAAGCAAAAATAGAAAATTCTTCCTTAAAGATTTTTGTCCATTTTTTGCCCCTATATAGCTGAACAATACCTGTTTTTATTTCTTTTTACTGTAATTTCCGTCAGAAATTTTACGAATTTTCTGAGTTTTTTTCACAATTGGTTATTTTTCAGCTAATATTTACGTTCTACTACTTGTAGATCAAAATTATTATTTAATGCAATTTTATTGCAAGCCCTGAAAATACTTATTTAATTACTCAACTTATCCACTAATTTATTTTTAACTCCCTAGTTATCAATTAAAATTTAATAAGTCCGATACGATTGACAAAATTTATACTAAATTTTCTAAAAGATTAAATTCATTTAAATTAAATAGAAAATATTAATTATTTGAAATAAATAAACTTTTTTAAGGATTAAAAATTTACTCATATCACACATCTCAGATCCTTATTTTTTATCAATGCATCTGTAGCAAGATATCTATATCATGCGCTCCAAGATTTCTTTTATGTGGATGTAAAAATGAAAATATTAAAAATATCTTTATTAACGCTCGGGATGGGCTTAAGTGGCTTTGCTCAAGCAGACTTCGTAGGAGTAAAAGGCGACGTAGGTTACTGGTTCTATGACGGTAAAGCGAATATGTCTTCTCAATCACCTGAAGATCAAGATTTAGATCAAAAAGGTAGTGCTCAAATCTCATTAGCAGTAGAACACCCAATTCCATTTATTCCAAATGCAAAAATTCGTTATGTAAATTTAGATACCGAAACTAAATCAGAAACTTTAGGTCAAGCCAATTATAAAGTTGATTTAGATCATAGCGATTTTATCCTCTACTACGAGTTACTAGATAATATAGTAAGTGTAGATGCTGGTCTTGGTGCAACTGTATTAAATGGTGATATTACTGCATACACAGGTAAGCGCGTGGATATTGATAAAACATATCCTATTGCTTATTTATCAGGTGAAGTAAAACTACCGTTTACAGGCTTAAGTGCTAAAGGTGAAGCAACTTATACAAACTTTGATGATGCACGAATTACAGATGCACTGGCAGAAGTAAAATATAAATTTGCAGATAACCTACTCATTGATCTTGGTCTAACAGCAGGTTATCGCGTACTTAATATCGATTTAGATGACTACGATAACAATGACCTTAAATTTGAGTTTAAAGGCCCATATGTAGGCTTGGAAGCACATTTCTAAATCAGAAGAATTTCAGAAATAAAAAAGAACTCTATATGAGTTCTTTTTTATTTAAATCATATCTACATAACCTAAATATTCTCGAATTCTTTGACACCAAGCTTGAATATTTGGATATAGCTCCAAATCAAAACCACCTTCCTCCGCGACATGCGTGTATGCATACAAAGCAATATCAGCAATTGTTAATTGATCTCCAACAAGATAGTCGTGATCTACTAGAGCTTTATCCATAATAGATAGTGCTTTATGGCCTTTTGGCTGTAAATTATGGTATTCCTCTATTCTTTCTGGTGGTAACCCTAAATATTTATTAATAAAACGAGCAACTGCAATAAATGGTTCATGGCTATACTGCTCAAAAAACATCCATTGGTACATTTTGGCTTTAATAAAAGAATCTGTAGGAATAAATTTTGTTCCCTCAGCTAAGTAACCTAAAATAGCATTCGATTCACTCAAAACACGACCATCTTCTAGAACTAATACAGGTATTTTTCCATTAGGATTTAACGACAAAAAATCAGCTGTTTGAGTTTCTTTGTTTAAAATATCAACATGTATCCATTTATGATTAATTTTTAATAAGGAAAGTAATAGTTTTATCTTATAACAGTTACCCGAACCGACATCACCATAAATTATCATAGATGCTCTTCCCTTATTATGCCTACTTAATAGATTAATTTTCTTATTATTTATAGCACAGCTCTTCCTTACTATTTTATATTTATTCCCTACAAATATATTTTTCTCACGCAAAAAGCAACACCCCCATTCATAGGAATGGGGGTGTTTAGAATAATGAGCTGGCGATGACTTACTCTCACATGGGTAACCCCACACTACCATCAGCGCTAAGAGGTTTCACTTCTGAGTTCGGGAAGGGATCAGGTGGTTCACTCTTGCTATGGTCGCCAGCACAACTGGTATGGATACTTGCTTCGTTTTATTCACTGTGTGACACGTTGCGTTTTCCAAATCTTTACAGATGGGCTGATTGGATCTGATTTTGTTGTTCATTTTAACTAAGCATTCAACTAAATCAAGTTGCTTTGCATGTTTATGAATCGATTGATGCTCAACTTCTT
>NZ_JABELE010000039.1 GCF_013009345.1 Acinetobacter geminorum | reverse complement strand
ATCTCTTGAATTAAATAATTTTGCTGATTAATTTGATCAAATAAATTGTACGTTTTTTGATTTATGACGGAAGTCTACTTTATCTTCAAATGCATTTTGTAGCGTTTCTCCCCATTCTGCAAACAGAGGGTAATATTTATACGCTTTATTAATTCGAATTGGTTTTAGAAAGTCTTTAACTAAATTATTCACATCTATTTCATCTTCAGAGTGAATTTTATCCCAAGCATTCTGACTCCATTCTTGCCAATCAACAAGATTCCCTGCTTTTGGTGACCAAATCTTTCCTTTCTTTTGTGAACATCCCCAAATGATATACGCTGAATTATCAGGAGACTTTCCCTTGGGAGATTCTAGGCAGCCAACTTATAAAAGTCTTCGGCCATTTGATTTGGTGTCTTAAAACCCAAACCCTTTTGAATTCTTCGATGATTATAAAATAATTCAATGTATTTTATAATATCTGCTTTGGCTTCTTCTCTGGTTTGATAGTTGTAATGATGCACTAACTCATTTTTCAGTATTCCCCAAAAGCTTTCAATCGGTGCATTATCGTAACAGTCTCCGCGCTTGCTCATTGAACCTTGAAAACCATATTGCTCAAGTATATTTCGATATTCATGGCTGCAATATTGACTTCCTCTGTCTGAATGCACAATCAGTTCTTTGGTTGGTTTTTGATTGTGAATAGCCATATTTAGCGCATTACAAACAAGCTGTGTTGTCATGCGCTCATTTAAGCTATAGCCAACCACTTGCTTCGTGTAAAGGTCTTTTACCGCTGCTAAGTACAGCCATCCTTCAACAGTCCATATGTACGTAATATCACTTGACCATGCTTGATTTGGTCTAGTCATTGAGAATTGTTGCTCCAGCAGGTTTTCATAGATCGCTCGATTATGGTCACTATTCGTAGTCCTTTTAAAACGCTTGTGTCGCTTACAATACAGGTGGTTCAGCGCTTTTATCTGACGTACAGCGTACATACTCATTTTTATGCCCTGAGCTTGTAAGTATTTGGTTAATCGAATATAACCATAGCTCTGCTTTGTCTCCTCATGGGCTATTTTCACCAATATCGTCTGTTGATTTCGTTGAATCGTTCTTTTGCTCACGCCTCTCTTGGGCCAATCATAAAAACATGAAACTGAAACATGAAGTAATCGAGCCATTAAGGTAATTGGAAAAGAATATCTTTTTTGTTTCATATAGGCGTACCTTACTGACTTTCTTTGGCAAAGTACGCTGCTGCCTTTTTTAAAAATTCACGTTCCATTTCAGCTATTTTGAGCTGTTGTTTGAGTTTTTTATTTTCTTCGAGTAGAGCGTTTAGATCAGGTGAATACTGTTTTGTACCTGCTAAAGTTCCAGCCTTTGCTTTGGTATTCCAATTTGAAAGAGTTTGCATTGAAATGCTAAGTTGTCTGGCTGTTTCCGAGACATTGCCTTGATTGGCTTCAATTAATTTGATGGCTTCAGCTTTAAATTCTGTGGTGTAAGTCTTGTGTTTCTTGCTCATGGTAAACTCCTGATGAGTGTGTTTAGTTTACCAAGTTAAAACCTCCTGTTTTTTCAGCACACATCAAAAACGTTTACGTTGGTATTGGGGTAATCCTACAGATCGACATTTATGGCATCTGGATGAAACTTACGTAAAAGTGAATGGCAAATGGGCATATCTATACCGTGCAGTTGACCAACGTGGCCATACTCTTGATTTCTATCTTTCTGCTAGACGAAATACCCATTCAGCTTATTGTTTTCTTGGTAAGATTTTGAATCATGTCAAAAAATGGCAGATTCCACGAGTCATAAACACTGATAAGGCTCATACCTATGGCCGTGCTTTGTCGCGACTAAAACAGGAAGGAAAGTGTCCTGAAGACTTGGAGCATCGACAGATTAAATACAAGAATAACGTGATTGAATGTGATCATGGCAAGCTCAAACGAATCATCAAGGCTACGTTGGGATTCAAGTCTATGAAAACGGCTTATGCCACAATTAAAGGTATTGAGGTTATGCGTGCTCTACGCAAAGGACAAGCTTCATTATTTTATAACGGTAATATTCTAGGAGAAGTTTGGCTAGTAAATAGAGTTTTCGGTCTCTAAGCTTTTTTGAAGGGAAAATCATCGACTCAGATCCCTATTTGCAACAGTGCCTTTAATATTTAGTTTAAATCGACCTGTTAAACGTTCAGGTTGTCCTTTTTCTAATCGTTCAAGAGCATCAAGTAATTGTTGTCTAGTAACTTCGGGATTTCTAATCTTTGCCATATAAAAATACCTATTAAAGTTGATCTCTCGGGACTGTCATAATTTTATAAGGTTCAAAGTTTAAGTTCATACTCTGCATTATTTTTTCAGCAGCTTGGATGCGTATTTTGTGAAATTCGTAAATGTCATCGGATAACTGTCCTTCAATGCTTAGAACCTCTAATATGTTTATACTTTCTTGTCTTACAGCTTGAGCATAAGCTGTACTTTCAATAATTGACCAATCACAATCTACACATTCAGGAAATTCTATACCAATTCTCATACTACATGCACGATTGATACAGTACATTCCTGGAGCAATAGCATGGATGTGTTTTCTTCCTGATTTGATTTCTTTCTCAAAGTATTTAGATGACATATCCCTATCATTAAAATCTTGTTGGTACAAAAATTTGCCATAACCTCCACCCAAATTATGTCCAAGCTTTGCTTTCAATGAAATATTAGAAAGTAAATTAGCTTGCTGTCTAATTTTTTCTTGCTCTAGGCTTTGTTGCACAAAGATTTAAAAGTTAAGACTTCTCATATCTACTCAAATTTAAGTGACAACTCGGGTATGTGGTCTGCCTAAGTCCGTAAATTTATTTAATACTGCCATACGTGCATGAAT
>NZ_JABELE010000038.1 GCF_013009345.1 Acinetobacter geminorum | reverse complement strand
GTTGTTCATTTTAACTAAGCATTCAACTAAATCAAGTTGCTTTGCATGTTTATGAATCGATTGATGCTCAACTTCTTTCGAAGTTTCGTATACAACTGCTTGGGTGTTGTATAGTCAAGCCTCACGAGCAATTAGTATTGGTCAGCTTCACATATCACTATGCTTCCACATCCAACCTATCAACGTCCTAGTCTCGAACGGCTCTTTAGAGGAATAAATTCCTAGGGAAATCTTATCTTGAGGTAGGCTTCCCGCTTAGATGCTTTCAGCGGTTATCCCTTCCGAACATAGCTACCCGGCGATGCGACTGGCGTCACAACCGGTACACCAGAGGTTCGTCCACTCTGGTCCTCTCGTACTAGGAGCAGATCCTCTCAAATTTCCAGCGCCCACGGTAGATAGGGACCGAACTGTCTCACGACGTTCTAAACCCAGCTCGCGTACCTCTTTAAATGGCGAACAGCCATACCCTTGGGACCTGCTTCAGCCCCAGGATGAGATGAGCCGACATCGAGGTGCCAAACACCGCCGTCGATATGAACTCTTGGGCGGTATCAGCCTGTTATCCCCAGAGTACCTTTTATCCGTTGAGCGATGGCCCTTCCATACAGAACCACCGGATCACTAAGACCTACTTTCGTACCTGCTCGACTTGTGGGTCTCGCAGTTAAGCGCGCTTTTGCCTTTATACTCTACGCGTGATTTCCGACCACGCTGAGCGCACCTTCGTACTCCTCCGTTACTCTTTAGGAGGAGACCGCCCCAGTCAAACTACCCACCAGACACGGTCCTCGTCCCGGATAACGGGACAGAGTTAGAACCTCAACATTACCAGGGTGGTATTTCAAGGACGGCTCCATTGGAACTAGCGTTCCAACTTCAAAGCCTCCCACCTATCCTACACAAGTAAGGTCAAAGTTCAGTGTCAAGCTGCAGTAAAGGTTCACGGGGTCTTTCCGTCTAGCCGCGGGTACACTGCATCTTCACAGCGATTTCGATTTCACTGAGCCTCTGCTGGAGACAGCGCCGCCATCATTATGCCATTCGTGCAGGTCGGAACTTACCCGACAAGGAATTTCGCTACCTTAGGACCGTTATAGTTACGGCCGCCGTTTACTGGGGCTTCGATCAAGAGCTTCGCTTACGCTAACCCCATCAATTAACCTTCCAGCACCGGGCAGGCATCACACCCTATACGTCCACTTTCGTGTTTGCAGAGTGCTATGTTTTTAATAAACAGTTGCAGCGGCCTGGTTTCTGCGGCTGTCGTCAGCTCAGGAAGCAAGTTCCATCACCAACAACAGCGTACCTTCTCCCGAAGTTACGGTACCATTTTGCCTAGTTCCTTCAGCAGAGTTCTCTCAAGCGCCTTGGTCTACTCGACCTGACCACCTGTGTCGGTTTCGGGTACGATTCCTGTGTAACTGAAGCTTAGAGACTTTTCCTGGAAGCATGGTATCAGCCACTTCACTGTACAAGTACAGCTTGCTATCGGATCTCAGTATAGAGTACCCCGGATTTGCCTAAGATACATACCTACATCCTTCCACCTGGACAACCAACGCCAGGCTGACTTAACCTTCTCCGTCCTCTCATCGCATTACACAGAAGTATTGGAATATTAACCAATTTCCCATCGACTACGCCTTTCGGCCTCGCCTTAGGGGTCGACTCACCCAGCCCCGATTAACGTTGGACTGGAACCCTTGGTCTTTCGGCGAACGGGTTTTTCACCCGTTTTGTCGTTACTCACGTCAGCATTCGCACTTCTGATACCTCCAGCATACTTCTCAATACACCTTCATCGGCTTACAGAACGCTCCCCTACCACTTGACTAATGTCAAATCCGCAGCTTCGGCACATAGTTTTAGCCCCGTTACATCTTCCGCGCAGGCCGACTCGACTAGTGAGCTATTACGCTTTCTTTAAAGGGTGGCTGCTTCTAAGCCAACCTCCTAGCTGTCTATGCCTTCCCACATCGTTTCCCACTTAACTATGATTTTGGGGCCTTAGCTGGCGGTCTGGATTGTTTTCCTCTTGACTACGGACGTTAGCACCCGCAGTCTGTCTCCCGGATAGTACTCATAGGTATTCGGAGTTTGCATCGGTTTGGTAAGTCGGGATGACCCCCTAGCCGAAACAGTGCTCTACCCCCTATGGTATTCGTCCGAGGCGCTACCTAAATAGCTTTCGGGGAGAACCAGCTATCACCAGGCTTGATTAGCCTTTCACCCCTATCCACAAGTCATCCCCTGGCTTTTCAACGACAGTGGGTTCGGTCCTCCAGTTAGTGTTACCCAACCTTCAACCTGCTCATGGATAGATCGCCTGGTTTCGGGTCTATACCCAGCAACTAAACGCCCTATTAAGACTCGATTTCTCTACGGCTCCCCTATACGGTTAACCTCGCTACTGAATATAAGTCGCTGACCCATTATACAAAAGGTACGCAGTCACACCACGAAGGTGCTCCCACTGCTTGTATGCATGCGGTTTCAGGATCTATTTCACTCCCCTCACAGGGGTTCTTTTCGCCTTTCCCTCACGGTACTGGTTCACTATCGGTCAGTCAGGAGTATTTAGCCTTGGAGGATGGTCCCCCCATATTCAGACAAGGTTTCACGTGCCTCGCCCTACTCGTCATCATTATGTGTGCCCTTTCGTGTACGGGAATATCACCCTCTACGTTCGCACTTCCCAGAGCGTTCCACTAAAACACACATAACTTAATGGGCTGATCCCCGTTCGCTCGCCGCTACTGAGGGAATCTCAATTGATTTCTTTTCCTAAGGGTACTGAGATGTTTCACTTCCCCTCGTTCGCTTTGCAACACTATGTATTCATGTTGCAATACCTACCTTAAAGTAGGTGGGTTCCCCCATTCAGAAATCTCCGGATCAAAGGATATTTGCCGCCTCCCCGGAGCTTTTCGCAGGCTATCACGTCTTTCATCGCCTCTGACTGCCAAGGCATCCACCACATGCACTTAATTACTTGACTATACAACCCCAAACAGTCGTTACACCTACAAGTTGGTGTAGCAACAGAACAAATGATCTCTCATTCATCCATACAGTTCGAAGTACTGTGCATTTAAACACTGTACAGCTTCAATCTAAATTCATATACCAAAACGCTTGATTCAGTTAATTTGCTAGTTCTCAATTCATTCAGATTAATTGCTTAATCTAAACTCTTGAGTGAACAATTTATTTCAGACTCAATTTTGCCAATCTGTTAATGAATAAACATGCCTTCGTCAGGTCATGCTTAATACCGTGATACTTAAATCACAGAAGTTAATAAACCAAGATCTAAATCTCTATTTACTAATTTCTGTAATCCGAACTTCTCTTAAGTTCTGGTGGAGACTAGGAGAGTCGAACTCCTGACCTCCTGCGTGCAAAGCAGGCGCTCTACCAACTAAGCTAAGTCCCCAGCTTACATCATCAGTCATGTATCTTTTATCTATAACTTCAACCAGTCAAAGTCATGGTGGGTCTGACAAGACTTGAACTTGTGACCCCACGCTTATCAAGCGTGTGCTCTAACCAACTGAGCTACAGACCCTCAGATACATCTATGAAGAACAACTTGTTGTGGATTCTTACCAATCGTCAATCTTTCGTTAAGGAGGTGATCCAGCCGCAGGTTCCCCTACGGCTACCTTGTTACGACTTCACCCCAGTCATCGGCCACACCGTGGTAACCGCCCTCTTTGCAGTTAGGCTAGCTACTTCTGGTGCAACAAACTCCCATGGTGTGACGGGCGGTGTGTACAAGGCCCGGGAACGTATTCACCGCGGCATTCTGATCCGCGATTACTAGCGATTCCGACTTCATGGAGTCGAGTTGCAGACTCCAATCCGGACTACGATCGGCTTTTTGAGATTAGCATCCTATCGCTAGGTAGCAACCCTTTGTACCGACCATTGTAGCACGTGTGTAGCCCTGGCCGTAAGGGCCATGATGACTTGACGTCGTCCCCGCCTTCCTCCAGTTTGTCACTGGCAGTATCCTTAAAGTTCCCGACATTACTCGCTGGCAAATAAGGAAAAGGGTTGCGCTCGTTGCGGGACTTAACCCAACATCTCACGACACGAGCTGACGACAGCCATGCAGCACCTGTATGTAAGTTCCCGAAGGCACCAATCCATCTCTGGAAAGTTCTTACTATGTCAAGGCCAGGTAAGGTTCTTCGCGTTGCATCGAATTAAACCACATGCTCCACCGCTTGTGCGGGCCCCCGTCAATTCATTTGAGTTTTAGTCTTGCGACCGTACTCCCCAGGCGGTCTACTTATCGCGTTAGCTGCGCCACTAAAGCCTCAAAGGCCCCAACGGCTAGTAGACATCGTTTACGGCATGGACTACCAGGGTATCTAATCCTGTTTGCTCCCCATGCTTTCGCACCTCAGCGTCAGTGTTAGGCCAGATGGCTGCCTTCGCCATCGGTATTCCTCCAGATCTCTACGCATTTCACCGCTACACCTGGAATTCTACCATCCTCTCCCACACTCTAGCTAACCAGTATCGAATGCAATTCCCAAGTTAAGCTCGGGGATTTCACATTTGACTTAATTAGCCGCCTACGCGCGCTTTACGCCCAGTAAATCCGATTAACGCTTGCACCCTCTGTATTACCGCGGCTGCTGGCACAGAGTTAGCCGGTGCTTATTCTGCGAGTAACGTCCACTATCTCTAGGTATTATCTAAAGTAGCCTCCTCCTCGCTTAAAGTGCTTTACAACCATAAGGCCTTCTTCACACACGCGGCATGGCTGGATCAGGCTTGCGCCCATTGTCCAATATTCCCCACTGCTGCCTCCCGTAGGAGTCTGGGCCGTGTCTCAGTCCCAGTGTGGCGGATCATCCTCTCAGACCCGCTACAGATCGTCGCCTTGGTAGGCCTTTACCCCACCAACTAGCTAATCCGACTTAGGCTCATCTATTAGCGCAAGGTCCGAAGATCCCCTGCTTTCTCCCGTAGGACGTATGCGGTATTAGCATTCCTTTCGAAATGTTGTCCCCCACTAATAGGCAGATTCCTAAGCATTACTCACCCGTCCGCCGCTAAGATCAGTAGCAAGCTACCTCTCTCCGCTCGACTTGCATGTGTTAAGCCTGCCGCCAGCGTTCAATCTGAGCCATGATCAAACTCTTCAGTTAAAATCATTTTGCACCTTATTATAGACAAGGTGCCAATTCTGGCTCATCAATTACTGACTTAAATTTCGCTCAAATAAACTTCGAGTAATTTAAACCAATCAATCAATGAAAATTATTTCGATTAATCAATCAGTAAAAATCCACACAAGTTGTTCTTCAATTCTCTTAATGAT
>NZ_JABELE010000037.1 GCF_013009345.1 Acinetobacter geminorum | reverse complement strand
GCGGTCATTGAATCAAATAATGCGTATAAAACGAAATATAATTTAGACGATATGACAGAGTTTAATTATGCGCAAAAAGGCTTTATTGCCAAGCCAACAGGTCAAATTAAAAGTGAAAAAGGCAATGTGATCTGGGATTTTGATGCGTTTAATTTTTTAAATGATCCAGCACCAAATACTGTTAATCCTGCACTATGGCGACAAGCAAAGCTCAACAATAATGTTGGTCTATTTAAAGTGACAGATCGAGTTTGGCAAATTCGTGGTTTTGATTTGGCAAATATGACCATTATTCAGGGTGATACTGGCTGGATTATTGTGGATACATTAACCTCTAAAGAAACGGCTGAAGCAGCACTTAAATTTGCTAGGCAGCATTTAGGTGAGCAAAAAATTTCAGCCATTATCTTTACCCATAGCCATATCGATCATTTTGGTGGTGCATTAGGCGTTCTTTCTACAGAAGAAATTAACGCTAGAAAAACCCCAATTATTGCGCCACAAGGCTTTATGGAAGAAGCGACCAGTGAAAATTTGATGGCAGGTTCAGCCATGATACGTCGTGCGACCTATATGTATGGAACCTTTTTACCAAAGAATGCTGAAGGATTGGTGGATACAGGTTTAGGTAAGGCTGTTGCTGTTGGGAAAATGGGAATCCTTGAGCCTACACAACTGATCACCCAAGCAGAACAGAAAATGACCATTGATGGTTTGGATTTTGTGTTTTATAACGTGCCGGGTTCAGAAGCGCCAGCAGAGTTAACCTTCTCTATCCCATCACTGAAACTTTATAATGGCGCAGAAATTCTTTCGCATACCATGCATAATCTTTATACCCTCCGCGGTGCCAAAGTCCGTGATGCCTTAAAATGGGTAGGCTATTTAGACCAAGCAATGCAGCATGCCAAAGCATCCGATGTATTGATTGCACAACATCATTGGCCTGTCTGGGGCAATGACAATATTCAAGATTTTATTAAAACCCAGCGAGATGTTTATAAGTTCACACATGATCAGACGGTGAGATATATGAACTCTGGTTTTAATGGTGCTGAAATTGCCGAGAAAATTCAGCTTCCAGCGGCACTTGATCAAAAGCTATATGCGCATGGCTATTATGGAACCTTAAAGCATAATGTAAAAGCGATATACCAATACTATATGGGATGGTTCGATGCTCATCCTTCCAATTTAGATCCATTACCGCCTAAAGCTGTTGCAAAAAAATATATTGAGTTGGCAGGTGGGGAGAATAATGCATTAAAAAATGCGCGGGATGCCTATGCTCAAGCTGACTATAGATGGGCTGCCGAGATTTTAAAACATATTGTGTTGAATAACCCTCAAAACCAACAAGCAAAAGACTTATTGGCAAATACGTATCGTCAATTGGGCTATGCTGCTGAGGCTTCAACTTGGCGTAATTTCTTTTTGGTGGGTGCTCAAGAGCTACAAAATAATGTACCCCTACAAAATACATCTGATCCGAGTGATTTATTGATTCACACGCCAACTGAAAGATTTCTTGAAGCCATGGCGACAAATTTAGATGTGGAAAATTTAAAAAATGAAAACCAGTGTATCAATCTGGTTTTGTCGGATACCCAAGAGAATTTTTCATTATGGGTTGAAAACTCAATCATGCAGTTTAAGCGTCATGATGACAGTAAAGATTTGGCATCGGATTGCCCAACATTAACCGTAACCAAGCCCTTATATCTAAAAATGATTACAGGTCAAATAAAAGGGGTAAAAGTCCTGCTTTCTAACGAAAGTAAAGTCAAAGGCAATCCATTGGAAATTGGAAAATTCTTTGCAATGTTTAAACGTCCAGACTCAACTTTTCCAATTGTCACTCGACCAAATGATTAGGATGAAATGACTGGGCTTAAAGAACCCTACCAAATTAAAGTCTCCGCTTTTATGTGCACACATTAGTGCACATAAATACAAAATTAGTTTAATTATTTCAATAATTTACAATCAATAAAAAAGCCTAACTTGTCTAAGTCGGGCTTTTTTATTGATTCTTCACGTTTCACGCCTAATATTTAATCATTGTTCCATATTTTTGATTAGCAACAGTCGGAATCGAGCATAAACCCTACATGCCAAAATTCATGCCCCGATCTCGCTTAGGTTGGGGCTGCTCCATTTCCTTTTTCCGTTCCTTCATTTGGACGATATTCGCTTCAATAGTTCGGACGTTTCGAGCAAATTCTGCTGAGCTTTGGCTACTTGTGACGAGACTGAACGCTGTACAGTTGAGATTTTCTCCAGTACGTCCTTGCAGTTCGCTGTAATTTGGCTCATCTCTCGAACTTTGCCATTGATCTGCTCGGTATAGCTCGCTGTACTGCGTTCTAGCTCGTGAAATTGCTTCTGTATTGTCGATAATGATTTCTGTGCTTGCTGTAAGCTCTGCTGATCGCTCTCGATTGCTTTTGATTGAGCTGACAAGGCTTGGATAATCTTGGTTTGCATTGTGTCTAAAGCTTGCTGTTGCTTCTGCAATTGCACTTGTTGTTGCAGTAATTGTTGCTGTTGTTCTTCGATGATTCTCAATAATTGTGTTTCTAATTCGGTCATCGTTTAATACCCCATTGGAATCATGTAGCCATTCTGCCATTCGCCTGCTTTCTTGTTGATCTGAATACATAGGCGCTGGGCTTTGCTGTCTGGTCGCTTGCAGGTACTGATCATCAAACTGCCCCCCGATCTGTTCAAATGGTCGACCCTCATTTGTTTCTCGTTGATTACGGTATTTAGCGTCTGCATCTCGCTGTACTTGTTTTTGGTGACGAGACCAAGCGAGAAAATCGCTATAAGCAAAATAACTGCTGCTGAAATCAGTCCCATATTCAAAATGGTAAGTTTTTTCTGTACGGCTTGATTCTGGGCTTGCTGTTCTTGGCTCTGTATCTGCTCGTTTAATTGCGTTAAATGGCTCAATTTCGATTGCAGCAAGGCTTGATACTGGCTCAACTGCTTCTCGACCGTCTGGGCGTTGTTTTGAATGCTCTGGGCTATTTTCTCGTCCGACTGTTGGATAGCGGTCGCTGTGATATTGGCTCTTGTGTTCAAGCTGTCTCTGATACTCTGTGACGTTTGCTCGATACCGCTCAGAAGCTGTTCCTCTGTATTCTTCAATTCGTTGTTGTACTTCTTGTCGATATTCGCCAGTAGCTCTAAAGCCTTGCTCATAAATCTCGCCCTCTAAACGGATGGGACGTTTTGCGCCCTCATATGGGTTTTCAATGGATATGGAATTTTTTACTTGTCGGGTGACATTGATTTGATTCAATTCAAGCCATTGCACCAATTCTTGCCGATCGGCAACTTCACCATTGGCAACCGCTCGATAAACACGTTGATGTAACTGCGCTTTAAAATCCTTAATATCTTTGGGTAGGTTCTTTTTATTTAAAAATAGCTGTCGATGCTCAGGATCATCGGGGTCATACAGTGAATGCTCGGTATTGGTGATCTGCTTAAATAGATCAACTCGATCTAAATCGACTGGCGCATAGAATGGCTGTAATCGTTTTCCTGTTGAAAGCTCAACATTAGGAATCACAAAATTAAGCTCAAGCCTTGTCTCACCTGTGTCCTGATTAACTTTGTCTTGGTGCTGTACCCATAAAATTTGATATTGGTCTTTCTCTAGTCCTGGGAATAAACATTCCTCAAAATTTTGCATGATTTTCTGTTTATCCTCGTTAGATAAATCATGCTCATAAAAGGACAAACAACCACTGGTATATTTTTTGGCAAAAGGACTACTATCAATCAATTGTGCTGTCAGCTCTACATCACCACTAAGCACTTGTGCATGTTCACGCTCTCGATCTTCACCCAATAAATAATCAAGACAACCTTTTGATAAACCTGAACCATGTCGAAAAAAATCAACGATCATCTGGACGTAACTCCCGAAGCTGTTGATCAATTGAAATCAATAGATGAAGTAACTTCACTTTATCGAAAGCACCAGTACCCGCAATATCTGTATTTACTGCTTTCGCAATCTGATTCACATTGTTACCAATCCGACCAAGTTCTAAAATTAACGCTCGCTCTGTCTTGCTATACGAAGATTCAACAACCTTTGTTACTTTAATTTTTTGGTCATCTTCTGCTTTGGAATTATGAATTTTAGTTGCTTTCTCTACTGCTGCTTGTCGAAGTAACTTTGCAATCGAACCATAAGGATTATTGGAATCAAGCAATTGATATTCTGATTCTGAAAGTCTGACTTTAAAAGTTCTCTCTCGAACTGCTTTACCTTTCTTATTCTCTTCTGATTGCTGTCCTAACATTTCAATCTACCCTGCTTTGGCTTTTGTAAGCTTTAAATTGGAAAATCTTTGATTTTTCTGTTTAAAGCTTTTCGGGGGTATCGGGGGTGAAGCCCCTGATCAAGGTCACAGCTTAACACTATTGAACGAAGTTAAATAGGGGTAGATGTGTATCCTTGCTTATTTAAAAACGGACAGAATTGTTATGTGATAATTAAATCAAATGACACGGTATATAAACTCTAAGAAGTATTGGCATGAATCTTGTAAAACATCTTGTAAAACAAAAACAAAGGCGCTCAACTCTTTCTCACCGTCCCCACATCCCTCGCTTTGCTCGGGCTGATGGTGAACGTTGAGAGAGTTTCGGCAATACTTTCCCTAAGAGGCTTTGATTTAAAAAAATCAAATATCCTCTTAAGTATTGCCGATTAACCTGTAATTGGGCTGACGGAGCCACGCATCGGTCGTATCCGCACATGGTTTTGCTGACCATGCAGACAAGGACTAAAGGTTTTGCACCTTCTCCCACGCGCTCCCTGTCGAAGTATGGTGGTATCTCTGCGAGGATTACTCCAACATGCAACTTAACCAACCTATACAACTACTTCCAACGCTCCGCCTATGTGAGATCCCCTGTAAGCGGTTTAGCCTTGCGACTATCGCTACGATGCACCAGTGACACTTATTCCCTCCACATGCACCGCATATCTTCCTTAAAAAGGATGCACAGAAGCTGATAAGGCTCGAATACTGTCTATGTATTGCTTATTGGATGAACGAGAGTCAGGTAACGAAAGACTTTTTACTGATACAATGCTTGCCATTTTTTATCAATTTGATAGAATTTGAAAAGCGGTACAAGCCGAAAGGTGAAATCATAACGGTCGTCAAACCTTATGATCTTCGTTACTTGATGCTCGAACATCAAATAACTGCGTACCACCAAATTTAAGACAAAACCCCTCTAAGTTGCAAGACTCAGAGGGGTTTTTCTTTAGGTTTTAACAAAATTTTTATTTTTCTCTCCTACTAACTCATGCCCAATAAGGACTGCGTAGTTTTAATAAAAACAGGTATATTCTTGTAAAATATTATTTTATGATTCCATCATAAAAAATGATGGCTGTTATTATAATGTTTGAATTGAAAAGCTTCTATTAATTCAACACATATCAAAAATAGTATAGACAAGGAAATCAACATTTATGGATATTTTGAAGAAGGAAAGACAATGAAAGTTAAATTTTTAACGGTTTCATTGATGTTTATTTTGCCATTTTCTGTTTTTGCAGCAAATGGACAAGTCGAAAAAGCGGTCATTGAATCAAATAATGCGTATAAAACGAAATATAATTTAGACGATATGACAGAGTTTAATTATGCGCAAAA
>NZ_JABELE010000036.1 GCF_013009345.1 Acinetobacter geminorum | reverse complement strand
AACTGGCATAGGGCACACCTCATAAGTTTAAAAAGTCTAACTTATGGGGTGCAGTTCAGGACGGGAGAGGGACACCTACGGGTGTGCTGGTTCTGTATGTCCG
Source organism: Acinetobacter geminorum (assembly GCF_013009345.1). Taxonomy (GTDB): domain Bacteria; phylum Pseudomonadota; class Gammaproteobacteria; order Pseudomonadales; family Moraxellaceae; genus Acinetobacter; species Acinetobacter geminorum. The sequence continues at coordinate 7,230 of NZ_JABELE010000036.1, read as the reverse complement.
GTCTGTCAACCCCCTTTCGTTCTACCACCATAATCAATTGACGGTGATCTTTGGTGGTAGAGCTCCATAAATTCTAGGAGTTGACCATGACCTTTTTTATATTAATCCCCTATCCTCTCTCGTAATTTTATTTATTTAAAATTTAGGCTTTCTCTCACCTAAAATATTTTAAATTTATAAATACTTTTATTTTAAAATTTTAATCATTTTATTTTCCTGTATTTCAGGCGGGTTAACTATTACCTTTAAAAATGATTTTAATACTTTAAATATAAGCGGCTTATTTTTTTATTAATAACTTAGTGAAAATTATCACGAGAATAATATGAAACTTTATAAACCTATTTTGGCTTTAAGCCTTTTAATAGGCGATTACGGTGTTTCTGGTTGCGACATTCACACTCAGCAGGATTTTGAAGAAATTTGCCTGTCTGGTGGACACACCCAAGCCAGTTGCGACTGTATTTACCAACGGCTTGAACAAGTGTATTCGCATAAGCTCATGCAACGTCTAGAACATGTCAGTTTGCAAAGTCCTGCTCTCCCACAGGACTTTGCCCCTACTTTTTTTAGTGTGATGCGACGGTGCGATAAAGAAGACATGGGCTAAGCGTTTGGCTTAGCTCCCTTATCTCTGTGTCGCAATAGTAAATTACTTTAAATCAGCGCAAAAAATTAAAGTTCTGTTGTGGCACGGGGGCCTTGGGGGAATTAAACCTGAGGTATAATTGAATATTGATGCATCCACTTATAACCAGTTAATACTTCAGCTTTACTAAATCGTTTCTTCTCTTCAGACCAAGCGTAAAAGTCTCTTAAAAGCTGCTCTTCACTAACAGATTGCTTTTGCTCAAGCAAACGTAACCAACAAGCAAAGAGCGTTGCAACAATTTCTATATGATCAGATTTGCTCGTTCTAAAAAGTCCTAATAATACATTGAGTTCGGATGCTTCTTTTGCAAAGAATCTTTCGAAATCTGTCTTATGTTCCCCACATTTTCGAAGTTGTTTGTACTTTGGCGTTTCATCTTTATGGTAGCTAAACCACTGACGCTTTTTAAATTCAGTATCAATATATATTGCTATATTACGGTCATAGGGGCCAGCAGCATGTTGCTTAAAATCAGCAGCTAAATCCATGTGTTTTAACTGTTGGCACAGATAAATCAACTTTTGTAGTTTTAAATGACCAAAAGTAGGTTCTGTATGTAGTTGAAATGTGATTTCAGCAGCTAAAGACAAAAGCTTTATATCATCTTCAACAATATCATCTGTAAACAGATCAATCTGTTCAACACTTTTTTGTTTCGACTGTTTAACAATCTCAATCGGCTTTTCAAACTGGACAATGTTATCTGCAACTTCAAACTTACTTTTATCGTTTGAATCACTCAACGCATTTGTAACCAATGTATCTGCTAAATGGAGCTTGGTTTTTTGTAATTTACCTTGAAGTATTTGCAGCTTATCAATAATGGAAAAAAGTTCATTTACTTTTTCAACGATTCTATTCTGTTCAGTTAATGGAGGTAGAGGCAACCAAATTTCACGAATTGTTGTCATTGAAATACTAGGTTGAGCTGTAGCTTTAAGCGATTTAAAAATTTCATCTTTTCCCCAAATACCATTTAAAAAGATTAAAAGATAATTAATATTTGTGTCAGCAAATGGCTCAATTTTAGCTACATTTGGTGCTAGATGATATCTTTGTTCTTTATTGAATACACATACATCTCCAATTCCAGCTCCAATAAATGTCATCAATAAAGCTTTTCTATCTAGTGCACATCTTTGCAATAGTTGAGAAGTTTCCAAGTCAATATACTTTAGACTATTTTCGTTTAGCTCAAAAGGTTTTACATTCTGTGCTCTAATAACTGGAACCTCACCTGAATCTGCTAACTTCATATATTTGGTATATTCAAACCCAGCTAACTTAGTTACAAATGCAATATCATTTAGAAGTACTTTTTTCCAATTTTGGGGGATATCAAACTTTAATGATTGCTCGACACTAATTACTTTGGGCTTTTGTATTTCTTTACTCTTAACTCTTTCATTTTTATTTATTTCTATTCTTTTAAGTAAAAAATTAACATCTTCATCATTTGGGTCTTGTTTTACTAACTTGCCCATTACAGCTAACTGCAAAATTGTTTGTTTTAACTTTTCAATACTGTATTCAGTGGTAAATAGCAAACCAAAGTTTTCTGAAATACGTTGCCAGTTCTGTTGGAACTCATCAACATCGGAGGAATTAATTAAAACATTTAAGAATGTATCAACTAATTGATCATGTGCTTCAGAGCTTAAATTTTGCTGCTGTTCGAGTTGATCGCATAATTGCATAAGCTCATCGACTTTAGCAACAATGCGTTTTTGTTCTTCAAGTGGAGGTAAGTTGATTGGAATTTGAGCCAATCTTTTGCCAGATAGACTTTTTATACCCACACCTTGTCGATAATTTTCTATCTCACCGCTTAGATAAAATTGCTCAAAACATCTATATAAATATTCACTTATGATACCTGAAAAGGGTCTTACTCGATGAATATGATTCTGAAAGCATATAGGTTCATCATCCCACCAAATAGCCGATCGACCAGCATCTCCTCCCTCAATAACAAGTAAATCACCTTTTCTAGCTTGACAGCGCTCTAATTCAGAATCTTCAATTAAAAATTCTTTAAGATCATCAAGTTCAAATCTTCCCCAATATAAATTAGATGTTGTGATATATGAGCGTGAACTGCCTGTATTACGATTTTTATCTAATGTTTTACCAGTATTATGGTCCGCAATCGTAGCTAAATGTACCCGTACCCAATGTAGAGGCAAATTAGTTTTATCTATAATAAAAGGTTTTTTAATATTAAGTTTTTGATCTTGAATATGAGTCTCAACTAGTTTTCTTACATCTAATTTAGACTCAACCTGTGAAATTAATTTGCCATGGACTGCCAAATCTAGAATCAATTCACGCAGCTTTTTCACTCCATAAATTGAATCATTAGAACCTGAACTCCGTCCACGTCCCGACTTTTTCTCAGTTTCTGCGGTTAACCAAATATCTAGATTCTCAGTAATGAGTTTTTTAACATCTGTCATCTTACTCATCCTGACTTATTGCCCCAAAGCTTCATCTAAAATAGTTTTTAATTGCTGACGAATTTTAGCAACCTCAGCCTCAAGACTTTCATATTTAATTAAAAGCTCTTTAGGGTCTTTTACATCCTCTTCAACCTGATGAGGATTTTTTATATCAAGGTTATAGTTACGATCAATAATATCTTGAAGAGATACTTTCCATGCTTGTTCATTTGCTACACGACTAGCAAACCCATCACGCTCGACGCCCCACCATGCTTTTAAAGCATCGAACTCTTTAAGTTGTAGTGGCTTAGTTTTGTTATAGGCTTTTACACCCTGTGGTAATTGATGCTCATAGAACCATACATGTTCTGTTCTCTTACCCTTGGTAAAGAATAAAATATTAGTACTAATGGGTGTGTAAGGCGCGAATACAGACTTAGGTAAACGAACAATCGTGTGTAGATTACAATCTTCCATTAATTTTTCTTTAATGGCTGTTTTGATGCCCTCACCAAACATAAAGCCATCTGGCAATACTACTGCTGCACGACCATGCGCTTTTAAAAGCTGAATGATCAACACCATAAATAAATCAGCTGTTTCGCGAGTCTGGAATTTTGAAGGGAAATTCTTCTCAATCCCTTGTTCTTCTGTGCCACCAAATGGAGGATTAGTCAGAACTACATCTACACGTTTATCAGTTCCCCATGAGATTAATGGATAAGATAAAGTATTGTCTCTACGGATTTGTACAGGTACATCAATACCATGCAAAATCATATTGGTTGTACATAGCAAATGCGGTAAAGGTTTCTTTTCAATTCCGTAAATACTACTTTGTAAAACTTTTTCGTCTTCAGCAGTTTGAACATACTTTTCACGTTTGTGCTCAATTGCAGAAGTAAGGAATCCACCTGTACCACATGCAGGGTCAAGTACAGACTCACCTAATTGGGGGTCAACAACCTGTGCCATAAAAGTGGTGACTGCACGCGGAGTATAAAACTCCCCTGAATTCTTGGCTGCTTGCAAATCACGTAATAACTGTTCGTAAATATCACCAAAGGCATGACGCTCTTTAGATTTATTAAAATCGAACCCTTTCTGAATTTGGTTAATGATTTTACGAATTAAACCACCAGATTTCATGTAGTTATATGCATCAGAAAATACATTTTGTACTACACGGGCACGTGGATCATCATTTTCAACAGCTAAATTTTGTAAAGCTGGAAACAATTCATTATCGATAAAATTTTTAAGCTCATCCCCTGTCATCCCCTCATCATTAGCAGCCCAATTACGCCAACGAAATTTTTCAGGAATCGGAGATTTAAAAGTTTGCCCTTCCAATAAAGCCAAAGTTGCCAGTTCATTTTCTCGGTCATCAACAACTTTAAGGAACAACATCCACACCAACTGTCCAAGACGTTGTACATCACCATCAACGCCTACGTCTTCACGCATGGTATCTTGAATGGATTTAATTGTTCCTGAAATGCTCATATTACAACTGCATTAGATTTTAAAAATTTGGCGGCAATTGTACCAATCAGATCATTAAGATGCATCATCATATAAATGATCTCCTAATTCTTTTAAAGCATTTGTATACGCTTCAACCGATCCAAATGACTGAATAATTTCAATGATTGATCCCATTTGATTAAACGGAGGAATTTGTAAAATCTTTACATCTTCAATTGGCTCAATCCCCTGATCTGCATATTTATCTAATAATGCATCTAATACTTGACGAGCTTGCTCATTATATTTCGTGAAGTAATTACGTTTACGCACATTATTAGCACGTTCTTTTTTAGTTAGAGCAGGTTGGTCAAAAGCAATATGACAAATCATATCGAAAGGATCAAAGTCTCTGCCGACTTCATCCTCTAAGGCTTCAAAAATTACACCTTGTTTTTTAAACTCATCAATAATTAGAGACTTTTTATCAGCACCTTTCCATTTTCTTAAAAATGCATCTAGTGATTGATAATCCTTTAAAATATGTTGTCGTGTATAATCTTTCAAAGACTCAGTAACTAATTTCCCATCATTATCATAGAACTGAACTCGTTCTCCAATCACGTTAACAGAGACATCATTTACATAAAATTTTCTTGGTAATTCTCCACCGCCCCCGCCGGTATCATCACCAGAAGTACCGCCTATTGTTGAATCATCATCAGGATCATCTTCTTTATCTGTATCATCTTCCTCACCTATATCTGTCTCATCAGGCGGTACGATAGGATCATCAGGTTTTGGCTCATAAATAACAACCGGTTCCCCATCAAAAGCTGGATCACTAAAAAGTTCTGTCGCTTTTTTAAAATCCATAATCGTGAACCAAGTTTTTCCAAACTCTTCATTAATACGTGTACCACGACCAATCATCTGTTTAAACTCAGTCATAGACTTAATATGCTGATCAAGTACGATCAATTTACAAGTTTCAGAATCTACACCTGTGGTCATCAGTTTAGATGTTGTTGCTATGACAGGGTATCGTTCTTCAGGATTAATAAAGTTATCTAGTTCAGCTTTGCCTTCTTTATCATCGCCTGTAATTTTCATGACAAATTTATAATTTTCTTTGATTCGTTCAGGATTCAAATTAACTAGGGCTTCTCGCATACGTTCTGCATGGTCAATATCGTCACAAAATACAATTGTCTTTGCATAGGGATCAGTATTAACTAAAAACTCTGTAATTTTTTTAGCAACAAGTTCTGTTCGCTTTTTTAAAATAAGTCCCTTGTCCATATCTTTTAGATTATAAATACGATCTGTAATTTCATATCCATGCAGATCTTTCTTGCCTTTTTCTGGACGCCATCCTTGTAAATCTTTATCTATATCGATACGGATAACTTTATAAGGTGCAAGAAAACCATCTTGAATCCCCTGTTTTAATGTATAGGTATAAACAGGATCACCAAAATATGTAATATTTGAAGTGTCTTTCGTCTCTTTTGGAGTAGCCGTTAAACCAACATGAGTGGCTGAACTAAAATATTCTAAAATTTCACGCCAAGCCGAATCCTCATTAGCACTACCACGATGACATTCATCAATAATAATTAAGTCAAAGAATTCAGGTGTAAACTGTTTATAGATATTTTTTTCTTCTTCTGAACCAGTCACTGCTTGATAAAGTGAAAGATAGATTTCATAACTCTTATCAATCATTCTCTTTGATATTTTTGTCATTTTCTGACCGAAAGGTTTGAAATCTTTATTCTTAGTTTGGTCTACTAAAATATTTCGATCTGCTAAAAATAAAATCCTTTTTTTAGCGCCAGCCTTCCATAGCCTCCATATAATTTGAAAAGCTGTATAGGTTTTACCTGTACCTGTCGCCATCACAAGTAAAATACGATTTTGACCACGTGCAATTGCCTCAATAGTTTTATTAATCGCATTTACTTGGTAATAACGTGGTATACGTCCTGAACCATCATCATAATATGGGTATTCAACAATTTGCTTTGACTCTGGTGTTGTTAATCCTTTATGTTGCTCATAAAGTTTCCATAGTCGTTCTGGTGAAGGAAACTCATCTAATCCTAATTCTTGTTCAACTTTTCCAAATAATCCTGTTTGATCATGGAATAAGAACCCATCTCCATTACTCGAAAAAATAAAAGGCACTTGTAAGCAATCTGCATAGGCTAAAGCCTGTTGCATACCTGCTCCAACACTATGATTATTATCTTTAGCTTCAATAACTGCTAAAGGAATATTTTTTTTATAATAAAGGACATAGTCAGCACGTTTACGCTCACCACGAGTATGCAATTTTCCCCTCACCATAATTTGGCCATTGGTAAAAGTAACTTCTTCACGAATTTGATGCGCTGTCCAACCTGCTTGTTCTAAAGCTGGATTAATAAATTTACTGCATATATCTCGCTCAGATAATTTCTTTTTATCCATGCCAATGAACCATTTTATTTAATAATTAAAATAAGAATAATAAAATTTAAAGATTTTTCATACTAAAAAGTTTTTATATATCAATAGTTATTATTTTTGGATTTTAAGAAATATTAAATTAACCCGAATCGCGGATAAGAAATTGACTTGAAAAACATAAGGACTAGAGCCATCAGTTGAGTTACCACACCAAAC
>NZ_JABELE010000035.1 GCF_013009345.1 Acinetobacter geminorum | reverse complement strand
TGGTGCGCTCAGAGAGATTCGAACTCCCGACCCCTTAGTTCGTAGCCAAGTGCTCTATCCAGCTGAGCTATGAGCGCATTAAGTAAATGGCGGTGAGAGAGGGATTCGAACCCTCGATACCAGTAATAGGTATGCTTCCTTAGCAGGGAAGTGATTTCAGCCACTCATCCACCTCACCGGAACGAGCCGCCATAATACAAACTAAAACCCTATTGTTCAAGTCATCATAGTGAAATTTTCTTGTTTTTTAGCTCAATGAATTATTTTTTAAGCAATTTTCTCATTATTTTCGTCTTTTTTGATCAAACGCTTGTTAAGATAGATATTATTTCTTCATCAAAATACTGTAGTGCATAACACATTATTGCAAACCTAAACGTGCAGTTCGGGTCTGCATGACTTATGCTAAACTTATCTGCCAAGCGTGAAACCAAACGACATGACAAAAAACTGGGCTGACCCCGAAGCGAAAGCTGAAGCTGAACGTTATGACAATCCTATTCCGAGCCGTACTCTTATTTTAGATACATTGGAACAATTGCAGACACCGCAATCTCATGCAGAACTTGTAGATCATTTTAATATTCATGACCAAAAAAGTATTGAAGCTCTAAGTCACCGCTTAAGTGCCATGGTTCGTGACGGTCAAATCATGAAAGACGGGTTTAAATTTCAGTTGGTGGCAGATCAACCAACCTATGAAGCAACTGTTTATATCAATAGTAAAGGTTTAGGTACGGCACATATTGATGGTCAAACTGATCTTTTACTTCCTGAACGTGAATTACGTTTAGTATTTAATGGTGACCGAGTTAGAGTGCGCCAGACTTCGGTTGACCGTAAAGGTAAACCTTGGGGCTTTATCACAGAAGTTTTACAACATCGTGTTAAACAATTAATTGGTAAATTGTCGGTTCACGATGGCGAATATTTTATTCAACCCAACAATCCAAATCAGCACCAACCTATTCCTTTAGAAAAAGAACTCGTAACACACGCTAAAGCAAATGTTGGCGATATGCTACGTGTCGCAATAGACAGCTATCCAACTCGTGAAGAGTTTGCAACGGCGCATATTATTCAATCTATGGCCGACAAAGCCGATACAGAAATTATCATTCCACAAACCATTCTTGAATTTGGTTTGCCATATGAGTTTCCAGATCAGGTCTTAAAAGAAGCTGAAAGTTTTAAAGAACCATCCGCTCAAGATCGTGAAGGCCGCATTGATTTACGAGATTTAGCATTAGTTACGATCGATGGTGAAGATGCTCGAGATTTTGACGATGCTGTTTATGCAGAAAAACGTCCAGGGGGCGGTTATCGTGTAGTTGTCGCAATTGCTGATGTTAGCCATTATGTACGCTTAGACTCAGCCCTCAATGAAGAAGCTGAGGAACGTGGTACTTCGGTATACTTCCCACACTTTGTATTACCAATGCTACCAGAGGCTTTGTCAAACGGCTTGTGTTCTCTGAACCCTCATGTAGACCGCTTATGCATGGTCTGCGACTTGAAACTCTCTCGTACAGGCCGTGTAACTGGTTACGATTTTTATCCGTCGGTTATGCATTCAAAAGCACGTTTGACCTATACACAGGTAGCACAATATTTTGACGGCGCAACAGATGCGATTCCAAAAGACCGTGATGTTCATAAATCTTTAAATACGCTTTTCCAGCTTTATCAGATTTTGAAAAATTTACGTGCCGACCGTCATGCAATGGAATTTGAAACCATTGAAACCTACATGACTTTTGATGAGCTAGGCGGGATTAAAGAAATTTTGCCACGTACACGTAATGAAGCCCATAAGCTCATTGAAGAATGCATGTTACTTGCTAACGTTGCTGCAGCTGAATATGCATTAGAACATGATGTTCCAATGTTATACCGCGTGCATGAAGCTCCTGAATTCTCACGTATTCAAAAAGTAAAAGACTTTGTGAAATTACTGGGTCTACCCTTCCCCGACCAACCAACTCAAGCAGACTATCAAAGAGTAATTGAAGCAACTAAAGATCGTATTGATGCACCGAGTATTCATGCCGTCTTATTACGCTCAATGATGCAAGCTTATTATGGTGCAAAAAATGCAGGGCACTATGGTTTGGCCTATGAAGCTTATACGCATTTCACTTCACCAATCCGTCGTTACCCAGACTTATTGTTACACCGCGCCATTAAAGCACATTTGAAACAAAAGCCTTATCCACTCTCTGGTGCGGCACTAGATGATGCAGGTGAACATTTCTCTCAAACAGAGCGCCGCGCTGATGAAGCATCTCGCAGCGTAACAACTTGGTTGAAATGTCACTATATGCAACAGCATCTAGGTGATGAATTTATTGGTATTGTAAGTGCGGTGACCGAATTCGGTTTATTCGTGACACTGAAAGATTTATATGTCGATGGTATGATTCATATTAGCCAACTCGGCGATGACTTCTTTATTTATGACCAAGCCAGTCAAAATCTAGTAGGTCAAAATCGTGGTCAAGTCTTTGGTTTGGGTGATGAAGTTAAAATTCAGGTTGCTGGTGTCAATCTGGAAGAACGTAAAATTGACTTCCAGCTCATTAAGCAAGTTACCCATGCAGGCCGAGTAGTTCGTTGCCGTGCGCCGCGTACAACTAAAACTACTACGCAGGCGACTGAAGAAGTTTTCAGTAAACCAACTGTCAGTAGTGATGGTGAGCGACCTGTTCACAAAAAGAAAGAAAAAAGTAAGCCAAGTTCTTATACCAAGAAATCCGGTAAGAAAACTTCAGCAAAAGCCGAGACTAAATCAGAAAAGGTGAAGAAAAAATCTAAGCCTAAAAAGAAAAAGTCGAATGCAAAATCAAAGGCCGAATAGTTAAAAATAATTATCACGATTAAGAAATAAGTCTCCAATTGGAGGCTTATTTCTTTTTAAAAGGGTTATTTTACACATTAAGCTTGATTTCCGACTTGAGAGGACCTACATCTAATACCATGTTTAAAAAATAATGTGGCTATTAGCAATGACTTTACAGCAAGCGACTTTACCAACTCCGCGTTTTGATCAAATTGAACTAGAAAATTTAAAACAAGATATCCAACAAGCGATCCAAGCAGGTCAGGAATTTTTAAATACTCTTACAGCTGCGCCTACAGATACAGCTCAGCAACTTGCCGTACTTGAGCAAGTCGATACACTTGAAAATAATCTAAGTGAATCATGGGGCGTTTTATCGCATTTAAACGCGGTAATGAGCAATGCAGAAACGAGAGAAGTCTATCAATCTTTATTACCAGCATTAAGTGAATATTACACCCAGCTTGGTCAACACACGGCGCTTTATCAAACCTATCAACACATCCATGATGGCCAAGGTTATACATCTCTTAGCCCTGCACAGCAAAGTGCTATTCGTCTAGCTTTACGTGACTTTAAACTTTCAGGTGTAGCCTTAGAGGGTGAAGAGAAAAAACGTTATGCAGAGATTTCTGCGCGTCTTTCACAGCTTTCTTCTGATTTTTCAAACCACGTTCTTGATGCAACACAAGCTTACTTTAAGCCACTTACCGAAGATCAGTTAAAAGGTCTTCCAGAAAGTAATATTGAGTTATTAAAACAGTATGGTAAACAACGCGAACTTGACCAAGCTGTCGCAACCCTAGATTTCCCAGCATATTTTGCAATCATGACTTATGCAGATGACCGTGAATTGCGTGAAGAGCTTTATAAAGCTTATGTGACGCGTGCATCTGATGAGTCTGAACAAACTGAGTTTGATAACAGCAAAATTATGGAAGAAATTTTGAGCCTTCGTCAGGAAATGGCAAAACTACTTGGTTTCAATAACTATGCTGAATATTCTCTTGCAAGCAAAATGGCACCAGACGTAAAAACAGTACATGAGTTTTTGGTTGACCTAGCAGAGCATGCGCGTGCTCCTGCGCTTCAAGAAGTTGCAGAACTTCAAGAAATTGCCAAACAAGATGGTGTTGATGATCTTAAACCTTGGGATACAACTTACTATTCTGAAAAGCTGAAACAGCAACAATTTAATTTATCTCAAGAAGCATTAAAACCATATTTCTCTGCAACTAAAGTCGTTCAGGGATTATTCCAGATTGTGCAGCGCCTATATGGCATTAACATTATTGAAAGACAAGCACCTGTCTGGCATCCAGAAGCAAGTTATTTTGAATTAGAAGACCAAGGTCAAGTGATTGGTGGCTTCTTCTTTGACATCTATGCACGTACAGGTAAACGTGGTGGCGCATGGATGAACGGCTTCCGCTCGCGCATGCAAACACTTCATGGCTTACAAAAACCAATTTGCTATATGGTGTGTAATTTTACTCCTCCAGTAGGTGACCAACCTGCTTTATTGACTCATGACGAAGTGATTACTTTGTTCCATGAATTCGGACATGGTTTACATCATATGTTGACCGAAGTAGATAATATCTCGGTTGCAGGAACGCATGGGGTTGCTTGGGATGCAGTAGAACTACCGAGCCAGTTTATGGAATTCTGGTCATGGGATAAAGAAAGTCTAGATGTATTAAGTGAACACATCGATAGTAAACAGACTTTGCCACAAGAATTACTAGATGCTTTATTAAATGCTCGATTCTTCCAATCTGGTATGCAAACTTTACGTCAGCTTGAATTTGCATTGTTTGACTTAACCATTCACACCAAAACGCCTGCCCTGAACAGTGAGCAAATTCAGCAAACGTTAAACGACATTCGTAAGCAGTATGCAGTCGTTCCTACTGTCGACTACAACCGTTTCCAACATAGTTTTAGTCATATTTTTGCTGGTGGTTATGCTGCAGGTTATTACTCTTACAAATGGGCAGAAGTCTTAGCAAGTGATGCATTTGATCGTTTTGAAAATGAAGGTATTTTTAATACTCAAACGGGTAAAGAATTCCGTCAGGCAATTCTAGCTGTGGGAGGAAAAGACACTGCACTTGAGGCATTTGTTAATTTCCGTGGACGCGAGCCTAAAATTGACGCGTTGTTACGTCATCAAGGTTGGACGAATGACAACAAAACCGCTTAAACTATGGGCCTAAATTGATCGTGTGGTTAGGGTGATAAAGATGAAAAAACGTTTCATTGCTGGGGCAAAATGTCCAAAATGTGAAGCCATGGATCGAATTGTCATGCTAACCACCGCAGAAGACGAATGGATTGAATGTATCGAATGCGGTTATAGCGAAAATCGTCCGACTCATGTTGATGAGCCTGAAACGCCTGCTGAACCAGATGAAATTGGGGTGATACAGTTCAAGCCGCGTCGTCACGACTAAAGGTCTTAAATATGCCACTACAAAGAAAACAAAACTCAAAATTATTATGGATTTTAATTGGGGGCTTAAGCATTCTCGTAGTGCTTTTTTTTGCAGCGCAATGGTTTTTTAAAAAAACCGAGTCGTCAGCACCACTGGTTGATCCACAACCTGTCTCGACACCTGCTCCTGCTAAACCAGCTGACCCATCACCAAGTTCTGAACCCTTAGCTGAAAATGCAAGTTCTCAGCAACTTGTCAGTGAAAATGTGCTTAAAGAGCCTGTCCCAGCACAAGAGTCTTTAGCAAAAGAAGAAGTATCTAAACTTGAAGATATTCATCGCCAGCTAAAAGATCAGGAAGCAACCTTAAAAGCTCAGCATGCTGATGCTGATCAATTAACTAAACTCAAAGAAGAACAAGTTAAATTGCTCGAAGCTCAGCTTAAACAGCAATAGTTTTTCAATAGAATCTAAAAAAGCTAAAGCTATCCATCTTTAGTTTCTAATGTTAAGAAGAAAATTAGATTTTTATCGAATGCAGAATACTCATATTGTATCATTCAAAAAAACACCCTCTTAAAGAGGGTGTTTTTTTATCAATATATTTACTTCAAATCATTAGATTAGTGATACCAACCGAATAATTTAAAGAAGTAAGGTGCATAAGCAATGATAAGCATTGCAGGCACCATTACAATTAGTGGAAGTACCCATCGCTCGAAGCGGTAGAAGAACGATTTATGGCGAACTTCTGCATCTGCTTCAGATACCTCATCGTCGCCAATTGCTTGCCTAGCTAATAAATGGTTTAGAGCAACGGGCGGAGTAATATAACCAAGTTCAAAACCAATTAAAGCAATCATCCAAAAATGTACAGGATCGATTCCGTATTTGTATGCTACTGGTGCTACGGTCGCTGAAATTAAAATAACGGCACCAAATGGATCCATAATCATACCGACAAATATCATCAGAACTACAATCAGAGAAATCACAACAAATAGACTATTAATATCTGTTGGGAAGGCCTCCATGATTTCAATTCTTTCTAAGAATCCACCAACACTTACAGATAATGCCATAAGGATAACTAATGCACCAATATGTCCTACAGTTTCACTGGTTGCTGTATGTAAAGCTGATCGGAAAGAGACCCTTCGTTCAGGATTACGTGGATCATCAACAGGTTTGACTGCCGGAATAGGCTGCGAACCATCTGATGGAACCGTATAGACATTTAAGGTACTGTCCCAATGCCCTACTGGAGCTAATGGAGCAGGTTCTTTACGTAATTTATCGAATAACACCATTAATAATAAAATCACGGGCATCATTACTGGTGCAGTGAACTCATTCAAATCTGTTGCTAAAGCATGCTTGTAAAACAACCAAATTAAAATAAAAATTACAATATATGGAGATACAAGAACAAAAGCACGTAAAGATTTTGGGAAAGCGATTTTTACTGGCGCGATACGGAATTTTTGCTCAGCAAAAAATAAAGAAACTATCAAGAATAAAGTTGATGATAATAAGAATGTATATACCCCATAGTGATATAACATATCTGTTGTGACTTCTTTATTCAACGATGCAACAACAACTATCAGCAAGCATGGTCGTAACACAACACCTAATGAACCAGACATAGCTGTGGCTGCCAATGCAAATTGACGGCGACCACCTGCATTCCAAACTTCTTTATAAATAATTGCACCCGCTGCAATAACGAAAATACCTGAAGCTCCTGTATAAGCTGTTGGTAATGCGGCAGCAATTAGAATTAACCAAGTTAGTGTTTCTGGAGCAAGATTCCAAGGTCGAAGGATATTTAAAAATAAATCAACAATGCGTGTCTGTTTAAGTAACATCCCGGCCCAAATAAACAGAGCCAGATTTAAGAATATACTTGAAAACTCAACTAACTGGCCAAGGTAAATCCCCTGCCCCATTGGGTAATCCATAAAGAAAGTAAATGCGACACCAGTGATAATCGCCATATAGGCATAGAGCGGTACGCTTAAGAAAGCAAGCCCAAGATTTCCCCCTTCTTTCGTCGGAGTTGGAGATTTAATCAACTGGAATAAACTGATTAATGTCAAAGTCGCAAATAAAGTAATCCATAACCAATAAATCACTTGCATTTCAATTGCTACGGGCACCCCCGAACCAGTTACCGAATGGTATTGGCTAATCGTTGATGATGTTAAAAGACCATTGGCAAATAACATTGCGATTGAATAAACACGAAAATCTATTCTAGTGGCAGGACTGCGTAAACCAATATGATGTGTCTTTAATGTAGCCGTTATTGCCGCTAATACAACCATCACAACTAAAAGCATTGCTCTATTTTCAGTACCAAATTTAAAGAGACCAAAAAAAGAGGTTTCTATCGTTCGATACGTACGGATACTTGGATGCGCATCCATATAAGTGATCGCTTTATCATAGAACTGATATTTTTCATCACATTGTTGCTGTGCTGCGAGTAGTGATGCACGGACATCACTTTCCGATGCCGCACCAAAGAAACTCGCGAAATCATCAGACGCGTTCGCTTTCATTTGTTCTTTTACTTGAGCCTCGATATTTGGATGTCGATCACAAGTTGGCTTTTCAGGCTCAGCACGCAAAAAAGAATATTGCATACCTGTAGCAGGGTCGCCATAAAGACGTTCCCCGATACGTAATAATTGTCCGTGGATCATTTCCCCGGTACCAATAATTAGCGTCATTAATAGCAAAATGAGGATGACGAATGTTGAGATCCATTCGTTCCAGATATAACCCAGCAGACCTAATCCAGATCTTTTTTCTTGATGTTCTTGCATAAATATTCCAATTTGTTCTCTCAAATCCCTAAAAAAATAAGGACTTGAGTCATGCAATTTTTCTTGGTCAGGGGTTAAATCCATCCCCCTTCTACCAATCCCTTTATTCAACGATCAAATTTGCATCAAACTTTGTTAATAAAGAATGACTAAAATCTCTTTTTTAACAGCTTGTATTGTCAATGTTTCTTTTTTAATCTCTGGAAAATCCAATAACATCCTCCAAAGATTGCTCCACCAATTGCCCCATATAGATGAGCTTCAGTTAAAACTGGACTCCCTATTAGTTGAGCAGTTCCTGTTTGCCCAAAAGTATTTTCCCATATGAGTTTGGCAATAATTAACCCTAAAACCAGCAAAGCAAAATTTCGCTCTTTACGATATTGCAGATAGACCAAAGCAACCGCTGTATATAGTCCATGTAAGACACCAGACAGACCTGCGTAAGCTTCGATATAAGGTAAATAAAAGTAGAACACCAAACTAATAAAGGGTGGCAACAGCAAAAGTAGACTTAGAAGATGCCATGCTTTTGTATGTGGAAAAATAAAGGGTAAACAAGCGAATGCCATCATATTTAAAAGGAAATGAACCCATCCAACGTGTACCCAATGTGCAGTCCACAAACGCCAGAATTCGCCAAGTAAACTTCCGCGCCAATAAATAAAAGTATCAGGAAACACCTGTAAAGATGGGGACTGTTCTAAATTTTGTGTAAGTACTTAATTTTCATTTATCCTTCAGAGGATAATTACAAAAGGTACTTCA
>NZ_JABELE010000034.1 GCF_013009345.1 Acinetobacter geminorum | reverse complement strand
ATTAAATTCCTATTGTTAAATTACAAATAAAAATATATTTTCAAGCTAATTTAGTCGATTTAAGATTTTTGAATGATCTATTTCTCATGTAACTCTAAAGTCGTGATGCAAAGGTTGCAGGACTGCATTGTTAGAAGTTCTGCTGTCTTATACTCAGAAGTAACTATGGAATTCGAATCTAGTGAAGAATTTCATAAGTTTGTTGAAAAATGGGCTGATCGTTATCAGTTGAGATTGACTCCCAAACAACGCTTCGATTTAAAGGCAAAAGGTGAACCAACTTTCGATTTAGTAATCAATCCCTCAATTTATACAACGGACGAATTTACGAAAGAGATGATTTCTCTAGTTCGGGAAGATCCTCAGATTTTTGAAAGAGATCCCGACTTTGATTTTTTGAGTGCAACGGAACATAAGTTACCGATTAAGTTTTTCTTATTTTGTAATATCGATTCATCTAAAATTTACGATGGTTCTGTCGATATTAATCATGTTAATGAGATTTTGAAAAAGCATGTGCAAGGTGCAGAAAAATTTTCTTATGTGTTCACTTCTCCAATCAGCTACAGCAATTATGAATTGGTTCGGTTGACTCAAAAGCGTTCGATTCGGGACGAGTTTGAGAATACAGAAAAAAACTCCTTTGATTGGACTTGGCGAATTAACTCCAGTTCTTTTGGGAAAACTCAAAAGAGCGGTCAAACACTAATAAACCGTTGGAATGAATGTATTAATAAAACAGAAGAAGAAAAAAGGGCTTATTTTGAAAAGCATTTACAGGTTCTAGAAAGTTATTACGGCTTTAGAGGTGTGCGGAAACAAGTTGGAACTTTGTGGGCTAAAGAACGCTCACTTTTAAAAGCAAAATACGGTGTGAAGTCTAAAGAATACTTTAGAGAGCTAAATTTGTCTTATATTCAGCGTCTTAAATCCATTTTTCCTTCCAATGCTGAAACATCTGAAATGATTAAACACATGCAAAAGATCATTAGGAGTGCGATAAATTGAATATAAGCAAATCCACCAAGCGAAGCGTTGCTTTTTTTCTTGTCGTCCTCTGCGGTGTTGGCTTCCTAAACTGTAAGTCAAACAGAGAGCCACAAGCTGATCAGGACAGCATCACAAGAGCCGAAAAACGTGAAGCGGAGTTTATGCAACGACAAGCCGACTACGTTGCAGAACATGGGCACAGCAAGCATTATAGCTTAAAGGATGGAAAAGTTTATGAGTGAAAATTTGACAGATAAAGTCATCGGTTTCATGGCAGTCGGTGGTCACAAAGTCGATGCAGAAACCAAGCTGTTGTTAGAGCAACTTGATGAAGGAAAGCTCACACATGAAGAAGCTATTAAGTGTATTGAGGAAGCAACTAGGAAAATGCCAACAAAAATTGTTCGTACACAAGCTGATATTGATGAGTTTTATGAGGACTAAAAGTCTTAAATTGGAATAGTCAGATGACTAAAGGGCTCACCAAAAGAAGCACTTGTGTAATTTTCTGAACCAAATTTTTGAAGTAAAGTTTGAAATTCATCCTTTTTGATATTGGAGATAATAATATTACCTGTTAAAAATGAAGGTATTAGAATACATTTTAGGCCAAGATTATCTCTGATATTTTGCAGTTCTATGATGGCTTTTCCTAAATAAGTATTTTCTTCAGCGAGACTGAGACTCTCTGGGCTGAAACCAAAAATATTTGGTGGTAGGTCATTGAGGTCTTTTATGATATTCATCAAGATAATTCCATTTTAAAGTAATAGAAAAGCTACTTTAAATGAAAGTTTGTTTTTATTCAAGTTATTGTTTTTATTCAATAAAACATTGACCGAAAAAAGTTTCATAAAATTAAAATGTTTCAATTTTGGAATTGAAATTCTATTTTGGGCTTACATTTTTATTTTAATTTCGCATAAGAGATTTTATGTTAAAAACTTTCTTTGTTTGTATTTCATTCAAATGATTCTGAAGACGACAAGCAAGGTCGCTCAGTAGTTGCATATCTCAAAAAATCTGATATCCTGGCAAAAAACAGGATAAACTGGCAGATTATGAACGCACTAGAGAAAATTTTACCAATTGAAGCTACTCTTATACGTGAAAAGAGACAGCGGCTAGGTCTAACTCAATTGGAGTTAGCTAGCTTATTAGAGCTGAAAGACAATGGTGAAAGAACAGTAAGAGGATGGGAGTTAGGAGAGCATAAACCCTCAAAATCTAAGCTTGCTAAAATTCTAGAACTTCACGAAGAGGCACCTTTCAGAATAGAAAATAATAATCATAAATTTACCTTTATTGATTTATTTGCGGGTATTGGTGGGATCCGTTTACCTTTCCAAGAGTTAGGTGGAAAATGTGTATTTAGTTCTGAATGGGATAAGTTCGCTCAAAGAACTTATGCTGCAAATTATGGTGAAGTTCCATCAGGAGATATCACAAAAATTTCAGCTAAAGAGATTCCTAATCATGACATTCTTATGGGCGGATTTCCTTGCCAAGCATTTTCTCAAGCAGGTTTAAAAAAAGGATTTGAAGACACTAGAGGTACAATGTTCTTTGAAATCCAAAGAATATTATGTGAAAAACGACCTAAAGCGTTTTTGTTGGAGAATGTAAAACAATTAAAGGGACATGATAAAGGACGGACATTACAGACTATTTTGAATATTTTGACTGGGGAAAGTAATATTTCCTTAGATGATATTCCAATGTCGGAAGATGCAAGAAACTCATTAGGTAAGAAACTTAACTATTGGGTGGATTTTAAAGTCTTACGTGCAGCTGATTTTGGTGTTCCTCAGAATCGAGAACGCATCTTCATTGTTGGTTTTGACAAAGACTATTTTGGTGAAAACTTTGACTTTGAAAAAAACTTTAACTGGCCAGTACCTACATATGAGTCAACAAGAGTTGGAGATATTCTAGAGTCTCAAGAATTTTTAAATGCACAAGAAGACAAATATACAATTTCAGATAAGCTATGGGCTGGTCATCAACGTAGAAAGGAAGAGCACAAAACTAAAGGAAATGGTTTTGGATGTTCTATTTATACTGCAGATAGTCCTTATACAAATACGATTAGTGCTAGATATTATAAAGATGGGTCAGAAATTTTAATTGACCAAAGCCATTTAGGTAAGAATCCTCGAAAACTTACACCACGAGAGTGTGCGCGTCTACAAGGCTTCCCCGAGGAATTTATTGTTGATGCTGTATCACAAGCCCAAATTTATAAGCAGTTTGGCAATTCTGTATGCGTTAAAGTTATTCGTGCTGTTGCCAAACAAATTGCTGAGACAATGGATACATTTATAAGTAATAAATAGAGATTGGTGATGAAATGCCCTAAATAAAATTTAGGGCATTTCATTAATAAATTAATAATATTTATGAGTAATTAATCTACTCCATAAATTATTGTTAGCTCTCCACATTGAATATGGTCTTTTATTAGTTTCATACATGCCACTATCAAAGAAAACATCTCCTGAGCGAACTAGATCTAACCAATTTAAGTAATTTAGGGGTGCGCCAAATACAATTTCACGATATACACCATAAGCATCTGTTTCGCATTTGAACCAACCATTTTGATTAAATTTGGATTCAACTTTATTTTTCAGAGATGCTGCATCCCATTTTGCTAAGATGACTGTACCATTTCGTAGCCCTAAAGGGATTAAGGCTGCTTTATTTGGGCGTTGGTCATATTGGTAATCATATGAGATAACAATGCTATTGTCCGCAGCAATAAATAAAGTACAACCATAACTATTCGTTTGATTGATTTTCGGTACTGGTTCACCTGACCATGAAATTCGATCGTTTTTTAAAGCATTTGGCTTCCCAAAGGCATTAAAGAAGTCTTGGCGTGTAAAACTAACGGATGGATTGGATGGGGAAGGAATAGTTGGATCCTTAAATATATAATAATTAGCGCTCCAATCCCCAAAAGTTGTTTTGCTGGTTGTTGCATTTTTCATTTCATAACCATATAAATCCGGTGCATTGTTACCATTAGGTTTTAGGCCCATTTGGGCTTCTAACCAATGACCACCACTACCAGCATGACGAGGGTTTGCCCCTTGAATGTTTGCTGTTTTGCCGTAAACATTTTGGTAGAAGGTATGAATTACCTTTTGCTCATCTGTGATTGCAGGTTGAGAAATGATTGATTGAATTGAAATAGTAGGGATCATTTGTTTTCCTAAAAGTAAATATTCAGCGTGATCAAGGGCCTTCCCAGGATTTTGGGAATAGAGATCAGGAAATGTATGGATTAAATTAGTGGAAATTTTTTTGATTAATTCGGAAGAGTTATTCTTCAAGTAATCAAAAAATTGTTCAGTTTTTTGATTTATAAATTCGTAATAACTTTGAAAACCGAGAAGACGGCTGAATAGCTCATATCTTTGAGTTTGACGTAATTGTGCAAAAGCTGGGTGCAACTTTTTTAAGCGACGATTGGTCGTTTCTGCGTGTTTTTTATAGCGATTGCTAAGATTTAGATCTGACATTCCTGTTTCCAATAAGCACATTTATCAACCTTATTGCCCACTCATAAAGTTAGAAATGCTTTATCTTCAACAAAGAAAAAAAGATTTTTATATAGTTACCGGACGGCTTCGCAAACGTGAGCAGCAGAGATTCTATACACCTCTATCCTCACATTATTAAGATATAACCGAATGTTTGTCAAAGGAATAATAAAAATAAAATTTTTACGGATGTTTTTTATGCTTCTCATTTTTTGATTATTTTTTAAGATTTTCTAAAATTAACATAATACTGCTTATACGAAATGCTCTCTTTAAATTGAATTAAATCAATCTATTGCGATCCATTAAAAAGCCCAGTTTGAACAAACTGGGCTTTTTAGTGGATCATTCACGCAATATGCCGATTTATTCACCTTTTTTCAATTATGTTCGTTAGCTAGCGTAAACAATATCTTAAGCCATTCGGCAGAAAAACAACCTAATAAAGCTCCTCTTTTTTAACTCTTAGATTATTAAATAAATATAAAACATTGACCTAATTGTCCCCTTTATTTGTCCCCTTTTGTGTATATTGGGTACACAAAGGTACAAAGGGTGTAACTCATGAAAAAAATGACAGTAGGGGAGCTTTCAAAACTTTATGGAATACACCGACAAAGTATCTATAAGCGTATAAATAAAGGGGATTTATCAAAATCAGCAGATGGGAAAATCGATTTCGCAGAAGCAATACGTGTTTTTGGTGAACCTGACGGTAGGGGAGAGGTTGTCCCCACGGTACAGTCAACTCAGGTACAGATGGATACACAAGTTGACAAGTTACAGTTACAGGTAGAAATGTTGGAAAAACAGCTTAAAAAAGCCGAAGAAACTGAGCAATTTTTGAAAGATCAAATTAAAGAAAAAGATACAAGCATCCATCTTTTACAGACTCTACTTTCAGCACCAAAACCAAAAGATTTAGGTGTTAAACAAGATGATGCCACTCAAGAAATAGCTCCTCAGGTTATTAATGAGCCACAGCCGATAGAAACTGCAGTGTATTCAGGGAAAGAGCAAACAGACACTGA
This sequence comes from Acinetobacter geminorum, assembly GCF_013009345.1. Lineage (GTDB taxonomy): Bacteria > Pseudomonadota > Gammaproteobacteria > Pseudomonadales > Moraxellaceae > Acinetobacter > Acinetobacter geminorum. The sequence goes on along the minus strand of NZ_JABELE010000034.1, from coordinate 3,496 downwards.
ACTAAAATCACGTAAGAAAGGACTCTTAGGACGTGTCATTAGTGCTGTTTTTGATGGTTAATTATTTTATTTACTATAAAATATAGTAACTTAGAATCAGGAAATCTCATGAAAAAAATACTTTTAGCTGTTCTCTGTACGACATCAATTTCGGCTTATGCACTTACTGATGATGAAAAAAATAATATAGGGAAAAGAGCGAATATTACCTGTACAGATCTTGCAGGGTATTCAATTGAAGTCACAAATGTAAGACAAAAAAATAAGGTTTCTAAAGATGCTTTCTTGAAAGAAGTAAGTAGAAAGTACAGCAAAATGGATGATTTTGAGTTTCGAAAAGGGATGATTGAATATATTTTTTCACAGCAAATAAACAAGACAGAAGAAGATCAAAAAGAGATATCTGCCAAAAATTACGAAAAAATTTACTTTACTTGCATGCAGACTTTGTTAGAGCAAGAGGGAGTTTATAAGTAGTTCTCTTTAACTGATTTATTTAGAGGAGCGATAAACGATTCATCAAATACTTTAAATTTTAAACTCTTAACTTCTGATGAGAGTTGAGTTAAACTTTTCTGTAGTCGAAAAAAAAGCCCATCTTGGCGGGCGGGCTTCTTTTCGGGAACTTGCAATAGGATAAGTATTACAAGCACCTAGAATATGCTGTCATTTTACCTGTTGCGCTTTTATAAAACAAGCCAATTGAGTAAAACATTGACCGAAAAAACAACTAGCTTTTTTTTAGAGCATCTAACTAGGTATTTACCTAAAAAGCCGTGGTGTACCAATGAGAAGGGTACAGCCTTACTTGTTCGTCCAAAAGAAATAGCTATAAATTATAAATATATACAGTTAAACAGCCCTTTCTACCAAAAATATTTAATACTTGACCTCGATTATGAGCATTCACTTGCTGAAATTCTTTTTAGTCGAGTGGGAATTCCATTGCCAAATTTTGTGACAGCAAATTTTCAAGGTGGCAAGTCCCATATCGTTTTTGAGTTAGAAGAACCAATTTACAAGACGAATGCTAGTAAACAGAAAATTATTGCCTTTGCACATGCCATTATAATGCGTTTGCAGGAGCTTTTTGATGCAGATATAGGGTATTCAGGAACTATAACTAAAAATCCTATTTCACCGAATTGGCGTGTCACAGAGCTACGGAAAGAACCTTATTCACTTTATGAGCTTGCTGAAAAGATAGATCTTCCTCGAAAAGATTATAGCAAGCAAAAGATTTCGGTAGATGAAGCAATTGGTTTAGGGCGTAACTGTTATGTCTTTTACACAGCCTGTCCTTTCGCATATCAAGAGATACGAGCATATCGAGGTAAAACTTACAGCCAGTGGGAAATGGCAATGATAGATCATTGTATGAGTCTAAATGAAAACTTATCTGAGCCAATGACATATAGGGAAGTACGTTGTATTGCAAAGAGTATCAGTCGGTTTTGTTGGAAAAATGATGCGTATTGCTATCAAGAATTTATAGATCGCCAAAAAAGAAAAGGATCTCTTGGTGGTAAGAAGTCAAAACGAGGAGCTAAAGCCAATTCTGAGCGTTCTACAAAGCCGTGGGAAGCAATGGGAATCAGTCGAGCAACTTACTATCGCAGACAAAATAAACCTCAAAAATGAGACCAAATAAGCCTAAATCAGATATTAGCCTTTTTAGGGCTTTTTGTTTTGTCACTTAAGTCAATTCTTTAATGTTCCACGGTCTTAAATTTGGTATTACTTTCGCTTAGGCTAAATGAGAGTGCTCTCTTCAAATAAGATCAAAATCAAATACACACTTGGGAAGAGTATTTTAAACTCTTTGGTAATCCCAAAGGTTTAGAAGATTTTATTGCAGAGAGTGAGCAAGATATTTAGAAAGATAAATTTTAGGCGCACAGTTTGCGTCATTTTCAATTTTTACTGCTATGGCTTAGTGTTTATATACATATCAAGAAAAGTCGCTTAGAACGCAAATGGTGAGCATTTAAAACAATTTGTAAATAAGGTGAGCAGTTTAATGTCATGCTCGGGACTAAATACCCATTTTTTTACGTGTATTGGGCGATACACGGTTTCCTTCGAATTGGCGAAAAGCCTTTTCTGTGTCTAATAGAAACGGACACAGCACTATTATTTTCAATGACCGTGTGATCATCTTTTTTGATGTTTTAATGTGCATCACCATTGCCGTGCCAACGCCTTACTTCAAAATTTTCTTTAGTCGCCAAACTTTAGAAAATTTAAAAATGTTGTTTCTCAGTGTTTTACATTACAGAAGCCAATCTGTTAGGGAAGCCAATCCCAAGCAAAACACTGTTTTAGATTTTTCACATCAATCACCATCGGCTCAGACTTTCCCGATTATCACCACTTACGTTTTTATTCGCTCGGAGTGACTGCAACCCTTAAAAATCAAGAGTTTTGTACTAATCTGATCTCCAACACTCATAAAGAATCTCACGAATCACGACCTTGCATGTTGCCTGCACTTCATTTCAAAGATGCCATGCTCAAAACGGTCTTGAGTGTGTCCCAAGTTATACTTCTTCGTCTTAACGTGCAGTACGCCTATCTGCTAGATTTGCTCTGTGTTCCATGTTCCGCCCCCCGTAGTTCCAAGATTTTAAGGGCATTAATACAGTTTACAAACCATCAAAACAGGTAAAGCACTTACACTACTAAATGCGAGTTTGACCGTTTTCACGGCTGACACGCACTTACAGGCTTGAGCTATCCATTGATCTCAACTTAGCAATTTGGAATGTCGTCACGACAAGTTCACCATTTCACTGTTTGAGTACCGAGTGCGCCATCTTTCAACTTGCACCCCTGATGCCTCACGACCATTTCAATTTCTTAAAATGTTTTAAAAAGCGTTTTAAACCTCTTAAAAATCCGCAAAAGCCCACCTGTTAGCCATCCGTCTGTTATCACTAACAGCTCGGAGAGTCTATTAACGAGTTTATCAATCCTTGAAAACTCTGAACTTATCGAAGAGAGTCAGGGTTAGCTTAGTCACCTAAACGCCCGTGTCCTTGTCGCCCAACTACAAAAGAACCATGTCGATAAAAAATCGAATGGAATGAGTAGAAAAGGGGAATCACACCCCTCAGCCCTCGTTGCAGCCGCGCCAGCTAGGTTTCCCACGCACGCAGCTACACCGATGTAATTTGTCAAAATGGCAGTAATGACAAACCGACTGATGCTATTTTTCTAAAGGTTGGCTAAACCCCTGAAAAATAGATAAAAATATCTAAATAACAAAGGTTTGGCAGACCTAACAGAAACAACAATATCTAAATGCAACCTATCAGAATACCGCCATAAGGTCAATTCGCAGGAACTACTTAATTGTCAAATTACATAAGGATAAAAATTAAATACCTTAAATTTAGAAATTTAAGGTATTTAATTTTATTAAATTCCTATTGTTAAATTACAAATAAAAATATATTTTCAAGCTAATTTAGTCGATTTAAGATTTTTGAATGAT
>NZ_JABELE010000033.1 GCF_013009345.1 Acinetobacter geminorum | reverse complement strand
TTCGAAGTGCTGAGCAACCGCTCGAATAGATTGGCCTTCTTCAAGCTTGGCTAATATTTTCTTTCTAAAATGTATTGTATTGGTATCGGTATTGTATTGGTTTTTTTGCGTGCTTACTATACGTTGTCTGGGGCAACGGAAGTGTTTCGACCCGACTCTGGAACGCGATCCGCAGCGACGACTAGGCAATTCCGCACGTTGGCCTGATCAGGTCGCCCCGCTGCACCTTGTCTGAGCAGTCGACCTGCATCAATGGGGCGGGAGATCGCTGTACATTGAATGTTGATATTCTTTCCTGATAAGCGCAGTATCTTACAAAGTCTTGCAAGGATTTCCTTGGCCGGAACCGCAAAGCGACGCGATTGGAGAGGGCGAAATGAAAGCGCACCTACAGGTGATTTTCACGCTCGATGAATTGGCAGCGTACTTGAAAGTCGGCAAGCGGAGTGAGCGAGAGTCTTCAATTTTTCTTCTGGAGGTGTGACATGGACATTGATTTCAAGAAATTGGCTCCCTGGAACTGGTTCAAAAAGGAGCAGGAAGAACAACAGAGCACTGCCTCGCTGCCGGTGCAGCGCAATGACCTGCAGGTGTCGGGTGGGCCCGTCAGTCCCATCCTGCAATTGCATCGCGAGATCGACCGCCTGTTCGACGACGCGTTCCGAGGCTTCGGTTTCCCGACGCTGGCCATGCCACGCTGGCCGTCGGACTGGCCGGGCATGCTGAAGCCGGCGCTGGACATCCAGGAGACCGACAAGCAGTACAAGATCGCCCTGGAAGTACCCGGCGTCGACGAAAAAGACATCCAGATCACGCTCGACAACGACGTGCTGCTGGTGCGCGGTGAAAAGCGTCAGGAGCAGGAAACGAAAGACGGCGGTTTCCACCGGGTGGAGCGCTCCTACGGTAGCTTTCAGCGCGCTCTGAACCTGCCGGCCGATGCCAACCAGGACACGATCAAGGCCGCTTTCAAGAACGGCGTGCTCACGATCACGATGGAAAAGCGCGAGGCCAGTACGCCCAAGCAGGGGCGCTCGATCCCGATCAACGGCTGACGCGGGGCAGCGCGTTTTTCTCAAAAACCAAAAAGAAATGAGGCACCGTGATCGGCGGTGCCTCTTCAGATCAATCTTTACAGGAGTATCAGCATGGACAGAAAACAATGCCAGGTCTGCGGCCAACCCGCCACCGTGCGGGTGGAAGCCAATCTCAACGGTCGTCACAGCACCATGCTGTTGTGTGACGACCATTACCGTCAACTGGTGCGCCAGCAAAAGCGCACCGTCTCGCCGCTGGAAGCCTTGTTCGGCTCGCGCAGCGGCCTATTCGAGGACTTCCTCGGCAGTGACTTCTTCCGCATCGGCGACGACGCGACGCCGATGGCCGCCGATACCGATGACGTGGTCGATGCCTCGTTCGGCGAGCCCGCCGCCGCAGGTTCGGGTGCGCCGCGCCGTCGCGGCAGTGGTTTGGCCAGCCGCATCAGCGAACAGTCGGAAGCCCTGCTGCAGGAGGCCGCCAAACACGCTGCCGAATTTGGCCGCGCCGAGGTGGATACCGAACATCTGCTGCTGGCGCTGGCCGACAGCGACGTGGTCAAGACCATCCTGGGTCAGTTCAAGATCAAGGTCGATGACCTCAAGCGGCAGATCGAGTCCGAGGCCAAGCGCGGGGACAAGCCGTTCGAGGGCGAGATCGGCGTGTCGCCGCGCGTGAAGGATGCGCTCAGCCGCGCTTTCGTGACCTCCAATGAACTCGGCCATTCCTATGTCGGTCCGGAGCACTTCCTGGTCGGTCTGGCCGAGGAAGGCGAAGGGCTGGCCGCCAACCTGCTGCGCCGTTACGGCCTGACGCCGCAGGCGCTGCGCCAACAGGTCAGCAAGGTGGTCGGCAAGGGCGCCGAGGATGGCCGCGCCGAGACGCCGACCAACACGCCGGAACTCGACAAGTACTCACGTGACCTGACCAAGATGGCGCATGACGGCAAGCTCGACCCGGTGATCGGCCGTGCGCAGGAGATCGAGACCACCATCGAGGTGCTGGCCCGGCGCAAGAAGAACAACCCGGTGCTGATCGGCGAGCCGGGCGTGGGCAAGACCGCCATCGTCGAGGGGCTGGCGCAGCGCATGGTGGCCGGTGAAGTGCCCGAGACCTTGCGCGACAAGCGCCTGGTGGAACTCAATATCAACGCCATGGTGGCCGGCGCCAAGTATCGCGGCGAGTTCGAGGAGCGCGTGCAAAAGGTGCTGAAGGAGATCTCCGAGCACCAGGGCGAGCTGATTCTGTTCATCGACGAGGTGCACACCATCGTCGGTGCCGGTCAGGGCGGTGGCGAAGGCGGGCTGGACGTGGCCAACGTCTTCAAGCCGATGATGGCGCGCGGCGAGCTGAACCTGATCGGCGCCACCACGCTCAACGAGTACCAGAAATACATCGAGAAGGATGCCGCGCTGGAGCGGCGCTTCCAGCCGGTGACGGTGCCCGAGCCGACAGTGGCACAGGCCATCATGATTCTGCGCGGCCTGCGCGACACCTTCGAGGCGCACCACAAGGTCAGCATCTCTGAGGACGCGATCATCGCGGCGGCTGAGTTGTCCGACCGCTACATCACCGCCCGCTTTTTGCCCGACAAGGCCATCGACCTGCTCGACCAGGCGGCCGCGCGCGTGAAGCTGTCGGCCACGGCCCGGCCGGTGGCCGTGCAGGAGCTGGAGTCCGAACTGCACCAGCTGCGGCGTGAACAGGATTACGTGGCCGCGCGCAAGCAGTACGACAAGGCCGCCGAGCTCGGCAAGCGCATCGAGGCCAAGGAGGCCGAGCTCAAGAAGCTGATCGAGGGCTGGGAGCGGGAGCGGGCCTCTGGCAGTGCCGAAGTCAAGGCAGAACACGTGGCCCAGATCGTTTCGCGCCTGACCGGCATCCCAGTCAACGAGTTGACGGTGGAAGAGCGCGAAAAGCTGCTGCACCTGGAACAACGGCTGCACGAGCGCCTAGTGGGACAAGACGAGGCGGTCCGTGCCGTGGCCGATGCCGTGCGGCTGTCTCGCGCGGGCTTACGCGAAGGTAGCAAACCGGTGGCTACCTTCCTGTTCCTGGGCCCGACCGGGGTGGGCAAGACCGAGCTCGCCAAGGCGCTGGCCGAGTCCATCTATGGCGATGAAGGTGCGCTGCTGCGCATCGACATGTCCGAGTACGGGGAACGCCATACCGTGGCACGTCTGGTGGGGGCGCCTCCAGGTTACATCGGTTACGACGAAGGCGGTCAGCTCACCGAGAAGGTGCGGCGCAAGCCCTACAGCGTGTTGCTGCTGGACGAAATCGAGAAGGCTCACCCCGACGTCTACAACATCCTACTGCAGGTGTTCGACGACGGGCGGCTCACCGACGGCAAGGGCCGGGTGGTGGATTTCACCAATACCATCATCATCGCCACCTCGAACTTGGGCTCGGACATCATCCAGCGTCGGCTGAAGGCCCGTGACGCCGCCGGCGAGGAATACGAGAAGACCAAGTTCGAGGTGATGGACGTGCTGCGCGGACACTTCCGCCCCGAGTTCCTCAACCGCATCGACGAGATCATCGTCTTCCATGCGCTGGGCAAGGAGGAGATCCGCCATATCGTCGGCCTGCAGCTCGATCGTGTGGCCCGCAACGCCGCCAGCCAGGGCGTGACGCTCACCTTCGATCAGACGCTGATCGACCATTTCGCGGAAGAAGGCTACAAGCCGGAGTTCGGTGCGCGTGAACTCAAGCGCCTGATCCGCAGCGAACTGGAAACGACGCTGGCGCGCGAGATGCTCGGCGGCGGCATTGGCAAGGGCGATCACGCCAGCGCCCGCTGGGACGACAAGGCCGAACGGGTGGTCTGCGAGCGCCAGGAGCCACCCGCGAAGCCGGCCGAGCCTGAGAAGCCCGATGCCGCGAAGCCGGCCGAGACGCCGCCGAGCGACGCGAGCAAGCCTGCGCGCAAGAAGAAGTCAGCGGGCGGCGAATCTTGAGCGATGGGGGCTGTCGTGTCCGACCCCAACGGGCTGACATGGGCAGCCACCCTCGTGCCGCTGGCGGTCACTATCCCCACAGCGGGGCACACGGTCATCTTCAAGCGTGACCCTCGATCGGCCACGCTGTGGGTGCTGCTGATCGCGCTGTTGCCGCTGGGCGGTTCGCTGCTGTATGGGCTGTTCTGCATCAACCGTTACCAGCGGCGGGCGCGGCGGCTGTTTCCGGGGGCAGATCCTGCTGTTCGGCAGGACCTCACGCCTACGATGCCCCAGACCGTATCGGCGCCGTTTGCCGGCCTGGCGCACCTGGTGGGACGTGCCACCGGCCAGTCGCTGACCAGCGGCAAGATCGACAACGCCAAAGCGGAACTCGCCCGAGCACTGAACACCCTGGTGGTGACCTCGGTCGCCTTTCCTCTGACCGTGCTACGGGCCGAAGCCGCGATCGCAAAAGCTGAAAAGCTGGCCGAGACCGACAAGCGCGATGCCAAGCAGAACGAGGAGCTCAGCACCTTGCTGTCGTCCGTGTGCACGGAGATCGAGATGGCGCAGATCCTGGGTTATGGCAAGAAGGCAGACTTCAAACCCATCTTCGATCAGGTGAAGTTCATTGAGCAAAAGTCGGCTGGTGGCAAAAGCGGCAAGGGATGGTTCGACGAGTTGAAGACGCGCATCCAAAAGCTGTTTTGAGGTGATGAAGGGGCTGACTGCTCTGTCGGTCAGTCTCGCGATGTTCGCATTCAGCCCCAATAGATTCGCCTATTTTCACTATCTCATACGAGGTATATCACCATGAATGAGCAAACACCGAATCCCAATGCGACGAACGAAGGAATAAACGAACAGGCCGCGGTAAGCAGCCTTCCTGTCAGTCCAGAGGCCAAGCCTGAAGTCGTCACGGAGGTACAGCCTGAGGTTCAGAAGGAAACGGACTCGCAGGCGGCAGACAAACGTAAACAAGTCCTCGATGAGGCCGTCTCGGCCTTGTCGCTGACCAAATCAGCGCTGGCCGCACTTGACGGCAAGGACACTGCACGCGCATTGGCAACGCTGGCCGAAGTGACGGGAAAGCTGGAGCTGATCGTCGCGCGCGAACCCACGCTCGCCCTGGCCGGCGTTGATGTGCGCACCATCGTGCACGACTTGTTCGCCAACACGGAAACCATTGAGGCGATGACCGACGAGGCGCTGGATGCCCTCAAACATGGCGAGGTGCAACGGGCTCGCCACGTGCTGGCTTTGCTGGCCAGTGAAATCGTGATCACAGTCACCAACATCCCTTTGGCGTCCTATCCCGCAGCCGTGAAGGCAGTCGTGCCGCTGATCGATCAGGGCAAGATCGAAGAAGCCAAAGCCGCGCTGCAGTCAGCGCTCAGCACGCTGGTCGAGGAGCGCAGCGTGCTTCCGCTGCCCGTCCTGCGTGCGAAGCTGCTCCTGAAGCGCGCAGAGCCCCTGGTAGAAGATGGTCAGCGCAGCGAAGCATCCAATGAGCGCCTGGAGACATTGTTGAACGAAGCCCGGCAGCAGTTGGAAATGGCAGAACTGCTGGGCTATGGTAAAAGGAAGGACTTTGAGCCCCTATACGCTGAACTCAAGAAAATCAAGGAAAAGACGGGAGGGGGAGGCTGCGGAAAAGGCTGGCTCGATGAAGTCAAGGCAAAACTGTCCAAGTTGTTCTGAAACCGCTGGAGAGGGGGCGCATAGCGCCCCCTCTCTTGTCCCATGAGTGTTTGATTTTTTATTTTGTATAGATCTTTAGGAGATATTGCATGAACACAGATACCATCGCCAATTCCAATGCGGATGACCCCACCAAAGCACTGTGTTCGCTGAGCCAAAATTGGTGGCTTTTTGTGCTGCGCGGTGTCTTGGCATTGATTTTTGCAGCCCTCGCGTTCTGGATGCCACAATCGGCTCTGTTGGCCATGACCATCATGTTCGGCGCATTTTCCTTGGTCAATGGCGCGTTCAACTTGTTTGCAGCGGTGCGCCATATCCAGAAAAAAGAGCGCTGGGGCTGGCTGCTGTTCAGCGGCATTGTCGGCATACTTACGGGCGTCGTCGTCCTGGTTGCTCCTTGGGTCGCCACGATAGTCTTGGCTTCTTTTTTATGGGCTAGCGTGGGCTTCTGGGCGATTTTCACCGGTGTGCTGGAGATATCCGCCGCCGTTCGGCTGCGTCGGGAAATCAAGGGTGAAATCTGGCTTGCCCTCAGTGGACTGCTCTCGATTATACTTGGCGCTATCGTCTTGTGGATATTTTTTACCCGTCCGGTCGAGTCATTCGTGGCCGCAGGCTGGCTGTTGGGTTTCCATGCGGCAGTCTATGGCGTCACGCTTTTGTTCTTTAGTTGGAGTCTTCGCAAAACGCGCCTGGGGTAAGAGCGTGCCAAACCAAAATCTATGGATATGAGCATCCTCGATTCATACCTCCATAGAAATGACATCGAAGGAGTCATACATGCAGATGCAATATAGCTATCGAGCTATCGACAAAGAGTTTCATGAACCTTGGCAGAGAGCTTTGGGAAATGTGATCGAGCACGCCCTCAAGCCATTGCTCGACAAACACACTAAAGATTCAGCGCAACTTCAAATCATCCTTGATCGCGACAAGATCAAGCGGCAATTTCTGGCCAGTGGCTATATGCACCTGCCCGGCAAAAAGATTGTCAGCGTTACTGCATCACATGACGAGCTGACGCCCCTCGCGCAGATGCTCGCAAAGTCGTTGTTCCGTCAGGCCAAGAAGCATTTTGACCGACTGCATGCTCAGGATCAAATCAAGCGCAAAGCACGACGCGAGCGCTTGCGCGAGCTCAAGGTGCGGATTGCCGCAAAACCCGCATCAGCCGCCCATAAGGCCGAGGTGACCCGAATGCCTCTACTGTCGAAACTTGAGGCTGTCGCAAGGCGTGAGCTGGCTTATCTGCGGGCCGTCGGCGATTTACCGCGCGATTATCCGACGCTACGCGACGTGGTGGATGAAGCGATTGTCCGAGCTGAGGTGGAATGGCAATCCGTGCCGGGGGAAAAAAAGGCTTACACCGGTCTTTTGAAGCATCTGTTCGCCGTCCTGGATAACGAAGTGGCAAGCAGCCGGCAATTTGGCGAATTCGTTTCTCTGGACGCGCCGGTCGAACCGGATGCCCAAGACGTGGCCGAGGCCATGGTGGAAGAGGAAATCTTCGAATTTTATCAGCCCGATGACACACTCAAGCTGGCCGATATCTTCGCTGGCAGTCAGCATCCCGATGTCGCAACGATCGCGGAACAGGAGGAGCTGATTGATCGGTCGAGCGAGTTCGCTTTTGCATTTGACCTGCTGAAGGACATGCCGCGTTTGTGGCGGCGCATTTTTCTGCTTATCCGTGTGGACGGGCTGAATGCCAGCAGCGTCTCTGAAATCCTGCTGATTCCTAATAAGGAAGATGCTGTCCGAAGGTGGCTCATGCAGGCCGAAGCATTCATCGCTGCTCATCTGGAAGAGGCCGGAGTAAGCAAAAACGGGAACGATTGGCTCCAAGGCGTTGATTGGTCGGCATTGTCTGTGACCCGAAGCGAGGCAGCCTCACTGTGGTCCAAGGAGGCGAACCATGAAGAATGATCTTCACCTCGTCTGCCCGCATTGCCAGTCCATCAACCGCGTACCGACTGCGAAGCTATCGGAACATCCCAACTGTGGCCGCTACCAGCAGCCCTTGTTCACGGGCGAGCCCATCGAGTTGACCACGGCGACGTTCTCGCGCCACGTGGAGCGCAGCGATCTGCCGCTGCTGGTCGATTTCTGGGCGCCATGGTGCGGGCCGTGCAAGATGATGGCGCCACAGTTCCAGCAAGCGGCGAACCAGCTCGAACCGAGGATCTGGCTGGCGAAGGTGAATACCGAGGCTGAGCCCCACCTGGCCGCGCAGTTCGGTATCCGCAGCATCCCGACGCTCGCCCTGTTCCAGAGTGGGCGGGAGATCGCCCGTCAGGCCGGCGCGATGGGCACGCAGGACATCGTGCGCTGGACGTCGACGCAAGTGGGACGCTGACCGATGCAGGGCTTGCTTGGTGCTACGTTAATCCTGCTGGCGGCTTGCAGCCTGGCGGCGATGGCGACGGCGGCGTTCAGAGTGCCCGCCTTGCTGGGGTATCTCTCTGTCGGCGTTGTACTGGGCCCCTCAGTCATCGGCGTGATCGCGCCGGGGGAGACGCTGAGCTTTCTGTCCGAGCTGGGCGTGGCGCTGCTGTTGTTCATGGTCGGACTGGAATTTTCCCTCGGACACTTCTGGCTCGCCCGCAGGACAGTGCTGATGGCGGGCGCTCTGCAGATGATCGCCGTGGCCCCGCCGCTGATCCTGCTATTGATGTGGCTGGGGCAGCCCGGCCAGAGCGCCGTGCTGCTCGGCACTGCGGCGGCCATGTCGTCCACGGCGCTGGTCAGCCGACAACTGGCCGACCAAGGCGAGCTCACCACCCGCCACGGCCGCAGTGCCATCGCCGTGCTGGTCTTTCAGGACCTGGCCAGCGTGCCCCTGTTGGCCTTGCTGGCGATCTGGGCGCGCGGCGAGTCGCCGAAGATCGAGCATGTGCTGCTCGAAGTATTCGGTGTGCTGCTGCTGTTCGCGGCAGCGGCCCTCGCCTCGCGCCGTCTGTTGCATGGTCTGCTGGGCTGGGTGGCGCGGCGGGGCCACGAGGAATCGTTCGTGCTCGTCTCCTTGTGCGTGGTGGTGGCTGCCGCCGCCGCTGCGCACGCGGTCGGCGTATCCGCCGCCCTGGGGGCCTTCCTCGCCGGGATGGTGCTGGGCGAGAGCGACTTCCGGCACCACATGGAAAGCCACCTCAGGCCGTTTCGCGATGTGCTGTCGGGCCTGTTCTTCGTGACCATCGGCTTGCAGCTGGATGTCGCGCAGATCGTGGCAGCACCGCTGGCGGTACTGGGCTGGCTGTTGGCCTTGGTGCCTCTCAAGATGGGGCTGAACTTTCTGGCTCTGCGCGCAACCCGCCTGTCGGCGCTCGACGCCTGGCGCACAGGCATCGTGCTGGGGCATGGCGGCGAGTTTGCGCTGCTGCTCCTGGGCATGGTCATGCAGCAGCACTTGGTTGCCGCCAACGTGGTGCAACCGATGCTGATCGCGTTGGTGCTGAGCATGGGGTTGGCGCCGCTCCTGATCCGACACCATGACCGTTGGGCGCGGGCATTCAGCCGCTCGGGCGCACTCGGTCAGCCACCGCAGGCCGAAGAAGGCGAAGTCGCCGAGCGGGCGCGGTCGTTGCGCGACCATGTGATCATCTGTGGGGCGGATGAAGTCGGGCTGCTGCTGAGTCGAACGCTGCGTCTGGCAGGCGTGCCGCATTTGCTGCTGGAATCGGACCGCCAAAGGGTCGAAGCGGGTCGTGCGATGGGGGCGCCGGTGTCGTATGGCGATGCCAGTCGGCTCGACACCCTGGCCGCCGCCGGATTGGCCCATGCCCGTCTGGTGGTGCTGACGCTTGTTCGTCCGCAGACGGCCGAGCGCATTGCGCGAGCGGTCCTCGAACGCCGCCCGACCTTGCCCTTGGTGGTGGCCACTGACCGCGTAACGGATGCCCAGCTTTTGCGTAATCTGCCCAATGTCAGGCTGTACCCGTTGTACCTGGCTTTGGGACTGGGGCTGGCCGAGCAGGTGCTGTTGATGCTGGGCATCAATGCCGACTACGTCAACCGCCGGATCGAGGAATTACGGCAGACACTCAGTGAGTCAGGTGGGGATAGACCATGAACGGGCCGGCCATTGGGTTGATGGTGTCGCTACTTGCCAATATTGGCATGGCGGTTGCGCGTGGGGTTTTGCTCGTACCAATCGCCAGAGGCGCGACGAGCTGAAGCTTCGCCAACAAGCGAAAATCGACGACAACGAACGGATCGCCATCGCCCTGGAAGGCGCAGAATTGGGGTTCTGGGAATGGGATATCGCCACCGACAGCTTCAGGCTTTCTGCCCGCAGTCTGGCGATGTTCGGCTTCACCTCCGACGACGAGAAGATTGGCGCCACCCATGCCGCATGGCAAGCGCGTATTCACCCGGAGGATTTACCGGTCGTTCTGGCAAAGGTGCGCGCTTATCAAGAAAACCCGTCGGAGCGATTGGAGTGCGAGTACCGCGTTCGTCATCGATCCGGCGTTTGGATTTGGGTTTTGGATCGCGGCCGATGGCTGGGTGACGCGGGCAGGCAACTGATAGTCGGCACTCTGCTCAACATCTCTTCTCGCAAGGAAATGGAGCAGCAGTTGCTGCGTATGGCGATCACCGACCCCTTGACCGGCTTGTCGAACCGGCGGGCGTTTAACGAGGCTTTGTTGCACAAACCTATCTCTAAAGGCTTATTCCACAATATAATTTTCAAATGAATAAGTCGACACCTAAAAT
>NZ_JABELE010000032.1 GCF_013009345.1 Acinetobacter geminorum | reverse complement strand
GTGAAGTACCTTTTGTAATTATCCTCTGAAGGATAAATGAAAATTAAGTACTTACACAAAATTTAGAACAGTCCCAAGCCATGAGACAACAAATATTCCTACTATCTTTACTTTAGCTTTATATCAATATCTATTTTCTCACTTTAATTTAAGAAATAACTAAATTTAAGAGGTTACAGCCTTATGTACTAAGGCTTTAAGAATGTAACCTTTAAAAAAAGTAAAAAGGTTACAGATTCTTGAAGTTACACATGGATCCTATATAAACAACTATTTAATTCAATTATTAAAAATCACCTTCTCTCACTGAAGATGGATGTCTATTTAAAGGGATCACTTCAATCTTCATGTAAGGATAAAGTGGTAAACCTTGTAATAAATTATGTAGCTCTTCATTGCTTTCAACATCAAAAATACTAATGTTTGCATATTGCCCTGTTATTCTCCATAAATGACGACATTTACCTTGTCTTTGAATTTCTTGAGAATAAGCACGTTCTCTTGCTTTAATATCTTCAATTTCCTGCTCAGTTAAATGGCTAGGTAAAATCACATCTTTTCGTACGTAAAATAGCATTAGTTCTTTCCTTTTAAATAACACGTTCAATAATCAAAGTAATGCCTTGGCCTACACCAATACACATTGAACACAAAGCATAACGGCCACCTGTTTGTTCAAGCTGGTTTAGGGCTGTCGTCACGAGGCGTGCACCTGATGCACCCAGTGGATGACCTAAAGCGATGGCACCACCATTTGGATTTACCTTGTTGCTATCATCTGGCAAACCTAAATCACGGGTCACGGCCAAAGCTTGTGCAGCAAAAGCTTCATTCAGCTCAATTACATCCATCTGATCTAAAGTCAGGTTGGCTTGTTTAAGTAATTTCTTAATCGCTGGTGCCGGAGCAAAACCCATAATACGTGGTTCTACACCCACTGCTGTTGAGGCAATGATCTTGGCACGTGGTTTTAAGTTGTAAGCTTGAACTGCCTCATCAGAAGCAATTAGTAGAGCTGCTGCACCATCATTAATGCCTGAAGCATTCCCCGCAGTGACCGTACCCTCTGCTTTAACTACAGGTTTAAGTTTGCTTAAAGCTTCAAGGGTAGTTGATGTACGTGGATGTTCATCGGTATCAATCACAACAGCATCACCCTTACGCTGAGGGATTTCAACTGCCACGATTTCTTTAGAAAAAAAGCCTTTGGCTTGCGCGCTTGCGGTGCGTTGTTGGCTCACCAAGGCAAACTGGTCCTGATCTGCACGATTGACGTTAAACTGTTCAGCCACGTTTTCGGCAGTCTGGGGCATGGTATCTACACCATACAATTCTTTAAGTTTAGGGTTAATGAAACGCCATCCCATGGTGGTGTCTTCAATCTTCTGGCTACGGCCAAAAGCACTGTCAGACTTACCCATCACATAGGGTGCGCGGCTCATGCTTTCTACACCCCCAGCAATCACCAAATTCGCTTCACCTGCTTTAATGGCACGGGCAGCAATGGCAATGGCATCGAGTGAAGAACCGCACAAACGGTTAATGGTGGTTGCTGGTACTTGATATGGTAAACCTGCAAGCAGTGCTGACATACGACCAACATTACGGTTATCTTCACCGGCTTGGTTGGCACAGCCATAGATCACATCATCGACCTGTTCCCAATCTACATTCGGGTTACGCTGCATGAGTGCTTTAATCGGCACAGCGCCAAGGTCATCGGCACGGACAGGTGCAAGGCCACCGGCATAACGGCCGAATGGAGTACGGATGGCATCGATGATATAAGCATTTTTCATTCTTACATTTCCATTTTGAAATCTGTTGCTGTCATTGCCACATTGTTAGACTTTTCCAGATTTTGCTGGCGATCATCATGGTTACTAAGTTAAAAGTAGTCATGACAGAGTCTTATCGTGTTGAGTCAAATGCCAATAGCTAATTCTTGTCACTTTTTTAAAAAAGTAACCAAAAACCTTTGTTGAACAGAGGAGGCTTCCATGCCTCCCTGTCCAACGGGCGACATCCATGTCGCCTGTCACAATAGCGAATTACGGTAAAATCCAAATTAATAAGCAAGAACCGTATTCAATGAGTTCCATTCAGTGTTTCGCGGTGGCGACATGGATGTCGCCTCGTTGCTCAGCACAACAGGGATGTTGTGTCTGAGTAACAAAGGATTTTTGTTAATTTTTATCCTTAAAAAATAAGGTGTTGCCTATACAAAGGGCTTTCGAAGACCACTATCATTTACAGGCAATGACGGTAGTAGCATTGGCTATGCTGTTTAAACTTACCCTTGAGTCGCATCAATCAAAGTTGCACCTGTTAAAGCCTGTAGCTCATCAAAGCTAAGACCTTCCACTTTCTCAATTACCTTTAAACCATCTTGAGTCACGTCAATCACACACAGGTCGGTGTAAATACGGTCAACACATTTTTTACCCGTCACTGGATAAGTTAGCTCAGCCACAATCTTCGGCTCACCTTGTTTGGTCACATGGTCTGTGGTGATAAATACTTTCTTGGCCCCAACCGCCAAATCCATCGCACCACCAACCGCAGGAATCGCATCCGGTGCTCCCGTGTGCCAGTTGGCCAAGTCACCATTCGCTGCAACCTGAAATGCGCCAAGTACAGCAATATCAAGGTGACCACCACGCATCATTGCAAATGAGTCGCCATGGTGGAAAAAGCTGCCGCCTTCAAGCATGGTCACAAACTCTTTACCCGCATTAATCAGTTCAGGATCTTCTTCACCAGCAGCTGGCGGTGGGCCAAAAGCCAATAAACCATTTTCAGAATGAAGAAAAATATCTTTATCGTTAGGTAAGTAGCTCGCGATCTTGGTCGGTAGGCCAATACCCAAGTTCACATAGGCACCATCTGGAATATCTTGTGCCACACGTTGTGCAATCTGGTCACGGCTGAGTTTCTGGTAGCTCATGTTATTTCTCCTTATTGCTTACTGTGCGGGCTGTACTTGTACAACATGCTGTACAAAAATACCCGGGGTGATGATGTGCTCAGGGTCTAATCCACCTAGCTCTACCACTTCAGAAACCTGAGCAATGGTGACATCAGCAGCCATCGCCATAATCGGGCCAAAATTACGTGCAGATTTACGGTAAACCAGATTGCCCCAGCGGTCGCCCTTGTAAGCTTTAATCAAAGCAAAGTCAGCCTTGATTGGATACTCAAGTACGTAATCTTTACCAGCAATCTCACGGGTCTCTTTACCTTCAGCTAAAAGTGTTCCAAAGCCTGTTGGGGTAAACACAGCGCCTAGGCCCATACCAGCTGCCTGAATACGACATGCCAGATTACCTTGTGGTACCACTTCAAGCTCGACCTTTCCGGCACGGTACAGCTCATCAAACACATAAGAATCTGACTGACGTGGGAAAGAACAGATGACTTTTTTAACTGAACCAGCCTTAAGTAGCTTAGCCAGACCGTAATCGCCATTACCGGCATTGTTACTGACAATAGTCAGGCCTTTAACACCGAGTTCAATAAGACCATCAATGAGTTCAGCGGGTTGTCCTGCGGTACCGAAACCACCAATCAGAATGGTCGCGCCATCTTTAATCTGCGATAGAACCTCGCTAAGTGTGGACTTACTTTTGTCAATCATATGGAAAAGTCTCTTAAAACCGTAATGCACAAAATCGATTAGAAACGAACGTTCCTGAACGTCCGTTTCTTTAAGGAACAACTATGATTTTTTCGCGAATTGTTGTTTAGCAAATTTACCAATGGCATCCGCTAAAGCTTTCGGTTGCTCTGGAACTAATGCATGACCTGCATTTTTAATTTCGACTATCGTCACTCGATCACCTAAGGCACCTTTTAAAACACCTCTTAAAGGTTTAGGCGCGACTGTGTCATATTCTGGTTGAATATCTAAAATTGGTGCTTTGCCAGCAGCAAAATAGTCATCTACAGGAGTGTTATTACGCGCATAACCTTGTGCATCGTGTGCTTCGTGGTGCCAACCAGTTAGCCATACGCGCGGATCATTCATTGGTGCAAAGAATGCACGTTTTAAATATTCAATACGCTTAGCTTCTGGAAGCTCTTCATTTCCAGCATTATCAATCGCTTCACGAATTTCAGGACTAATTGGTTTACCTTTATATCCCTCTGGCACTTTACCTGCGGAAGCACCTGCCAACACCACACCTTTAACCAAATCTGGACGCTGTGTTGCGACCATGCGGGTTGGGAAATTGCCCCATGCATGGCCAACTACAATTGCAGGACCAGCTTTAAAATGTTCGATCACTGCTGCAACATCATTTCCATAATCTTGAATATGCAGTTTTTCCATTGGACCACGGCTTAAACCAATTCCACGAACTTCAGGTCGAATCACTCTAAAGCCTTGTTTAACTAAATCTTGTGCAACTACATCATAGTCACGTACAGAACGTCCTAGTGACGACATAATCACAATGGTTGGCCCCTTACCTTGTACATAAGCTTGAATAGAGACATCACCATACTTTACCATCTCATAAGGCACATTGCTTACCTTAGAGGCAGCTGCCGTATGCGTTGCTGGTGAAACGTTTGTTTGTTTTGCTTCCGTAACCGTTGCTGTGGCTAATAATATTGCTGTAGATAAAATAGCTAAGGTTTTATTCATCTTAATCAACTCCATGTTTTAGATGATTGTGGTTTAAAAATTAAATAAGCAGATTTAAGTCAACTAATTGGCTGAATATACTTGTTTGGAAAATTTGGCTATCGCATTTGCCATCGCTTCTGGTTGTTCTGGTACCATCGCATGACCTGCGTTTTTGATGACCTGTTCAACAACTCGTTCAGGTAAATACTCTTTCATTACATTTTTGACGACAACGGCATCGTACTCTCCTTGTAAATCAAGGATTGGAACCGTTTTCCCACCCGAAAAATACTCATCAATTGGCGTTACAATTCGTGCATGAGCTTCAGCAGCATGGTTTTTTTCATACCAACCGTTTAACCACACATGTGGATCATTCATAGGTGCGAAGAAAGCTTGCTTTAGATATGTGATACGTTGTTCTTGAGGAAGCTTATAATTCCCTGCGTTATCAATTGCATCACGTAAACGCCCATACGGTTTTTCAGTTGAATCTTTAGGTAACTTACCTGCTGAAGCAGCGGCCATGACAATACCGCGAACCAGATCTGGTCGATCAGCAGCAAGCATACGTGCAGGCTGACTTCCCCAGGCATGTCCAACGACTACCACTGGACCAGTTTTTTCAGCATCCAAAACTAAAGCAACATCAGCAGCAAAATCGTGCAGAGTTAAATTCTCTAAAGGCCCTGTACTGCCATTGATGCCTCTAGGTTCAGGACGTATTACCTTAAAGCCTGATTTTGCAAGATAATCTGCAACAACATCAAAATCTCTAGCGCCACGGCTTAACGAAGGCAGTAATACAATTACGGGGCCCTTCCCTTGTACATAGAACTCAATTGAGACATCACCTTGTTGGATCTGCTTTTTATGAACAGAGAAATTTGAAATTAAATTTGCTTGATCCATATTAGATTCAACCTTATCAAGACTTGAGCATCCCATGAGGCTCAATGATGTCGATAAAATTGCAGTTAAGTATTTCTTCATAGTGATTCCTCACTTGCCAATTGGTTCCAAACCACTGTTGGTCAAAATACTTGCTGCTTGTTTAGATTTTAAAAATTGTACAAATTGAGCTGCGATTTCAGGATGTTCAGCTTTTTTAGAAATCACTGATGAAAACTTACTAACGTATTGCAAACTTTCAGGTAAAGGTGCAACAAAGGTAATCCCTTTAGTATGCTTAAGCTCACTAATCTGTTGCATTCCCACATCAGCCTGATGTTCTGCTAACACTTCTCCGACCAGTTTTTTACCTGGAACCTCAAGACCTTTTGTTTGCATTTCCTGTTCAATATTCAATCTTTTGAATAATGTTGAGCGGATATAGACACCACTTGAACCTTGAGAGTAGGCAACTTTTTGGGCTGATAATAAGGCTGCCTTTAAGTCTGCTTCATTTTTTAATGGTGGTACTTTAGTACCTTTACTCACAGCCAAACCAATTTTTGAATTTGCTAATTCAGTACGACTAGATAAGTCAAAATTTTGACTTAATTCATTAGATTTAAGTGCATCATCCAAAATGATAGCCAAGTCCATTTTTTCATTGTTTTTAATTCGCATTGGTAATGATTCAGGAGACTTTCCGGCAGATGGCCCCCATTCGATATGAACCGTATTTCCAGTTAATTTTTCATACATTGGAATAAGAGTATCCATCGCACCATGAAAAGAACCAGATGCAATAACATTTAATTGCGCTGCATGTGCTGGCACGACCATAGCAATTGATAAGCCCATTCCTGAGACTAGTTTTTTTAAACTCATTTTTAACTTCCTTTTAAGTAAAGAAGTATTCAGTCAATGAATACTTCATTGGTTTTAAAACATTAATTTTCTCTGAAATATAAATTTCGTGGATTATCGACAAATACGGCTTGTATTAATTCAGGCGTATCGAGTGCTTTTAATGCAAACTTTAAAAGCTCATCATCATGAGGAACCTCACCTTTTACATTTGGATGAGGCCAATCTGTTCCCCACACCACTCGGTTTGGTGCAAGTTTGATTAACTTCTGAACCCAATTCAGTGAAGCCTCCCAAGTGCTGGCAGGCTGTCCATTCATTGCACGGTCAATTCCGGAAATTTTTAGCCAACGCTTCGGATTCATCATGACTTGTTGCAACTTGATAAAAGTATTTTCTGCATCTTGTGAATCAAGCAAATTAGGTCGTGCCATATGATCAATCACAATATCGACATCTATGTCTTGCCAAGCTTCAATCGCTGGGAAGATATCCTCAATTTTTCCATGTATCTGAATATGAAATCCGAGCTTTGCAACTCGTTCAACCAAACCACGTAATGCTTGCGGATCACGGCTTCCAGGCAAATGCCCCATCATGTTAAAGCGAATGCCACAAATTCCGCCGTGCTTTAATTCAACAAGTTGTTCATCTGTAATATCGTGATCTACTAAAGCAACTCCTCGATAATTAAAGTTACTTTGTTCAATCGCATCTAAAATGATGAAGTTATCTGAACCATAGGCAACAGCTTGAACAAAAACACCGTGTTCAATTCCTAAACTTTTGTGTAATTCAAGCAACTGCTTAAATGTTGCTGGTTCAGGATGATATGCAGCATCTTCAGGTAACGGAAAGCGATCAAAAGGCCCGTATATATGAAAATGGCAATCCCATGAACCTTTTGGCAAATTAAATGACATAGTACTTCCTAAACAAATCTTATTAGGTTCAACAAATATTCCATGTACCTCACATATTTGGAGTTACTCAGAATTCACCTTAATCACAACGTGCAGTCATTCCGCCATCAACCACAATTTCTGTTCCAGTAACAAAACGCGCTTCATCACTTGCAAGAAACAGCGCAGCAAAAGCTGTATCACGCCCATCTCCCATAAAGCCTGCGGGAATTCGTTTTAAACGACTTTCAAGCAATTGATCGACATCACCGCCAGTACGTTGCCCTGCTAAACGAACCTCAACCATCGGGGTATGTAATTGACCAGGCAAGACAGTGTTTACGCGTATTCCTTTAGGGGCATATTCGACAGCAGTCACTTTTGATAATTGAATAATCGCGGCTTTACTTGCGGCATAGGCAACTTGCGGAGCGCCTGTAAAACGGATTCCAGAAGTTGAAGCCGTATTTACAATCGAACCACCGCCTTGTTGCTCCATATATGGAATGGTGTGCTTACAAGTTAAAAATACGCTTTTTAAATTTAAGTCGAGTTGTTTGTTCCAAGCTTCTTCTGATAACGCAACAGCTCCACCAGCAGCAGAACCACCTACGTTATTCACTAAAATATCGACACGACCATATTTCTCTACACAGGCTTCAACCATGGTTTGAACTGACTCACTGTCAGTCACATCACATGCAAAAGGTGTCACTTCACCACCGAAGTTTTGAATACGATTTAAAGTCTCTTGCATTGCATCAATCGAACGATCTACAGCAAAAATTTTTGCCCCTGCTTTTGCAAAAAGTACTGCCGCTGCACGACCATTTCCCCAACCTGGACCAACACAACCGGCACCCGTAATGATTGCAACTTTATCTTTCAAACGTCCTTGAGGATTAATTTCATCAAACATATTAAATTCCTGCTTCTGGGGTGGGTAATTCAGGAGTTACACCTGCTGGGGGTGGAACTTCGAAAACATTAATCGTCATAGAAATAAGGGTGTAATAGCCTGCAATCGCGACTAAATCGATTAATGTATCTATCCCAAGTAGTTGCTCTATTTCTTGATAAGTCTGATCAGCAACCCTTTTGGTCTCGTGAAGTTCACAAATAAACTGATAAATTAATTGTTCGTCCTTATGAATAAATACGGGTTGCTCACCTAAACGAATGGCTTCAATAACGTCTGTACTTAGGCCAGCCTCAATTGCATATGGTTTATGAGCAGCCCATTCATATTCAGCGAGCCAGTGTCTACCCATCAGTAAGATGGCTAACTCACTCAAACGTGGTTCCAAGCAACTGTCATAGCGACAATATTGACCAAGACTTTGTGCCAAATTGGCTAACTTCGGATGGTGCAACCAGATCGCTAAAGGACCTCGCACCCCTTTACGTGGACCGCTTGCAATTGCATCGAATACAACTTGTTGTTCAGCAGTTAAATGTTCTGGGTCTATCGCTTTTAAACGCATGTCTATTCTCGATATAAAGAAGTTGAGATAATTAATGAGATTTATCTAAAACTTGACTTGAGTGATTTGAATCAGAAGCTAATGGCGTCTCTACCAAAGAATCTTTAGCCCGTAGCAAACTACGCTTAGGTCTCTTACCTGTTTGTTTTTCAAAGGCATCAGCATCGAAAGCATTTTCCCAACGAGCGACTGCATAGACCGCAAGTGTGTTGCCAATAATGTTGGTAATTGCCATGATGGTTGCCATAATCCGGTCAACACCAAACAACAGCCCCAAACCACCGAGTGGTAAAGTTTTTACAGACTGTAAGGTCGCCGCCAACTTAATAAAGGCGCCGCCAGCGACAGTAGTTCCACCTTTCGAGGTAAAGCTTAAGATTGCTAATAAAACCAACTGGTCGATTAAGCTCAAAGGTGTGTCAGTTGCTTGTGCAATAAAGCCCACCGCAATTGCCATATATAAAGCTGTGCCATCTAAATTAAAGCTGTAACCTGTAGGCAATACGAACCCGACAACAGCCTCGTCACAACCCGTTTTTTTGAGCTTTTCAATCAGTTTTGGGAAGGCAACTTCACCCGATGCTGTACCGAACACCAAAAGTATTTCGTCGCGAATCACTTTTAAAATGGTGAGAAAAGGTAGGCCAATAATCCATGTCACTGCACCAAGGACAAACACCATAAAGAAGAAGCATGCTGCATAGAAAACACCAATTAATTTCATTAAATAAATGAGTGTTTCACCGCCATAACTACCAATTGCAGCCGACATTGCGCCAAATGCACCGAGCGGAGCAAGTTTCATAATAAAGCCCAGCATCTTGAACAAGATGGTTTGTGCTTCATCAATTCCTTTAACGATCACAGAATCCGGGCCACAACATAAATTAATAGCCATACCCGCTAAAATTGAAACCACCAATACTTGTAGTACATTGCCAGTCGCAAAAGCATCTACGATGGTATGTGGAATCATATTTAAGAAGAAATCAACCGCTGAAAGAGTTGCAGAACCTTTTGCTGCATCAGGTTCGGCTAGGTCGGTTGCATGTAGACCTAAACCGGGCTGCAACACGTTGACAAATACAAAGCCAATGAGCATTGCTACAGTTGTTAGTACTTCAAAATAAATAAGTGATTTAATACCCAAACGGCCCAGCTTTTTCATATCTTTAATATGAGTTAAACCATGAACCAAAGTGAGAAAGATCAAAGGAGCCAAAAGCATTTTGAGTAAAGCAATAAATGCTTGACCTAATGGCTTCATTGCCTTTGCCCATTCGGGGGAGACCAAACCCAAAATAATGGCAGCAATAATTGCAATAATTACCTGCACATGTAGTTTTTTTAACATGTCGAATTCCTATATCGAAACTTTAAAATGCTTGTGCTTGAACACATCCCTGCATTTTTTGGCAAACGAATCCCCTATAAACAACATTCATATGTGTTTAGATTTAAATTTAACGGGGGGTTCAATTGTCTAGCGTGTTTAACTCATCGAAAAGCTAGATTTAAAAGATAATCTGTCATAGAATCAGTCCTTAATCATATTTTCCCAAATAAACCTGATCAATCCTACTTGCTAGACCAGGTTAAAAATCAACAATGATATCAATAACTTTTGATCAAAAAATTGATATATTTTGATAAAGCATCACGTAAATAAGAACCTTATCTATTACTTTCCATACAAGTTCCGTTCATTACGTCTGAATTCATTGTTATATAATCACCATCTTTAAGGAATAGGATTTAGGCACTATCAGATATGAATGAAATTAATATCGAACAAATCGACTTAAATCTTTTGAAGTGCTTTGAAATCCTATATGAAGAGCAGAATGCTTCGCGTGCAGCGGAACGTTTAGGAATTACTCAGTCTGCGGTCAGTGCATCTTTACGACGTCTTAGGGATATTTATCAAGATCCACTTTTTCAACGGACTGGTCGAGGTCTTGCACCCACTACTAAAGCGCATGCTTTGAAACCATTAGTCAGCAATGCTTTAAGTATTTTTAGGGAAACATTGTTGTCACTACCCAATAATCACAATAACCTACAGCAAAGAATTATCACGATTGGTATGTCTGATGATTTTGAAATTGCATTTGCACAAGAAATTATCGAACAGGTTAAATTAAAATTTCCCCACTACAGAATCGTAATTAAACAGACCTATACACATATCATTGCTGAAATGCTGGTAAAGCATAATGTTGATATTGGAGTAACCTCTGGCGGAATCTATTACCATTCTTTGTACCGAGAATTAATGGTTTTAGGTGATTATTCTTGTTTGGTGACTCATCCTGAAGATGCGGTTGAACTAACCTTAGATAAGTTTTTAAGTTTTGAACATTTACTGATTTCAAATACGGGTCAAATCGGGATTGTTGACGAACATTTAACGAAATTAAATAAGACCAGACGGATTTTTGCCTCTACTTCTCACTTTGCTGCTATTCCATGGTTATTAAAAAGAAAAGGAACGGTTTGTACCCTTCCCACCCACGCTGCAAGAAAAATTTCCGAAATTATACCTGCCCTAATTTATACAAAATGTCCAATTTCGATACCAACCTATCCAATGGTACTTTCATGTCGAAAAACATCGCTAAAAGACAAAGCGATTTTGGATGTACAAGAAGTCATTAGGTCAATTATTAATAGTTATAAATAGGATTGTTTTATACATTGGAATTCATTGATTTAAGCACTTGCATTAAACCAACCCCGCAAAAAACAATCCAACACCTTTTCTCGCTCGGTTGTCTCATCCGAGCTTAAAAGCTGAATAATTGCACCTTCGATCATATATAAAAATAATTTGGCATCCTGAAAAGTTGCATCGTTTTTAAGTGTTCTAAGTTGGCTATAAATTTCATTGATGAGCCACGTTCTATATCTCACTGCGGTGATATAGGCTTTTGGATAGGTCAGTTTCGTTTCAAAAATTGCTTTAAATAATAAATAGTACGGCCCTTCTACATCGCTATGTAAGAAATAAAGTTTCTTAAGTGTATCCTTCCCGTTTGTACTTTGATCGTACTCAACCATTGAAACTACTTTTTCTTTTAGCCTCTCTTTTTGCACGATCAAACAGATTTCAATAAATCGCTCTTTAGAATGAAAGTAGTTATAAAAAGTTGCTTTTGGAGTGTGAGACTTTTTCACGATTCGGTCGATGCCCACTATGTGAAATCCGTGATGGTGAAACAAATGAATCGATGTATTAATAATTTGGATCGCACGTGTTGAGAGAACTAAATTTGGCATAGTTTTACCGCTTTAAAATAAATTTTTTGTATATAAACGAGATACTTTTTGGGAGAAAAAAGGCATAGCAAAGCCATAAAGACTGTGCTTGGCACATCTCAAGTTTTATTGTTGATGCAAGTTTTTTGAGCCGTAATGACTTAAAGCCTGAAAACCTAAAGGTCATCAAGCTGCTTTAAATTTTTAAGTTGTGTCGTTATAGCTTTTGGCAAAGGCTGCCAAGAAATTATGAATGTGCAAAGCCAACTCCTTTTTATTGGGAGTTCTGCCAGACATTTATAGAATTATGGTGGCAGAACGGAAGAAGGTTGACAGACTAGTATTATCTCAAACTAGCACACCCGAAGGTGTCCCTCTCCCGTCCTGAACTGCACCCCATAAGTTAGACTTTTTAAACTTATGAGGTGTGCCCTATGCCAGTT
>NZ_JABELE010000031.1 GCF_013009345.1 Acinetobacter geminorum | reverse complement strand
GTGAAGTACCTTTTGTAATTATCCTCTGAAGGATAAATGAAAATTAAGTACTTACACAAAATTTAGAACAGTCCCAAAAATTTAAACACCCAAATTTCAATTTGGGTGTTTTTTTATCTAAAACATGCGGCTTTAGTCTTTTTTGTTTAGAATCATCTTTATATCTTTTTGCTGTTGATTCGAGATCGGTATGCCAAGTAAGCCTGAAAGTAAGTCGCATAATAACACCCAGCATTATGTACACTGGTTTCGACACTCAGCGCCCTACATTAATGCTCACCGCGATAAAACTTTTGTATTGATGTTTGGTGGTGAAGCAGTCCGACATCCTAATTTCGAACATATCATTCACGATATTGCTTTATTACATTCTCTTGGCATCCGCTTAATCTTAGTTCATGGCGCACGTCCACAAATTAATCAAAATCTTAAAGAAAAAGGAATCGAAACTCCTTTTTATGACAACAGCCGTATTACCACACGTGAATCTTTAAGCTGTGTCATGAGTGCTGTAGGTTCTATCCGTTTAGAAATCGAAGCATTGCTTTCTATGGGCTTAGCAAACTCGCCAATGTACGGCGCTCGTATAGATGTGGTATCAGGTAATTTTGTGACTGCTAAACCTTATGGCATTCGTGATGGAATGGATTTCCAGCTTACAGGTGAAGTTCGTTCTATCGATACAGATGCGATTGATCGACACCTCGATAATCATAATATTGTACTGCTAGGACCAACAGGTTACTCCACTACAGGTGAGGTATTTAACTTAAGAGCTGAGGAAGTCGCAACCAAAACAGCAACTTACTTAAAAGCAGATAAACTCATTTTTCTAGGTGAGCAACAAGGATTGCTGAATGAAGATGAGCAAATATTACGTGAATTAAGCCCACATCAACTGGACTACTATATTCAACAATACCAAACCCTTAGCCCAACACTTACTTTACATTTGCAACAAGCAAAAAAAGCGTCTTTATCAGGCGTACACCGTGTTCATCTCATATCTTATGCCTATGATGGTGCACTAATTGAAGAGCTGTTCACTCGTGATGGTGTTGGTACCATGATTACCGATGCGCATTATGAAGAAGTTCGCATGGCCAACATTCAAGATGTGGGCGGTTTAATGAATTTATTACGTCCATTAGAAGAAGAAGGTATCTTGGTTTATCGTTCACGTGAACGTTTAGAGCAAGAGATTAGCCAGTTCGCTGTTATTGAGCGCGATGGTACGATTCTAGCGTGTGCTGCACTTTATCCAATTCCAACAGAATTTAATGAAACACGTTCAGCAGAAATTGCCTGCGTCGCAGTACATCCAAGTTATCGTAAATCGAACCGTGGCAGCCAAATTTTGCAATTCCTTGAAGAAAAGGCAAAAGAACAAGGTATTCGTCAATTATTTGTTTTAACGACTCGGACAGCTCACTGGTTTTTGGAGCATGGTTTTCATCAAGTTACTGTTGATGACTTACCTAATGCTCGTCAGGCGCTTTATAACTATCAAAGGAATTCTTTAGTCTTTAAAAAACCACTTCCTTAGCCTTTGCTATTTTTAAGATATTCTTATTTCAGATAAGCTTAGTTCAAAAAGTACAACCGTAAACACGATTAATTTATGGTTGTACTTTTTTTAAAATCTAATTTTTTAAGGTTTTAATATTTTTTATTTTATTTACATCAACTTACTCGTAATTCATTAAATATATTTCTATTAGATAAATCATTTTTTCACATAAGTTTATAGCCTATTGTGTTTAGCTTTTTTTTGCATAAATAAAGACCGAATACTTATTTTTTCTGGAATAAAAATCCATTTAGGGTATCTGCTCATCCAATTATTTTTTCTTTTTCTCTTTCGGGGAGCACGAAATCTCATGGCACTTTTCAACACCACTTCATGGGCAAAATATTCAGTCATCGCGGCCAGCCTTGCAGGAGTGATGATGTTAAGTGGTTGTGCCAAAAAAGAGGAACAAGCCACCACAACTTTAAATATTGGCTACCAAAAATATGGGATTCTTCCTATTTTAAAGGCTCGTGGTGACTTAGAAAAAGCATTAAAAGAACAAGGCGTGCAAGTAAAATGGGTTGAGTTCCCTGCTGGCCCTCAATTGCTTGAAGGTTTAAACGTAGGAAGTGTTTCGCTGGGGGAAGCTGGTGAAGCACCACCGATCTTTGCTCAGGCTGCCAATCCAAATTTAGTCTATGTCGCAAACCAACCTGCTGCGCCAAAAGCTGAAGCACTATTGGTACAAAAAGACTCTCCAATCCAATCTATTAAAGATTTAAAAGGCAAACGTGTTGCTCTTAACAAAGGCTCGAATGTTCATTACCTATTGTTAAAAGTTTTAGAAGCCAACAACTTAAGCTTAAGTGATATTCAACCAGTTTATTTACCGCCATCAGACGCTCGTGCTGCCTTTGAAAAAGGTGCAGTCGATGCATGGGTCATTTGGGACCCGTTCTTTGCAGCAGCTGAACATCAAATTCAGGCCCGAGTTTTAGCAACAGGTGAAAACTTGGTGAGTAATCATCAGTTCTATTTAGCTGACCGTAAATTTGCAGAAAATAATCCGAAAGTACTCAACACTGTTGTCCAGAC
Source organism: Acinetobacter geminorum (assembly GCF_013009345.1). Classification (GTDB taxonomy): domain Bacteria; phylum Pseudomonadota; class Gammaproteobacteria; order Pseudomonadales; family Moraxellaceae; genus Acinetobacter; species Acinetobacter geminorum. The sequence continues at coordinate 13,172 of NZ_JABELE010000031.1, read as the reverse complement.
ACTTAACCAGACCACTGAGTGGGTAAGTTCACATCAGGATGAAGCTGCCAAGTTACTCGAAAAACCTACCGCACTTGAGTTTGATGTACTCAAAACTTCCATTTCACGTATGGGTTTTGGAGTGCAGCCAATATCTGACAAAGTGGCACAAGAACAACAATATGTGGCTGATGCTTTTTATGCGCAAAAGCTCATTCCAAACAAACTCACCATTCAAGATGCCATTTTAAAACTGAAATAACCCCAGCTTGGGCACAGCTTAAATAACGATATAAATGCCGTGCCTTGCCTCAAGGGGAACAAGGATATCAATATGCAACATCAGTCATCATTTATTAAGAGTCAGTGGACACAATTGGTTAAGCGCATCAGTGCAATTACTGTATTAGGCTTAACAATCGCAGCACCAGCTTGGGCAATTGACCCAACTGTGAAAGAACTTCGTATTGGTTTTCAAAAAAGCTCGATTAACTTTGCAATTGCCAAACAGCAAAAGCTATTTGAGCAAGAATTCCCAAATGCAAAAATTACTTGGAATGAGTTCCCTGCTGGTCCACAAATTTTAGAAGCATTGGCTGTTGGCTCACTCGATGTCGGCGTTACTGGAGACACACCTCCTGTCTATGCACAAGCGGCTGGCAAGCCTTTATATTACATTGCTTATGAAGCAGCTAAGCCATTGGCATCGGCAATTTTAGTTCCAAAAAACTCGCAACTCAAACAACTTAAAGACCTTAAAGGCAAACGTATTGCGCTGCAAAAAGGTTCGAGTTCACATTACCTACTTGTACAAGCCGTACGTAAAGCAGGCCTAAACTGGAGCGATATTACCCCCATTTGGCTTACTCCTGCCGATGCTCGCGCAGCATTTCAAAAAGGTGCCGTTGATGCATGGGCAATTTGGGATCCTTACTTTGCTTCAGCACAACTAGAAGACCAAGCGCGTGTTCTTGCATCGGGTAAAGGTTTAAGCCCGAACTATACATTTTATTTAGCAGCTCCAAATTTTGTTAAACAACATCCTAAAGCTGTTTCAGGGCTCATCAAACAAATCAATCAAGCTGACAAATGGGTTCAAAGCCATCAAGCAGAAACGGCAGGTGCGATTGGCCAAAGCACAGGGCTTAAGCCTGCAACCAGTGATTTATTCATTAAACGACGTCCACGCCCATCATCGGCAGCTCCGCTGAACAGCAAAGTGATTGCTGAGCAGCAGCAACTCGCAGACATTTTTACTCAACAAGGCATCATTCCAAAACCAATCAGCATTAAACAAGCTGTTTGGGGTGCCAAGTAATTTTAATAGACATATAGGTAATGCACATGAAAATTTTCTGGTTTATTCCTACCCACGGTGATAGTCGCTATTTAGGTACAAGTAAAGGCGCTCGTCAGGTTGACCATGCCTATATGAAGCAAATTGCTGTGGCAGTAGATAATTTAGGTTACGAAGGTGTACTTATTCCAACAGGTCGTTCATGTGAAGATCCTTGGGTTACGGCGGCTAGCCTAATTGATGCAACTCAACACCTTAAATTTTTAGTTGCATTACGACCAGGGGTAACCACACCAGCATTGGCAGCTCGCATGGCTGCAACATTTGATCGCTTGTCGAATGGCCGTGTGTTACTCAACTTAGTGACTGGGGGTGATGAGGCCGAACTACGCGGTGATGGTTTATATGAAGATCACTCAACGCGTTACCAAACTGCCAATGAATATGTAAAAATTTGGCGTGAAATTTTGACGCGTTCACATACAGGTGAAGCTTTTACATTCCACGGTGAACGCTTACAAGTAGATGATGCAAAACTACTTTACCCACCTGTTCAAAAGCCTTATCCACCACTTTGGTTTGGCGGCTCTTCAGACGTCGCTGTCAATCTTGCAGCTGAGCAAGTCGATACTTACCTCACTTGGGGGGAACCACCAGAAGCTGTTAAACAAAAGATCGAACATGTTCGTGCTAAAGCTGAGACTAAAGGTCGTAAATTAACTTACGGCATTCGCTTGCATGTGATTGTTCGTGAAACCAACGAACAAGCTTGGGCAGCAGCGAACGAGCTTATCCAATATATTGATGATGCGACTATTGCTGCCGCACAGAAAAAATTTGCACAAATGGACTCTGTAGGCCAACAACGTATGGCGGCTCTCCACGGCGGCAACAGAGACAAGCTTGAAGTATCTCCAAACCTTTGGGCAGGTATTGGCTTAGTCCGTGGTGGTGCGGGTACAGCACTTGTAGGTGACCCTGAAACAGTTGCTGCTCGCATTCAGGAATATGCTGACTTAGGTATTGATACCTTCATTTTCTCAGGCTATCCACACCTTGAAGAATCAATCCGTTTTGCAGAATTGGTATTCCCGTTATTACCAATTGAAACTCGCGCTAAACTTGCTCAGCCAAATTTAACCGGTCCATTCGGGGAAATTATTGCCAACAATTATGTTCCAGACGAGAAGAAGCAAAATAGTTCCGTCAAGGAGCCTGCATGAGCAAAGCTGAAAGTGTTGTTTCACGTGGAACAAAACAAATCGGGCAGCGTTTGCTGCCTTGGATTTTCCCTATTCTTCTATTGGTTGTTTGGCAAATTGCCTCAAGTTCGGGTCTTTTAGAAAGCCGTATTTTACCCGCACCTACTGCTGTAGTTTCCGCTTTTTGGCATCTACTGGTGAGTGGCGAACTCTGGCAGCACGTTAAAGTCAGTGCTGGTCGTGCACTGCTTGGCCTTCTGATAGGCGGCGGTTTAGGTTTGTTATTAGGCCTACTCAACGGGTCTTCGCGTTTCGCCTCTACACTGCTCGATACGACCTTACAAATGATTCGTAACATCCCAGCCTTAGCACTTATCCCACTCGTCATCTTGTGGTTCGGTATTGATGAAACAGCGAAATTATTTTTAGTCGCAGTAGGTGTTTTCTTCCCGATTTATATTAATACCTATCACGGTATTCGGTCAGTTGATCCTCAATTGATTGAGATGGGTAAAAGCTACGGACTTTCACGTTGGCAGCTCTATAAAGAAATTATTCTACCGGGTGCGATGCCTTCTATTTTAGTGGGTTTACGCTTTGCTTTAGGTTTGGTTTGGGTGTTGCTCATTGTTGCTGAAACCATTTCAGCTCAAGCAGGTATTGGTTATATGACCATGAATGCACGTGAGTTTTTACAAACGGATGTAGTTCTGGTCGGTATTCTTCTGTACGCCTTACTAGGCAAACTGGCAGATGTTTTAGCACAGCTTTTAGAACGCTATTTATTACGCTGGCACTCTGGATATCAGAAATAAGGGAGCTTAGAACATGACAAATCTGAATTTAAATATTAATCAGAATGAAGTGCAGCTCATTCCGGAAGAACCAACAGAATCTCAAGAACCAGTATTAGGTGCAGAGATTCTGATTGAGCAACTTTATAAATTTTATGGTGAGGTAAAGGTCCTCGAAGATCTTGATCTACATATTCAGCCGGGCGAGTTTTTAGCAATTGTTGGCCGAAGTGGTTGTGGCAAAAGTACGTTACTCCGTTTAATTGCCCAACTTGAAAAAGCCAGTTTTGGGAAAATTAAATTTAAATCTGCCCGACATTTGCGTGAAGGCATTACGAACGATGATATTCGTGTCATGTTTCAAGATCCTCGTTTACTTCCTTGGAGAAATATTCTTCAAAATGTTCAACTTGGTCTACCAAAATCACAACATGCTTTAGCAGAAGAATTACTAGAAAAAGTAGGTTTAAAAGAAAAATCTGGGCAATGGCCTTCCCAGCTCTCTGGTGGACAACGTCAGCGTACAGCTTTAGCACGCGCACTATCGCATACGCCGCGCATATTATTGCTAGACGAACCTTTGGGTGCATTAGATGCTCTAACTCGGCTTGAGATGCAAAGCTTGATTGAGCGCTTGTGGAAGGAGCAAGGCTTTACTGCAATTTTGGTCACCCACGATGTGAGTGAAGCAGTGCAATTGGCTGACCGTATTATCTTATTAGATAAGGGCAAGATTGCTCAAAGTTTCCAAGTTAATTTGCCGCGCCCACGTAAAAAAAGTATTACTTTTGCTCAACTTGAGCAGCAAGTACTCGATGCGGTTTTGGCAACTTAAGGTTGCGATGAGTAATGACAACTGTTCAACCGAAAAATGCCCAATTTACGAGCAATAAAACTGCTGTTTTATTGCTCTTTTTTAGGGCGAAAATAAAAAAATATTTTTAAGAATAACAATAAACTAGTGAATCCCTCTATTTTTTGCACAATAGTATATCTATTACACAAATAACTAGCTGTTTTTTGATTAAAAAAGCAAGACACCTGTGCACAAATCAAACAATTTCCCTTACAATGGGAATATTATTTTTTTAATTATGCAGCAGATGGAACAAAAAAAGAGTACCCAAAAGCGCAATCAGCTTCTTGCTGCGGCCCTTGACGTATTTTCAGTCTATGGGTTCAGTGGAGCAAGTCTGGATGAAATTGCCCAACTCGCCGACATGCATAAGTCGAATATTTTCTATTACTATGAAAATAAAGAGTCTTTATATGTAGAAGTGCTCACAACCGTTTTACAAAAATGGTTGGCCCCATTACAAACTTTAGAAGCTGAATTAGAACCAGCCGAAGCCTTATCTCACTATTTAATTCAAAAAATCGAACTGTCTCGTAGCCAACCTAAAGCATCTAGATTGTTTGCATTAGAAATTATTCAAGGCGCTCCACATATTTTACCTATACTGAAAGGGCCTTTGAAAAAGCTATTTAAGCGCAAAGCCAAGGTCATTCAGACTTGGCAAGAAGAAGGAAAGATTTCCCCAGATATCGACCCAGAATTATTAATCTTAAATATTTGGGGCCTTACGCAAAACTATGCAGATTTTGCAACTCAAATGGAAATGGTGACCGGTAAAACGCTTCGTAACCGCAGTATGTTCCAGCGTTCGATTGAGCATACAGTCCACCTGATGCTCTACGGCGTATTGCCTCGTTAAAACAAAAAAAAGATCGGCAAATTTGCCGATCTTTTTTAGAAATGGTTTTGATAAAGGGCTAAAAGTTTCTGGGCGCCTAACAATAAATTTTCTTCCCAATCCAGATGCGCGGTGTCATCTGCCCCATCAGTAATATATTTCACCGAAATTAATCGTACGCCTAACTTATGGCATACTTTGGCTAAAGCATAGCCTTCCATATCCACGACATCACACGCGACTTTTGGATGACCTGTTTCAAATGAGTCTCCAGTTCCACAAATTGCTTTTGGCAAATCAGCAAAATGTGGTTGAAGATGAATTTCAGCTGGCAAGTGATCATCTAACGGCGTTACCCCCACTTCGAAACCTAAGGGAGAAACATCCATATCACGTTGTACAAAAGTTTTTACTTCGACCAAATCATGTCGATTAAATGCAGAGCTTCCAGCTGTACCGAGGTTAATTAAAGTTTTGCATCCTGTTTTTTGAATAACTTCAAATGCTTTAAAGGCAGCATTAATCTTACCAATACCACTGTAATGGACCTCTACACCTGCTTGTTCAAATAAACCCTTAGATTCATTAGGAAGTGCCATAATTAAAGCAATATCAGTGTTCATTCAAAAAGCTCAAATCAAAATTAAATAAGTTAGAAAATAAGTATAAATTAGGTGCAAAAGCTTTTTGCACCTTTTCATCATTACTGCACTTTTTGTTGTAAAGCGATTAAACACGGTGAAAAGAACAGTTGACCGCTATATGCGCCTGCAAGCGTTTTCTTCATTACCACGCCCCACATTGCCAATAATAAAAGACTCAATGCCACAGCAACGTATTGTAAAAATACAACTTCAACCTGATGTCCTAAGTTAAATAGTGCGAGAATAAATACGCCTAATGGAAAAGTTAAGCCCCACCAACCCAAGTTAAATGGAATACCTGTCTTTGCGTGCCGAAGCGTTGTTAAAATCGCAAGACCAAGCCACCATAACCCAAAGCCTAAAAGCACCAGACTACCTACAACTCCTAAGGCTTGAAAGATATTCGCAAATTGGTCAAATCCTACGTTTGGCGCTACTCTTTGTGCCTGCTGCCCTAATAACAATAAACTTAATGCACCTGTACCAATCGGGCCTAAAGAGAGCCAGCTAGAAATAGCGACTTCTTTTTCAGGTAACTGATGCAAAGCCATACGCAACATTAAAATTGTCAAAATAGCGAATGCTGGTAAAACAGAGATTCCCCAGAGTACATAACCAGCCAGTAATAGATGAAAGCTATTCAAATCTGCTGGTAAATGAGCGACTAACATCCCCGCAGAACTTGCTGCTACTTCACAAGCAACTACAGGTAAAAGCCAGATTGCGGTCATCGTATGTAACTGATGGTTCTGACGGCTAAACATGCAAAACGGCACAATCCACGCAATTGCTAGAGCTAAAAAGACATCGATGTACCATAAAGCTTGGGCGATATGGATTGCGACTTCACCGTAAAGCCCAAAACCGAAGCTTAGAAACCCGTTTAATATCGTTGCGAGCCCCATCGGGATAGCCCCTAAGAACAAGCTCATATTTGGATGATTAAAAATTTGCTTCGCCTCATGAGGGAAAAGAAACCACCGCAATAAATAAAGAACTGAAAAAACGCTGAATAAGACAATATTAAATTGCCATAACCAAGTTGCTAACGTGAATAAAAAAGATTGAGCAAATGGCAGCTGGATTAAAATCATACTCACCACGCCAGTACCCATAGTCGCTGTAAACCAATTTGGGGTAAAATGTCGTATAACATCTTTGCTTTGATTTAATTGATAAAAAGGTTTTTTCATCTTAGTTCTCTAATCAAAGAGTGGATAAAGGCATAGTAGAGCAAACTAATAATAAGAAAAATTGATTTATTTTTATTTAATTCATCAATATTTTAAATATAAAGATATTCATATTGAAAAATAACTGAGTAAAAACACAACAACAAGACGAATCTGTGAGATTATGGCAATATATAGCCCTTGCAAAAATAGCCATATTTTAAGTTCATGAAACTGCTTCGTCTTAATGCGTTATCGCCCAATTTTCAGTTACCTCAAACAGCGGTGACTATTGGTAATTTTGATGGTGTCCATTTAGGCCACCAAGCGATGATTGCTCAACTCAAAAACATTGCTGCAGCACAAGGCTTAAAAACTTTGGTCATGATTTTTGAGCCACAACCTCTTGAGTTCTTTAAAGGTTACGATGCACCTCCTCGTATTAATTCATTACGGGAAAAAGTTGAATACCTAGCTGAACTTGGGGTGGATTACATCGCGGTTGCCAAGTTTGACCAGCATTTCCGTAGCATGAGTGCTTCTGAGTTTGCAGATCTATTAAAAGACAAATTAAATGCTCAAGCTTTGGTTTTAGGAGATGACTTTCATTTCGGCAAAGACCGTCAAGGCAATAGCGAATTTTTAAAGAATTACGGCTTTCAAGTCACAAATTTACATACGATTGAACTCGAAGGTGAACGCGTCAGTTCAACTCGTATTCGCCAAGTGCTTCAAGTGGGTAATCTCGCTTTAGCAGCTAAATTATTAGGCCGTCCGTACAGTATTACTGGTCGTGTTCAATATGGTGACCAAATTGGACGAACTTTAGATTTCCCAACGATTAATGTTCGTCTCAACCGTCATAAGCCTTGTTTAAATGGTATTTATGGCGTTGAAGTCATTTGCGAAACAACTTCGCTAACTCAAAAAGTGCGCCAAGAAACACCAGAGAAACCGGGAATTGCCGGATATCATGAAAATAGCCTCTATGGCGCAGGTCATGTCGGTACACGTCCCGCCATTCAGCAAGAACATCCAGAATGGAGATTAGAAGTACATTTCCCTGATGTTTCTGCTAATCTGTATGGCTTATTTATGCGGGTGACTTTTCTTCACTATCTTCATGGTGAATTGAACTACCCTTCGCTTGAAGCACTTAAGGCTGGAATTGATAATGACGTGCAACAGTTACGACAATACCGTAACGACACGGCACAATTTCCTTTTTAATTCGAATTTTGATTGTAAAACATGTCAGCTCCCAAGCTGATTAAACTGGAAGAAAACTTGCATGAGCGATAAGCAAACTCCTGAGAATGCAGTGGACTACAAAGCCACGCTAAACCTGCCGGATACTCAATTTGCAATGAAAGCAAATTTGGCAGTACGTGAAGTGAAATGGTTAGAAGAGTGGTATACCGACAACATTTATCAGCAGATTCGTGCATCGCGTATTGGCAAGAAAAAATATATTTTGCATGATGGCCCTCCATATGCGAACGGTACAATTCACTTGGGTCACGCGGTCAATAAAGTACTCAAAGACGTTATTGTAAAAAGCCGTACGCTTTCAGGTTTCGATGCGCCATATGTACCAGGTTGGGACTGTCACGGTTTGCCAATCGAACTAAAAGTCGAAGAGAAAGTGGGTAAAGTGGGCGAAAAAGTTGACGCAGCAACTTTCCGTAAACTTTGCCGTGAATACGCGCTAAAACAAATTGATTTACAGCGTACTGACTTTAAACGTCTTGGTATTTTAGGTGATTGGGATAATCCTTATCTCACCATGAATTACAAACAAGAAGCCGATATCGTTCGTGCTCTAGGTCTCATCCAGAAAAATGGCCATATCCAGCCAGGCTTAAAGCCAGTGAACTGGTGTATGGACTGTGGTTCAGCTCTTGCTGAAGCAGAGGTTGAATACGAAGATAAAAAATCTGACGCAATTGACGTTGGATTTGGTGTTGTCGATCTAAAAGATTTAAGTGCTCGCTTAAACGTAGAAGTTCAAGATCCAACAGATATCGTGATCTGGACCACTACACCTTGGACATTACCAGCTAACCAAGCCGTTGCGTTGCATGCCGAAATTGAATATCAATTGGTACAAGTTTCTACTGAGCGTGGTAAGCAAAACTTCATTCTTGCTAAAGACCTTGTTGCTTCAGCAATTGAACGCTACAAACTTGAAAATCCAGTAGTTTTAGCAGACTTTACTGGTAGCAAACTTGAAAAACTTACCTTACAACACCCTCTACTTACTGATCGTCAAGTTCCGGTTATTTTAGGTGAACACGTTATCGCAACAAGCGGTACAGGTGCCGTACATACAGCACCTGGCCATGGTGCAGACGACTATAAAGTAGGTCTTCAATACAACCTTAAAGTAGATAACCCAGTGGGTGGTAACGGTGTTTATCTTCCAACTGCTCCAATCTATGCTGGTGAGCACATCTATAAAGCCAATCCAAAGATTATCGAAGCTTTGGGCGCTGTAGGCCGTTTATGGGCTCATCAACCAATTAAACACAGCTACCCACACTGCTGGCGCCATAAGACTCCTATTATTTTCCGTGCTACACCACAATGGTTCATTAGCATGGATCAAAAAGGGTTACGTGAAGGTGCGCTTAATGCCATTGAAAATGATATCGAGTTTGTACCGAACTGGGGTAAAAACCGTATTGAATCAATGATCGAAGGTCGTCCTGACTGGTGTATTTCACGTCAACGTACTTGGGGTGTTCCAATTCCATTCTTCGTTCATAAAGACACGAACGAATTACACCCACGTACACCTGAACTCATCGAAGAAGTTGCTCAACTGATCGAAGAAGAAGGTATCGAAGCATGGTTCAAACGTGAAGCAAAAGACTTCATCGGTGAAGATGCTGAACAATATAACGCTGTTCGCGATACACTCGATGTATGGTTCGACTCTGGTACAACGCATTACGCTGTACTTGAGCAACGTGATGAATTAGAAAGCCCTGCCGATTTATATTTAGAAGGTTCAGACCAACACCGTGGTTGGTTCCAATCTTCTTTATTAACGTCTATGGCAATTCACAATCGTGCACCATATAAGGCCTTGTTAACACATGGTTTTACAGTGGATGAAAATGGCCGTAAATTGTCGAAATCTTTAGGCAACTATATTCCGCTTGAAGAAATCATCAAACAGCTTGGTGCAGATGGTTTACGACTATATGTAGCGTCTAGCGACTACCGTTATGAAATCGCGGCATCGAAAGAAATCTTTAGCCGTGTAAGTGATAGCTATCGCCGTATTCGTAATACCCTACGCTTCTTGCTTGCGAACCTAAATGGTTTCAAACCAAGTACTGATGCTCTGGACGTAGATGACCTTATTGCTCTAGATCAATACATCTTACAACGTGCGAATGAAGTACAACAAACCATTATCACTGCCTATGAAGAAATGAACTTCCATGTGGTGTGTAGTGCATTAACAAGCTTCTGTATTAATGACTTAGGTGGTTTCTACCTAGATATTATCAAAGACCGTCAATACACCACTAAAGCGGATTCTCAGGCACGTCGTTCTGCTCAAACAGCGCTTTACCATATTGTCCAAGCATTTATTCGGTGGATGAGCCCAATCCTAAGCTTTACCGCTCAAGAAGCTTGGCCACTGATTCCAGAACAAACTGAAAAGTATGTATTTACATCAGAATGGTATGACTTGCCTGTTTCATCAAAAGCAAACTTGCTTTCTGAAGAAGATTGGCAAACATTGATTAGCGTAAAATCTGCAGTAAATAAACAGATTGAAGCAGCGCGTAACGCTAAACTTGTCGGCAGTAATCTTTCAGCCAAAGTTGAACTTTGGGCAAGTGAATCATTACAAACAGTTTTAAACCAACTGGCTGATGAACTCCGTTTTGTTCTTATTACTTCGCAAGTAGTAGTACATCCATTTGCTGAGCAAGGTGAAGCAACTGAAATGGAAGGCTTACGTGTACAAATATCTGCAGCTGAAGGTGAAAAATGTGCACGTTGCTGGCACGTCCTTCCAGATGTAAATACACATGCCGATCATCCTGGTTTATGTGGTCGTTGTATTGTGAACGTCACTGGTCGTGGCGAAGTGAGAAAATATGCCTAATTCACAAGCTAAAAAAGGCTTATTCCAGTTTTATCCACATAATCTGATTTGGCTTGGACTTTCTGTCCTTGCCATTGTATTGGATCAATGGACAAAATGGATTGCAAGTACACATCTCAACTATGCAGATCCTGTACCAGTACTTCCATTTTTAAACTGGACACTATTACATAACTATGGTGCAGCTTTTAGCTTTTTATCTGATGCAGGAGGATGGCAGCGCTATTTCTTCACATCTTTAGCGGGCTTAGTTTCAGTACTTTTTGTATTTTGGTTAATGCGTATGCCTAAAAAAATGGTGGTACTACCTGTAGCCATCGCTTTAATTTTAGGTGGAGCTTTAGGCAATTTAATTGACCGTATTACCCTAGGTTATGTGGTCGATTTTATTCATGTTTATTACCAAAATCATCACTTTCCAGCTTTTAATATTGCGGACAGTGCCATCACCCTAGGTACGATTTTGCTACTCATTGATACATTCTTCCTTGAGAAGCAACGTAACCAAAATTCGGATGCATAATATGACCGAAATTATTCAACCTAACGAAGAAATTCGTATCCAAGAAGGCTCTAAAGTCGATCTACACTTTTCTGTGGCTATCGAAAATGGTGTAGAAATTGACAATACACGTAGCCGTGAAGAGCCAGTTAGTCTGACGATTGGTGACGGAAACCTTTTACCAGGTTTCGAAAAAGCATTATTCGGTTTACGTGCAGGTGACCGCCGTACAGTACACCTTCCACCAGAAGATGCTTTTGGTCCGTGGAATCCAGAAAATGTTCAAACTTTCGATACAGTTAAGTTTGAACAACGCCCTATTCCTGGTCACATGATCGAATTTGAAGATAAGGCAAAAACCACCTTATTCGGTGTAGTAAAATCAGTTAATGATGACATTACAGAAATTGATTTTAATCATCCGTTAGCTGGGAAAAACATTACCTTTGAAGTAGAAATATTCAAGGTTACTCCTGAAGGCCAACAAGGCATTAAGCTAATGTAAATAAAAAGCCCTCTAAATGAGGGCTTTTTTATGATTCAATTTTTATTAGAGACATAAGAATCCTTACAAATTCTATATTCTCTCCTACCTATATAATGAATTAAGTTATAAAGATAAAAATTCTTAGGAAAAATACATGCTGGTCTATATTATCGTAGGAAGTGTTCGTGAAGGACGTACAGCAATTAAAGTTGCCAATTGGCTAGAATCCACAATTCCATCATTTAACTTAAAAGATTTCCAAACAGAAGTAGTTGATTTAAAAGAATGGAATTTACCTTTATTTTCAGGCTCTCACCCACCTGCTACCGGGATTTATGATCAACCTAAACAACAAGAATGGGCAGACAAAATTACTCAAGCAGACGCATTTATTTTTATCAGTCCAGAATACAATCATGGCTACAGTCCAGCCTTAAAAAATGCTTTGGACTATTTAGGCAAAGAGTGGAGTGGTAAACCTGCTGCATTTATTGGCTATGGCTCAACAAATGGCTCTCGCTCTATTAGCCAAATACGTCAAGTCACCTCAAGTTTAAGTATCATTGATCCAAATGCTGTAATAGAGATAAGAGATATATTTAAACGTAATAAAGATGAAAAATTCGAAGCTAATGAGTTTGAAGTAAAAGGTCTTCAATCCATTGTTGAGAAACTACAGAAATATCATTTGTCTTAATTGAACAAAAGGCCCCTTTTCCAAACAAAAGAGGCCTTTTAATTTTATAAACTCTTTAAATATTCCACTACATCAGTATTACCTGCCATTTCTGCAAGTTGTAGTGCTGTATATTCGCTTTTATAAGCAACATTCGCCCCTTTTTCAACTAAGAGTTGAACTATCTCTAAATGGTCATTTTCAGCAGCTGCTTGTAGAGCACTATATCCCTCATCATCTGTCTGATTAGGATCTTCTCCCTCTATTAGTAATTCTTTTACTTGATCGATATCACCTAGAGATGCCCAATAAATCAATGCAGGCAAAGATAGCTCTTCATCATCTTCAGGTATTGGAGAGAAAGAATTGATTTTCATGGATGCACCCAAAAATAATAGAGTTCATCATTATATTCATAGAATACAGCCAGGATACAAATCTAATTTTGGATCTATCTTTTATAAAAATTAAATTCCACGCAAAAAGCAACACCCCCATTCATAGGAATGGGGGTGTTTGGAATAATGAGCTGGCGATGACTTACTCTCACATGGGTAACCCCACACTACCATCAGCGCTAAGAGGTTTCACTTCTG
>NZ_JABELE010000030.1 GCF_013009345.1 Acinetobacter geminorum | reverse complement strand
TTTACGATTCAGTTCGATGATCGATTAAAAGATCATTTATAAAAAATGGAACTTACACAAAATAATTTACAGGCTCTGCGGTGGGATCGATCGATGCTTTGTTTGTAAAAGACACCAAGGAAAAACGAGATGAAATGCATGGGACTGTCCGTCTTACTGTGTCGTCTGTGTTAGGGCGCAAATTGGTAGTACCCGCACTAGCAGAATTTGCCACACGTTATCCAGATATTGTCGTGGATTGTGTGCTAACAGATTCACACTCGGATGTGATCGATGAGCGGATAGATATCGGGATCAGATTTGGATTTTTGCCGGACAATCGATATGTGGCAAGGGAATTGGCTAAAGTGAACTTTTATTCTGTGGGTACGCCAGAGTTAATTGATAAGGTCGGAATGCCTAAAAAAATTATTGACCTTGATAAATACCCTCTAACAGCACTATTCGATCATAAAACAGGGCGTTACTGGCCATGGACATTCACCGAAAGTCGAAGCTTCACGCCATCAAAGCCTCGTTTTATTACAGATGATCTAGAAGCTGAATTTCAAGCTATTCTCGCTGGAGTTGGATTCGGACACATGCCTGGATTTCTAGTTTTGCCGTGGCTTAGGAGTGGTAAGCTCATTCAGATACTTCATAAGGAAACCTCTCCCGTTTGGCGCCTGTATTTATATCGTCCACAGCGGGGCCCGACACCTTTGCGAATCCGAGCATTGTTTGATTACTTAGCGGAAGTGTTGGGCCATATAGAAACCTGAATCAGATGGAACTAACTTTTTTCTAGAAAGTAGAAATCAGATAAGACCATCATGTATTTAGAGTAACTACAATTTTTCCTATTTGCTGATTTGATTCAAGATAGCGCTGAGCGTCATGCATGTCCTCAAAGTTAAAGCAACAGTCGATCACTGGACGAAGATATCCTGCACCTATACTGCTAAGAATAAATCGTCTGGCTTGCTCCCTTAGAACAGGATCATGGAGAACCTCAAGGAACAAAAAACCTCGCATGGTTAAGCTCTTGCGTAATGCAACTTTAAGGGGAAATGGTGTGATCTCAGGGCTAAGTGCACCATGCATAACCATAGTTCCTCCTACAGACATCGCTTTTGCAATCTGTTCAATATGAGGCCCTCCTACAGCATCGAAGGCGACATCAAGATGTTCTCCACCTAAACGTAAAACAAGCGCCTCATACAAATCTGGTTCATCTTCAGTGGCTATAACATTTTTAACACCGAGATCCAGTAAACGTTGCTTTTTCTCTATCGTCTGTGTACTTGCAATGACCTTAGCACCCGCTGCTTCAGCTATCTGTATCGCAGCTAGTCCTACGCTACTTGAAGCTGCTGTGATCAAGATCGTTTTTCCTTTCGAAACTCCACCAGCATTGATTACACCACCCCAAGCCGTCAAATACTGCATCCAGATTGAAGAAGCTTCTTCCCAGCTTAAACTATCGGGTTTGTGAACTAAAAAAGTTTCTGGAATCAGAAGTTTGTCCGCATATGTCCCATATTTGGCTAGATTGTCAGTCGGAAGAATCGATACTGCATCTCCTGGAGAAAATTGGCGTACACCTTCACCTATTGCCAGAACTATGCCTGCTCCCTCATATCCCAGACGAGAAGGGAATACTGCCTTTTGAATATAAGTACCACGCCGAAACATTACATCAGCCCGGTTGAGTCCGATCGTTTTCATCTGGATTAGAACTTCTCCTGCTGCTGGTAAAGCAACAGGAAGTGTTTCTAATGTCAGAACATCTGTATCTCCAATACTATTGAAGCGCCAAGTCTTGGCCTGAAGTGCGTTAAATGACATCAATCACGACCTTAATATTGGCAGAGCGATCTTGAACAGCATCATGAGCCTCAATCGCTTGGTCTAGAGTAAAATGACGAGGATCAACAATAGGACGCAGTTTACCTTCCTCAACGAGACGAGTCGCGATCTTAAGGATATCACCATGATGAGCACGGCGATTGCCTGTTAACATCGGCATTAGGACGAATACGCCAGACACTGTGGCACACCGTAGAGATGAACTCGCTAAATTATGATTACCAAATGCAGCACAGCTGGTAATGTGGCCATAGTGAGTTGTCATGGAAAGTGAAGCTTCGAGTACTGGACCACCCACAGTGTCGTAAACAATGTTAAAACCTTGACCCTCAGGGCTTGCAGCAATAATGTCATCGGAAGATGCTGTTGTGTAATCGAGAGGTGTTGCACCGAGTTCTGAAATCAGTGATTGATCAGCTGTACGACCAGTCGCCCAAACATTTGCATCAAGTGCTTTTGCAAGCTGAACAACCATATAACCAACGCCACCAGCACCACCCTGAACCAGTACAGTTTGCCCTGGTTGGACCTTCGCATTATCCACTAAACCTTCCCAAGCGGTGAGGAATGTCAATGGTAGTACTGCTGCCTCGCGCATAGAGATATTCCGTGGCTTTAATGCGATCAGATCAGCATCTGCTACAACATATTCTGCTAAAGAGCCTTGAATACCACGAACGCCACCTATCAGACCGTAAACTTCATCTCCGACGTTGAAGTGGGTGACACCTTCACCAACAGCAGTTACAACCCCAGCCATATCCGTTCCCAACACGGCAGGAAGCTCTGGCATAGCATATGGTGCTTCACCAAGACGAATTTTATAATCAATAGGGTTTACACCACTAGCATGAATACGTACTAGAACTTGCCCAGCCTCTGGTTGAGGTATAGGCAGTTCTACACGTTTAAATTCATGATCACCAAAATTTTCTAGGATAAGAGCATTCATCATCTTATTCATAGTTGTTCCTTATTCTTAACTGGGGGATGATATGCACAGTACCAAAGTAAAATAATCCAATAAATGATATTTATAGGATTTAATAATTCCTAAATAATGAATAATAAATATCATCCGCTTACTAAAAATAGTCTAGTACAGTCTGTAAAGGCATTTTTAATCTAAACTATCGGTAGTATTTTTAAGGTGTGATACGTTCAAAATATCTACAAACTGGCTAAAAGTTGGAAACATAATTCTAAAAGGTCACAGCATAGCATTACAAAGAACATGAGCCAAAATAAAAAAAATGGGAGCTTTAGCTCCCATTTTTTTGTGACTTTCGCATAAGCTCTACTATGTTTATTTAAAAAAATTAAAAATAGAGACAGAAAATTTTCGCTAAAGACCCTTTTGATTTTTCGATTTATAAAAAAATATTGCTTTTTTATACTATGGGGCACTATAGTATAAAAACTAAAAAATAAGGAGGTCTGATGTCTAGGGCATGTCCTCATTTGGCTTTGCACCAAATTAACATGCAAGCAATGTAAATCATAGACTGATAATTTCGTGCAAGCTTATCAAATCGGGTCGCTATCGCTCGGAAATGTTTTAATCTCGCAAAGACATTTTCAACTAGATGACTTAAAGGATATAAATACCGATCAAATTCTTTATTTTCTCTCTTACTATTTGATTTCATTGGGATGATCGGCACAATATTTTGCTTTCTTGGCAATGTCCTAATTTTTTCCGAATCATAACCTTTATCTGCAATCAGATAATCTGCCTCACCAATCAACTGCTCCGCAACTTGGCTGTCATAGAGTTCACCTCCAGTGATTTTAAAATCAATCGGTAATCCATTCGCGTCGGTTGCAAGATGAATTTTTGTGGTTCTTTCACCTCTAGACCGTCCAATTGCTCGCTTGAAACCGTGCCGAGCTCCACTTGCATGCTGATGCGCGCGTATGTAGCTTCCCTCAATGAATACCCATTCTTGATCCAATACGCCTCATAGTTTAAAAAAATTTACCCCACAAGCCCTTACTCGCCCAACGATTAAAGCGGTTATATGCTGTTTTCCAAGGACAAAATTCTTCAGGAATCACGCCATGTTGCATCTGTACATAATTTCCATAAGATGGCTTCCATGATATTTCTACTGTTCTTTGAACAATAACAACCATGAAATTGCATCGTAGACTGGATTTGTTGTCAAATATCATCGGTGAGTAGAGTTCGTGCCATTGAAAAATATACAAATAAAAAGAGGTTAAATCATTCTTTTAAATCTTTAAAATCAATTTTTCAAATGAGGACACGCCTTAATAGATAAACAGTTTCAATATCTTGACTTCGCTTAAAGTCTAGTATGTTAATTTTAGTATAACTCTAAATAATTTGTTTCTTTCGAGTCGCTAACCAACACAAAACTGCTCCTGCTGTCACCATTGCAACACCTTGCCAAAAGATAAAAGATAAGGACGTACTTAGAATTAATGCCGCAAACAAAGCTGATAACACGGGAATAAAATAAGAAGCTCCAGCCATTAACGTCATGTTCCCTGAAATAATTCCAATATTCCAAGCACCATATCCCAAACCTAAAGCACCAGCTGCCATAATCAGAGTGAGTGTATTGTCATAAGTAAAATTAAGAGCTGACCCACTCATGAGAAGGTATTTGATCCATAGTACAACTCCAGTCAAGGCAAAAAATATAGTGACTAGATTTTTACCCTGAGATGTTTTTACTGTCACAGAACAATATGCAGCCCACAAAATAGCAGCAGCAAAAGCTAAACCATAACTAAGAGGATTAGCTTTTAAATTAGTAAATATCTGAAAAAAATCAAATCCAGTATCTCCTCCTAGTACCCAACAAATTCCAACTAAAGCGAATATGCAGCCAGGAATAATTAAAATATTGGCCTTAACGTTGTTAAAAATAATTGCGAATAGTAGAGTAAATGTTGGCCATAGATAATTAATCATGCCAACTTCGATTGCTTGTCTACTGTTTTGCGCATAGCCAATAGAAAGGGCAAAACATAATTCATAAGCAACAAATAAAAGGCTTCCCCACCATAAATAGGATTTTGGGATGGTAGAAAACTTAGGCATACCAACCATGAAAACTAAAATCATGGATGCGACACTGTAAATTAGAGCAGCACCAGCTACAGCTCCAAAGCTCTCACTGACACTACGCATTAAGCCTACATTTGTACTCCAAAATATGACGGCTGTAAGACCAATTAAAGTAGATATATTTCTATTGAGTGTAGGGAGAGCATTTAAAAGCATAACCTATTCCTATTAAGCCTTAGCATTGATTAAATGATGTGATTTCCTTTCTAATAAAGCTATACTTGCAAAAATTGCAACTATAACTAATAAGATACTAGGTGCTAAGGTATTAGCTGTTTGTTGAATTAACCAGGTTGCAACGAAAGGAACTGTTCCACCTAATAGTGCATTAGCAGTATTAAAACTAAAGGCAAAACCGGTATAGCGCACTTGTATAGGGAATTGTTCTGTTAAATATGCAGGTAAGCTCCCATCGTTCATTGCTAATAATGTGCAGAACACGAGCTGAATGATCACCATTTCAATAAAACTGGCAGTTGAAAGTAAGTAGAACAAGGGTACAGTCAGTACGATAAAGCTTAGACCTGCCCAAAGCAACATTTTCTTACGTCCAATTCGATCTGAATATTTGCCCATCACAAAAACTACAGCAATATAAAATAGCAATGAAATTGACCCTGATATAAAGGCTTTGGATTTATTTACACCTAACTCTGTAGCTAAATAATTTGGCATATAACTAAAAATAAGATAGAAGGCGGTGGCATTTAAAGATGCAACTGCAAATGCTTTAAAAAGTGCTGGTTGATACTGAGTAAATAAGGCTTTGATTGGAAAAATTTCTTTGTTGCTATTTTTTTGATGTTCTAAAAACTCTGGGGTTTCTTCTAACTTTACACGGATATAATACCCGATTAAACCTATTGGTGCTGCCAATAAAAATGGAATTCTCCAACCATATTCGTGTAAAAACGCCTCTGACATGAAAGCGAACATCGCCGCTGCCATTAAAGAGCCGAGTAGTAAACCCGTTGCAGTACTTGCAGGAACTAAACTGGTATAAAGTCCTCTTTTTCCCTTAGGGGCGTATTCTGCAAGAAAATTTGCTGCACCAGCATATTCACCTGAAGCGGATAAGCCTTGGATCATCCGGAATATTAATAACATAATCGGTGCAAAAATACCGATACTTTGATAACTTGGTAACAGTGCAATACATACCGTAGCCAGTGTCATTAATATAATCGACCACGATAGTGCATTTTTTCGACCAAATTTATCCCCAACATGCCCCCAAAAAATACCGCCTAATGGACGAAAAATAAATGAAATTGCAAAGATCGCATATGTAGCCATTAATGCTGTTAAAGAGTCACTTTTCGGGAAAAAAACCACTGCAATAACTGTTGCCAAAAAACCATATGCAGCATAATCAAACCACTCCACAAAATTACCAATAAAGCTGGCGCTAGCAACACGTCTTAAAGTATTTTTTTGCTCTATTTGATGATTGTTTTTCATTCTATTTACTCCTAATTAAATAGGCACTCATTTTCAGAGTGCCTATTTAAAATCTTTTATTTGATAATGTTATGTTCTGGACCATATGGGAATTTGGTAATATTTTCATTTCCTGATTCTGTAACGACCAAGATATCATGTTCACGGTAACCACCAGCCCCAGCCATTCCTTGCGGAATCATAATCATAGGTTCCATTGAAATCACCATGCCTGGTTCTATCACCGTATCAATATCTTCACGTAATTCTAAACCGGCTTCACGACCGTAATAATGTGATAACACACCAAAGGAATGTCCATAACCAAATGTGCGGTACTGCAATAAACCTTCTTCATAGAAAATTTCATTTAACTCTTTAGCAATATCACTGCAACGTGCACCTGGGCGAATGAGTTTTAAGCCAGCTTCATGCACCTTGACATTCGCCTCCCAAATTCGTAATGAAGCATCATCACAGTGATCAAAGAACTGTGTACGCTCTAAAGCTATATAATAGCCAGCAATCATAGAAAAGCAGTTTAAACTTAAAATATCACCTTTTTGGACTTGGCGGGTTGTAACAGGATTATGTGCACCATCCGTATTAATGCCTGATTGAAACCAAGTCCACGTATCCATGAGTTCAGAGTTTGGAAAACGTTTGGCAATTTCACGTACCATGGATTGAGTAGAGGCTAAAGCCACTTCATGCTCTGGCACACCTTCACGAATTGCTGCAGTCACTGCAAAACCACCAATATCACATACTGCAGCACCTTGGGTGATATGTGCAATTTCTTCAGCAGATTTAATCATGCGTAGCTTCATGCATGCGGAACTAATATCCACAAACTGCACATTCGGTAAAACTGCTTTTAACTTGTTTAAACGTTCTAAAGGTAAATGATCAAACTCAATTCCTACACGGCCTTTATTTGGAATTTCTTGTGCAACCGCTTTAAAATAGTTATCACGCTGCCAGTCAGTATAAACTACGTTATAGTCGCCAATCGTACGACGCCAAGGTTGCCCAGCATCAATATTTGCTGAAATTGTCACCACTTTTTCTGGGCTAACCACCAGACCGTAGAAGCGCCCAAATGAACAATAAATAAAGTCTGCATAATAGTTAATGTTATGGATTGAACTAAATAGAATATGATCAATTTCTAGCTCTTCCATTAGTTGGCGTAACTTGCTCTGTCTATTTTGATACTCAGATAATGAAAATGTTGCAGAAACTTTTTCACCATTTTCAATGGTTAATAATGATGGTAGTTGTGAAGCAGCAAAATTATTTACTAAAGTATTCATATATTTTCCTAGATCAATGTAATGTAATCAATGAGCTAAGCTTATGCAGAATATGAATAGGGATTTTTGCTAAAAGCGTCAAAAAGTTGTCAAAAACCGACAAGACTAAAAAACACTAATGAGCAAAATCCAGAATGTTACGTTCAAATTTGGGGGAATAGTTAAAAAAAGCTTTATAGGCTTTAGTAAAACTAGATACATTACAAAAACCACATGCCAAAGCAATATTTGAAATGTTTAACGTAGACTGTTTAAGTAGATTCTGTGCATAGGTGAGTCTTAGTTTTAAATAATATTCTTTTGGAGCCAATTGTAGACTCATTTTAAACAAGCGCTCTAAAGTACGCGGTTGAATTTTTACATGCTGTGCAATTTCAGCAATAGTTAAAGGCTCATTAATATTATTTTCCATTAAGCGCAATACTTCTTGAATCTGAAAATCAAGTTTTTTCTTATGTTCAGCAATAGGTTGATGTTGAATTTCATTGCTCTCACGCACTTGATGAACAATAAATTGCTCACAGATTCTTTTAGCAATATTTGGATAGTGTATTTCAACAAGTGCCAAGCCTAAATCAATCGCTGCAAGCCCACCAGAACAGGTAAAACGGTTCGCATCAATGGTAAAAATATGTGGGGTAAACTGTACTAATGGAAACTCTTCTTGTGCCGCTAAGCTATTTTCCCAATGAAGGCTAGCACGAAAGCCATTTAGTAGATTGGCTTTCGCTAATACATAAGCGCCTGTACATAAACCACCTAAAGCAATTTTTTGTTGATCCAACCTATATAAAAAATTCTTTAAGCGTACTGTCATATTTTTATAAAGTTGAAAACCACCACAAATAAAAACTATATCCATGTTCAGTAAATGTGACCAAACACAGGTATGTTGTATTTGAAGACCATTGCTTGCGCAGCTATGATGACCATCTAAACCCGTTACATTCCATTGGTATAAATTGTCTTCTGTAACATAATTAGCCATACGTAAGACTTCAACCATGTTTGAGAAAGCAATCATTGAAAAGTTATCGAGTAATAAAAAACCAATACGCTTAGAGTTTTGTAACATAAATTTAATGTTCTTCACTTTTTTCAATACTTTTATAAAGCAATTTTGAGACCACAATTTTGATTTTTTCAGATTTAAAAGTCACTTTTGTCTTTATTTCCATGAGGCTTTGTTGCATAAAGCCTTTGATAGCAGAGTGAACCATACTGGGTTTGTAGGAGACTTTTTATTTAAGTTAGGCCACCTGAACTAACGGGTTAATTTTATCATAATACTTTGTTTCAAAATCAAAAGGCGATACATAACCAATGCACTGTGTACACGCTTTTTATTGAACCAATCTACCCAATTTAATATCGCAAGTTGTACATCTGCTTTTCAATAGTCAATCACCTCAGTTTTGTATAAGCCATTCACCGTTTCAGCCAAAGCATTATCATAGGAATCACCAGTTGTACCGACTGATGCTCCTAAATTTGCTGCCTCTAACAGGATAACGAATAGAAAGATATTGCACACCTCTATTTAAATCATGAATTACATTCTTTGGCATACATCGGTCACGTAATACTTGCTCCAGTGCATCAAGCACCATATCTGTATTCATCCGTGTTGATACTTTCCATCCAACAATTGCGCGTGAGAACACGTCAATAATAAGGGCGGTATAGACCTAGCCTGAATTTGTTTGAATATAGCTGAAGTCTGCGACCTGACATACAAGAAGCACTGCTTCGCAAGGGTCAGGATGATCAGTACTAAAATTACGGTTCACCAAGCCAACTGCCCGTTTTTGGTCATCTCGTACAAAGCCTTTTCGATTTATAAAAAAATATTGTTCTTTTTTATACTATAGGGCACTATAGTATTAATACTAGCAAATAAGGAGGTCTGATGCCTAATCAGGTTGAAGACAAAAAAAAGATTCTTCTACGCGTCAGAAAGATCAAAGGTCAGACGCAAGCGATTGAAAAAGCGTTAGAAGACAATGTGGAATGTGGTGCAATTCTGCAACAAATATGCTCTGTGCGTGGTGCTATTAATGGTTTAATGAATGAGATGTTGGAGGTTCATTTAAAGGACACTTTAGTATCAGGTGAAACCACAGAACAACAACGAAAAGAAGAACTGGCTGAAATCGCCAAGATTCTAAAATCATATTTAAAATAGACCTGTATAAGGAGTTATTCCATGAAGTCACGTGCTGCTGTTGCGTTTGGTCCTGGTCAACCTCTTCAAATTGTTGAAGTTGATGTTGCACCACCGAAGAAAGGTGAAGTATTAATCAAGATCTCCCATACCGGTGTGTGTCATACAGATGCATTCACTTTGTCTGGCGATGATCCTGAAGGCGTTTTTCCGGCTATTCTCGGGCATGAAGGTGCTGGCGTTGTGGTTGAGGTTGGTGAAGGCGTGACTAGTGTCAAACCAGGTGATCATGTAATTCCACTTTACACCGCTGAATGTGGCGAGTGCGTATTCTGTAAATCTGGAAAATCGAACTTGTGTATTGCCGTTCGCGAAACTCAAGGTAGAGGCGTAATGCCAGATGGTACCACTCGTTTTTCTTACAATGGTCAACCGATTTACCATTATATGGGCTGCTCAACGTTCAGTGAATACACGGTAGTGGCAGAAGTATCATTGGCTAAAATCAATCCTGAAGCCAATCATGAACATGTATGCTTATTGGGTTGTGGGGTAACAACGGGTATCGGTGCAGTACACAACACGGCTAAAGTACAAGAAGGTGATAGTGTTGCGGTTTTTGGTTTAGGTGGTATTGGTTTGGCAGTCGTACAAGCCGCACGTCAAGCTAAAGCAGGGCGTATTATTGTGGTTGACATGAATCCTGATAAATTTGCGCTGGCAAAAGAGTTTGGTGCAACGGACTTCTTGAACCCTAAAGATTACGATAAACCAATCCAGCAAGTAATTGTCGAAATGACTGGCTGGGGTGTAGATCATTCATTTGAATGTATTGGTAACGTGAATGTGATGCGCTCAGCCCTTGAAAGTGCACACCGTGGCTGGGGACAATCCGTAATTATTGGTGTTGCTGGCGCAGGTCAGGAAATCTCTACCCGTCCATTCCAACTGGTTACTGGTCGTAAATGGCTAGGTTCTGCCTTTGGTGGCGTAAAAGGTCGTACGCAACTTCCAGGAATGGTTGAAGATGCCATGAAAGGTAAAATTCAATTAGAACCATTTGTGACACATACGATGGGCTTGGATCAGATCAATGAAGCCTTTGATCTAATGCATGAAGGTAAGTCAATTCGTACTGTAATTCATTACGAATAATTGCGACAAACCTTATACTTTTCCATGCATGTGCATCATGAATGACATGCATGGAATCCTCTAAAACGGCACATCAACTGTAAAACAGATCTATCTGTGTAGGCATCGTGTATAGGTTCAATAAACCTGCCTACATTTTAATTCTTTATCACTATTCTGTGTGGAGAATGTCAGACTCTTTGTTTACTTGATTTCTCATGAAGTCTTGCTCAACATAGGTAATTGATTATGGAAATAATTGAGAAACATGCTTCTTTTGGTGGGTCGCAAGAAGTGTATCGCCATCAGTCAATAGCATTAAACTGTTCAATGAAATTCTCAATATATCTGCCACCTCATGACAAAGATGAGCGGTTGCCAGTTTTATATTGGTTATCAGGACTGACTTGCAACGAACAGAACTTTATTACTAAAGCCGGAGCACAAAAGTATGCGGCTGAACATAAAGTCATTATTGTTGCACCAGATACCAGCCCACGTGGAGAAGATGTACCAGATCATGCAGATTATGATTTAGGCCAAGGCGCAGGATTCTATGTGAATGCAACACAAGCACCCTGGTCACAGCATTTCAAAATGTATGATTATATTGTGGAAGAGCTGAGAAATCTGATTGACCTGAATTTTCCGACCAATCAAGTCCAAAGCATTATGGGGCATAGCATGGGTGGTCATGGTGCATTAGTAATTGGGTTAAAAAATCCTGAGCTGTATAAAAGTATTTCTGCTTTTGCACCAATTGTTGCACCTAGCCAAGTACCTTGGGGGAAAAAGGCTTTTACACACTACCTAGGTGAAACCGAAACTTTATGGAAAAGCTATGATGCGATTGAATTAATCAAAAACGCTGAAGTTCATTTACCTATTTTAGTCGATCAGGGAACAGCTGATGATTTTCTTGAAGAACAGTTAAGGCCTAAGCTTCTTAGTAATATTTGTTTGGAACAAGAATATCCTCTTACACTTAACCTAAGAGAAGGGTATGACCATAGCTATTACTTCATTGCGAGCTTTATAGAGAAACATATAGAGTTTCACAGCAAATTCCTAGCTAAATAACTTTCATAGATATGAGGATGTACAATGTTGTTCTTGAATGCTTCTTGAGCAATATAATTTCCAGATGAAGAGGTCAGCTTATAAATCTAAGGTAGAGTCAATTGATCCTTATATAAATAAGATTGAATTGAATCATCTCATATCTTAATTTTTTTGATTCAAATGTTAATGATATTAACTTGAATAAATTCATAGCATTATGTCGAAATAAAAACCCAGATTTTGGCTCAGCTATGGGAATTTTTTTAACTTTTATACAACAAAACTTTCTGAAATTCATACATTAGCAATGTCAGAATTAGTTTTAATTCTAATCAATTGTGGAGTTTTAGTCATGCTTAAAACAGCTTTATATGTCCGTCTTGAAGCTAAACCGGGTAAAGAAGACGAAGTGGAAGCTTTCCTTAAAGCCGGTTTACCTATTGTAATGGAAGAACCTGCGACAGTTGCGTGGTTTGGCCTACGTCTTGGACCTACAACATTTGGTATTTTTGATGCATTTCCTGATGAGGCGGGTCGCCAAGCACATTTATCTGGCAAGGTTGCAGCTGCTTTGATGGCTCAGGCTGAAGAGCTATTTTCAGAGCCGCCGTCTATTGAAAAAGTAGATGTTTTGGCGAGTAAACTACCAGCTCATACTGATGCTTAAATGTATGAGGGTGCTGCCTGAAATTTCGAATGAAAGGCAGCACTTCAACCCTGTGAGGTTTGTCGGAGTCTTTTTATTCAAGTTGGGCTACTTTATTTAATGGCTTAATCTCATCATTTACATGGGTCAATATCCAAAACAGGGTAAATAAACGAATGCAACTATTTACATGCTTTATATTGAACCAATCTATTTAATTTACTGTCGCATTTGTACATCTGCTAAACCGTGCCAATCTGCTTTTAAAATATTTAATCATCGCTATTTTGTATGAGTCATTCACTGTTTTAGCCAATGCGTTCACGACCATGTCAGTAGTCATACGTGTTGATACCTTCCATCCAACAATCGCTCGTGAAAATACATCAATAATAAAAGTGGTATAGAACAAGCCTGAATTTGTTTAACCATAACTAAAGTCGGCAAGCTGAAATAATATTTATAAAAATAGACGACTGGTCTATTTTTATGTATAGTTAGCACATGGTGTAGTCAAAAGCCGCAGTGTTGCCCAATTTTTTAAAGTTTATTTGATAAATAACGGTGGTTTTTCAAATCAATTAACTGATTATCCTAGGATAAAAATATGCTGAATTTTAACTTTTATAATCCGACCCGTATTATTTTTGGTGGCGATACAATAGCTAAAATCAATGACTATGTGCCTACAGAAGCAAAAGTGTTAATGTTGTTTGGTGGTGAAAGTGCACGTAAGAATGGTACTTTAGCTGAAGTGCGTGAAGCATTAGGTGCAAGAGAAATTCATGAATTTGGCGGAATTGAGCCGAATCCGAGTTATGAAACCCTCATGAAAGCCGTAGAGCTGATTCGTGAACAAAAGATTGATTTCTTGATGGCTGTCGGTGGTGGATCGGTAATTGATGGTACTAAATTTATTGCAGCAGCAGTCAATTATACAGGGGATACATGGGAGATTTTAGAAACCCATGGTACTAAAATTACTCAAGCTTTGCCTTTTGCGAGTGTACTCACCCTTCCGGCAACTGGTTCAGAAATGAATAGCGGTGGGGTAGTCACCAGAAAATCGACCCAAGCCAAATTGTCATTTAGCAGTCCCCATGTTTTTCCGCAATTTTCCGTACTCGATCCGAATAAAACTTTTAGCTTGCCGACGCGCCAGTTAGCAAATGGCGTGGTCGATGCATTTATTCATGTCATGGAACAGTACTTAACTTACCCTGTCAATGCACAAGTACAAGATCGTTTTGCCGAAGGTCTATTGCAAACTCTGATTGAGATTGGACCGAAAATCTTGGACGATTCAGCAGATTATGACACGCGTGCGAATTTGATGTGGGCTGCTAGCATGGCACTGAATGGGCTAATTGGAGCTGGTGTACCACAAGATTGGTCAACCCATTTGATTGGACATGAGCTCACGGCTTTACATGGTATTGATCATGCTCGTACCTTGGCCATTGTGTTTCCGGCCAATCTACAAGTGCGTCGTCAAGAGAAGCGAGAAAAATTACTACAGTATGCAGCTCGTGTCTGGCAGATTGTCGAAGGTGATGAAGAACAACGTATTGATACTGTTATTGCTCGTACTCGAGCCTTCTTTGAGCAACTTGGATTGCCGACTCGTCTTAGCGATTATGGACTGGTGGAGACAGATATTGAGATCATCATTACGCAACTTAAATCACACAATCTTACACAGCTAGGCGAACATAAAACTGTTTCATTAGAGATCAGTCGCCAAATTCTCGCGACGAGCATCTAAGCTAAATGCGCGTATCTGGCATGCTCACGCCACACGGCAAGTGATCATGCAACAATGCTCCTAAATCCTGAAAATTATCGGAAAAATAACATGAAAATTTTAATCGTTTTAACCTCACATGATCAACTTGGCAATACTGGTAAGAAAACAGGTTTCTGGCTAGAAGAACTTGCTGCACCGTATTACACCTTTATTGACTCTGGTGCTGAAGTTACGCTGGCGTCACCTCAAGGTGGGCAGCCACCACTAGATCCGAAAAGTAATTTAGCAGAAGCACAAACTGAAACCACTCATCGTTTTGAAGCTGATCCAACTGCAATGCAAGCATTGGCACAGACGCATAAACTTAGCGAAATCTCTGTAACTGATTATGATGCAGTGTTTTATCCAGGCGGACATGGCCCATTGTGGGATTTAGCAGAAGATCCGATTTCAATTTCTCTGATTGAACAGGCGATTCAGTCTGGCAAACCTGTTGCAGCAGTGTGTCATGCCCCAGGTGTTCTTCGTCATGTGAAAGCGAGTAATGGAGCGCCTTTAGTTAGCGGTAAATTAGTGACTGGTTTCACCAATACTGAGGAGGCCGCTGTAGGTTTGACCGAAATTGTACCATTTTTAGTTGAAGACATGCTTAAAGAAAACGGTGGTCATTATTCTAAAGTGGATGATTGGCAAGTATATGTTCAAGTAGATGGCTTGCTGGTTACTGGACAAAATCCAGCATCTTCTGCTGCAACCGCTACAGCATTACTTCAATTGTTGAAATAAAGAGTAGCTAGTGTTTGTTGTGGTGCTTAGCAGCGAATAAACTTCTGACTCTGAGCAACTGGCGCAATAAGCAAAATAACCCTCACTTAATGGTGACGGGCCTGAGTGAATAGCTTTCCTTCCTTTATTTTTCTATATACAGGAAGGAAGGTTATTTTTTAATTTAGATCAATTAAGCCATGATGACTTGGATACAATAAAATGAAAGCCAGCAAACTTTTTCAAAACTTAAGCTTAGGCCCTTATGTTTTGCAAAACCGTATTGTATTGCCACCATTAACGCGGTCGCGCAGTACTCAGCCAGGGAATATTCCAAATGAACTGATGGCAACCTATTATCAACAGCGTGCCGGGGCAGGATTTATGGTCACCGAAGGTACGCAAATCGAGCCACGTGGTCAAGGCTATGCTTGGACTCCCGGTATTTACAGCCCTGAACAGATTGCTGGATGGTGTAAAGTGACGGAAGCAGTGCATGCTAAAGGAGGCATTATTTTTGCACAACTTTGGCATGTTGGGCGTGTTTCACATACATCTTTGCAACCCGATCATGCATCACCGGTCGCGCCTTCGGCTATTAGGGCTGATAGTAATGTTAAAGTCTTTATTGAGACCGGGCCCAATGCGGGGGCCTTGGCTGATCCTTCAATGCCACGTGCTTTAAGCAATGCAGAAGTTAAAGAATTAGTGCAACTCTATGCTCAAGCAGCGCGTAATGCCTTGGCTGCTGGTTTTGATGGAGTTGAAATTCATTGTGCAAATGGTTATTTGGTGAACCAATTTATCTCTGCACATAGTAACCATCGTGAAGATGAATATGGTGGATCACTAAACAATCGTTTGCGTTTTTTACGTGAAGTAGTAGAGGCAGTTGCTGAGGTGGTTGGTGCAGATCGTTTAGGAGTGCGTTTTGCCCCGCTATTTGAAAGTACAGAGGAAGATCGTGTTTACATGGGGTTGGTTGAAGATGATCCACATGTCACTTATATTGAGGCAATAAAGATACTTGAAGAAGTTGGGATTGCCTATTTATCTATTGCAGAAGCTGATTGGGATAATGCACCAGAACTTCCTCATGATTTTCGTAAAGATGTCAGAGACACTTTCAGTGGTCGGATTATTTATGCAGGTCGATATACGGCAGAAAGAGGGACTCGAATTTTAGAGGCAGGTCTGGCCGATTTAATTGCATTTGGACGCCCATTTATTGCGAATCCAGATTTACCCGATCGTATCGCCAATGGCTGGCCATTGAATGCAGTAGATGCAAGCACTATGTATGGTGGGACGGAAAAAGGCTATATTGATTATCCAGCTTACGCAGATTAATATTGACTTAATGAGTTATTTTGCCAACCTTTGTGGTTGGCAAAATAACGACTTAGGATTGCTGTTGCCAGCACAATTTCTTCTTAAAACAAATTCTTAAAATTTTTTAGCCGTGTAATGAGCCAACCTGCCAGTGGGAAAGAAATCAGTTGCGTTACTGGCACTAATACTATGACTTCAATCAACACCATCATCGGGAAACTTTGATGATGAGTAATTGGCTTTAATAAAGTGAGTACCAGTAATAGTGTGGGATATAAGCCTAAATATCCGACTAAAATACGAGTCATGAGGGCTTTAGAAGGAGAATTCATTGTGCGCTATACTCATGGATTGTAAATTGATCTAATAACAACACATTAATAAGTAATCATTGGGCTGCTGTCATTAATTATGTAATTGATATTTAATCTAATTTTTAAGAAACTTCACTTTTTAATAGAAATTTAGTTGCTCTCAGAGCTTGATGTAATGGTGTTTTATCTTTTTGCAACTTACTCAATAATGCTGCACCTAACCACATTTGGTAAAGTACTTGTGCCAAAGTCGAGGCCTCAGTATCTGCTTGGATAGACTGATCCTGTTTTCCCAAATCAATTAAACCAGCAATACGCTCGATTACATCATCCACGCCAGCGGACATAATGGAGCGCATATCTTCAGATAGATCGGCAACTTCTGCGGCAAGTTTCACAATTAAACAACTATCCGCCCAACCACACTGTGTTTCAGGATCTTCTATCCATAAATTAAAATACTCAATCAGCTTTTGATAAGGAGATTTATCGCTACGCCATACATCATTTAAACAGACTTGGTAATTATCCACATAATGCTGTACCAATTCACATCCGAAAGCTTCCTTGGATTGGAAATAATGATAAAATGAGCCTTTGGGGATCTCACAGCTCTGTAAAATTTCCTGTAATCCTACACCAGTAAAACCTTTATGCAAAATCAGGTCTGAACTGGTGTTAAGAATGTGTAAGCGCTTCGCTTCAGACTTTTTAATAGGATTAGGCTTCATATTAATTATTTACTCTATTATAAAAAATAGACCAGTCGTATTGTTTTTTATTATAACTCCTCTACAATGGATGTAAAGAAATTTTAATCATAATTTTTGATTGTGAAGAGAAATACTTCCAAATAAAACATGGAGTTATATGTGTGAAACAGTTATTAATCAACGCATCGTTTTAGCTAAACGGCCAGTGGGTGAGCCAAAACACAGCGATTTTCGTATTGAGCAAGTTGAACTCAATGAACTTAAACAAGGCGAGATATTGTTAAAAACCATTTACTTGTCACTCGATCCTTATATGCGTGGTCGCATGAGTGATGCTCCTTCATATGCAGCACCGGTTGAAATTGGCGAAGTGATGGTCGGTGGAACAGTCAGTCAAGTGATGGCCTTTAAAAACCCAAAATTCAAAGAAGGCGAGTGGGTTCTTTCCGGAAATGGCTGGCAGGGCTACGCAATTTCTAATGGGTCTGCCTGTCAAAGCTTAGGTATGCAACCTGAACATCCATCTTGGGCATTGGGTATTTTGGGAATGCCAGGATTTACTGCTTATATGGGGTTGTTGGACATTGGTCAGCCTAAAGCCGGTGAAACTTTAGTCGTTGCAGCTGCAATGGGACCTGTGGGTGCTACGGTTGGACAGATTGGCAAAATTAAAGGTTGTCGCGTGGTTGGCGTCGCAGGTGGGGCTGAAAAATGCCGTTATGCAGTAGAAGAACTCGGCTTCGATGCTTGTATCAATCATCATGATGAAAATTTTGCAGAACAATTACAACAAGCAGTTCCCACCGGTATTGATATTTATTATGAGAATGTAGGGGGTAAAGTGTTTGATGCGGTATGGCCATTGCTTAACTCTGCGGCACGTGTACCGGTGTGTGGTGTGGTTTCCCAGTATAACGCTACCGAGCAAGCACAAGGGCCAGACCGTTTACCGGGCTTTATTTCCACCCTTTTAAAAAAGCGTATTCGCATGCAAGGCTTTATTATTTTTGATGATTATGGCAGTCAGTATCCGGAATTCAATCAGCAAATGTCTGACTGGTTGAAAGACGGAAAAATCAAATATAAAGAGCATATGGTGCAAGGTTTAGATAACACGATCAATGCTTTCAATGGTATGTTAAAAGGCGAAAACTTTGGCAAAGTGGTTGTAAAAATTTGAAAAAATAGGAATTATTATGATTACACTACATCATTTAGATCAATCACGTTCTTTTCGCATTTTGTGGTTACTTGAAGAAATCAAGCAGCCCTATGAGCTGAAACGCTATTATCGTGACTCAAGCACGCATTTGGCCCCTGAATCTTTAAAAACCATCCATCCTTTAGGGAAATCTCCAGTATTGGAATGGGATGGCAAAGTTATTGCAGAGTCAGGCGCAATCGTTGAGTTATTAATTCAGAAACTTGCGCCGCATTTAGCACCAGATATGGATGAACCTACCTATGTCGATTATCTACAGTGGATTCATTTCTCAGAAAGCTCTGCCATGCTGCCATTTTTGTTAAAAACGTTTAATGCGATAGAAACCAAGCAAGGCACGAAGTTGGTATTTCTAGAAAATTATACTCAAGTTGAGTTCGATAAGGTATTTGGCCATTTAAATGAATATTTAAAAGATAAAGAATTTCTAGTGGCAGACCGTTTAACCGGTGCTGACTTTATGATGGGCTTTGGACTACATGCTTTAATTTATCATATGGGACAAGGTGAAAATTATCCCCATATCCAACGTTATGTAGCAGGTTTAAGCCAACTACCTAGCTGGCAAGTCGCAGTACAAATTGAACAAAATGGTGTGAAAAGTCAAAAATAGCAAAATTGTTTTTTTAACGCAATTGAGAAAAAGAATCATGATTGACAAGTACATATGATTATAAAATAAGCTGACACTTATTTAAAGTAAACGCCTAATGAATTTCATCGGGCGTTCTCTATTTTAAAGATAAGGAATTACCATTATTTAAGACAAGTTTCGCCTATTCTTTCACTGCAAATTCCTATCAAAAGGGCTTGAATATCACGACGGTTACGTTGAAAGATATAATCAACTTTTGAAAGAAAAGTGACTAACGCACAGCAAGATTAAATTATTCCTTGGGGTATTAAACAAGTAATCTATATCATTTTAATAACATAAACACATATGCGTAAAAATCACGCCCCGCTTAACTGGCAATAGTTTTTGAACCCTCGTATAAAAGCTTAAAAGAATCTAGCAAGTCTTTATTTAATGTTAATACTCATCCAGTATTGAGGTTTTTTATCTCTTCTTGCCTGTGATCTAGGTTGTAATACTCTAATTTCATACTCACCTGAAGCAGGTAAAATATAAATACCATTATCATCAAGCTCTGGAGAATATTCTCCAATATTGATGGAGTCTTTTAATTGATTACCCCATAAGTAAGCTTCAACATTTCCTCCAGTCAACTTCACTTTTAACTTTTGCCCTTTTTTAGCATAAAATTTGTAGGAATCATACTTGTATCCCTCTATCCTTCCGTAATAATTTGCAGAGTAAGCTTTTTTTGCAAACTTAACTACAACAGTCTTTCGTATATCATTGTTATCATTTGCAAGTACGGCTGGGCTAAGCATAGTTAAAGTTAGGGCCATAAAAGCACCAGCTAGTAATTTCGTATTCGCTATTTTCATAAGGTTACCTTAATTCTTGTATCGCCCCTGACATAGTAACATAAGTAATAAGTAACCATGAATCATGGAACAGAACTGTGAATAGTCATAACATAGAGTTGCACTTCAAATGCTAATTTAAGACTTGCGAAATCAATGGTTAATTATTTGGTCACTAAGGAATAGCCAATCTAGATATAAACTTTATTTAACAGATACTTATAAAAATATGTGATGCGTATCATACGCATCATATATAAAGCGTTCTATTTTGATATAATTGATCCAATCAACCCCTTATTAGGTTTCATTTAAATTCCATGAGTCTTACTGATATTAAAGTTCGCCAAGCTCATTGCAAGGAAAAAACCTGTTTTTTATCCGATGAAGATGGGCTTAGCCTGAAGATTGAGCCGAGTGGAAGAAAATCTTGGTGCTATCGCTATACAGATCCACAAACTAAAAAACGTCGACGCATTCAGTTAGGTCTTTATCCTGATTTATCGCTGAAAAAGGCACGACAAGTCAGAGATGACTTTAAAGACAATAATTTCTGTTTTGAACATGATACTGCCTCTAATCTTATCACCTTTGGTAAGGTCGGGGAGGAGTGGTTACAGTTCAAACTGAAGAATGCCTTCAACGATCTACCCCGCTGTGGTGTACTACAGTTAGCAGAAAGATGCTTACAGCAAGATATTTATCCAGACCTTCAGGATTTACCTTTTCAAAACATCAAGCGCTATGACCTGGTTTCAGTAATCAAAAAAATAGAGGGACGCCAAGTAAAAGAACCTGTCAAAAAAGCTTGTAGTTATTTGAACCAAATTTATGACTACGCTGTAGCGATGGGTTATTGTGAGTTCAACATCGCTCATGGTTTAAATAAAATCACCATTAACAGCAAAATCAAGAAAAATTATCCGTATTTGAAAGCGGAGGAAATATCTGATTTTAAGAATAAATTACAAAAATTGGATGCCCATCCCATTATTAAAAAAGCACTGATGTTCAAATTACATACTGGCGTGAGAGGGGCCGAATTGTTATTGGCTGAGCCTCATCATTTTGATTTAAATGAAAAAATCTGGAAAATACCTGCCTTGCATATTAAACAGTTTCGACGAAAAGTTATATTAGGCCATGAGATTCCAGATTTTTTAGTTCCACTTTCAAATCAGGCTTTAGAGATTTTGAAAGACGTCATGCAGTGGTCATACGGTGAAAAATACCTTTTTGCTAGCCCTCGCAAACACAATCAACCGATTCATTTTAATACTCTAAATATGGCCATACGTAAGATGGGGTATGGCAAACATCAACTATCTTCTCATGGATTACGTTCTACTTTTAGTACCATTTTGAATGACTCAGGTTTGTTCCAAGATAATTGGATTGAGGCACAACTTTCACATATTGATAAGAACCGTACCCGTGCCAGCTATAATCACGCTGACTATTTAGCTCAACGGACTGAAATGATGCAGTGGTGGGGTGATTATTTAAGTACTAGTAAGTGAAAATCGTACTTTTATACATAAACTTAAAACATGATGGGGTGTTAAATGGATAGTAAACAATATACTTACCGTGTTAAATGGTCAGCTGAAGATAATGGGTATGTTGGAGCCTGTAAATTATTTTGTGTAAGTTCCATTTTTTATAAATGATCTTTTAATCGATCATCGAACTGAATCGTAA
>NZ_JABELE010000002.1 GCF_013009345.1 Acinetobacter geminorum | reverse complement strand
GAGTTTGGTGTGGTAACTCAACTGATGGCTCTAGTCCTTATGTTTTTCAAGTCAATTTCTTATCCGCGATTCGGGTTATATAAAAAAGAAAAGGCCTAGTTTATGACTAAGCCTTTTTTATTATTTACTTAATCTTTTTAAAGATAAAGTCATTAATTTTATGACCTGACTCAATACCACGGCGTTCAAACTTAGTCACTGGGCGCCATTCTGGACGTGGGTAACTGTTGCCTTTACCTGCCAAGTTCTCAAGATCTGGACGGTTATCTAAAATATCAAGCATCCATTCTGCATACGGTTCCCAGTCTGTTGCTGCGTGGAATGTGCCGCCAAGTTCAAGTTTCTGTTCAACCAATTGCATACGCTCATGAATAACAAAACGGCGTTTAAAATGACGTTTCTTTTGCCAAGGGTCTGGAAAGTAAAGTTGTACACAGTTAATACTGTTGTCTGGCATTTCACGTAAAACCTGAATCGCATCTGCATCAAGTACACGCAAGTTTTTAAGTTCCGCCATACCTGCTTCATAAAGACACTGAGCAATACCAGGTACGTGGACTTCAATACCCACATAGTTGCGTTCAGGGTTGGCTTTTGCCATAAGCACTAATGAACGACCCATACCAAAACCGATTTCAACAGTTAAAGGACGTTCTGGATGTTCGAAATGTTGGCGTAAGTCGCCAACAGGATATTCCAAAATTAAATCGCGATGTTGTTCTAATGCCGTGCGTTGAGACGTATTAAGTGGTGCTGAACGACGCATAAACGTCACAATTTCACGGTGTTCAGGCAAATTGTCTAAGTCTGCAATTTGCGTTTCTAACTGATCGATCGACATAACCTTGGCAATATTGAAATTCAAATGCGGTATTTTAAGTCTTCATGTGGTCAAGTCAAATGTTTCGGTGTTTTTCTTCATGTAGATGTCATGTTCAATATTTAATCTAAGAATCTATATAAATTTCAAATGAACATATTTACTCATGAAAAACTTTCAATTACGCACACTTTCTGTGCTATTAGGGGCACTTGGTGCTTTTACGTATAGTCCTTGGGCACAAGCACAGCTCATGTTTAGTCAATATGTTGACGGCAGTAGTAACCGCAAAGGTTTGGAAATTTATAATCCAGATGGCGCTACAGTTAACTTAGCCGACTATGAAATTCAACAATTTAATAATGGCGGTACAGTAAAAACAGCAACTTTCCGTTTACAAGGATCGTTAACTAGTAAGCAGAAGTTTTTGGTAGGCCGTTCTGAGTTGCAGGCTGAACTTGGTAGTAAAGTCGATCAGGTCGCTGCATTATCTTTTAACGGTGATGATGCCGTTGTGCTTGTGTACAAAGGCACACCTGTAGACCGTTTTGGGCGTATTGGCGAGCGACCAGAAGCAGGATGGGGAACAGCCGTTTCGAGCTTAGGAAATAGTTTTAAGCGTATTGAAACTGAGAACCCAGCTTTAAGTATTGATGCAACTGCAGCATTTGATTTGGACCGTTCATGGTCGGCTTGGGCAAATCGAAATGACTTTTCAAATTTATCAGGTTCTACAACTCAGCCTCCTGTTGAAACAGTAAGTTGTTCAAGCTCAGATACACCAATTGCTGATTTAGCTACATCAACTCAAGACCAGACTTATACAGTGCGTGGGGTGATTACTGCTGATTATCGTTATGCCAATGGTTTTTCTGGCTTCTATGTTCAGACACCAGATACGAAAGCACGTGCGAATGTTAGCAATGCTATTTTTGTTTATATTCCAAATAGCAGCGCTGTAAAAGGTGGACAAATTGGCGATGAAGTTATTTTGCGTGGTCGTTTAACGACTTATCAAAACCAATTGCAATTAGATCAATTACAACAAGATATTCAAACTTGTAATAGCAATATGGCAAATCAAGTTCAGCCGATTAGCCTTGAACTCCCATTTGCTAGCTTAACGGGTGGTTCAACCCATTCTCCGCAGCGTTATCAAGGTATGTTGGTCAAATTACCTCAGACTTTAACGGTAAGCGAGAACTACAATTATGGCCGTTATGGTGAATTATCTCTAAGCTTAGGTCGCTTATATATTCCGACTAATTTATATCCAGCGTTATCTCCTGAAGCTAAAGCTCTTGCTCAGAAAAATTTATTGTCGAAAATTATTTTTGATGACGGCTATAACAACCAAAACCGTACTCCATGGTTACCGACAAATTTTAGCGCTGCCAATACGCTACGTTCAGGTTATCAACTTAAAAATACTGAAGGTATTTTGGAATACCGTTTTAATGGTTGGCGTGTGCAACCAGTGCTTGGACGTAATCAGCCTGAAGTGATTACTCAAACAAACCCGCGTCAAAGTGTCATTACCAAAAATGCTAATCACATTCGTGTAGCTTCATTTAACGTTTTGAACTATGACAATGGTGCAACTGGTTTTCCAACAGAACGTGGTGCAACAACACAAGCTGAGTTTGATAAACAGCACCGTAAAATTGTGAGTGCACTCAAAGCGATTGATGCCGATGTTTACGGTTTAATGGAAATTGCTAACAATGGTTATGGCCCGAACAGTGCAATTGCTCATTTAACCAGTGCTTTAGGTAGTGATTGGAAATACGTTGTTCCTGAAAACTTAGACCGTTTAGGTGGTGATGCAATCGCGGTTGCTATTATTTATAACAGCAAGCGTGTTAAGCCTTTGAATAAACCTGTTGTGCTTGATTTAGGCGACAAGAACCGAACAACATTGGCGCAAAGTTTCCAAGCCGTTCGTGGTAATAAAACCTTTACCGTTATTCCAAATCACTTGAAATCGAAAAGCTGTAGCGGAGTGGATGCTAGCTCTACTGATGCAGACCAAAAAGATGGTCAAGGCTGTTGGAACCCGACTCGTGTGAAAGCAGTAGATCAAATTGTGCAGTGGTTGGCGAAAAATCCAACTCAAGTGCCTAAGCAAAATGCTTTACTTGTAGGGGATATGAACAGTTACGCAAAAGAAGAACCTATTTTGTCATTTGAAAAAGCAAACTACAAAGTTTTGCTGAATGACGCTAAGGTAGGACAGGGTGCTCAGGCATATAGCTATGTATTTGGTGTTGCGAGTGATGCCAATGGAAATGGTGGAGCAGGTAACTTAGACCATGCAATTGCGGATGCATCTTTATATCCAAAAGTAGTGAGAACCTTTGCATGGCATATCAATGCAGATGAGCCAACCGTTTTAGACTACAACGAAGAATATAAAACTGATGAGCAAAAGGCACTGTTTTATGGTGAAGATGCTTATCGTTCTTCGGACCATGACCCTGTAATTGTCGATCTGGATTTAAATGGAAAAGACTCAAGCCATCCTGACGATGATAAGAAAAAAGGGATCTTTGATTTCTTAAATGAATTAATGAATTGGCTTAGTCAGCTTTTTAAGCGTAATTAACGGAAAATTGCGTGACGTAAATGTGTTTTATCATATTTTAAACAATCGTCACGCAAGACAACTTGCAAGGAATAACTTTTTCAAGAATATTAGATGGTGTAAGTATTTTATAAGTTTACGCTTTTTTACAATTAAGGAATTGTGCAAACCTTGCAGGTTTTCTAGAAGCAATTTAAAACGTTAATATGAGATAACAAGGATCAGATATGAAATTATATTATTCGCCAGGCGCATGTTCTTTAGCTGCACATATTATTTTAAATGAAATTAATGTTGATTTTGATTTAGAACGAGTAAATTTAAAAACACATAAAACAGAAAAAGGCGCAGATTATTACGAGATTAATCCAAAAGGATATGTACCAGCTTTAGAAATTAATCCTGGCTTAATGTTAACCGAAAACGTTGCGATTTTACCGTTTCTTGCTCAGCATGATCCTAAGCAGGATTTGATTCCGCCATCAGGAATGGGCCGTGCGAAAGTATTGGAGTGGTTGGGGTATTTGAACTCTGAGTTACATGATGCCTATGCAGTATTCTTTGGCGCACCATTAACAAGTGATGAAAAAGCTAAAGCTTATGCAGAAATCGACCGTCTTTTAAAATATATCGATAATTATTTGGCTGAATCTGATTATGATTATTTGGTAAATGATAATTTCGGCCCAGCAGATGCTTATCTATTTGTTTTAACAAATTGGTCAAACTCAATTGAGCACGATTTAACACCGTATAAGCATATTATTGCATTACGTAATAAAGTTGCAGAGCGTCAATCTGTACAAATTGCGATGCGTGATGAAGGCTTAATTTCATAAAAGATTTTTAAAAGCCAAAAAAAGCCCCTAGTCAATAGGGGCTTTTTTATACTAAAGACGATTAGTGTTGAGCGTCTTTTTTCACATCAGCAGCTGCATTTTCAACAGCTTGAGCTGTATCGGCAGTTGCTTTACGTGCAGTCGCTTCAGCTTGCGCAGCAGCATCAGCGGTTGCGTCAGCAGCATGGTCGGTTGCAGCATCGATTTTTTCAGCAGCATTATCAGTTGCAGTAGCAATATCGTCTGCAGCTTTGTCACCAGCAGATTTGATATCTGCAGTTGCTTGTTGAGCAGCATTTTCTAAGTGTTCACCCGTTGTCGCACCTGTTTCTGGAGCTTTATCTTTATTACATCCAACAAGAGCAACGGTCGCAGCAAGACCTAAAGCAACAAGTAATTTATTCATTGTGTTTTTCCTTCTAATTTATGGCATCCAAAATTATGGATGTCTAAAATATAAACATAAACTAACTGATTAATAAAGATCGAAAATTGTTAAAGAGTTGTAACTCTAATATTAAAAAAGCCTAGCATTTTGTAATGCTAGGCTTGGGTTAAATCGTACTGGTTTGACTAGGTTTTACTGCCCAGAACGGATGATGTAATCAAACGCAGAGAGTGATGCTTTAGCGCCTTCACCTGTAGCAATAATGATTTGCTTGTAAGGTACAGTGGTACAGTCACCCGCAGCAAATACACCTTGCACATTGGTTTCGTTGCGGTCATTCACAATGATCTCGCCACGGTTGGTTAATTCAACTTCACTGTCTTTCAAGAAGTCAGTGTTTGGTAATAAACCAATCTGCACAAAGATCCCAGCAAGCTCGACCACATGCTCTTCATCAGTGGCACGGTCTTTATATTTAAGGCCAGTCACTTGTGATCCGTCGCCTAACACTTCGGTACTTAAGGCATTCATAATCACCGTTGTGTTTGGCAAGCTATGCAATTTGTTTTGCAACACTTGGTCTGCACGAAGTTTAGTGTCGAACTCAACCAGAGTTACATGCTCAACAATCCCTGCAAGATCAATTGCAGCTTCTACGCCTGAGTTACCGCCACCAATCACAGCAACACGTTTACCTTTGAACAACGGACCATCACAGTGTGGGCAGTACGCGACACCACGGGTACGGTATTCTTGCTCACCCGGTACATTCATCTCTCTCCAACGTGCACCTGTTGAAAGGATCACTGTTTTCGATTCAAGCTTTGCACCGTTTTCAAGTTCAACTTCAACCAAGCCATTTGCAGTTTGATCTGCACCAACGATTTTGCTGACACGTTGCAAATTCATGATATCAACATCGTATTCACGAACATGCGCTTCCATTTCAGCAGCAAACTTAGGACCTTGAGTTTTTTGCACAGAAGTGAAGTTTTCAATGTCCATGGTATCCATGACCTGACCACCAAAGCGTTCAGCCACGATACCTGTGTTAATGCCTTTACGTGCAGCATAGATTGCAGCTGTTGCACCCGCAGGACCACCACCAATCACCAATACATCAAACGCATCTTTGGCATTGAGTACTGCTGCATCTTTTTCAGCTGAGTTGGTATCAAGTTTTGCCACAATCTCTTCA
Source organism: Acinetobacter geminorum (assembly GCF_013009345.1). GTDB lineage: Bacteria > Pseudomonadota > Gammaproteobacteria > Pseudomonadales > Moraxellaceae > Acinetobacter > Acinetobacter geminorum. The sequence goes on along the minus strand of NZ_JABELE010000002.1, from coordinate 315,557 downwards.
AGGGTCATACGACCTTGACCAATGTGTTCATTGTCTTGGAATACCATCGGTACTGCCATGATTTTGCGTTGTTCGACTTCGTCTTGGAAGAATGAACCGTCAATCATGGTTGCTGTAGTGTTCGGGTTATAAATCGCGATCAGGTTAAGCGCCTGTACCACATCCGGACAGTTATGACAGCTGAGTGATACAAACACATCAAAGTTGGCTTTGAGGTTTAAACCTTTAATCTGGTTGAGCACTTCATTTGACACTTTAGGTGCATAGCCAGACACTTGTAACAGTGCCAAGATCAAAGATGTAAACTCATGGCCCATTGGTAAGCCAGCAAAGAACACACGGGGTTGTTCACCTGCTTTAGCGACACCAAAGCTTGGACGACGTGTATTGTTACCGTCAAAACGGGCAGTCACTTTGTCAGAAAGCTCAGCGATTTCACTCACTAGTTCTTTAATTTGAGCAGCTTTATCTGATTCATCTAAAGCAGCAACTAATTCGATTGGACTTTCTAGACGTTCTAAGTAAGCTTTTAATTGAGTTTTAATGTTTTGATCTAACATCTGTTTTTTACTCCAATGCATCCAAATTCTTTCAATAGATGCATAGTACGTGAAAACATAAAATAGGTAAAACAGTATGTTTTTATATATTTGATCGGTTTTTTGAATTATTGGGGCTATTAATAATTAAGATCAATAATTTATCTCTAAAATATTCTTTTTTATGTTTTGTGGTGTTTTAAAATGAAAGTATTTAAAAATTTATATATGTTATATGGCTGTAAAGATTTTATGTCATAACATTAAAAGGTACTTTCATGTCATTGCAACGCGGCATTTATCAGCATTATAAAGGTAATCTCTATCAAGTTTTTTCTGTGGCAAAACACAGTGAGACTGAAGAAGAGTTAGTCGTTTATCAGTGTCTTTATGGTGACTATTCAACTTGGGTACGTCCGCTAGATATGTTTACTGAAACGGTTCAAATGGCTGATGGAAGTATCGTGCCGCGTTTCAAGTTAATTCAAAGCACTTAATTCAAACGACTTTTATATAAAATAACGATTTTAAAGGGTGAATATATGCCAAATACTTTTTTCTTACAAAGAGTTGCCGATTTATATGACTCCTTTAAACGACACGATGCTCAGCAAACAGATCGTTTGCTGCGGTATCGTAATATTGAGGCGGAGTCTGCAAAATTACTATCGCAATTTATTCGGATGCAGCAAACCAAATCAATTTTAGAAATCGGGACCTCAACAGGTTATTCTACTTTATGGCTTGCTGAGGCTGCTCAAGCCACTCACGGAAAAGTAACCACGCTTGAAATTGATGCCAATCGTAGTAATGAAGCGAAACGCCATGTGACTGAACTGACATTAGATGAATTGGTTGATTTCTGGGTAGGAGATGCAGCCGATTATTTAAAAGAAGCTCAGGAAACTTTCGATTTTATTTTGTTAGATGCTGAGCGTCCTGCTTATGAGAATTATTGGCTAGATTTAAAACGGCTGATGAAGCCAAAAGGTGGCGTACTCATTATTGATAAGGTTATTTCACATGCGGCTGAAGTCAGTTCATTCTTAGCTTTAATTAAAAAAGATGAAAATTTTATGAGCAGTATTTTGCCCGTAGGCGCTGGTCTATGTATTGTGGTGGCAAGATAAGCCATTTGAAAATATGATTTATTCATTCATAAAGGCCTGTTCAACGCAGGCCTTATTTCATTATGTTATGAAGCATTCACTAAAGATAGGCGAGTAAAGTGTAAGTCGAATTCTAAATATTTATGTACAAAAGCAGCTTTGTCTGTTGATCGTAATAAGTTGTCATAAATAAATTCTGGTACAGGATGATAAAGTTCGCCCGAACCATCGCTATAAAATATTTTTAGATGACGTGAAGTCGCATTGTATTTCCATGAAGTGACTGCCACAGTATTCGCCATAAATTTTTCCCCTTTTATTTCATATTACTTAAGCTCAAAAAACATCGGTTATTTATTCGACATTACTCAAACTTCATGTAATGGGGAAGGGCATAATTGTAAAAGTATCAGTAGAAAATGTGATGTGCTTATTCAAAACAAAAGAACCATCCGATGAAGGATGGTTCTTTGAGTTTTTAAAATCTAATAAGAGATTAGATCTTACCAACTAGGTCGATAGATGGAGCAAGAGTTGCTTCGCCTTCTTTCCATTTAGCTGGGCAAACTTCACCTGGGTGAGCGTGTACATATTGAGCAGCTTTTACTTTACGAAGAAGTTCAGATGCGTCACGGCCGATACCACCAGCGTTGAGTTCAACGATTTGGATTTTACCTTCTGGATCGATAACGAAAGTACCACGGTCAGCTAAACCTTCAGATTCGATAAGAACGTCGAAGTTTTTAGAAAGAGTCCAAGTTGGGTCACCAACTAATGGGTATTGGATTTTTTTGATTTCTTCAGAAGTGTCGTGCCAAGCTTTGTGAGTGAAGTGTGTATCAGTAGATACAGCATAAATTTCAACACCAAGTTTTTGGAATTCAGCGTAGTTGTCAGCTAAGTCACCAAGTTCAGTTGGACAAACGAAAGTGAAGTCAGCTGGATAGAAGAATACAACAGACCATTTACCTTTAAGGTTAGTTTCGTTAACTTCAACAAATTGGCCGTTGTGGTAAGCAGTTGCTTGGAATGGTTTAACTTCAGTATTAATCAAGCTCATCATTGTCTCCATGATTGAGGTTTATATTTAAACTTGTTTACGAGATGTAGAATAAATAAAAATTCTTTATTGGGGAAATAGTATTTTTACATGACTAAAATCGGAAAATCGAATAAGTGATAAATTTACGATTTTTAAGTCCCCACACACTGTATTCGATTTGACTGCAAAAACATGTAAATCAAATGACAGTTATCGTAAAAGAAACTTGCCTAACAACATGAAGTCTAGTGAATCAAAATTCAAGGGCAAAATTTTAAAAAATTAAAAATATATAAAAAACCAACTGTTTTACCTTATGGTCATTAGAGCGTAAAATAGAGGATTGTTGTATTTTCAGGAAAATTTGTCTGTGCAGAATGATTTAAATATTGATCAGTGGGTGATGGCAAGAGATCGTTACCGTTTAAATCGTTTGCGTAAAGATAAAAAAGCCAATACAGCAGAGATTGAAAAATTATTTGAACAATCTAATGCCAAAGTAAGGCAGCGATTTGAACGTCTCCCTAAAATCAAACTGAATCAGGATTTACCTGTTTCCCAATATGCAGACCGTTTAATTGATGCGATTCAAAAGTATCAGGTGATTATTGTGGCAGGTGAGACGGGTTCAGGTAAAACCACCCAGCTTCCTCAGATTGCAATGCTAGCGGGCCGTGGTTTAACGGGAATGATTGGTCATACCCAGCCACGTCGTTTAGCTGCACGTAGTGTTTCTCAGCGTATTGCAGAAGAAGTCGGCGAAAAGCTTGGCGAATCGATTGGTTTCAAAATCCGTTTTAATGAACAAGGTTCGCAGGACTCTATCGTAAGGTTAATGACCGATGGTATTTTGCTTGCCGAGTTAGGTAATGACCGTTATTTGTCTAAATATGACACGATCATTATTGATGAAGCACATGAACGCTCACTCAATATCGATTTTATTATGGGCTATTTAAAGCAGTTACTGCCAAAACGTCCAGATCTAAAAGTTATCGTGACTTCGGCAACTTTAGATGTAAATCGCTTTAGTAATTACTTTAATGACGCACCTATTTTTGAAGTAGAAGGGCGTAGTTATCCTGTCGAAGTACTTTATCGCCCAATTTCAGAAATGAATATTGGTGGCAGTGATGACGATGAGTTTGATGATTTTGAAGAAAACCTTCCTCGTGCAGTTGTACAGGCCGTAGAAGAATGCTTTGCTGACGCAGAAGCAAAAGGTCATCCAGAACATGCCGATATTTTAATTTTCTCAAGCACAGAACAAGAAATTCGTGAGTTGCAGGAAACCTTACAAAAGTATGGGCCTAGACATACCGAAATTTTACCGTTGTATGCGCGTTTAGCTGTTTCTGAACAACAAAAGATTTTTAGTCCGGGTGGTAAAGGTCGTCGTATTATTATTGCGACGAACGTGGCCGAAACTGCACTTACGGTTCCAAATATTCGCTATGTAATTGATAGCGGTTTTGCTCGTATATCGCGTTATAACTACCGTTCTCGTGTACAACGCTTACCAATTGAAGCAATTTCTCAGGCTGCGGCCAATCAGCGTAAAGGGCGTTGTGGTCGTATTGCTCCGGGTGTGTGTATCCGTTTATATAGCGAAGAAGACTTTTTAAGTCGTCCTGAATTTACCGAACCTGAAATTAAACGAACCAACTTAGCATCTGTTATTTTGCAAATGCAGAGCTTAGGGTTAGGTGAGTTAGAAAACTTCGATTTTATTGAGCCGCCAGATTTCCGCCTAGTTAATGATGGGCGTAAGTTGCTGATTGAGTTAGGCGCACTTAACGAGAAGAAAAATGAGCTGACCAAAGTTGGGCAAATGATGGCACGTATGCCAATTGACCCGCGACTCGCGCGTATGATCGTGGGCGGTGCTCATTTTGGCGTACTCAAAGAAATCTTAATTGTAGTAAGTGCTTTAGCTGTTCAGGACCCGCGTGAGCGCCCAGCTGATAAACAAATGCAAGCTGACCAAAAGCATGCATTATTCAAAGAAGCGGATTCAGATTTTCTGTTTTATTTAAAACTTTGGGAGACTTTAAATCCTAAAGGCGAAGCAGGCATGTCTGAAAATAAACGCCGTCAATTTGCCAAGCAGCATTTCTTAAGCTGGTTGCGTTTGCGTGAATGGAAACAGACACATCAGCAATTGGTTGAGTTAGCCGAAGGTTTAAAACTGAGCTTTAATGAAAAATCTGCGAATTATGAAAACTTGCACCGTGCGTTGCTAACAGGTTTATTATCCTTCATTGCCAATAAAACTGATGAACGAAATACCTTTATGGCAGTGCGTCAGCAAAAGGCTAAAGTTTTCCCTGCGAGTACTTTGCATAAAACCAATACCTCTTGGGTGATGGCTTTTGAGATGGTCGAAACTTCTCAAGTGTACTTACGTACTTTAGCCAAAATTGACCCTGAATGGATTTTGCTTGCTGCACGTGACTTATTGAAATATCACTATTTCGAGCCACATTGGTCTAAGAAAGCGGGAATCGTCAATGCGTATGCGCAAATTTCTTTATTTGGTTTAATTATTGAGCCAAAACGGTTAATTAATTTTGAGAAAGTTGACCAACCTGCTGCTCATGAGATTTTCTTACGCGATGCATTAACTACGGGTAACTTGGGTACAGTTCCACCATTTTTAAAACACAACTTACTTAAACTTGAAGAAGTAGAGCGAGTTGAAGATAAATTGCGTCGTCGTGATTTGGTGGTGGATGAAGAAACAATTTATCAGTTTTATGCATCTAAGATTCCTGAAGAAATTGCGAGCCGTCGTAGCTTTGAAGACTGGCGTGCGACAGTAGAAGCAAATAATCCTCGTTATTTATTTATTGACGATGATGCGCTCTGGCTCAATGACCGACCAACAACTCAGCAATTTCCAGATCATTTGCACAATGGTCAGCTACGTTTAGCAACGACATATCATTTTGACCCGAGCCACGACGAAGATGGTGCCACTGTTCAAATTCCTGTACAGGCGCTGCCTCAAGTTGATGAAAATATATGGTCATGGGGAATTCCGGGTTGGCGACAAGATTTAATTGAGGCTTTACTCAAAGCTTTACCTAAAGACAAGCGTCGTAATGTGGTGCCAATTCCTGATACAGCTCGTAAGCTCATGCAAGGGGTTGATGCGGTACATTTACGTGAACATATTTTTAGTTATTTAGCTTTTGCCTTGCGTGGTGAGCAAATTACTGAAAAAGATTTCTCGTTTGAACGTATTGATCCATATTTGGTACCTTTCATTAAAGTGATTGATGAAAAAGGTAAGCTGATTGCGAAAGGGCGTGATTTACCTGAGTTAAAAGCACGTTGCCGCGTAGAAACACATCGTCCAGTTAAACAGCAAAAAGGTGAGTTTAAAAACTTTCCTGAAAACTTTACTTTTGAGGCCTCTCATAAAGTCACGGGCGTTGTAGTTAAACAATATCAGGCTTTAGTTCCGACCAAGGCTTTTGCTGACCTCGAAGCTAAAGATGAGTCAGGCATTGTTATTCAAACGTTTAACGATCAAGCTGAGGCGATTAAACAGCATCGTGAAGGAATTATTCGTCTAGTCCATATGCAACTTGGTGATTTAGTTCGTCAGTTGAAAAAGCAGATTTCAAAACCGCTCGCGTTGGCTTATTCACCTTTGGGCGATAAAGCTAAGCTTGAGCAGATGTTGGTCTATGCAACGTTGCAGATGGCAATTACGACTTTGCCAATTAACGCTGATGAATTTAATAAGCTGCTAGATCAGGTCAAAAAGCAATTTTTGAGTTATGGTCAGCAAGCACTTGAGCAATTAAGTGATATTTATATTCAGTGGCAGCAAATCCGTCGTCAGCTTTTAGTACTTGATTCAGGCGTGTTTGGACGCAGTATTGATGATATTGAAGACCAGTTAGATCTCATGTCACTGAGTAATTTTGTTTACTGTCAACCAGTCGATCTTTGGCAGGAATACCCGCGTTATTTAAAAGCACTGCTATTGCGTTTAGATCGATTGCCAAATAATCTACAGCGAGATCATGCTGCAATTGACGATGTCGATCCATGGATGGACAAGGTGTTTAAATTCAAAAACGATCCAAAAATCAAAGAATTGTATTTGATGTTGGAAGAATTTCGCATTTCTTTATTTTCTCAGCCGATGAAAACCAAGATGCCTATTTCGCCAACTCGACTGCAAAAGTTATGGGATCGTTTGGGAATCAGTTAAGATAGATCGGGGTCTGTTTATGCTGTTGTTTAGCCTACAACGCAATTTATAAATGAAAGATTAACAGACCCTATTCATTTTTTTAGGAGTTTTACATGGGCATTCGTATCACAGGTACTGGGTTATTTCACCCAACAGAAATCATTTCTAATGAAGAACTGGCCGACAGTTTAAATGCTTATGTGGAACAATATAACCAAGAGAATGCAGAGAAAATTGCAGCAGGTGAGCTAGAAGAGTTACGTGGTTCTAGTGCTGAATTTATTGAAAAAGCGTCTGGTATTAAGCGCCGTTACGTGATTGAGAAATCAGGTATCCTTGATCCAACACGTTTACGTCCTCGTTTGTCTGAACGTTCAAATGATGAACTTTCACTTCAAGCAGAGTGGGGTGTGATTGCTGCGAAACAAGCAATGGAAAATGCAGGCGTAACTGCTGAAGATATCGATGTTGTGATTTTGGCATGTTCAAACATGCAGCGTGCTTATCCAGCTGTAGCGATTGAAATTCAATCGGCACTTGGCATTCAAGGTTATGCCTACGACATGAACGTTGCATGTTCAGCTGCTACTTTTGGTTTGAAACAAGCGGCAGATGCAATTCGCTCGGGTGCTCGCCGTGTTTTATTGGTAAATGTCGAGATTACATCGGGTCATCTGGATTACCGTAACCGTGATTGCCACTTCATTTTTGGTGATGTTGCAACGGCTTCTATTATTGAAGAAACCACTACTAAAACTGGTTTTGAAATTTTAGATATTCATTTATTTACTCAATTTTCAAACAACATTCGCAATAACTTTGGTTTCTTAAACCGTAGCGAAGATGCGGTCGTTGATGACAAGTTATTCCGTCAAGATGGCCGCAAGGTATTTAAAGATGTTTGTCCATTGGTGGCAAAAATCATTAATGCACAGTTAGAAAAAATGCAGTTAACTGCAAATGATATTAAGCGTTTCTGGTTACACCAAGCCAATGCCAATATGAATGAACTAATCTTGAAATATGTGGCTGGTAAAGAGGCAGATTTAAGCCGTGCACCAATTATTCTAGATGAGTTTGCGAATACCTCTTCAGCAGGTGTGATTATTGCTTTACACCGTACAGGCCACGAAGTGGATGATGGCGAATATGGCGTGATTTCATCTTTCGGTGCTGGTTATTCAGTAGGTTCGATTGTTGTTCAAAAGCACGTTGCTTAAGTTACTAGATTAATTAAAAACGCTCGTAAGAGCGTTTTTTTATGGGTCGAAAATAATAAAGCGGACTAAAATTAGCCCGCTTAGATTGAATCAAAAATGATTAAAACTTTTTGGTGTAGTTTACAAACAAGCGGTCTTCACCAAAGTCATTGCCATGTTTTACATTGTAATCAATGCGAATGTATTGCAGGGCGACGCCTTTTAAGAATGACTGCTGAAACGCATAATTTAAAATCACATTTGACTCGGTTTCGTGGTTTTTCTCACCATTGGCTGCTTTAAAATCATGGCCATAGACATATTTCACCATTGCGTTTAAGCCCGGAACATAATCTTTAAAGTCGTAGCCATACATTACATGATAAGACTTTTCGTCTTCTTTAAAGAAACCAGTAGCGTTCCAGTTAATGAAATAGGTTTCCGGTATGAACCCATCCGGTAATGGATAAGCCGACTCACCGATAATCTGCTGGTACCCCAAGCCAAAGGTATGGTTTTTTACTTTGAGCGTTTCTAGCACCCCGATGTTTTGCGCATCAATATCAAAAGTGTTGCCATCATCTTTTGCATTAAAGTACTTAAACTTAGACGTAAGAGCGAAATTAGGTTGTTTCCAATTATGCTCAAACCCTACATAGTGTTTGTTGTAGAGGTCTTCTAAATTACCGAAGTAATATTCACCCTTGAGTGACGGCGTAAATTGATAGCGCAGATCTATGTAATTTAAGCCATCAGATTCTTTAGTCATTCCATTTGCCGTGAAAGAAAACTTTTTAAAGTCTTCTTCATTTCGTGGAGAGACTTTTTCCACTCGGCCAATTTCTGCATAAAGCTGATCTGAAAGTTGCGACTTAAGATTGGTTCCCCAATATGAAGCAAGCAACTGACGACTGGCATCCACAGCGGTTACAGGCAAGTCTAACCAAAGCTCACCGACACTTAAAAGAGTTTTGTCATAACCCAGTTTTAAAGTGGCGCCGTATTTTAAAAAGTCGGATGCTTGTGATTGTGTCTCTTTATTAAAAGGCAAAACTGTGTCCGTAACATGTTTATCTGAACTTAAGCGCACGGCGTATTGAACAGAAGCATCAGCTCCAATCGTAATGGGCTTGTCTGCAATTTGCAGCGGAGTGTCATGCATTTTCGATTTATAAAATAGCGATGCTGCCTGAGACCAACTACCAGTGTCTTTGAGTGCATCATTATCAAAATTACGATTGATATAGGCATTCTTTAGCGTGAATTTCCATTCATCTTCAGCCTGCTGATTTGGATTTGCAGCGAATGAATTGCCACACATCAATACTAAGGTTGCAAAGGTTAAAGCATGTGGCTTAAAGCGATGTAATAATTCCATAATCCATTTCCAAAATCTATGCGCCAGTCCTAGGCGCATGTATGTTTACTGCTGGGTAAGCGTGTTTTGAGGGTTAAAAGTTGATGGCGTTTGTGCGGCAACAGAGGCTTTAAGATTGACCATAAATATTGCAAGTGCAGCAATCACACCCGGAATCGCAATTGCTAAGAAATTCATTTGGTGAGGAAGCTCAAATGTGAGCAGAGCTCCAGTTAAAACTGGTCCAATAATCGCGCCGATACGACCAATTCCAGATGCCCAGCCCATGCCAGTTGAACGAAGTGCTGTCGGGTAGAACTGTGCAACAAACGTGTAGAGTAAGATTTGTGAACCAATGGTGGCAGCGCCAGCAATCGCAATCAGGCTATATAAAATAAATTGTGGACTATTAATGCCAAGCAGAATTAAAGCTGCTGATCCCACAATAAACATAATGGTAATAACAGGTTTTAAATGGAATCTATCTGCTAAAGCACCACCACCAATTGCACCGACCATACCGCCAATATTGAGTGCAAACAGGAATAACATGCTCGCACCTAATGAGTAGCCCGCTTGCAGCATGAGTTTAGGTAACCAGCTTCCTAAGGCATACACCATGAGTAAGCACATAAAGAAAGCAATCCAGAACATAAATGTGCTGAAGGTACGACCCTGTTGGAAAAGCGCACGGACAGGTGCATCTGTTGTGGTGCTCTCATTTAATACCAATTGAGTATTGGAGTTTACCTGAGTTTGAGGTGCAATTTTGCTGACAATACTTTTAGCCTGTTCACTCTGATTAGATTTCACTAAAAAGGCGAGAGACTCAGGCAGAAATTTCCAGATCAGCGGGAGTAATAGCAGTGGAATACCTGCAAGTAAAAACATGATTTGCCAGCCCATATCCTTAACGAGCCATGCACCGAGTAGAGCAGATGTCATGCCGCCAATTGCGTAACCACTAAACATGATTGCGACTAATGTACTGCGGATTTTTTTTGGTGCGTATTCAGTCATAAGCGCGACGACGTTTGGCATAACGCCACCAATCCCAAGACCTGCAATAAAGCGTAAAATAGCAAACTCAGTTGGTCCTTTGGCAAAAGCACCTATAAAGGTAAATCCGCTAAATAAGGTGACACAAATCAGGATGGTCTTTTTACGTCCCAGTTTGTCTGAAAGTGTGCCGAAAATCATGGCACCGAACATCATCCCAAATAGCGCTGCACTGGCGAGTAAACCAGCTTCAACAGCAGTTAAAGACCATTGCTGCATTAACAGCGGAAGAGCAACTCCATAAATAACTAAATCATATCCATCAAAAATAATAATAAGTAAGCACCAGATTAAAACTTTCCAATGAAAAGATGTAAAACTGGCTTTATCAATTAACTCATTAATATTAACCTTGCTCGTATCCATTTTCTTCACCTCCAATTTGTGAAGCATCGCGTTATTTTTAAATAAACTATTTTGTTATTGGATTAGAGTCAAAAACCTAATTGATATATCTTTATGTCTTTAAGGTATTGTGCTTAAATTAATATAGGTATTTGAAAAATATAATTTATTTTATTTTCTTTGTGGGTGTTTTTTATTGCGTTTAAAATAGAGTTAAATATTGTATAGTGAGAATTTTAAGGATTTTATAGGTGCTTTTTTATAGATTTCATTGAGGAGAATCACGCTTAAAAGTATCTTTAAATTTATATTATGAGTTGAAGCAAAAATATAAAAATAAAATACTAAAGTCTATTATTTAATTATTGTAGAAATTGATCTTAAAAATGAAATTTAATTTATATTAAATAAAAAATCGCCAAATCAGAATTAGCAAATTATTTGCATCCTGATGTGGCGATTGAGGCTTTATTTTAGTGGTGGGTGCTTAGATAAAAAATTTAATTTGTGGCTGGAGTTGAGCGTGGTGTGAGAATGAAATGGGCGATTACACCAATACAAATACCCCAAAAGACTGAGCTTAATCTAAGGAAATGCATGCCTGATGCAGTAGCTAAAAAGGTAATAAGTGCAGCATCGCGTTGACTATCATTTCTCATAGCAACAGAAATATTGGTGGCAATCGCTCCAAGCAAGGCTAAACCTGCCAGTGCTGCAACCAACTCTTTAGGAAGTAAGCTAAATAGCATGACAATACTGCCAGCAAATAAGCCTCCTAAAATATAAAAAATTCCATTAGCGATACCCGCAATATATCGTTTTTCTTTAAGTTCATGAGCGTCTTTACCCATACATAAAGCCGCGGTAATTGAGGCAAGCACAATGGTAATACCACCTACGCAAGCAACAGCTAAAGAAGCAATACTGGTGACAGTAATAATGGGTTTGGCTGGGGTGTCGTAACCGCTGAGTTTCATAATTGCCATACCTGGTAAAAATTGACCAGTTAAGCTGACTAAAATGAGAGGAACAGCGAGGTTCAGTGTTGAGTTCCATGTCCACTCTGGGCTAATCCACTGCGGAATCGCTAAACTAAAACTCACATCAACAGGGTTCATTTTTCCTAAAATGAGGCTTAATAAAACTCCGGCAGCTAATACCCAAATCATGGTATAGCGTGGCATTAATCGTTTGGCAATTAAAAAGACAATGAGCATGCTAAAGACAATAAAAGGCATGCTGTCGGACGAGGTAAATAGACCAATACCAAATTGAAAAAGAATACCAGCCATCATGCCCGCAGCGACGTCTTGCGGAATCCATTTTAGTAATTTGTCGAAGTAACCTGTAACGCCAATTAAAAAAATAACGATGGCAGAAGTAATATAGGCGGCTACCGCTTCATTCAACGAAACGTTTGGAAATAGAGTAACTAACAGGGCTGTACCCGGTGCTGACCATGCGGTTATAACAGGCGTTTTAAATTTAATCGAAAGATAAATACCTGAAACGGCGGCACCAATTGAGATTCCCCAAATCCATGACACCATCATGTCGGTGGATACATGGGCACGCTGAGCAGCTTGGAAAAAAATAATCAGTGGGCCTGAGTAAGAAATTAAAACCGCAAGAAAGCCAGCAACTGTTGCTGATATGGACCAGTCATTTTTTAATGTCTTTAACAGGGTTGCCATGTGTGATTGCCTCCATGCAAATCATGTTATTTACTCAATCATGCAAAAAGATCAGGGTTAACCCTGATCTCCACCTCCGACTGAAATAACCGAGCCAGTCATATATGATGCTTCGTCTGATGCAAGAAATAAAATTGCATTGACTTGTTCTTGAATTGTGCCATAACGGCCTATAAATGTTCGATCTATTGTTTGATCAACCACTTGCTGCATCCAGTCTTTTTCATTTTGACTTAACGGGTTGGCGTTACGCGGTACTTTGCGAGGCGGTGCTTCGGTTCCACCCGTCGCAACGGCATTGACTCGGATCCCATCTTTAGCATGTTCAAAAGCAAGAGATGCTGTTAAAGCATTTACACCACCTTTAGATGCCGAGTAGGGAATACGGTTAATACCACGGGTTGCAATTGAAGATACATTTACAATAACACCCGATTGTTGCTTAATCATGGCGGGCAAGACAGCGCGGCAGCACCATAAAGTTGGAAACAATGAGCGATTCACTTCCTTAATGATCTCTTCTTCGGAAAACTCTTCAAAAGGTTTCATCCAGATCGCGCCACCCACATTATTAATCAGGATATCTACCCGACCATAGTGTTCAATGGCTTTTGCAACTATCGCTTGCGCGCCTGCATAGGTTTCAAGATCAGCATTAATCGTAACAGCATCACCACCTGTACTCTGAATTTCTTTGAGAACGTCTTCAACGTATTCAGAGCGATCAGCCATGATGACTTGGCCGCCTTCAGCTGCAACTTGCAGTGCCACGCCACGGCCAATACCTTGGGCACTACCCGTAACAATCACAACCTTATCGGTAAATCTTTGACGGTTTGACATAGATAATTTCTCCACCTGTTAATTCGCAGAGAATTTTTCAAACAAGAAATTAGCAGGTTTGATATTTTCAGTTTCTAACCAGTCGCGTACAGCTTCTACCATTGGTACTGGGCCACATAGATAAACATCGACGTCGCCACCGTTTAACCATTCACTTTCAATATGACCAGTGACATAGCCTTTGCGTTCATGGTTACTCTCAGGGCTTGCGACCACAGTGCGGTATTCGAACCATGGAAATTTTGCCTGCAACTCATTGAGTTTTTCTAGAGCAACCAAATCAAAGTCATTGGTTACACCAAAGACTAAACGAACAGGCTGTTCTGAACCTTTTTCTTCAAGCACTTGTAACATCGACATAAATGGGGCAATGCCAGTACCGCCTGCCAACATCAGTACAGGACGCGCTACATTACGTAAATAGAAGCTACCGAATGGTCCGGTAAATGTCATTTTGTCGCCAGCTTTAGCATTTTTGCTTAAGAATTCACTCATCTTGCCATTTGGTACATTACGGACCACAAATCCCGTTAAGCGGTTGCCCGGTTTTGAGCTAAATGAATATGAACGGGTTTCGCCAGTTTCTGGAATTGCAACGTTAACGTATTGGCCTGCAAGGAAATGAATATCCGGTTGGCCATCATCAAGTTGAATATCAAATGTGATGGTTGAGTCTGATAAGTTTTCAACGCGGGCTAAAGTACCTTGGAAGCTATGAATTTCTGTTTTGCAAACATCTGAAGATGCTTGAATCTGAAATACGGCGTCTGAAGTTGGTCGACATTGGCAAGCAAGAATATAGCCTTGCTCAGCTTCTTCAGGGGGTAATGCGTCTTCAATATAGGTTTCTTCTGGCATGTCATAACTACCGGACTCGCAAAATGCGCGGCAAGTTCCACATGCACCATCACGGCAATCCAAAGGAATATTAATTTTTTGGCGATAGGCTGCGTCAGATAGGGTTTCGCCTTGAGCTACGCTAATGAAACGTGTAACACCATCTTCAAATTGAAGTGCGATATTGTGGTTTGACATGGCATGTATCCTACAAAAGATTTGAAACTTTTACCCTCAGCCAACAGTCCGCTTAGCTGAGGGGGTATGTCTTAAAGGTGGTAAATATCAATCACTTGATTGATGTAGTCATTTTTCAAAACGACATACTTGCTCAAGATTTTTGGTTGATCACCTGAAAAATCGATCACATAACGTGACATACCGAAATAGCTATAATTTGTCTTGTAACGGAAACTCAAGGTATTCCAGTTAAAGCGAACAGTAACTTTGTCGCCATCGCGCTCAACAACTTCAACATTGGCAATATTGTGGCTTGTGCGTGTGTCTGGCATGGTTGCCGATGAGCGTTCAGTTTTAATACGGAACACACGATCTTCTAAACCTTGACGGTCTGGATAATAAATAAGTGAAATTTCAGATTGTGGATCTTCAGTTAATCTATCGTCATCATCCCAAGCTGGCATCCAGAATGAAGCTTCTGGTGCATAGCATTCAATCCATTCATCCCATTGTTCATCATCTAAAAAGCGAGCTTCACGATAGAGAAACTGAGCAATATTTTCTAAAGTTGCTTTGTCTTGAGCACTCATGCTGTTTCTCCCTGATCAGCAATTTCTTTCTCTGATGCAATCGCGTGTTTCATGGTTTGCAACCAATATTGATGTTGGGCAAGATAAAGCCCTTCATCTTCAGTTTTGATACCACTTAACATGGGTTTTAAACCGATTTCGTTCGCTGCTTCGTCTGGTCCATAAATCCAATGTTTTGAACCACGACACATATCATTCCATTCAAGAGCAATACCTGCGTAGCCTGCCTGACAAGCACGGAATTCTTCTAAATCGTCTGGTGTTGCCATGCCTGAAGCATTGAAGAAATCTTCATATTGACGTATACGACGTGCACGAGCTTCAGGCGCTTCACCTTTAGGCGCGATACAATAAATGGTGACCTCGGTTCTATTAACCGAAAGTGGGCGAAGTACACGAATTTGCGAACCAAACTGATCCATCAAATAAACATTTGGATAGAGACAAAGATTACGTGAACGCTCAATCATCCATTTCGACATGGCTTCGCCGTATTTTTCGGTGTATTCGTCTGCTTTCGGGAAGTTTGGACGGTCTTCTGGGTTTGCCCATTGTGTCCAAAGCAACATGTGGCCATTTTCAAAGCCATACGAGCCACCGCCTTGTTTACCCCAAGAACCTGCACTCATGGCACGAATGTTATCTGCAGCTTGAGTTTCTTTACGGTGTTGAGTTGTTGCTGCATAGTTCCAGTGAACAGCAGAAACGTGATAACCATCGGCACCATTTTCAGCAGTGAGTTTCCAGTTACCTTCGTAGGTATATGTAGATGAACCACGTAAAACTTCTAAACCATGTTCAGACTGGTCAACAATCATATCGATGATTTTGGTGGTTTCACCCAAGAATTCTTCAAGTGAAGGAACATCGGGATTTAAGCTACCAAATAAGAAACCTTTGTAACTCTCAAAACGTGCTACTTTTTTAAGGTCGTGTGAACCATCTTGGTTAAAACAGTCAGAATAACCTGCTTCACTTGGATCTTTAACCTTAAGCAATTTACCTGAGTTGTTAAAAGTCCAGCCGTGGAAAGGGCATGTATACGTTGCTTTATTACCACGCTTGTAACGGCAAAGTTGTGCTCCGCGGTGTGAACACGCATTGATCATGGCATTGAGTTCGCCGTTACGGTTACGTGCAATAATGACAGGCTGACGACCAATATGAGTAGTGTAGTAGTCATTATTGTTTGGAATTTGGCTTTCGTGTGCTAAGTAAACCCAATTGCCTTCGAAGATATATTTCATTTCGAGGTCAAAAAGAGATTCGTCAGTAAACACTGAGCGATGAAGTTTAAATTCACCTGTATCGATGTTATCGACAAGTAATTCATCAATACGGTCAAGATGGCTAGTATTGATTACAGGAATACGTGGCATGTCCGTTCTCCGACTTTCCAAAAGTGTGGAAGTCACCAAGGCCTTAGCTACGGTCTAAAAGGCCTTGATATCCTAATATTGTCAATGAAGCGCATGAGTGCGCTGAGTGTTTAACCGTGAATTGATGAAGATGAATAACTGGAAGATTGGCAAAAGGCTTGTTCACAAAGCAATTCATCACTTCATCGGTTTGTTGCTTGTATATACCTTAAAAGAATGGTTAAACTGTGTCTAAGACTGAATTTGCATTTTTTTATATCTTAAAGGTATGGAAGCCTTATGGAACTAAGACATTTACGATATTTCGTGGCGGTGGTGGAAGAACAAAGCTTCACCAAGGCTGCTGAGAAACTATTTATTGCTCAACCACCTTTGAGTCGGCAGATCCAAAATCTGGAAAGTGAGCTTGGAATTCAACTGTTTGAGCGCGGAAGCCGTCCTTTACAGACAACCCCAGCCGGACATTTCTTTTATCAGCACGCTCTTAAACTTTTGTCGAATGCTGAAGAAATAAAAAGTATGACCAAGCGGATTGGTCTCATCGAAAGAAGTATGACCATTGGTTTTGTTGGGTCTTTACTCTATGGTTTACTGCCGCGAATCATTTATTTATTTCGTCAGCAGCAACCACATTTGAATATTCAATTGATGGAGTTAAGTACCACTGAACAACTACAGGCATTAAAAGAAGGACGTATTGATGTTGGGTTTGGACGCCTAAGAATTAGTGATCCTGCAGTGAGACGAATTCTTTTACGTAAAGAACGATTGGTAGTTGCTGCACATACGAGCCACCCAATTGCGCAGCGTACGGAAGGGGTATATCTGGCCGATCTCATTGATGAAAAGATGTTTATGTATCCCACTTCGCCGAAACCCAATTTTTCGACCCAGCTTTTAAATATTTTTGCCGAGCATAGTTTGGTTCCAAAAAATATGCATGAAATACGAGAGATTCAATTGGCTTTGGGCTTAGTGGCAGCGGGAGAAGGTATCTGTATTATTCCGGCAAGCGCCGATACCATTCGATTTCCACACTTAAACTATATTCCGATTTTAGATAACGGCGCGGTCAGTCCAATTTTTATTACAGCACGGGCAATGGACCGAAGTGAAGATTTACAGTCACTGTTTGATTGTATTTATCAGGTTTATGACTTAGAAGGGATACCTTACCAACGGACTGTCTTTACACTCGATCAGAACCCGATAGATGATTCAAATGGTATCGATCTTTAAATAAGAGAAGTGCATAGCTTCAAAGGTTGAAGCTATGCAGTTTTATATCTTATTGCACTTTCGCTGGGAAACCATCTTCTTCAAGTGCTTCGGTAATTTTATCGATGCTTTCACTGCTTTCAACAGTCACGATTTTGGTTGCTAAATCTACATCTACTTTTGCATTTGGGTCGATATCTTGAATCGTCGCAGTCACGCCACGAGCGCAGCCACCACAAGTCATATTTTCAATAAGTAGTTTCATGTTCATACTCCATCAAGAATGAGATGTTTGTTTGGATAACACTGAGTCTAAACCTTGTCATGATTGTAAGGTCAAGACCAAATTTTTAAAAAAATATGCTTGACCTTCCCATGATGGGAATCTGTATGCTCAATACAGAATATTAAATTTTGCAGATTTGCAGAGGTGTTTGATGGACTCAAAAACCACAAAATTGCCAGCATATAGTGAAACACTCTCAATTGAGGGCATGACTTGTGCCTCCTGTGTAGGACGTGTCGAAAAAGCACTTAAGAAAGTTGAAAATGTAGAGATTGCCAACGTTAATTTGGCAACAGAAAAAGCCGTTGTTTATTCAAATCAACCGATTCAGCGCGAAGCACTGGTTAAAGCAGTTGAACGTGCGGGTTATGATGTTCCAAAAGCTGCACCAGTGGAGTTGTCTATTGAGGGCATGACCTGTGCATCTTGTGTTGCACGTGTTGAAAAAGCCCTCAAAAAAGTAGACGGTGTTCAAGAGGCAACTGTCAACTTAGCAACAGAGCAGGCTTGGGTACAAGCAGATGCATCAGTCAATGTTGAAGACTTAATTCGTGCTGTTAAAAAAGCAGGTTATGACGCGAAAGCAGCTGAAAAAAAACAAGATGAGCAACTCGATAAAAAAGCTTCAGAGTTAGATCAGCTTAAAAAAGATTTGATCATTTCGATTGTGTTGGCCTTACCTGTGTTTATTTTGGAAATGGGTTCACATCTAATCCCAGCTTTTCACATGTGGGTCATGCACACCATTGGTCAATACAATAGCTGGCTTTTACAGTTTGTTTTGACCACATTAGTACTCGTTTTTCCTGGACGCCGTTTTTACCAAAAAGGGATTCCAGCCTTATGGCGTTTAGCACCAGATATGAACTCGCTAGTGGCTGTTGGAACTTTAGCTGCCTACAGTTTCTCAGTCGTGTCAACCTTTATGCCGCAAGTTTTACCACAAGGTACGGTCAATGTTTACTTTGAAGCGGCTGCTGTAATTGTCAGTTTAATTTTACTCGGGCGATATTTTGAAGCAAAAGCTAAAGGACGTACTTCGCAAGCGATTCAACATTTAGTTGGAATGCAGCCCAAAACAGCTCGTATTCAGCGTGACGGTCAAGTGGTGGAAGTTGCTGTTGTCGAAGTGGTCAGTGGAACTATTGTAGAAATTCGTCCGGGTGAACGTGTGCCAGTCGATGGTGAAGTAGTTGAAGGGCACAGCTACATTGATGAATCTATGATTACGGGTGAGCCTGTTCCCGTTGAAAAGATCGTAGGCCATCAGGTGGTCGGTGGTACGGTCAATCAAAACGGTACTCTAAACATTCGGGCAACCGCCGTTGGTTCTTCGTCTGTACTTTCACAAATTATTCGCATGGTTGAACAAGCCCAAGGTTCTAAACTTCCGATTCAGGGTTTAGTGGATAAAGTCACCATGTGGTTTGTGCCTGTAGTGATGCTAATTGCTGCAATTACTTTCTTGGTTTGGTTTATTTGGGGACCAGAGCCTGCGCTAACTTTTGGCTTGGTGAATGCTGTTGCGGTACTAATTATTGCTTGTCCTTGTGCGATGGGGCTTGCAACACCAACTTCTATTATGGTCGGTACTGGACGTGGTGCTGAGCTAGGTGTCTTGTTCCGTAAAGGTGAAGCTTTGCAGCTTTTACAAGAAGCACAAGTGGTTGCCGTTGATAAAACAGGAACGCTCACCGAAGGCAAACCGACACTGACAGACTTTAATGTGCAATCTGGCTTTGAACGTAACCAAGTGCTGACTTTAGTTGCCTCTGTTGAGGCCAAATCTGAACACCCAATTGCCCTTGCGATTGTGCAAGCAGCAGAAAGCGAAGGCCTAAACTTATTACCAGTAACAGCATTTAACTCGATTACAGGTTCAGGTATTGAAGCAGAAGTTTCAGGCCAAAAAGTACAAATTGGCGCAGATCGTTATATGCACCAACTTGGTTTAGACACCAGCTCATTCCAAGCGATTGCTGCTCAGTTAGGTGAAGAAGGCAAAACACCACTCTATGTTGCCATTGACCAGCAACTTGCAGCAATTATTGCCGTGGCAGACCCAATTAAAGAAACAACCTATGCTGCGATTGAAGCCTTACATAAATTAGGTCTCAAAGTGGCCATGATTACAGGAGACAACCGTCATACTGCGCAAGCAATTGCCAAAAAGCTGAACATTGATGAAGTCGTGGCCGAGGTTTTACCCGAAGGCAAAGTGGACACAGTTCGTCAACTGCAAAAACAATATGGTCGTTTGGCCTTTGTGGGTGATGGCATTAACGATGCACCAGCCTTGGCGCAAGCAGATGTCGGTTTAGCCATTGGTACAGGTACAGATGTTGCGATTGAAGCTGCCGATGTGGTGCTGATGTCAGGTAGTTTAAAAGGCGTGCCGAATGCAATTGCATTAAGTAAAGCCACCATGCGAAACATACGTCAAAACCTATTCTGGGCATTTGTATATAACGTAGCCCTAATTCCAATTGCAGCAGGTGCGCTATATCCAGCATTTGGTGTGTTGCTTTCACCGATGTTTGCAGCAGGTGCGATGGCACTTTCTTCAGTCTTTGTTTTAGGCAATGCATTACGCTTAAAACGCTTTCATGCGCCAGTAGAGTAAGCGTGCTGAAAATCAACTTTTGGTTTAAGATCATGACAGCAGGTCTTAAACCAAATTTAATATTTGAGGTGTGAGATGAATATCGGTCAGGCATCCAAACATTCAGGCATTTCAGCGAAAATGATTCGCTACTATGAAGAAATCGGTTTACTTGAAGCAGCTCAGCGTTCTGCTTCTGGCTATCGCATTTATTCAGAAACAGACCTTAAAACTTTGAATTTTTTAAAACATGCCAGAGAGTTAGGTTTTTCTTCTGAACAGATGAAAGAGCTTATTTCACTTTGGAAAAACACAGATCGGCATAGTGCAGAAGTGAAAGCCCTAACCGTCAAACACATTGCCGAATTAAAACAGAAAATTGCCCATCTCCAAGAAATGGTCAATATTTTGCAGGCTTCTGCTGATGATTGCTGTGGCGACCAACAGGCTTCTTGTGCCATCTTAGATCACATTGAAAAAGGTGTGGGTGTAAGCTAAGTTTCATTAAAATAAAAAGGAAAAATCATGGCTTATACTGCTTCTTGTCTTTGTAATGGCGTTCAACTGTGCATTAATGTCGAATTAGAACCCATCATGGTTTGTCATTGTAATCAATGCCAAAAAGCACAAGGGGCTGCTTTTGCTGCCATCACTCAAGTACAAAAAAGTGATTTAAACATTGTGCAGGGTGAAAATCTTTTACAGGCTTATTTTGCATCGCCTAATAAAAAGAGAGTGTTCTGTAAAACTTGTGGTTCACCGATCTGGAGTGAACGTCTAGATAAGCCAGAAGTGGTACGCCTAAGGGTAGGACTTATTAATGAAGAAATATCGACGCCAGTCATCTCTCATGCTTTTGTCAATTCACAAGTGAAGTGGTATCCAATTTGTGATACCGCTCGCCAATATCCAAATGGGATAGAAAACCCTTAAATATTAAGGTTAGATCGTATTTTATTCATTTGTAAAAAAACGTGAACAAGACTAGTCATGAATAAATAATGTGCTATAACTGTACCTAAGGTAATCGTAATATCTCCTCGATCCACAGGGAAACTTGGGACAGGGCAAAAGATACGATAAGACCTTACATATAGCTAGCAAAGAGCAAACTAAGAGATGGATAGACACAAATCTTAACTTGCTCACCGTTGCAGAAAAGCCCGTGAAACGGGCTTTTTTAATGTCTTTTAAAAAGCTATTTCTCATTTAAAAATATCTTATATTTTTAAACTATTTATGAAAAAGTAATGTAAAAATCATAAAAAAATTGAAATATACAGACTATTCTGTATTGATTTTTATTTTAATTAACGGTACATTTAGTTAACGGTTTAAAGTTCAAGTTTAATAATGAACTCATGGTCGTTGTGGGAGATCTAAGAGCCTGCATTTTCCCCAAGATGCGGGTTTTTTTTATGCCTATAAAAAAGTATTCCTTAAATAATAAATATATAATTCGTTGTTATTTAAAGTATTTTAATCAGCCTACGATCTAAAGACGCGTAGGCTTTACATCTGGAAAATTATTTAAGCACGATAGGCAAGACAAGCTTGAGCACAGGCTAAACATGCTTTCGCACAGATCTGACAATGTTCATGCTCATGTTTGCTACATTCCGCTGCACAAAGTTGACATGCATTTGCGCAAAGTTGCATTGCTGATTCTGCTAGTTCAGAGTTTCTTAGTTCTAAAGACGTACAAAGTTGGCAGGTTTCTACACATGTCATGCAATGCTTAATACATTCACGCATCATATGAACATGTTCTTCTTGTAAACATGCAGCTGCACAAGTTTTACAAGCAATCATACATTCAATACAAGCTTGAATTGAGGTAGAGGCATTACAAAATAAAGAAGAGTTGGTTTCTCGTTGAATTTCCATAAAAGTTCTCCTGTCGAAGGCTATTATTAAAAAATGGAATATCGTTATATTTCCTATTTTAGAAGATCATTTTTAAGGCATGGCTGTTTGAGATGAAAGGTCTACAAATCGCTAATACATAATTAACCTCGTAGTAGAATGTTACATCCAGTTTTTAGTTAAAACGCTCATAATTGTTCATGTTAAGAGGGGATTTAAATTTAAGGATTGTGTTAAATTTAATTGCATATAATACTTTTGGCTAATTTCTTATTGTGTGAAAATTGGGCAGATTATCAGTGTGAACTTTAAGGGCACACGAAATGGAAAACGTTAATCAATATGCTCACGGAGCTGAGCATGAAGTCCACATACATTGCAAACGATCATTAAGTACTTTAATACTGAGTATGCTTGTATTAATTACAACAGGTCGTTAAAAGAAAAAGCACCTAAGGGTGCTTTTTCTATATGAGTTTAAAGTAAATACCTTCACTTAAGAGTTAATAAAGCCACGCCGTTTTTTGTAGGCTTTACGGTCATAAGAAGGGATGTTTGATTGCTGGAGATCAATCGCGAGTTGTTTCTTGCGTTGAAACTGAACTTCACTTAGAAGAGCAGCATAAATTTTGGGACGATCAGTTTTAAAATTTTCTACATCCAACGGAATCGTATCTTCATTTTTGACAATGTATAGCACAGAACCATTGCCATTCATTTCATAAACCGTCCAACCAACTCGTACAATGTAGAGTCCAGTTTTCTGATTCTTGCCTAAAAAAGATTTAAAACCATCTGGATGAGGGCGAACATAAGCATTCATCATGCATCCTCCATCATCTGATTTATTTGATGAAAGCGACAATCAAAGAATTGATGGGGAATGGGACATCATATTCAGTAAAATCACGACTTCTAATTGTTTATATATTGATCAATTTTCAAATTTCAAGTCAGAAAAAAGCGTTTATTAAATAAGCTGAATAAGAACTAAATATTAAAAATAACGACTTATTTTTCTGTGAAAAAAAGCTTGATTTAGTTGTTTAGCAAGCAGAAAAAATAGCGTTTATTCTATATTTGTGTGATCGATTTTGCATATTTAAAATTATTGAAATAGTAAGTGAATTTGTAGTCATGTGGAGTTAATTAATTGTTTTAAAATTAAAAAAATAAAATTCAATATTTCTTGTTACAACCATTATGTCGACAATAGATATTCCTTTTTGACATATTTCGCCTAGCATAACTAAAGAGTTCATTGCCTATGGTGTCATTTATGTTTATTGGACTTGTGGTCACCATTTTGTTGACTCCAGGCCCAACAAATACATTGTTAGCCTCGGCTGGAATACAAGCAGGGGTGAAGCAGTCTCTTAAACTTATTCCTGCTGAAGTGATGGGTTATCTTATTGCAATTACTTCATGGGGTGTTTTGCTTGAGTCAGTTTCACATTTTATTCCTTGGCTTCCTGCCTTATTAAAGTTAATAAGTGCAACTTTTATTCTCTACCTTGCATTTAAACTTTGGATAACATCAACAAATGACATCAAATTAGACACCCCACTGATTACACCTAAGGCTTTATTTGTTGCAACACTTTTAAATCCTAAAGCTTTACTCTTTGCTTCTGCTATTTTTCCACATGCAGCATGGGAAGTGCTTCACGTTTATTTTGTGCATATTGCTATTTTTTTATCATTAATTACACCCATTGCATTTTTATGGATTGCTTTTGGAACCGTATTAATTTCAAACAAAGTAACTTGGTTAAACCAACGTAATTTACAACGTACGGCTGCATTTATTTTAACTTTTTTTGCGATGCCAATCGGCTATTCTGCGATTAGCTCATTTTAAACTTAACCCATTATTTATATTAAAAAATTTATTTTTCAGGAGATTTTTATGAAAAGATTAAAAGTAATTATCAAGGACCAGTTTGATAAAGAATCAATTGCTTTGGCAAAAGTTAGACCCATGAATGACCATGCGCTTGAGCTTCATAAAAGCGTTGAACATATTGAAATTAATGACGATATTATTTTACCCAATATGGATTTGCTCTATGAAAACCCTAAAGACGGCAAAATTTATCAGTTAATTGGTCCATTCAGTGAGGAATAACTCTTAAATTAAATTTAACAATAACCATGAGTAGAGTTTGTGTTTGGTAGGGTCTTAATAGAACTCGTTTTATTTAAGAGGTGGTGAAAATTAAGCCAAACTAACGTATAGACACAATTAAAATATTGAACATCTAAAATGGTTATGGGACTATGCTTGTGTAAAAATGTGACCTAATCCACATTTTTGCATTTCAGGATTAAGTGGATTTCACTAAGCCCATTCCTTCAATGAGAAGTAGGAGTGGGCTTTTTTTATTCTTTGAATGTCTCATCTAAAGCTTGTTGAACGGCTTCAATACGTGACTTACATGCTTTATAAGCAGTAATAGATTCTTCAACAATCTTCATTAAATTATCAATATCTGGGCTTTCTTGAGATTCTAATAATTCGGCATTTTTCTTCAAAATGTCATGACCATCTTTAAACGTTAACTCTTCATTCTTCATTTGGAATTACCTGTGTAATGTTGGCTTCAACCACACCATCTTGCATCTCAATAGCAATGGCGGGGCTTGAAATTTGATGTATAGAGCGAATCGCTTTACCTTCTGATCTAACAATTGCATAGCCCTTGGCTTGAACCTGTTTCGGGTTTTGCAAAAGGATTTCTTTCATCAACGATTCGATTTGGGCTAATGAAAATTTAACCTGTTGTTGTGAGCTAAACTGAGTACGTTCTTTCATCTGGTCAAGCAAACGATGGGCCGAGCTAAGTTGACTCTGTGCCGAAGATTTTATGTGATGAAGCAGTTGATCATTCTTGCTTTGATAGGTCGTGATTTGATGCTGAGAAAGTAGCTTAATCGTTTGTAGACTATCTACAGCTTCTTGTACGCGTTCAACAATGTGGTTTCGAATACCAGCAATCACTTTACTTGGCGTATCAAATGAGCGATGAGCAATTTCATCAAGAATTGTACGGTCTTTTTCATGCCCTATGCCTACCCAAATGGGTACACTACGTTTGCAAAGTAGGGCGGCAAGTTCATAATCATTTAAATAAGCTAAATCATTCACCGATCCACCACCGCGAATAATCACAATTAAATCAGGCGGAAAGTTAAACGTGCTGGCCCATTGTCTTAAACCTGAACCTAAGGATTCAATCAAACTGGTTGCAGCCGTGTTTCCTTGAAAAGTAGCGGTGTGATACACAAAATGGCAAACCCTATTTCGCTCAAGAGCATCTGCATCTTTTTTAAAGTCACCGAGACCCGCAGCATTTTGAGGGGCAATCACTAAAACATTTTGAATATCAAAAGGAGTGGGAAGAAGTTTATTTTTATGGATTAAACCTTCTTGAGTAAGTCGTTCAATAATTTGCTGATAACGTTTAGCAATTTCACCCAATGTAAAGCTTGAGTCAATCTCTTCAATATTGACCGAAAATCCATATTGAGGATCAAAACGTGCTCTAATTTTGATGAGTACATTTAAATCACTTGAAATCTCAATCCCAGTTTCACGTTCGAACTTTAAAACAATTTTACTCGCTGAAAATTTCCAGATCGTGGCTTTACAGCTGGCAATAACTTTATCAGTCTCTGCATCTTTTTCTGCGAGTTCTAAATAGTAATGACCGCCCTTAATATTTAAATTTCGAATTTCTGCTTTTACCCAAACTGGTTCATCAAAAGCCACACGTATGACTTCCTGAACTGTGCCGAGATATTCACTAAGGGAAAACTGAGGTTCAGACATACGAACTAAAAATTAAAGGACCAATCTAGATAGTATAAAAGCCATCCAACCAAGGCAATTGTTGTCTATGAATATCGGGTTCTATTTAAAATAAATACAACAATTTAAAGAATTAAAAATTGAAATTGATATGTGAATTTAGACTGAATGGTTAAAATGAAAAAAATAATAAAAAGAGAATTGTTAATAATTACAACCGATTAAAAAATAAAGTTTGCTTTATAAAATATATGAGCGTATAAAGCTTACTTCCAATTGCGGGGTGGAGCAGTCTGGTAGCTCGTCGGGCTCATAACCCGAAGGTCGTTGGTTCAAATCCGACTCCCGCATCCAAAATATTATGCTCTGTGATGTACCACTTTTCATAATACGAAAATTATGAAAAGCAATTAGCTTATAAATAACCCTATATAAAGCTAAATATTAAATTCTAGACGAACTGTCCATACCTTAAATCTAGCGTTCTAATTACATACCGTAAAATCACATGAGCTCAGTGATGAGTGAATGATTGTGAATATAGTAAATGAGTGGCACATTGCCACAGCCGTAAATGGCAATGAAATTAATGTGAGGATTGTTCCTCATGTGCGTAAACAAAACTCTCTCGATGGATATCGTTGGGTCGAAGTTGGTAAAAAAATTCAACTTCAGTCTGGTGAAGAAATTGAGTTAAACCAAGATGGTAAAAGCTTCTATACCGGATTTAATCAACTTTATCGTTTAAATACATATTGTTGATAAAACCATGGTAATAAAGCGAGAAAACCTATCTCCTTTAAAGGAGATAGGTTTTTTTATATCTACAGTTTATATAAATAATTAAAGTTATAAAAAAGTTGAAGTGATTAAAAAAATTGTCTTATTATTTTAATTATATTTAATAACTCAATTAGCCTGCTCGCCAGAACTGGCGACCCATAACCTTAAAGTTTTTACCGTTCTCTTCTGTCACGCGTCGGTCTCTAAATTTTTCATTTAAGCTATGCAAAATTAAAGAACCATCTGCTTCTTTAAAAATCTGTTTAATCATCCCTTCGCCAGCAAAGTAAACCGCATAAATCTCGCCATCAATGACTTCTGTTTGAGAGATATCAATACCCACCAAATCTCCGTCTTTAATGTAATCTGTCATGCTATCGCCCTTAGCTTTAATAATACGCATGCATTCTTGAGCAACGCGTTTTTCTTTAAAGAATGAAGCAGGGAATGGAATTTTTCCATTAATAGCATCAAAGTGAAATTCAATAGATTCACCTGTCCCGCAAGAAAAGTTAGCTTCTACAACTTCAATCCAAACATACTGATCAGTAGATTCTGCACTCACTACAGTCGGGCTAAATACATCACTTTCTCTAAAAGAATCTTCAGTATTCCCCGTCGTTAACCAATAACCATCTACTCCTAAAAATTGGGCAATTAAAGGAAGAAATGCAGATTTTAAATTTTTCCCTGACTCTAAAGCCTGATAGGCGGGTTGCGACATCTTTACAGCTTCTGCCACTTCAGCCTGAGTTTTTTTGGCTTTAATTCTAGAGTCTTTTAAACGGTCTTTAAGAGCCATAATGGTTACACCAGTAAACTTATAACAAATATATAACTTAAGTTATATCTAGTAAAACAACTATAGTTATTGACTAATAATAACTATAGTTATAATATCAGTTATATCTCAAGATGAATAGAGAAATTTAAGAGGTGTCTAAGTCATTATTTATCGCTTTATCAAAACTTTGAGATGCAAGCTAAATTTATTTTGTTTCTATAGGTAGCAGAATAAAAGGGAGATAGCTCAATTATTATTTGCAAACAGGCTATCAAAACAAAAATTGGAATAAAAAAAAGCCCGATTCCGTGGATCAGGCTTAATGTTCGTCGATAAAGGGTATCAAGAACATGAAGAATTTAACAAAGATTGTGAGTCCTAACAAAAGTTTCCGATATACGGCAAAGCTTTATATGAACTTTTTGGTCAAAAAATTAAGGCGTGTAAAAAGTTTAATTCCAAAAAATTTAATACTTTTTTACATTTTAGGAAAATGAAGTATTTGTTTATAAATTAATGTCTTAAAGGTGATTTGTTTGGTTCTTTAAGCTTGTTGTACTCGTTGAAACGTTTCGAACACATATTTGTAGCCATAGCTTAGCTATATTGCTCAAAGAATGTATCAAAACCTCAAGAATAACAAACGATAAAGACGCCTTATTAACGAGTAAGTTGAGTTGGAGATAGTGAATGACTACAGCAATGCAGAACAGAGCTAAACAACTTAAAAATGCAAAACGTGGAGGGTATATCCCAACAATTGCCAAAGACGTGAACAAATATAAGGTACAAAAAATAAAAAGGGCACTTGAGGAGGCTAAGCAGATTGTAAATGAGCTTGAAGATGAAGCATTCGAATTCGATGATCAAGTCTCTATGCAAAAAGCGATTGGTGCAATCACAGTGATTGAGTTGATTGAACAAGCCTTAAACGGTGCACACTAACAGGCTTTAGCATACAAACATTTTTTCTCGGACCCCTGAAATAAATGGGGTCAAGGATAAGTTCGTCTTGCAATTTAGCGCAGCTTTAAAGCGTTAGTGTTTTTTATTGACTGTAATAAAGAAAACGAAGGGTATTAATAAACATTGAAAACCGCAAGCTGGTCAACGTGATGAGTTTTTAAGTTTTACCCTTTAGCGCAGGACAAAGTCATGGAAACAGTTTCTAGCAGTGGGTTAGCCACATTTTTAAATTTTTATAGTATTGCAATTATGGTGGCTCTAGCAGTCAGCTTAGTTGTCGCAGTTGTATTAATGATGCGTTTCCCTCGTTCTCCACAAGAATGGATTGTTGCTCTCATCTGTACAGTAGTTTCAAGCCTTACAGGCGGCTCATTCATTATTATGAAATGGAACCTGCATGAATGGGTATCCGATATTTGGGGAATGATCACCCTATCTGGATTCTTCTTTATCTGTGGTTTACCGGGCTGGGCTATCGTGAGATGGATATTTAACTTCATCAATAAACAAGAAGGTAAAACGATTGTAGAGGTCATCAAAGACCTAAAAAAAGCAAAAGATGATCTTCAAAATAGCTAAAGACAGCTTTAAATATAAAGGTAGAATAAAATGAATATTGACCAATACTTAGAAAAAATTATCAGCCGAGAAGGCGGATATGTTAACCATCCATCAGATCATGGCCATGCGACTAAATTTGGCATTACAGAGGCAGTCGCTCAATCGAACGGATATCAAGGCAATATGCAAGACTTGCCATTAAGCGTCGCCAAATCTATTTATAAGCAAAAATATTGGCTTGAACCCCAGTTTGACCAGATTAATGCGATTAGCCCAGCTATTGCAGAAGAGTTACTGGATACAGCTATAAATTGTGGCGTCAATTTTGCAAAACCTTTATTACAACGTGCTTTAAATCTGCTGAATAAGCAGGGGAAGGAAGGGTGGCCAAATCTTGTGGTAGATGGCCAGTACGGGCCTCTTACTTTACAAGCATTGGCTACGTATTTAAAAAGACGTAATAAAGAGGGAGAAAAAGTATTTGTGCGTATTTTAAATATTATGCAAGGACAGCATTATATTGAAATTACCGAGAACAATCCTAACTATGAGGATTTCTTTTACGGTTGGATATTAAACAGAGTAACACTCTAAAATGTATTAGAAGAGAACATGTTGAGAGAACAAAAGAAGTAAAAAGCCTAACCATGAGTTAAGGCTTTTTAACAAATAATAGATCGAGCAATGCTTTATTGTGCGATAAGTAAAATCGCAAGAAGAAAGAAAATAGCACCACTAATTTTATTGAGCATCGAGAAATTATTTCCGGATAACATTTTCTCTTTGAAAATCGAAGAAAAATTTGCGTAAACTAAATGAATTAAAAAGCCAATAAAACAGAAGGTTAAAGAAAGAATTAAAAATTGATTTAAAATCTCTTTCTTGATATCAATAAATTGAGGGAAGAGTGCGATAAAAAATACGATTGTTTTAGGATTAAGCAAAGATGCGAATAGCCCCTGATAAAATAATTTAGATTTACTTACAGCTTTATCGGTTTGTTGATCAGTCATTAACTCTTGGGTTGCAAGTTTTTTAGTAAAGTTTTTATATCCGAGATACATTAAATAAAATGCACCAATAAACTTTAAAACCGTAAAAATAGTAGGGTTACTGGTAATAATAAGTCCTACACCGCTGGCAGAAATTACAGCAATCACAAACATACCAATAATTAAACCACTTATTCCAAACAAAGCAGTTTTAACACCATAGTTAATTGAATTTGTGACAGTAAATAAAACTCCCGGTCCTGGGCTTAATAGGGTAAGAAATGCTATAGTTATAAATACTAAAAGACCGCTCACGCTGATATATCCTATTTATAAATTGAGGCAAGATTGTGCGGTTACTTTAAATGAGAAAATAATCGGTGTATACAGAAGGTTATGTATATTTAAGCCTTAAATAGATTAAATATTTAAAATATAGATTTTTATAAACAGGTCAGGAAAGTAAAACTATAAAAGTGAAAGCAACATAAACACACAACCTTAAAAATTGAGCGTGTTAGTATGTTAAGTCTATACCTCAAGAAATCTATAATATGACGAAAAATGAACGGCAGTTTAAATCTGGCGAGTTTCAATTTTCCTTTTTATCTTTTAAATATTGGGGTATATGGTTTTTAGCTTTTATTTTGATGTTATTCGCGATGTTACCTTGGTCTATTCAATGGCGTCTCGCTAATTTTTTATCAAAAATAGCATGGATATCTTTAGGTTCGAGAAGAAAAACAACACTACGTAATTTACAGGCATGTTTTCCTGAAAAAACACCTCTACAGATTGAAACAAAGGCCAAGCAAGTTTTCGTCGACACCTTAACTGGTGTGTTTGAAGCCCTAAACGCATGGTACTGCCCAAACTGGTTTAAAAGCCGTGTTCACATAGATGGGTTAGAGAACTTAACCAATAATCAGGAAAATGGCGTACTTTTATTAGGTACCCATAGTACGCTTTTAGATGCAGGTGGGGCGGTGTGTACTTTATTTTTTAATATGGATGTGGTTTACCGACCACAAAATAATCCATTTTTAGATTTTTTGATTCATCGTAGTCGGGCCCGAGTGTATAAAAATCAGATTGCTCGAGACAATATGCGCGGGCTCATACAAAATCTTAAGCATGGCCATGCGATATGGTATAGCCCAGATCAGGATTTTGGCCTCAAGCAAGGTGTAATGGCATCATTTTTCGGTATTCAGGCCGCTACAGTTACAGCCCATCGCAGACTAATGGATATCTCAAAAGCAGCGGCAGTTCCTTTATATTTTTATCGAAGCGGTAACATTCGTAATCCGCAATATCATGTTTTAGTAGAGCCAAAATTGGACAACTTCCCAAGTGGCTGTGAAGTCAGTGATGCTGAAAGGGTAAACAAAATTATTGAGAACCAAATTCGTATTGCCCCAACACAATACATGTGGTTTCACCGACGCTTTAAGACACGTCCTGCTGGTGAACAGAAATTCTATTAATGTGTAAATAATTAAATGTATTTCTTTCAATTAAAATATAAAATATCTGGTTTTTAATTGAAAGATCTTTAATTAAATCAATACGAAAGACGAAATGTAAACAGCATAGAATTTTTCTCGCTTTAATTATTTTGAATAACGATTGCAAATGATTTTGAAGCGTGTATAGTCGAACATAACTAACAAAATATTCTTGTCATCATAAATTTCTTTTTCGCAGTTTTATTTATAAGTCTTCGGTTCATTCAGATATTTAAGTTTTCACGTCTATTTTTTAGTTAAATTGGTTTCCCCAATAATAAGTTATAATATTTTAAGATTTAGGATAAATATATGTCTACTACTACTGGTACAGTAAAATGGTTCAATGAAACTAAAGGTTTTGGTTTTATTGCAGCTGATGAAGGTAAAGATATTTTTGCTCATTTTACCGATATTCAAACACAAGGTTTTAAAGTTCTCTTGGAAGGTCAACGTGTTGAGTTTACTGTAGTACAGGGTAAAAAAGGCCCACAAGCTTCAAATATTGTGATTCTTCAGAATTCATAACTTGATAGGGCATCTATAGTTGCTTTAAACATATTATTTAAATAGAATATGTTTAAAGCTAAAGTGCTTTGATAGAGTTTAAGAAAACCCACCATATCTTGTGGGTTTTTTATAAGTTTTAATTAAACTTATCTTTAAAATAAAAAGCAGAATAAAAATACGCTCTTAAAAGTACTTCTAAATTTTTTGTTAAAATATAAGTAATTAGGTATATGGTACTAAAATGGATATTTGTATTGGCGGCATTTTTGACGGTCAAAAAATAGAAAATCACAATGATTTTTTTAAGATAGAAGAGCATTACTCCGATAACAGTTCGAAGTATGTAAAACAACATTTTCACTTATTTGGAAAAATTTTTACTTTCTGGGTCTGTGATGAGATTGATCTGCAACAGGCAATCAGAAAAGCTGAGAGAATTTTAGCGAATAAGAAAGAAACTCTTTAGTTGTTTGAACTAGAACACTTCTGTGCCTTAATTTGGTTTAAAGATTTTCTTATTAAGTAATAGATATTCTTTATATAAGCTTAATAGAATTCATTACAGAATTTTTTACAATACTATTGTATACGTTACACAGCTTAACATTTTTTTTGTGGTATTTACTAACAATAGTAATACATTAGGCTTAAGCTAGAGTTGTTTTATTTATTGCGCAAATAAAACAAAACCCATTTTAATAATTTATATTATTAAAGTGGGTTCTTTATTCAGGCGGTCATTATTAATTCAACATTCATAATTAAATTATAGATAATATTTCTTTTTATAAGCCTCTCTTAAGAAAGGAAAACATTTTAAATGTTAAGTGCAGTACAGCCTAGTATTTGTTTCATTGGAAGTAGTAATTTAGCTTTGGCGTTAATAGGAGGATTAGTTTTAAAAGGATTTCAAAAACAAAAGATACATTTGATTGAAGAGAAAAAAATTAATGATTTAAATATTTTAAATCAAAAAGAAAATGGTTTAAAAAAAGCTGAAATTGTAGTGTTGTTATTAGATCCTAAACAGCTCAAAGAGACACTTATTCCCCTCAAAAAAGCGTTAGCAAATAAAATGATTGTTTCTATGATGGCAGGGATTGATATTGCTAACTTGACTCGTTTTACTGGTTCGAAAAAAATTGTTCGTGTAATTTCAAATCCTCCTGTACTAACGCATACGGGGACCCATGTACTTATTGCGTCAGAGCAAATGGACCAGCTTGATAAAGACTTAATCGAAATGCTCTATTCTGCAACGGGTCAGACTTTTTGGGCGCCGTCTGAAACTCAGACAGACGCAATTATTGCTTTATCTGGTTCGGGACCGGCTTATTTTTTCTATATTTTAGATAGCATGATAAAGACAGGGGTTTCTTTAGGTCTTGATAAACAATTTGCTCTAGATTTAGCACTCCAGGCGGCTAGTGGGGCAGTTGAAATGGTCCGTAAAAGTAATGTCCCGCCAGCAGATCTGTGTGGCAAGGTGACGTTGGCTAACGGGATTACCGAATCAGCACTCAGAATGTTTGAGTTAGGAAATGTATCTGATGATATACGTTTAGCTATGAAGGCCGCATATCATCGTAGTAAAGAAATCACTTCAGAAATTATTACTGAGGTGAGTTAACTCTTCTTGAGCAAACTAGGCTTTTAAAAGGTATTCCCAAATCACGAAGCCTAAGCCAAACCCAATAAAAGAGTAGAGAGTAATAATAAAGAATACAAAACTGGCCTTATTTTTTTTCTTCAAAATGTTCATGGCGATGCCTCCAATTCAGATTAATTACATTTTGAAGAATTGAAGGCTGTAATCATAGATACAGAATTTTTCAAAAAAAATATAACAGAGCTATGATCTGTTATATTTTTTAGGTTTTCTCTTGGTAAATATTTTAAAATCAATAAATTAAGTAATTAACTGTACGCGTTTAACCTTTTTATTCAATTAACATTAAATCGGCAGTATTAGCAGATTTGAGAGGGCGTAGGGCAAAGGTCGAACGTGTGTGTCGAATCCCCTTAATTGAATAAAGCTTTTTCCTTAAAAATCGTTCGTAATGGTCAGCATCTTTGACTGCTACTTTAACCAGATAATCGTAGTCGCCTGTGACGAGGTGATCTTCTACAACTTCAGGTATATCTGCTAATGCTTCACTGAAATTTTCTAGCATTTCGTCATCGTGGCGCTCTAAAGTAATTTCAATAAAAAAGACTTCATGAATGCCAATCGCTTTTGGGTTTACGTTTACCGTATATCCTTCAATAATTTTTAAAGTTTCCAGACGTTTCAGTCGAGTCCAGCACGGAGAAGATGAAAGACCTACTTCTTCGGCCAGTTGAGCAACGGTTAAACGGCCATTTCCACGCAATGCAGATAAAATTTTCCGATCTATACGATCTAGTGTGTATTCTGTTCTGTTCAAAATATAAACCAAAGAAGAATCTTCTGATAAAAATCAATATACTTCATTTTTATGCTGCGAATGTTTAAAATTTTTTAAAAATACAGGAAACATTTTGAGTCAAACGTACATACACTATTTCTATGCATCAAACCTTTCTGGATAGAGGTTGGGATGGAGCAAAGAGCACTGTTTCAGTAAGGGTGACTAAACAGTGCTCTTTGCGGATTTCATAAAAGAACAAATAACCATTTTTAAAGAATGAAATTATCTAATGTATTAATTGCTGTTTCTAGCTGATCATAATGGTGAATTTTTTCATCGGCTACAGTAGAGCAGATAGAAGGATCTGGGTGGAAAAAGATAGTTTTCATTCCGGCTTTATTAGCACCTTCAATATCGGCTTTAGGGTTATCTCCTACAAAAATACATTCATTAGGAGTACAACCAAGCTCTCTACATGCATACTCAAATATCTGTCTATCTGGTTTTCGCATACCTACGGCTTCTGAAACGATAATTGTAGAAAAAAACTCTTTGAGACCGAGTGCATAAAAATTATTTTCTTGGAAGGGGGATTTGCCATTAGAAACTAAGCCTAATTTATATCCTTTGTTATAAAGATTTTTAATTGCTTCAGGAACGCTCTCAAATGAAGAGCAAAACTTATTAAAGTCATTAACATAGGATTCAAGTAAGAAATCGACGCTAAAAGCTTGGATACTAAACTCTTCAATTAATTGGGAATAAACTAAGTCCTTCCAAACATTTCCATTGTTATCTAACTCAATAAATCTGGCGATAAAATTTTGCTTATTTTGTTGTGATACCAATTGAAAAAAGTTTACTTGCCATTCAACAAATTTTATAAGTGATGTATTTCTGTCCAGTAAAGTTTGATCTAAATCAAATAAAATAATATTTGGCATTTTGAGTGTTATAAAATTTTTAGATAAAGACAGTATAGCCGTCTATTTGATTTAAGAATTTTCAAATTTTGTGCTTACTATGTATTAAATTAAATAATAACTTTTATTTATCAATTGAAGAAAAACTAATCATTATTTTTTATCCAACTTTTCCTTTAATGTGATTCCATTACATAGAAGGAGCAAGGTTATGATCACCCAGCATGATATAAATCAAAAACAATATCAAAATAAATCTCTCGACTATTTAAACAGCCAAGCTCACTCTGAAGGTATTGAATTTAATAAATTTGTTAATGAAATTCAGAAATTTGAAAATGCTGTAGTCCTTGATTTAGGCTGTGGTGGTGGTCATGTCTCTTATAATGTTGCTCCTCATGCTGATCTAGTCTTTGCATACGATTTATCTCATGAAATGTTAGACACCGTGTCTAAAACTGCTAGCCAACGTAAATTAAAAAACATCTTTGTGCAGCAGGGCATTGCTGAAGATATGCCTTTTAGCGACCATCAGTTTGATGTGGTCATTAGCCGATATTCTGCGCATCACTGGCAGCATGTTCCGACTGCAATGAAGGAAGTAAATCGTGTTCTAAAGCCTGATGGCATTGTTATTTTTGTAGATATTATTAGTTCTAGCTCGCCTATATTGGATACGTTTTTACAGACGATCGAAACTATTCGAGACCCGAGTCATGTAAGAAACTATAGTGTGAAAGAGTGGGTCTATTTTATCGAAGATGCAGGCTTTGATTTGGTTGGTTTAGATAAACAAACGCTTTCGTTAGACTTTGATAGTTGGGTGAAGCGTATGAAAACGCCTGAAGATCAAATCAAAACTATACGTTATTTGCAGGAAGGTTCATCTGACCTTGTGAAGAAATATTTCAAAATTCAAAATGACGGTAGCTTTGAAAGTCATGTAGGTTATTTTGTCTTTAAGAAACTAGGGTTTTAAATTAGCAGAATGAGTAAGGGTTTTAGTAGATTAGAAATGAATTAAATATCACTAGAACTCTTTTCTCGAATAGCTTGAATTATATTAAAGATGACTATAAAACAAATCCAATATCATTTATTTGATAAAAATTAATCACCCAATTTTATTAAGGTGATTAAGTATTCAAAAGAGAAGTGGTTTTATTTAATTTTCTTTTTATTAATAGACACTTATGAATAATTATTATTTAATACGCCCGCAATATTATCACTAATACTTTTAATAACTTTGTCGGGGAAATAATGCGTATTTTTTTAGTAACAGTTCTCACTTTATTAGTAGGAACATCAATTTATGCTAGTCAAGAAACCAAGAATCTTCTAGAGCAAACACAATGTGAGAAAGCAGTTGAACTACATGGCTTTTTAAGCCGTGCTCAACTTGATTGTAATTCTCACTATTATTCAGAAGAGTTAAAGGATGCTGCAGCAAAATGTACTAAACATGAGCTAGGCGATAAATACGGTAGAGAAGTCATGAAGTTTGGTATGAAGCAATTTGAAGAGCGCAAAAGAGAAGATGCAAAAGGCCATCTATGTAGTAAGGTTTTAAAAGATTTCCCAAACTATATTAAAAAATAAAAAGGTTTTAAAAAACCGATTCTAGCAAGCCGATAAGATGGATTTAATTATCCATTTTATCGGTGTATCACGACATAAAATTTACCAGTTGAACCAGAAAACACACTCTAAGAAGCAGTCTAATACTATATTGACACTTAAAATTTCTTTTAAATGAATAGAATTGAAGAATTAATAGAGATATATTTTAAAAGGTATATTCATTTTTTAATACTAAAAAAGCTATTAGAAGGGCGTAAAATTATGACTATAAAGGAAGTTGCAAGTCCAATTGACCTAAGAAAAGCGGCTGATGCTCTAGAGTGGGCTGAAGAAGTAAATGTGAAACGCCCTTGGAGATATGAATTTTTTAGCATGTATGTGGCTGAGATTAAGTCACTTAATCTCAAAAAAACTAAGATTCTTGAGATAGGTGCTGGTACTGGCTATTTGGCAAAAATTCTATTAGAAAATATAGAGTCTCTGGAATATACAGCTTTAGATTTTTCTGAAGCTATGCATGAGTTGTCCAGAAAAAAATTAGGATCATTTGCGAGTAAAGCTAACTACTTAACTGCCAATTTTAGAGATTATGGGTGGTACAACGTATGCCAACAAGAAACTTTTGATGTCGTCATCATTCACCAAGCTTTACATGAGTTAAGGCATAAAGATTTTGCTAAAGAGTTTCATATGCAAGTTAGAAATCATCTCTTAAATACAAATTATTTATATATAGTGACCGATCATATAGTCAAAGATGAGGAAGGGATGAAAAATAAAGGCTTATATATGACTATTGATGAGCATATAAATACATTTTCTTTAGCTGGTTTTAAGAGTGTTGAATTATTAAAAGAAAAGAATGCATTATGTTCTTTCAAAGTTTCTTAAGCTGCTTTCAATAATTATCCCATTTTATAAACCAAATCTTCTGTATTGGATTAATAAACCCTTTTACTAAAATTATTTTAAAGCTTTATTTGTAGCCAATATCACATTGACACCTAAAACCCCTCCGATTATGCTTTGCCTGCTGGCCACATTGCCAGCCGGCTTTGACAGGCTGTTTTTCATCTAGGGCACCAAGAAAGTAATTTTTTGGTGGCGAACTCGTTCGTCCCCCCTTCGTAGCGGTAGGACGGAGGTGGGACGCCTTGTGCGTGCCGGTTCCTAGATGACTGGTCTGTCAACCCATCTTCGTTCTGCCACCATAATTATTTGACAGTAATTCGGTAGAACTTCTATTTTATCTAGGAGTCCGCTATGCGTACTATTTCTTCTTTATTGGCTTTTGCCAAAGTCTCTCTATTCATACCACTCGAGCAATCTATAAAGCGGTTCAATCGACTCTAGGTTTTCTACACCTTAAGAATCTAAAACACAGCAACTATAAAACTTGAGATAGGTCAGCACGCCATTTTGTGCGGCTTTTGCATGCCTGTTTTTTAGCACTCATTTTAAGAGTGACGGCATTTCTATCTCATTTACATACAACAAAAAATTATTTTTAGCGGTATATCTATGCCAAATTTACAATCTTCCTTTAAAGCATTAAAAGTGCTTCACGTAGCAAAAGACTTATTTAATCAATATGGATTTCACAAGGTCGGTGTTGACCGAATTATTAGTGAAGCCAAGGTTTCCAAAGCCACTTTTTATAATGCCTTTCACTCAAAAGAACGGCTAATCGAGAGGTGTATCAGTCTCCAAAAAGACACGCTAAAAGATAA
The DNA here is from genome assembly GCF_013009345.1 of Acinetobacter geminorum. Taxonomy (GTDB): domain Bacteria; phylum Pseudomonadota; class Gammaproteobacteria; order Pseudomonadales; family Moraxellaceae; genus Acinetobacter; species Acinetobacter geminorum. The sequence goes on along the minus strand of NZ_JABELE010000002.1, from coordinate 276,660 downwards.
AGTGTTTTCCATTCTCTATTCTTACAATGAACTCATGGTGCTGGATAAACTTAAGCAAATTTATTTTTTACATGCGAGTTTAGAAGGGCCATATCATTTACCCTTTAAGTCATTGTTTGAAATCAAAAGAGTCTATCCCAAGGCCTATGGCGTTACGATCGAGTACCGAACTTGGTTCATCAATGAAATTTATAAACTACTTTTATCCGTCAAAACTACTGCCTCAGTCGAAGACGCTTACATGTTTTTATGTATGATTGACGGGGCAATGTTCCGACTTTTTGAAAAAAATAGTATTGATGAAAGCGCGCTAGTTCGATTGTTTCTTTTTAATCTTTGTCGGTCTAGATAACTCTTAAACGAAAGAAAGCCTCCCAAAAAGAGGCTTTACTTTGTATTGAAATAAGCGCTTAGCTTGATTACACAGGTTTTGCGGCCTGCGCCATTCCTTCAAAATATTGAACCGCAGGCGAGCGAGCCATATAAGCTAAAGCTTGCTCGGTGTCTCCCTCATGAATTGGGTTAAATTTTGGTGAAACCCATCTTAAAGTCGCTTTCCACAAATATTTAATAGTCGGTAAGTTGTCTGAGCGAGTCGCAGTTTTTTCAAATTCTCGAATAATTTTGAAGTAGCCACGGCGCATCAATTTTTGAATATCTTCATGCTCTAAATCTTGCTTACCTAAACTACGGGCAAAGTCAGCAAGGAAGTAAATAAACAGTGGAAAAACCGCCGCCATAATCACTTGGCGCGACACATAAAACCCAAACTTGTTTGTTAAAAGGTGCTCAAATAAATCGTAAGCAACACAGCGATGTTCTACTTCTTCAGCCAAATGCCAACGGAACAAATCTGCCATAGCAGGGTCAGCTTGGTCCCAAGTCTTACTGTCCAGCGTCCATTGACCAATGGTTCCCGTAAAGTGCTCGATTGCAGCAATCACGCCCACTCGGAAAAGTAACCAATATTCATCAAGCTTTTCGCCTTTTAAAAAGGGTATGCCGAGCGGTTTGTCACCCAATAAAATGTTAAAAACAAAATGGGCACGGTTGAGTGTTTCTTGAATGTCGTAACCATTTTCACGTAAGAAGTCCTGTGCTTTTTCATGCGCACGTGCATGAGCAGCTTCTTGGCGGACAAATCCAATCACTTCTTGTTTTAGGGTTTCATCGGTAATTAAGGGCAGGGTTTTATTAAACACACGGCAAAACCAAAACTCACCAGCTGGCAAGAGCATGTTAATGCCATTGGCGACATGCGAGCATAGCGGATCATTCGGCATCCAACAGACCGATGATTCGGTAAAATCGAAATGTACCTTTCTGGCTTTAAGCTGATGATTCCCTGTGATCATATACGTCACCTTATTCATAATTGTTCATTTAATGCGAATGCACAATTTTTAGCACTAAGTAAAAACGATCACCATGTGCTTAAGGGACAAAATGAACCACAAAAAGGTTTGTAGAGATAAAAGCAGCTCCGTTAAAGACTAGGTGAATTTGAAATAAAACGAGGTTAAGTTTTATTTATTTTAAATATGAGATAAATAAAAAAGGCTCCTTTATAAAAAGGAGCCTTAGTTTTAGATTTTAGTAATAAACTAATTTTATTTTATTAGTAAAAAATAGCTTATTTAAAAAAGCTAACTATTTTATAGTTATATTTAGAAGTCTAGATCGCTTGCCACTGATCTTTAACTTCCTCTGAATTTTTATTCAGAATGACTTGGTCTTCTTTTACTTCCCCAATCCATCCTGTAGGAATAAGGTGATGTTGACCACTTTCATCTCGGGTGAGTTTTAACTGGTTTTCACCTTCAAGATGATCGACTGTTCCTACTTTAGTGCCACAAGAAGCAATAACATCTGCGTGTTTTTTAATATCATTAATATTTAAAGTGTTCATTTTAGACCTCTTCTGTAGAAATAGAAAAACGGTAACAACTAAATTACTTTAAATAATGAACTAAATGTTGAGTTTTTAATAAACCTTACATGATCGGTTTATAAGTTCACTTAATGGGTGTATTTGAATAACAATGAAATAATTAGATATAAAACTAATAATATTTATCTTTTTATTACAATTTATATGTTTATTTAAACAGAAGTATTTAGATATGGTTAAATCAAGTCTTATAAATAATTATTTGCAATGAATATTAAAATACCTATAAATATGACGATATTAAGTATATTGAGTGAATTTGAAGCTGCCTTAGCTGAAGATAAAAGTAAGCTTCGTATAGATTTGCTCAATCAATTGGTAAGTTTAACTCACAATTTGCCTCACCCAGCTTCTGGCCAAACCTATCAACGTTGGCAACTTTTTGCGCAGATTGCTGGAGTCGACTTAAGTTTAGCTAAGCTTTTTGAGTCTCATTGCGATGCTCTAAGCATTTTGAGTGAATTGGGTTATCAACAACAAATAGATGACCAGACTTGGGCTGTTTGGGCAGCAGACGGTGGACCAGCGCCATTACAAGTGGAAGATAGTCTTTGTAATGGCATCAAGCTTTGGTGCTCTGGTGCGGAATTTATTCAAAAAGCTTTAATGAGTTATAAAGATCAGCAAGGGCAGGCGCAGCTTTGTATTGTTGACTTAAGTCATCCATCCATTACGACCGATTTAAGCCACTGGCATGCTGTAGGCATGCACGCAACACAGACTGCACAAGTTCGTTTCGAGAATACGCCTGTTCAGATGGTTGGTCAGCCAAACAGTTATTTAAAACGCCCAGGTTTTTGGCATGGTGCAGCAGGTGTTGCGGCCTGCTGGTACGGTGCCGCCGTAAGTCTAGCCGGTTTTTTACAAGAAAGCTGTCAGGCAAATCCGAATCTTTATAAAAAATTGTATTTAGGAGAAGTCGCTCAGCAGCTAGATATCACCAAACAGTATTTTCAATATGTGGCCAAGCTGATAGACCAGAAACCAATGCTAAGTCATGAGCGGGAAATTCGAATATTGCGTGCCCAAACAGAACAATGCTGTTTGAGTGTTATTGAAAGAGTAGGTAAAGCCTTAGGCGCTCGTCCTTTTTGTGAAGATGCCACATTTGCTCAGCTCATGGCTGATTTGCCTGTGTTTATACGGCAAAGTCATGCCGCGTTTGATTATGAACAAATTGCAGAACTCTGTGTATCGGAGCAAAGCCTATGGGAACTTTAAAACATCCTTTGGTTGAAGACCGCGTTATTTTTGGTGAGGGTACGGCCAAAGAGCAATGGTTAAAGGCATTTAAAGAACAACCGTTAGCAGCTTTAGATCTTGAGCTATTTCGCTCAAAAAGAGTGGTAATTGTTGCGCCACATCCGGATGATGAAGTGCTTGGCTGTGGCGGATTAATGCAGCAGCTTGTTGCACTGAACTGCAAGATTTTGGTTTTAGCGGTAAGTAACGGTACCCAAAGTCATCCTAAATCTACAAAATATCCTCCAGATCAGCTTAATATTCTTCGCCCGCAAGAAAGCTTGGCAGCCTTAAATTGTCTAGGGGTAGCAAAGTCAACCGAGCATATAGAGCTTAATTTGTTAGATGGCCAGATCCATTTGCAAACCGAACAACTGTGGCAGAGTTTAGACAAGTTAGTTCAAGCCGACGATATTCTAATTTGTAGCTATGAATTTGATGGTCACCCAGACCATGAAGCCGTGGGTAAAACCGTACAAGCCTATGCAACCGCTAAGCAACTACTCTGTTTACACGTATTAATTTGGGCTTGGCATTGGGCAGAGCCTTTAGACCCACGAATTGATTGGCACCGAGCAAAAGCCTACCGCTTAACCGAAGAACAGCTAACTAAAAAACGTCAAGCAATTTTGCAGTTTAAAACCCAACTTGAAGCAGATGAAACCACGGGTAATGCTGCGGTTCTCTCTCCAAGTGCGATTAAACGTCTTTTAATACCTCATGAGGTTTATTTGAGTGATTCATTCTCGCGTGTACTTTGAAGATTTATATCGTCATAACAGTGATCCATGGGGCTATGACGCTCACTGGTATGAAGCCCGTAAAAGACAAATTTGTCTCGCGCTGCTGACAAAACCCCGCTATCCAAAGGTGCTAGAAGTGGGCTGTTCAAATGGACATTTAAGTTTTCATTTGGCGCAAAGAGCTGATGAGTTAGTGTGTATAGATGTCTCTGAGCGTGCTGTTCATTTAGCTTCCGAGCGGCTACAAGAGTTTGAGCATGTTGTGGTTGAGAACAGGAAAATACCCGAAGACTACTCAATTCAAAAATTTGATCTGATTTTAATTAGTGAGATGGCCTATTACTTATCCAAGGATGAATTACATCAGTTTATTGAAAAGTTAAAGCATAGTTTAAATGATGATGGCGAGATTCTGTGTTGTCACTGGCGTCATGAAATTCAAGATTTTGAGTTAAACGCTGAACAAGTTCATCAAGCTTTTCAGCAACATTTCCCATTTCATCATTACCTCAGCTTAAACGACCCAGACTTTATGATTGATCTGTGGACGGCGAACACTTCCTCTTTAGCACAGCAGGAAAAACTAAGATGAAAATAGGTATCGTCATTCCAGCACATAACGAAGAGCACTATCTATCTGCCTGTTTGCAATCTATTCAGGTCGCCATAGATAATATTTCTGGTTATGAGGTAGAAGTGCTTGTTGTACTCGATAACTGTACAGATCAGTCGCGGTTGATTGTACAAAGCCATCAAATCAATTGGATTGAATGCAACTATGCATGTGTAGGGCAAGCGAGGGATTTAGGAATCCGTCATTTAATCAGGTGTGGCGTCACTTGGATTGCATGTACTGATGCAGATACCGTGGTGAGTCCAGATTGGCTGCGCTATCAAATCCAGCATCAACCTACAGATGCAATTTGCGGCACTGTGACGCTAGATGATTTTAGTCATCTCTCTATAACGAAACAGCAGAAATATTTAGCGCACTATAAAGATCAGATGGATCACGCGCATATTCATGGGGCAAATTTAAGTTTTAGTGCAGAGGTCTATCTTTTGGTTGGTGGCTTTGAGCCTATTTCATGTCATGAGGATGTATCTCTAATCAAAAAATTGATCAATCATTGTTGCAATATTACTTGGAGCAATCTGGTTCGAGTAACTACAAGTAGTCGTTTAAATGGACGCGCACCTCAAGGTTTGTCGTCTTTTTTAAATAATCTCTAATGACCTAAATCATCACTTCGCCCAATATCGAAATATTCTTTAAATTTTTAGGATCATATTTAATATTAATAATGCTACCGACTTTATATTTATGTTGATCTTGCTTAGCAATAAGCACCTTTAGATTTTCAGTAATGATTTGGCCTTGCTCAGTTTGGAATTTTAATTTGATATAACATAAAGGGCGATATTGCACCTTAGCTAATGAGTCTTGAAAATATACGACCTCGGCAGAAGTCATCTTTCCTCGTTTATAAATCAAAAATCTTCGAACCTGACTTTTAAGAAAAAATGTCCAAGCAATATAGATAAATAATAAGCTGAACCAGACCACTCCAATAAAAGTTAAAAAGTCAGAAAATTTCACTCAATACAACCAGAAGCCTTCGTTTAGCACATTATTCTAAAGGAGCTGATAGCTTCGATCTACTTTCTAGAATCAATCTTAAACATAAATAGGCAAGGGGGTGAAATTAAGCAATTCGATTTAAATTTGAGTGGGTATATAACTTAGTTGTTGTATTTATGACAACATATGTAAACAAACCTTATTATAAATGTCCTTAACCCCTAAAATTCTAGAAAAGAAAGTTTTAAGGTGTATAGGTTTGGATTTTTTAAATTTTTTCCGTGATATTCGGGGTGAGTTAAGCCAATATCCTTGGCTAGAGATGTTTGTTTCACTCACTATTTTGATTTTATTTGCAGCAATAGCAAATTTTATTGCTAAACGCATTATTGTTCGGGGCGTTCGTCATTTAGTCACAAAACTCAAATCTCCGAATCAATCTATTTTTGCTCAGCATAGCGTTATAAAGAAATTTGCAAATATTGTTCCTGCCGTTGTGATTATGAACGGTATTGCAACGGTTCCTCATCTATCTCCGAAGTTTATTGCTTTTGTGGAGATGGGCGCGCAAGCATTCATTTTTCTTACACTCGCGCTTACGATCAGCGAACTATTAAATATCTTTAACCTTATTTATCAGCGTAATCCGAAATCTAGAAATAAGCCGATTAAAGGTTACTTACAGCTGGTTAAACTCATTTTATTTGTTGTGTGTGGCCTCATGATTTTGGGAACATTCCTTAAAAAGGATGTATTCACTTTACTTGCAGGTTTTGGTGCAATGGCAGCGGTATTAATGCTGGTTTTCCAAAACACCATTTTGTCTTTGGTGGCGAGTGTACAAATTGCCTCTTACGACATGGTACGTATTGGCGACTGGATTGAAATGCCATCACTCAATGCAGATGGCGATGTAATTGATATTTCACTGCATACCGTGACTGTTCAAAACTTTGATAAAACCTATACCACCATTCCAACCAATAAGCTCGTGACCGATACTTTTAAAAACTGGCGAGGCATGAGTAATTCAGGTTGCCGTCGAATGAAGCGCTCACTTTTCATCGACCAAAGTAGCGTTCATTTCATGAGTGATGAAGAGCAACAAAAGCTCAAAGACTTTTTATTGCTAGATCAATACTTAAATGCAAAGAACTCTGAGATTGAAGAATTCAATAAGCATTTAAGCAATCAATCTCGTTACAACAAGCGCCGTCTAACCAATATTGGTACATTTAGAGCCTATGTAGAGTTTTACTTGCGTCAGCACAAGGGTATTGCTCAAAATCAAACCATTATTGTTCGTCAGTTACAGCCGACCAGTCAAGGGTTGCCACTGGAGATTTATGCATTTACCAACACGATTGCGTGGGTTTCTTATGAAGCAATTCAGTCAGATATTTTTGACCATTTAATTGCGATTCTTCCCGAATTTGGTTTACGTGTTTACCAAGCACCTTCGGGTCATGATTTGCAAAGATTAACGGCAGAAATTCACCCCAGTTAAGTTTTAAGCTATAAATAACAGCAGTTAAACGAATTTGAAAAAGCTCCCAGACGGGGGCTTTTTTACTCATACTCTTCACAAAAGATTAGCCGGCAAACCAAATATTCTGATGATCACACATGGGACTCAAATGCCTAATACGTAGATTGTCTTGCTCAAAATCACCAATACTTCCAGTAATATCTAATCTATTGCCTAAGCCGATCTGCTGACCTTTATAACTTAAAGTGCTTTTTTCATCATCCCATTGAGCAGTATGTTCAGGGAAGACAATGAGTATATCCTTCACATAAAGACATCCTTGCTTTAACTCTAAATTTCCTTTTAAGCGTGCTGAACCAGAAACGCCATTAAACTGATAGACTGGGAGTTTTACAGCATCGGGACCATCGTCTGCTTCTTGTTGATGACATCCTGCAACAAGGGCAAATACCATGGTGTAAATCACTTTATTATAGATACCCAATTTTGTTCCTATAGGGGTTTTCATATATTTGATAGTAATTGACTAAAGTTACATATCAATCTTTAGATTGTTAAAGAAGATTTCATCCCATTACCGCTCGAACTTCAAAGTTGAAGTCCAAATGAGTTTATTTATGGGGGATGAAATTTTTGGTTATTATAATTTATGTATTTGTATATTGTTATCTTTTTTCATATGCTCTTTAAGACGTAATATGCCGTGTCATTCGCCAAAATAATAATGCCAGAAGGCTAACACCTGCGCCGAGTGCACACACGCCAAACCATCCAGCATAAGCATAAGTCGCTGTTGTACTAATTGCGCCTAGTCCACTACCTACCGCATAAAAGAGCATGTATAGACCAACAAGCCGACTATGCGCTTCTGGGCGAGTACGAAAAATCATACTCTGGTTGGTGACATGTAGGGCTTGTCCACCTAAGTCTAGCAATACGATGCCAATCACGAGTGCCCAAAGCGAATAGGACATGAGTGAAAGTGGAGCCCATGCAATTAATAATATTAAAAGTGCAGCCAAGCTTGTACGCTGAGCATATCCACGGTCTGCCCAGTAACCGGTACGCGCAGCAGCCAAAGCACCAATCACCCCAACGAGCCCAAAAGACCCAATTACAGTATGAGAAAAGTTATAAGGCGGGGCACTTAACGGTAGTACCAATGCACTCCAGAAAATATTAAATGCTGCAAACATGAGTAAAGCTAACACACCGCGCACTTGGAGCACTTTTTCTTGGCGTAGCAGTTTCAACATAGAAGCCAGAAGTTGAGGGTAGTGAATGGCACTGGGTTGAATATTTAAATGAGGAAGTCGTTTCCAAAGGGGCAAAGCAATTATGAGCATGATGATGGCTGCGCAAAAGTATACGCCGCGCCAACCCGCTATATCACTAATGCCTCCTGAAAATACACGGGCAAGCAGTAAACCAATGAACACACCACTTTGTGCGGTACCTACTACATGTCCTTGCTCATGTGGGGCCGCAGCACTTGCAGCATAGGCAATAAGCCCTTGTGTCATGGCTGTGCCGAGGAAACCCACCGCAAGCATTCCTACCAAAAGAATAATCGTAGAATGGGCAAAGCCAACCACGAGCAATGCAGATATCAAAGCCAATAACTGTAGGGCCATTAACCGACGCCGATTTACCAAATCACCCAACGGCACTAAAAAGATTAAGGCTAGCGCACAACCTATTTGAGTGGCTGTCACCACACCACCAATGGCGACATGACTCACATTAAAGTCACTCGCCAATATGTCGAGCAAGGGCTGTGCATAATAGACATTTGCTACGCTTGCACCACTTGCTATAGCAAACAGCAAAATTACGCCACGAGGCATGTTTGAAAGCGGTTTATCACTTTCGGAGGATGAAGTTGAAGATGCAAGAGAAGCTTTCATGGGCCTAAATCCATTCAATCTAGTTTTAAAATGCAACTAGTTGAATGTTAGATCGACTGGTTTTAAAATGCAACTAGATGACTTGTTACTGATAATTGGTTAGGAAACTCAATGGCGAACTCTACACTGATAAAAGATGAACCTTGTCCTGTTGCGCGCTGTGTCAATCTCATAGGAGATCGTTGGTCACTGCTTATTGTGCGTGATGCTTTTGATGGAATGCGCCGTTTTGGAGATTTTCAGCGCAGCTTAGGAGTAGCACGTAATATTCTTTCTGATCGTCTAAAAAAATTAGTCGATGCAGGTGTTCTTGAACTACAAGATGCTTCAGATGGCACGGCTTATCAAGAATATGTATTGACCGCTAAAGGGCAGAGTTTGTTCCCAGTGATTGTGGCTTTACGACAATGGGGAGAGCAGAACCTATTTGAAAGTGGTGAGCACCATTCTCTGTTAATTGATAAAAATACAGGTCAGCAAATTCCATTTATGGCACCAGTCGCGGCGGATGGAACAGTGCTGAGAAGTTCAGATACTAAAGTACAGAAAATTAAATGAAATATTGTTAATACTTTATTTTGGATGTAAAAAAGCCCTTGCTCGAAAGCTAAGGGTTTAGTCATTCATTGATCTAGCAATTAACTATATAAGGCTCATCTCATACTAAGGCCAGTATATATGAAATTGAGTCAATAAAGAAGGTAGTAGTGTCTTAACGTTAATAAAAGGTTTTAACATAGAGTTTGAATACTAATAACTAAAAACCACCTAATTCTTTTCAAATTAAGTGGTTTAAATTTTGGAATTTTGGCATAGGCTGGAACTTACTTCCAGCCAAACAATTAGCTATTATTTAAAGAGCTTAGTAAATTGTAGACTTCATCTGACAATATCAATTTGGAAGCACCAATATTTTCTTCCAAATGAGCTACCGATGATGTACCAGGAATTAATAAGATATTAGGTGATCGTTTTAGTAGCCATGCTAATGCGATTTGTTTCGGAGTTGCACCAAGATCATTTGCTATAGCAGATAATGTATCTGATTGAAAAGGTGTAAAACCACCTAGCGGAAAAAAGGGTACATAACAAATTCCTTTCTTAGCCAGTTGATCAATTAATACATCATCTTGACGATTAAATAAATTATATTGGTTTTGTACACAAGCAATATCTGTGATTTTTTCAGCTTCAATAATTTGAGCTTCTGTAACATTGCTTAATCCAATATGTTGAATTAAACCTTGTTCTTTTAATTTAGCCAGTACAACAACTATTTCCTCAATGGAACCTTCGGAAGGCATAATGGGGTTAAACATTGCTCGAAAGTTTACAACATCTAAAGTTTGTAGACCCAAATTACGCAAATTATCATGTACATCTTTTTCAATTTGTTCTGCAGAAAAAGCTGGTAGCCAAGAGGCATTTTCTCCTCGCTTTGCTCCAATTTTTGTGACAATGGTAAGATCATCTCGATAAGGATATAGAGCCTCTCGAATGATTTGATTGGTTATGTGAGGGCCATAAAAATCGCTGGTATCGATATGATTAATACCTAACTCGATAGCGGTTTTTAGGACATTTATTGCAGTATTTTTATCTTTTGGTGGTCCAAATGCATGGTGACCTGCCAGTTGCATTGCACCATAGCCAATTCTATTTACAATTTTATTTCCAAGTTTGTATGTGTCGGAAAGATTTATAAGATCGGACATAAGTTTTCCTAAGACTTTACTTTCAATATTGTTAAAGATAAATTTTATGAAGAATCCTTCACATTTAGAATTCGCATTTTATGTCCATTAATAAAACTGCTCTGAAGCCACGAAAATCACCAGTTCAGGCGCGTTCAACAGCAACAATAGAAGTACTTCATGAAGCAACCATTCAGGTTTTACTCAAAGAAGGAATTGTAAAATGTAATACTACACGTATTGCTGAAAGAGCGGGTGTATCAGTCGGTAGTATTTACCAATACTATCCAAACCGAGATTCTTTATTAGCTGCAGTTTTGCAACGTCATCTTGATAGCGTTGCAGAAAAAATTGAAGAGCTTTGCTTGAAACATGAAAAGACTTCAATTCAGACCCTAATATCAGCTTTAGTCGATGAAATAATCTTGGCAAAATTAAGTAATCCTGAGGAGTCAAAAGCGCTATATGCTATTTCAGGAGAAAGAGGGGGATTGGATCTTTCAAAGCGAATGAATGACCGTATGTTAGCTGCTGTTTCAAATTTATTGGAGAGTGCTTCGGATATTGAGTTTGATGATAGTCAGATCGTCGCTGAGTTCGTTTTAGGTGCAATTATGGGATTAATAAGAAGAGTGCTTGAAAATCAGTTAACAGATAAAGTGGAGCAGGTATTAGAGTCTCATTTAAAATTAATGGTCGTCGCCTATTTACAACAAGTTGGAGATACAAAGAATTAAAAATTTTAATCTTACAAATATGAAAGCTTCCGTTTGTATGGAAGGAAGAGTGGTAAAACTTCTCTAAATTTACACATAGCCAATAAAAAACCACCTAATTCTTTCGAATTAAGTGGTTTTTTAAATTTTGGAGCGGGAAACGAGACTCGAACTCGCGATCCCAACCTTGACAAGGTTATAATAACTATTAAATAACAATAGTTTATATTTTAATGGGGTCGAAGTGGTGTCGAATATTTTTTTACAATTAAAGCTGAGATATTAAGCGATTTGAAGAGTAATTAGTTTAACAATTACAGTATAAAAGAAAAAGTGCATTCCAATTTATGAAATGCACTTTTAATAACTCTCTAATTTATCCAGCAAACCAAATACTTTTATGCTCACATAAAGGGCTTACATTTTTAACTCGCTTACTATCTCGTTCAAACTGGCCAAAACCACCAGCTATGTCCAATTCTTCACCTAAGGCAATTTTTTTACCTTTATAAGTTAAAGTCTGATTTTTGCTATTCCATTCTGTAGATCGTTCAGGAAATACAACTAAAATGTCATTCACATATAGACACTCATCCTTAAGTTGTAATGGTCCTCTTAATCGTGCAGAAGCAGAAATACCATTGAATTGATAAACAGGAATTTTTACTGAGTTAAGTTGATCTTTATTTTCTTGCTTACTGGGTACTTGCTGCTGACATGCAGCAAGTAGTCCTAACGAAGCAACCGCTAATAATATTTTATTGATATACAAGTTGAGCTCCTATATCAGCCAAGTAATCTACGCTGGTATAAATGACTGTATTTGTGATTGTTTCGCCAGTATCTTTCCATGAGCATGCTGACTGAATACCAAATGCTACATTTAAAGCAAACCATGGGCCGCCACTGTCACCACGCACACAACGCAAAGTACCTAAGCCAGATGTATGATTAGTGCCAGCTCCACTTTGGGTATTGGTAACAACTACATAAGTGTTTCCACCTGGATGATGATTCGCACCAGTAATTGATATTACTTCACCACAGCTTTGCATCAATGCTGGATTTGTTGGTGAAGTTTGTCCAAGATGACAAACATAAGATCCTTTAACCGTTCCGCTTTTTACTACAGTACTAGTTCTATTTCGTTTACCTGTTAAAGCCCGAGCTGGTGATGTTGCATCAGCATAAAACTCTGGCACAGCTTGTTGAGTGGTAGTTGTACCTGCCTTCATAAATGCTAGGTCCATAGTTGTATCGTTACGATACATACCTGCTATAGGTGAAATAGCATATTGAGTTCCATCTTTATCCTTGTAGTTAAGAGGGGTAGTTGATTTTATACAATGGCCTGCGGTTATAACACCGAGTTCACCAGTTGAGACCCTTTTTGCAGTAAAACCAGTCATACAGTAGTTTCCACCTGTATTCGTTACTAACCAAGATCCACCACGTGATTTTGTCGGTAGAATACCGGTAGGAATTTCAGATAAGTCTACTTTGACGTTGAGCAGTCTTTCGAGAGCTTGTTTATCAATTTGTTTTAGAGATTTCACATAGACTAGTGCATTACCTGTTTGCTCATCATCCAAAATCATTTCAACTGTAGGGTACGCTTTTTTAACAGCAGCAAATGATTTATTAAGATGATTTACTCGTTGTTGCTTAGTATTTGAAGCCTCTTGTATAAGGGTAATAGGGGCACTTACACCGCGCTCAATAGCTCTATATGCTGATTCCACTTCTGTTTCAGTTAAATTTGCCAGCTTTCTAACTTGAATACGTTCTTGAACATTTTTATTTTTTAAAAGCTTAATCGATGTATCTGGTTTTCTTTCTAATTTAAAAGCTTGTTGAGAATTATTATTTCCAACAACTTTAACTTTTAATCCGAAGTCAGGTCCATTATCAAAATATAGACCAGAAATAACATTTTTATATTTATCACTTAAACCTGCTACCTGATTATCTGTACCATGCATAATAAGTAATCTTCGCATAGCTTCGTCTAATGTAACTCCATAAGATGCTGCATAGTGTTTCGCATCAAATGCTAATGTCTCAGCGACATTCATTACAGGTTTTTGTTGATTTGAATTACTATCTGCTGCAAATACACCGGTCGAAGTAAATGCAATAAATAAAGTGGTTGAAAGGGTTTTTAATTTAAATTTCTTGTATTTAGATGACATTTTTATCTCACAATGGAATCAATTATGAGTCTAAAACCTAACATATAGTTTTTTTATAAAATATAAAAGCGTGTAACTAAATATTTTACCAATTGATAAAATATAAGAATTTATATGTTAAATGGTTAATATAAATATGAAAATAAAATCATTGTAAAATTGTAAATAAATTAATTTATAAGTGGTTTTTACATTGAATAACTTTAATGAAAATATTGTTTTTAAATTTGTGATTTTATTTAAACTTGGTTTTTTTGGTGGAATATATTTTTATAAGAAATAATAAAGGGGCGTAAAGCCCTATATTAATTCTTCCTTCTCGACTGACGTTGCTGTCTTTGCCTGTTTAAATTTTCAAGGATAGGAATAACTTCATTCGGTTCATAAAGATGCTTGCCATCAGTCCCTTTATTGAATGGACGAAGCTCATCAATAATCAATTTACGAGACAGGCTATAGCGATCAATTAACCATGCTGCAGTAACTGAAATGACGTAGCTAAATAATTAAAACCTCTGGTACGAATAAAAGTTGTTTCATGTCATAATTAAAACCTAATGATTCAAATAGTTAGAAATTTGAAAGGTATTATATAAATGAAGAAATTAATGCTTACATTGTTAGTGTTATTTTGTGGGGTTGCTCATGCAGAATGTAAAACTGGCAATGTTTATTCTGATATTGAATGCTTTGAAAAACAGTTAAAAACTGATAAAGCTAAAATGAATAAGATATACAATAAATTAGCTTCAAACTTGGATAGTGAAGGGAAAGCCAGTTTGGAAAATTCCCAAAAGGCTTGGCTTGATTATCGTACAAAGCAATGTTCTGGTTTGATGGGGTATTATGGATCTCAAGCAATGGGAGCAGGTTCACATTTAATTATTTTAAGTTGTGAAGCTGATAAAACTAAAGAACGTCTTAATGAGCTTAAAAGTTTAGATCTTTAAAATAGGTTTTAAAAATTACGGTGTTTTAAATATTTAATTCTAAACCTGCTTTTTAGCGGGTTTTTTTAATACTTAAAGTATAGGTTAGTTGAATAGTCTAATTAATCAAAGCAAATAACTACCAGACAATAAAAAACCACCTAATTCTTTTGAATTAAGTGGTTTTTAAATCTTGGAGCGGGAAACGAGACTCGAACTCGCGACCCCAACCTTGGCAAGGTTATGCTCTACCAACTGAGCTATTCCCGCAATGTGAGCACATTATAGAGTGTTTCATTAAAGTGTCAACACTCTTGTGATCTAATTGAACGTTTAATCAGCACGGCGCCAAACTGTACCTTGACGCGTATCTTCTAATACCACACCTTGGTCGAGCAAAGACTGGCGAATACCATCCGCTTTAGCAAAGTCTTTTGCTTTTTTCGCATCAACACGTTGTTGAATGAAATCTTCAATTTCAGCATCAGACAAAGCAAGCGCTTCTTGTCCAATATCTGATTTTAAAAAATCATCTACATTGTGTTGTACCAAACCTAAAATGTTGGTGAGGTGACGTAATGTCGAATAAAGCACAGTCGCTTGGTCAGCTTGCTCTTCTTTTACAGCACGGTTTAACTCTTTGTTCAGTTCAAACAATACAGCCATTGCTTCAGCAGTATTGAAGTCATCACACATTGCATTGTTAAAACGCTCAATAAAGCTTTGATCAAGCGTTTCAGTTGTCTTCTGACCGTACACTTGTTGATAAGCTTTAAATGAATGATAGAAACGAGTTAAAGAAGTTTTTGCTTCTTTGAGTGCCACATCAGAGAAGTTCACAGGACTACGATAGTGCGAAGACACAATAAAGTAGCGGATCACTTCAGGGTGGAATTTCTCCATCACGTCACGAATCGTAAAGAAGTTGCCTAAAGACTTAGACATCTTTTCGCCGTCAACGTTAATGAAGCCAACATGCATCCAGTAGTTTACATATTGCTCACCAGTCGAAGCTTCACTTTGCGCAATTTCATTTTCATGATGCGGGAACATTAAATCTGAACCACCACCATGAATGTCAAAGTGATTGCCTAGGCAGCAAGTCGACATTGCAGAACACTCAATGTGCCAACCTGGACGACCATTACCCCAAGGAGATGCCCAAGATGGTTCATTTTCTTTTGCATGTTTCCAAAGTACAAAGTCAAAAGGGTGTTTCTTTTCAACTTCTACATCAACACGCTCACTCGCACCAGCTTGCATATCATCAAGCTTACGACCAGAGAGGCGACCATATTTTTCAAATTTGGTCACTTCAAAATAAACATCGCCGTTTGAAGCAGGGTAGGCAGCGCCTTTATTCACCAAATTGCCAATCATATTTTGCATCTGGTCGATATATTCAGTCGCTTTAGGTGCTTCATCAGGAGCTAAACAGCCTAGGTTCGCAGCATCTTCATTCATTGCATCGATAAAACGAGTGGTGAGTTGTTGGATTGTTTCATCATTCTCATTCGCACGTTTGATGATTTTGTCGTCAATGTCGGTAATGTTGCGAATGTAGCGCACATTCCAGCCTTGACTACGTAAGAAACGAATAATGTAGTCAAATGCAACCATAACTCGAGCATGCCCGATATGACAGTAGTCGTAAACGGTCATACCGCAGACGTACATATCGATGTGACCTTCTTTGCGAGGTACAAATTCAACTTTTTTTCGTTGCTCAGAGTTATATAAAACAAACGGTTGCATAAGGGTTTTCAAACACTCAACAAAAACAGTGTTACATCATAACTGATGCATCATTTTTCACAAAGGTTTATGCAAGAATTTTATAAGCTTGTGAAATCTTATACATTTAAAAACGTGTAGATGATTGAGTTATGTTAGAATGCCCCCAAATCTTTTGATTAAAATCACCGATCTTCACAAGAGATCAGATCAATTATTTTGAGTCAAACTCGTATGCCCAATCCTACAGATTTCCAAAGCAGCGCATTAGCAACATTGCGTATTGAGCAACAAGCCTTAGACGTGTTAGCAACACAAATTGGTGACAGTTTTAATCGAGCTTGTGAAATATTGTTACAGTGTAAAGGTCGTGTTGTGATCACTGGCATGGGTAAGTCAGGGCATATTGGCCGTAAAATGGCTGCTACTTTCGCCTCAACTGGTACACCATCTTTCTTTATGCATCCGGGCGAAGCTGGACATGGCGATTTGGGAATGCTGGTTCGTGGTGATGTTTTAATTGCGATTTCCAATTCTGGAAAAAGTGATGAAATCATGATGTTGATGCCTTTAATCAAACATCTTGGCGTTCCTCTTATTACGATTAGCCGTGATGATAAAGGCCCAATGCCACAAAATGCTGACATCGCTTTAACTTTAGGTGAGTCTGACGAAGCGTGCCCATTAGGTTTGGCGCCTACGTCGAGTACGACAGCAACTTTAGTATTGGGTGATGCACTGGCCGTTGCTTTACTTGAAGCGCGTGGTTTTACCGCAGATGATTTTGCTCGTTCGCATCCAGCAGGTGCGTTGGGTAAACGCTTACTTTTACATGTAAAACATCTGATGCATACAGGCGATGAACTGCCAAAAGTTTCACCAGATACACCAATGAATCAAGTGCTTTATGAAATTTCTAATAAACGTTTAGGCTTGACGACAATTGTAGATGAACACGAACATTTGCTTGGTATTTTCACCGATGGTGACTTGCGCCGTTTAATTGATAAACAGCAAGGTTTCGATGTGAATTTGCCTGTTTCCGAAGTGATGACAAAAAAACCATCAACGATTTCTCAAGAAGCACGTGCGGTAGAAGCTCTACAACAGCTGAACCTGAAAAAAATTAGTCAGTTTGTGGTGGTAGATGACCAAAACAAAGTGATTGGTGTAATTAGTATGCATGACCTTATTCAGGCAGGGGTAAATTAATCAATGGCATCTTATGCATTGTTAGAACAAGCACGTCATTTACAGGCATTGGTTCTGGATGTTGATGGTATTTTGAGTGATGGCTTCGTAACGTTAACCAATAGTGGCGATGAAATTAAATCATTCGATATTCGTGATGGTTTAGGAATGAAGCTTGCACAGCAAGCCGGCATGAAAGTCATCATTATTACAGGTCGAAAAAGTAATATTGTTGAAAAACGTATGTCTGATTTAGGTGTAGACCTCGTTTTTCAAGGCCGTGAAGACAAAGGCTCAGCACTTCGTGAAGCTTGTGCGCAGTTTAATATTTTGCCGTCTGATTGCTTGTATATGGGCGATGATTGGCCTGATTTATCTGCTTTTGCAATCGCAGGTATGAGCGTTACTGTGCCAAATGGTCACGAAGAAGTACGTCGCCGTGCGCATTTAGTGACGCAGTCGATGGGTGGGCGTGGTGCTGTGCGTGAAGTCTGTGATATGTTGCTGATCGCAAAAGGCATTTACCAAGAACTTCTTGAAAAATATCTTGCAGTACCGCATTAATAATAAGATTACTTAAAAAGGTAGGCTATTCCTGCTCATGGATACCAGAGTTTTATCAATTGTTGCTGTAGTGGTTGCTGCTATAAGTGGTGGTTACTACTACTATAGTGGCAAGGCAAAAAAACTAGACATTGGTTCTGCGAAGAATATGACATATTCAGCGCAGGGCGTCCATTTGACTCAAACTGATGATCAAGGCAATTTGTATATTCGTGCTGAAGTTCGTCAGCTTGAACAGGATATGCAACAAAAAACATCAAAGTTGGATCAACTTAATGCCTCGATGTATAAAGATGGCAAAGTTGATGCGACGTTCTTTGCAAAACAGGCAAATGGCTACGATGATAACCGTAAAGTTATTTTATCGGGTGATGTGGTCGCAACCAAACTGGCGCCACAAGGGAAGATTGAGTTCCAAACTGATGAGTTAACCGGATATCCAAAAACCAGAGAAATTGAAACCGATCACCAAGTGATTGTTCAATCTCCGCAGGGCGATTTTGTCAGCAAAGGACTAAAAGCTAATTTGAATAATGGTCAGTACGAATTTTTTAATATTCGAGGAAAGTATGTACCAAAGTCTTAATTTAAAACGTTCTTCAGCTTTCCTAAAACAAGCTGCGGTAATTACATTCGTTGCTTTATCATCTGCTTCGACTTTTGCTTTACCGTCTGACCGTAATCAACAAATTTCGTTAGTGGCAGATCGTGCAACTTATAATGAAAAAACCGGTTTGACGACTTATACGGGTAATGTTGTGATTGAGCAAGGTACGATGAAGCTTCAAGCCGACTCGATTGTTGCTACGCTTAACTCTAAACGTGAAATTCAAACGATTACTGCCAAAGGTAGACCGTCTAAATTCCAACAGCAAATTAGTGCTGACAAGGGCCTTGCACGAGGCGAGGGGCAAACCATTGTTTATAATGCAGATACAGGCATTATTACTTTGACTGGTGGTGCATATCTATATCAAGATGGTTCAAGCATCCGTGGTAACTCGTTGAAATATAGTATGAACAAAGGCGATGTTGAAGCTCAAGGTTCATCATCAAACCGTGTTCAAATTATTATTCCGCCATCAACTTCAAAAAGTTTCCCAGGAGCGCGTGACTAATGCAACAAGCTCTTCAACCCCAAACTTTGTGTATTAAGCACTTAGCAAAAAACTATAGTAAACGTTGGGTCGTCAAAGACGTATCTTTTAGTATGCAAAGTGGACAGATTGTTGGTTTGCTTGGCCCTAACGGAGCAGGAAAAACAACAAGCTTCTATATGGTTGTTGGACTAGTGCGTATGGACAAAGGTGAAATTCACCTTGATGATCTCGATATGTCTGATTTAGCAATGCATGAACGGGCACGTAAGGGAATCGGCTATCTTCCGCAAGAAGCTTCTATTTTTAGAAAGCTGACAATTGCTGAAAATATTATGTCTATTTTAGAAACACGCAAAGACTTAAATAAGCAACAGCGCCAACAACGTCTTACTGAATTGTTGAATGACTTTAAAATCAGTCATATTAAAGATTCATTAGGAATGAGTGTGTCTGGTGGTGAGCGTCGCCGTGCTGAAATTGCGCGTGCATTGGCTGCTGATCCTAAGTTTATGTTACTTGATGAACCGTTTGCCGGTGTCGATCCAATTTCGGTAGGTGATATTAAAGATATTATCCAAACCTTAAAAGATCGTGGCATTGGTGTGCTTATCACAGACCATAACGTACGTGAAACTTTGGCAATCTGTGAACGTGCGTATATTGTGAGCGAAGGGGCGGTAATTGCGGAAGGTACTCCACAAGAAATTTTGGATAATGAACAAGTCCGTAAAGTATATTTAGGCGACGATTTTACAGTTTAAATAAAAAAGTTAATCTGTTTGGCTAAAAAGAGGTCAGTACCTCTTTTTAGTTTTTTTATATTTATTTTTTAAAAACAATAAATTAGAATCTTTAGTTGATGAAAAAGTAATGTGTGAATTATTCCTGCATTTATGCTTCTTTATGCAAAAAAATATGTAGAATGTAAAAGCTTTTAAACGATAACAAACAAGATCAACAAGACAAGCATGATTGGATATAACCAGAGAAGAGTAAAAAGGACATGTAAAAAGCCAGCTTTCCTGAAAGGGTTGATGCTTTTAACTTCACTGCATGTACCTATGGTGATATATGCCGCTAA
Source organism: Acinetobacter geminorum (assembly GCF_013009345.1). Lineage (GTDB taxonomy): Bacteria > Pseudomonadota > Gammaproteobacteria > Pseudomonadales > Moraxellaceae > Acinetobacter > Acinetobacter geminorum. The sequence continues at coordinate 256,545 of NZ_JABELE010000002.1, read as the reverse complement.
ACCAAGTGAGCAATATCACACATTAAAAGACAACTTATCACAACTTTTTGCCCCTAAAAGTAGTGATGAATTTAAAGTCGCTAAGATGCAAGAGTTGAGTAATTTTAGGCTAGATCGTTCTAGAGTGCAGGAGTTTCCGACTGTTCAGCTCAATGATAGAGCAGCTTCATCTTATTCAAATTTGCCATCAAGGAAAATGACTCTACAGGAAGCGGTGAAAATCGCCATCCAGCGTAACCCTGATATTTCCCAAGCCATTTCAACTCTAGCTGGCCAAAACGCTGGTATTGATGTTGCGAAGGCAGGTTACTATCCTCAAATTTCAGGTGGTATTACCACAGGAGACTTGAGTAGTGGTGAACGTGGTCGGCAGTTATTGACTTTAAACGCAACTCAAATGCTTTATGATTTTGGTAAAGTCAAATCAGGCGTATCGGTTGAGAAGGCTAAACTCCAAGTCGAGCAGGCGAATGTGTTGGTCAGCATTGATGATATTGCACTTGATGTGGCTCAGTCGATTATCAATATTCAGCGCTATCTCCAATTAAATAAAATTGCCGAGCAGCAAATTGCGGGTATTCAGCGAATTCAGGAAATCGCTAATTTACGTGCGAATGCTGGTATTAGCAGTCAGGCTGACCCGATCCAAGCTCAGTCTTATTTACAAGCTGCACAGTCCGGTTTGATTGCACAGCAATCTTTATTACGTCAGTACCAACAACATTTAAGAACATTGTTGGGTGCTGATGTTTCGCGTACAGGTTGGATTATTTCAGATGATTTGGTGAAAGTATCTGATTTATATGGTGAGCCTGAGTTTAATACCATTCCAAAAATGATCGCTGCACAAGCGGGTATTGAAGTGGCTAAAGCTCAAAAGGAACAGACTCGTTTAACTCGTTATCCAACTTTGGCAGTGAAAGGCTCGGTCAGTCAGGCCATTAATGGAAAAAACCCAAACAATGATGAGGACGACGGTTTATATAGTTCCATCATGCTTGAAGCCACCAGCCAGTTTTATCAAGGTGGGGCAGTTTCTTCCCAAGTAAAAATGGCAAGTTATGCAGAAGAAGCCGCTAAATCTAAAGTGAATTCTGTGTATCTGGATGTGCTCGATCAGATCAGAACTAGCCGTGAACAAATTGAAAATAAACAACGTCAAATGCAGGTTTTAGCCAACCGCCAAGCGACAACGGTTCGTACACGCGAAGACCATTGTACCGATTGACGAACAACTGCTGATTGAAGCGCGTATTTTACCGCGTGACATTGCATTTATTCGTCCGGGACAAGAAGCGCTGGTTAAAATCACGGCCTATGACTACTCAATTTATGGTGGTTTAAAAGGTAAGGTTACGGTTATTTCACCAGATACCATTCGTGATGAAGTAAAACAGGACCAATTCTATTATCGTGTTTATATCCGCACTGATTCCGACAAGCTTTATAATAAACAAGGTAAGGCATACGGTATTACACCGGGTATGGTGGCAACAGTAGATATTCGTACAGGTGAAAAAACGGTACTGGATTACTTACTTAAACCATTCAACAAAGCCAAAGAAGCGTTACGAGAAAGATAATAAAAAAAGCCCCGATATTCGGGGCTTTTTTTATCGGTTTGATTCTATTAAATTCACGTTATAATTTGATTTTTATTATGCTTTATCTTATTTATGGCTTTTACGATTGCATCACAGATTACATTTGAAGAAGAAATTAAAAAAAGTAGATTTCAGGCGATTGCTGCGCCAGTAGAAAATGAACAGCAGGTTAAAGAATTTTTAGAATACAACAAGGATATCTCGACCACTCACCAATGTTGGGCGTGGAAAATTGGGCATAACGTACGCTTTAACGATGATGGTGAACCGTCAGGAACAGCAGGGCGTCCAATCTTGGCGACCATTGAAGGGAATGACCTGACGAATATTATTGTAATGGTTAACCGCTGGTATGGCGGTATAAAACTGGGAACGGGCGGCCTTGTGAGAGCATACGGTGGCTGTGCTGGACAATGTTTATTATTGGCTGAACATATTGAACTCATTGCAAAGAAGACAATTCACTTTTCGTGTCATTTTAATGAATGGCCCATATTTCAATATGAGCTGACTCAACAACAGATTGAATATCAGGAAACCTATACGGCAACAGGTGTAGATATTGAAGCGAGACTACAGATACATCAAATTGAACCGCTTGCCTTAAAACTCAGAGACGTAACACGTGGTCGTGAAGAATTAAAAATTGAAGAGGAATTAACAGATGACTGATTCCTTACTGAAATATCGTGAGCAACATAAGCACCGCTTAAACTATATGCCATGGTTATATTGGACTTTAAAACCTAAAAACCGTGCTTGGGCTGAAGAGTGGCAAAAAGAATATCAAGCTTATTTAATGGATATGGAAACCGTTGAGATTGGTGAAAATTGTTTTATTTCACCGCTAGCACATATCTTTGCTGAACCAGGCCGCAAAATTATTATTGGGGATAATAGTTTTATTGCGGCTGATTGCACATTGCATGGACCGCTGGAAATCGGCAATGAAGTCGCGATTAACCATCATAGTATTTTAGATGGGGGACGAACGGGCATAAAGTTGCATGACCAAGTCCGTATTGCCGCGTATTGCCATTTATATGCATTTGACCATGGGATGCAACTAGACCGTCCACTTTACCAGCAGCCAGTTACTTCTAAAGGAATTGAAATTGAGCAAGACGTTTGGTTGGGTGCGCATGTGGGAATCAAAGACGGTATAAAAATCGGTAAACATGCTGTGGTCGGGATGAATAGTATGGTGACTAAAGATGTTGAGCCGTACCATATTGTTGGCGGAAATCCCGCAAAATTTATTCGTTTAAGAGAATAATGCAGTCTCAAGAATGTAATAAAATGTTTGATCTTTAAACAAAAAAGTTGATTTTTATACATAAACCTTAACATACCAATTTTTATCTATGTTAAGTTAAAGCTAAGTTTTAATAATAATCTCCAAGGCAATAGACCTGAAGAAGAGAGGCTAACATGAACCGTGTTATTGCGTGTATTGACTCATCACCGTGTATTAATGCTATTGCTGATGCAGCAGCATGGGTTGCTAAAGCGACCGGACGGGAACTTGTATTATTACAAATTCTGGACTATTACCCAGCCAGTTACCATCTTGGTGAAATTAGTGGGGTAATCGGCTTTGAAAGCAATGCAATGCTGCTAAAAGAGTTAGCTGAGCTAGAGCAAAAACAAAGTGAACTCGCGTTAGATTATAGTAATAATTTACTCCGCCATATTTCTGATCTTATTCAAGAAAAACACGGAATTACTAGCTCAAAAATTCAAGAAAAAGGTGATTTTTTAGAACAAAGTTTTAATCTCTTACATGAAAATGACATCGTTATTTTAGGTCGAGTCGGGGAAAGAGCAGCCGAGAAACACAAACCAATCGGTAGCAATGTTGAAAACTTCATCCGCGGTGCGAACTGTACTGTTTTGACCATTGGTGAAAACTTTAAAGTGCCAACACGATTTATCTTTGCTTATGAATATTCGCCAACTTGTCAAAAAATGATGCGCCGTATTGCCCAAAGTGACTTATTGCGAACACTGCAATGTCATTTGGTATATGTAGGTGATCATCCAGAAATATTAAATGAACCAGAACATTATCTTAAACAAGCGGGTCTAGATGTAGTCACCGTTTACCGTTATGGTGATGTTGCACAAAATATTTTAGAGTACCAACAAGAACACGGTATTCAAATCATTGTGTTAGGGGCATTTAGTCATAGCAAAATTCATCAATTCTTCTTGGGAAGTATTGCGACAACCATATTCCGAAACGCGACTGTACCATTACTTGTGGCTAAATGATGAGATTTGCATATAGTTATCCGCAAATCTTGTGGATAACTATATGGAAAAGCAACAGTAATAAAAGTAATTAATTGATTATAAATAATAAAATAAAAAAGATGATTTTTTAACCATTATTTCACAATTGCAATTGCGAAGCCATCATGACCTTTTGAGCCAACTGTTTGTAAGGCTGTACAAGACAATATTTGCGGATGATTTTCTAAGGCTTTAAACATTTCACGGATGCCTTCAATACTCGGTTTTTTATTGTCAGGATTTAAAATATCACCTGCTCGAATTACATTATCGAGTACGATAATCGTACCTGATCTTGAGAATTTCAGACTTAATTCTAAATATTCAGGATAACCCTGTTTATCTGCATCAATGAAAATAAAATCAAAAGGCTCGATAGATTGAGGATCGATCGCAGAAAGGATATCTGCAGCACGGCCAGCTCGAAGATCAACTTTTACAGGAAGATTGGCATGATCGATATTTTTTTGTGCCATTTCTGCATGAGTAGCACGGCCTTCTATTGTGAGTAAATAACCATCTTCAGGTAAGGCACGACCTAACCAGATGGTACTGTATGCAGCAAAGGTTCCGATTTCTAAAACTCGTTTGCATTTATTCATTTGAATAAGCATCTGCAAGAACATACCTTGGTTAGGAGCTACTGCAAGATGATTTGAAAAGCCGTGTTCGTCGGTATTCTTTAATGCATATTCGAGTCGCGGGTCTTCGGGAATTAAATGTGAATCGATATATTGGTCAATGTCTGTCCACATCTGCTGCATAATCAAATTTACCTATATGTTGATCGGGCTATTTTAAACGTTTATGCATAGAGTGCAAAAATCTTCGTTTCAAGAAATTTTGGTTGATTGGGAAATGTACAATAAAAAAACTCCTTTCAGTTGAAAGGAGTTTTTTATTAGAAATTACACATCGAACTGTTTCGGGTGAGGTCAGGGCCCCAAGTACGATAGCCTTGAGTATCAATATGAATTTGCCCGGAACTATATAGACCAATACCCATATTTAAGCTTTGACCATGCTGAGCCCAGAACTGACAAAGTTTAAACTTGGTATTTTCGATAAATGCATAATCTTGAGCTTGTGGGAACTCAGGACCAATACGGAAATCGATTGCCGAGTTAAATAAATGTTTAGATGAGCTTGCGCCACCTGCACATTCATTTAAAGGTAAATCTCGGTAAACCGAAGTCACTTCAAAGTCGGTAAGAACTTTTGCTGCAACTAAATATTTAAATACGCGTAGGGTAGATAAAGAATTTCCCCATAATTCGCGATTAGGTACAGCATATTCAGAGCGGCCACATTTTTGCCAATCACGTGCTGAACGTAATAACTCAAAGCTTGGTACAATGCCTGCAACATTATTTCGGGTTAAGAATTTTTCGTATTCACGAACACGTTGGTAATTTTCACCAGAACTTAACCAACTTCGATAAGATGCAGGCTCAACTTTAGGGGGAATTGGGCGCTCGATAATAACGCGCTCTTGTGGAATAAAGATTCGTTTACCACTTGGAGAGGTTTTGCCTGTTGTTGTGTGTTGGGGAGAGCTGACACAACCTACCATAACCGCTGGGATTATGCATAAGGGCACCAGACTCTGCAAAAACTTCCGCATAAGAAAAATTAAGCACTTATAAATATTGCAGGTATTTTAATGCAAAACAGTGCACAAATTACGAGGAATTTGCAATGAAATGTTTGAATAGGGTATAAAAAAAGATCAGCGATTGCTGATCTTTTTGAAATTACTTTTCAAGATATTGTAATTTATCAGGTTTGCCGTTCCATTCTTCACGGTCAGCTGGTTGATCGCCAATTTGAGTAATGTTAGGCCATTTTTGAGAAAGTTCAGCATTTAATTCAATAAATACTTCTTGACCTTCAGGTAGCTCATCTTCAGAGAAAATTGCATTTGCCGGGCACTCTGGTTCACATAATGCACAGTCAATACATTCATCCGGATTAATCACTAGGAAATTCGGACCTTCGTAAAAACAGTCTACAGGACAAACTTCTACGCAATCTTGGTATTTACATTTAATACAATTTTCAGTGACAACAAAGGTCATGGCGACAGCTACCTAAAAAATATGGTTTCATTTCGAATAGCTTATTTTAGGCAAAAAAGGGGTAAACAAACAATTGCTTTTATTGATATTCTTTATTCATGCATATGAAGATAAGTTAATATGTTGATAATCAAACAGATCTTCTATGGTGAATAAAGCGTAATCTATAAAATCAAAATAATAATATATTTTATAAAACAATAACTTAAAAAATATTTTATTTAATTATTTAGATGTCATTTAAGTCAAGGCATCTATTTTATTAAACGCCTTAACTTTTTATTTTTTCTTTTACAAATTTTGATTTATGGTTTTTTTCCTAAAAAAACTTAAATTTTTAGAGCTAAAGCTTACATAGTAAATGGATATCTTCAGGTTCGAGCTGCCAAAGTTGTTGATCTGGAGCACTTAACGGTTGCGCGCCATGTTTCATATAGAAGTCCACAGTGCGTCGACTTGGGGTTGCTGAAATATACAGTTGGTCTGCACCGAGTTGCTTGGCTGACTCTTTTGCGGCTTGCATAAGCTTAGCGCCAATGCCTTGACCTTGTTGGTTTGCATCGACATAGAAATAGTGGAGTAATTTTGCTTGGGGGTAATTCGCTATAAGTTGATTTGAGACTACGCTTATACCAACGAGCTTTTCAGAAGCATCAAATGCACCGACAAATATTGAACCTTGTGCAAAGAGTTGTTTGAGTTTAGGTGGGTCATTTTCTAAATGATATGAATCCCAATTTTGTACATCAAAAAAACAATCAACCAATTCTAGCTTTTGCTGTTTTTGTATGTAGTTTTGAGTGATTAATTCACGGCGGCTAATGTGCTGCCAAATAAGATCGATTTCTGAATTTTGTAAAGATCTTAAGATCATATAAATATTATTCTCCGATATGAATAAGCAGACCTAAGCCTGCTTATTCGGAATTACTTTATTAAGATTTGAGTGCAGCTTTTAACTCGTAGAGTTGTTCAAGTGCCTGACGAGGCGATAAGTTATCGACTTCAATTTGTTTAAGTAAATCTAGAGCAGGGGATGAAACTTCAATTTCGACCACTTTCTCTATGATTTGTGAACCAGAGTTTGCATCAGGTGGAGCAAACAAATCATTTTGAAAACTGGTTTGTAGATGTTGTTGCTGCTGTTTTTCTAAAATGCGTAAACGCTTCTGCGCTTCTTTAATAACATTGGCAGGAATACCCGCTAATTTTGCAACTTGTAAACCATGACTTTGACTTGCAGGGCCTTGTTGAACTTTATGCAATAAAATCAGATTGCCATTCAGTTCTTGCGCCGTGACATGATAGTTATCGATTCCTGCTTCACTACCAAGTTCGGTCAACTCAAAATAATGAGTCGCGAATAAACATAAACATTTTACGCGCTTGGTTAAATCGACCACACATGCCCATGCTAAAGATAAACCGTCATAGGTACTGGTTCCGCGGCCAACCTCATCCATTAATACCAACGACTGGTTGGTGGCATGATGCAGAATTTGCGAAGTTTCAGTCATCTCGACCATAAAGGTTGATTTGCCTGTAGATAAATCGTCGGCTGAACCAATACGTGTAAAAATTCGGTCAATTGGACCAAGTTTGACGGCTTTCGCCGGAACATAGCTACCGCAATAAGCAAGTAAACTGATTAATGCTGTTTGGCGCATGAAGGTTGATTTACCGCCCATGTTTGGACCGGTAATAATTGCCATGCGGTGCTGAGCATCAAGGAAAGTGTCATTTGGGGTAAATGGTGCTTTATTTAATGCTTCAACGACAGGATGACGACCTGCCTGAATTTTAATGCCCGTTTCCGGAGTAAATTCAGGGCGCGCCCAATTGTTTAAACGTGCTTGATGAGCAAAGTTTGCAATGACATCAATTTGAGCAATTGCTGAACTCATCATTTGTAGATGAGCGATATTTTCGCGAAGGTTTTCAAGCAAAGCTTCGAATAATGCTTTTTCACGTGACAGCGCACGTGACTCGCTCGACAGGACCTTATCTTCAAAACTCTTAAGCTCAGGGGTAATGTAGCGTTCAGCATTCTTTAAAGTCTGACGACGAATATAGTCGGCTGGCGCTTGTTCTGCTTGAGCACGAGTGAGTTCAATGTAGTAACCGCTTACACGGTTATAGCCGATTTTAAGGGTATTAATGCCTGTACGTTCACGCTCTTTAATTTCTAGATCAATTAAGAATTGACCTGCATGATCACGAATTTGGCGTAATTCATCAAGCTCAGCATCATATCCTTCTGCAATTACATTGCCATCACGAAGTAATACCGGTGGGTTTTCAACAATAGCTGCCATTAAATGCTGATGAAGCGCTTTGAAGTCTCCAAGTTCTTCATCTAGTTGAACTAATAATTTAGATTTCTTCGCTTGAATGACTGGAGTTAACGCCGTTCTTAAAGCTGGAATTTGTGCGCACGCATGACGAAGTTGCACCAAATCACGTGGTCGTGCACTGCCTAGCGCAACCCGGCTAAGCACACGTTCAATATCACCAATTTCTTTAAGCACTAACCGAACTGGGTTTTCGTGATATCCCTGAATGAGTTGTTCAATCGCATCTAAACGAGCATCAAGCAATGCAGTATCACGCACAGGTTGCATGAGTGTGCGGCTTAATAGACGGCCACCCATTGCAGTTTGGCAGTCATTTACCAGTTGAAATAATGATGTTCCGTGTTCAAATAATGGCTCGATAATTTCTAAGTTGCGACGTGTAATTGGGTCGAGCGCAATAAAGTCAGTACTTTGTTCAAGTTGGATTGAGTGAATATGTGGTAATGCAGTTTTTTGGGTTTCTTTTGCATAGTGAATAAGTGCAGCGGCAGCAGCTTTGGCCAAAGGTAATGGGTCTAAACCAAAACCTGAAAGTGTTGATACCGTAAACTGGTCACATAAGGTTTTTTGTGCATTATTTAGGTTGAAGTCTACATTTGGACGTTTAGTAACAGGGCAATCTAAATGCTTTTTAATTTGTTCAATAATATTGGTGTCGACCAAGTCTTCATCAATCAAGATTTCACTTGGCATTAAACGCGCAAGTTCAATAGGTAATTGTTCTGGCTTGTAATCTTGTTGTTGAACTTTAAAAATGCCCGCACTCAAGTCGAGTAAAGCAAAACCGATCTGGTTTTGATGAATGCACAATGAAACGAGATTAGATGATTGATAACTGCTGAGTAATGCATCATCAGTTAATGTACCTGGGGTCAGAATACGAACAACTTTACGTTCAACAGGGCCTTTGCCTGTTACTTCTCCAACTTGTTCGCAAATGGCTACCGTGCGCCCAGCTTTAACAAGACGCGCCAAATAACCTTCTGCCGAATGATAGGGAACACCTGCCATTGGAATAGGTCGGCCACTGGCTTTGCCACGATGGGTTAAGGTAATGCCTAAAAGTTTGGCTGCTAAATGAGCATCTTCAAAGAAGAGTTCATAAAAGTCACCCATACGGTAGAACAGCAACGCATGTTGATAGTCCGTTTTAACTTTGAGATATTGCTGCATCATAGGTGTGTGAGAAGATAAGTCAGCCATGATTTCAGCGCTATTCATGCGTATTAAACCCTTAAAAAATCAGTAATATTTTACGTTTGGTCATCTAACCAATTTCAAGTCTTTTAAAAATGAATGTCATTCAAGAAAAGAACACAACTGGATGAACTTTGAAAATTGGCATCCATAGTATAAAGCGAATTGGAGTCACTCCAGATGTGTAATGGTAACAAATTTGAGTTATTGAAAAAAAGAGTAGTGAAGCTCTGAAATATAAGACCAATAAGTTGACTTCAAATTGTGGCTTAAGTGGTCTGAGGTCAAGTTTTTTTCAACATACTTAAGCAATATGGTTTGCGTAACTTCAATCAAATACTGAAATATGTTGAATCAGCGTATGAATTGCCTACGTCAGTCATTGTCTTGTGCAAAAGTATGCTGAATATAAATAGAGGAGTCATTCATGGGTACGCGTTCAACCATTATGGATACCAATAGCTTTCGTCCAGAACATGCTGCTGAGCTGGATCATGCTACCCGAAAACTGACAGATAAAAGAAATAAAATTTTAGGTGAGTCCTATCGCTTGTTTTATCGTAATCCCGTGCATCTGGTGAAAGGTCAGGGGCAATATTTATGGGATGCAGCAGGTCATCAATATCTGGATGTTTACAACAATGTTGCCAGCATTGGTCATTGTCATCCTGCGGTCATTGAAGCGGTGAATGAGCAAATGAAAATGCTCAATACCCATACCCGTTATTTACATGAAAATATTTTGGATTATACCGAAGAACTCTTACAAACCACTCCCGATGAAATTGACCGTGCCATGTATATGTGTACAGGTTCGGAAGCGAATGATTTAGCGATTCGTATTGCCCGCGAATATAGCGGTGGCACAGGAATTATTGTGTCTCAAGAAGCCTATCATGGGACCAGTAGTTTAACCTCAGGATGTTCTCCAGCACTTGGAACTGAACAACCTTTAGATGATACAACTCGCCTAGTTCCGGCACCTGATTATTATCGGATTCAAACTGATGATTTAGGTGAATGGTTCGCACAGCAGATTCAACAGCAAATTGACGATATGAACGCAAAAGGCATCAAGTTTGCAGGTTTTTTAGCGGACTCCATATTTTCTTCTGATGGTGTGATGCCTAATCCTGTTGGGTTCTTACAAAAAGCGGTTGATGTCGTGCATGCCAATGGGGGAATCTTTATTGCTGATGAGGTACAACCGGGTTTCGCTCGCACTGGCGACGCTTTCTGGGGCTTTGGCCGTCACAACGTTGTTCCTGATGTAATTACCACAGGTAAGCCAATGGGTAATGGTGTCCCTGTGTCAGGGCTTTTAGCTAAGAGTGAAGTCCTTGCTGCTTTCAGCGATAAAATTCCATATTTTAATACCTTTGGCGGTAATCCTGTTTCTATGGCGGCGGCACAGGCTGTACTTAAAGTCATTCAGGAAGAAGAATTGCAAACCCATAGTAAATATGTGGGAGGGCTACTTCTAAAAGAACTCACTAAGCTTATGGACAAACATGAAGTGGTGGGTGATGTCCGTGGCGCTGGTCTGTTTATAGGATTTGAACTGGTTAAAGATAGAGGCACAAAAGAACCGAATAAAGCATTGGCTTTGAACCTTATTGAAGAGCTCAGAAATACTCATCGAGTTTTAACCTCAGTTGCAGGTCCTTATGGCAATGTATTGAAACTGCGCCCACCTCTGGCTTTCCAAACAAAAGATATCGATTGGTTAGTCGGTGCTTTAGATCAAGCCTTAACAAAATTAAAGTAAGACCTTCTATAAAAAATACCCTTCAAGTTGGATGTTAAATCTAATTTGAGGGGTATTTTATTGTTAATATCTTATGCATCTTTAGAAGATATCTTGAATTACTTAAATAATAAAAGGCCTTTATTCAAGGCCTGTATTTGTGATGTTTTAGTGTCTTAATTGACGGGGTGTAACACCAAACCAGCGTTTAAACGCACGAGACAATGCGCTTACTTCTGAATAACCTAATAAGAATGCCATTTCTGAAATTGGAATATTTTTCTGTTTAATATAATGCTCGGCCAACTCACAACGGACCTGATCGACTAAATGGGTAAAGGTCAGTCCTTCAGTTTTTAAACGGCGGGTAAGGGTGCAACTACTTAAACCAATATCATGAGCGATTTTTTCAAGGTTTGGTTCACCTTCACTGAGTTCAAGTTGTATGTGAGAACGGACCTGATCTGCAAGACATTGACTTGGTGAAGCGCGATTGAGTAGGTGCAATGTATCTAGAATCACTGTTAATAAAATAGAATCACGGCCCGGCATAGTATGCTGGACGTCTTTTTTTGAAATGATGATGGAGTTAAAAGGCTGATCAAAATAAACAGGCGCATTAAATAATTTGCTATGTTCTTGCCAGAATTCAGGTCGAGTATGCTCAAAGTGAATCGCGCGTGGTGAATAATGAGGACCCATCACTTCACGGATCACATTCATAAACATGCCCATAGTCAGTTCTGCATCTTGGCGACGAGTTAAAATCGCGCCGTGTTGAACCTGATAATCTATGCGCCAGCTATCTCCTAAATCGACCATTCGATTGAGGGTATCTTTCTGATGCAAATAAAAGTTATTGGTCATGTTCATGAGTGCAGACTCTAATGTGTTTGAGCAAAGACCGATGTAACCAATAAGCCCTAATGATTTCGGTTGAAACTGTTGACCATAATGCAGACCAAAATTATCACAACCTGAAACCAATGCCGCCTGTTCTAGCACCTTGCAATAATTGGGTAGTTGTAAGCTCAAAGTTGGGCTGACTAGAAGTTCAGGATTAATACCACTAATTCCTAAAACACGATCAACATCTGCACCTTTTTGATGAATAAACTCGCTTAATCCAGAGGCGGCTGCAGACAATACACCTTGATTACACATATTTGAATCGACAAGATGAGCTGGATTGAGATGTAACATGTCAAGTCTCATGATATTTATTCCTAACTATTATTATATTAAGCAAAAGCCATACCAGTTTTTGCTTACGTCCATGATTTTGTGTGGTTAAAAGTATTTATAAAATAATGGTTTATGTGTTGCTGTTTTAAGTTTCAGGTTTGATTCTTTAAGAAGATATCTTTAGGTTGGGTAGCGAACTAAAAGAAGGCAGAAAATGCATTAGAGATAGGCAAAAAGGGCAGAACTAAAACAAGAAATTAAGCAGCTTCTCATGCATACAACATGTATTGTAGGCATGAGAAAATAAGTGAAATACTAATTTTTTGTAGTTTTTGCCGTTTGCGCACCATAACTTAAACTGGCCATTGAAGGTCTAAATTGACCTGTATTGGCATCGCGGCCCTGTAGTAAAAACTTAGTATTGGCTTGACCATAGCCCTGTACAGCCTGCTGAGAAAACTTGCCGATATCTGAACTTGGGCTGCGTAATCGATTAATAATCAGAACCTTCTGAGTCGTTGCAAAATCTTGCATCATATTTTGATCGCCTTCACTGTCACCTGCGATAAAAATTGGTCCGTAACCATATTTAGAGATTAAAAAACGCTGGATGGTTGCAGTTTTGCCTTTACCTTGAGTTTGCGCATAGCCATGACGAAACTCAGGTAAAATTCGATTTTGTGCATCTCGTTCTAACTCCATGGCGTAGGCATTTTTTTCATTAATGTTATAGCCAATCTCTGGATTAGAAATAATTTCCTTAATCACATCAATAAAAGATGCCGAACAGACATAGACATCAATGCCATTATCCTGAAAGGCCTTAAATAGATTTTGCATTTCACGGTATGGTCTTAAACCATTTTCCCAAGTGGTTTTCACAACGCCTGCTTGACCCGAAAGTGCAGCGGGAGAGGTCCATGTCACGGGTCCAATCGGTTGCTGCATTTGCCAAGCCACCGTTGCTTTCACCAAATTACGGACTTGTTGTTCGGTAAGCCCAGTAAATAAATAAGTGACCCACGGATATGCAACTTCATGGTCAAACGTGTCTCCAATCGCCGCATATAGATATCTCATTTTAGTAATGAAATCGAGATAATGCGGATCTTGTTTAATTTGATCCAGACTTTGCTTACCTTTTAGACCGCTATAGTGGTGATAAAGCCATGTATAGCTGGCAATAATATCTGGGGCAATTTTATCAATATTGACAGCTTGGCCTTGCTGGTTGTTGTAGGCTGCTTCAAAATTTTGCGAGCTGATTCCTTTACGAATAATCTGATTAAGCTGCTCTGGCGTGACATTAAATGCTAAATGTTCAAGCTGATAAATTAACGTTGCTTCTTCGATGTCTAAAAATACCGAAGTATTGTCAAAGTCAGTGACAATATATGGGCGTTTTTCAGGGTTATAGTTAGGGCTATCTTTTCCATAGGTAGCAATTAATTGATTAAGTTGGTCAAAGTTAAAAGCGTCCCATTGACCTTTTTGTATATATTCCTTTTTGGGAATAGCGACTGCGGGAGATGTATTTTGTATAGGGCTGTAGTTACATGCGCTTAGAGCAATCATACTTGCCAGACTACTGGTGAGTAATAGTGTTTTGGCAACTTTGCTCAGTTGATGGGTAGCTTGCATAAACCCTTCCTTTAAATTCTATAAAATTTAAAAACTAAAAATTGAAAATGAAGAAAAGCGATCTAAACCACTTTTCAAATTCCTACAGGCATTTGACCGTTTAGATATTTTTTACAAAGACGCACAGTTTCATTGGACCATTGATCACCAAGACTTTGAGCCATTTCTGTTTGTGCGTGAGAACCATTCCAAGCCATCATTTGAATGCGGCGTTGCATGATAAAAGTTGGGATCATTTCATATTCTTCAGACTGAATATGACCTACGCGCTCGTAGCCTTTTAACCAGTAATCAACCCAATGAGGTGCATTTGCATAATGTTCATTGAAGCTAATCGCAGCGGCGAGATCATGCATAAACCAGCTCATTCCGCAGTCATCAAAATCGATCACACCGATACGTTCTTGTTGTAGTAATAAATTGGTTAAACGCAAATCGGCATGAATCAGGCCATAGCGTTCTTGGGTTTTACCAAAGAAATTTAAATCTTTCGAAATTTGTACAATGGCTTCTTCAATAACGCTGTGGTCTTGTTGTCTCAAGTGAGGTGCATTTTTCCAGTTTCCCCAGTGTCCATCCGCACCGATCATGGTTTCATGATTCCACACAATACGTTGAAAGTTTTCAGGCGCTTGCCATGTCTTACTATGTACGTGCAACTTTGCGGTAATTTGCCCTAATTGCTCAAATGCAGTGGGGTCAACTTCAACAGTCGGCATATCGCCCTCAACCCAGTTGAAAAGGACTGCATAACGATAAATATCATTCGATAGTTTTAAAGTAATGACACGCTCACCTGATTGATCTGCAATCGCAACAGGAACTTGAATACCACTCGCATTTAAAGCATCTAACCATTCAAGCTCGCTTTGTATATCGAGTTTGCTGTGGTAGTTGGGACGGTGAATTCGAAGCGCATATCGGGTAGAACCAGTTGAAATCTGAAAGGTTGCATTTTCAGACTGACACAGCAGTTTGACCTGTCCTTGATATTCCGAGGGATATTGCTTAATTGCTTGTTCTGCCAGTATTTGTAATTGAACTTGGCTTAAAAATTCATTTTGTTCTACAGACATAACCCAACTCCTCAATTTAATTTTTAAACACGTTCTGTGTTGAGATGCCGTCGATCTTATAAAAGAAAAAATGAATCAACTTGACTTCAAGTGGTCGGGGAGATGTTTTGCTGTCAAGTTTTATGAATATCTTTTGCGCAACTATTGGTGTTGTAAATTTAGTCGATAAGGCAATACGACAATGAAAGAGTCAGAATTAAGCGTAGATGTGGGTGCTCTACAACAGGACGCAGAGTATTTTGCAAAACGTCAGTTAAAAAAGGGGGCAGTAGGTTGGTTACTTTTAGTGGGGCTGGGTGTTTCTTACGTCATTTCGGGTGACTTTGCAGGTTGGAATTTTGGGCTGGCACAAGGTGGCTGGGGAGGACTCTTTATTGCAACAGTCATCGTTGCGTTTATGTATCTCTGCATGAGCTTTGTAATGTCTGAGATGTCGACGATGTTACCTACCGCTGGCGGTGGCTATAGTTTTGCCCGCGTTGCATTTGGTCCTTTTGGAGGTTACCTCACAGGGACTGCGATTTTAATTGAATATGCAATTGCACCTGCTGCCATTGCCGTATTTATCGGTTCTTATTGCGAATCACTCTTTGGAATTGGAGGCTGGGCTGTTTATCTAATTTGTTATTTAGTTTTTATGGGTATTCATCTGAAAGGTGCAGGTGAAGCACTTAAAATCATGTTTGGAATTACCGCCGTTGCTTGTATTGCACTGGTCGTATTCATTGTTGCGATGCTTCCACATTTTGAAAGTGCGCGTTTATTTGATATTCCAGTCAGTTCTCATGCAGGTGCAAGTAGCTTTTTACCGTTTGGCTATATGGGAATATGGGCCGCAGTACCGTATGCCATCTGGTTTTTTCTTGCAGTTGAAGGGGTGCCACTGGCTGCCGAAGAAGCAAAAGATCCAGTACGTTCATTGCCACGAGGTTTGATTGGTTCAATGTTGATATTGGCATCGTTTGCACTTTTAATCTTATTTTTGGGAGCAGGTGCAGCGGGTTCAAATGCTTTAAAAAATTCAGGGGCACCTTTGGTTGACGCACTCATTGCTGTGTATGGTCAGCACACATGGTTAGCGAGCTTTGTTAACTTTGTAGGTCTTGCTGGACTGGTCGCAAGTTTCTTCTCAATTATTTATGCATATTCGCGTCAGATTTTTGCATTGTCACGTGCGGGATATTTGCCAAAAAATTTATCGCTCACCAATGAAAATAAAGCGCCATATTGGGCCATTATCATTCCGGGCATTATCGGCTTCTTACTTTCTTTAACAGGTGAGGGTGACTTACTCATTTTAATGGCTGTATTCGGCGCAACAATTTCTTATGTGTTGATGATGCTTTCACATATCAAATTACGTTTGTCTCGCCCTGAATTACCACGCCCGTATAAAACGCCTGGTGGAATGTGGACGTCTTGTATTGCCTTGGTTCTCGCTGCTGTTGCTGTAGTTGCAGGTTTAATGGTCAATCCAAAAGTTTGGTTATTGGCCGCGCTGATTTATGTTGGATTTATACTCTATTACTTATTATATAGCCGTCATCATTTAGTGAAAGGCACACCTGAGCAAGAGTTCGCCATGATTGATGACTAATTTTAAGTGGGTTAAAAATAAAGAGGCTTCGGCCTCTTTTTTAAGTTTTATACTTCTGTACAAAAGAATATAAAAACAGCAAGTAGTACTTACTCAAATATCATTTTAATCTGATTGATATTTATACAATATAGTTACCAGATCACACGGATATGAACTCATGAAATTTCTAAAATTTCTAACTTTTAGCACCATTCTTACCTTATCCGCACATAGTTATGCGACAGTGGGCGGTGGACAAAAAATTGAAGTATTGGGCTATCAGCAAAAAGAGAAGAAACTTTATGTATTAAGACACTATGAAGATGGTCGAGGACGTCTACCACAACTCTATTATTATCTATTAAATAGTAAATCGCCTGATAAACTGATTGAAGTTAAATCTCTCTATATCAATCCAAAAACACATAAGATTGATTATGATCAAGATAGTAGAGCATTTGATAAAGCTCTAAATAAAATTAAAAAGAATTTAACCCCATTAGTCGTAAGTAATAGTAAGATCGTAAAAATTCAAACATTAAAAACTCATCAGAATCAAGTATCGTCTTGGTTTGATCCTTCAGGAAAGATCACGCAATATAAAACAGAATATGTTGTAAAATCGCCGTCTTTACAAAGTAAGACCCATGTTGCGGTTCATTACACCAAAGCAATAAAAATTTCCCAAAATTATAGCGTGCCTAAACACAATAAGAGGTTGGTTGTCGTTAAATATCTGGGGATTCCAGAAGAAACTGGGTACGATATTGAAGACCCTGTTTTACTACTTCCTGTGAAAAAATAAGTTTAAGAGCAAATTATTTTCTTGGTTCAAAGGGGCAGCAGTAGGGCATCATTATCTAGATGTTCACAACAATATTGCTGGCATTGGTCATTGTCATTTTGCGGTCATTGGGGCGGTAAATGAGCACAAGGAAATTTTCATTTGTTAGTTAGATCGATTCATTCAAGGTCGAGTTGGTGGTCATCTTTTGTGACTTTAATTTTTAACTTCTTATATTTCCGTTTATTGGGGTCAATTGCAGAATTTATAACTTCATCTGAAAAAGCTGAACATAACATCAATTTTGCATATGCTCGGTAACCTATCAAAATTCTTCGTAGTGGATAGTCTGTTCTGGTGGAGTAATAGTCGATTCTGGAGTTCAATTCTTGTAGCAGAGTCTGCTGTGACATTGGAATAATTTCTGTAAGAGGTGTATTCAGCATATAGTGATTTATCTACTGTAAGAAGAATTATTTTGAAAATGTTATAAATTTTAGATAAATCAATATTTATATTACATATCAAAGCATTTTAGATATGCAAAATATATATTTATTCTCTTTAAATTTAAGGAGATATGCTGCAAACATAAATTTTTGATGATGCTGTAAAGATAATAGTAACAACTCTTTTTAAAGCCACAGTGCACTATGTGTTATAGTCAATTTCGATTAATTATTGGCATTAAAATGGATATCTGTATTGGCGGTATACTTGATGGGAAAAAAAGAAAAGACGATCAAAATCATTTCAGAGTAGATAGTCATTATTCTGATCATGGATCCGAATATAATAAAGAGCATTTTCATCTACATGGGCAGCTTCATACATTTTGGATAAGTGAAGAGATTGATTTTTGTGATGCACAAAGAAGAGTTGAATTAATATTAAATAAAAGATTAGAACTTGTTTAAATTAAAAATAAATATATGTATTAGCGTTTTTTAGATTCTATATGGAAAATGAATAAAACGTTTTAATTAATATGATGTTAAACAAAAGCTCTATTTAATATAGAGCTTTTGAGCTATCAATTATTTTATTCCTTTTTTTCTTCATTATTATTTTCTTTAGGGTTATTTTCTTCTTCAGGCGATTGTACGGGTTTTTCAGTTTTATCCTCATTAGGTTGAGCATTAGAATCATTTTGGTTTTGGGTGGTTTTTTTTGAAAATTCTTTGAAATCAGACATTTTAAACTTCTTAATAATAGTAAGGAAGCTTTATCGTAGGCCTTTAATTCGCTTACATTGCGGTGATTATGAGAACTCTATGTAGAGATATGTGCGTAAAAGTGCTTAATTCTCGACATAATGTTTCTTTGAATCAAATAGACTGTTGATATATAAGTGGAAGAAAATTTTAATCAAATACAAGAGTTAACATATAGCTAGAGAGCTATTGTTTTTAATGGTTTTTTGATAATTATAATTTATTTAAATATATTATTTTAAGTTCTTAAGTGGAGGAAATATTTTTAACTAAAGTGGGGGATTCGATCTGTAAATATATTTATACAACATAAAGATACAGTTTTACATGCATACTCAATCAAATTAATTAAAAAATGAGGGAAATATGGATGATGAAATGAAAAAATATTTTGATGTGGCTGAAAGTGTTTACAATAATATTCACTTTAAAAATCAGTCCTCTAAGGATTTAATTGACTGTCTGAATAGACTGTTAATTGAAATTAAAAAAGAAGCAGCTATAAACAATTTACAATTAAAATATCCTGTTATTGATTTTGAAAGTTGTTTAAATAGGCCAATGAAAGAGCGTATTGTTAAAATTGATTTAAGCCTTCTCCCTAATTTTGATAATGAACATGAATTTATTCTTTGGTTGGCGGGATTTGTAAAAAGTATTTCTGTATCTAGAAGTTATTATTTTTAAAAGTGTGGTGTGATAGCAAATAAAATAAATATTTTTTAAATATGTTGTATAAATATTTATTTGGCGTATACTGGGTTTAACTAGAAAAAAAGACTTATTAGTAAATCCTCTTTTAGTATCGTAGTTTTATTCATAATCCTTCGTTTTTTTAAGATCTTAAACTCAATTTGTTATTATTTTTTTCAAAGTTTAATGAGTCATGAAATATGGCTTTATATTATTAAAAATCAAAGGATATATTATGTCTAATACAGCAATCGGTACAGTGAAATGGTTTAATGAAACCAAAGGTTTTGGTTTTATTCAACAAGATACAGGCCCAGACGTTTTTGCACATTTTAAAGAAATCAGTAGCTCTGGGTTTAAAACCTTATATGAAGGTCAACGTGTTAGTTTTAATATAGCTCAAGGACAAAAAGGTCTTACAGCTACTAATATTATTGCCCAATAATATTTTAAAAATAAAAAAAGCATCTTAGGTGCTTTTTTTGTTTTTAGTATATTAATCATAAAGATAATTTTAAATAAATTAAAAATATAAATTATTATAATGATAAACAATAATATCATATTCAGATACACTTGCATTGTATCTATATAAAGGTAAAAGGACTATGTTAACTAAGTGCTAGATAATCATCTACACAACATTAAATAGGAGAGACTCTAATGTCTCAACAAAACCAAGTTAAAAGCGATCAAGACAAATCAAAAGAGCAACAACAGCAACAGCAAGATGGTAAAGAGTTTGAGCCTAAAAGCCCTGATCAAAATGCTGTAGAAAAAATGGATCAAAATGATAAAAATGAGAAAAAATAATAATATAATAAATTTATTTTTTCTTAAATGATGGGTTGGTCGAAAGAATAATGATTCTTTTTGCCAATTTATAAAATTAAGAGGAATGTTTTTAATATGTCTTTTATTATAATAATTTTTATTTTGTTTGTTTTTGCTTATATTTTGTTTAAAGTTTTTTCTAAAGTTAGTCTAGAACTTCCCGAAAGTACCCTAAAAATAGCTGGTAAAATATTTACAGAGAACAAAAACTTTTTTGAGCATGAAATAATTGTAACTTTATACCAAGAAGAACTGATAACTTTAGTCGGTAACCAAAGTGGTGGTAGGACTAAGGTTTTTAAAAATGCTGTAATATGCCTAGAAAAGGAAACAGATAAAATTGCTGTCTATATAGATACTTTAAGAGTTGGATATCTTAATAAAATAAATGCCTCAAGTTTTGTTAATTTTTTAGAAATAAAAGGTTTCAGTGATAAGGATGCTTTTGAGGTTGATGCAGTTATAATAAGTGAAAAATCAAGCAAATGGAGTGTGAAGCTAGATATACCGTATGATATGAAAAAGTTTAGATTTGATAAGTATTAATTTTTAATGACCATTTAATTAACGTTGCTATAAGATATATTTTGGAACACTTTTTTTAGTATTTAAAATATAAAAAGGATCATAATAATTATATCAATAATAAGAAGGTCAAAAGAGATGGAACTTAGAGCCGTGAAAATGCATAAAATGTTTAGAGATTTTCATGAAGAAAAGGAACGTGGCTATATAGGGGAATATGATGAAAAACATAACCTTGTAGCAATATATAATACGTTTAAAGAAAAAATGCAGAAAATAGAAGGAACTTATCAATGGGTTTTACCTTCATCGGGTGAGGTATTTTTTGTTGAGGAAGATCCGCTATATAGTCGTTAGTGAATTCCAACCTCTAAATTAAGTAACTAAAAACACCTCTTTATAAACCCCAATTTAACAATAACTTATTTATTATTTAGCCCTACTTTTTTAATGATCTATTTTAAAACAAATGGCATTTTGCGTGCTTGACTGCAATAGGACAGAGCACTATCCTTTGCCTGCTGGCCACATTGCCAGTCGGTTTTGACGAACCGTTTTCACACGAGTATCAGAATTATTCCTTCTGAGGGATAGTTTTGTGCAGCCCTTCGTCTCCCTCTCGTAGCGGTAGGACGGAAGGGGGACACCCTCGGGTGTGCTGGCCTCGTGTGACCAGTTCGTCAACCCTCTTTCGTTCTGCCACCATAATTTTAATTTCTGGCAGAACTCCCAATAAAAAGGAGTTGGCTTTGTACATCCATTATTTCTTGGCGGCCCTTGCCATAAGCTATTACGACACAGCTTAAACGTTTAAAGCAGTTTGATCACCCTAAGGTTTTCAAACTTTAAATCGTCACGACCAAAAAACTTACTCAACAATAAAACTTGAGATGTGCCAAGCACAGTCTTTATAGGCTTTGCTGTGCCTTTTTTTCTCCCAGAAAGGGCACAGGTTTTTTTTTATCTCATTTATATACAACAAGAATTTTTATAATGGTAAAACTATGCCAAAGTTAGTTCTCTCAACACGTGCTATTCAAGTTATTAATACGTCGATTGATTTATTTCAGCATCACGGCTTTCATACGGCTGGGGTCGACAGAATTGTTAAAGAGTCAAAAATTACTAAAGCGACCTTTTATAACTTTTTTCATTCAAAAGAGCGGTTTATTGAAATCTGCCTAATTGTGCAAAAAGAACGTTTAAAAGAAAAAGTGGTTTCAATTGTTGAATACGACCAAGGCTTAAGCGTGAAGGAAAAACTTAAGAAACTTTATTTCTTACATACTGATTTAGAGGGACTGTACTATTTATTGTTTAAAGCCATTTTCGAAACTAAAAATAGCTATCCAAACGCTTATCAAACTGCGGTGAGTTACAGAAAATGGCTCATTAATGAAATCTATAGCCAGCTTAGAGCACTCAAAAGGGATGCGATTTTTCAGGACGCCAAGCTATTTTTATATATGATTGAAGGCACAATTATTCAGCTTTTAAGTTCAGAACAGAAAGATGAGAGAGAAAGGATGTTGGATTGTTTTTGTAGGGGTATATTTAATGCTAATAAATAATTGAAATGGAAATTACATGGCTTTTGAGGTAAATGATAAATTTACGAACCATTCACAGATTAAATTCTTAACTTATTTACAGATTATCGGTCTAATAGCTTTCTACGGTCGAGAAAACACATTGGTAACTTTCTTATAAATTCAGATAAAAAAGTTGATTATAATTGGATTCTTTAATGTGCAAATTGTACATTTATATGCTATTTTAAAATGAGAATCACATTGTTCAAGCGTAGTGTGGTCTATATTGCATGTATTATGCACGGCTCAATGCAAATGCTATGAGCTTTTTTTTGTCCTTAGTTTTGTATCGTTAGTAACATTTAAGTGGATAAACTTATGAATATCTGGAACTTTATCAAAAGTTTTCACTCTATAAACACTTATTTAATTCTTTCATTTTCTTTTCTTTCTATTGTAACAACTTATTTTTATTACATAAATCCAAAGTAGGCTGTTGGCATCTATCTCATTTTTAGAGGATTATAATTGTATAGAGCAGAATTTCCTTCTTGCTAAGTTTGAATTCAAGCTGTTATCAAAAATTATAAGGTGAAATATAAATTTATTAGTAGTCATTCTTAGAAATTTAATATAGATAACTTTTAATATCAAATAATTAAATCAAAAACTAGAACTCAACTTTAAAAAAGAAAACTAAATAAATGTTGGTGTTGTATATTTATTAATCTAATGAAAGCTTGTCATAATAATAAAATGTTGTTGCAGTTCTAGCTGATATGCGTCTCACAAGTAGCTTAAGCACAAGAATATTTCTAACCCACATATGCAAAAAGATAACTAAAATGAAATAAGAGTAAGAGTTATTGGTTAATTTGGAATAAGGTTCTGGATATGTAAGGACACTGCGTCAAAAGTAATTAAACTAAAAGCAAATCTAATTCAGATAGTGCAATTAATGAAAGACCTTGCTAAACAAGCATCTAACAAAACTAGCTTATTATTTCACAAAAAAAAGCCTACATTTTTTAAAAAAAAGCCTACAATTTAGCATACTGAAAAAGTATAATTTTATTAAATTAACTTCTAATTTTCTTTCTAATTATTGAACTGGGGAATTCTATTCTATCATATCTTGGAGTGTACATGGGTAAAGAGACATCGACTTTGGAAAATTCTGAAGAGATGATATTGCCACATGATACTGAAACTACATTAGAGCATGCTATTAATATTATGCCTGAGTTAGTTCATTGGCTCATAAAAGCGGGTGTCGGTTATACAGAGTTTTCAGCAGCACTTAAAATAGTATTTTATAATGAAGCGATTAAAGAGTTAGATGCTATTAAGCAAAAAAAGACAGACTCTGCTGTTAGCTTATTATCGGGTTTAGGTCGACGTGATGTCAGGAGTTTTTGTCAGACTCATGGTGAATACAAACTAATTAATCAAATTAATCAGCAATTACCTATTAGTGTTCCGGCTCGTGTTATAGGTCTATGGGTTGGGCAAAAGCTTCCATCTCAAATCCCATTTAGTGGAGAAGGGACAAGTTTTGAGGGCTTAGTTAAGCAAATATCTTCTGAGAAGCACCCTAAATCAATATTACTGGAGCTCAAGCGGCTTGGGTTAGTCATTGAAGAAAATGATCAAATTATTTTGCAGAATTCTAGTTTTACTCCAGATCCCCAAAAAGACGAAAGTAAACAAATATTTACTCAGAATATTTCAGATCATCTTGCAGCAGGAATTAGTAATTTAACACAAAAAACCAATTTTTTAGAGCAAGCTATCTTTGCAGATGAATTAAGTCAGGAATCTGTAGAAAAGCTTAAAAAACTAAGTTTAGATATGTGGACTTTGATGTCTAAAGCCATTCTGTCTTCGGCAATAGAGTATTGCAACAAGGATGAGGGTTCAGCTGAGGCGAATAAAAACTTTCGTCTGGGTATTTTCCAATATGATAAATAAATATTGATTCACTTTCGACTTTTGAATGTATTTTTCCAACCAATTTTTTTTAAGCCTCTCCAAAGAATCGAATATGAGACTTTATAGCCAAATCTTTGTTCAAAAGGATCTATTAGTTCACTGATCTTAGAGAAGGGTGTAGTTTTTACAAAATCTTCAAAGCTTTTTAAGTCATAAATAGAAAAGGGTCTACCAGTACGAATAAGCGGTAGTGGTTTTAAATCTTGTGTTGTTTCTTGAAGAGCAATCCATTCATCCAGTGTTGATCTAGCGATCTTAAACTGTTTACATACTTTTGTCTTATGCTGCGTTTGTTTGTAAGCAACCATTACCTTCTGGCGAAAGTCTAAAGAATATGCACGCATAGAATTTAACTCATTTCCTTATATCAAATATTTAATAAAAAGCTACTATTTGAGCTATCAAAATTTTCTATTCACATGTTACATGTTCTAGCCTTTCCTCTTTTATCTCAAATCACTAACGGAATGTACCATTATTTAAAAAATATGTACATATTGCACATATTTTTATTTTTTAGAAATTTTATACTCTTTTTATATTATAGTTTTTCATGAAAAATGATTTAATTGCACATTTTTGTTTGTTAAATGGTATTTTTATTGTTAAATTATCTTAGATTTACTAGTGTATGATTTCTGTAGAGTTCGATTCTATAGAGCATGCATATTTCTGAATGACTAAATTCTAGTTAGTTGGTTGAATTCTATAAAATTTCAATTTTATAGCGATCAATTAATACTGAGTATTTCAGTTTCCTATACAATATTTCATGAAAAAACAGGACGTAAAGGAATCTTCTGTTTTTTAGTTCTTAAAACGTTTATTGAGATAACTCATATGCCTCATTCACGTCTTACATTACCATTAGTAACTGTAGGTTTGTTCATACTCTCTGGTTGTACAGGAGAGGATGGTGGGTTTAATGTTGGAGTCACTTTAGGGGGGACTGGCACGGGTGAAATGACGGTTGGTACCGAAAACCCTGTTACCAATCCTCGACCAAACCCAGGTTCTAATCAAATGGAAGATGATGGTGAATATGCTGTAGCTTATCCAAATCCTATAACACAGTATTGTGGCGGTGTAGAGCGAACAATTCAATTTGTTAGACACTATGCTCCATTTATTCCCATGAAAATGGGAGATCGGATGGATCTTTTGGGAATAAATAGTGGGTTGAAGGTAAGATATAAATTACAAGTTATTGTAAAAAATACGACATCAGAACCGATCTATGAGTACATCAATAGTTGCAAAGCTGCTATTCAGTTAACAGGTTCTAAAACAGAAAAAATATCAGAAACGAATTATTGTTTAAATGATGAAACTGTCAATACGTATCAACCAAATGAAGAAAAAACATATTATTACACCTTCAATTTACCTAATATTTTGCAAAATTGGACAGCAAGTTATAACACACAATATTCTAACCAATTATATGCTTCACCTTACGAAGAGGATAACTTAAGTTCAAGAACGCAGTGTGATGCTCTAAGTACAATATTATTAATAGATGAATATCCATCAAGTAAAGATGGAGCTCCTCCTCAAACTTCTGAACCGGAAAGTGGTTCTAACTCGTCTGAAGGAAACTCAAATAATGATGATACTACGACAGAGGAGCCCCCAATCTTCGGTGGATTTGATTTATAAGTTTAAATCTACAGTAGACTGAATTTAGCTTAAATTTTTTCGTTCAAACTGTTTCTCATATAAGCCATACACTTGAGTATGGTTTTTTTATGCCTTATTGAAATTGTTTTCTTTATAAGCATAAGAACTAATGGGCTTAAAGCCACACAGATACAATCTTTTTATGTTAAAAATGAACATAATTAATTTTTTAATAAAATAACAAACTTTTATTAAAAAATTAATTATAAAAATAATATTATATATTAATAAGTTAAATTTATTTTTTGGCCATTACAATTTTTAACATGGAAAGCATAGTTTGAAATCATTAATAAATGTGTAAAATGCACATAATCATTTGGTGTGAAGTTGATAACTTCACCTAGCACATATGAGAAATGCTTCACAAATATAGAGATAACAATGGTTTTTACTTTTAACGTTAGGGAATGCTATATGTATAAATTGCGATTGTTAGTAATAGCTGTGTCAATTGGACTGTCTGCCTGTGTAGCAAACAATTATTCCCAGCCTGCAGGTCTACGGTTTCAAGAAGGGAGCAACGATAAGGCTCAAGTAATAAACGTAAAACGAGATGATAAGTTATGTGCAGAAGACACGCCGGAAAAGCAAAACTGTCCTATTAATTTTTATATAGACAACATTCAATCGGGTAGTTTTTATATTAATAATGCAGCTCAGTACCGTTTGAAGCCTGAAATTTACAATTTCAAAGTTAAAAATTGTACTGCTCAAGAGTGCCAATCATGTGATGTAGACCTTCAAACGAATCAATTAACCGACAATAATTTAACACTTTCCGTAGATAAAAATGGCAAACCGTATATTTTAAATAATGGAAAAGAACTTATTTGTTCAAAAAAAGAAGAAACTCCTTAAAGTGGGCTTCTATTAATTGAAATTATAAATTTAATTAATAAAGTGAAGTGGTAATTAAAATTTTATTTTTTAATAATATAAGATTTTAATTATTTTTAACTGCTCACTTAATTTGAAATTAATAATCTTATATGTGAGAGCTTTGCAATTTATTATTTAAAGCCATGTTTGAAATAAAACTGACCTATCCAAAAGCCTATCAAACCGCAGTGAGATATAGAACATGGCTCATTAATGAAATCTATAGCCAGCTTAGAGCACTCAAAAGGGATGCGATTTTTCAGGACGCCAAGCTATTTTTATATATGATTGAAGGCACAATTATTCAGCTTTTAAGCACAGGTCAGACAGATGAGAGGGAGAAAGTGATAGATCTTTATACAATTTATGTCTAACAGAGACTAATTAATCTTTATTTTTTGTGATCTATTTATCATTAATTTTTATCACTGCGGACGGTTTCCGTAAAAGATTGCAAAAGTTTCATATTAATTACTTAATAGTAGAAATCTCTTACATTTTGTAATGATTAATTCATCATAATTCCTTAAAAGGCAAAAGATATAAGAATGCCTATAATAAAAGGGAAATAGGGATGACAAAATTTATAGCTATCGCCGAAAAGGTTTACGAAGAATGCGAGAAAAAGAATTTATTTTCTGAAAGCACTATTGAGCAGCTCAATAACTTAGTAAGTGCGATAAGAAAAGAACTAAAGGGTTCTTCATGTAAACTAAAAAGTAATTACTTTGATTTCGAAGCGTGTTTAAACAAACCGCCCGATCAGTGCTTAGTTAAGCTAGATATCAGTTTAATGCCCAAATATAAAAATAAGCTTGAATACATCATGTGGTTAGCAGGTTTTATTGAAAGAATTACAGTTGGAGGAAGACCTAAGCTTCCACCACTCGCTAGCTTGATCCCTGCTGAATATCAAGCCAGACAAGAAGTTAAAGTTGATTTAGAAGAAGAAAGAAGAAGGTCAGAAGAAAGCGCCAATATGATTAGGAGCTATTTTGATTCTGACGATTATAAAAAAAATGAAAAAAGTTTGGCTACTTCATGATGAGAAGCACTAATTTTTATTTATAAATTAAAAATCTCAAGCAGCTGTTTATGAGAACAGTTGCTTGTTTATGTTAAAAATCTAAAAACTATTATCAACCGTAAAAGATGATTAGGACCCGTAAGTGGGTGCGTACCTTATATGATCGGGAAATAAATATTATATTAAGGCTTATCTCTATTGGATCCAGAACTTTCGGGATTTTATTTACTCAGCTAATTTTGAACGTGATTCCATCAATGTAAGTAAGTCTCTTTTGACATGATCAAACTCTTTTTTAGGGATGCAGCCATACAATTTACACAGGATGAAGAATGAATAATTTGAATTTTAAAACTCTAAAGAAGTACTGGCTGCGATTCGTGGGTATTGCTGTAATCGCGGGCTCCTTAGTATTGGCATTTGCTTGGGTCGCTGGTCTATTTGGGCATCGCACCACAAGCAAAACTTTTTTGGGAGACTCATTAAATAACTTTGATCCCGGATATCGACGTGCACACGGTAAGGGTATTTGTTTTGATGGCACTTACCACAGTAATGGTGCGGCGGCGGCACTCTCTAAAGCCACAGTATTTGCCAAGTCTGATATACCAGCAATTGGCCGATTCTCTATCGGAAGTGGTAACCCGCATGCGGCAGATAATTCGACAGCAACGGTAAGTATGGCTTTATTACTTTCCGCAGCTGATCATTCACAATGGCGCATGAAATTAAACAACTTTCCCTATTTCCCTACACGAAATGCCGAAGGTTTTTTGGCGCAGCAAAAAGCATTTAAACCAGTTCCAGCTACTGGCAAACCCGATCCAGCCCTAGTTGAGGCTTTCTTAAAAGAATACCCAGAAGCACGTAAGTCTATTGAGCAAAAGTCGACGATGCCATTAACCGGTAGTTTCAGTGGCGCAGAATTTTATGTCGTAAATGCTTTTATATTGCGGGCTGCCAATGGACAAGAACAGCCAGTCCGTTGGTCTATGCGTCCTCATTCAAAATTTATTAGCCTGACAAAAGAACAACGCGATCAAGCTGGCCATGATTTCTTATTTAAAGACATCAAAAAACGTTTGGCTGAAGGGCCGCTATATTGGGATTTGGTTTTGCAACTTGCCGAGCCGGGAGACCCAGTGAATGACCCGTCTCAACCTTGGCCAAAAGAACGTAAAGAAGTGATAGCAGGAACATTGGAAGTCAAAAATGTAACTGAACAGGTAAATGGCGTTTGCCGTGACATTAACTTTGATCCAACACTAGTTCCACCCGGAATTGAGTTATCAGATGATCCAGTACTCGCCGCACGAGCAGGCATCTATTCACAATCTTACAATGCCCGCTTACGTGAAATTGGATTTGGCAAAGCAACGGATGCCGTGGGCAAATAGGAGAGATCAGCCATGCAAAACAAATCTAACGATAATGGTCCACGTCATTTTAATTTGACTGCTCGAATACTACATTGGCTTATGGCAGTAGCGATTTTGGCCATGCTATTTATTGGTGTGGGAATGACAACCTCAATCACTTGGCGTCCGTGGTTAATCGATATCCATCGTCCTTTAGGAATCGCAATCTTATTATTGGTCATCATAAGGTTAATAAATCGACTCTATTTTCCAATTCCACCTTTGCCGCCGACTGTACCACGCTGGCAGACGTTTATGGCCCATGCATCACATTGGCTACTTTATCTTTTGATGTTTAGTTTGCCATTGCTCGGATGGGCAACGCTATCGGCAGGTAATTGGCCTGTAACTTTATTTCCGGGTTGGGATCTTCCACCTATAGCACCCACCAACTCTACGCTTTACGCTTGGTTCCGTACTCTACACGGAATTTTGGCTTGGTTATTATTTGCTGTGGTTATTGGTCATCTATCCGCTGCGTTATTACATGCATGGATTTATCGCGATGGCGTATTCTCAAGTATGGCTTTGGGCTCTTCTAAACCATCAAGTAATGGATCTTCTGCTGAAAAGAAGAATGCTGATTGAGGGGAATTATTAAGCTCAGATCAGGCGGACGAGAGGGAAAAGTTTTTCGATTGTTTTTTATCATCTATTTGAATCTAAAAATAATTTAAATAATAGGATGTATGGTTTGCTTAATTTTTGTTAGATGAGCAGACCATAGCCCCTGTGCAATATAATGAGATCATTACTCGGACATAATCAAATCACCTGATCTAACTTTTTGTTTATATTCTAAAAAAAATAATATTTTGACTTTGTTTGCATATTATTGCTATTTTATTTTACGTTAATCGTAAATTGATTACGTATTGCATAATTAATATGAATTGATTTAAAGCATGTCATGGAGAAGGGAATACCATGAAAGAAGTTGCATTAAGTGATCTGATCAATCAGCAGAAAGTTGGACGCTATCAAAAATTTATTCTGATCACCTGTTTATTACTGATGATTATGGATGGCTATGACATCCAGTCTATGGCTTACGCAGCCCCAATGATTATAGAAGAATGGGGTGTTCAAAAATCCATGCTAGGGGTTGTGTTTAGCGCCAGCTTATTTGGTTTGTTTGTTGGATCATTTTTATTAAGTTCACTCTCTGATCGTTTTGGCCGCCGTCCCATCTTACTGATCTCAACCTTTATGTTCTCGGTTTTGATGCTGGTGACACCACATGTAGGCAATATTGAGCAATTGACTGCAATCCGCTTTGTTACAGGAATTTTTTTAGGAGGTATCATGCCAAATGTTATGGCTTATAGCTCCGAAATTGTTCCATTCAAATCTCGTATTTTTACCATGATGGTCATTTCTTGTGGCTATACGGTAGGGGCAATGTTAGGGGGCGGTATATCCGCCTTATTAGTTCCTTGGGGAGGTTGGCAGGCAATTTTCTATTTTGGCGGTATTGTCCCTTTAATTATTTTCTTTATCACATACTTTAAGCTGCCAGAATCTTTATATTTTTTGAGTGAAAATAATAAAAATACTCCTAAAATTTTATTTTGGTTAAAGAAGTTTTATCCGGCCTTAACATTTAATTCAGAAATAAAAATTATTAATAACACTGAAGTTGAGGTTAAAAAGTCACCGCTTGAGTTGTTTAAAAATCAGCGTGCGTTTTTTACCTATTCCATCTGGATCATCAGTATTTTAAACATGATCAGTCTATATTTTCTGGCAAACTGGTTACCGACTTTGGCCAAAGAGTCAGGACTTTCATTAAATCAGGCATTGATGATCGGTTCCACTCTACAATTAGGCGGTACGATTGGTAGTGTGGTGATGGGCCTTAAAATCGATAAGACAGGATTTTATAAAGTATTAATTCCTGTTTTTTTGGTTGCAGTGATGAGTGTTGCTTTAATTGGCTATGCGGTTAGCCATATTGTTTTATTATTTATTATCATTTTTATTGCTGGCTTTGCAATTGTTGGCGGACAACCTGCCATTAATGCACTGTCTGCCAGTTATTACCCAGTTTCGCTTCGTACTACAGGAGTGGGCTGGAGTATTGGAATTGCCCGTTTGGGTTCGGTCATTGGGCCGCTATTTGGTGGCTACCTTTCCCAATTTCTGGTCATTACCCATTTATTTGTGATTGCTGCAATACCTTCGCTACTCGTCATTATTATGCTGATGATTCAAGCTAAGTACCGATCATAAAAACTATTACATCCATCATGCACATATTGACTGTAATTATGATCGGTAAGTAGTTACAAAGAGTTGGTTACTGCTAGTTCATGACCTATTTAACTCGATACCACGTTTGATTTCGGCCAATCGCAGAGATACCAATGTATCCACGTGCAGTAAGTTTTTCACCATCTGGTGATACCGTTACGCTAAAGCGATAGGTCTTATCTGACTGTGGGTCGAGGATAGAACCTTTGTCATATTTATTTTGGCCCACACTTTTTAAATTTTTGACGATGGTTAAACCAATCAAAGATTTATTTTTATAAGTACCTTCGCACATCGTACATTTGTTGGCTTCACTTGGAACAAGTATTTTTTCGATGTTTGCAGAGAGGTTGCCATTTTTATCTTGGCTAAATCTTACCAGCGCTCGAGGTTGATTGGTTGCGTCATCAATGGTTTTCCAAACACTGCCATGTAATTTGTCCGATGCAAATGAATGAACCGAATAAAAGCTGAATAAAATTAATAATAAATATTTTTTCATATCAATGGTTTCTCGAATTAAAAATAAATGGTTTTTAAAGGCCAGAATTATTCATTTTAAATTTAACTTCACAATTTTCTTAGTATTGAATCGATAAGCTAAACAATATGTGAGGTTATAATCTATTTATTTGGATATTATTTTGATCGGTTTTTTTATGCAATTGCGAGAATGGACAGAATGATTAAGCAAGGTTTAAAAGCAGTTTATAAATTATTGATAATTTTTAGAAGTAGTGGGGTGATTAAACTGCATACAATTTGATAAATAATGACAAAATTTATGTTTAGGAGAAATAAAAAACATCCACTACTTTTTAAATTAGTTAGATTGCGTGTAACTCATCACAAATAATAAAAATAATATGCAAATCATGTGATTAGTATAGATTGACACCGTGCAATATTAAGTCTTATAACTAAACAATCCTGAAAGCTGTTTCTTTAATAGGAACAGAAAAAACACAATATAAAGATGAATAGACATTAGAACAAAAAGTTAAGGAGAGAAGAAATGAAAGTCATTAGACATGCTTTATTTTCTCTGATGGGAATGTTGACAATAAATAGTGCAGATGCTGGAAATGCATCTACATCATTGAGGGTCAGTTTAACCATTCTAGAAACTTGTGAAGTTTCCACACAAGGAAACTTAGATTTTGGTTCGGTTGAACGTGCTCAGCCAGTTCCTACTGCAAGAACGGATGTAACTGTGCAATGCAGCAAGAATACACCTTATCAATTGGCAGTAACTTCAGACAATAATTTTGAACTTAAATCTGCTGACAGCCCAGCATCTGTTGCATATGTACTGTATCAAGATGCGGGCCATACTCAAATTTGGGGAGGGGTAGCGGATAAAATACGTTCACGAATCGCGACAGGAATGAAAGAAAATATTCCTATTCATGGAGCGATCATATCAACTACGAATGTTCAGGCGACCAAGTATGAAGATTGGGTTCGTGTGAATGTTATATATTAATTTTGAAAACAAAAATAATCATAAATATCAAAACTAATTTATCAAAAAACTGTTTTTAGGGGTGGATAGAATATTTTAAAAAGCTACACCAAAATATGGTGTAGCCAGTTGTTTTGATAGAACTAAGCACCACGCATTAATGCTGCTACTGCTTTTTCCAGAAATTGTAGAGTCACTGGTTTGAGCCAAGTACCGTCAGCAAGGCTTGGTTCACTTTGCATTGCTGTACGGATTTTCTCTTGAGTACTTGGGTTTTTGCCAGCATAGCCTTGTAGCATAGAGAGCCATTGTTGTGCCAAACACTTTGATCCATCACTATCTGGTGTGACCTCGGCATCAATCAATTTTTCAATATCAACCAATAATTGAGGCCATTTTTTCATCTCACGAATATAATTCTCTTTTAGAAAAATAAACTCATCGTCAGATAAATAACGGGCAAAAATACTCAGCTTACTCTCAGAAAAAGCTTTAAGTAAAAACTCAACAACTTCTGGCGTTACGCCTACTTTTTCCTGAAATTCAGGTTCGGCTGAGTTTATGGCATTTAGTTTAACTAACCATTCTGGGTTAGCTCGCGTATTGTGCTCAAGAGTTTTCATCCACTTTCGAGCTAGGTCTTGAGCTGCTTCACTGTTAGATGGTTCACCAGCATTAAATAGTGCATTTGCTGCTTGAGTTAACTCTTGCCATTCTTGGTGGCTTTTAGTGCCTGCTTGTAAGAAAGTCAGTTTTTCAAGCTCTTCTTTTGTAAAGTATTTTTCAAACATCGCTATAAGCTCCAGTGTTTTTAGCCAATCCTCCAAACCAAGCTCTTCACCACTTATGATCTGAGATTTAAGTTTGCTGAGCTGATTTCGCAATTTCTTTTGCTCCGTCAGCCTTTGATCAATTGCTTGAATCTGCTGATCAATAATCGGTAAAAGTGCAAGATTGGGGTCTTCAAGAACCGTATAGATTTCGGCTAACGACATTCCCAGTCCTCGTAATGCTTGAATTTGATGCAAACGAGTAATGTCTTTACGGGTGTATAGTCGATAACCAGCATCGGAACGGACCGAAGGCTAAAGTAAACCGATATCGTCATAGTGATGAAGAGCACGGACAGTAAGTCCTGTTTGCTTAGCCAATTCACCAACTTTTAACAGCATCTTTTTAGCTCCTTCTTCCTTAGGCGTGTTTTATGCTAGGGGCTTACGTTACGTGAGGGTCAACTACTTTAAATCATAATTTTCATTATTTTTGATTTGCTAGATATCCGAATTTATTTGATCCGTTTTCGGAATATCTTAAGAGATTACTTAAGCCAGTTTTTCTTGGATAAAAATGATTTCAAGCTATTCTAGTCATGGAGTGACAATATATTTAACAAATCAAAAGCAATCGATACTCGCCATTTTTTTCAACAGGTGCTCGATGAACACAAGGTAAAACCTTTTGAGTGGGATGATCTACTGCTAAACGCCAAATATGTCCCGTACCTAAATTTACAGGTTGAGCATCGGGTTTGGGTTGATAATGCAAATCAAAAAAATACTCTGCCAAAAAAGCTTCAAATTCAGCATCAGAGCCGTCATGTAATTCTTTGAGCTTTTCTCTAATTTCTGGAATTAAAACTTTTTGTTCAACCTGATCATTGGGCACAATATCACTGGCAGCGCCGTGATAGGTACATAAGAATGTATCGGTTTCAATGGGGGAGCGATCAACATGGAATGAATATACATCGGTTGAAATGAAATCTAGTTCTTCATCGCGTTCATAGTTTTTAAGTAAATTAAGTACAGGTGATGCACCAAAATCAGTTAACAGCTCGATATCTTCTAAAATAGTTGTCCTTGCAAGATTACCTTTTTCTGAAAGTTGTAGCGCTAAAAGGTCTTCAATAGAAACTTCTGTAATATTTTCTTTTAACTGAAGTTTATTCACAATTTCTTTAAAGTCACCCACCAAATTTCTGTGCCAGCAAATCGCATTTGTCTCTCCTTGAAACTTTGTATTTACAAGTTCAGGGAAACTAGACACTTTTCTAATTTGGTTGCTGTCAGAAAATGCGTTCTTCATATGAGAATTAGATAAAATAATAGAGCTTTACTAATATTATAGCCTGAGCTTAGCCAAAAAATATTCCATTCCAATTGATTAATCCAGTTTAGTCTTACTTCAGAAGGACATTCTAGAGTTAAATAACTAATAGTTTTTATCAATAATAGATATTTCTCTTTACATTGATTTTTTAACTAATCAAACTTAGTAACGTCTGGTACTGACTCTAAATAATCAAAGAATTGCTGTATTTGTTCTTCTGTTACACGTGCTGTAGAAATAGGTGGTAACTCATCTCTACCAAAGAATCCAACTTCGGGTGTTTCAATACTTGGTATCAGTTCACCATCAATAATTTTACACCAGAAGAAAGCCTTATACACATGTAAAAACATGGGAGGGTGTGGGTGCTTGGTTCTATCAGTTAAAGCTAATAATTTAATGGCCTTAACTCGTAAACCTGTCTCTTCTAGAACCTCTTTTTCAGCATTTTCCGATGCTGAGTAACCTACGTCAGCCCATCCACCCGGAACAGACCATCGCCCATCTCCAATTTCTTTTGCTAATAATAATTTATTTTCTTTAAAAACAACTGCTCTGACATCTAATTTCGGAGTGGCATAACCTACATCTTGGAGCACGTTATTAATAAAATTTTCTGTTTTGATTTCTTTTAATTCTAATAAATATTCAATATGTCCTAAGAGTTGTTCATAACGTTCTTTGTCATAAACATCTTTTGAATAATGTAAACCTGTTTGGGCAATACCAGTAATTTTATTTAAAGTTTCTAACCACTTCACTGAGTCATTCATTGCAAGAGATGCCTTCAAGCTTATATCTTTTAGCTATGTTAAGTCATACTCAGCCGAAGCACTATTAAACAGTTGTTAGCTGAGATTTCAAACGAATTTTTTTGAGATTTTTTTACGATTAATAGCTCTAATCAAATTACTCTTTATATAAATTTGACTTAATCATGAGTGGTAAACCAAAACTACTTAATAGACTAGTTCGAGAATTTGGTACATTCTTACTTTCTAAATTAACAAGCTCAATAAATTCTTTATTAAATTGTTTTCTAGGATATTTTTCTAAAATTTCATTTCTAAAAGAGACGGGGAGTCTATATAGACCGTCACTAATTACATCGCATGATGCGCCTTGCTGTAATAGCGTAATTTCTGCTGGGTCAGAGTGATCTATATAGCCGTTCATATGTAAGCAGATAGCATCTTTAATAACTTCACTTTTCTTCTCATCAAAGCTTTGTTCTTTAGCCTTTAGCTCAAATTGTTTAGCACTCTCATAGGTAAAACAGTTACAACCTTTACTATGAATATGTTGCTCAGTTAAGCCAATATCATGAAAAAGTGAGGCTATTAAAAGTGACTCATCATCAAATTGCTGTTTTTGTATATGGCCTAGGGCAGCACCCCAGAAATAGGTTCGCCATGAATGATTGTAGATAGATATACTTGCTTTAGCTTCGAGCTCATCAAGCGCGACTTTAACCATTTGAGTATCTGGTATTACGATCTGATCAATATCAAAATCATGAGAAATTTTGAATCGAAAGTAATTTATTTTTATAGAGGCCATAACACTTGGCAGCATAAGTTTTTGAATTAACTTAATTTTCTCTTTGAAGCTGAGCTGACCATTGGTAGCTTGCATCCAGTGATACGAACCAATTCTTTTAGTTTTCATTATTAGATCTCATTTTAGAGCAATTACTCTAAAATATTATCATTGATGATTTTTTGCAAGTTTTCAATCTTAAGACATCAATAGAGCTTTAATTGATAGACATTTTGTAAACCTCAATTTAACAATAACTTCCTCATTATTTATCCTTACTTTTTAATGATCTATTTTAAAGCAAATGTCATTTTGTGTGCTTGACTGAAAGAGGGCGGGCTACTATCCTTTGCCTGCTGGCCTACATTGCCAGTCGGTTTTAGCAGACCGTATCAAACGTACATTAGAAGTTTCGTGCTTCTAGTGTTGAGCCCTCGTGCCCCCTCTATGGCGGAACGGAGGGGGACACCTTCGGGTGTGCTGGCCACGTTTGACCAGTCTGCTAACCCCTTTCGTTCTGCCACCATAATTCTAATGTCTGGCAGAACTCCCAATAAAAAGGAGTTGGCTTT
Organism: Acinetobacter geminorum; assembly: GCF_013009345.1. Lineage (GTDB taxonomy): Bacteria > Pseudomonadota > Gammaproteobacteria > Pseudomonadales > Moraxellaceae > Acinetobacter > Acinetobacter geminorum. The sequence continues at coordinate 219,270 of NZ_JABELE010000002.1, read as the reverse complement.
GCACATCCATTATTTCTTGGCTCTCAATGCCAAAAGCTATAACGACACAGCTTAAACGTTTAAAGCAGTTTGATCGCCGTAAGGTTTTCAGGCTTTAAATTACTTCGTCTAAAAACTTAATCAACAATAAAACTTGAGATGTGCCAAGCACAGTCTTACGGGCTTTGCTGTGCCTTTTTTCTCCCAAAAAAGTATCTCATTTAGAAACAACAATAATTTCTAACGGTAAGACTATGCCAAATTTAGTTCTCTCAACGCGTGCTATTCAAGTCATTAATAAGTCGATTGATTTATTTCACCATCACGGCTTTCATACGGTTGGGGTAGATAGAATCGTGAAAGAGTGTGAAGTGACCAAAGCAACTTTTTATAACTTTTTTCATTCTAAAGAGCGGTTTATTGAAATCTGTCTAATCGTACAAAAAGAACGTTTAAAAGAAAAAGTGGTTTCAATTGCTCAGTACGACCAAGGTACAAACGTGAACGATAAACTTAAAGAGCTTTATTACTTACACACCGATTTAGAAGGAATGTACTACCTATTATTTAAAGCAATTTTTGAAACGAAACTGATCTATCCAAAAGCCTATATAACCGCAGTGAGATATAGAACATGGCTGCTTAATGAAATTTATAGCCAGCTTGTAAAACTCAAAACAGATGCTACCTTTCAAGACGCTAAGCTATTTTTATATATGATTGAAGGTGCAGTTATTCAGCTTTTAAGCTCGGATGTGGCAATCGAGCGGGAGAGAGTGCTTGAGTGTTTTTTGAGAAGATAATTCGTTTATTCATTTCTTTTAAAGCCCTTCCTCTATTTTAAAAAATAGAAGAAGGTTAAACATGATAATTTTGCGAAAAAATTTAATTATAAATCTATATAAACTTCAGGTTCTTTATTTGAGCTAAGTTCACAAAAATCTTTTGTAAATTTAGGTTTTAAACTCTCATTTAAAATAAATAAAGCTACTGAGAAGAGACTTATTATAATAAAGGTTACTGCTAATATAATTTTCCAATCCAGATTTAATTTCATTGGTTGATTGAAAATTATCTGGGAGAACATCGGAAGTAATAATGGTGAAAAAGCTAATATACTTATTCCCATATAAAATATAAATCCAAAAAAAATATTGAAATTAATTCTTAATTTCCCCATTTTTATCTTTGGAACTACGTGTCCATCCTCAATTTTTACTTCACTTTTTATTCTATGATAAAGACTGATAGTACTTAAAATATCTTTTCGGCTTAAAATAAATGTAGCCATTTCTTTAGAGCAAAATCGGCAACCTATTAAAGCCTTAATTTGTGTTTCCTCACATAAACGTAGGTAATCTTTCTCTAATTCATTAGTAAGAAAATTTTTATCCTTGAAGTTAGCTGCCTCTTCATATTTTTGTATGAGCCTTTTCTTAGTAAGGTCTTTAAATTCAAGGATACTATATAAAATATTTTTTGATTTAACAATAATAAATAAGATAACCAGAGTAAAAATAAATGCTGGTGAAGGGTGTTCTAAGGCTAATTTTAATAGTTCAATAATATCGCTCATCTAACCATCTCATTGTTGAAATTTACGATATTATACATATTTGAAATATTAGGTGTGTCTAACGTTCATTATTATATAATTAAATGAAACAACTATTACTCCTTAAGTATTTATATCTACAATGTACTTTATGTTTAGATATTAATACTTACATTCAGATTGGCTAGATCTGTTACTAAATTTTAACTTGATATTTAACAACGGGAATTTTAGAATTCGCCCAACTAATTTTTAGGAGCTTCAATGTGAGTACTTGCTCGAGTGACAGTAGTCGATCGGTAATAGTCTAAGTATCCACTGAAGTCCTGACAGACCTCTTTTTGTGGATGCAAGAAGAGGTTTTTTTATTTTCATCTTTTCATTTCTATTATTAACCCATGATCTGATCATGTTGGGTTGCAGTACTTGCATGTGCTCCATGACTTATGGGAGTGATGCCAGTGTTATTTACTTTAAAGAAACGCTCACTTATTTCTGGTTTCTGTTTATTCACATTATCTAATGCAAGCTATAGTGGACGACCTATGGTTGTTGACGATGCCGCTCTTGTTTCTCCAAAAACTTGTCAGCTAGAAACATGGGCACAGCATAACTCTGACAGCAAAGAATATTGGGCAACACCAGCCTGTAATTTTGGTGGCAATTTTGAATTTGCTGTAGGGATGGGGAGAGTAAATGATGATACCGAGCACGTCAGTTATGCAACTCTACAAGGCAAGACCTTATTAAAACCTTTAGAAACGAATGATTGGGGAATCGGTTTTTCATTTGGTACTCAAATCAATACTAAAGATTCTTCAAAGAAAGATTGGACGTTTAATGTTCCTTTAAGTCTTTCTACTTTGGATGATAAATTTTTAATCCATGCCAATATGGGGTGGTTACGTGAAAATACCACACATAAAAATCAAACCACGTGGGGAATTGGAACCGAAACACAACTTGCTAACCCATTAACGTTCACTGCCGAAGTATATGGTAATGACCGAAATGATGCCTTTTACCAAACAGGTTTTCGATACATGGTCTATAAAGATTTTGTTCAATTAAACACAAGTTATGGCAACCAAATGTCTCATCATGATAATGCTTTTTTCTCTGTCGGATTTGTGTTTCTAACAAAGCCATTTTTACCTTAATCACTTAAAAATGTCTCAAAGTTCCCTTTAAAAAGTGCTCTTTTGAATATAAAGAGCACAAGTAAAAATAAGTATATATTTCATATAAGGAAACTTTCTCTCTATTCTTTTGATTTTATCTAAAACATAGAGTAAAGTTCGTTCACAAGATATTAAATAAAATGAATGGCTTGTTATGAATATTATAAAAGGTACTAATTTTTGGAGATTACTTTCTATTATATTATTCTTTATAATTTTTCTGGGATTATATTATTTTTTTATTGTATATCCTAAGGATACAGAGCAAGCCAGAATAAGATTTTCAGAAGAAGTTATGGCTTCTTTTTTTTGGATGGACTTATCTGATGAAGTGGAAATAAACAGTATTATTTTAAAAGAAGGCCTACAGTTAAACCCCATTAATGATGAGATATACATTAACGATTTGAATGGTTTAAGCTCATTTTATGTTTGGAATGGTGAACATAAAGAAATGAAAGATGTCTTAAATAAATATTCTGAGTATTCATATTTTGGTAATAAGGGCATTCGAGGATTATGCTTAAAGCTTATGTTTGTACAACAATATAATCAAAAAATTCAGCAGAAAAATTATTCTTCATCAAGGCTATTAGCATCAAAAAATATTAATAAACGTAATCTGGAAACTATCTCTCCATGGTTAAATGATATGAAGGCTTTTGATGAGTTTTATAAAGCTAAGCACATGATTCCAAATTGTAAAATATAGATATGGCTTCTAAAAGTTTTCTTTCTACGCTTGCACGGAAAAGTAAAGGAAATAAAGGAAATATAGCCTTATGCTCTATTCTTTTTATTATTCCTTTATTTGTATTTCCTGCTTATCCAAAAAATGAATGGCAGTACGAGCTATATCAATACATCACACAAACTATGCATGTGACTGTTGGTACGAAAGGGCCATTACCGTTTTTTACGATTCTTTATAGCATTTACATAACCATAGTCATGTTCTTTGTTGGTTGTGTTATCTCCTATTTTTTTATTAAAAAATATGGAATTAATAAAGCTTATCAAGAAGAAATTTATAAATTCTTTTTTAAAGCCGAATTTGAATCTTCAAAAAAATACCCTTGGTTAGAAAAGCCTCTAATTAAAAAGACTTTAGTCTCAAGTACATTTGCTGGTTGTTTTGTTATGGGAATTTTTCACTTTATTGAGGATGATATTACTCAGCAAAGGCCTAGACGTAGAGGTGGACTCATATCATTCTGTTATAACTATAGAGTCGGGGTTATGTTTTGGGAAATCATAAGTACTGCCTTTAGTATTTTTCCTATTTTTTATTTTGGTCTTTTATTCTTATACATCTTTAATTATTTTTTTCGCGGGTTGGGTACAGGTAAGGTGGATATTCCTTTAGAAGTGCCAAGCAAAAAACGAAAAAGAACTAGGAAGGTCTGATATTTCCCTTTTAATTGATTAAACACATTTCACGTAATCTATCAACAAATGTGACAGAATCTAACTTTTTATATCGTGTAAATACCGCTATCTTGATTGGACTTGAGCACATCCTTTTGAAGTGTTCGTCTTTTCGTTAGATTTTTAGGTATTTAAAAAATGAATAAAATGCACGTAACTTTGGCGGTCATTATTGGTTTAATTGTTGGTGGTGTAATCGGTGCTCTAGGCTACTCTGAAACTGCTGCGCGTTATGACGCGATGACGACAGCATGTGTCATGGTAAACGAAGCAGTTGAACATGGCATCTTGAAACCAGAACAAGTGAAAGAGCTTGGTGAGCTAACAGGACAAAGCCTTAAAAAAGATTATGAGTCAGTTGCCTCTAAATTTAAATTTTCTGAAAAGCAATTAGGTAATGCATCTGAAGGTTCTAATTGTAGTCAGTTTATTGTTGGGGTAAATGCCGCACAATAACCATTTAGAAGCCCACAGTAAGTGGGCTTTTTTTATAATATTTAGTTAGGGCAGCTACAATATTAACTGACCATATCATCTATAGATTGCTATAATAATGATCAATTCAAAATCTGAAATATAAGCTTGCCTAAAGGCAGGCTTTTTGTATATATAAACAAGTCTGCTAGGAAATATGAAACGCTATTTAAAACAAGCTGAATCGGCTACGACTAATTGGACAACAGAGCAAGACTGTTTCTTGATAGAAAATAATTCTCTCTCAATTTACGAGCTTATCGAGCATTTACCTTTTTCTGAAGAAGAAATACGAGTGCGTCGAGCTTTTCTGGGTTTAGTGAGACGAGATAGGCAAATGAAAGTATATTAATTTTACCAAATGGTAAAAATAATATGAAAATAAATGTTTCAAACTTTCTCTATTCAACCATGCATTTTTGCGGATAAGTTATCAAAACCATAATTTTTTTCGGTATTTTATTGGTGCGCTTTACATAAAGCGATAACTACTTACAAACAAGTCTAGTAAGGTTACCTTTAATTACACGCGTTTAAGCATAATCAAATACATAAGACATTCATAGATCAGAACTTTATAACAATAGGACGGAGAGAGGTTAATGCCAAAGTATCTAGCTGTAGCCGAAAAGGTTTATAAAAATATAAAAAAAGATAGCTTATTCACTGATGACATTACTCAGAACCTTAACTGTTTAATTAGTCAGACCCGAAAAGCCATCAAGGGGACTGAGTTTAAGCTCAAGTTCAACTATATAGACTTTGAAGAAAACTTAACTAAACCGTTAAGTGAATGTAAAGTTAAAATTGATTTGAGTGTCATGCCAAAATTTGTAAATGAAGGAGAGTATCTTCTTTGGTTAGCTGGTTTTATTGAACGAATTACGGAAGGTGGAAAACCTAAATTGCCGCCTATTTCGCAATTTCTTCCACCTGGTTTTAATATGTCGAAAGATGCATTTCCTGTATCTGTAGCTCCTCAAAAAGAAGAGCATGCAGACATGATTATCAATTATTTTAAATCTGAAGATTTTAGTAAAACCAATAAAACTCCTTCATAAAAAGAATATAGAAGTGACCGTCCACCACACTTCTATATACTGCTGGTTTTAAATTCAGCGACCGCCTTCTGGGGCGGTTTTTTTTGTCTTAATCCCATCCTAACTAACTTTTAACATTGTCTAAATTTAGATTTTTGAAAATATTAAATGTATACAAATGTGCAGATATCTATTGAATCATAATAAATAACAATATCTTAAGTGTATTTGTTAATAAAGAAAAATATACGTTTTTCACATAAGCAATGTGTCAAGTAACGCAATTAAACATTTAGCTGTTCATAATCTTTAAAAAAAGGGGAATATAAATAATATGAATGAAAATGCCGAGTTAATTAAATACATAGACGTTGCTGAAAATGTATATGAACGTATTTATGAAAATAACCAAGTTTCAAATAATTTGATTGTTAACCTCAATCGAATTATGGCTGAAATTAAAAAGCAGGCCCAAGAAAAGGATCTAAAATTAAAGTATAACTCTATCGACTTTGAATATTGTCTGAGTTTACCTTTGGCAGATAGAGATATAAAAATTGATTTAAGTTTGATTCCTCATTTTGAACATCGTGATGAATGTATTTTATGGCTAACCAACTTTATTGGAAAAATTAGTGTGCAAAAAAGGATGATAAAGCAGAAACTAAATTATCATTAAAAGAAATTAGATTTTTAATGTATGAATGAACCGTCTTTAGACGGTTTTTTGTGGGTGAAATATATAATATGATTTGCCTTAGATTGATATTCCATAATTAGAAAATGACATAGAGCGCTTTAAAATGAAAAAGCTTGTAATGACTTTTGCTGTATTAATTCAACTATCGACCTATAGCGTAGCCAATGATTCTACGGGCTATGTCGGTACGGGTGGGATTCAATATCTCAAAAATTCGCAGATTGCCATGCAAAGCGAAGATCTATTTATTAGTAAAAAACTGATTAAGGTCGATTACCTCTATAAAAACCTAAGCAATAAAGAAGTCACTGAAACCATTTTATTTCCACTACCGCGCATTGATAATTTTTTTGAGTCTGATTTTGCCCATACAGAAGAACTTCTAAAAAGTTTTAAGATCGTGGTGGATGGGAAAAATATAAAACCGGAAATGCATGTCAGAACGTTTATTCAAAAAGATGAAAAATCGCCTCTGATTGATGCTACGGATGAGTTTAAACAGTGCGGTTTTAGTGAAAAAGAGATGCTAAATCCCTGGACTCGTACTAACTATGATTATGAATATTATGTAGATAAGCTAAAACAATGTAATAAGCCGAACATACAAAAAATCTTAGCCAAATTTAAAAAAGATGATGTGATCCCGTGGTCATCTCAAGTGGTTTATAGTTGGAGGCAGACCTTTAAAGCCAATGGTTTGACTAAGATTCATCATGAATATAAACCTTTGGTGGGTGGTTCTGTTGCCTTATATCCCGAGGAAGATAGCCAGCAATTTTGTATGGATAAGCAATTTAAGCAGGGCTTAAAAAAAGCCAGTGCAGAAAATTCGCCGTTTAGTGCTTTGGGTTACATTTTGACGACGGGCGCAAATTGGGCAAAGCCAATTGAAAACTTTAAGTTAACCATTGAGCGCGATAAAGACGAACTGGTTTCATTTTGTTGGGATGGGCCAGTTAAAAAAATTAGTCCAACTCAATTTCAAATGACCAAGACTAAGTTTGTACCCAAAAAAGACCTAGATATTATTTTTGTGAGAGTTAGATAACTTCCTACAAGCTTCTGGTTTGACCAACAAATTGCCTCAATATTGATTGTGTGTCATGAACCAGACATGGCACACAATAAGCAAAAAGATGCTCTATGTTGCTGTCAGTAGGATTCTGAGCGTAATGATTAATTAGAGCAGCTTCTTTTTAATCCAATAATCTAAACTGAAATAACGGCCGCCTCCAAGAACAAGCAGTGCGAGTAGCATGACTAAATACGTAACGGCAAATTCAATTCCATTATTTAAAATTACAAACGAACCACTAGACGTGAGCCAGTCATAATTGCCGTAGGTTTGTAATATTTCACGAGCTTTTTCTAGCTTTTCAGCCGAGGCCAAGACCTGCATGTTTGCAAAGGGTGCATTTGGATCAGCAATCGCTTGCCATCCATTTGGTAGATGGACTGTGAATATAGCAACTAACATCGTAATAAGCAGTGGGATGCTAATTAAGCGAGTAAAAAGGCCAAATGTTAATAGTATTGCCCCCGCGAGTTCAGTTGTTGTTGCAAGCAGGGCCATTAGATATGGAAAGGGAAGTCCTAAACCTCCATCTGAGTTGCCAAACCATTCTACAATATCATTGAAGTGCATTAATTTATTTGTGCCGGCCATCCAAAATATAGGAACTAAATATAATCGAAGAGCCAGAGCTGCGATGCCGTCCGCATGTTGTAGAGTTTTACCCAGTTTTTGATAATATTGAGATAAGCCATAAATAAAATTCTTCATGATAATTTCACATCCGATGCGATTGAATATTAATTAGTCGGATAAAGACTGTATTTCTTACATAAAAAATTTTTTATTTACGGTGTAATAAAAAAGGATTTGGTCCGTCTAACTATACGTACAAATGTACAAACAGAGAATTTATCTTTAAAGGAATACTAAAATGAACAAACTCAACTCAATGACTTCAGTGGCGGCATTATTAGCACTTTCAGTTACTGGCGCTACACAAGTGGCGGTAGCAGCAACCCATACAACAACCGAAGCACATGCAACCAAAGCAGCAGATGGAAAATGCGGTGAAGCAAAATGCGGTGCTAACAAAATGAAGAACCACGAAAAGTCTGCCGAAGCAAAATGTGGTGCAGATAAAAAAGCAGCTGATGGAAAATGTGGAGCAACCAAAAAAGCAGCGGACGGCAAGTGCGGTGCAGATAAAAAAGTCGCTGACGGTAAGTGCGGCGCTAAGTAAAAAATCTGATCATGGATGATGTCGACCTTCTGGTAAGTGTCGGCATCGTTTCTAAAAGGAGAAATCACCATGATAGATTTGTCAGGCGTAGGGCTGGGTTTAAGGCGTGATTTTATAGATTCGTTTTTAGATGCAAAAACATGTCCCGATTTTATCGAAGTTGCTCCTGAAAACTGGCTAGGTTTTGGTGGACGACACGCGAAATTACTCGCACAGTGTGTTGAAAAAGCTCCATTAATTTGTCACGGCTTGTCATTGTCTATTGGCGGTCCTCATCCACTCAATCTTGAATTTATCGAAAAAATAAAAAGCTTTTTAGAACAATATGATGTCTCGATTTATTCTGAACATTTAAGTTATACAAATGATGGCGGCTATTTATATGATTTGTTGCCAATCCCCATGACCGAAGCGGCTGTTCAATATGTCGCTGAACGTATTTTACGTGTTCAAGATATTTTAGGAAGAAGATTAGTCATAGAGAATGTTTCTACTTATTTAATGCCCAATGCTGAAATGAGTGAAGCGGAATTTATCCGTGAAGTTCTTCAATATGCAGACTGTGATTTGCTGCTGGATGTAAATAATGTCTATGTCAACAGTATTAATCATGGCAGTGATGCGTTTGGATTTATTCGGGACATGCCAAAAGAGAGAATCCGTTATTTACATATTGCTGGGCATGAACAAGTTCAGAAAAATTTATTAATTGATACGCATGGTGCAGAGGTTTGTGATCGCGTATGGGAACTATTGAGATATACCTATCAAGTGTGTGGTGTGAAGGCAACTTTACTTGAGCGCGACTTTAATATTCCATCATGGCGAGAGCTAGAAGAGGAGCTAGCCAAAATTAAAATAATTCAACAACAGGAGAGTGGCTATGAAGGAAAATCAAATATCCTTTCAGACCATGCAACAACAGTTTTGTGACTGGATTCGTGATCCTGATTTGGAATTACCTCAAGCTCTTCCTGCCGAACAAATGTATATTTATCGAGATTTACTTTTTAATAATGTCTGTTCATTTATTGATTTAGTTTATCCCGTGGCTCGTGCGATGTTGCCAGAGTTAAAGTGGCAACAATTACTCTCGGAGTTTTTTCAAAAAGCCCAGTGTCGCTCACCTTTGTATAATGATATTTCTCTGGAGTTTAGAGAGTATTTGACAGATCAGAAACACCCAATATTGCAAGACTATTCTTGGTTGGCTGAGTTGTTGCAGTTTGAATGGCTTGAGTTGTATTTAGACACTGTTGAAATTGAAAAAATAGTCTTGCAGGAAAACTGTGATTGGCAGTTAACCACGAAGGTATGGGTATTGGTTTATCAATATCCCGTTTATAGGTGGACAACTTTAATGACTCCAGAACAGGTCGAGCCTATGCCTGGAGCAATTATGGTCTGGCGAGATGAACAAGACAAAGTATGTATTGAACAGCTTTCGCCTTTGTTTGCTATGGTAATTGAACAGTTGACTCAAAATGTAAAGTTAACTGACCAAGATATTCATACACTCATTCAATCTGTACTCACTGATTTGTCTGAACATGATATTTATCTGCAGATTCAAGAACTAAAAGCACTGTTAACTCGAATGCGATTGATTCAAACTCCTCATGATTTTAAAGAGGTATAAGGATGACTTCAGCCGTGGCATCAGATCATGAAGAAATAGGGGATCAGTTGCATAATCCAGCCTTTTTACAAGACTTAAGACAGCAAATGATAAAATTTGCTTTTTTACAGCTTTCTTCTCTTCCTCAAGCTGAAGATGTGGTGCAAGAGGCATTAACGAGTGCTTTCCAGCATTTAGATTCATTTAAAGGACGTGCTGCGTTTAAAACATGGGTGTTCGCGATTTTAAAAAATAAAATTATTGATGTGATTCGGCAAAAATCGCGTTTGGTCTCAATGACAGAATTATTTAAAGATGAGGAAAGTGAACTGAGTATTGATGCACTGTTTGATGCTTCTGGACATTGGCATAAATATGAAGCGCCTCAAGCATGGCAAAGCCCTGAAGAAATGATGGAGCAGGCCGATTTTTGGATGATTTTTGAAGCTTGTTTAAATCATTTACCTGCCAAATATGCTCAAGTTTTTATGATGAGAGAGGTGATAGAGCTGAGTTCTAATGAGATTTGTAGCAAGTTGGAATTGTCTATCTCAAACTTTAATGTGTTGATGTATCGGAGTCGTACCAGATTACGTGAATGTTTAGAAAATAAATGGTTATTGAAGGAGGATTGTTCATGCTGACATGTCGACAAGCCACTCAACTGTTGTCTGAAAAGCAAGATAGACCATTGTTATTACGTGAGCAAAGTGGTTTACAACTGCATTTATTGGCGTGCCGCTCATGCCGCCGTTATTCAAAACAGATCAAAACAATTAGTCAGCTTTCTAAGGCATTTAAAAGTTTTGATGGCTAATTTTATTTAAAAATTTATTTATTGCTAGCCTAATCACGCTAACAACTCCCATACTATAAAAGTAGAGGAGTTTTTTAAGACAGGATGAAACGTGAATTTAAAGAATCTTGAAGCATTTTATTGGGTTGTGACTTTAAAAAGCTTCAATAAGGCCGCGACTAAATTACAAACCACCCAGCCTGCGGTTTCTCAAAAAATCACATCTCTTGAAAATGAATTAGGCTTTAAAGTTTTAGATCGAAGTTATCGGCAGCTTAAACCAACACACAAAGGCTTAACTTTATTTAAGTACGCCGAAAAATTTATGCGACTAGAGACAGATCTGGTGGCTGAACTGACTGAAAATCAACACCTGACTGGCACCATTCGTTTAGGCGTTTCCGAAACTATTGTTTATACATGGTTGGTTGAATATATCGAAAAGGTTCAGCAAGAGTTCCCAAAAATTTCAGTAGAAATTGTGGTAGACCTTACGCCTAACTTACAAGAAGGTGTACGTACAGGTGACTTGGACATGGCCTTTTTGCTTGGGCCAACGTTGGCTTTTGAATGTATTGAACAGGCATTGTGTGACTTTGAACTAAGTTTCTTGGCTTCACCGTCGTTTAAAGGTGGAGTTGCTCAAATGTCTTTTAAAACTTTAATGTCACATACCATTTTAACTTATCCAAAAATTACCTATCCCTATAAAGAATTGAAAGCACGAATGAAAGAGCAAGGGATTGATGAACCACTTTCAATTACCAGTTATTCATTGGCAACGCTGTTGCGTTTAGCCGAGCAGGGCTTGGGTATTGCTGTGGTGCCGACCTTAACAGCACTAAAAGAAATTACTGATGGGCGACTAGAAATATTAAATACACCGATTCAGTTAAAGATGTTTCATTTCACCTCGATCTACATTCAAGGAAACGATGTTGCATTAAAAGAGAAATTGACCGAAGTTGCGGTTAAGGTCTCTGAATGCGCTATGAAAAGACTCAATGAGCAAATTAAAAAATAAGCTGTTTTTGTGTGTCTTGTATCCCTATTTTTTCTTATTTAAAAAAGCTGTTTTGTATGTAAAATCATAAAAGCAGCTTATTAACTTCAATAAGTAAAGCTTATCTTGATTTTTTTACAATTAATAAATCATTAGAAATCAAATATTTGAAATTTTAATTTTATGTAAAAAGTCTTATTGTCCGTAGGGATTAGCTATGTTTTTATTTTAGACACAAGATTTGATCACCGATTGTGTTGATTGGGGAACAGGGAATCTTTGTCATTTAAAAGGATTAAAGAATATCGTTTGGGACGAAAAATGGTGTTCTTGGTTCAACTTGAAAATAGCGTTGTTAAGCTCAAATGGATGAGGAACGCATTAATATGTCTTTACTGAAATCTTCTTTTTTATCAGATCGCCAATGGGCCATTGTGGCCTCGATCTTTATGATGGCGACCTCTGCAATGGGGCCCGGCTTTTTAACCCAAACTGCTGTATTTACAGTCAAGTTAGGCGCGGCATTTGGCTTTGCCATTTTAGTTTCCATTTTGATTGATTATGTGGTTCAACAAAATATTTGGAGAGTGGTCACACTTACTCAAATGCGTGCATCAGACATTGCCAATAAAGCATTGCCGGGTAGTGGTTATTTACTGGCGTTTCTGGTGATTTTGGGCGGGTTTTTCTTTAGTGTCGGTAACATTGCCGGTGCAGCTTTAGGTTTAAATGCACTTTTTGGCTTAGACACAAAGTGGGGCGGTATTTTAAGTGGTGCTTTAGCCATTTTGATTTTTGCTTCAAGAAAAGCAACGCTTGCCATGGATAAAAGCATGATCGTGTTGGGATTACTTAAAATCCTCCTGATTATTATCGTTGCTGTCATTGTGATGCCTCCAGTTGGGCAAGCTGTACACCAAACCTTTGCTCCAGATCAGATCGACTTTGCCATTATTACTACCATTGTTGGCGGAACGGTTGGTGGCTATATCTGTTATGCAGGTGCACATCGTTTACTAGATAAAGGCGCTGTTGGCCCTGAAAATATTGATGAAGTTGCTAAAGCTGCGACCAAGGGCATTGTTGTGGTCGGCATCATGCGCTATGTGTTGTTCTTGGCTTTTTTAGGTGTGGTGGTGAGCGGTGCAACGATTGATTTAGCCAGCCATGACGCCAATCCGGCAGCTCAAGCATTCCAATATGCAGCGGGTACATTTGGTTTTAAATTATTCGGCTTAATTTTCTGGGCAGCAGGGATTAGTAGCACGATTGGCGCAGCATATACTTCAGTGTCATTCTTTACTGCCTTTAAAAAGAACTTAACACCAAAACAAACCAACTATACGACCATTACCTTTATCGCATTGGCTTTATTGCTTTATGTGTTATTGGGTGCAACTCCGGCAGGCCTACTCATTTTCGTAGGTGGTTTTAACGGATTGGTGTTGCCAATTGGCCTTACAATTTTTGTGTATGTTGCCGCGTGCCGTAAAGATTTGATGGGTAATTATAACTATCCAAAATGGTTGCTTATTTTGGGTGGATTAACATGTCTGTTAACGTGGTGGATGGGCTATATGTCGTTTACGACTGTGTTTAACTATTTGACCAAGCTTTAAGCCAGACTGCGTGAAGTGATAAAGGAATAATGCCATGTTTGTAGATTTAAATAGTGATTTGGGTGAAAGCTTTGGCTCATGGAAAATGGGTAATGATGACCAGATTTTACCTGTCGTGACCAGTGCCAATATTGCTTGTGGCTTTCATGCGGGCGACCCACTCGGCATTTTAAAAACGGTTCGTAAAGCCGTTGAGCTTGGTGTGACTATTGGGGCCCACGTGTCTTACCCAGACCTTGTAGGCTTTGGCCGCCGTAATATGGATTTGTCACGTGACGAATTGATTGCCGATGTGCTTTACCAAATTTCTGCACTCGATGGCTTGGCTAAAGTGGCAGGCTCAAAAGTGCAATACGTTAAACCACATGGCGCGCTCTACAACACCATTGCACATGACCAAGCTCAGGCAGCAGCCGTGATTGATGCCATTAAAATGTATAACCCCGAATTGGTTTTAGTGGCTTTGGCAGGTTCTAACTTAGTCGAACAGGCACGATCTGCGGGTTTAAAAGTTGTGTCTGAAGCATTTGCAGACCGTGCGTATAACAGTGATGGTTCATTAGTTTCTCGCCGTCTAGAAGGTGCGGTTTTACATGACTCGGCATTTGTTGCGAGCCGTGTGGTGTCTATGCTTAAAAATGGTGGAGTTGAGTCAATTGACGGCGTATTTACCCCAATTCAAGCCGACACCATTTGCTTACACGGCGATACCGATGGTGCGCTAGAGATGTCGGCTGCCATTAAAGCCGAGCTTGTAAAAAACAATATTGAAATTCACCCATTTGTAAATAAAGCATAAGGATGAGCACCATGTATAAGGATATTAAAGTCGACCCAGCTCAGCTTGAAGCCGCATTAGATGCGCGTTTAAAAATCCGTGCTGGTTTTGATAAACCGACAGCAGGCATGGCTGCGGGCATGACGCAGGTCAACATGATCTCGGTGCCAAAAGAGTGGGCATATGACTTTTTGCTCTATGCACACCGTAACCCTCAAAGCTGCCCAGTGCTTGACGTGCTCGAAGAAGGCATCTATGCAACTAAGCTTGCAGCAGACTCAGACATTCGAACCGACTTTCCGCGTTATCGTATTTGGAAAGATGGCGAAATGGTCGATGAAGTGACCGATGCAAGAGAGATTTATAACGCTCGTCCTGATTTGGTGACTTTCTTAATTGGCTGTAGTTTTTCGTTTGAAACAGCTTTGCAAGAAGCGGGCATAGAAGTTCGCCACATTCATGACGATACCAATGTGCCGATGTATTTGAGCAATATAAAGTGCGAACCAGCAGGGCGTATTTCAGGAAACATGGTGGTTTCCATGCGACCAATTCCATCGCATCAAATTAGTGAAGCGGTAAAAATTACAGCACGTATGCCAAGCGTGCATGGTGCACCTGTACATATTGGGCACCCTGAAAGCTTAGGAATTTTGGATGTAAATAAGCCAGACTTTGGCGATGCTTCTCGTATTGAAGCGGGTGAAATTCCAGTGTTTTGGGCCTGTGGCGTAACACCGCAAGCTGCCGTCATGAACTCGAAAATTCCTTTTGCGATTAGTCATGCACCGGGTCACATGTTTATTACCGACATTCCTGACCATGCTTGGATTGGCTAACTGGACTAAAGAAGAATTAAAAAGGATAAGCAAATGCGTTTTTTATCGGTAAACGCCGACTGTTTCCTGATTGAGCTTGCAAGCCTAGAAGAAACATTGGCGTTGTACAATAAATTGCAAAATACGCAATTGAATGGAATTAAAGACTTAGTCCCCGCTGCAAAAACAATTTTGGTTTTCTTTAATGAGATCGAAACCAATTTTAAAACGCTGGTTGCTTCAATTCAGAGTCTCAAAATTGATTCTGGATTTGAGCGTAGCGGCCAAGAAGTGATTGTGCCGATTTGCTATAACGGCGAAGACCTTGCTCAAGTTGCAGAGCTACAAGGGCTGACTGTTGCAGATGTGATTAGAAAACATCACCAAAGTGTGTGGAATGTGGCTTTTATTGGTTTTGCGCCGGGCTTTGCGTATATGAGCAGTCCCGATAAGCCTTTTACCGATATTCCGCGCTTAACGGTTCCGCGTAAAAAAATACCGTCAGGTTCTTTGGGCTTGGCTGGGAAATACTCTGGTATTTACCCAAAAGACAGTCCGGGTGGTTGGCAGCTAATTGGTACTACATCAGAAAAAATGTGGGATTTAGAGCGTAAAAATCCTGCGTTACTGTTACCGGGCATGACCGTACATTTTGAAGATGTGACGCATAACCAAACGACAGTGACTGTACCGCAGCAAATCACGCGTACGGTTGAGCCGAAACAATCGGTGCCACTGTTTAAGATCACTGTACCAAGTTTACAAATGCTTATTCAAGATGAAGGGCGATTAAACCAGACCAATATTGGGGTTGGCGTGGCTGGTGCAATGGACTTATCTGCCATGCACAGTGCTAACCGTATTGTAGGTAATCCAACCGATACACCAGTTATTGAAGTTTTAAATGGCGGCCTAAAAGCCAAAATGCAGCATGCGGGCGTTATTGCAGTGGCTGGGGCTATCTCAAACATTCGGGTGAAATTTGCCGATGGTCAAGCCGCAGACTTTGCAAGCTATCAACCGATTGATTTGGATGAAGGCGATGAATTTCAAATTCAGCCACCAACAGCAGGCTTAAGAAATTATTTGGCTGTTCGCGGTGGAATAGACGTTGAGCCAGTACTCAATAGTGCTTCGTTTGATAGCTTGGCAGTGTTAGGTCCAGAGCCTTTAAAACTTGGAGATACCATTTATCAAGGGCAAGTAAAGGCAGCCAATATTAGCGTAAATGAAGTTGGTAAAAACGATTTGCCACAAGCTGGCGAAGTAGTTGAGCTAGATATTGTGATGGGTCCACGTACCGATTGGTTCGAACAAGACAGTATTGAACTGCTATGTCAGCAAGAATGGCTCGTGACCAATGAAAGCAACCGAGTCGGGCTAAGACTTTCAGGTGCACAGCCTTTAACTCGCAAAATTACCCATGAACTGGAAAGTGAAGGCACATGTATTGGTGCTTTGCAGATTCCACCGAGTGGTCAGCCCGTTTTGTTTATGAATGATCACCCTTTAACGGGCGGATATCCGGTCATTGGCTCTGTTGCTAAACACCATTGGGACTTGGTGGCACAGATTCCAGCAGGTTGCCGCATCAAATTTAAAAAAATTGCCGAATTTACAGATTTTGAGAATGAAAGATGAATACAGAAAAATTATTGATTGCTAACCGTGGTGAAATTGCCGTTCGTATTATTCATGCTTGCCGTGATATGGGAATTTCATCAGTAGCGTTATATGCAGATGACGATATTGGCAGTATGCATGTCGAACTTGCAGATGAAGCATGGGGTTTGGCTGGTGCGACTGCTAGCGAGACTTACCTAAATATTCCAGCCATTATCGAAGTTGCAAAGAAATCGAAAGCGACGATGGTGCATCCGGGGTATGGCTTTTTATCTGAACGTGCTGAATTTGCCCAAGCCGTGATTGATGCGGGCTTAAAATGGGTAGGGCCATCACCAAGTGCCATTGAAAAACTAGGCGATAAAATCGAAGCACGTAAAATTGCAGCTTCTGTAGGTGCGCCGTTAGTTCAGGGTACGCAAGACCCACTCAATAATGCAGATGAAGCTTTAGCGTTTGCCAAACAATATGGTTTACCGATTGCTATTAAAGCCGCATTTGGTGGCGGTGGCCGTGGCTTAAAAGTCGCGTGGAAACTCGAAGAAGTGAAAGAGCTTTATGAGTCGGCAGTGCGAGAGGCAAAAGCTGCTTTTGGTCGTGGTGAATGTTTTGTCGAGCAATATCTTGATAAACCGCGTCATGTAGAAGCGCAGGTGATAGCGGACCAACATGGCAACATTGTGGTACTGGGCACACGTGATTGTTCATTGCAACGTCGTAACCAAAAGTTAGTCGAAGAAGCACCAGCGCCATTTATTAGCGATGAGATTTATCAACAAATTTTAACCTCGGCAAAAAACATTTGTCAGGCCGCAGACTATGTCGGTGCGGGCACAGTTGAATACTTACTGAGTCGTGACGGCAAGCTTTCCTTTTTAGAAGTAAATACGCGTTTGCAAGTTGAACATCCAGTGACTGAAGAAACATCAAAAGTCGACTTGGTGGTAGAGCAAATTCGCGTGGCACAAGGCCATGAGCTTTCTATTAAAGAAACACCAAAAGTCCAAGGCCATGCCATTGAGTTTCGTATCAATGCCGAAGACCCAGCACGTGGTTTTATTCCAGCCTTTGGTGTGCTTAGTTTATTTGAAGCGCCGTTTGGTAACGGTGTACGAGTCGACACAGGTGTTCGAACTGGGTCATTAGTGTCTAGCCATTTTGACTCACTCATGGCAAAACTGATTGTCACTGGTCCAACCCGAGAAGTTGCAATTGCTCGCGCTAAACGTGCTTTAAAACAATTTAAAATTGAAGGTGTAGCTTCGGTTTTAGACTTTCACCGTGCGGTACTTAATGAACCTGACTTTACAGATGAATTTAATGTACATACGCGCTGGATTGAAAATGACTTTAAACAAGAGTTAAAGCCAACCAAACGTGGCATTCCAAACCATCAACAGCCAATGCTGCTTAGCTACATTGAAATTGATGGCAAGTTACACCGTTTAGGTTTACCTGCGGGCATGTTTGCACAAGGCCCAGCAACCGCCGTTCAAGCGCAAACAGCCGAGCCAGAAGTCAGTGCCGAGCATTTACTCGCCCCAATTAATGGTGTGATTAGTGCTTGGAAAGTCGAAAATGGGGAGCAAGTGATAGAAGGCCAAGTGGTCGCCATTATGGAAGCCATGAAAATGGAAGTGCAGGTACTGGCACACCGCAGTGGTGTTATCCAGATTGGTGCAGAGAAGGGCGCGACCTGCCATGCAGAAACAGTGATTGCGAGTATTAATTAAGTTTTGAATAAATGATTTGACTCACTTAAGCATTAGTTTAATTGGGTCAAATCGAATGCTTATTTATTCACTCAGTTCGTTATTTTTCACAGTACTCGTTAACCATTTTCAGCTTGAAAATCAGCCCAAATTGTGAGATATTTATCACAGTTTAGTGATATCAAAATTAATCACTGTATTGAAAGCTCGCTTATGCGGGCTTTAATTTTTAGCCCAGTTTAAGCATTTCTCACTTAATGAGCTGGCAGCATAAAAATAATTTGAGAATTTGGCACTCACTCAAAGGCGAATTGAAGAAAGCGAATGAAAATTCTACCTTCATCTGAATATGATCAAATTCTAAAATACAGTGTCTATTGGCTCGTCATCTCGATTGTGATTGGAGTCGTAGCGGGGTTGGCCTCGACTTTAATTTTTGTCGCTTTTGATATTTCAAACAAAGTTAGAAGTCTGCATCACTGGCTCATCTACTTTTTGCCTTTTGTGGGTTTTGGTATTGGTTATCTCATTAAAAAATATGGATCACCGATTGAACGGGGAACCCATTTACTGATTGATGAAATTCATCAACCGAAGTCGTTTATTCCAAAGCGAATGAGCCCCATCATTTTTATTACCTCAATTTTAACGCAACTGTTTGGTGGTTCGGCAGGGCGTGAAGCGCCAGCGGTTCAGCTTTCAGGTGCCTTAATTGACCACTTAAGCCATATATTAAAAGTCTCGGAAGATAACCGAAAAATTTGTTTAATCGCCAGTATTGGTGCAGGCTTTGCAGGGGTATTTGGTTTGCCTCTGGCGGGTGCAATCTATGGGTTAGAAATTACTGCTTTAGGTAATTTAAGATACTCAGCTATTTTTCCATGTTTTGTGTCGGCGCTGATTGCATCGGCCATCCCTGAGCTATTTGATATTGTTCATCCGCATATTTTCTATGTGATTAGTGAGTTTCCAGCCATCCATTTTGGCACGCTCATGAACTTAATTGTGGCAGGTCTGATCTTTGGTTTAGTCGCACGTTTCTTTATTGCGGCCATCCATTTTGCGAGTGACGTCTTTTATAAATATGTGCGTTATTTGCCATTAAGAACAATGGCGGGTGGTATTGTCATTATGCTACTTACTTTGTTCACTGCACATCAGCAATACAACGGTTTGGGTACAGATAAAATCATTTCATCTTTTTATGTGCCGATTGAGTTTTATGACTTTTTTAACAAGACTATTTTTACTGCCATCACTTTAGGTTCAGGCTTTAAAGGTGGTGAAATTACGCCGTTGTTTTATGTAGGTGCGACATTAGGTAATGCGTTAGGGGCGGTTTTAAACTTACCACTTTCATTGCTTGCAGGCTTAGGTTTGGTGAGCCTGTTTTCTGGGGCGAGTAAGGCACCGTTAACGTCTATTATTTTAGCTGTTGAGCTATTTGGAATGAATGTTGCCACGTATGCGA
Source organism: Acinetobacter geminorum (assembly GCF_013009345.1). Lineage (GTDB taxonomy): Bacteria > Pseudomonadota > Gammaproteobacteria > Pseudomonadales > Moraxellaceae > Acinetobacter > Acinetobacter geminorum. The sequence goes on along the minus strand of NZ_JABELE010000002.1, from coordinate 199,220 downwards.
TTATTACTTGTTTGTTGGCAGCGCTATTTTCAGGGAATTGTGGGTTGTATCGCCGTAAAAAGTTGATGGATTAGAGTGAGCCTTTCTAAGGAGTTGAGTAGTTTTAGGTTGCTTAACTCCTATTAAATTTTTTTTAATAATAAAAATTGGCCTAGTAAATGAAATACTTCTAAAAATATGAAAAGAATTGAATTTATATCTTTATAAAAGAAGATAGAAATTAATTTTAATGAACAACTATTGTTTCCTAAATATTTAAACTATAGATATACATTAATAAAAATTAAAAATATTTAAAAAATTTCCAAAAATGTTTCAATTATGAATTTTTTATGACATTTATTGTTGATTGTGAATGATTCATGTAGTTTTTGTTTGATTTTTTATCCATTTGGTAAATTAAAAATAACATTTTATGCAAAACAAAATTTTTTTTACTCACGCTTTTTTTCTTTTGTATGGGGTAGCTACACATGCTTATGCTATCGATGATATTTCTTTACCAGATCGTATACGTCAGGAACAACGTTTAAAAGAGCTTAATCAACAATTAGAAGAGCAAATCACTCAGCTTGCACCTAAACCTGTCACTACCCAATTGCAGGATTTTAAAACTATAGTCGTTTCGGAAGAGCCATGCGTTAAGGTCAAGAATATTGATTTTGATAGAAAGACGTTACAGGACCCTGAACACTATAAATTTCACTTTATGCTTCGGGCAATCTGGAATCATCCCCAGAAGATTATTGGCAAGTGTATCGGTACGCAAAGCTTACGTAACCTCGTTAATTTCGCCCAAAATGAATTGATTAAAAAGGGTTTTATTACCAGTCAGGTTACTGTTGATCCTCAAGATATTCAGCAAGGTTCTTTGCGACTTGGTGTGCAGATTGGGCGTTTACGTAAGATCATCGTTGAAGGTGAGCAACTCTCTTTATTACAACTTAAAGCAGCTTTACCATTTAAAGAAGGCGATGTCCTTAATCTACAACAACTTGATCAGGGTCTCGAAAACTTAAAACGTGCTCATACGGTAGATATACAAATTGTGCCGTCAAATGAGTCTGTTCAGGAAGCTAAAGGGTATAGTGATCTGATTATTAAGTTACAGCCACAATCAAAAATCAATTTAAATTTTGGTCTGGATAATTCAGGGAGTAAAGATACAGGTCGTTATATAGGTAGTCTGGGACTCAATATTAATAATCCATTCTATTTAAGTGATTCTCTTTCTTTTAATTTTAGTCATTCATTAGATAACTTACATCGAGACTTAAATAAAAACTACTTTGTAAGTTATCAGCTTCCGTTAGGAAATTATGATTTCAGTACTAGCTATAGCCGTTATCAATACGAGCAAAATGTATTGGGTGCAAATGGTGTACTGCGTTATCACGGCTTAAGTCAGCAGGGTAATTTGAATGTATCTCGTGTACTTAGCCGAAGTGGGCAACATAAAACCAGCCTCTATGGCAAGCTCTACCATAAGCAAAATTCAAACTTTATTGATGATATTGAAATCGAAGTACAACGTAGAAAAACTTCAGGCTGGAATGCCGGGATACAACATCGGCAATATTTGGGTGATGCTGTATTAGATGCGGGTTTGGATTATCGGCACGGTACGGGTGCCTTTGATGCATTGTTAGCACCAGAAGAACAAATTAAGGATATTGATAAAAATCCATTACCGTCAGAAGGGTATTCACGTGCACCGATATGGAGTGCCGATTTACGTTTTCAAATGCCATTTTTGCTTTTAGATACCCCTGCTCAATACCGTTTGAACTGGCGTGGACAATATGCTCCACGAGTTTTAGTACCTAATGATCGTTTTTATATCGGTGGTCGTTATAGCGTTCGAGGTTTTGATGGTGAACTGATGCTATCAGGCGATAACGGACAGTATTTACAACAGGAAATCAGCGTAAATACACAAATTCCTAATACTCAATTTTACATGGCTGTAGATCAGGGATGGGTGAACGGTGAGAACAGTATTGCTGGGCAGCGTCATCTGATGGGAAGTGTCGTAGGACTACGAAGTTATCTCAACCATTTTTATATTGATGCCTTTACAGGGCGAGGCCTAATCGCACCTAAAAGTATAAAAAAAGACTGGATTTTGGGATTTAGCCTAAATGCTTTTTATTAAGTTTCCTTAAGAAACAAAATTAATTTTAATTAGAGAAAACTGACTTATGAATAAAAATCTTTATCGAATTGTTTTTAACAAAGCTCGTAACATGTTTATGGCTGTTGCGGAGAATGTTAGAAGCCAGAGCAAGGCGGCAGGACAATCTACCTCCTCAGAAATAGAGCGTTCGGGACAATCATCAGGACAAGAAAAATCATTTCATCAACTGTGGCATGTCAAGGCATTAGTAGCAAGTATTAGCTTATTAGTACCATTTGCTCCTGTCTATGCTGCTATTGTCGCAGATAGTGCAGCAAATGCTGCGAATAGAGCAGTCATTGGTGCTGGTAAGAACTCAGCAGGTACAACAGTTCCAGTGGTTAACATTCAGACTCCCAAAAATGGTATTTCCCACAATATCTATAAACAGTTTGATGTATTGGCTGAAGGTGCTGTTTTAAATAACAGTCGAACAGGAGCAACCACCAAAACAGTAGGGGCCGTAGGGGCAAACCCATTTTTAGCGACTGGTGAAGCGCGAGTTATTTTAAATGAGGTAAATTCAACAGCTGCTTCAAGATTTGAAGGTAACTTAGAAGTCGCAGGGCAAATGGCAGATGTGATTATTGCCAACCCGTCTGGTATTAACATTAAAGGCGGTGGCTTTATTAATGCCAATAAGGCAATTTTTACTACGGGTAAACCTCAATTAAATGCCGATGGTAGTATTAAACAGTTCACAGTTGATCAAGGGAGAATTACGGTTTCAGCAAATCCTAACTCTAAGTTTGGATTAGGGGGAAATAATAACGATGTAAATTATGTAGACCTTTATGCTCGTGCATTAGAACTTAGTGCAGAACTCCGAGCCAAAAATGATATTCAGGTGATTGCAGGGGCGAATACTATCGGTGCAGATTTACAGAATGTTATGGCTAAAACAGGAATAGGGACTGCACCGACATTAGCTGTGGACGTGAAAGCACTGGGCGGGATGTATGCCAATAACATCTATTTGATGGGGACAGAAAAGGGCTTGGGCGTTACCAATGCAGGGACTCTTCAGGCAGTCAACAATCTGGTAATTACCAGTGCAGGGAAAATTGAGCATAGCGGTACAATCAGTTCAACCAGTAAAACCCAAGGTTTAGTGAACATACAGACAACGGGCACTGGTGCAGTTGCAGATATCAACTCATCAGGGAGTATTAATAGTAATAGCATGCTCAATATTGATTCAGGTAATAACCTGAATGTAAATGCCAAAGAAATTATTATTAATAATGGTAGCTTGGCTTCTTCTCCTTTAATGATCAATACTAAAGGTAATTTAAATTTAGCAGCGAATAGCCGAATTTTTAATGATGCACAGAGTGGGGATGTATATGTTGATGCAGCGAACATCAATCTGGCAACTAACGCAGGCATCACCAGTAATCGTGGTTCTGCTTATATTCAGTCACAAAAAGATGTGGTTGCAGCACAAGGTGCAAAATTAATAGCAGCACAAAATTTGAATGTATCTGGAAAAGGTAAGCTCTCACTGAACGAAAATCAGATACAGGCATCCTTGGGTTCAATAAACCTACAAGCAGATTCTTCAAATACAGATGGTTTAATTGATATCCGAGGTGGGACTATTTATGGGGGTAAAGATTTAAACTTATATAGTTCAGGAGATGTAAATTTACAGAATCTTGGATTTGCACTTGAAAATTCTGCAACACGAGTCAAGAATATTAATGCTCATAGTGGACGAAATTTGGTCTGGAACAATGCAACAAAAGTTCTACCCCAGATTACAGGGAAAGTTGCATTGGATGCCGAGAATAATTTAAGTATTTCAGCTCAAGGGGTCTCTAGCAAAGATAGTATCCAATTGCAAGCAGGTCAATTAACATTAAATACTAATCTCACCTCTCAAAAAGATATTAATCTGATCGCAGAAACAACTGATTTATTTCTAAATAATGTATTAAATGCTCAGAATGGGGGTCATGCCAAATTTAGTTGCACTTACATCAGAATATGCGCCTAAACGTATAAGAAGTACGCTGGTTGGGAGTATGTTTAGTGGTTATGCAATTGGCGGGATTCTTTCAGCATTAATTGGTAGTTATCTGGTTGAAAGTCAAGGATGGCAAATTATGGAGCCTGTAAATTATTTTGTGTAAGTTCCATTTTTTATAAATGATCTTTTAATCGATCATCGAACTGAATCGTAAACCAATTCATTGCTAAACGCCAATTTTGAATTGGCATCGTCCATTTCTTCGCAGCATTTGATGTTGCTAAGTAAATGACCTTCTTTACTGAGGAGTGAGTGTTTCAAAAGTCGGTATTTGTTGTTTAGGTGCAAATGCGGTACCGGGCCATGAAATATCATTAATACCCAACAAAACAATTAATGTTTTCACACCTGAATATTGAAATACTTCTTTTTTCAAACGATCTAAAGCATTGTCACCCATACCGTCTGTGAGTAATCGATTTCCTGAAATTCCACTATTAATGACCGCGACTTGATGTGGCGATAAGCGCTTAGATAAAAAGTCGGTCCATCGTGTATTTGCATCTAAAGTTGCAGTTGCTCCATCGGTAATTGAGTCTCCAATGACAGCAATAACATGGGCTTTACGCTTTGGTTTTACTTCTACAGCCGACAATAATAATCGCGCAGTTGTAGTTTTGGCACTACTAGGCATATTTAAGTTCGCAGTCTGGTTGCCCGTAATGAGCCAACTGGTTTGTTTCGCATCCCAATGAAAAGTTTTAAATGTAGTTGGCCTTTGAATAAAGGTATTTACCATTAACTGCGCATGATCGGGAACAGGGAGCTGGATTGGATCACTGATCAATTGTTTGCCAGGTAAAATTTGTGCTTTAAGCTTTCCTGAGAAATAAACTGGGTAAGCACTCTTTGATTTAAGACTTTGTCCTTTGACTAACCCCACAGTAGTTTTATCAATATAAAGTGGTTGATCCCCATATTGATTGGTAAAAACGAGCCTAACCGCTTCACCACCTAAACTAATTTGGCTGATTTGCTTAATAGTCTGATTGGATATTTGCTCGGGAATTAGGGTTGGAAAAACGAAATCTTTATTCCAGACTTTTTGTGGACTAGCTGCCCAAGTGGTAATCCATTGGCTCTTTTGTACTTCTGCTTGTGCAAAGCTCGTAAATAAAACGAGAGAGAATAGTGCAGATTGATAAAGTTTCATCTCAAGAACTCTTTAAAACGAATTAAAGGTATCTTGAAACAAATTGATGCCTTGTTATAGCGGTCTAAGCGGAATAAGATTTGTGAATATAATTCTTAAATAAATTTTACTATGTCTTATTTTGATATCAATCGTTCTGGCGAGTTGGCAATTTTTATACGGGTGGTCGAGCTTGGAAGTTTTTCAGCGGTAGCAAGAGCATGTAACATGACGCCGTCTGCCGTAAGCAAGTTAATTTCTCGTTTAGAAAAAAGACTGGGTGTCAGGTTACTCAACCGTTCAACACGTCAGTTTCAGCTTACCAGTGAAGGATGCCAGTTTTATGAGCAAGGCATTCAAATACTCAATGACTTAGACGAACTGGAACAAGCGGTTACCGCAAATCATACACCGAAAGGGCGAATTAGAATCCATACCAGTTTTTCATATTGGACACACTTTCTATTGCCATGCATTAGTTTGTTTAATCAACGCTACCCGGAAATTGAATTAGAAGCTCATTTGAGTGATGAAGTCATTAATTTGGTTGAACAAAGAATTGATGTTGCGATTCGAACAGGACCTTTGAAAAGCTCCAATTTGGTGGCCCGCTCGCTTGGCAGTACTTATAAACAGTATGTTTGCTCTCCTGTATATATTGAAAAGTACGGTTGTCCTGAGCATCCAGATGAACTACATGAACATCAGCTTTTAGATGTAAGTTATCAGCGCCAGAACAAAACGTGGCTCTTTAAAAAAGACGTTCAAGAAATCACACTTACACCAACCAAAGTTTTAAAAGTAAATCATGGAGAGGCAATCTTACAATTGGCGCTTGCAGGAGTTGGTATTGCACAGCTTAATGAATTCCAAGTCCAAAAAGCTTTAGAACAAAAACAGTTGGTTAGAATCCTTGAAGATTGGAATATCAATGCTTCGGAAGAATTCCATGCTGTTTGGATAGGACATGATAAATATGTCCCTAAGCGTGTAAGGGCCTTTCTAGATTTCTTAGTAGAGCATGCGAATATTAGTTAATTAAACTTTTTCTGGCACTTAACTGACATTGGTGCATTGTTTCATTCATTGTTTCCACAAAGTGCATATCCGCATCAATATTTTGTAAGCTTACTTTAGGCAAGTTCTCAACAAATTGTGGCGAATAATGTTTTTCTAAAGAGTTATAAATACAGTTGCATTGTGAAAGTGCACGACCAGCCCAAACACAATGTGTATTAAATTCATTTTTACTAATAGATCTGCAACCTAATAAACTTATAGAACTTATTAATAGGGTGCACACTAAAACAATACGATATAAAAAAAACATCATTATTGCTCTTCATTGGTTGTTGTTATCGTTAAGTCATGTTTATAGAAATTTTCTAGTCTTTATCCAGCTTTAAATATGGAAATATTTACTCTGAAAAAAGAAGAAAGCAGCAACATAAAAAAATAGAGCTTTTTCTTGAAAATAGTTTCAGCTAAATCGATAACGTAATGAAGAGTAGATGAAATAACACGATATAAAATAATAGTCATTAGAGACTCCTTGATAAAAGAAGTTGCGCCCAATCACTGCTATTAATTATGGTGGTGAAACGAAAGAGGGTTAGCAGACTGATACCTAAGAAACCAGCACACCCGAAGGTGTCCCACTCCCGTTCCTCCGTCAAAGGCACGAGGGGCTACACACCAAAAAACTCGTTTTTAGTGCGCTTAGGTAGACGGTCTGCTAAAACCGACTGACAAAATAGGTCAGCCGGAGCATCATAAGCTGAGCCTTAAAGCGGGTCAATTGCAAAAATAAAAGATTGGTTTATATAAACAAATATTAATATTTTTAAATTTTCATTAATAAAATAATGAGTTATTTACAATTGGAGTTATTGAATAATGGTTCAATATGATTATAAAAATAATTTTTAATGTTTATATATCAAATATTTATTAATTGTTTATTTGTATAGTGTTCGTGTTCAATGACTTGACTAAACATAAAGCAAAAAAGAGTAACCAAATTTAATTTTATGAATATGGCGTAATTAAATAAATAGCTGTTGCCAAATTTTAAATAAAATATCAATTGCAAGAAGAGTAATTTTTTATCATTTATTTTATTCAAGTTTTTACAAAAGCTTGCATAACCTACAAAACTTAAGAGAACCACAGCGGTAGGCCAACATAAGATAATGTTATTCATAAGTCTACATCTTAAGATTTATAAGGGTGGCCTCAATGTTAAGAATTTTTTGTGCAGTGAGTATGGTTGTTGCAATCGCCATGGGTATGAGCGCTTGCCAAGATCGAAATTCAACAGATGATGATGGAACACATGGCTCTAATGATCCAACCACTTCTCAACAAATGGATAAAAATTCATAATTTTTTATTTAAGGAAACTCATAGTTATGTGGGTTTCCTTAACTTTTTTCTATAAAGTATGTAACATAATAAAAAATGAAAATATAAAAATAATTAATTGTTTAGTATTCTTTAGTACACACATCCATAAAAAAAAGCTTATTTCCCAGGGCCAATAGGAAATAAGCTATATGCTTTGGAGCAATTAAGGACGTCACATGCCATCCCATGCATCTTTAATGGCTTGTTTTGCATGTTCCCATTTTAATCGGGATTCAGCTTTGAGTTCTTCCCACTTTTGTTGCAATCTACTTTCCATATCTTCAAACTGAGTTCCTTCTTTCGATTCTGAACGGGCACGGTGACCTAGTTCATAAGCTGCAGAAAAATCACGATCATAATCCAGATCTGGCGTAGTTAATTGAGCTTCTTGATAATAAGGTCGAGTAAGATAACTTTCTCGCCAGCGAGAGTCAGAATAATTATGGTCGCCAGCTACTAGTCGAGTATGGTCTGTATTTTGATCTGTCATCAGTTTTTCCTCTTCTCTTATTTAATTTTATGCTTATGTTAAATTTAGGAAGGTGAGGGCACCTTCCTAAATAAAATGAATGACCGCATCAAATGACATTTAAGTCAGCAACGGATTAACGTTGCTGATTATTGTTATTTGAGTTTTGTTGGCCTGAATCTTTTTGATTAGAGCCTTGTTGTTGGCGGCGGTTGTCATTTTGCTGTTGTTGCTGATTGTTCTGTTGCTGTTGATTGCCTTGCTGCTGTTGGTTGTTGCGGTTGTCGTTTTGCTGTTGTTGTTGCTGTTGATTATCGCGTTGATTGCTTTGATTATTAGTACTGCTCATCTTTAATTACCTCATATCATTTATGATGTGTGTTTTATCTGAGAGCTTCAGATAGGTTTATTTAAACATGAAATTTTTTAATGTGTAGCTTCGGGCTGTTACCCTATATTTAACTGTAACTTTAAATATTAAATAAAACCTTGATTTATATAAAATGTAATTTGAATGAATAAACATAATTAATATGAATATAGTTAAAATTACATTTGGGTACATAGAGGTTAAATAAAAGCTATGATCATTTCTAAATATGTATTTGTTATCTTTTATGAAGGAAAGCTATTTTTTATTATCCAATATTACATATTTTATATCCTGCGTAATGTAATAGAGCAGTTGTCTAAGTTTAAGATAGGGTAGTCCTTTAAATAGTCGTCTAAAATTATAAAAATTATTTTTATAATAAATACAATAAAAAAAGGTACCTACAGGTTTTTCTTGAGTTTCAGAACCTCCTTTTTTTAATAACCCGGTACAGGCAATATAAAGATCGGCATTCAGGAGTTCTTTACCTTTTTTGATCATTTCTACAGTGACTTGCATCGACTCAGGTGTATATTTTTCAATGAGTTCAGGTGAAATATGAAGTGTATTTTCTTTAACACGTAAGTCGTAACTGACTAAGCTCCCAATAAGAATATCACCTGAATAGGGACTCAAAGAAAAGCGGTAAGCTAAATAACCTGCAGATGCACTTTCAAAAAATGCGATTTTAATTTTTTCTTGTGCTAGTAGTTTGCAGCATGAGTTAAACATTTGTACTCTCCTTACAATTGTTTTTAATTTAGTTATAAGATTATTTTTGATTTCTTTTTGTTAAGTTTTTAGTCTGTATAATCTTAAAAGTAACTCAAATGTAATGAAAATTAATAATTTATATGTTTTTTATAAAAGCAAATATTTAAATTATTCTAAAGTTGAGAATGTAAATTTGTGTTATGATTTATGTTGTTGAATTTTAATGATTTAAAAGGGATGCGGTTTTTCTTAATAACGTAATATAACAAAGATATGCTGAGATTATAGTTTTCTTAAAGTATGGTAATTTATATCTCACTAAAGGAGAATAGAAATGCCTGTTGTAGTGAAAAAAAGATTATTAGACCTATTACAAGATAATCAACAGAGCTATTACGAATTATTTGTTTTTTTCCTTGATCCTGATATTTCTAGTTTTGAAAAAGGGAAGAAAGCAAAAGATTTCCTTAATAAAGAAATAGATAAAATAGATCAAGACGAAATTGATTTTCCCGCATCTATAAATACAGTTAAAGAATGGTGTGAAAATGATAATAAACAAAATTGTGAATTATTTCAGACTTACCTAAACCGTAGACAAAGTGGGGGGGGGAGAGAGTACTTCCAAAATGTCGGTCAGGCATTTGAATTTTTAATTAAAGTTTCTCCAACTAAAAAAGTAGACGGCGCATGGCTATATAGTTCAGTTCACTACTGGAATGATCCTATTTTTCATGACCTTATTATTACCTATCTAGAAGAGCTTGGACTCGGTGAGCCGAAAGCAAACCATGTCTGTATCTATGATGATTTGTTACGTAGTCTGGGGCTTGATAGTTTTGATCTACTTTTAGAGGATGAATACTATCATAATGCCGTGATTCAGCTGGCGCTTGGCTATGCTCCACCTGAGTTTATTCCCGAAATTGTCGGCTTCAATTTGGGTTATGAGCAACTGCCACTGCATTTACTCATTAGTAATTATGAGCTTGCAGAACTGGGTATTGATTCTAAATATTTTAATTTGCACATCACTATCGACAATATTGATAACGGACATGCAGATAAAGCCATTAAAGTTATAGAAAATATTTACAATAAATACAGAGATAAAGAAGCTTTCTTTAATAAATTAAAACGTGGTTTTGCTCTTAATAACCATGGTGTTTCTTCTTCAAAAATTATTAAAAATTTAAATCTTGAAGATTTAGTCCTTAAAATTTTAAAAAGAAAAGCGCTCGTGGGTCAGCTAATACATAACGAAACCAGACAGTTTGGATGTAAAACCATTAACCAATGGTTATCAAACCCAGAAGACGTTAAAGGCTTGGTTACACATCTCATTGATCACAAGTGGATTAAATTGAATACCGACCCTGAACAGAGCGTGTTCTGGCGAATGATTAATGAAGAAAATGGAAAAATGTTTGGGGTATTTAACCCTGTAGAACGTCAAATTATTCATGACTGGATTGCTGGTAGTGATCATTCTTCTAACTTCTTGGCATACAGTAGAGAACTAAAGAATAGCCAGCGTATTCAAGATTATCTGTTTAGCTATATTTCTGATGGCGAACTGGAAGCACTCCAAGAACGTATACGTCAGACACCTGATCTTGCCATAAAAATATGCAAGCTGACTCCGTTTTTGGCACCAGATTCACACCATAAAAGCATTGGGCTTTGGAGCACACGTAAATATGTCGAGCTCCTTTTTCCATATTTAAGTTCCTTTAACAAAACTAACTCTTGAAGTTTTTAACTCACCCCACGTTTAACTTTAAAACATAGGTAATGAACATGACTGATAATATTAAATCAACAAATAAAACAAGTGAAATGGCTGGTGCTGACGCTGCAAATAAAGCGAATACGAACCAAAAAACTGAACAATTAGACTCAGTCAGAGACGATGCAACCAATGAAGCATTAACCACAAATCAAGGGGTTAAAATTGCTGATAACCAGAATAGTTTAAGAGCAGGTATTCGCGGTTCGACACTATTAGAAGATTTTATTTTACGAGAAAAGATTACTCATTTTGACCATGAACGTATTCCTGAGCGTATTGTGCATGCGCGTGGCGTGGGTGCTCATGGTTACTTTCAGGCTTATGAAGGAAATGAGCGCTTAACAAAAGCTGGTTTTTTGACTGACCCAACCATTCAAACTCCAATTTTTGTACGCTTCTCAACAGTGCAGGGACCACGTGGTTCTGCTGATACGGTCCGCGATATTCGTGGTTTTGCCATTAAATTTTATACCCAAGAGGGTAATTTTGATTTAGTCGGCAACAATGCCCCAGTATTTTTTGTGCAAGATGGAATTAAGTTTCCAGACTTCGTTCATGCTGTAAAACCTGAACCAGATACAGAAATGCCAACAGGAGCATCTGCACACGATACTTTTTGGGATTTTGTGTCTTTAGTTCCTGAGTCAGCACACGCGGTGATTTGGGCAATGTCAGACCGTGCAATTCCACGTAATTTACGCTCAATCCAAGGGTTTGGGGTTCATACATTCCGTCTCATTAATGCCGAAGGAAAATCACATTTTGTGAAATTCCACTGGACACCTAAACAGGGTTTAAGTGCTTTAGTTTGGGATGAAGCTCAAAAGCTTGCAGGTAAAGACCCAGATTTCCACCGTCGTGATCTTTATGAAGCCATTGAAAATGGGGTTTATCCTGAATGGGAGCTCGGTGTACAAATTGTTGAAGAAGAAGACGAGATGAACTTTGACTTCGACTTATTGGATCCGACAAAAATTATTCCTGAAGAGTTGGTTCCAGTGACACCAATTGGCCGATTTGTTTTAAACAGAAATGTAGATAATTTCTTTGCAGAAACAGAGCAGGTGGCTTTCTGTCCGGGACATATTGTGCCAGGAATTGATTTTACAAATGATCCGCTTCTACAAGCACGTCTATTTTCATATACCGATACACAGTTAAGCCGTTTAGGTGGACCAAACTTCCATCAAATTTCGATCAATAAACCTGTGTGCCCATTCCATAATAATCAACGTGATGGTATTCACCAGCATACGATTCATAAAGGGCAGGCTTCATATCAACCAAACTCAATTGATAATGATTGGCCAGCTGAAACCCCACCTGCTGCTTCAAACGGCGGTTTTGAAAGCTATCCTGAACAGATTAGCGGACACAAACTTCGTCAAAGAAGCGAAACTTTTTCTGATCATTTTTCTCAACCGCGCCTTTACTACAAGAGCCTTGCCCCTCATGAGCAAAAGCATGTGGTCGATGCCTATACTTTTGAATTAAGTAAAGTGCAACGAAAACACATTCGTGAGCGTCAAGTTCAACAAATTTTGGCAAATATTGATCTCGACTTAGCACGACAAGTAGGCGCTAATTTAGGAATTGAAGTACCTGATTTAACGCTAGATTATAAAAAAACTGCAGTTGAAAAATCGGCTAAATTATCTTTCTTGGCTTTCCCACCCCAAGATATTCAAGGCCGAAAAGTTGCAGTACTCATCCATAATTTAGTCAAATCTGATGCATTAGAAGCTATGAAAAACTGGGCAATTAAAGAAGGGGTGACTCTTCATTTATTAGCGCCAAGCTTAGCTCCTGTAAAAGACCATAAAGACAACATTATTGTGGCTGATGGTATGCAAATGGCTGAGCCTTCAATTGCATATGATGCAGTGATTATTCCTGATGGCGATAACTTAAACGCTGTCATGCAAGACGGAGTAACTCGCCATTATCTATTAGAGGCTTACAAGCATTTAAAACCAATTGCGTTTTTAGGTAATAAATCTGATTTACTTGAACCACTAGGTTTAGTTCCCGATGAAGGCACTCTTGTTGGAGATGAATTCCAGCCGATTGCTGAAAAGTTCAAAAACTTGATTATGGCTCATCGTGTTTGGTCACGAGAACAAATAGCTGCTCAGATACCGGCTTAACAAACAAAAAAGCCCTGAAAGTTTTAACTTCAGGGCTTTTTTATATCTTAGGGATTAACCATTTACGATTTGACCGCCATTTACATGAATGACTTGACCTGTAATGTAACTTGCATCATCTGAGGCAAGGAAAAGATAAGCAGGTGCAACTTCACTTGGTTGTCCCATTCTTCCCATTGGGGTGTCTTTACCAAACTCCTTAACGGTTTCTGCATCGAAACTGCTTGGAATTAATGGTGTCCAGATGGGTCCCGGCGCAACACCATTTACCCGAATTCCTTTTTTCTGCTTCATTAAATTGTTCGATAAGCTACGCGTAAAAGTAGTAATCGCGCCTTTGGTACTTGCATAATCAATGAGCTCATCATGGCCTTGATAGCTGGTAATACTGGTTGTATTAATAATACTGTCGCCTTCTTCCATATAAGGAATGGCTTCTTTAGTAAGATAAAACATTGGGAAAATATTAGTTTTAAAAGTTTTTTCTAATTGCTCATTACTAATGCTTTCAATTTCTTTTTGTTGATATTGCACACCAGCGTTATTCACTAAAATATTAATTTTACCGTAATGTTGTAGAACTTTATCAATATCGAGTTTCGCAACATCTGGATCAGAAATATCACCTTTTAATAAAAGACAATGTTGTCCTTCTCTTTCAACGAGTTGTTTGGTGATTTCAGCATCTTGATCTTCTTCAAGATAAAGTATCGCAATATCGGCACCTTCACGAGCAAACAATACTGCGACAGAACGCCCGATACCGCTATCGCCACCACTAATAACGGCAACTTTACCTTTTAGCTTATCGCTCCCTTTATGTGAGCTTTTTATAATCTCTGGCTCAGGATGCATTTTTTCCTGATCACCTGGTTGATGAGGTTGAACTTGTGCGGGGGCAGATGTTGGATACTGGTTTGTTGAGTTTTCCATTTTTAAATACCTCGGTTGTAATATCTAATTTTTATATAGTGAGCTGTTACCGCGTAAATGTGAGTAAAATGAATTCTTTAATAAGTTGTCTTTGTTATTTTATTTATAAGGATGTAAAAAAATATTTTTATATTTGAGGGTTAAATAATATCGATCAACTTGATTTTATTTTTATCAATCATACTTTCAATAATAGATCTATTTCCTGTGTCTTCTAACCAGTTTTCTATAGGTATATTATTAGATAAGTCTAATATTTTTTTAATAATTTCTTTTGCTTCATCTATATTTTCTGAACTTTTATTATTTTTAACAGCTATATTATCTAGCAAAAGTTTTATATCTTCATTTTCTATATTTTTTGACTTAATGATATATAATTCTCTTTGGAAAGGATGACTTGCATGAGGTGGGTCTAATCTATAGCTCCATTCTTTGTCATAGTCCTGCCATGAGTTTTTAGACTTAATATGTCCTAGTAAAATTTCAGGGATAGAAATATGAATATATTGTAGAGCTGACTGTTGATTTTTTAATTGCATAGTTAAGTTACTCAAACCATCTTATTAAAATTAGTTTTAAATATTCATATTAATCTCTCAAGTAAATTAATTCTGAAAATGTAATGATATATGTTATTGTTTTTTAATTAAAATAATTGTTTGCTTGTTATTTTCTCAATAGACCTGATGTTGTGTTATTTTACTGTTTTGTACATTTTGAAATTTTTTGTTATCAGTTAAATTATTTTAACTATGTTTGTAAAACTATATTATAGTGTACTATTAGGTAATAATGAGTATGTTCATTATTTAAAGAGTAAAATTATTAATAATTAAAATTTTTAAAATATTTTAAAAATAATAACCTTATAGGAAATTTTATTTTTAGATTGATATACATTTAAAAGGATTGATACATCACTTGGGTGGGAAAATATTATAGATATTCTATTGTTATTAAATCCGTTAACTAAAAGCGGTAGTGACTATAATTAAATATAGGAAGATATAACTATGGCTAATACTAGATATGAAGATGATGATAACAATAGATCAGGTACTTCAAATCGTGGATTTGCAAGTATGGATCCTGAAAGAGTACGAGAAATAGCTAGCAAAGGTGGGCGAGCTGCTCACGCGAGTGGTAATGCACATGAGTTTACCTCTGAAGAAGCTCGTGAAGCTGGCCGAGCAGCCCATGCAAGTGGTAACGCTCATGAATTTACGTCTGAAGAAGCGCGTGAAGCGGGTGCATTAAGCCATAAAAATGATGGCCGTAATGGTCGTGGCCGCGGTCGTGAT
Source organism: Acinetobacter geminorum (assembly GCF_013009345.1). Classification (GTDB taxonomy): domain Bacteria; phylum Pseudomonadota; class Gammaproteobacteria; order Pseudomonadales; family Moraxellaceae; genus Acinetobacter; species Acinetobacter geminorum. Next base: position 183,742 of record NZ_JABELE010000002.1, on the reverse strand, counting down.
GATGACGACGATGATGATGATCGCGGAGGCCGTTCAGGTGGACGAGGTCGTGGTCGCAGCCGTGATGACGATGATGATGACGATCGCGGATGCCGTTCAGGCGGACGAGGCCGTGGCCGCAGCCGTGATGATGACGACGATGATGACGATCGCGGTGGCCGCTCAGGTGGTCGAGGCCGAGGTCGCAGCCGTGATGACGATGATGATGACGATCGCGGAGGCCGTTCAGGTGGTCGAGGCCGTGGCCGCAGCCGTGATGACGACGATGATGATCGCGGTGGCCGCTCAAGTGGTCGAGGCCGAGGTCGCAGTCGTGATGATGACGACGATGATGACGATCGCGGAGGCCGTTCAGGTGGTCGAGGCCGAGGTCGCAGTCGTGATGACGACGATGATGATGACGATCGCGGAGGCCGCTCAGGCGGACGAGGCCGAGGTCGCAGTCGTGATGACGACGATGATGATGACGATCGCGGAGGCCGCTCAGGCGGACGAGGCCGTGGCCGCAGTCGTGATGACGATGATGATGATGATCGCGGTGGCCGAGGTCGTGGCCGCAGCCGTGATGACGATGATGATGACGATCGCGGCCGTTCAGGCGGACGAGGTCGTGGCCGCAGTCGTGATGACGATGGTGATGACGATCGGGGTGGCCGTTCAGGTGGCCGAGGCCGAGGTCGCAGCCATGATGATGATGATGACGATCGGGGTGGCCGTTCAGGTGGCCGAGGCCGAGGTCGCAGTCGTGATGACGACGATGATGATGACGATCGTGGCCGCTCAGGTGGACGAGGCCGAGGTCGCAGCCGTGATGACGACGATGATGACGATCGTGGCCGTTCAGGCGGACGAGGCCGTGGCCGCAGCCGTGATGACGATCGTGGCCGTTCAGGCGGACGAGGTCGTGGCCGCAGCCGTGATGACGATGATGATGATGACGATCGTGGCCGCTCAGGTGGACGAGGTCGTGGTCGCAGCCGCGATGACGATGATGATTATGATGGCCGTGGTCAAAACTCTCGTAATCAAAAACGTGATGCCTACGGACGTTTTACGTCTTAAGCAGAATGTTTTAAAAACAAAGGAGGCTTTTGCCTCCTTTGTTTTTTAGCTTACTTATTTACTGAGGGAGAGGTTGTAGGCCTTTTACAATATCAAGGTATTCAGAACCGTTTAACCAAAAAGATTTTTTCAAAAAAAGTGTCGTCATAATACTTTCGGCTGCTTCGCTATCTGGATTTTCACAAAATAATCCGTAGCTTTCACCTAAAACCGCATCATTTTCAATTAGGCGGATATAGTAAGCATGTTGCTCATTTGCATAACCTAAAACCGCATCACGTTGATTTTTCATTTCGCATGTCTCCATACCAAAAAACTGAATTTAACCAGAATGTTAAGTGTTCAGAATCTCATTTGATAAAAATCAAAAAACAGTCAGCGATAACGACTATTCCGAAATAGGTTTTGATTTTCTTCAAATTGCCATTTTGGTTAAAACATCCCTGTTAAAAGCAAAATGGATTAAAATCTGATCATGAGATTTATTGTTATGCAAAAAAAATATTTCGTCAACTTGAAAATGTAACTTTTTCAAGTTACATTGTTTGTGTAGGATTTGAACAGTGGAGTGGAGGCAATATGCCAAAGAAAAAAGAGTTCGAGCATGGCGGTGCACGAGAAAATGCCGGACGTAAAGCACAGTTCAATGAACCCACCAAAGTCATTCGTGTTCCCGAGTCTCAAGTTAACTTTATCAAAAATTGGTTACTGAATAATGTCAAAACCAATAACTTGACCGACTTTAACTCAAAACTTAATGTCCAACAGGTCCACCCGAATAACGATAAAATTTACCACATTCCTTTGGCAACTGAACGTGTTGCGGCAGGTTTTCCTTCACCTGCGCAAGATGATATTGAGCAAGCACTTGATTTAAATGAATATTTAATTAGAAATGAAAATGCCACGTTTATTGTTAAAGCCAACTCTTTATCCATGTTAGATGCTGGAATTGATATTAATGATCCGCTTATTGTGGACCGTAGCATTCCCGCTAAATCAGGTGATATTGTGATTGCACTCATCGACAATGATTTTACTGTGAAGCGCTTAATGATTGATAGTCAATTTCATCCACCTAAAGTTTGGCTGAAAGCAGAGAACCCTGATTATCAGAATATTTATATTGAAGAGGGGCAAGAACTGGTTATTTGGGGAGTGGTGACTTATAACCTCAAACGAATGAGATAATTTTTTCTCATATTTTATATTCAAGTTACTGACCTGGAATGGAGGCCAGTAACTTTTGCTGAATGACTTTTTAAATTTGTCCAATCAATAAACATGTAGCGATAACAACCATCAAACCACCTGAAAAACGACCAACTAACTGTGCTGCTTGTGGTCTGGTTTTTAAAATAGCCTCTGAACCATAACCTACCATTAAGTAAATTATCGCGCAGCTAATCATGTGAACAACACCAAAGGCAAGAATTTGTGTTGTCACTGACCATGAAGCAGTAGTATCAATAAACTGAGGAAGCAGGGCTAAAAAGAGTAAAAAAACTTTCGGGTTTAATCCACTCACGTAAACGCCTTTGGTTGCCCAGCTCAACCATGACTGAGCTTTTTCAGAACCAGACTCGTTCGGAGTAGGAGGGGTAAGTAATAAATTTATACCCATCCATAACAAATAAGCAGAACCCGCAACAGTAAGAATCATTAGAGCAGTTGGATTATTTGCTACAAGCAGACCAACACCAGCCGCTACCAATAAAATCGTAATAAAGTGTCCAAATAGCATACCTGCGACGGCGGGTACGACGACTTTGCCTTTAATCCCTGCTGAAATGGCATAGGCCCAGTCTGCCCCTGGCGTAATAATAAAAAGAATGGAGACACTCCAAAATGCAATAAAAATGTTAAAAGCCATATGCTTATCTCAGCAAACTATTTTCCAAAGGTTTCGCTCGTGGTTTAGAAAAAATCCCTATTTATGCGAGCTTGTTGAAAATAATATGCTCATGTATTTAGAATGTGCTTTTAAATGTTTGCTCATATCACACTCATTTGGGGTAAATTTTTCTAAATGGATCGCACAGATAAAAAGATTCTTGCTGAATTGCAATTAAATGGCCGATTATCTATCACCGAGTTGGCAGAAAAAGTCGGTTTGAGCATTTCACCTTGTCATAGACGAGTGAAGGCTTTAGAAGAGTCTGGAGCTATCAAAGGTTATCGGGCAGAACTCGACCCAAACTTAGTGGGATTTGAATTTTCAGCGATTGTTTTTATTACGCTTAAAGAGGGCGATAAACAGGCAGTCGAGAAGTTTGAAAATGCCGTGATAGACATACCGCAAATTATTCAGGCACAGCGTTTGTTTGGTGAGCCAGATTATTTACTACATGTGGTGGCTAAAGATTTACCTGCTTTCCAGCGTTTGTACGATGAAAAATTATCTGCTATTCCAAGTGTGCAACGGCTCATCTCAACCATCGTGATGAAAGATGTAGTGCCTGAACGTTTATTCCCGATTGGCTAAGAATCATCAGATATAAAAAAAGAAGCTTTAAAGCTTCTTTTTTAGTTTTAAGAATATTTAAGCATCGAGTGTTTTACACAAAGAACAGATCGTACCGTTATGTTTGTGAGAGAACATAATATCTGGACGTTCATAGCCTTGCTCACATACGCGGCAGTGATAGACGGTAGCAACAGGAGTGCCTTCAGCATCGTAACGTGGTTCTTTAATACCGTCATCGTTTGACTTGATGTAGTATTTTCCTTTGGTTAATAAACCCATGATTGGTGTTAATACAAAAGCAAGCACAAGTGCGATAAGCGGTGAGTAAGGTGCCAAGAAACTACCGAGTAAGCCGAAGAATGCTGCAATCGATAAGCCTGCTGATACAAGGAATGCAACCATACCGACAGGGTTTACGTTGTATAGCATGTCACGGCGGTATTCCGGCTCTTTAGGTGAAAGTTTTAAAACATATTTGTTGATTGAAATGTCTGTTGCAACAACTACAACCCATGCAATCGCAAAGTTTGAATAGAACCCTAAGATTTTACCCAGTACCGCAAACATGTTGCCTTCCATTAAAGCAAGCGCAATTGCCAAGTTCACCATCACAAACACAATACGACCCGGATAATGTTTGCTAATACGAGTGTAGGCACTTGTCCATGCAAGGGAACCAGAGTAAGCATTAGTCACATTAATTTTAATTTGAGAAATGACCACCAAAATCACTGCGAGTGTTAAAGCAGCCCAGCCCGGAAGCATGTCATGAAACGCCGCATTAAACTGTTGAACAGGTTCAGTGCTGTTTACGCCCGGTATTTTAGTAAGTAAATAGAAACCTAAAAATGCCCCGATAATTTGTTTAATCGCCCCTAAAATCACCCAACCCGGACCCGCTGAAATAACCGCAGCCCACCATGCTTTGCTATTTTCTTTTGTTTTAGCAGGCATGAAGCGTAGGTAGTCAATTTGCTCACCAATTTGCATAATCAAAGATAGACATATACCAGCACCCAACATGATTGCTGCCATGTCTACAGTTGCGAAACCTTCGTTACCTGTGAAAGTTGCAAACTGGCTGACTAAGGTAGGTTCTTGATAAATCAGATAGGCCACAGGACCAATCATCAGAACCAGCCAAAGCGGGGTAGTCCAGACTTGTAATTTACTTAAGGCTTTCATGCCGTAAATTACCAGCGGTATGACCATAACTGTTGAGATGAGATAACCTGCCCAAAGCGGAATACCTAAACCGAGCAATAACCCTTGCGCCATGATTGAACCTTCAAGGGCAAAGAAAATAAAGGTAAAACTGGCGAAAATGATACTGGTCAGGACTGAACCGATATAACCGAAACCTGCACCGCGGGTAATCAAGTCAAGATCGATGTTATAGCGCGCTGCGTAGTAGGCTAAAGGAATGCCGGTTAAGAAGATAATAATCGCTGCAAATAAAATGGAGAAAACAGCATTGGTTGTTCCGTAAGACATACCAATACTGGCGCCAATAGAAAAGTCAGCAAGATAGGCAATACCACCAAGTGCAGTAATAGCGACAACTTTGGGACTCCAGCGCCGAAAGCTGTGTGGAGCATAACGTAAAGTATAATCTTCTAAGGTTTCATTCACTGCTTTTTGTGAATCTGTACCTTGCACAGTGTCCAGATTTGGATGTTCAGATACACTCATAACATCAATCTCCCAATCATTTTCGGTCAATCAACACAAATATTGATCATTGTTTTTTGATGGATTTGAGTGTGTGATTTTTGGGAAAAATTGAAAATACGTTATTTTGCGTATATGTGCGTATTCGAGAAAATCACCATGATAATTGACTTTTGGCATAAGGATTGCTGGGGTTAATGCAGCCCTATCCAAAACATGAGTGTTATGCTAGATTCTTCACGCCCCCAACAAGCGCCACAACGTGTGATCAAAACACGCCGTGAATATAATATTTGGGTGGCAGATGAAAGTATCGAAGATTATGCGCTCCGCTATGCACCCACCTCTGTACGTAAATGGTCACCTTGGACTGTGACCAACACCGCAATTTCGACCGTTAGCTTTTTGGCGATGGAAGCCATTGGGGCGACCATGCTTTGGCAGTATGGCTTTAGTAATGCAGTATGGGCAGCAGTAGTCGTATGTACCATCATATTTTTAACCAGTTGGCCGATTAGTTACTACGCTGCAAAATATAATGTAGACGTCGATTTGCTTACTCGTGGTGCAGGTTTTGGCTACATTGGCTCAACCATTACATCTCTGATTTATGCGAGCTTTACCTTTATTTTGCTTGCGTTTGAAGCCGCAATTATGGCGATGGCACTTGAGCTTGCTTTAGGTATTCCGCAAGTTATTGGTTACTTAATTTCTGCCTTAGTGATTTTGCCTTTAGTAGTTAAAGGCATTGGTTTTATTAATAAAGTTCAGGCAATCACACAACCCATCTGGCTCTTATTGCTGTTATTACCGTGGTTTTTTGTACTTTGGAAACAGCCACAAATTTTAAGTAGTAGTCTGCATTTTGTTGGTGCGGTTTCAAACTCGACTGATTTTAATCTGTATTACTTTGGTGCGGCGTGCACTCTTATTTTTTCATTTGTGATCCAAATTGGTGAGCAAGCTGACTATTTACGCTTCTTACCGCAAAAAGAAAAGAACAGAACCGCATGGCGTTTTGCCGTTTTTCTAGGTGGTCCATCTTGGATTATTTTTGGATTTCTAAAAGTTTTGATGGGCATGCTGCTGATGGTGTTAGCTTTTCAGTTGTTTATTCCTGTCTCTGAACTAGATAATCCGACTTATTTATATTGGGTTGCCTATCAACAATTTATTCCAAACCCTCAGCTAGCGTTAATATTGACTTTAGCACTGGTTTGCTTGGCGCAAATTAAAATTAATATGACTAATGCCTACGCTGGCTCACTGGCATGGTCAAACTTTTTTGCGCGCTTAACTCATAGCCATCCGGGGCGAATTGTCTGGCTTCTTTTTAACGTTTTTATTGCCATTGTTTTGATGGAAATGGGCATTAGCCATGCAGTTGAACGCATTTTGGGACTATATAGCAATATCGCTTTGGCATGGATTGGTGCCGTTGTTGCCGATTTAATTATCTGTAAGCCTTTAGGCTTAAGCCCAAAGGGAATTGAATTTCGCCGTGCTTATTTATATGACATCAATCCCGTAGGTGTAGGCGCGTTACTCATCGCTTCAGTGTTATCGATGCTGAGCTATTTGGGCTTTTTCGGTCTCATGGCGAAAGGTTTAGCAAGTTTCATTGCTTTGGGGAGTGCGGTGTTATGCGTTCCTATTATTGCTTACCTAACTAAAGGCAAATATTACATTGCACGCCAGCCTGAAAAAATTCAGGCGACTTCGGTTGCTAACTGTGTCGTGTGTGAACGGGATTATGAGCTTGCTGATATGGCGGGTTGCCCAGCCTATAACGGTACGATTTGCTCTCTATGCTGTTCACTTGAAGCACGCTGTCACGATTTATGTAAACCCGATGCACGTTGGTCAGTACAGCTCAAAAAAGCCATCTGGCACTATTTACCAGAACGTTGGGCTAGCCGTTTAAATAGCAGGGTCAGTTTGTATCTATTGCTGACTCTAGGGCTGTCTATTGTTTTGGCAGTGAGTTTAAGTCTGGTTTATATCCAAGAAAAAACCTATTTAGAAACCATTAATGCTGCAGCCGTTCCTCAGTTATTTACACTGTTTGTCAAAATCTACACCATTTTATTTTTATTAATGAGTGTTGCTGCATGGTGGTTAGTGTTAAACGATGAAAGTCGTCGTAATGCCGAAATCGAAACGCATCAGCAAACTGCATTATTGATTGATGAAATTGCTGCCCATGAAGTCACTTCAAAAGACCTGCAAGATGCCAGAATTTCAGCAGAACGGGCAAATGATGCAAAAAGCCGTTATGTCATTGGCATTAGTCACGAACTAAGAACGCCTCTAAATAGTATTTTAGGCTATAGCCAATTACTCCAAAAACAAGAGCAGCTCTCAGAACAAGGCAAAATGGCGCTCGGTGTGATTAGCCGTAGTGGGCAGCATTTAACTTCACTGATTGACGGTTTACTAGATTTAGCGCGAATTGAAACAGGCAAGATTTCTTTAAATGTAGTGGACGTTCATTTCCCAAATTTTATTGAACAAATTATTCAAATGTTTCAGCCACAGTTTGAACAGAAGAATTTACAGTTTGTTTATGAAATTGGAGATAACCTGCCGCACTATGTTCGTACCGACAAAAAACGCTTAGAACAGATACTTATTAACTTACTAGGCAATGCTTTAAAGTTTACAACGAGCGGCACAATTACTTTGAAAGTCGAGTACCGATTTCAAACAGCATATTTTGAAATTAGAGATACGGGCTGTGGTATTGCCGAGGCAGATTTAGAGCGAATCTTTAACCCGTTTGAACGGGGTAGCAATGTGGTTCAAGGCGGATTTACCGGAACAGGGCTAGGCCTACCCATTGTAAAATTATTAGTCGATTTACTTGGTGGCCAGCTAGCTGTGACTAGTCAGCTCAATCAGGGTTCACAGTTTAAGATTAAGTTTTATTTACCTTCAAAAGAAGTGGTTCATCCAATTTCTAATGTTTATTCCAACCAAATTACGGGTTATCAGGGCGAGCGTAAACGAATTTTGGTTGTCGATAATGAAGCGGTGGACCGAGGTTTAGTTGCTAATTTTCTCAAACCTTTGGGATTTATGATTGAAGAGGCCGAGTCGGGCATTGATTGTTTAAGACGTGTACCTATTTTCCAACCTAATCTGATCTTGATGGATTTAAATATGCCTTTGATGGGCGGTTGGGAAACTGCGCGATTATTGCGTCAGAATAATATTACCAATGTGCCGATCTTAATTATTTCAGCGAATGCAGGCGAGCGTGAAGTCAATCCACAAGACGCCGTCTTAAGTGAAGACTTTATGTTAAAACCAATCGATCTTAATTTGTTGCTGAGTAAAATTGGAGATAAGTTGGGTTTGATATGGATTGATTCCAAATCAGATGCACACCTTGAAAATAATGAAGTTCAAACACTTGATCTAAATATATATAAGCAAGAGCAAACCACTGTTCATGCACCAATTAAACAGCCAGAAGATAATGAGCTACTCGATTTACCGCAAAGCTTGCAGCAATTAAATGATTTGATTGGACAAGGTTATATCCGTGGAATTCAACAGACTTTAACGCAATGCCGTCAAAATTTTCCAGAGCATAACGAGTTATGGGAACAGCTTGAACAGGCGATTCAAAAGTTTGATTTAAAACACGCGCAACGATTAATTCAGGATAAGCAATGAGTACGCAACAAGTTTCTTTTCAGCAAGCTTCACCAAATGAGCAAGCTGTTATTCTGATTGTGGATGATGTGCCAGAAAATTTAGGCTTGCTACATGAAAGTCTGGATCAGGCAGGTTATCGCGTACTTGTCACAACCGATGGGTTAAGTGCTATTGAAATAGCACACCGATGCTTACCAGATATGATTTTGCTTGATGGCAATATGCCACATATGGATGGTTTTGAAAGTTGTATACAGCTTAAAGCGAGCCCAATTACCCAGTTTATTCCCGTCATTTTTATGACAGGCTTGTCGGAAACAGAGCATATAGTGCGAGGTTTCCAGGTCGGCGGGGTGGACTATGTAACCAAGCCTTTGAATATTGAAGAAGTACTAGCAAGGGTAAAAACACATTTGGCACATGCCAAACTATTGCAGCAACAAAAACAGGTGATTGATGCGACGGAAACAGCCATTCTTGCGCTAGATGTTCAAGGTAAAATTGTTTGGAAAACCCAAAAAGCCAGTGATTTACTGAATCAATATTTACCTGAATTAGAGGGCTTTGAAGCAGGCTTAAAAGCTTGGTTTTCAGATTTAGTACATGAAAAAGACCCTAAAAAATTAACCAGCTGTTCTTATTCAACGCCATCCCAGCAATTACAGCTTTTATTGCTTACACCGTGGGAAAGTGAGCAAAGTGTGGCAAAAAATTATCTGATACAGATTAAGACTTCTACGCCGGCTTTGGAAATGGCTGATATTTTGAAATATTGCCCACAGTTGACTCAACGTGAGGCAGAAGTCATGCATTGGTTGTTGTTAGGGAAAACCAATAAAGATATTGCAGAAATATTGGAGCTTAGCCCACGGACCGTGAACAAGCATTTAGAACATATTTTTGAAAAACTTTGCGTTGAAAATCGAACTGCTGCCGTGGCGCATATTAATAGCCTAGTGCAAGAGTTTCATTAAGTTAATTGAAAATGATAGAGGCCCGTGTTGAGCCTCTATCATTTTTCTTACTTCAAATTCTCTTTAAAGAAAGTGGTTAATTTATTAAATGGAATGAGATCGATTCGATCGTATAAATCAACATGTCCTGCACCTTTAACATAGTAAAGTTCTTTAGGTTGGCCTGCGAGTTTATAAGCTTCTTCACTAAACTCTTTTGAATGGGCCTGATCACCAGTAATAAATAGCATTGGGCGTGGTGAGATGGTTTCGATATCGTTAAATGGATAGAAGTTTAAAAATTTGACATTACTTGTTAGTGTTGGGTGCGTTGTAAGGTCTTTTGATGAACTTTTCGGTGTGTATTCACCACGTGGGGTACGATAAAAGTCATAAAATTCACGTTGGATCGGATGTGTATCTGCCGTTAACTCATGCGTAGTCCCACTAGTATATTTTGTTTCACCGCCTGTGAACTCGACATAACGTTGCGCAGCAGCTTCAGCAATAATTTGCTTTCTTTGCTCTAAGGTTTGTGAGTGACGTAAGCCATTGCGGTTCGCAGCTCCCATATCATACATGCTGACAGTGGCAATTGCCTTCATACGAGGGTCAATTTTTGCTGTGCTGATGACAAAACTTCCACTTCCGCAAATGCCGAGTACACCAATACGTTCACGGTTAATAAAAGATTGTGTTCCTAAATAATCTACAGCCGCACTAAATGCTTCTGCGTAAATGTCAGGTGCAACTACATTTCTGGGTTGGCCCGCGCTTTCACCCCAAAATGATTGATCAATCGCCAAGGTTACAAAACCTTGTTCAGCCAGTTTCTGTGCATAAAGCATAGAGCTTTGTTCTTTGACGGCTCCCATTGGGTGACCAATTACAATAGCGGGGGTTTTTAGTTTTTTATTTAAGTTTTTGGGGATAACCAGATTACCGACTATATCCATGTTGTATTGATTTTTGAAAGAGACTTTCTGAATAGTCACTTGCTGGCTTTGATAAAAATTATTCGCGCCGTTAGTCATGTCTGCTGCCATACCTGAGGTTGAGGAGAATAAACCAATTGTTGCAGTGCAAATCGCAGCCGCCGTATGGGTTTTAAGCTTTTTAAAGAAGGGAGATGTAGTCATGGATACCTCAATTTAAATAATTTGAATGGGTGAATTTGCTCATGCTTATTTCATTTGGGAAATTGAAATTTTGATGGGTTGTTTTTGCTTGAACTCTTGGGGAATAGCCTCAATTTTCCCAAGCAAAATAAGACCATTTGCGTACCCAACAGTTGAGTCTTTATAGAAAAAAGCCAGATTACCCCAAGGGGCGTAATAGGTAAGATCACCAGCTTGTCCTGCATAGCCATTGGGTGCATTCTGTGTAGTTAGCTTGGTGGGTAGGTCGGCTATTTTTTCAGTAGAGTCATAATCTTTAAGGGTTAATGTCAACGGAAGCTGCTTGGCAAAATCTTGAACAGTCGGTGTCATGGGTAATGTTGCAAATAGCGATTGCTTTGATCCCTCAATATCAATACGGATTTTCATCATCGATAACCTTTGTTGATTGTTGCCCGTAGGCCTTGTGGCATAAGAGATAGATATGGCTGAAAACGAGAAAAAGATGCTGAGTAAAGCGAGAAAAAACTTCTGATTAGCCATATCGAAGAACCTCATTTCTTTAAGAGAACGCACTTAAATACAGTGAAATTATTCAATTTCTAGCGTAAAGGTATGAGCTGAATTTATTAGTTTTAGATAATAATAAAATCAGGTACTTTTTATGCTTGAGCTCATCTAAATCTTGATGCTCACTGCTTGATATCGATTTTAATGAATCTTCTTTATAATAATTAGCCTAAAAAACAAACATGGACTTATGAGCAATATTCATAAATAGTTTTATCTTTTATAATTAAATTAAACCGTGAAAAGAGATAAAAGCAGATGATAAACAAAGAAAACTATAATGATCTTTATGCTTTTTTAATGGTGGCTCGAGAAGGGAGTTTTACGAAGGCCGCAGGAAAAATGGGAATTTCGCAGTCTGCGCTAAGCCATACCATTCGCGGTTTAGAAGAACGTTTAGGGATGCTACTTCTGACTCGAACCACACGAAGCGTTTCGCCGACAGCCGCGGGTGAAAGGTTAAAGCAAACCATTAGCGCCAGTTTTGACCAGATTGATAATGAATTATCGCTTTTAACATCATTTCGGGATCAACCCGCTGGTACGGTTCGTATTAATGCCAGTAGCCATGCGATACGGGAAGTGCTGATTCCAAAACTTGAAAAGATTGCTGGTGATTATCCTGATGTACAAGTTGAGCTAGCTGCCAATAGCGGTATGGTGGATATTGTTGCAGAGCGATTTGATGCAGGAGTTCGTTTTGGAAGTCGTGTAGCAGATGGCATGATTGCGGTACGTATTAGCGCAGATGTCAAAATGGCGGTGATTGCAACGCCACAATATTTTGAGAAATATGGAATTCCTGCAACCCCCAAAGATTTAATCAATCATCAATGTATTGGCTTTCGTTTAACCACCCAAGGCAGTGTGTATGCATGGGAGTTTTTGAAGGATGGGCAAGAAACAAAAATCAAAATTCAAGGACAATGGATATTTAATGAAAGCTACGATATTGTCGAGGCGGTTAGAGCTGGGTTTGGATTGGCTTACATTCCGCAAGAGCTGATCCAACAAGATCTAGATCAAGGCAAACTTGTTCAGGTATTGGAAGAGTACAGTATCCAGTTTCCCGGATACCATCTGTACTATCCACATCGTAGACAGCTTTCGCCTGCCTTAAGGTTGGTTATTGATGTGTTGCGTGAGTAGCACTTCGCCATGTAATAAAAGCAATGATAGCACCCAATAACAACACAATAGCGCTCATATAAAACGTAGCACTATAGCCTTGTGAGTCATATAGCAAGCCGCCTAAAGTTGCACCTAAAGTAATTGCAAATTGGATAATCGCAACCATCAAACCGCCACCAACCTCAGTATCTTGATGCAACGTCTGTGCAAGCCATGTGTTCCATGCGACAGGTGCCGAAGTTCCAATAAAGCCCCATAAACCCATCAATATTGCGACCAACCACAAGTGCTGACCACCAAGTACGAAGGCATAAGCAATGCTTGCCATCATTAAAGGAATAAGGATGAGGTAGCGATAGACATGTTGATGAAGAATAAAACTAATCACGAATGTGCCAGCTAAACCCGCGATACCTAATATGAGTAATAAAATGGATAACATGGCCGCATCGACATGACTGACGGTTTCTAGAAATGGGCGTAAGTAGGTAAATAGCGCAAATTGCCCCATAAATAACAATAAAATCCCTGTCATGCCATAAAACACAATCGGACGTTTCAGTAGTCCAAAGGGATTTTCTGACTTTTCAACAGACATCATTGCTGGAAGAGCGGGCATACTTTTAAATTGCCATACAAGCGCAATAATCGCGATAGGAACGATACAGAAAAAAGCACCGCGCCAGCCAATGATTGAACCTAGAAAACTTCCTAAAGGTGCGGCTATTGTGGTTGCTAGCGCATTGCCGCCATTTAATAGACCGAGTGCTTTAGGTACTGACAGAGGTGGAACAAGTCTCATCACAATCGAAGTCGACATGGCCCAAAAACCACCAATCACTACACCTAAAATTGCACGACCCGCCATGAATAACGCAGCAGAGTGAGCAAATGTAATCAGCATGCCAGAAATGATCATGAGTAAGGTAAGTAACAGCATGATATGACGGCGATCCCATGTCTTAAATACACGGCTAATAGTTAAGCTGGTAATAACAGCGAAAATGCCTGAAATTGCGATCGCCTGACCGACCTGGCCTTCACTCATATTTAAATCTGAAGAGATTGGTGTGAGTAAACTTACGGGCATGAATTCTGAGGCAATTAATACTGCGCAGCATAGTGACATTACAAATACAGCACCCCATGCAGGTGTGCTATTCTCATGTGCATCTTGCTCAATTTGATGGAAAGAAGACATAAAAGTTCCGACTTTAAAACCGTTAAATGTTCATAAAAGAAATGAATAAATCTGGTTGCAGAGCTTATCAGCAATGGTTTGAGAGGATTAGGCACAGAATTACGAATAGAATTATGAGTTTTATGCATGAATTGTATTTAAAAAGCATACAGACTCACTGCTAAAAATAGTCTATTTTTTTACACTTAAATTTGTTCTTATAGATAAAGATATATAAAGTCATTTTTAAATAAATTTGAGCCATAATATGAGGAATTCATTGTGAATATTCAACAAAAAGATGATGCAAAACACGGCAGCTTTAGCTTACTTGATGGTGAAACTGTTGCAGGCGAAATGACTTATACATGGGCAGGCGAAGGCATGCTGATTATTGATGCTACAGATGTAAATGAAAATTATCGGGGACAAGGCGTAGGTCGCCAATTACTGGATGCTTTGGTGGCTTTTGTTCGTGAAAAAGACGTAAAGGTGATTCCGCTTTGCCCATATGCTAAATCGGTTTTTGATAAAGACCCAAGCATTGGCGATGTACTTAGAAAATAAGCAGTAGATTAAAAATTATTTAAGAAAAATCGGGCGTTGGTGTCCGATTTTTATTGGATGTTATGAAATTGTGATTTATAAGATAACTTTAGGATTTGCAGATAATTTTAACTAAGTTAACTACACAAATGCTTTTAATAACGTTGGTTCTGCTGCTAGTTTATCTGCTAAATATTGAATCAACACACTTAATTTAGGCGGGACATGCCGTGTTGGTGGGTAAAGTAACCACAGCCCACCGCTATAATAGGTTTTAAAATCCCAGTCTGGTAAAACCTGAACTAAGGTACCTTGTTGTAGAGCATGGCGTGCAACGAAGTACGGCAAGCTCGCAATACCTAAATGCTGTAATGCAGCACTCAAACGCACACCCGTATGGTTTGCTGCATAACGACCACGCACAGCAACACTTATCGATTTATTTCCTTGCTGAAATTTCCATTTTGAGTCACTGGCTTGTTCACCTAAGTAAATACATTCATGCTGCTTTAAATCATGAGGATGGTTTGGTGTACCATACTTGGCCAAATACTCAGGTGTAGCACAAACCAAGTGATCAATATCAATCAGCTTTCGGCCCATAAGGCCACCCGGTGGTTGCTCTGTAATCCGAAGTGCTAAATCGACTCCATCATCAATGAGATCTACATAACGATCTTCTAAAAGCATTTGAATATCAATTTTCGGGTAGCGTTCTAAAAATTCGGGTAAATGCGGATGAATCATAAAATGTCCCACAGCTTTTGGAACACTCATGCGAATAATACCTTCTGGCTCGACATGAAATTGGCCTGAACTTTCCATGACTGCTTGCGCAGCATTCACCATGTCTAAACAGCGTTGATAGACCTGTTGTCCACTTTCACTTAAACGAAGTTTCCGTGTAGTCCGATAGAGTAAGCGGGTGCCTAAAGCACGTTCTAAACGAGCAATCGCGCGGCTCACAGCAGAAGGTGTTGTACCAAGCTGGCGGGCAGTTTCAGAAAAGCTTTCCGACTCGACAACCTTAACGAAAGTCGCCATTTCATTTAACAGAACCAGATTTTGATTTGTGCTCATGAGGCAAAAGTTATTTAGATTTTAATTGGATTATCGCGTCTAAAAAATCGCAATACAATCTTTTAGGTGATTTTCAGGAAACTAAATTGTTATGTGGCAGTTGTATGGACATGAGTTTTTAACGCTAGCTCTTATTCACTTTATGGCGGTGATTTTACCGGGACCAGATTTTGTGATTACGGTAAGACAAAGTGTACGTTATGGTTATTTGATTGGATGTTTGACCGCAATTGGTATTGGCGTCGGGATTTCGGTGCATGTGTTTTATACGCTTGTTGGCATTGGTTTTTTGATTCAACAAAGTGAATGGCTCATGTCACTGATTAGAACAGCGGGAGCATCCTACTTGCTGTATTTAGGATGGCAGTGTTTACACAGCCAGCCGAATACCAACAATATTGAGATTAATGGTCAAGCAGACAGTGACACGCCGAGTTTATTTAAAGCCTTTACGATGGGTTTTCTGACGAATGCGCTAAACCCCAAAGCCACTATCTTTTTTCTGGCAATTTTTACGACGATTGTAAGTACGACCACACCGATGAAAGTTCAGGTCTTTTATGGGGTGTGGATGTGTATGGTCAATGCCATCTGGTTTATGATAGTGAGTGTGCTGTTTGCACAGCCTATTGTACGGAAACGTTTTTTGGAGTTTGGGGTTTATTTTGAACGGGTAATGGGAGTTTTATTAATTGGAATTGCATTGAGATTGATTTGGGGGTTGTTTGTTTAATTTAACTTGATACGTTCTCATCACATTCATTTGATAAGTTTGAAATATATTTTATATATTCCAAACTTAGACTTTCTAAAATATAGAAATTAAGCAAATCCACCATTTACCCGAATGACTTGAGAATTTACCCAGCTCCCATCTGGACCAGCCAGCATGGCCACTACGCCAGCAATTACTTCAGGTGTTCCGATTCGTTCCAATGGAGCAAGTTTTGCGATAGCTGCTACTTGCTCATCAGTTTTTCCATTATAAAAAAGGTCAGTACCTGTCGGGCTGGGTGCAACAGCATTTACTGTAATATTTCGTCCACGTAACTCATTTGCTAACACATGTATTAAACCTTCGACACCTGCTTTTGAAGCAATATAAGGACCATATGCCGGAAAAGATTTGGCAATTACACTGGTTGAAAGCGTAATAATCCGACCACCATCTGGCACTGTTTTGGCCGCATGCGCCAATATTAAAAACGCACCACGTAAATTGGTATGAATCACTTTGTCGAAATCTGGCAGGCCTTCAGGTGTAATTTTTGCCATAGGCATAATACCGGCACTATGAACTACCACATCTACTTGACCGTTAATGGCCTTTGCCTCTTGAAATAAACGGCTCACCTCATGTTCATTTGCAACGTCCGCTTGAATAGCTAAGGCTTGACCACCTTGCTCAATAATATGTTCTACAGTGGCTTGGGCATGCACTTTATTGCCAGCATAATTAACAATCACATAAAAACCATCTTGAGCTAAACGTTCTGCAATAGCACGGCCAATACCACGTGATGCACCAGTAACCAGAGCTGTTTTTCTTGAAATATTCATTTTTAAATTGCCTGTTTGAGTAGGTATGGCTTATTTTAATAATATAGAAATATGGGATAAATCGTCAAAATTGGATAAGATAATTCCATATAAATTAATAATGGATAGGGTTAAAAGCGAGCACCATGGACAAATTTGATACCTTGCAACTTTATACCCGCATCGTAGAACTGGGTAGTTTTAGTCAGGCAGCTGATCAACTAAATATCCCACGCGCTACAGCAAGTAATGCCATTAAGAAGTTAGAGAGTAACTTACAGTGCCGTTTACTAGAACGGACGACTCGGCATGTAAGGCCATCGCTAGATGGGCAGGCATTTTATGAACGCTGTACACAAATATTATCGGAACTCGATGATGCCGAATCATCTTTACGTAATGTAATTGCACAGCCCCGAGGTTTACTACGTGTCGATTTATCAGGCGCACATGCGACTAAAATTGTTTTACCCAATATCGATCAATTTCATCAGTTATACCCCGACATTGAACTTGTAATTAGTACGGGTGACCGCTTGGTTGATCTGATTAGGGAAGGGATAGACTGTGTGGTGAGAGCGGGCCGTTTAGATGATTCCACTTTAATTGCTAGACATTTGGTCGATATGCCACAAGTGATTTGCGCGAGTCCTGACTATTTAAATAAACATGGAACGCCACAGCAACCAGAAGATTTGTTATCACATTATTGTGTCAATTTCTTTTCGACATCAGGCGGACGGAATTATCCATTTGAATTAATGGTGAATGGCAAAAAACAAGATTATTTTTTGAAAAGTTGGATTGCGGTAAATGACGCTGAAAACTATGTATTATCTGCTTTACGTGGGGCAGGTTTAATTCAAGTACCGCGCTACCATGTGGCAAATGAGCTCAAAAATGGGCGACTGGTTGAGGTTTTATCTGAATGGGAAATCCCGAAGATGTCAGTTTCTGCTTTATATCCGCAGCATCGGCAGCTCTCGCCACGCGTACGAGTTTTTGTCGCTTGGCTGAGTGAGTTATATATTGGGTATTTTGCCAACTTTGAATACCCGCAAAAATGAAATATCTTGCGGGTAAGTCAAAAACTGAATGATTTTTTTTAAGACTGATTCTGCAATTTATCTTGAGTCTTGGTCTCAAAATCACTCGCATCATGGCGTTCATGCAACTGCGTAGCTAAATCACCAAAAGTACGGTTGACCATACGACCACGTTGTACCGCAGGGCGCGCTAAAATCGCATCTGCCCAACGTTGAACATTTTTATATTGATCGACACCTAAAAACTCCGCGCCGTTATACACCCAGTTTTTAACAAGACCACCATACCAAGGGAATGCTGCAATATCAGCAATCGAATATTCAGAACCTGCCAAATATTCATGCTTTGCTAGATGCTGATCTAACACATCAAGTAAGCGTTTTGTTTCCAAGGCAAAGCGGTTAATTGCATATTCAACTTTAACGGGTGCATAAGCATAAAAATGCCCAAAACCGCCACCTATGTAAGGTGCGCTGCCCATTTGCCAGAATAACCAATTAAGGCATTCAGTACGTGCAGCAATATCAGTTGGAATGAAAGCTTTAAACTTTTCAGCCAAGTAAAGCAAAATTGAGCTAGATTCAAATACTCTTAATGGCGGGTTTTGGCTATGGTCAACCAATGCTGGAATTTTAGAGTTTGGATTAATTTCTACAAAGCCACTGCCAAATTGCTGACCTTCACCAATTTTAATCAGCCATGCATCATATTCAGCATCTTGATGTCCTAATGCTAAAAGTTCTTCTAGCAAAATAGTGACTTTTTGGCCATTAGGCGTTGCTAAAGAGTAGAGCTGGAGCGGATGTTTACCGACGGGAAGTGTATGCTCGTAACGCGCACCTGAAGTCGGTTGGTTTAAATCGGTTTTTTCTCCAGTCCATTGCCAAACTTGTGGAGGAATATAGGTTGAATCACTCATTTTTTATCTCGTGTTTGGTGTAAATAAAAGGCTTAGTTATTTCGCAAGGCGAGCCATTTTTGTACAGTCGGACGTTGCCATTGCTTTAATGCATAGTTTTTTAAACGTTCTGGTACAGCATCACCATTTTGGATAAGGCGTTGCAACATCAGGGCAAGTTCAGCATCCACAATGCTCCATGAACCAAAAAGAAATTCGGCATCAGACGCAAGAAGTTTTTCTGCAACAAAGAAAAGTTTCTCCGCAGCTTTTTTGCCTTCTTCTGAAAGTGGAGTGGACGTGGGCTGAATAAAAATAACATCGGTTGGACGTTCAGTTCTTATGGCAACTAAGTCCGATCTGAGCCATGCCTGAATTTGTCTTGCTCTTGCGCGTGCTTGAATATCTTTTGGATAAATAGATGTGTCTGGATAAAGCTCTTCTAAATATTCCAAAATGGCGGAGGATTCTGATAAGGCAAAATCATTATGCTCGAGTACAGGCACTTTGGCAGTTAATGACTTTGCTACATAAGATTTTTCAAACTGGCCTTGTTGGCCTAAGTTGATGGTCGCTATTTCAAATGGGATTTGTTTTTCATGTAGCCCGACAAAAACAGTAAATGCATAGGGGCTTAGAAATTGTGAATCTGTGTACAGCATAAAATGTTCATTATTCATTGTTATTGTCCATGTCATAAAACAATCGGATTTAGTCTAAGTGAGCTGATCCAAGATTGGGTAGCTTTTTTGTGGAAAAGCTTTATCAGTTTTTGAATTAAGCCATTTCAGTTTTCAACGTTAGGACTTAATGTGCTGAAAATGCTGACGAACAATACTAAGCCAAGCTTGTACTGCTGGTGAAACAGGAAGATTCTTTTTCCAAGCCATGACTAAGTGCCATTGAATATTTGGTTTTTCGAGTGGTACTGCTGCAAATAAATTAGGGTCAAGCATGTCGGTATAATATTTCGGGAGAAGCGCAATCCCCATTCGTTGTAACACCATATCTGCCAAAAGGTGCCATTGGCTGGTACGGCAAGCAATGGTTGGGTAGAAACCATGCTGTTTACATGCATCAAGGATAATACTGTTTAAAGAGAAATTTTCAGGAAACATTAAAAATGATTGGTGTTGTAGTTCTTCTAGATTTATTTTTTTGCGGGTTGCCCAAGTTGCATCACGCCGTAAAAGGACCATTAAAGGGTAGTTACATAACTCGATGCTATTGAAAATTTGGGTATCAAAGGGTTGCAATAAAACGCCAACGTCTAGTTCATTGTTAAGCAAAGCTTGCTCAATACCACGTGAACCAACCTCCATAAAAGCCAATTCAATATCTGGTAATTGCTGATGATAATCAAATAGGGCAGTGGTTAGGAGCTGCGAACCCAAAGGCGGAACGCCGAGTTTTAAAGTTCCTGTTTTTAATTCTTGATAGTTTTCAATTTCAAGAAAGATGTTCTGTTCTGCCTGAAGAAGCTCAATCGCATGTTGATAAATGCGCTCTCCAATTTCAGTTAATTCAATTTGTCTTTTACGGCCGTGATCGGGTTTAACCAAAAGTTGGACCTGGAGCTGTTCTTCAAGCTGCTGTAATATTTTACTAATAGTCGGTTGAGTCAGATACAACTCTTCAGCAGTACGGGTAAAACTTTTAGTTTTAACCAGAGTAACAAAGCACTGTAATGATTTTAGAGAAAGCATAATAAAGAATAGATTATTCCATTTTGGAATAATATTAACATGAATAATTCATATTTAGCAGGTTTAACCAAGCTAGCATAATAGTGTAGTTAACCATTTAATTTCGAAAAATGAGTATTGAATCTGCTTCTGGAACACCCTCACAACCATCACTGTTCGTGTTAGTTAAACAAATTCTCATATTGGCTGGATTTTGGTGGATCGGATATCTCTTACATCAAAAACTTGGTGTGCCTGTATCGGCAGGCATTTTAGGTATGTTTTTATTGCTTTTATGCCTGTTCTTTAAAATTATCAAAATGGATCAGGTGGCAGTGGGAGCAACTGTTGTTTTAGGTGAACTGTTGCTGTTTTTCGTGCCTGTTGTAGTCGCCGTTGTTCAGTATAAAACTTTGTTTATGACCGAAGGCTGGCAAATTGTGTTGAGCATTGCGGTTGGGACCATTTCTGTCATGCTCAGTACGTGTCTGACTATTCACTATTACAATCGTTTAAAGGCATATTTACAGGCTCGAAAACGTCTTCAACATAAGCATATCTAAGAGAAAATGACATGAATATCTGGTCAATTCTTTGTCTGATCTGGACTTTGTCAGCCTATGTTGTGGCAAAGCGAATCTATCAGAAAAATCCAAAACTTTGGTTATCACCCGCGATTAGTGTACCTGTACTCACCATTATTTTGATGACGATTTTTGGAATTTCCTATCAAACTTATGCAGAAGATACGCAGTGGATTGTTAATTTATTAGGGCCTGCAACAGTTGCTTTCGCTGTACCGATTTATCGTTATCGGGAAACGATTCGTAAAAACCTTGGCGTCCTTTCGATTGCAATTATTGTGGGCATGAGTGTAGGTGTGATGTCAGCCTATGAGATGGCGCAGTGGTTCCACTTTAGCCCTGAAGTGACCAATAGTTTGATGGCACGTTCTATTTCCACACCATTTGCCATGATTTTAGCGGAAGATATTCACGGTTCGGCAGCATTGGTTTCTTTATTTACTGTCATTACGGGTTTGGTCGGTATGATTTGTGGTGATGCAATTTTAGCGATTACTAAAATTCGTTCTAATGTGGCCAATGGGGCAGCCTTCGGAAATGCAGCCCACGGTTTTGGTACAGTTAGAGCACAGCAACGCAATAGCGAAGAAGGTGTAATTGCCAGTTTAACCATGGTCATTGCAGGTATTTTAATGGTACTGATTGGGCCATTTGCGATTCATCTATGGTTGCTGTTGTAGATTTTATCTAACTTGATTTGTCATGTTGTTGAATAATTCTTGATAATTTTTTTATGGCTTGCCTCATCAGTTCGGGTTCAAAATCGCCTAAGCCGACAATTAAACCCGAACGTCGCCGCTCTTTTGAAAATGTCGGTGAAATTGCTTTGATGGCAATACCTGCATCGACTGCCGAGCTTGCAACGTCAATATCATTAATATGTTGAGCAAGCCATAACACCATATGCATGCCTTGATCGCCCGGCTGTAACCAAGCTAGTTCTTGAGGTATGTATTTTTCAATCAGATCAATAATGTATTCTCGAACTTCTGCATAGACATTTCGAGTACGTCGAATATGCCGCTCTAAATAGCCCTCTTGAATAAAAGTAGCCAAAACGTGTTGGTCAGCAGCAGGCGGGTGTCGATCAATTAAGACTCTAAGCCCACAAAAAGGTGCTACCAATTCTTTAGGCAATACTGCATAACCAAGTCTAAGTGATGGAAATAGAACTTTGCTGAAAGTTCCAAGATAAATCACTTGGTCGGGTGCCATACCTTGTAAAGATGGGAAGGGTTGACCGTTATAACGGAGTTCACTGTCATAGTCATCTTCAATGATCCATGCATTTTGCTGTTTTGCCCAAGCCAATAAAGCAGTACGTCTTGCTAGACTCATCGGCATGCCAAGTGGATATTGGTGAGATGGTGTCACGAATGCGGCACGTGCATGTTTAGAAAGCTTAATTCCAGTTTCCACCTGAATGCCTTCTTCATCGACAGGAACACGTACCATCCGAATGTTTTGTACAGCATGCTCAAAAATGGCCGTTGTCCCCCGATAAGCCGGATCTTCAACCCAAACTTCATCTTTTGCTTCAAATAAAATTTGGCTGCAAATATAAAGTGATTGTTGAATGCCGGGCGTAATCACAATTTGTTCAGGTTCGCAGTGGACAGAACGTGACCGTCGTATATAGTCTGCTATAGCAATTCTTAGTGATAATACCCCTTGAGGTTCACCATAACCTGATGGAGCACCTGCACCCCGAGATCTAAATTTATTACCAAATTTACGCCAAATATCACTTGGTTGAGTACGTCCAGCGGGGACAGATACCGCAAAAGGAACATGGGGAAGTGGCTTAAATTCATCAAGCACTTTGGCATATGAACGTGCCGATTTGGTCAAAGAGATCAAGTTAGGTTTATTTTCTTTTGAAGAATGTTGTATTACAGATGTTTTAACCAAAGCATGAGACACATAAGTGCCAGTTCGTGGTTGAGAGTCAAACACACCTTCAGCTAAAAGCTGATCATAAGCTTCGATAATCGTTCCGCGAGCGACCCCAAGTGTTTGAGCCAGTTCGCGTGAAGAAGGCAACGGATCGCCGGGCTGTAAATCACCACTTTGTACAGCTTCACGTAAAGCTTGAGTCAGTTGAGCACTTATCTTCCCTTGTCTTTTATCAATCTTCGCAATAGACGGAAGTTCAACAACTTTTGCCATTCTGGCCATAATTCTGGTCTACTTAAAAAAATACAAAGTGGTTCTTTTTAATAAACCACATAAACCAGAAAATTTACAACACAAAATATAAATAACCCTGATATTTACAGTGAGGTTTTGAGCCATGTATATCCCCGATGATTATGCAGAAAACCGTTTGGATGTATTACATTCTCTTATTACCGAATATCCATTTGGTGTGCTTTTTACTCATGGAAGTAATGGCTTAGATGCAAATCATCTTCCATTTGAATTGCTGGTAAATGAAGAGAACTTGGGTGTGCTACATGCGCATGTGTCTAGAGTTAATCCTGTCTGGCAGGACATTAAAAATGGAGATGAGGTACTCGTCGTGTTTCAAGCGGGCGATGCTTATATTTCACCAAACTGGTACCCATCCAAACATGAACAGCACAGACAAGTACCGACATGGAACTATAGGGTTGTGCATGCATATGGCAAAGTGACGATTCGAGATGATGAGCGATTTGTCCGTGGCGTGGTGGCTCGTTTAACCCGTACTCATGAGGCATCTCAACCTGAACCATGGAAAATGTCAGATGCACCAAAGGACTATCTTGAACCAATGTTAAAGGCGATTGTGGGAATAGAAATTGAAATTACCAAGCTGCAAGGAAAATCAAAACTTGGGCAAAATAAAGAACGTCGTGACATTTTAGGCGCGGCAGATGGCCTATCGAAATCTGGTCATCAAACTATAGCGGACGCTATGTATAGTGTCGCTGAGTTAAATAAATAATTTTGAAAATATAAAAGCTTAATATCAATTGAGGAGATAAAGATGTCTTTGACTACACCTGTTGAGTTATTGGGTGAACACGTTATTTTAAAGCCGCTAGATGTAACTCAAACTGACTTACTGGCAGAGGCCGTTTGCGATGGGGAGCTCTATAATCTTTGGTATACCCGTGTGCCAAGACCTGAACAAATGGCTGCTGAAATTGAAAGGCGTCTTGGTTTACAAAAATCCGGCTCTATGCTGCCATTTTATATTGAAGATCGAAAAACGGGACGGGCGTTGGGCATGACAACACTAATGCATATTGAAGAAGCACATCGCCGTGTAGAAATTGGTTCGACATGGTACCGCAAATCTGCACAGCGTACGCCTGTAAATACTGAATGTAAGAAGCTATTGCTCGCTCACGCATTTGAGACTTTAAACTGTATTGCTGTTGAGTTACGCACATCTTCTTTAAATGTTCAAAGTCAAGCCGCGATTGTACGCTTGGGTGCAAAGCTCGATGGTGTGCTAAGAAGCCATCAAATTGTGAAAGATGATATTTTGAGGGATACCCATGTTTATAGCATTTTAAAACATGAGTGGCCTGCGGTTCGCCAAAATCTGGAATGGATGTTGAATAAACCACGTTAAAAGGAATTTTAAGCAAGCTGTTTTTCTCTTTTTGGGCTTAGCCAGAAGAGAGAAGCTGTGACAATCATTAACCTGAAGTTAATAACTACCGATGTAGGTTGATTGATCAAAATTCCATAAAGCGCTTTTATAGATTCAGAACAAAACTGCGATCTATATAGGTAAGCACATGGAAGGATCAGTTCAGAATAAAGAACGATTATGGACAAAGCGGCGTCATGCCAAACAGCTAAAACTGGAGATGGCAAGCCAATATACCGATGGTGTGGTCATTCCAACCCAAGACATTATTAAAGTCTTAGAAACCTTGATTACACCGGGTGACAGAGTCGTACTTGAAGGGAATAACCAAAAGCAAGCAGATTTCTTATCTCGATCTTTGGCACAAACCAATCCAGATGTTTTGCATGATTTACATATGATTATGCCAAGTGTCGGGCGTTCGGAACATCTTGATCTATTTGAAAAAGGTATTGCACGCAAGCTCGATTTCTCTTTTGCTGGCCCGCAAAGTTTACGTATTAGCCAGTTAATTGAAGATGGCCTGTTAGAGATTGGTGCCATTCATACCTATATCGAGTTGTATTCACGTTTGGTGGTCGACCTAATTCCAAATGTGGTGCTCTCGGCGGGTTTTATGGCGGACCGCCAAGGCAATATCTATACAGGCCCTAGCACCGAAGACTCTCCAGCACTCATTGAACCTGCTGCTTTTAGTGACGGTATCGTGATTGTTCAGGTCAATGAACTGGTCGATGACGTTTCAGATTTACCACGTGTCGATATTCCTGCTTCTTGGGTTGATTATGTGGTGGTGGCAGATCAGCCATTTTATATCGAACCGTTATTTACTCGTGACCCGAAACACATCAAGCCAGTGCATGTGCTTATGGCGATGATGGCAATTCGCGGAATTTATGAAAAGCATAATGTGCAATCGTTAAACCATGGTATTGGTTTTAACACTGCGGCAATTGAACTGATTTTACCGACCTATGGTGAGTCTTTAGGTTTAAAAGGAAAAATTTGCCGAAACTGGACTCTGAATCCGCATCCAACCTTAATTCCAGCGATTGAAACTGGATGGGTTGAAAGCGTGCATTGTTTTGGTACTGAACTCGGTATGGAAAAATATGTTGCAGCTCGTCCCGACGTGTTCTTTACAGGTCGTGAT
Organism: Acinetobacter geminorum; assembly: GCF_013009345.1. Classification (GTDB taxonomy): domain Bacteria; phylum Pseudomonadota; class Gammaproteobacteria; order Pseudomonadales; family Moraxellaceae; genus Acinetobacter; species Acinetobacter geminorum. Next base: position 157,809 of record NZ_JABELE010000002.1, on the reverse strand, counting down.
GGCGCTTTACGTTCCAACCGCATGATGTGTCAGCTTGCAGGTCAATACGCTGTTGATCTATTTATTGGCGCAACTTTGCAAGTTGATGGCATGGGGCATTCTTCGACTGTCACCAAAGGTCGTTTGGCTGGTTTCGGTGGGGCACCAAATATGGGGCATGATCCACGCGGACGTCGTCACGATACGCCAGCATGGCTAGATATGCGCTTGCAAGGTGCCAATGAAACAGAAACCTATTTGGCACGTGGTAAAAAGCTGGTGGTGCAAATGGTCGAAACCTTCCAAGAGGGTGGCAAGCCAACTTTTGTAGATCGTCTTGATGCGATTGATGTTGCTAAAACAGCAGGTCTGCCTTTAGCACCGATCATGATTTATGGTGATGATGTCACCCATTTACTCACCGAAGAAGGCATTGCTTATTTATATAAAGCAAGCAGCCAAGAAGAGCGCCAAGCCATGATTGCTGCGGTGGCAGGTGTGACTAGCATTGGTTTAAGCCAAGACCCGAAAACAACAGCACGTTTAAGACGTGAAGGTTTGGTGGTATTTCCTGAAGATTTAGGTATTCGCCGTACCGATGCCACACGTGAACTTTTAGCTGCTAAAAATATTGCCGACTTGGTGACATGGTCTGATGGTTTATATCAACCCCCTGCAAAATTCAGGAGTTGGTAATGATGGCACAAGTTAAATATCAAACGCTCAGCGATAGTCATATTTTGGCAAGTTTAGCGGTCGAAGCGTTAATTGATGAAGTTAATCTGACACCGAAACCAGCTTTGGTTGATCGGCGTGGCAGTGGCGCACATGATGACCTGACTTTGGAATTAATGGAGCGCTCTGCAAAAAGTTTAGAACCTATGTTTGAGGCAATGGCTCAAGCAGCCATACATCATGGTGAGGTTTGTTTAGCCTTGCGTGAACACATTGGAGAAATCGGTCGCCAAGGTGAAAAGACCATGATGTTGGCAACAAATGGTGTAAATACACACCGCGGTGCAATTTGGGCCTTGGGTTTAATGGTGACGGCCGCAGCATTGGCACGCACGAATCAACAATATTTATCGGCTGTTGAGCTATGCCATTTAGCTGGTCAGATTGCTCAGCTTGAAGATCGCTTTATTCCAAAGAAGGCTTTGAGTCATGGCCAACAAGTACAGAAAAAATTAGGCATCTTAGGTGCCAAAGAACAGGCACAACAAGGTTTTCCAACTATTGTGAATTTTGGGTTAAAGCAGCTTTACCAAAGTCGTAGTAAACCAATGAAAGAAGAGTTCGCTCGCTTAGATGCCTTACTTGCCATGATGACTGACCTGACCGATACCTGTGTGCTTTATCGCTCGGGAACATCGGGTTTAAAGCGTATGCAACAAGGTGCTCAGCAAGTACTTGATTTGGGCGGCAGCTCAAGCTTAGAAGGTCGCCGAGCTTTGCATCTTTTAGAGATTGATCTACTTCGGATGAAAGCCTCCGCTGGTGGTGCCGCAGATTTGTTGGCAACAACATTGTTTATAGATCGTGCTCAGCAGTCATCTTTAAAAAATAAAGAGGGATTTTGATTATGGAAACACTTCATTTTGAATTTGTTGCAACAGAGCCACCTGTAAAAAAAGCGTTGGTAGGATGTGTCGGCTCTGGCGATTTAGAAATTTTGATGGAACCTGGTGAAACTGGAAAAGCTTCTATTCATGTAGTGACTTCGGTAGATGGCAGTGCAGCACGTTGGCACAATGTTTTTGAACGAATTTTTACTGCGCAAATACCACCTGCCGTCAATATTGATATTCATGACTTTGGTGCAACTCCCGGTGTCGTGCGCTTACGTCTGGAACAAGCATTAGAGGAGATTGCGCATGACTGATATCCAAAGTTTATTAAATAAACAAGATTTTATTGAACTCAGCGCCAGAGAGCGTGCTAAAGCATTATTAGATGAAGGGACTTTTCGAGAGTTACTCGACCCATTTGCCCGTGTTATGTCGCCTTGGTTGGTTCAGCAAAATATTGTCCCACAAGCCGATGATGGTGTAGTGATTGCAAAAGGATCTATTCAAGAACGCCCAGTGGTTTTAATTTCAATTGAAGGCTTATTTCAAGGTGGAAGTTTAGGCGAGGTGGGCGGTGCCAAAATTGCGGGAGCCTTAGAGCTTGCAGTTGAAGACAACCTGAAAGGCATTCCAACAGCAGCAATCTTACTTTTAGAAACGGGTGGCGTTCGTTTACAAGAAGCAAATCTGGGTTTGGCAGCCATTGCTGAGATTCAGGCTGCAATTGTGAACTTACGTCAGTATCAACCTGTGATTGCAGTAGTTGCAGGCAGTGTAGGGTGCTTTGGCGGTATGTCAATTGCGGCTGGCCTATGTAGCTATATTGTAATGACACAAGAAGGGCGTTTAGGCTTAAATGGCCCGCAAGTAATTGAACAAGAAGCTGGTGTTCAAGAATATAACGCCAAAGATCGTCCATTTATATGGAGTATTACTGGTGGTAATCAGCGCTTCACTAGTGGTTTGGCAGATGCTTATGTAGACGATGATCGCCAGAAAATTCGTCAGCAAGTCATCGATTATTTAACTCAAGGCGTACCTCACCAGCATCGTAGTTCAAATTACTCATTCTATTTAGAAAAGCTACAACAAGTTGATACTGGTGAGCAAATTACCCCAGCACAAGTTCAAGCTTTGTATCAAGGAGAGCAAGCATGAATATCGCCGTTGATACATTAAAAGCATCTACTCGTGGTGCACATTGGTTTAAAGCACTGACACAAGGCTTTAAGACAGTTGAAGGTTTTCAAGCTTCTGTTTGGGTAGCTGATGGTCAGATTGATCAGCAAGCAGTGCGTGTGATTGCAGTTGTGCAAGATAGTAATAATCTGTTCCCACGGGCAAGACAAGGCGAAGTTGGACTCTTAGAAGGCTGGAATTTAGCAAAAGCGGTTGATGAGGTGATTCAAGCCGATGCAAATGCAGAAACTAAACGCGGCATTTTATGTCTGGTTGATGTTCCAAGTCAGGCCTATGGGCGCCGTGAAGAATTATTAGGCATTCATCAAGCTTTAGCGGGTGCAGTAGATAGCTATGCTAGAGCCAGATTAGCAGGCCATCCTATTGTTAGCTTGTTGGTTGGTAAATCGATGTCGGGTGCTTTCTTGGCGCATGGATATCAAGCCAATCGTATTATTGCCTTAAAAGATTCAGGTGTTATGGTGCATGCGATGGGTAAGGAATCTGCTGCACGCGTTACCTTGCGATCAGTTGATGAGTTAGAGCAATTGGCCTCAAGCATTCCGCCAATGGCTTATGACATTGAAAGTTATGCCACGCTTGGTTTGTTATCTGAACTGTTATCTGTTGAAAACCCTGAACAACCGACAAATGATGATCTTTTGTTAGCGAAGCAGGTGATTGCTCAAGCATTTAAAGAAATTAATGCTGAGCAGTCTAGAGGACTGGAACAAAGACTTCACGGACAAAACCGTCAGATGTCTAAGAAGGTTCGTGAATTATTGCGTGAGCAATGGTCATGAAACTTAATCTCGAAGCCCATGATTTGCTGTGGGGCATGACAGCCGACTGCTTGGCTGATGATGCTCCGCTTTGGGTGAAAGAGGTGTTACTACGCGGTGATCCCGTTGTAGTTCGACGGGAAATTACTCCTGAAGATCAGGTGGCTGTGGGTATAAGGGGGCAATTTCGTCATCAACGATATGCAGCGCAAATGCCACGATCTGCAATTAGCAGACAGCTTAAACCCGAAGAATTGACTCATGTAGATATGCAGCAGTTTGCACACTTGGCAGAACGTTTACAGAGCATTTCCAGCATTATGAAAAAATTTTCAGGATGTTGGGGATATACAGGAAGTTTCGGGTTTGAACTGGCAACTGGCATTAAAACAGTAACCCAACAAAGTGACATAGATCTGTTGATTCGAGCTGAACAATCTTTTGCCAAAAAGCTGGCAATTGAGCTACTCGAAAATTTTCAGCAAGCAGCGCTTAATGTGGATATACAACTGCAACTACCACAAGGTGGTTTGGCATTAAAAGAATGGGCTGAGAACAGTGGAAAAGTTCTATTGAAACGTTCTGATGGTGCTGTTTTATTAGAAAACCCATGGAATTAGGGAATAGATATCATGGCTTCAATTTGGGTATATCCGGGGCAAGGTGTGCAACGAAGCAATATGTTGCACGACTTACCTCAAACCGCTCTAGTTAAAGAATACCTTGAGCGTGCATCGGATGCACTCAAAGAAGATGTCTTGATGCTAGATAGTCCGGCTGCATTGCAATCGACACGTGCAGTACAGCTTTGTTTACTGATTTCAGGTGTGGTGAGTTCTGCACTATTAAGTGTGGAAAACTTAACACCAGATTATGTTGCGGGCTTATCAATCGGTGCATGGTCAGCGGCGGTTGTAGCGGGAGTTTTATCCTATGAAGATGCTATTCGTTTGGTTGCCTATCGCGGTGAACTCATGCAAAACGCCTATCCGGTGGGCTATGGTATGACCGCCTTGATTGGTGCAGATCGTTCAGCAGTAGAAGTATGGGTCAAACAGATTTATGAAATAACGCCACAGGTGTTTGTTGCAAATATTAATGCACATAACCAGATCGTTATTTCAGGAAGCTTTGAAGCCATGTACCAAGTTGCTGTTTTGGCAAAGCAACAAGGCGTGGTGGCAAAAAAATTAGATGTATCGGTGCCATCGCACTGTGAATTATTAAGTCAGCAAGCAAAGCAACTTGCAGCGTCTATGGAGGGAGTGACTTTAAAGCAGCCTAAAATACGTTATTTAAGTGGTACAACGGCTCGTACGCTTAGCAGGCCAGAACAGATTGGTGATGACTTGGCTTTTAATATGAGCCGAACTGTAGATTGGGAAAGTACCATCCAAGCTGCATGGGAGCGAGGTGTGAGGTTGCAGATTGAAGCTTTACCGGGAACGGTGCTTACTACACTTGCACGTCGAATATTTAAAGAAGGAACTGTATTGTCATTTCAGGGAACACGTTTAGACAGCATTCAGTTAGCAATGCAAAATGAAAATAACGCTTCTTTGTAATTACAATATAAATTAAAAATTGAGTAATAACCCAAGGATATGAGGGATTTACAATGATTATATATGGAACAGCAATATTAGCGATCTGCCATTTATTAGGCGACTATCTTGGCAATACCTTAGGCATGGTATTAGGTGTTAAAGCGAATGTCGGTGGCGTTGCTATTTCAATGATTCTGTTGATCTTATCTAAAGAATTACTGGCAAAAAAAGGTTACTTACCTCAAGTCACACAATTCGGCATTTTGTATTGGTCAGGTATGTATATTCCGATCGTTGTTGCGATGTCGGCAGGTCAAAATGTCGTTGCAGCTTTATCGGGTGGCATGTTAGGGCTGATTGTCTCTATTGCATCGTTAATCGGTACGGTTTTAGTCATCCGTTATTTAAATAGAATTAGTGGTGACTATGAAACCTATGAATGGACAATAGAATCTAAGGAAAAAATAGCCTAAGCAATAAAACTACAAGAAGTTCAATCAAAAAGGATTTAAATGATGGACGCTATAATTGCTGTGTTATCAAAAAATGCATTAGTTACTGCTCTTGCCGTAACGGGTTTAATGATGTTTGTTTCCCATTTACTCTCAAAATATTTGACGAAGGGAAAATTACAAAGCTCTGCAATCGCGATTACTTTAGGTTTGGTTGTTGCTTACTTTGCAGGAGTTTATACGCAGGGAACCAAAGGTGTTTCGGACATCGCTATTTTTTCTGGTTTTGCGCTCTTGGGCGGAGCCATGATTCGTGATTTAGCTATCGCTTCAACTGCATTTGAAGTTGATGTGAAAGAGGTGAAGAAAGCAGGCAAAATTGGTCTAATTGCATTAATGCTTGGTTGTGTTGTGCCTTTTGCAATTGGAGTTCTGGTCGCATGGGGCATGGGGTATCGAGATCCAATTTCGATGACAACGATCGGTGCAGGTGCAATGACTTATATTGTTGGTCCGATTACAGGAACCGCAATTGGTGCAAGCTCTGATGTGATTGCTCTTTCTATTGCAATTGGATTAATCAAGTCAGTTTTCTTTATGGTAGGGACGCCATTGCTTGCGAAATTTATGTATCTAAAAAGTCCGCGCTCTGCCATGGTCTTTGGTGGTTTGGCTGGAACAACCAGTGGCACCGCAGCAGGCCTAGCTGGCACTGATGTACGACTTGTACCTTATGGCGCTTTGGTTGCAACCTTCTATACAGGACTTGGCTGTTTACTTGGACCTTCTGTATTTTTCTTAACGGTTAATGCGATTTTTGGATAAATTTTTGAAAATCCTATAACGGCAACTCATTATTCTTTAATAAGTTGCCGATATTTATCTTTTAAAATTAGTGGCGAACATACGACATTCAGCAATCAGAGCAAGTAAGTTTGGGTCGCGTTCTTTACTTTTTAGAAAGACTAAACCGATTTCTTGTTGCATATGATATTGCTGTTTTAGTGGAATAAGTTTTACTGAACTTTCATAGACGGCAGAAATACGACCGGGTAGTAGAGCAAAACCGACACCTGAGCTGACCATACTAATGAGGGTAAAAATATCATTGACCTGTAAAGCAACTTTTGGTGAAAAACCTGCTTTTTTAAAAATGATGTCGCTGTCGTTATGAGTTGCAAAACCCTTAGTTAAAGTTAAAAAAGTTTCTTCTTTTAAAAGGCTTAAATCAATATCTTTAAAATCGGCATATTTTGAATCTTTATTGACTGCCAGAAAGATATCGTCTGAAAACATCGGCAAAATTTCAAAGTCATCATCTTGAGTGGTTTCATTTAAAGCCACGATAATTGCATCCAGCTCAGTTGCTTTAAGCTTTTTCACCAAATCCTGATTCGAACTCAGCAACAGTTGAATATCAAGCTCACTGCGTCTGAGTTTAAGGCCGCTAATCACATTTGGAATGGTGTTTACCGTCAAAGAATAAAGAGAACCTAGATGTAAAACCTTGGCTGCAAAACCTGCTGCTTCTCTGGTTTTATTTACGGTAATAAAAATGTCTTGTACGATTTTCTGTGCCCGTTCTTCAAAGACATAAGCACTTTTTAAAGGAATGAGGTTACGGCCTTCATTTTTAAAAAGAGGGCAACGTAAAGCACTTTCTAAAGAATGTAAGGCTTTATGAACACTGACATTGCTCAACTGCATTTCTGTGGCTGTTTTAGACAAATTTCCGCAGCGCATGAAAGCTAAAAAAATCTGTATTTTTTTAAGGGTGAGTTCTTCATCAATTTCCATATTAATTCCTTGAACCAGTTTCCCTTAACACTATAGATTTGAGCTATAAAGTTAGCACAAAATAAAGACTATAAAATTGTGCTTAGGTCGAAGCATATCTTTATAAACTTGCTTCAACTCTTTGTTGAATGGTTTTGATAACCTGATCTAATGCATTTTGAATTTTAGTGTTCCATTCAAAAGAGCAATTGATTCTTAAATAATATTGCTGTGCAGGTAAAACACTAAACAAAGGGCTTGGCGCAACGCCAATGTCTTGCTGAATCAATTCTTCATAAACTTGCATACTGTCCAGCGTACTAGGAAGTTTGACCCATAGAAAATAACCACTTGGGTAGTAATACACTTCACAAGAGCTAGGTAAATGTTGTTTTAAATAATGATAAAACTGCTTTTTATAACGCTCAAGTGAAAGCCTAAGCGTACGTAAGTGTTTTTCATAATGATGATGAGACAAAAACTCAACCAATGCATTTTGAATGAGTGCATTCACTGAAATAGTACTCATGAGCTGTAAGTGTTGAATATGGTCTGAAAATTTACCCGCATAGACCCAACCGACCCGAAAACCTGCACCTAATGTTTTAGAAAAAGACGAACAGTGCAGTACCAGATTTTGTTGATCAAAATACTTCATTGAAAGTGGTTTTTGCCCACCGTAATAAAGCTCTTCATAGACATCATCTTCAATTAAATAGATTTGATGTTCGTGAAGCAACTTAGCAATTTTATATTTAATGTCATCACTGACTGTAAAACCAATCGGGTTGTGGCTATTTAACATGAGCCAACATACTTTAATTGGATATGTATGAATAACCTGTTCAAAAGCCTCTAGATCAAAACCATGTTGCGGATGCTCAGGAATGGTAATCACTTTAAGTCCTAAACGCTCAGCGGCTTGCCAAGCGCCGTAAAACACGGTTTGTTGCAATAGAATATAATCGCCGGGTTGAGCGACAGCTTGTAGCGAAAGGTTTAGTGCATCTAAACCTCCAGATGTAATGACAATGTCATCTGGATCGGTCTGTATACCTTGCATACAGTAGCGCTGAGCAATCAGTTTTCTTAACGCTAAATTACCAGGAGGCAAGCTTGTGGTCTGGTCATAGCTTTGTCTTTTGCGCGCAAGTTGCCCCATAATTTGAATAAGTTTAGGTGCTGTTAAAAGCTGACTGTCTGGAAAAGCTGAGCCAAAAGGTACGACAGACTCATGTTGAATTGACTTAAGATATTTAAAAACTAAGGAATTAATTTCAATTTTAGAGTTTAGTGAAACAATTGAATATTGTTCGAGTGGCTTTAGTGCAATTTGCTCGGCAACAAAGTAGCCAGATTTTTCTTTTGAATAGATCAGACCTTGTGATTCAAGCTCCTGATAAGCATTCATGACGGTCATTAAACTAAAACCAGAACGTTGTACCTGATCTCTCAATGACGGTAATTTCTCATGTGCATTTAAAGTGCCGCTCTCAATGAGTTGGCGAATGCTATGAGCGAGTTGTTCTGATTTATACATGTAGGGGCTGCACGAAATAACAAAATGAAAGAAGCACTTAATCAATAATAAATGCCGTTTGCAGAATCTACAAACGGCATTTGTTTAGAACAATAGATTTACTTTAAGTAAGGGGCTGCATAAATCAAGATAACTTTAAACAATCCCGCAATCACAGCTAAGGCTAAAAAACCACCGAGCCATAGCAAAATAAACCATTGGGTTTGATTGAGTTTAACGGATGACTTTTTCATAAAACCCTCCATACTTAGTGATAGCCTTCGTCACCTACACGAACTTTGTCTCTAAATACCCAGTAAGACACAATGGTGTAAGCAATAATGATCGGAATCAGAATAAGTGCGCCAACCAAAGCAAACATCTGGCTTGAATGCGGTGCTGCGGCTTGCCAGATTGTGACTGATGGCGGAATAATATATGGCCATAAACTAATCACAAAACCAGTAAATGCAAGGAAAACGAGAGCCAATGTATATGCAAATGGTTTGAGGTCATGATCTTGCTTTTTACATGCCAATAAAATCAGGCCAACAAACAATAAGACCAAAATCGGTACAGGACTAAAATAGAACAGATTTGGTAAAGAGAACCAACGATCTGCAATTTCAGGATGAGTCAACGGCGTATATAAACTCACGCCACCAAAAATAATGAGCAGCGCAATAATTAGCTTTGGCATAAGCTCATACATACGTTGCTGCAAACCTTTTTCGGTTTTTAAAATCAGCCATCCACAGCCTAAAGTAGCATACATGGCAACTACGCCAATACCTGTGAAGATCGTAAACGGAGAAAGCCAATCAAGAGACCCACCAGCAAAAATACCATTTTCGGTTTTGATTCCTTGAATATAAGCACCCAAAATAATCCCTTGAAGGAAGCTCGTTAAAACTGAACCCCAAATAAAAGCCAAGTCCCAAAGATGTTTGGTACGGTGAGCTTTAAAACGGAATTCAAAAGCAACGCCACGGAAAATCAGGGCAATTACCATAAAAATGATCGGTAAATATAGTGCGGATAAAACTGTTGAATAAACCAGCGGGAAGGCAGCATATAGACCAGCACCACCGAGAACCATCCAAGTTTCGTTACCATCCCAAACAGGAGCGACGGTATTCATCATGACATCACGTTCTTGGCTGTTCTTAATGAAAGGGAACATAATTCCGATTCCTAAGTCAAAACCGTCCATGACCACGTAAATTAAAACACCTAAACCAATAATACCGACCCATATTAAAGAAAGATCAATCATGATGTTTCTCCCCAGATTTTTGATTATCGTCAATGTTTTCATCGACCGCACTGAGTGGACGCATTGGTGTTTTAAAGTGTCCAACGCCACCAGTTTCAACATTTGGTGTATCGATAAATACAGGGCCTTTATTAATCAGTTTTAAGGTGTAGTAGATACCGCTACCAAAAACGATGGTATAGACCACCACAAAAATAAACAGGCTAAGTCCGACCTGATCTGCGGAAACAGTATGTGAAAGCCCGTCTTTTGTGCGCATAATGCCGTATACAACCCACGGTTGACGACCGACTTCAGTTGTTACCCAACCTGCAAGCATGGCAACGTAACCAGAAGGCCCCATTACTAAAGCAAATTTATGGAACCAAGATGTTTCATAGAGTTTTCCACGCTTACGTAACCAAAGCGCAATTAAAGACAAAGTGACCATGAGTACACCAAGACCCACCATCACACGGAAGCTCCAGAAAACGATGGTTGAATTTGGACGATCTTCTGGTGCGAAATCTTTTAAACCTGTCACTTGGCCATCTAAGCTATGCGTTAAAATTAAGCTACCCAAATAAGGAACACCTACTTCGAAGTGGTTACGTTCTTCTTTCATATCGGGAATTGCAAATAGCAATAATGGCATTGGTTCATTGTGATTAGTTTCCCAATGTCCTTCCATTGCTGCAAGTTTGGCAGGTTGATGTTCACGGGTGTTTAACCCATGGTTATCGCCAATCACTACTTGCAAACATGAAGTCACAAGTACCATCCAGAGACCCATCGAGAACGATTTTTTCACCAACTCATCGCGACGGCCTTTTACTAAATGCCATGCAGATGTTCCGACGACCAATAATGATGAAACTAAGAAAGCTGCTGCACCCATGTGGGCAAAGCGGTAAGGGAAGGATGGGTTAAAGACAATTGCAAACCAGTCTTTTGGCACAATAATGCCATTTTCGATAGCAAAGCCTTGAGGGGTCTGCATCCAGCTATTCGAAGATAAGATCCAGAACATGGAAATACATGTTCCGATGGCAACCATAAGTGTTGCGAAGAAATGGGCTCGAGGACCAACACGGCCCCAACCAAATAACATAATGCCTAAGAAACCTGCTTCTAAGAAGAAGGCACTCAAGACTTCATAGGTAAGTAAAGGACCAGTAATACTTCCGGCGACACGTGAAAATTCACTCCAGTTCGTACCGAACTGGTAACTCATGACTACGCCCGAGACCACACCCATACCAAAGGCAACGGCAAAGATCTTAATCCAGTATTTAAATAGATCTTTATAAATCGGGTCTTGGGTTCTTAACCATTTCCACTCTAACACTGCTAAAAAGCAGGCAAGACCGATGGAAGTGGCCGGAAAAATAATATGGAAGGATACTGTAAAAGCAAATTGTATTCGCGCTAATTCTAGAGCGGTTAGACCGAGGCTCATAAACTTTCCCCCTGTGAACTAGCTGATGATGATTGAATGAGTTAAATACTTATTTTCAGGCAACAAAGTATTTTGGCGATTAAACTTACTTCTGTGATAAATGTTCTTAGCAAGTAAAATGCCAACAGGGTTAAGCAATATAATTGCTTGATATTCCAAGAGAATAGACTGATTGATTGTTCTCAATCTGTTAACAAAGTTTATGCTTGATGTTGCATTTGTAAAAATGCATGTTGCATTGAAACATTGATGAAATATCTGGCGATATGCAATAGATCGTCTCATGAAAACTACCTACCTTAAGAAGTTTCCCTAATCATGCACTTACTCTTTTTGTATATGTAGATACAGAAATTTTTTATAAAACTATAACAGTCTGGAGCAGTCATGAGGTGTGCTATAGTTTTTTTTCAATTATCTGTAGCTATGTATCCATTCTTCAAAAGTCCAAAATAAATGAACAAGATTTACGAATGGCCAAAATCACTCTCCAAAACAAAGTGAATGCGACTTTGGGTAATAAGCGCAGAATAGTTTCTTCTCTTTTATTCCTTTGTTGTTTTGCGTGAGGTCTGGTTGTTACGTAGGTTATTAAAGACCTGATTTAAGTGTAGCTCTTCTAAAATAGCTTGGATGTTAAAAAATGTTTATTACTTCTCAACTCAATGTCCTGCATAAAATTATTAAAAATCAGCCTATTCCTGTATCTACATTAGTTCAGTTAGAGCAGACTTACGTTAATTTTGAAGCTACTTTATTAAGAGCGAAAGTACTCAGAGACTTTTCTAAATCTGAAACTGTATATTTAATCCAATCTCATATTGAGCCACAGCAAAGTAGTGTGGCTTATCTATTTTCACCATTTATTTTTGCTAACCTAAATAAGGCTGCTATTTATACAACGCCTGCGACTACGCCTGTGCTTTCTATTCTTAATAAATATTACCAAGCTGAAAAAAAAGCCTTATTCAAAGTAGATGACGTTTTAGAAAGTCTAAAAATTTATATCGATTTGGAACTTGCAGAGCTTAATGAAGTCGAATTTATTTATCTAAGCTTAATCAAGGCACTATGCCGAAGTGATATCTCTACAGTTTTTTTAATAACATATTTAGAAATTGATTTAGAGGCTCTAAATCAACTTGAACAGTTTTTAAAAATAAAAATTTATTGGATTAAAACCACAAAACATGATGACTTAAAAAACCTCAATGGCTTAGAAATGCGGAAATTATTATTCAAAAATAAAGATGAAACTTATGTCAAATTATGCGCGAAATTTGCTCAAATGAATGCTGAATTGGTAGGACTCTGTGACACTTTCACGACGCCTCAAATGACGCATTTAATTGACGACATGTTTTATTCAGAACATATTTTTGAAAAGTTATCTGTCTATTCAGAATATATGCAAACCTTATTGCAAAGTCAGCATAGTCTTAACAAGAAAGAGATTGCTTAGCGCTTTCAGGCTTTTGTTTTGCTTTATATAAAGAATGAATACAGTTATAAAAAAATAATCGTTTTCATGTGAAATAAATATTTTATGGTAAAAGCAAAGCAATATTGGTTTTACTTACATGAGAAATTTAAATTTTGAGCATCATCTCGGTTCACTAACGCATGCAGCACTTAGTCAGGCCTTAAGTATTTCTCGCGTGTGGGGTGAAGCAGTCATCACGTTATGATGAATTGGCAGAAAATTTCAGACCGACTTTTGCCCGTATTAAAAAAAGGGGGCTTTAATCCGTGAGCAGTATACGAAGATGTCAATGTTATCGATGAAGATAAAACAGAACTTCCTCTCAGCAATTCACCAGTAATTGATTAGAGTGAAAGTAAATCTCTAAATAAAATAAAGGCCAACATCTGTTGGCCTTTATTTTTAGAGTTAGAAGTAATAAGCAAAAATTACAAACGCTTTTTTATTCCATTTATCGTTAGTTCCACCAGCTGCCAGACCCTCACTATCACCTAAATATGGGTCATGTTTGCCCATCAACAACTCGGCTTGTACTGTCAATTTTTGATAGTTAAAGGCAATACCGGGTATAAAACGGGTTGAGTCTTTAAAGCCATCTTGTTCTTTTCGGTAAGAACTATAGTTTAGGTACGGGCGGACAGAGGTAATCGGGCCAAACTGCTGAGGAAATAAATAGCTCAGTTCGGCTGAATAAATCTGACCTTTGGTTGCAGAGTTAAATGAATAATCGAAACCGCCCAGAGTCAGATGATCTTTATATTGAGTGTCGGCATTATCAATGTCTTGATAACCGGCCAAAAGCTGTAAATTCCATTGGTTATAATTGGTATTGCTAAAAACCGAATAGACTTGGCGATCGCCATCTTGCCCTGAACGTTTATTTTCAATGGTGGAATACCATGCAGATGCACCCAGTTGAGTAGAGAAATTTTCTTGGCCTAAGACATTTTTAAAGGTATGAGCACCGCGAACAACAATGGAGTTCTTTTCTTTAGTATTGGTGCCTTGTGGTACAGAGTCATCCGCATTGATAGGGTTGATACTAAATCGACTCGAGTCTTTGCTTTTACCTCTATAGGTGCCACCATCGGTAGGATAAAAGGCGAGTTGTGCTTCATTGATTCCATCATTGAAATCATATTTCACCCCAAGGTTGTGTACATCTTCCCAACCAGCACTATTGGCAATGCCTAAATAATAAGTATTTCCCCAAAAGCGACCCAAGCCAAAAGGAACGGGGTTTAAGCCAGCAATAATTTTACTGTTATCATTAATTTTATAACCTAACCATGCATCGGTGAGCCAATTGGCATCGCCTAGACGTCCGTAATATTCATAAACTCGATAATCTAAACGACCAATCCATTTCGGAGAGTTATAGTCCAGCCATAATACTGCGTCATTAAAAGAAAATTTACTGGTAGTGGGATCAGAGTCAAAATCATAAACATATTTAGCTCGAACAGTACCGCTTACTTTAAGTTGACCTTCTTCAGCATTGCCAAAGGTAAGCGCTGCATGACTTGAAAGGCTGAATGTAAGCAAAGATGTTGTAATTAATGTTTTTGTCAAAATTTGAGAATGTTTAAACAAAAGAATTTTTCTCCTCTTAAAAAATAAAAATTAAATTTGCGTCATGTATAAACCAGAAAAAGATTTGTCCAAATCTCAATATTTGCAGAGGTTTTAAGATAAAAAGATAATAAAATCTAAACCTTATATAAAAGAAAGAAAATTAATTAGATGCAAAACTCTGGATACAATAAGCAAAAATAAAAATGATCAAATATCAGAGGATAAAATACTAAAGGGCATATGTCAGGCTTTCACAATCATATGATTTGGGAATGTCGTTTTTACTTATTGATATATAAGTATTTTAATTTTGTATCTATTCTATAAGATTATTTAAAATTTGCTTTTTCCCAAAAGATAAAAACTTATAAGGAAAAGTTATTTATAAAAACCTGATAAGCAACTCATATTTTTTTATTTTTCATTATAAAGCCGGCTGCATACCATGGGCTTATATTATTGAAAGATCATGAAATTATGAGCACAAAGACCAAACCGTTGATTATCACGGCAATTGTGGTTGTAGCAATTGTTGCATTTATCGTATGGCAAAATAAGAAAGATAATAATACGGGTGCTTTAGTTCGTGACAACAAACCTGTCGTGATTGCTTATCAAACCGGAGTTGACCCAAGCAAAGTTGCACAGGCGAATGGAGACTATGAAAAACATAGTCAACGTATCATTCAATGGAAAAAATTTGATGCGGGTTCAGATGTTGTAAACGCACTTGCTTCAGGTGATGTCGTACTTGGCAATATTGGCTCAAGTCCACTTGCTGCTGCAGCAAGCCGTGATTTACCGATTGAAGTATTCTTAATTACATCAAAACTTGGTGGATCTGAAGCATTAGTAGTAAGTAATAAGTCAGGAATTAAAACTCCTCAAGATTTAATTGGCAAAACCATTGCTGTACCGTTTGTTTCGACAACCCATTACAGCCTTTTGTCTGCACTTAAACATTGGAACATTCCAGAAGACAAAGTAAAAATTATTAACTTGCGTCCACCTGAAATTTCAGCGGCGTGGGAACGTGGTGATATTGATGCTGCCTATGTTTGGGAACCTGCTTTAAGTAAAGCCAAAGCATCTGGTACGGTTTTAACCGACTCAAAACAAGTCGGTGAATGGGGCGCTCCAACTTATGACTTATGGGTTGTACGTAAAGATTTTGCAGAGAAAAATCCTGACTTCTTGAAAGCTTTTGTTCAAACCACACTTGAGCAACTCGAAAAATATAATCAAGACCCAGCCGCTTACGTTAAAGATGCCGATAACGTGCAAAAAATTGCGCAGCTCACAGGTTCTGATGCAAAAGATATCCCGCTTTTATTAAGAGGAAATATTTACCTTGACCACGCTCAGCAAAAACAAACGTTAGATGGTGAATTTGCGCAAAATATTTTTGATACAGCGAAGTTCTTAAAAGGTCAGGGCAAAGTCGATCAACTGAAAGCCGATTATAAAGGCAATGTGAATTCTTCATTTTTGCAGCCTTAAGGAGTTGTCATGAGTGTACTAGAAGCCAAACATATTCATCTGACTTTTCCTAAACAGCAAAAGCCAGTTTTACAAGACATTAACCTAACCATTGAAGAAGGTTCTTTAACCGTGATTTTAGGTGAGTCGGGTTGTGGCAAAACAACTTTGCTTAATATCTTGGCAGGGTTTCAAAAGCCGAGTTCAGGTGATGTGCTTGTAAATCATGAAGTCGTAACTGGACCAGATGTAACTCGTGCTGTTGTATTTCAAGATCACGCCTTACTTCCTTGGTTGAATGTTGCAGATAATGTTGGCTTCGCTTTGCAGTTAAAAGGTTTAAAGCGCGCGGATATCGAAGCACAAGTGAACGCAATTTTAAAAATTGTGGGTTTAAGTCACGTTGAAAAAGCCAATATCTGGGAACTTTCCGGTGGTATGAAACAACGTGTTGGTATTGCCAGAGCTTTGATCAGTCACGCGCCGTTTATTTTATTAGATGAACCTTTTGCCGCATTAGATGCTTTTACGCGTGAAAACATGCAGCAGTTAGTGCTCGATTTATGGATTCAACAAAATAAAAGCTTCTTTTTGATTACTCATGACATTGAAGAAGCATTATTGCTCAGCAATCAGCTGGTACTAATGACAGCGCATCCAGGCAAAATTGTAGAAACTCTACATCTCGATTTTGCCCAACGATATCGTCAGGGCGAGTCTATTCGCTCAATTAAATCGGATTCTCAATTTATTCAGCTCAGAGAACAGCTATTTGAAAGTTTAAGGGTACAAAAACAAAGCGGTAAGGAGGCGTTACCTACATGAACACTAAAGATAACGTCTATGAATATGACAAGGCAGAGCTAAAAATTAAGCCAGATGTACAAACAGAAAGTGCTTCTTTTCTATCGTCATTCTTTGAGAAGCATCGTACTTTGGCGGTCAGCATAATCAGTGTGGGAAGTGTAGTTGCACTCTGGTTCCTCATTACTGCTTTGCATGTTGTACCTGAACTGTTTTTACCGAGTCCACAGGCAGTCTGGCAAAAATTTATATCGGTCAGCCAAGAAGGCTTTATGAAAGCAACTTTGTGGCAACATTTGGCAGCCAGCATTTCTCGTGTATTTTTAGCTTTGATTGCTGCCGTGGTGATTGGTGTTCCGCTGGGTTTGTGGATGGGGCTGAACAAATGGGTTCGTGCTGTTCTAGATCCTTTGGTTGAATTGCTACGACCAATTCCGCCGTTAGCTTATTTGCCGTTACTTGTTATTTGGTTCGGTATTGGTGAAACCACAAAAGTACTTTTGATTTTCTTCTCGATTTTGGCGCCTGTCATTATTAGTAGTGCGCATGGTGTGTTAAGCCATCAGCTTAATCGTGAACGTGCAGCATTGTCGCTAGGGGCAAGTCAGTCACAAGTCTTTTGGCATGTCATTTTACCAACAGCCTTACCTCATATTATTACCGGTATTCGTATTGGTCTTGGGGTGGGTTGGTCAACATTAGTTGCAGCAGAGTTGGTTGCAGCGGACCGTGGTATTGGTTTTATGGTGCAATCGGCAGCACAGTTCTTAATTACCGATACGGTGATTCTGGGCATTATTGTGATTGCGATTGTCGCAGTTAGTTTTGAGCTGTTTTTACGTTGGTTACAAAAACAGTTTTCTCCTTGGTATGGTCAGCAGTTGTAGTAAAGAAGATGAATACAGTAGTAGCAAACTTAAATATAGAAGTGATCAAGCCTACCATTGGCGCAATTATTCACGATATTGATTTGAATGCGTTAAATGAACAGACAACGCAACAAATCCAGCAGGCTTTGCTTGATCATCAGGTCATTTTTTTTCGAAAGCAACAATTAGCACCACAAGCACAAGCAGACTTGGCCCGTAGTTTTGGCACATTGCATGTGCACCCGATTTATCCTTCAATTGAAGATGTACCTGAGGTGATGGTGCTCGACAGTTGGAAACAAGATTTGCGTGACAATGAACTTTGGCACACAGATGTGACTTTTAGTAAAACTCCACCTTTAGGTTGTGTGTTGCAAGCTATTAAAATTCCACCTGTAGGTGGTGACACGTTGTGGTCGAGCAACACAGCAGCTTTTAAAGGGCTTCCGCTTGAGTTACAGCAAAAATTGCGTGGCTTAACTGCAACACACGATATTCGTAAGTCTTTTCCACTTGAGCGTTTTGCTCATAACGAAGAAGAACGTGAAAAGCTGTTACAAACCTTTAAGCGTAATCCTCCAGTGGTTCATCCAGTGGTGCGTACCCATCCGGTCACAGGCGAGCCTTTGTTGTTCGTAAGTGAGGGTTTTACCACACACATTAATGAGTTACCCGAACAAGAAAGTGAGCAATTACTTAATTTCTTGTTTGAACATGCGACCCAAGAGCAATTTCATTTACGCTGGAAATGGCAAGACGGTGACGTCGCGATTTGGGATAACCGTTGCACACAACATAAAGCATTATTTGATTACGGAGATGCTCATCGAATTATGCACCGCGCAACTATTAATGGCGATGTGCCATTTTATAAAGAAGAACAACAGCCAGAGTTAGCAGAGGCTTAATTCCTTTAATTATTCTTTATTTCAATTCCAACTCTGAGTTTTGAGCTGGAATTGAAATATTAACTCTTTAGCGCATTCCAAATCCTGACAATATGCCTGTGTAGTTCTTTACAGGAGGTGAGGCCCAATCACCAACTTTGCTGGTTTTTAAATTTAACTGAACTAACATTTCAGCTTGTTTAACTGCTGCTGCAACGCCGTCAATAACGATTACGCCTAACTCGTTTTGTAGCTTTAGACACAAATCACTCATACCTGCACATCCTAAAACAATCGCATCGCTTTTATCTTCAGCGAGTGCTTTTTTGCATTCATCTCGTATGGTTCGATAAGCATCTGAGTCAGGAAGCTCCAATTCTTCAACGGCAATGTCACAAGCTCGAACATTTTTGCAAAATGGCGTAGCCCCATAGCGATGAGCCAGATGCCAGCTCATATTCACTGTGCGTTGTAAGGTTGTCACCACACTAAAACCAGTACTGACATAACTTGCAGTTCGCATGGCTGCTTCGGCAATCCCAATCACAGGTGCCGAAGTGATTTCACGGGCGGCATAAAGCGCAGGGTCGCCAAAACAGGCAATAACATAAGCATCTACATTTTGCTGTTCACCTTGGCAGATTTCCTCCAGCACACCTACGGCACTTAGGGCTTCATCATAATAACTTTCAATCGTTGCAGGGCCCATTTGAGGACTCACTGCAATAATTTGAGTACCAGAACTCGCGACTACCTTTGCTGATGCAGCAATTTTGTCTGTCATGCTTTGAGTAGTATTAGGATTAATAATTTTAATTTTCATTGTACTTTTACCTTAGTCATTGCCGATTTAGCATGGGCAAGCGGTTGGTTAAGAAATCGGTAAATGACAAAACCGAATCCCATCCCAATAAACCATGTGAAATTAGCAAGCCCCGACAGTTGTGGTAAAAGTACGCAGAGAATAGGAATTAATGAAGCAGGAATTAAGGCATAAAAGGCAGAGTGGTTATAACCATTTTTGTACCAATACGAACCTTTGGTATCTAAGGTATATAAATCATCTACCACAATTTTTTGTTTTTTAATGAGGTAAAAATCGGCGAGCAATATACCAAAAAGTGGACCGATAAATGCGCCTAAAATATCAATGGTGTAATGGATCACTTGAGGATTATTAAACAAATTCCATGGGGTAATGAAAATCGAACCAACTGCTGCGATCATTCCACCCATGCGCCAGCTAATTTTGCTCGGTGAAACGTTGGAAAAATCAAAGGCAGGTGAAACAAAGTTAGCGACAATATTAATCCCAATCGTGGCAATCATTAAGGTCAAACTACCTAGAATCACCACAAAGGTATTATCCAGTTTACCAACCATCTCGACAGGGTCTGTAATGAGCTTGCCGTAGACTGGAAGCGTTGCCGCAATACATACAACAGTAAGTAAAGAAAAGCCTAAGAAATTAATTGGTAGTCCAAGAAAGTTGCCCATTTTAATCGCGTTAAAGCTTTTGCCATAACGAGAGAAGTCACCAAAATTCAGCATCGGACCTGAAAAATATGAGACAACGAGAGCAATAGCACCAATCATGACAGGTACAACCGCAAAACCGTCGTATTGAACACCACTTAGGTTTAAATCAATATTCTGCCATCCAGCTTTCCATATGAGCCAGACTGCCATCGCAAACATCACAACGTAGACAGCCGGACCTGCCCAGTCAATAAATTTACGAATGCTGTCCATGCCAGACCAAAAAACAATCGCTTGCAGTAACCAAAGCAGCATAAAGCCAACCCATCCTAAATAGGAAAGCCCAAGAAAGCCGTAATTTGAAACATCGGCATAGACGGACCATTCTGGAAAGAACTTTAAAATGACCAATAAGAATGCACTTGAGGCCAAATAGGTTTGAATGCCATACCATGCGACAGCAATAAGCCCACGAATAACAGCAGGAATATTTGCACCAAGCACACCGAAGGTTGCACGGCAAATAACAGGATAGGGCGTGCCAGTTTGTTGACTAGACTTGGCAATCAGGTTTGTAAAAAACTGAACAATGGCAATGCCGATCAGTAAAGAGAGAAGTACCTGCCAGCTATTGAGCCCAAGTGCAAAAAGGCTCCCAGCCATGACATAACCGCCGACACTATGAACATCAGACATCCAAAAGGCAAAAATATTATAAGCGCCCCAAGTTTGCTTTTTTAAAGGAGCTAGGTCTTGATTTGTTAGCTTTGCATCATAAGAAGGTTTAATTATTGCTTCGGTATTATTCATCTTGAACACTCACTTCCCTATGTTGGGCGGGCACGTTCTTCAGCAGCTTGAAACTCTGACTAAAAGAAAGAAGTTAAAATTGTGCACAATGTGTTATTTTGATTGTGCACAATTCTATTGAGCAAAAGTTGTGCCAAATTCGCGGGTAGCATTGATGAGATTGTTTAAACTGGTACGGAATTTGGATATAAAGAGACAGTTTTATAAAATGAGAAGAGATTAATTTTTATAAAAAGTACATAAATTTAGTTATATAAGCTGATATTTTAAGGTTTATTTTTGAATTGTTCAGTAGCACATAGATGCTGCGGAAATGAGAGTAATATTCCCAAAAGGTTAAGTTAAACTTACACTACAGTTAGTAGATAAAGTTTTAAAAAGAGGAGGCGTTAACAAAAATGGAGAAATCAATGCCATCGAATGCACTAAAAAAAGCCGTAGAAAAGAGCAATGATGAAATTGATGACCATATATATAACGCTATTGTTGATGCCATTTTAAATAGGCAACTTACACCCGGGGCGCGTTTGGTTGAAGCACCCCTATGTGAGGCATTCGGTGTAACGAGGGGAGTGTTAAGACGTGTTTTCGTAAAACTTGCCCATGATAAGGTCATCGAAATTCAGCCCAATCGTGGGGCACTCATCGCAAAACATAGTGCTCATGAAACAAAAGAAGTCTTTGAAGCACGCAGCATGCTTGAAATTGTCACTGTAAAAAAGTTAGCTCAAAAGTCTCATCACTTAGATTTTAGTGAGCTTCGAGCCTTAGTCGATCAAGAGTCGCAAGAGCGATTAGCTGGTAATTGGGCTGAGTGGATTAAGCTATCAGGACAATTTCATTTGAAATTGATTGAAGCAAATCAGAATACGATCATGACTAATTATTTGCAGACACTTATTGCGAGAACTTCGTTATTAATTGGGTTATATGAAATTCCAAAACATAATAATTGTTCGGCAGATGAACATCGTGCAATTTTAGATGCAATTGAGCACGGTGATGAAAAACGAGCAACTCAATTGATGGAAGAGCATTTAGAAAACTACGCGACCACATTTATTGAAGAAGACAGCACAACGTCAGCAGAACAAAATTTATTAAATTTATTTAAAAATAAGAAGATTGAAACAATTCAAACTAACTGAAAATCAAGGGCCAATTTCCTATGGAAAAGGCCCGGATTGGTTATTTTATAGGAACGATTTGACGTGTTAAAAAATCAATAAATAATTTTACTTTCTTCGACAAAATCTTACGGTTTGGCCATGTGACATATAAGTGAAGCGGCTGACTGGTGTAGTCTTCCAAACATTTCTGTAATTTACCTTCTTTGTAGTAAGGCTCTGCAATAAACTCTGGAAGAAAGACAATACCGTGATCTTTTAGACACATATCTAATAATAATTCACCATTATTACAGGTCATCACAGGGAAACAATTAAAAGACACTTCTTTTTGATCTTTTTGGAAAATCAACTTCTTATGACGGCTATCTTGATAATAAATTAAAAATTTATGATCTTTGAGTTCCTCTAAAGAAGCGGGTAATCCATGCTGATTAAAATACTCAGGCGTTGCGTATAAGTAACGTTGATAGGTATTTAATATTTTACTATTTGCCAAATTTGGAGGAGAGCCATCTACACGAATGGTTAAATCAAATTTATTATTATTATTCATGTCTAATAGCTGATCTGTCATGAATAAATCAATTTTGATACTAGGGTATTTTTCAATAAAGTCTGAAATTATATTTTGAAGAAAAATATTGCTAAAAGACATGGGGGTATTGAGCTTGAGTTCACCTTCAGGGTACTGCTGATTGTAGTTAATTTCATAGGCAGCCCATTCAAACTCACTTAAAATGACTTTGCTATGTTGATAAAACTTTTCTCCACAAGAGGTGAGGTTCATCTGTCTTGTGGTTCTGGTTAATAGTGTAGTTTTTAGGTCATTTTCGAGGTAGCAAACGCGCTTGGCAACCAAGTCACGAGAGATATCGAGTGCTCTGGCTGCACTACTAAAATTACCATGTTCTACGACACTTACAAAAGTGGAAATACAGTCTAATCGATCCATGGATAAGCGAAAGTTAAAAAAATATATATCAATGATTAAACTATAAAAATTAAAAAGCAATCATTGTTTTTATTGTATTCATGCAGGATACAGATTCGTGCTGATTTGCTGTCTATGCTTTTACATTTTTATCTGTTTTGATAATGACCAGTAAGCAATTTTAATGCATTACTCATAAGGAATAATGGAGTTTACCCATGAATAAATCACTTTTAGAACAACTTTCACCAACGAATTGTCAGGTTATTTTTATTGATCACCAGCCACAAATGGCTTTTGGTGTGCAGTCAATAGACCGCCAAGTATTAAAAAATAATACTGTAGGGTTAGCAAAAGCAGCTAAAACGTTCAATATTCCTGTCACCATTACTACGGTTGAAACTGAAAGCTTCTCTGGCCATACCTATCCTGAGCTTTTAGATGTATTTCCCGATGCTCCATTATTAGAACGTACTTCAATGAATTCATGGGATGACCAAAAAGTACGTGATTCACTTGCAAAAAATAATCGTAAGAAAGTGATTGTTTCAGGTTTATGGACTGAAGTGTGCAATAACACTTTTGCTTTTGGTGCTATGCTTGAAGGCGATTATGAGATTTATATGGTTGCGGATGCTTCTGGTGGTACATCGAAAGAAGCGCACGATTATTCTATGCAACGTATGATTCAAGCAGGTGTTGTTCCAGTAACTTGGCAACAAGTATTACTTGAATGGCAACGTGATTGGGCACACCGTGATACCTATGATGCAGTTATGGCAATTGTACGTGAGCATTCTGGTGCTTATGGTATGGGCGTTGATTATGCTTATACGATGGTACATAAGGCACCTGAACGTACCACATCAAAACACGAAGTACTTGCACCAGTTCCTGCAAAATAAAATACTACTGATTTGGTAAAGGCATGTCTAGTATTCAATATTTAAGTGATATTAATACAGATATGCCTTTATTTTTAGAACGATAATTCACAAGAATGGAGTTCAGAATGACCGAAATAAATCTCATACTCAAAAACGGTAAAATCACAACTTTAGATCCAAAAAATCCAGAAGTACAAGCAATTGCCATAGCAGGCGGTAAAGTCGTATGCACAGGTACGAATGATGATGTCATGAAGCTCGCAACAGCGACGAGCAAAGTAGTAGACTTAAATGGCCGTCGCGTTATACCGGGTTTAAATGACAGCCATCTACATATTATTCGGGGTGGCCTGAACTACAATATGGAGCTGCGCTGGGAAGGTGTGCCATCCGTTGCTGATGCATTACGCTTACTCAAAGAACAAGCAGATAATACCCCAGCTCCACAATGGGTACGTGTGGTTGGTGGTTGGACTGAATTCCAGTTTGCCGAAAAGCGTTTACCGACTTTAGAAGAAATCAACAAAGCTGCACCAGATACTCCAGTATTTGTTTTACATTTATATGCTAGCGCCTTGTTGAACCGAGCGGCACTTGATGTCTTGGGTTTTAATAAAGACACACCAGACCCGCCCGGCGGCAAGATTGTACGAGATGAAAAGGGTGAGCCAACGGGTCTGTTGCTCGCAACTCCATCGGCTATGATTTTGTATTCGACCTTAGGGAAAGCACCGAAATTGCCAGTTGAAGATCAAGTCAATTCAACTCGTCATTTCATGCGTGAATTGAACCGATTAGGTATTACTTCTGCAATCGATGCGGGTGGCGGTGGGCAAAACTATCCTGAAGATTATGATGTGATTAAGCAATTGCATGATCAAAATCAAATGACAGTGCGAATTGCTTACAATCTATTTGCTCAAAAGGCAGGCCAAGAGCTTGATGACTATCGCCGTTGGACAGAAATGACATTCCCAGGCGATGGTGATGAGTTATTTAGAATGAATGGAGCAGGTGAGAACCTGACTTGGTCAGCGGGTGACTTTGAAGATTTCTATGAGCCACGTCCAGATTTACCAGAAAAAATGGAAGGTGAACTAGAAGCTATTGTAGAGCACTTGGCTGAAAAGAAATGGCCATTCCGTATTCATGCAACCTATGATGAAAGTATTAATCGTTTGCTCAATGTATTTGAGAAAGTAAATTCAAAACAGCCTTTTGCAACTCGATTTATTATTGACCATGCCGAAACTGTATCTGAGCGTAATATTGAACGTTTAGGTGCGTTGGGTGGTGGTATCGCCATTCAACACCGTATGGCCTACCAAGGTGAGATTTTCGTAAAACGCTATGGTGCCGAGGCTGCTCAGGCAACGCCACCAGTTAAGAAAATGTTAGAACTTGGTGTTCCTGTTGGTGCGGGCACAGATGCGACTCGTGTTGCCTCTTATAACCCTTGGGTGTGTTTGTATTGGCTAAGTACTGGTAAAACAGTCGGTGGTTTACCACTCTATGATGAAAAAAATCTGTTAGATCGCCAAACAGCGCTTATGCTCTGGACCAAAGGTTCGGCTTGGTTCTCTGGTGAAAAAGATGTCAAAGGTTCACTAACAGCAGGGGAACTCGCTGACTTGGTCGTGTTGTCTGATGACTACTTTAAAGTGGAAGCAGAAGATATCCAGTGGATTGAGTCTGTACTTACTGTCTTAGGTGGCAAAGTGGTCTATGCAGGGGCAGAGTTTAAGCACGACGATCCGCCGTTACCACCAGCTTCACCAACATGGTCACCAGTAAAGCGCTTCGGTGGTCAGTGGCGGTTATCTGAGAATCGTAATGCACCTTCTAATCAATCATTACAGTCACAAAGTGCTTTGTGTGCATGTGCTAGCAGCTGTGGTATGCATGGGCATAGCCATGCTTGGATGCTTGATATTCCTGTAAATGATAAGGACAAAAAATCTTTCTGGGGCGCACTTGGGTGCTCGTGTTTTGCATTTTAAATAAAACAGTATGGGAACCTGCTTCATTAAATGGCTTAACTCTCTAAGGTATGTACGATGAAAATGTACTTGTTATCTTTGGCTGTAGGGTTGCTTGTTGGTGTCTTATATTATGTTCTAAATGTTAAGTCACCAGCTCCACCTCTTGTTGCATTAGTCGGTTTATTGGGCATGGTGATAGGAGAGCAACTTCTTCCTTTCATTAAGTCTTATTTTTAACCTGTTTAATTCAAAAAAAGCTAAATGGTGTTATGCCATTTAGCTTTTTATATTAATAAGTATCTTTAATTACTTTATACGATGACCTTGCTCATCAATGATCACTTCGCCATCTTCTTTTGCGAAATAGCCTAAGTTTTCTACATCTAAAATATCAAGGACAATTTCAGAAGGGCGGCAAAGTCGTGTACCTTTTGGTGTAACCACGAAAGGACGATTAATTAAAATTGGATACTCCGCCATAAAATCAATTAACTGTTCCTCAGTCCAGTGACCTTGTTCCAACTCTAAATCTTTGTATGGATCAACATTTTTACGAATTGCTTCACGTACAGTTAAGTTTGAATCCTGAATGAGTTGTACCAGTTCAGCTTTCGTTGGAGGCGTTTGTAAATATTCAATAACGATAGGTTCAAGGCCTGCATGATGAATAAGCGCTAATGTATTACGTGAGGTTCCGCAAGCAGGGTTATGGTAAATCTTCACAGGATTTGTCATGACGAATTCACAATAAGTTGAGATATTGCATTTATATATGGATATGCGTATATTTGCAATAACAGATATTAAATGAGGAGCTGACATGGTCAACCAAGTTGATTTTTTTAAGTGTCTATCCGATTCAACACGACTAAACATTCTAAAACTTGTGTTAAATCAACAAAAAATTTGTGTTTGTGATTTGACCGAACAGCTTGATTTAAGCCAGCCGAAAATTTCAAGACATTTAGCATTGCTACGCACACATGGCATCTTACTTGATGCACGACAGGGACAATGGGTTTATTACAGTTTGAATCCCAATTTACCTGAGTGGGCTGTCGACGTTTTAAAAATTATAGGCGTGCAAGATGAAGATTCGATGAAACACCAATCTTCACAGTTTTCTTCTATTTCTACCTATTGTGAGTGAGGCCATGAAATTTTTATTTTTATGCACTGGAAACAGTTGCCGTAGCATTTTGTCAGAAGTTTTATTTAACAGCCGTGCACCAGAAGGTTGGAAAGCTTATAGCGCTGGTAGTAAACCATCAGGACAGGTACATCCATTAACGATTGAAACACTTGAAAATTTAGGCCTTCCCACAGATGGATTATGGAGTAAAACTATTGATGACTGTGAACAATATCAACCAGATGTTGTTATTACAGTCTGTGACTCCGCTGCACAAGAAGCATGCCCATTATATTTAGGTGGTGCGATCAAAGCACACTGGGGTTTAAGTGACCCATCTCACTTGGATTTGCCGAAAGAAGAAAAGCTTAAAGCATTCCAAGAGACCGTAGCTCATATTAATCGTCGTTTAGATGCATTGTTTGCACTTGATGTTGCGAATCTAAACCGTTCACATTTAATTGCTGAGATTAATGAAATCTCTCATATTGAGTAAGAGAGCAGACATGACTAAGCAAAAGCTTTCCTTTTTAGACCGAAATCTGACGCTATGGATTTTTATAGCCATGGCCTTAGGCTTGGCTATTGGAGTTTTCTTTCCTCAGGCCTCGGTTTCTTTGAACCAGATGAGTGTGGATAACGTTAATATCCCAATCGCAATCGGCTTAATTTTGATGATGTATCCACCTTTAGCAAAGGTTGACTACGCTACGTTACCGGAAGTATTTAAAGATAAAAAAACGTTGGCTTTGTCTTTAGTACAAAACTGGTTAATTGCTCCAATTTTGATGTTTGCTTTAGCGATTATTTTTCTCCATAACTATCCGGAATATATGACAGGTTTAATCCTGATAGGCTTGGCACGATGTATTGCAATGGTATTGGTCTGGAACGGTTTGGCATGTGGGGATAACCAATATGTTGCTGCTTTAGTTGCTTTTAACAGTATTTTCCAAATTTTATTTTTCAGTACCTATGCATGGTTATTCTTGACATTTTTGCCGCCTTATTTTGGTGTGGCTGGACAAGTCATTGATGTGAATTTCTGGACCATTACCCATGCGGTTTTGGTGTATTTGGGTATTCCATTTTTAATGGGGTTCTTGACGCGTTTGATTTTAGTCAAGTCGAAAGGTTTGGAATGGTATCAAACTAAATTTTTACCAAAAATTAGTCCGATTAGTTTAATTGCTCTACTTTTTACCATCGTGGCGATGTTTAGCCTAAAAGGTGGTGATGTAGTGAGCTTACCTTTAGATGTATTACGTATTGCAATCCCACTGACGATTTACTTTGTGTTGATGTTCTTCATTAGCTTCTTTATGAGTAAACGTATGGGGAATAACTATCCACGTACCACTGCTATTTCGTTTACTGCGGCTGGTAACAATTTTGAGTTAGCTTTAGCGGTTGCCATTGCAACATTTGGTTTGGCATCACCTGTGGCATTTACCACAGTGATTGGACCATTGGTTGAAGTTCCCGTTTTAATTTCACTCGTTACCGTTTCTCTTTGGTTAAAGAAAAAGTATTTCTCAGATGAACAGTCTTAATAATGATTTATCAAATGTAGTATTAGATCTTCTTGATAAGCCTACATTTGAGCAAGTGCAAGCACAGCAGCTTGAGCATCCACCTCGCATTTTATTGCTATATGGTTCTAATCGTGAACGTTCTTATAGTCGTTTTGCTGTGCTGACTGCTGGTCGAATCCTTGAATACTTAGGTGCTGAAGTCAAAATCTTTCATCCTAAAGGTTTACCTTTACCTGAGGATGCAGGAACTGATCATCCGAAAGTTCAAGAATTACATGCGCTTTTGGCTTGGGCAGAAGGTATGGTCTGGTGCTCACCTGAACGTCATGGTGCAATGAGTTCAATTTTAAAAGCCCAGATTGACTGGATTCCTTTGGCAGCCGGAGCAATCCGTGCAACTCAAGGTAAAACCTTGGCAGTCATGCAAGTTAGTGGTGGTTCGCAGTCATTTAATGCGGTCAATCAAATGCGTATTTTAGGGCGTTGGATGCGCATGATTACCATCCCAAATCAGTCTTCAGTTGCTAAAGCTTTTTTAGAGTTTGAAGAAGATGGCAGTATGAAACCATCCTCTTACTATGACCGAATCGTTGATGTTATGGAAGAATTGTATAAGTTCACTTTATTAACACGTGGGCAAAAACAGTATTTGACAGATCGCTATTCTGAGCGCAAAGAATCAGCAGAAGAGCTGTCAAAACGAGTAAATCAAAAATAAATAGTTTCATAAAAAAGTGCTCCACTCGGGGCACTTTTTATTGCTTAGTTTTTACACTCAGGCCATTGTGGGCAAAAGTTTTTGTAATAGTTCAATAAAATTTGAAACTTTGGCAGAGCTCTCATTTTCTCTTGTAATCAAGTAAATAGGCGCATTCATTTTTATTGAATCATCAAAATCGCGATACACAATTTCATGTTCCCAAAAGTTATGCATTGAGGCTGGCACAATCGTTATACCAATCCCAGCAGCAACTAAATTTAATGTTGCAGTTGGCCGAGGTGCTTCCTGAATAATACGTGGACTAAAACCTGCTTGGTAGCAACTATATAAAATATTGTCATATAAACCTTGTCCTGAAGAACGACGGTATAAAACAAAATTTTCATTTGATAAGTCATTTGAGCTAATTTTTTCTTTTTGTGTAAGTGGGTGGCCTATAGGCAATGCCACCATCATTGGTTCATCTAATATATGAAGATGTTTTAACCCGATATCACGGCTGATCGGTGCTCTTAAAAAAGCAATATCAAGTTTCTCGGAGATTAACCAATCTAACTGTTTTTGGCTGCCTGCTTCTTCAAGTTTGGTTTGTACCTTTGGATATATTTCTCGATATGAGCGCAATACTAATGAAATAAGAGGATGCAAACCTGCGGAACTTGTAAAACCAATATTGAGTTGACCAGTTTTACCTTGGCTAACATCTTGGACTAATTTCGGAATATGTCTGGCATGTTCTAATAAAAGTTGTGCTTCTTTAAATAAGGCTAAACCAGCCTCAGTTGGTTCAATTCCTCGAGGCTGGCGAATAAGTAATTGTGTGCCGAGTTCTTCTTCCAGCTTTTTAAGTAAACGCGTTAGAGGTGGCTGTTGAATAAACAATCGGTTTGCGGCATGCGTAATATTCCTTTCTTCAACTACCACAACAAAGGCATGGAGCTTATGTAAATCGAGCATAGGAATACCTTTATGGTATGGCAGATGAAAATAAAAGCATTTGTAGATATATCACAAAAGTATCATTCTATCTTGGTCAGATAAAGTGAAAAGTAACGAAAATGAACCATGTTGAGATTGCTGTGCAGAAGGAGAGTGTCCCGACCTGCACAGAGTTATTTTTAGGTTTTTTAACATTAGGTTTAATTGGATTCGGTGGCGTGCTGCCTTTAGCCCGTAAAGTTATTGTAGAGCAGAGGCAGTGGTTAAGCCCTGAAAAATTCACTGAGTTACTTGGTCTGTGTCAATTTTTACCAGGCGGCAATATTATTAATTTATCGGTTGCGATTGGCATGGAGTTTCGCGGTGTTCGTGGGGCAGTGAGCTCACTCATTGGTCTGATCCTTGCACCTACGATAATTGTTGTACTTTTACATTATGTTTATGAGCAGTTCCAAGATAATTTAATGGTTAAGCATCTTTTTGAAGGTTTAGCTGCTGCTGCGGCTGGGCTTCTAGTTGCAACAGGTTTAAAAATGCTTAAGCCATTGTTACGTAATCCATTAGCGATTTGCGTAGTGGTTGCTGCAATTATCAGTATTGCTTTTCTAAAAATCTCTTTACTAGTGACTATGCTGATTTTGTTGGCATTTTACTCGGCAATCATTTGGAGACGTGTGTAATGGGTGCAGTTCTACTTACTTTAGCGATCATTTTTACTCAATTGTCTCTTATTGCATTTGGTGGTGGAAATACGATTTTGCCTGAGATGCAACGCCAAGTAGTTGATATTCATCACTGGATGACGGCGCAAGAATTTAGTGCATTGTTCGCCATGGCCCAAGCTGCACCCGGTCCGAACATGATGATTGTACCGTTGGTGGGATGGCATGTAGCAGGGTTGTCAGGTCTACTTGTAACGTCTACCGCTAAATTTTTACCTTCATCTCTAATTACTGTATTTGTGATGAGAGGCTGGTCAAAATTTAAAGATAAAAAATGGAGACGTGTTTTACAGCTTGCTTTACAACCTGTCACTGTGGGAACTGTACTTGCTAGTGCTTGGATTATTTCTGAGGCAGCGGCAATAAATACGTTACTCATTATTATGGTAGTCATTGCGACTTTATTATCTTTAATTAAAAAGGTTCATCCTTTACATGTCTTGATTGCTGGGGCTGTATTTGGTGTGGTCTTACTCTAGTTTAACCAGTTTGCCGACCTGCGCTGGATGAGTTCAGGTTGGCTTTTTTGATTTGAAGTAAATAATAATTAAATCTAAAAAACCGATCAAATATATAAAAACATACTGTTTTACCTATTTTATGTTTTCACGTACTATGCATCTATTGAAAGAATTTGGATGCATTGGAGTAAAAAACAGATGTTAGATCAAAACATTAAAACTCAATTAAAAGCTTACTTAGAACGTCTAGAAAGTCCAATCGAATTAGTTGCTGCTTTAGATGAATCAGATAAAGCTGCTCAAATTAAAGAACTAGTGAGTGAAATCGCTGAGCTTTCTGACAAAGTGACTGCCCGTTTTGACGGTAACAATACACGTCGTCCAAGCTTTGGTGTGGCTAAAGCAGGTGAACAGCCTCGTGTGTTCTTTGCAGGCTTACCAATGGGCCATGAGTTTACGTCTTTGATCTTGGCGCTGTTACAGGTGTCTGGCTATGCACCTAAAGTGTCGGATGAAGTGCTTAACCAGATTAAAGGTTTAAACCTCAAAGCCAACTTTGATGTGTTTGTATCACTCAGCTGTCATAACTGTCCGGATGTGGTACAGGCGCTTAACCTGATCGCGATTTATAATCCGAACACTACAGCAACCATGATTGATGGTTCATTCTTCCAAGACGAAGTGGAACAACGCAAAATCATGGCTGTACCAATGGTATTCCAAGACAATGAACACATTGGTCAAGGTCGTATGACCATTGAAGAGATTGTGGCAAAACTTGATACCAACTCAGCTGAAAAAGATGCAGCAGCACTGAATGCCAAAGATGCTTTTGATGTGTTGGTGATTGGTGGTGGCCCTGCAGGTGCAACAGCTGCAATCTATGCTGCACGTAAAGGTATTAACACAGGTATCGTGGCTGAACGCTTTGGTGGTCAGGTCATGGATACCATGGACATTGAAAACTTCACTTCTGTGCAAAAAACTCAAGGTCCTAAGTTTGCTGCTGAAATGGAAGCGCATGTTCGTGAATACGATGTTGATATCATGAATTTGCAACGTGTCAGCAAAATCGTTGGTGCAGATCAAACTGCAAATGGCTTGGTTGAAGTTGAACTTGAAAACGGTGCAAAGCTTGAATCGAAAACAGTGATCCTTTCAACAGGTGCACGTTGGAGAGAGATGAATGTACCGGGTGAGCAAGAATACCGTACCCGTGGTGTCGCGTACTGCCCACACTGTGATGGTCCGTTGTTCAAAGGTAAACGTGTTGCTGTGATTGGTGGCGGTAACTCAGGCGTAGAAGCTGCAATTGATCTTGCAGGGATTGTTGAGCATGTAACTCTGGTTGAGTTCGACACTAAACTTCGTGCAGACCAAGTGTTGCAAAACAAATTGCATAGCTTGCCAAACACAACGGTGATTATGAATGCCTTAAGTACCGAAGTGTTAGGCGACGGATCACAAGTGACTGGCCTTAA
Source organism: Acinetobacter geminorum (assembly GCF_013009345.1). GTDB lineage: Bacteria > Pseudomonadota > Gammaproteobacteria > Pseudomonadales > Moraxellaceae > Acinetobacter > Acinetobacter geminorum. The sequence goes on along the minus strand of NZ_JABELE010000002.1, from coordinate 124,986 downwards.
ATATAAAGACCGTGCCACTGATGAAGAGCATGTGGTCGAGCTTGCAGGGATCTTTGTACAGATTGGTTTACTCCCAAATACTGACTTCTTGAAAGACAGTGAAGTTGAATTAACTAACCGTGGCGAGATCATTGTGAATGACCGCAACGAAACCAATGTACAAGGTGTATTTGCTGCGGGTGACTGTACCACTGTACCTTACAAGCAAATCATTATTGCTACAGGTGAAGGTGCTAAAGCATCACTCTCTGCGTTTGATTACATCATCCGTTCTGGGCAGTAAAATTTAATCCCAAAACGAAAGAGCCAAAGGGGAACCTTTGGCTCTTTTCTTTTTATGGTTTATATAACCCGTGTTCGACTAAATGCTCTCGTAAAATACGGCGCAATTCTAATACAGCTTGAGGTGTAAGCTGGATGGAATGACCACCTGGAAGAACTTTCTCAGATTTTGCTCCGTCTAAGTGAGCACTTTTGTACGGGACGATGCCATCGGTAATCACATTTGGATCATCACTCTTAGTAATATTTCCCATAATTGAATGGAAAACTAATCCTTGGTGTGGATTAATATTTTTAGTCAGCTCCATAAATTTAGATTGATGACTTAAATCGCTTGGTCCATTTTGAATCAAACCATTATCAATATTACTCAAGAAATCCTTAACATCTAAATTTTCGGTTGTCAGTGACGTGGCAACAGCCGACAAAAATGCACCAGGTAAACGAATAATTTTACGCGCTGCTAAAGTAAACCAGCGATCAGCATAATCTGTACCGCGATGAGGGGAAGCCAAGAAAATCGCACGATCAAAATTATTGATTGAATGCATTTGCAATCGTTCAGTGACCATTGGATGTTTCTTAAAGCGGTTTTGCTGACGGATCGTCATTAACTCTAAGGCAGGTTTAGTAATATCTCCATCACTGACCAGTAAACGGCTGATAATGCCTCCCATGCTATGTCCAACAAGAACAGCATCATGTGCGGCAGGGTCACTTGGGTTTAGTGAACTAAAAGCTTGTTTAAGCAGAGCATAAATCTGGAAACGGCTTTCTAAAATCGGCATGTTAGTCGAATAAAAAACTTGCCAAACTTGATAATTATCTCTTAAAACCGTATCGCCCATAACATCATTGGTGAGTGCAATCCACGCTTCGGGACTACTGGCTAAGCCATGTACTAACACAATAATTTTCTTATTGGGATTGTATGGTTCAAGCATGTAGAGATGCGGCATAGTTAAATGCTGATCGCGGTCAATCAGAGTTAAATAAGCTGCGACCCCTAAATTATTTTCGGCCAACCATAGACCGTAAGGCGCAGAAAAGTTAGCAGCTAGAGGATATTGTTTCCCCGCTACATTAATATTATCTGTTCGATAAGGATCATAAACTCGGATCACGAATTCTGGATTATTAATGATTTCTTCGACGGTAGTCGCATGTTTGGGTTCAGCAACAATAGTCGCAGCCAAGTAGCGTGCATGATGAATATTTGGATTAACACCATTTTTGTAATTGTATTTAAGTGGATCTAAAATATATTCATTAATATCTTCTTTTCCTGAGCTAGGAAAAACAGCAACAAATTCAGATCCAAAACCATCACGGCGGTTAATGGTTCTTAAGCCTGAAAAATTTAAGTTATAACTCGAAATTAATTTTTCTAATTTTTGGCCTGATAGTTGTTTATGAAATTCAAAATCAATTGAGTAAACACTTTTACCAATATGAATTTGCGGTTCAACAACATTTTTTTGTGGGTATCTTAAATCATAAATACTCACCATTTTTGCTATGGCTTGGTTATAGAAGTCACGTATTTGAACTTGTCTATTATCAAAAATACGGTCATTAGGCTGACGTTTTGTTGAAAACAAATACGCATAGCTATAGCGAATACTTTTATCCAATAAACTCAATTGATGATCTAAACAATCATCATATCTATTTTGGATATTCTTTTGTTCTTCTTCAGACTTATGCTTAGTAAATCTACTTGTTTTACAATCAGATGTATTTGATAAAGTCATAGCTTTTGCCAAATACATTTCACTTGCAGCTGATAAGAATTGCTCATCTACAATTTGGGGAAGATTTTTGAGTTGATTTACGCAAATCTCTGGTTTATCTGTACAAACTTTAGCTTCCTGACCAGACATGGATAAAACATTCAGGCTCGCTTCGCTGAGTTTGTCTTGCGTTAGAATGCTATTACGTTCATTAGCAATAGTTACATTCAAATCTTGCTGTTTAACATTTACGACTTGACAACCACTCAGAATTGAACCGAGTAGTATGACCGTCAACTGTATTTTGCTTCTTTTTATTGAAAACATTATGGTCAAAATATAGTGGCTCAATGGTAGGTAGATCATACAAATTTTAAGATATTTTTCAAATGATCAAATATAAAAAAGGGCTGTCAAATCAGCCCTTTTTTATAGCATTAAGTTTATTTTTTAGGTTCGGCTGCGGAAGTTGTTGCTGACATTGCTGGGTTAGTTAAAACTTGCCATACGTTCCAACGGCCTTGTTTTTCAATTTCTTGAATTAAACGATCCGCAATTTCGGCTTCATCTGGATATTTAACTTTATAATTCTTGAGCGTCTGGATAGCATTTTTCTTCTGCTCCATCGCAATATAATTATTTGCAGCAGCTAAATATGCCTCTTGAACATTAGCTTTAATTGCTTTGTTTAAATATGGAATGGCTTCACGTTGGCCACCACCTTCAGATAAACCAAAACCGAACCAGAAATTTGTTTCCGCGTCATCAGGACTAATTTTCAAAAGTCTTTGAGCATATTCTAAAGATTTAGTTGTATGAACAGTACCTAAATCAAGGTTACGTGCAAGAACACTTGCTTTAAAAGCACGAATTAGAATATCAAATGATGCATTTGGATTTGCAGCAAGTGTATCCAGTTGCTGTGTAACTTCTTTGAGTTTACTTTCAAAGCCTTTACGTTCTTGACGGTCAGTAAAGCGTGGTGGGTAGTGACGTGCTTTACCTTCTACTAATTGTAAAAAGTCATCAATAGTAGTCACGTCAATTTCATTCTCACCAGCTAAAACTGCATATTTCATTGAACGTTGTGAATTATTGACAGTCGGAACGATCAGCTTATTGACGTCGAGAGTAAGTTGTTTAGTTGGGTCATCTTGACGATTAACCACCATTTTCGTTACAGGCTGTGCAGCAGCTTCTTTTAATGCAACTTCAAATGCTGGGGGCTGATCATAGTTAAAAGGATTTAGTGCATAAAAAGGAGGAGTAAGCTCTGGTTCCTTGAAAACAAAAGGCTCAATTTTTTGTTCTTTTAGGGGGGCCATTGTACAAGCGGTTAAACTTGAGGTCGCAAGGATTATATATGCCAAAGGCTTAAAATTCATAGGATCTTCCGTTCATTTTAGTAAAGTCAGATTTGGTACAGGTAAGTCTAGGAAAAGCTAAACAGACATGCAAGGGTAAGCGTGTTACAGTATGAATCAAGAATATTACGTTTTTGATGTCTTATCTTGTGCACCGCATTCACGACGAACTTCTTCAATATTTTTTAGTTCTTCATCGCTAAAAGGCTGTTCATCCTGACTTTCTTTTTTGAAGCTAGGATCTAGCTCTGATAAACGCTGGCATAAATTATTCATACGTGTTTCGTTGTGCTGAATACGATCAAGTAAAACACGCATACCTTCTAAAATAGGGTCTGACTGATCAGCAGTTGTCGCATATGGGGCAAAGCCAATACTTTGTGCATAATCACGACGACGTTCTTCATCTTTATTCTTGTCGGTGGCATCTTTATAAATATAGCGAGCAGGGTTTCCTACAGCGGTCACACCAGCAGGGACTGCTTTAGTCACTACAGCATTTGAACCGACTTTAGCGCCTTTACCAACTGTAAATGGACCTAAAATTTTTGCACCAGCGCCAACAACCACACCATCTTCTAAAGTTGGGTGACGTTTGCCAGTCTTCCATGTTGTACCACCTAAGGTCACACCATGATAAAGCGTAACATCATCACCAATTTCAGCCGTTTCACCAATCACAACACCCATGCCATGATCAATAAAAAAACGTTTACCGATTTTGGCACCTGGGTGAATTTCAATACCTGTTGCAAAACGACTAAATGAAGAAAGAAGGCGAGCAGCACCTTTACAATCTTTTTGCCATAATTCATGAGCAACACGATGCATCATGATCGCATGAATGCCAGGGTAGGTCGTGAGAACTTCGAGAGTATTGCGGGCAGCAGGATCTCGCGCAAATACAGCCTTTATATCTTCTTTCAGCTGTTTAAGCATTGGATTGATCCTCCTTGTCAGATAATGTCTTTTTCCATTTACCACTGGTTAGGGCTTGTACACGACTAAAAATACCGCGAAGTAAATGATATTCCATACGATCTAATTGTATACGACCAAATAAACGACGCAAGCGTAAAGGTAATAAACGTGGATTGTCTGGATCTAAAAATTCAATTTCAGTCAGCATTTTCTCTAGATGAGGATAAAACTCTTCCATTTGTCGCTGAGTAACCAGAGGCTCATCCCATTGCATACTTTGGCCTTGCACTAGTGGCATTTCATCTGCATCTTGATCCACGTTTTGTTGTTCCAGAGCTGACATGCGAAGCTCGTAACATACAACTTGAATCGCTTGCGCAACATTTAATACGCCATAGTCAGGATTGACAGGAATCGTTAAATGATAATTTGCTAGTGCTAATTCTTCGTTGGTTAAACCACGATCTTCACGGCCAAAAACAATCGCAATTTGTTGTCCTTGAGTAGTAGCCTTAATAGCTTCTTTGGCAGCAGGTCGCACGTCAAGTAAAGGCCAAGGAATAGTACGGCTACGTGCACTTGTTCCAAATACTAAATGGCAATCTTTAATAGCATCTTCTAAAGTATCGACAATCTCAAGATGTTCAAATAAATCTTGGGCACCAGCAGCAAGCGCTTGTATGTCTGGGTGGGGATATGTTTTAGGCGCAACAAGAACTAATTTAATTAGCCCCATTGTTTTCATAGCACGTAACGCACTGCCAATATTGGCAGGTAAGGTTGTGTTTACCATGACAATACGCACTTGTGCTAATTGTTTTGACACAGTGTTGTGATCAAACGAACTCATAAGATTTCCAGAAATTACGAATATTGAGAAACTTCGCTTTGGTATAAATCCAATGCATCGTCCATAGTCATGTCCGCGTGAGGGGAAGCAACGGTTTGCGGACGAGTAGGTTCTGCTGCTTTAGCTGCTTTCGACTTTACTTGATATTCAATGTAAATATTATCTTTACCAAAATAATCTCTGAGTTTAGCAAGTAATTCATCGAGAGGAGCAACTTTCCATTGCGGACCAAGTTGAAGCTCGGCTTGAGCATAAGGTTGATCAATCTGTAGCTGTAGAGTGATATGTTGATGCATATCTACATTGCAAAATGGCAAGATTATGTTTTGTAAATCTTTTGCCAAAGTGGCTTGCATAAACTCTTCTGTTAATTTGATCTGAATACTGTTAGCACGTTTTTGTCGTATTTCATTTAAAGTAAAAGCCTTAGTTAAACGGCCCATCGGACGTTCAAAGCCTTCTCTTTCATAAATTTCGCCTTCAAAGACAACAACACGTTCAACTTGAATAATATCTTTAAAACGTTGGAAACGTTCATGGTTGCAACTTACTTCAATACGAGCTGTACCATCATCTAGTATAATAACTACGCGATTTGGGAAGTTTGCGACGTCAATGACTAAACCTGCATAGACTGTTGTAACACCACGACGTGTAGCCGTAATTTCATTAAGTTTTACAGGAATAAAAGCTTTAAGCTCTTGGCGGTAAACATCAATTGGGTGACCAGTGAGATATAGACCAAGCGTGTCTTTTTCGCCTTGTAGACGAACTTCATCACTCCACGGTTTAACAGGTTTAGCTGGCTTACGCTGAACTTCATCAACCTCACCAAATAAATCCATAATACCGCTTTCACGGTTACTGCGCGCTTGTTCGGCAGCTTGAACAGCTTCAGGCAATTGCGCCATTAAGCTTGCGCGTTCAATTCCTAAGCAATCGAGTGCACCTGCACGAATCAACGCTTCAAGAGTACGCTTATTGATTTTCTTCAAATCAATACGATGGCAAAAATCGAATAGATCTGAATAAGGACCAAATTGTCGACGAGAGTCAATAACTGACTGCATCGCTTGTTCGCCAACGCCTTTAATTGCACCTAAACCATACACAATAGTTTTATCATCGCTCGCATGGAAATGATAAGTTGACATATTGACGGATGGTGGTAAAACTTCCAGGCCATTATTTCGGCAGTCATCAATTAAAAATACAACACTGTCGGTGTTCTGCATTTCCGATGACATTACCGCTGCCATAAACTCAGCAGGATAATGTGCTTTTAACCATGCAGTGTGATAAGCAACGAGGGCATAAGCTGCGGCGTGAGATTTGTTGAAACCATAGCCTGCGAACTTTTCCATATAGTCAAAGATATGGTTGGCTGTACTTTCATCAATCCCTTTTTCTGCAGCACCTGCCAAGAAAATTTGGCGCTGCTTAACCATCTCCTCAGGTTTCTTTTTACCCATTGCACGACGTAGTAAGTCCGCGCCACCGAGCGTATAACCCGCACAGATCTGTGCAGTCTGCATCACCTGTTCTTGGTAAACCATAATCCCGTAAGTTGGCTCTAATACACCTTCAAGAAGTGGGTGAAGATATTCAAAATCTCCACCATGCATACGGTGAATAAAGTCAGGAATAAGATCCATTGGACCAGGACGGTACAATGATACGAACGCAATAATCTCTTCAAATTTACTTGGACGTGCTTCTTTAAGCATTCGTTTCATGCCGACGGATTCAAACTGGAATACCGCGGTTGTATTTGCATCGGCAAAGACAGAATATGCTTTAGCATCATCAAGTGGAACATGCGAAATTATGAGCGGATTATTACTATCGCGATTTTTATTAATATTTTGAATTGCGTCTTCAATAACGGTTAAGTTACGTAAACCCAAGAAGTCGAATTTGACGAGACCTGCTGCTTCTACATCGTCTTTATCATATTGAGCAACACGGCTGGTTCCGTCTTCATCACAAAGCACAGCCGAGAAATCGGTAATCTTACCTGGTGCAATAACAACACCGCCGGCATGTTTACCAGTATTTCGAGTGATACCTTCCAATTTTAATGCCATTTCCCAGATTTCACTCGCGTCATCATTATCTGGGTTAGATGGGTTGGTAACGATATCTTTAAGCTGAGGTTCCATCTCGATAGCAGTGGCTAAGTCCACACCCAGCGGTTTAGTGGGCACCATTTTTGAGATACGGTCAGCTAAACCGTAAGATTTGCCTAATACACGGGCAACGTCGCGAATTGCACCTTTTGCCGCCATCGTACCGAAAGTTGCAATTTGCGACACGGCTTCACGTCCATAGGTACGGGAAACATAATCAATGACGCGGTCACGTCCAGCAATACAGAAGTCGACATCAAAGTCGGGCATCGAAACACGTTCTGGGTTTAAGAAACGTTCGAAAAGTAGATCGTAACGAAGAGGATCAAGGTCGGTAATTTTTAAGCTATATGCAACGAGTGAACCCGCACCTGAACCACGGCCAGGTCCGACAGGAACGCCATTATTTTTTGCCCACTGGATGAAGTCCATGACGATAAGGAAGTAACCAGGAAAACCCATTTTGAGGATAATGCCGACTTCGTAATCAATTCGTTCATCGTAAGGTTTACGAATCTCTGGCCAGTCTTCACCACGTTTTTCAACTGGGTAAAGATAATCTAAACGTTCTTCTAGACCTACTTTTGATAAATGCTCAAAGTAAGTGTCAATGGTAAAGCCATCTGGAATTGGATAGTCAGGTAAAAAGTAGGTGCCGAGTTGTAGGCTAACATTACAGCGTTTTGCAATATTGTAGGTATTTTCGATAGCACTTGGGATATCTGAAAACAACTCAATCATTTCGTCCGAGGTTTTAAAATGTTGCTCAGGACTATATAAGCGTGGACGACGGTCATCTGCTAATACATAGCCATCAGCAATACAAACACGGGCTTCGTGAGCTTCAAAATCTTCTTTTTCTACAAAGTGCACATCATTATGTGCAACTACACCCACATTATATTGAGCAGCAAGTTTAGCGGCTTCTTGAATAAAGTCTTCTTCACCGGGACGATCGGTACGTGTTAAAGCCAGATAAACACGGTTACCAAATTTTTCGATCCATGCTTCTAAAAGCGGAGCTGCTTTTTGAGGGTTAGATGAGCAAAGCATCTGACCCACATCACTATGTTGACCAAGTAAAACAATAATATCTTGATGCTGTTCAAGCACCCATTCTTTTTTTACACATGGAATACTAAGTTGTTGACCTTCAATAAAACCGCGTGAAACGATTTCGGTGAGACTTTTCCAGCCTACATTACTCATTGCAAGTAAAGTTGCACGATGTTGAGCATCGTCAAGGCGGATTGTGCTACCTAAAAGCGGTTTAATTCCTTTTTTTAAACAAGAATTATAAAATTTTACGGCTGCATGCAGGTTTGATAGATCGGTTAATGCCAGCGCAGGCATTTGGTCTTTAACCGCAGCGTTGACCAAGTCAGGTATGCGAACTATCGACTCTGTAATCGAAAATTCTGTATAAATACCGAGATGAACAAACTGCATAAACCAATCCTTAATACGACTGCAGCATAGTTTAGCACGCAAAGTTAAAACGAAATGCTTAATATTTTGGCAAACTGTTAAGGATTTTATTATTTAAGAAGAATGATTTGAATATCTATTGTACAGATTTAATATAAAAGAGCTTATTTTTAAGAAATAGGACCAACCCAAACTTTGTGTTTGGGCTGGTTGAAAAACTTAGTACTGCCAGAATATGCGCTGAATTTCTTTCGTGTCATTCGTCTTAGTAAGAGCTAAAGCTGCAAGAAGACGCGCTTTTTGAGGGTTTAAATCATGTGCTGCTACCCAACCATATTTAGAGTCAGGTTGTTCTGCATCACGTAATACGAAACCTTGTGCGACACGTGATGAACGGATAATTTGAATACCATTTTTGTCGTGAAGATTTTGTAAGGTTGGTACGATATATTTTGGTACAGAACCGTTACCAGTACCTGCATTAATGATCGCTTTAGCACCAGCTTTTGCATAAGCTTCATATGCATCTGGAAGCATAGAGTCCGAACCATAAACGATCTGTACAGTTGGAAGTGCATCGCCTTTAATATTTTCAATATTAAATTCTGAAGTATTTGTATGACGTTTTACAGACTGTCTGAACCAGTATGGTTTGCCTTCAACTAATGTACCTAAAGCGCCCCATTGGCTAACAAAAGCATTTGTATGAATATTAATACCTTTAGTTACATCACGTGCAGCAAAAATAGAGTCGTTCATAAGAACCATAACGCCTTTATTTTTTGCATCATCTGAAGCTGCTAAAGCAACTGCACTATAAAGGTTAAGTGGACCATCAGCTGAAAGAGCAGTTGAAGGACGCATTGAGCCAACAAGTACAATCGGTTTATCAGTATGAACAACCAAATTTAAGAAAAATGCTGTTTCTTCTAAAGTATCTGTACCGTGTGTAATTACCACACCATTAACAGATGGCTTTTTAACAAGCTCATTCACTTGACGAGCAATTTCTAATAATTCCTTGTCAGTAATACTCTCAGAAGCGATTTGTAAAGCTTGAATACCAGTTACATTTGCCAAATCTTTGATTTGTGGAACTGCGTTAATTAGGGTGTCAACAGGAACTTTTGCAGCAGTATAAGTTGCACTATTTGCCGAGCTTGCGCCAGCACCAGCGATAGTACCGCCAGTGGCAACTACGACAACATTATTTTTTGCATAAAGTGGGAGAGAGCAGGCTAATAAGCCCATCGCTAAACCTAAAGATTTAACAGTTTTAGTCAACATCGAAAATATCCTTATGAAGTGACGAAGTAAAAGTTTGTCGAATATGTGTGCTTTTCCTAAGCAAAATACATACCGTGTAAGACATATTCCAAACTTGTTTGAATAAAAAGCATCCCTGAATAGCAGTTTGTTTCATCAACAATTGCTTAGTCATTGCTTTTATTTAGCGCTAATAAATAACATGAATAAAATAAAAAATCTATTAAGTTTTTCTAATTTATCTCGATTTGTTTATTTTTTAAGATAAGTAAATAAAATGGTTTATTTATCTTTATAAAATTAAAAAATAATGGAGGGTTTTAGTTCTTGCTTATTGTTTGATATATGCAATTTATTGATTTTTAATTGGATAGTCTGAATTTAAATTTATGGAAATGTTTTTCATATAAGCTGAATAATAATATCAATAGTTTAATGTGAATAAGTCTTAGTAAATTGAATTAAAATTTAGTCATTTGATGTTTATTTTTTAACGTATAAATTTTATTTGTGTAGATTTTATTCTGTTTTTAAGGTTTTGATTGAATAAATTTAATAGGGCTAATAGTTATTATTGGCCTAATATTTAATATGGGAATACAGATAAATTTTTATTGTTTAATTTTAGAATAAAAAAAGAGCAATTTTATAAGGTCATATAAAATTGCTCTTAAGTTGGGAGAGTGGGAGAAAAGAGAAACTTATGCGGTCGTTTGTTCTTGAGTTGATTTAATTAATACTGGCTCTGGTAGTTCTTCAGTATCAGCCACTTTATCGCCTTCAAGCTTGGCTACAACGGCGGTAGCAATACTGTTACCTACTACGTTTGTTGCAGTACGGCCCATATCAAGGAATTGATCGATACCGAGTAATAAGAGAATTCCGGCTTCAGGTAAATGGAACATAGTGAGTGTTGCTGAAATAACCACAATTGAAGCTCGTGAAACACCAGCAATACCTTTACTTGTCACCATTAGGGTTAACAAAATTAAGACTTGCTGAGTAAAGCTAAGATCAATATTGTAAGCTTGAGCAATAAAGAGCACTGCAAATGTGGTGTACATCATTGAACCATCTAGGTTGAATGAATAACCTAAAGGTAGTACAAAGCTCGTTACTTTTTTAGGCACACCAAATTTATTTAGTGCATCCATAACTTTAGGATAGGCTGATTCACTTGAAGCTGTAGCAAAAGCAAGAGTTACAGGTTCACGAATTAATTTACCTAAGCGGAAAATATCTTTTTTAAGTACGATTGCACCTACAGAGAATAAGATGATCCACAGTAATAAAAGACCGAAGTAGAACTCTGCGATTAAAATGCCATAGTCAACAATCAAGCCTAAACCTTGTACTGTAATTGCTGAAGCGATTGCTGCAAATACTGCAACAGGTGCAAACATCATGACGTAATCGGTAATGCGGAACATGATCTTGCTGAGTTCATCAGTCAAACGAATGATAACAGAATCTTTTTCTTTGCCTTGATTTACAAAAGCAAGGACTGAGCCAAAGAAAATAGAGAAAACAAGCACTTGCAAAATATCATTGTTTGCCATTGCTTCGGCAATACTGCGTGGGAAAACATGGCTTAAAAATGATTGTAGAGTGAAACCTGCGGTTGCTGGAACAGAAGAGCTACTCAGTTGTTGTGCAGTTGGTAATACTAAATCTAAAGCTGCACCAGGTTGGAAAAAGTTTGCCAAACCCATACCAATAGCAAGCGATACGAATGAAGCAGTAATAAACCAAGTCATTGATTTAAGGGTGATACTGCCGATTGATGTAGATTTCCCCATTGAGACAATGCCTGAAACAATTGTGGCAAATACCAATGGAGCAATAATCATTTTGATAAGGCGTAAAAAGATATCTGTAGGTATGTTGAGATAAGAAGCGATTTGCTTCAGTTGTTCACCTTCATTAAAGAAGTGGTGACAAATCCAACCTGTCAGTATGCCAAGTAAAATAGCAACAACAATATACTTGAGCAATTTCTTTTGCTTCATGTGAACCTCTATCCATTTGATTCAATCATCCTTTGATGGGAGTTGGATGATCGAAAGCTTTCCTTGTTAGTTCAGTCCGGTCGTTCTAACGATGTTATCTTCCTAGATTTGTATCTGTTTTAACCGAATTGAATATGGCGATGTTGTTATGGAGATGGATTGTTGCTCGATTTTGAAGCAGTGTGAAATGCAAAAAAATATTGATCCATGCATTTTTTGCATAATTAAAATTTGCTAAGTGGACAGAATATAAGTAGTTTTGAACGTATGGTAAAAATATAAAAATAAAAAATTGAACTAATTTTTCAAATTAAAAGAATGAGAAATTTTATAAAAATAATTTAACTTCAATGTCTTATTTTTAGATGGTGCGGTGTAGTGAAAATATGTAATTCTTCTTTTGTAAAAATGAATAAAATAAAATTATAAAAAAAGCACCTAGTTTAAGATGCCTTTTTTATTATGTATTTTTTTTAACGACGATTGGCTAAGAAACGCCCTAGTCGTGTAATTGCTTCACGTAATTCATTTTCAGCAGGTAGGAAAACCACACGGAAATGATCTGGAGTTGGCCAATTAAAGCCTGTACCTTGAACCAATAAAACTTTTTCTGCACGTAGAAAATCAAGCATTAACTTTTCGTCATCTTCAATTGGATAGATGTTCGGGTCGAGGCGAGGGAAACAGTACATTGCTCCATCTGGTTTTACACAGCTTACACCTGGAATTTCATTAAGCATTTCCCAAGCAATATTGCGCTGTTCGTATAAACGGCCACCAGGACGAATCAAGTCATTAATTGATTGATAACCGCCTAGGGCAGTTTGAATCGCATATTGAGCTTGAACGTTTGCACATAGGCGCATTGATGCCAACATGTCTAATCCTTCGATATAGTCAGCAGCACGGCTTTTATCACCCGTAATTGCCATCCAACCTGAACGGAAGCCTGCAATACGATAAGCTTTTGATAAACCATTAAAAGATACACAAAGCTGGTCGCCGGCTAATGATGCTACTGAAACATGTTCAATACCGTCATAAATAATTTTGTCGTAAATTTCATCAGCAAATAAAATTAGATCATATTTTTTTGCAATCGCTACAATCTGTTCAAGAATATGGCGTGGATATACCGAACCCGTAGGATTGTTTGGGTTAATGATGACAATACCGCGAGTATTTGGAGTAATCTTACTTTCAATATCAGCAATATCTGGGTACCAGCTATTTTCTTCATCACATTTATAATGAATTGCTGTGCCACCTGAAAGATTAACTGCTGCTGTCCAAAGCGGATAATCCGGCATTGGAATCAGCATTTCGTCTCCGTCATCTAATAAGCCTTGCATAGCCATTACGATGAGTTCAGATACGCCATTACCAATATACACGTCATTGACATGCATATTGAGAATTCCTTTTTGCTGGTAATACTGACAAATTGCTTTACGAGCAGGGAAAATACCTTTTGAGTCAACATAACCAATTGCATTTGGTAAGTTTAAAGCAACATCATTAATAATTTCTTGTGGCGCTTCAAATCCAAAAGGAGCTGGGTTACCAATATTCAACTTGATAATCTTATGTCCTTGCTCTTCCATTTCATTGGCGGCTCGTAAAACTGGTCCACGGATGTCATAACAAACATGCTCAAGCTTCGATGATTTTTTGATTTCTCGAGTAGATGGCATGGAATGGATGGTAGCAGTATTTTTAGACATAACGGGATTCACTTTTGCATATCGGTATAAATAACTTTTAAATGTTTTAACTGTTACCAAATTTAGATCATGTTGATCTTTCAATAGTTCAACAATTTTTTCATGGGTAAAACCCGATTGTTGATATTGTTTAATAATTGGTAGTAGTTGTTGGAAAACCACACTTTTTTTCTGAGACATGTTCTGTCCTATACAACCGTGCGCATTTAGAATAGCACTATGTTTGCTTGCTTTAAAGAGGATTAGCAATAAATTTGCTTACTTTTAATTTTGCATTTTGCTTACTTTTTGCTTTTTGTTCTTTATATGTTTAAATTCCAACAAATTTTACGTTCAGTGACTAGTGTTTTTGTGATGAATGGCGTAAATATAAAACTCGATCATCAGAAATGTTTACTTCAGAATAAAAGGTGTATGTCATGGGAAAAGTCAATAAAACAGACCGGGAATGGCAAAGAGAGTTATCACCAGAAGAGTATCGGATTACACGACAAAAAGGCACTGAACCTGCATTTACGGGGCAATACTGGAATACTAAGCAACATGGTACCTATGTTTGCCGTTGCTGCGGCGCAGAGTTGTTCTCATCAGATACCAAATATGATAGCGGTTGTGGTTGGCCAAGTTTCTTCCGTCCTATCAATGGTGCAGTCATTGATGAACATGAAGATTTAACGCATGGTATGGTCAGAACTGAAATTGTTTGTCATGATTGCGAGGCTCATTTAGGGCATGTATTTGAAGATGGACCACAGCCGACTGGTTTGCGCTATTGCGTAAACTCGGCATCATTACAACTGAAAACAGAAGAAAAAAATGATGAGGAAACCTATCCATGAGTAATATTTATCAGTTTGAAGCTGAGCTATTAGAGGGTGAAGTTAAGCAGTTCGCTGATTACAAAGGTAAAGTTTTATTAATTGTAAACACTGCGAGTAAATGTGGTTTTACCCCACAATTTGCTGGTCTCGAAAAACTTTATGAAAAATATAAAGATCAAGGGTTGGAAGTTTTAGGTTTTCCCTGCAACCAGTTTGGTGGGCAAGATCCAGGAAGTAATAAAGAAATTGGTAGCTTCTGTCAGCGTAACTATGGGGTGAAATTTCCTATGTTTGCTAAAGTTGATGTAAAAGGTCCGGAAGCCCATGTAATTTTTAGATATTTAACACGTGAAGCTAAAGGTATTTTGGGCAGCAGTAGCATTAAATGGAACTTTACTAAATTTTTAGTAGGTAAGGATGGCGCTGTTTTAAACCGATATGCGCCTACCACTAAACCTGAAGCTTTAGAAGCTGATATTGAAAAAGCTTTAGCGAGTTAATTGTTTAAATGAACGCTATTCCTCAACCTTTTGAGTTTTGGCAAGATGTGCGAATGCCGTATGTTGAAACCAGAAGGTCCTGTTTTAGCCGAACATGTTATAAGTCTCATAGTCATCCAACGTTTTCTATCGGGGCTATAGACGAGGGGAATAGCGTTTTTCAAAGTTCATTTGGTACGCCCCAAAAAATTGATGCTGGTACTTTGGTGATCGTACCCGCACATATTGAGCATTCATGTAACCCTTTGCCAGATCAGGCTTGGAGTTACCAGATGCTACATTTGGATACAAGGTGGTTAAATCAGCTTTATTCAGAATTTCGAGAACATGGTTTGGATTTGCTTCTGCCACAGCATAAGCCGCTCATAATAAAAGAAGAAAATTTATATCAGGCTTTTTCTCATATGAATGAAACTTTATTTGATCCTGAAAAATTAATTCTGGAAAAAGAACAGTCGCTAATCTATTGCCTTACACAGTTGCTACTTCCTCATTTCGTATTAGAAGAAATACAAAAAACTGAATATTTGTATGAAGATTTTTTGGACTTAATTCATATTATTAAATCGTCAGAACAATTTATTTCTCTTGAAGAGCTTGCAGAGTGGGTTGGTCTTAGTCGATATGCAATCATTCGTTTATTCAAGGCCAATGTTGGTCTAACCCCACATGCATTTCAAATTAATTTAAAGATTAATCAAGCCAGAGCTCAATTAAAACAAGGGATTTCACTCGCAGAGTTAGCTGTCAATTTAGGCTTTAGTGATCAAAGCCATTTTCATAAAGCTTTTAAAGCACATACAGGAATTACTCCTCGACAGTTTCAACTTGCAGCAGCGCAATAATTTACAAGAAATTATTTTTCTCTATTTTTAAGCTACTCCATACAGTTTTAAAGATGAAATCGTTATGGAAGTTTTTTTGGTTATCGCCTTTACTCACTTTTTAGCACTCCTATCTCCGGGACCAGATTTTTTTCTAATTCTGACCAGTCTTTTGCAAAAAGGAGCGCGTTATACCTATGGCGTTATTCTGGGAATTACTTTGGGTAATGCTCTTATCTTAATGGTATGTATATTTGGATTTATGGTGCTTGGTAATTTAAGTACAACGATTCTTTTAGTACTTAAATGGCTGGGGGCTGGATATTTAGCTTATTTGAGTTTTCTTTGTTTTAGAGCCACTCAAGGAACAAACTTAAATATTACTGTTGCTGAAAATAGTTTGGTTGAACAAGAGTCTAGTTATAAAAGTAAAGTTAAAAGCTTAGCTCTGGGTTTGCAATCCAGTCTTCTTAATCCTAAAAATATTATGTTTTATAGTAGTTTAATGCTGCTTATTCAACAGGAATTTAGCTTATTTCAAAAAATACTAATGAGTATATGGATGACAGGAGTGGTTCTTGGATGGAATTTATTATTGGTTCGTCTATTACGTCAAGAGCAGGTATTAGCACAGATTAAACGTTCTGCCAGAGGAATCTATTATTGCTCTAGTCTGGCTTTCATTTTTTTCGCAGTGTTATTGATTGGCTATAGTTAATGTAGATTGCATAGCCTTCTAAATAAGACTGAAGGCTATACAATTTTGCTGGGTTTAAAGAATCGCTTTTAAACGTTTAACCACTTCTTCGCATTGTGCCAAATCTGCTACTAAAGCCATACGCACATGGTTGGCACCAGGGTTACCTTGTTTTGTATCACGAGATAGGTAACGGCCCGGTAAAACTTTAATATGTACTTTTTCCATCAGCATTTTGGCAAAAGTTTCATCATTATCTACTTTTAACCAGTAATAAAAACCAGCATCAGGTTTTTGTAATGGGAGCAGATGGCCTAGCTCAGATTGGAATAAATCAAACTTTGCGCGATATTGTTTACGGTTTTCTTCAACATGGTTTTCATCGTTCCACGCTGCGATTGAAGCAAGCTGGTGTTGTACTGGCATTGCAGCGCCGTGATAGGTACGGTATTGCAAATATGGCTTTAACAGATCGGCATCACCCGCTACAAAACCTGAGCGCAGACCCGGTAAGTTTGAACGCTTTGAAAGTGAATGAAATACGATACAGTTTTTGTAGTCATCACGACCAAGCTCAGCACATACTTCTAATAGACCAGTAGGTGCTTGGTCAAACCAAAGCTCTGAATAGCATTCATCAGAAGCAATAACAAAATTATATTGATCAGATAAGGCAATTAGCTTTTTAAATTGTTCTTTAGAAAGCACAGTACCTGTTGGGTTACCCGGTGTACATACAAAAAGAAGGGCTGTCTTTTCCCAAACTTCTGCTGGTACAGCATCAAAATCACCTAAATAGCCATTTTCTTCTGTGCAATTAATGAAGTAGGGCTTTGCACCTGCAAGTAAAGCCGCACCTTCATAAATTTGATAAAACGGATTCGGCATCACCACATAAGGTGCATCTTCACGATTAATTAATGCCTGTACAAAAGAGAAAATCCCTTCACGAGTACCAGAGACAGGCAAGATGTGGTTTTCAGCACTGATGCTGTTAAGTTTAAAGCGCTTAGTTAACCAATCTGCAATGCTTTGGCGAAGCTCTGGTAAGCCTTTGCTGTTTGGATAAGTTGATAGGTGGTTAAAGTTATCAATAATAGCCTGTTTAACAAACTCTGGTGCTGGATGCTTAGGTTCGCCAATTGATAGAGGAATCAAGGGGAGGTTAGCAGGAGTAGTATCCTTAAAAAGTTGGTTTAACTTTTCAAATGGATACGGGTGTAATAACGACAAGCTAGAGTTCATTAAACAGTTACCAAGTAGTTGAGTTTCAGTGCTGACAAATTTGATTAGATGCTTCATCTAATGCAGCTTTCAGTTTTTCAGAGAAGAGTTTGACCTCTTCGTTATTCAGTGGTTTACCATCTTTTTTGGTGACAAAGAAAATATCTTCGGCACGTTCACCTAAAGTTGCGATTCGGGCTGAATGGATGTCTAAGCCTTGCATCATAAATAAACCACCCACGCGTGCAAGTAGGCCGGGATGATCGAGTGTTGAAATTTCGACCATATTTTGTTGTAAGGCTTCATTTAATGTTACATCTACTGTGTTTTCAATGTCGAAGTGACGTAACTGTCGTGGAATACGACGTTGCATGAGTCCCGGATATTGGTCTGGTTGGCTAAGCGCTTTCACTAATGCATTTTTAACGGTTTCTTCACGCTCTGGGTCGGTAAGCAATGTACCGAAACGATCAAGTACAACATAAGTGTCTAAGCTAAACGCTGTACTTGCTGTGATAATTTTTGCGTCTTGAACATCTAGGTTCATTCGGTCTAAAACGGCAACAGTGGTGGCAAAGAGGTTAGGTTGATCGCGAGTATAAATAAAGATTTGCACCGCATCTTGAGCTGCTTTACGGTGAGCACGCAAGAGCACTAATGGCTCTGGATTATCACCATGTTTTAAGATTGCTTGTGTGTGCCATGCAATTTCGTCTGCTGATTCTTTAATGAAGTATTCATCACCAAGTTCTTGCCATACCTTTTCTACATCTGCCAAGGCGAAGTTATTTACCAGTAATTCACTTGCTGCAAACTTGGTGTCTTCAATCAGCATTTGGTAGTCAACAGGGCGGCCTAAGCCAGTACGAATTACATCACGAGCGTGCGTATAAAGTTGACGCATAAGTGATGCACGCCATGTGTTCCATAGTTTTGGATTTGTCGCGTTAATATCGGCAACTGTTAAAGTATAGAGATAATCAAGATGCTCCATGTCGCCAAGTTTTTCTGCAAAATCTTTCACGACGTCTGGATCAGAAATATCTTTTTTCTGAGCTGTAAGTGACATGAGCAAATGGTTTTGAATAAGCCATGCAATTAATTTGCATTCACGCTCTGTAAAGCCATGTGCACGTCCAAACTCAATCGCGTCTTCTGCGCCAAGTTCACTATGGTCACCACCACGGCCTTTTGCGATGTCGTGGAATAAAGCAGCAATAAAGACAATATCTTGACGGGCAAGACGTTGGAAAACTGAACTTACTACAGGGAATTCTTTAGCGAATTCAGGTTCTCTAAAACGATTTAAATTACGCAGCAATAATAATGTGTGAGCATCGACCGTATAGATATGGAACAGGTCATATTGCATAAGGCCCATAATTTGGCCAAAAGCAGGAATATAGTTTCCTAAAACACCATATCGTTTCATCGCAACCAAGGTATCGTATAAACGATATGGTGAGCGAATAATCGACATAAACAGTGCTTGATGCTCTGGATTATCGCGATAACTTTGGTTGATTCGTTTCGCAGCAAGAATAAGTAAGCGTAAAGTCCGAGCGCGAATACCTTCAATATCTGGTCGATTGGCTAAAATATAGAATAACTCTAAAATCGCGCTTGGATGCTCTGCGAATATTTTGTGATGTTGTACGGCAAGTTTATTATCGACAATTTTAAAGTGATCGTTAACAACTTCAATTTTGCGTTCATAGTTGGGGAGACGAGGAGTAATTACCGATTCGCTAAAATACGCCAGCAACATTTCATTGAGTGTTGAAACTTGCTGCGCCGTACGATAGTAGCGTTTCATGAACTGCTCAACACCATAATTTACAGGTTGGCCTTCTTGACGCACATATCCAAATTTGGCGGCAATTTCCCTTTGATGATCAAAGAGTAAACGGTTTTCATCACGTTTAGCTAAACGGTGTAAATGATGTCGAATTTCCCAAAGAAAACTTTCAGCTTCTTCTAAAACTGCCAATTCAAACTCTGAAATGAAACCTAAATGCACTAAGTCATAAATGCGGTTTACGCGGAAGTGGCGTTTGGCAATCCAGCCAATTTGGTTAATGTCACGGATACCGCCCGGTGCATTTTTAATATCGGGTTCTAAATTACTTTCAGTATTGTTGTGTTGATGGTAACGCTTGGCTTGTTCGGCCATTTTTGCGTCATAAAATGTTTTATCTGTCCATGTCTGCGAAACAATACGGCGAGGCCATTTCGCAAGCTGATTATTACCAGTAATTAACCGCGCCTCAATTAAAGTTGTTGCAACGGTTAAATCGGTAGCGGCCTGTTCAACACAGCTTTGAATCGTGCGAACACTAATGCCGGGTTTGAAATTGCCAACGTCCCATAAAGACGAAATAAATGTAGAGATACGTTTTTCGTTTTCTTCATTAATTTCATGCTCCGATAGGATCATGATATCGACGTCAGAATAGGGCAACATTTCACGGCGTCCATAACCGCCTACAGCAAAAAGGCCCAGTTCTGTCTGATCGAGTTCAGCATGTTTCCATAAAAAGATCAGTGCTTCATCTACTAAATCTGAACGGGCTTTAATGATTTCACGAATAGATTGCCCATTTTCATATGAATCTTGCAACTGCTTTTCTACATCCGTTCGCCATTGATTAATGGCTTTAATATCATGATGACTTGAGACATAGTTCAACAATGGCGATATATTGATCATGAAAATGGGTCTACCAATAAGTAAAAATTAAGAGTTTGTTTGAACGCTTACTTGATCAGCGGTTTCTTTCGCTAAAGTACGAGCAAGATCAGTATTTTCGGCACGAGTGGTTGCTACACCCATACGACGACGTTTGAAACCTTCCGGTTTGCCAAACAGGCGTAAATCGGTGTCTGGGTGTGTTAAAGCCACATTAAGGTTGCTATAACTTAAATTGTTAGCATCAACTCCAGCATAAATTACTGCACTTGCTGCAACACTGTGGCGTGCTGTGTTTACAGGTAAACCTAAAATTGCACGTGCATGCAGTTCAAATTCACTTTGAAATTGTGATGCTAAAGTTACGAGTCCTGTGTCGTGTGGACGAGGTGAAACTTCACTGAACCAAACCTTGTCACCTTTAATAAACAGTTCTACACCAAAAATACCACAGCCACCAAGTGCAGTTGTCACTTTATTTGCAATACGTTTTGCTTCTTCGAGTGCCGCTGCCGTCATTGGTTGAGGTTGCCAGCTTTCTACATAATCCCCGCCATCTTGGCGGTGACCAATTGGGTCACAGTAATGAGTTTCGATTTCACCAGTTTCAGGGTTTTTAGCGCGAACGGTAAGTAATGTAATTTCAAAATCAAAATCAATTTGAGATTCAATAATAACCGTGCCTTGGTTAACACGGCCACCTTGCATTGCATATTCCCAAGCTGCATCAACTTCATCGAAACTTTTTACACGAGACTGACCTTTACCTGAAGATGACATGACCGGTTTTACAAAGTTTGGATAACCAATGTCATCGCAAGCGGCGCGGAAGCTTTCGAGCGTATCAGCAAAGCGATAAGCAGAAGTAGGTAGGCCAAGTTCTTCAGCCGCAAGACGGCGGATGCCTTCACGGTTCATTGTGAGGTTTACAGCTTTAGCAGAAGGGATGACAGTTGCTGTTTTGCTCGCTTCAATTTCAAGTAAAACTTCTGTCGCAATTGCTTCAATTTCTGGAACAATTAAATTTGGTTTAATTTTCTCGATGAGTTGTTTTAATTGGGCAGGATCTGCCATGTTTAATACATAAGAAAAATGTGCAACTTGCATTGCTGGTGCGTGATCATAACGGTCGGCTGCATGTACTTCTACACCAAGGCGTTGTAAGGAAATTACAACTTCTTTGCCAAGCTCTCCTGAACCTAACAATAAAACTTTAAATGCAGAAGATTGAAGTGGGGTACCGAGTGTCACGCTCATGCGAATCATCCTGACAAAATTATTTTTTTAAGCATAGCAGAACTTATGGTGGAGTTAAGCCTTATCATGCATAAAAAAAGTAATTTTGTCGGACAATTAAAAAAGTGGTTTTTAGACATTAACCTGATAGTTTAAAAGCAATTCATCAGCATTTTTACCACGGATGCCCCAATTTTCTTTAGGTGTTTCAAAAATAGTAATTTCAATGTCTTGTGGAGAAATTTTGCATTGTTCTTGAATATTACGGAATAAGGTTTGAATAAGTTGCTTTTTAGTGGCTGGACTGCGGCCTGCAAACATTGAAAGTTCGATGATAATGTAATGCTGGCTTCTGTCAGATGGATAAATAAAATTCTCAGGTTTAAGACTAATGAAGCGTTGAAATCTTTTCTCGACAGGATACTTCAATTCTTCAATAAGTGCTTGATGGATCGCATGAGAGAGCAGTTCGCGATACTGAATAATGGTTCGTTCATTTGCATAAATTTTAACTTGTGACATTTTTATCTCTAATCGCTAGATGGATTTATCTTTTAATAAATTTCAAAAATGAGTTTTTTGCTAGAAGTTATTATTCTTAATCACTTCTGGCATTTATATATTATATAAGGTTGATCAGTTTATCTATTTATAAAGGTAAATAAGTATAGATCAGGCCATAAACGATTGCGGCTGTTAAGGTGGCAGGAACAATTTTTTTAAATTTAAAATAAAGACCAGCTAGAACCATAAAACCGATAAGCATTGCTAAACTCTTATTTGGGGTTTCAAGTAAAGGTGGAAGAGTAGCAACTACAAGCATGGCGCTAATTGCAGATATTCCAATACTTCCTAAGGCAATTTTGAACCAGATTGAGCCGCGTCTTTGCTGTGAACCTTGTAATTTTTGTATTACGAAAAAAGGTCCAAAGCGTGAAGCAAAGTTGGCAATACCCACAATAATGCCGACCAGAATAATTTGTAGGTTCATATTAAGCCTCAACCTCATCATGTTGTTTCAGCACATAATGTTTAAATAGACCAGCTAAAATGCCTGAAAAAATACCTATAAAAATAGCCGCTGATAAGTTAATCCAATAACATGCCAAAGCTGAAACTACTAACGATACAGCAACAACAAGGCTATGCTTTCGTTCAAATGCCGCTAATAAAAAACTTAAAAATAAAGCAGGTAATAAGAAGTCTAAAGCTGCTTGTAAAAACTTTGGTAAATGAGCAACTTGATCGGCGAATAATCCACCTAACAAAGAGCCACTTGCCCAAGCCATCCAACTAAATAGACTTAGGCCAAGCATCCAAGACTCGGACCATTGTTGTCTGCGCTGTGAAAGTTGGATCATTCCACTGGCAAAAACTTCATCCGTTAAGCCCCAAGCCCATACTGCCGTTTTCTTAAGATTTAATTTGTTTGGAATCAGGTTGTATAGAGCAGGTCCATAAAGGACATGGCGAATATCTAGTGCAATAACTGTTAATGCTGTTAGCCAGATGGATGAACCACTAGCCAAAAGCGCGACAACCAAAAATTGGCTAGCGCCGGCATACATTGAACAAGATAGGAAAAAAGCTTCCCATGGCGTAAAACCAAACTGAGATGCAGAAACGCCAAAGGCAAAAGAAACGGGTAAATAGGTGAGTACGATAGCTTGGCTATCTTTGGCGCCTTGCCAAAAAGTTGCTGTTTGGGCAGTCATCAATTGTTGTTCGGACACAATACACCTTGGCAATAAGCCAAATGATAAAAATACTTGAAAGATTGAGTATTGTAGCCGAATTTAATAGCATAGTGCCGAAATGTTTAATCGGCAGTTTGATATGTTCAAGGCAAAGATTCGTTTAGTTTATATCGCCATGATGAGTGCAGGTATTTTTACATTGCAGGGCTGTGATAATGGTAATCAAGGTGCAGAAAAAAAAGTAGAAATTAAGCCAGCACCGAAACTAACCAATGATGCAACTGTTTATGCTCAAAAAGCATGGACATTAATTAACACGGTTGAGCATTTAGTTTATGAAAAACAACTCAGCCAAATTGATGACAAAGTACGTAAACCTTTACGCCAATTGAGTACAGACTGGCGCATTAATGTAAAAATGACGGACTCAGTGACAGAAGGGAAATATGCACTCTGTCGTAAGGCCTTGACAAGTTTAGATATATGGGCACGCGAAACACTAGAAAACAATAGTTCAGTTGCCCAAAAGCAAGCGGACTATGAGCGAGATAAGGCTCAATGTAAGGATGCGATCGATACGCCAAATCTTGGAAATACTTCGCCAAAATAAAACTAATGAATGTAAAAAAGCGAGATGTTAAATCTCGCTTTTTTTGCTTTTAAACGATAATGAGTGAATGTGAATTACGGTTTTGTGGCAGCTTTAGCGGTGTTTGCAGTTTTCACAGCATCTTGTTTCATTTGATGAGTCATTTGCTGTGATTCATGTTGAGCATGTGTCGCGCTGATCATTGCATCATGTTTTTGAGTGCTTAAGTCTTTTTTAACATCCTGTTTAGTTTTAGTTACCTCTTTCTTGGCTTTTTGAGCTGTAGTTTTTCCATGTACCGCTACACATTTTCCACCTTTGTGATTCGGTCCTGTACCGCCTTGTAGTTGAGTTCCTTTTGGACATGCAAATGCCGAAACACTTAACATAGCCAATACGCCTGATGTAAGAATTGTTGATAATTTTTTCATGTTAATCAGCGCCTTGTTGAGTATTATTGCTCAGCTTGAGTGTAGGGTGTAAATATCTGCTTTAACACATTTATTTTGTGGAAATAGAGTTTGACCAATGTGTTGTTTTGCAGTGTTATCTAATTTTTTAATTTAATTTTAAGTTTTTATTATTTAGCCGCTTTTAAAAAATTAGCATTGTGCTTGAGCAACTACTTTCAATTTCTCAATATCTAGAATCTCAATTTTTCTGAAAGCAATTTTGATGATTTTCTGTTTTTCGAGCAGGCTCAGCTCATGATTGATCGTCTGTCTAGATGTGGTCAGCATATTTGCCAACTGTTCTTGAGAAATATGAATTTGATGATCTTGAATAAGAATATGGTTACCGTATCCCTCTAAAATGAACAGAAGACGCTGAGCAAGCCGTTGAGAAATACTACGTGTTTGGATAGCAATCTGTTCTAAGAAAACATACCTGAGTTTTTGGCTCGTTAAACGTGCGAAAAAATACCAATAATATGGATTTTCCTTGAGTAGATCATTTAATGGTTTTGCAGGAATATGTAGAACTGTACTTTTTTTCAAGGCAATGGCATCGTGTGAGCGCGGTTCATGGTCAATTAGTGATATTTCACCAAACCACATAATCGGCTCAGCAATTGCAGAAAGAGCTTCATTACCATTTACATCGACATAACCCAAGCTAATTGAGCCTTCAAGTACGGTATAAATGCCATCAAACTCATCTTGAGCGTGGAAAACGTAGCTATTTTTATCAAAAATAATTTGCTTGCCATGTTCTAAAATAAAATTTTGGAATGTTTCTGGAAGCACACTAAACCAAGTGTTCTCTTTTAGTCGGTTAATATAAATTAGATCCAAAATTCGGTCATCCATGAAAAAATTCTTTACTTTGTCAGATAGCTGACAACTTTAAGTTTTCCTTATTTGTACAGTATGACTATATGTTGATGAATAGGGAATAACTCATGTCAAATCTGGAGCAACAGCTTAGCAAATATGCGGCTTATCATTTAAATCATAAAAATATATTGACGCATTTTATTGGTATTCCGCTTATCGTGTTTTCAATTTTGTGTTTAACCGCAAGAGCAGGCATCGATATTGGTAGTTTTAAACTGACTTTAGCCATAGTACTGATTGCAGCTAGTACGATCTATTATTTTATTTTAGATAAAGTATTTGGCTTACTCATGCTCGTTCTTTTAGTCGCTGTGTATCCACTAGCCAATCAAATTGCACAGTTATCTTTTGGAGAGTGGTTGGCAGCAAGTATTGGCTTCTTTGTTGTCGGTTGGGTCTTTCAGTTTGTGGGACATTATTTTGAAAAGAAAAAACCTGCTTTTGTTGATGATGTGATAGGACTTGTGATAGGACCATTATTTGTATTGGCAGAATTTATATTTATGCTAGGTTTTAGAAAGTCACTGCATGAGCGTATTTTACAAGAGGCGCGTAGTAAACGAGAGACGATGGATTTAAGTCATTAAATATAAAAAAAGCCCCAACATATTGGGGCTTTTTCTTTCTTAAGTTTAAAACTTAAACGTTAAAACGGAAGTGCATTACATCACCATCTTGAACAACGTAAGTTTTACCTTCTAAACGCCATTTTCCAGCTTCTTTAGCGCCGTTTTCACCGTTGTATTGTACGAAGTCCTCATATGCAACAACTTCAGCACGGATAAAACCTTTTTCGAAGTCAGTATGAATCACACCAGCTGCTTGAGGAGCGGTTGCGCCAACTTTTACAGTCCATGCACGAACTTCTTGTACACCAGCAGTGAAATAAGTCTGTAAACCTAAAAGTGCATAACCTGCACGAATAACCACATTTAAACCTGGTTCTTCCATGCCCATTGCTTCTAGGAACTCAGCACGATCTTCATCTTCTAATAATGAAATTTCAGCTTCGATTTGGTTGCATAGAGGAACAACGATAGCGTTTTCTTCAGCCGCAAGTTTTTTAACTGCGTCTAAGTGCGGGTTGTTTTCAAAACCATCTTCTGCAACGTTTGCAATATACATAGTTGGTTTTAAAGTCATTAAACCAAAACCACGAACTAATTTGCGTTCGTCATCAGATAAATCAGCTGCACGCGCTGGTTTACCTTCGTCAAGTAACGGTTGGATTTTTTCTAAAACTGCTTTAGTTGCTACAGCTTCTTTATCACCGCCTTTAGCAACTTTAGTTAAACGTAAAATTGCTTTAGCAACAGTTTCGAGATCGGCAAGTGCAAGTTCAGTATTGATGGTTGCGATGTCGTCTAACGGATCAATTTTACCATTTACGTGAATCACGTTTTCGTCTTCGAAACAACGTACAACATGAGCGATTGCATCAGTTTCACGGATGTTAGCAAGGAATTGGTTACCTAAGCCTTCACCTTTTGACGCACCAGCAACAAGGCCTGCAATATCTACAAATTCCATTGTAGTTGGCAAAATACGCTGTGGTTTAACAATCGCAGCAAGTTTGTCTAAACGTGGATCTGGTACAGGAACAATACCTGTGTTTGGTTCAATGGTACAGAAAGGGAAGTTTTCCGCTGCAATCGCTGCTTTCGTTAATGCATTGAAAAGGGTAGATTTCCCTACGTTTGGCAGACCAACAATACCGCAATTAAAACCCATGAAAACCACTCACAAATGTGTAAATTAAAAATTGTCGATGATTTTACATGAAAGCCATGACAAAGTCATGGCTAGAGCAGGGTTGTATTGCTTTTAAACTTTACGTTTATCAAGTTGCTGGGCTAATGCATCGCCAGTCGCTTGTACTAACATGACTAAAACAATTAACACTAAAATGACGGCCACCATAATTTGCATATCAAAACGTTGATAGCCATAACGATAAGCAATGTCTCCTAGACCACCTGCACCAATAGCACCAGCAATCGCAGAGGAATTGATCATAGTCACAATAGTCACGGTAAAACCCGCCACAATACCCGGCAAAGCCTCTGGTAAAAGTACATGCCAGATAATTTGTTTACGGTTACAACCCATGGCTTGTGCAGCTTCAATTAAGCCTTGGTCGACTTCACGTAAACTGACTTCTGCAATACGCGCAAAAAAGGGAATTGCCGCAATAGTTAAGGGAACAACGGCTGCCCATACACCGTAACTTGTACCTACGATCCAGCGAGTTAGTGGAATCAGAGCGACCATTAATATAAGAAAAGGTACAGAGCGAGTAATGTTGATGATCCAACCCAAAGCTTGATTAATCTTTTGTGAGGAGTGAATGCCGTGCTCGGAGGTACTTACTAAAACAACGGCAATGGGTAAGCCAATTAAAAAAGCAATAAATGCAGATGCACCTACCATGAGTAAGGTGTCTACAGTTCCAGTAATTAATAAATCAATGAGCTGGTCGTGCATAGCCAAGTACCTCAAATTGTGCAATTGCAGTTAATGTGTCTTGTCGTATAGATGAAAGATCAATTTCTACGTTAGGAATACCGACTAAAAGTGAGCCAATAATGTGCCCTTGAATGGTATCGACCTGACTTTGATATAAATTGACAGGTGCTTTAAATCTGGCAAGTAGTTCTTGAATATCGGGAGCCTGATGTGCGTCAGCCTCATATTTCAGTTTTACAATAATATGCGTCGAATTTTCATCGGGTAGAGGACTGATTTTAAAAGGCAGAGTGATCTGTTCAAGATTCAGCAATTCTTGAGTAATCTGTTGTTCTGGTCGTGAAAATACAGACCAAACTTGTCCGGCCTCTACTATCTCACCTTGGTCAATCACCACCACTTGATCACAAATTTCTCGAATGACCTGCATTTCGTGAGTAATTAATACAATAGTAAGACCCAGCTCATGATTAATCTTTTTAAGTAAAGCCAAAATAGTGGCAGTACTTTCTGGATCAAGTGCTGAAGTGGCTTCATCACAAAGTAAAATTTCTGGATGGTGAACAAGTGCACGTGCAATACCGACGCGTTGCTTTTGTCCGCCTGAAAGTTGAGATGGGTAGTAGCCAGACTTATCAGCTAATCCCACCAGTGCCAAAACCTCATTTACACGTTGGTCGATATCTGCTTTGTTGTAATTGGAAACTTTTAAGGGCAATGCCACATTTTCCCAAACTGTTTTTGCAGACATTAAATTGAAATGTTGAAAAATCATTCCAATTCGTTGGCGAGTTTGAATAAGCTCGGCATGGCTCAATTCAGCAATGTTTTGTTGATGAATATGAATACTGCCAGTATTTACCTGTTCTAAGCCATTTAAAGTACGGAGCAAGGAAGATTTGCCTGCACCACTTTTACCAATAATGCCTAAAATCTTACCTTGAGGAATATCAAGGTTAATCTCTTTTAAAGCATGCAGTTTTTGACCTTGCGATTGGTAAAACTTATTTAAACCGCGAATTTTGATATGGGGTAGAGAAAAATCAACTTGTGATCCAAAACTCACCATTGTCATTCTCCTTATTTCCAGCCAGGGAACCAAAGTGTTGGCCCAATCTCAGCATCTAACACAGCTTTAACTTTTGGTGAGTTTTGATAGATCTCAACAAATTTCTTTAACTTATCGCCCGTATCTTGGTAGTCATCACGCACTACAAACAAAATTGCATAACGTTTATTGGTATTGTCATCAAGTAAAAGTGCACTTTCGGGGTCAGCTGTTTTTGCTAAGCGTAGGTAATGCGGATAGCCAAAAGCCAAGTCAACATCATCAATTGCACGAGCAGTCTGTGGCCCTTCAACCTCTACGAATTGCAAATTTTTAGGGTTTGAAACTACATCTTTTAGTGCAGATAAATGATTATTTGAATCTTTAAGCGTAATTAATTTAGCTTGCTGTAAAAGTAGTAGGGCACGACCTTGATTCACTGGATCATTTGGAATGACTACACGTGCGTTTTGTGGCAATTCATCAAGGCTTTTATATTTCTTTGAATAAAGTCCCACATGTGATGCTGCACCCACTGCAAATGCTTTTAATTTAAAGCCAGTTTCTTTAATTGCATTGTCTAAGAAAGGTTGGTGCTGGAAAAAGTTCGCATCAATATCCCTATGATTTAAAGTAATGTTTGGTGTATTCCAGTCAGAAAATTCGACCAGTTTTACATTTAAACCCTGTTTCTTTGCTTCATCGGCAGCAGCTTGTAAAGTTTTTGCAAATGGGGGACTAATCCCAATCACAAGTTCATTTGAGCCACTTTGGCGATGTTTATTCCAAAAGATTAAAGCAGCAACAAGGACTACAACGACTAAGCCTATGCCTAGCCATTTTTTTGAGGCTGTTTGAGCCATGTCTATCTCCAAATTTAGGCGGTTATTTCTTCAACTGTTGTTAAGTTTTTGCTGTTGTTATAGGGACTACATCGGAACGCTTGAACGGGGTGTTGTTCTGGTAATTGGTCACCCCGATTAAAAATTTTGTTCCGTAGTGAACCCGTTTTATATGTAGTTTTATAGCGACCACGTTGTTGTAGCTCAGGAATGACCAAGCGAATAAAGTCGTGGTGAGACTCAGGTGCAACTGTACGTGTCAAATTAAAGCCATCAATATCGGTTTCATCTAAAAGATGAATTAGGTATTCAGCAACTTCTTCGCCACTACCCACAATGAGTGGATAACGACCACCCAAAACATGTTGAGCTTTTAAGTCATTTTTTGTGATTTGTTGCTCTTTAAATTTTTCGGTAATCGAAACAATACTGTTACTTTTTTGGTAAGGAATTGCTTCATCGTCGGCAAATTTACTTAAGTCGATGCCAGTTGAGCTCGCATAATGCGCTAAGCCAGCTTCAGGACTTGCATATTGACGATATTCATTAAGTTTCTGTACAGCGAGATCATGTGTTTCGGCAACAACAACGGTGATGCCAACGAAGACTTTAATGTCATCCGCTGAACGGCCTTGCTGTTCTGCAAGAGCACGAATCTTTTTCACTTGTTCTCGTATTTTTTCGGGTTTGTCGCCGCCAATAAATACACACTCAGCATGACGCGTCGCAAACTGCATACCTTTGGGGGAAGCACCTGCTTGAAACAGTGTTGGTGTGCGTTGTACAGAAGGAGACACCTGAAACACACCTTCACTTTGGTAATATTTTCCGTGGTGGTGAATGGTGTGAACTTTAGATGGATCTGTAAAAACACGTCGTGCTTTATCTTTTTTAACGGCGTCGTTTTCCCATGAACCTTCCCAATATTTATAGCAAAGCTCTAAAAACTCTTCGGCTTGTTCATAGCGGGCATCATGGTCTTTTAAACCTTTTTGGCCAATCAAACGTTCAGCACTATCGAGATAACCCGTCACGATATTCCAGCCAATACGACCTTGAGTTAAATGGTCGAGACTCGCAAAGCGGCGTGCAAATTGATACGGATGTTCATAGCTTAAGTTCACAGTGACCCCAAAACTCAAGTTTTCAGTGACTGCCGCCATTGCTGAAATGAGTGTAGATGGGTCATGGCTTGGAAGTTGAATGGACTCTTTTAAAGTCAGATCAATACCATTTTGATAGACGTCATACACACCTGTAATATCTGCTATAAACAAGCCGTCAAATAAACCACTTTCTAATGTTTTGGCTTGTTCTGTCCAATAGCTCAGTTCATTAAAGCGGTGTGATTCATCACGTGGATGTGTCCATAAGCCATGATTGATATGTCCAACACAGTTCATGTCAAAGGCGTTTAATAAAATCTCTTTTGCTTTAAAATCTGCCATTACAATGTCCCCCGTCGAGGTGGTAGAACACCGTTAAGAACATAGTTCCCAATAAAGTAATATTTCCATCGTGCAGCATCATGTAAGGTATGCACACGCGCATTGCGCCAGAAACGGTCTAGACCATCTTGTGATTGACTACCACGGCTACCAGCAAGTTCAATCAGCTTAGACGAAGCTTTTAGCGCCGTATCACTACTATGAGCACGTACTTTGGCAACATCGATGGATGCTTTCGCAATACTTTCAGGTGTGGTCTCAATTTTTGCGGCATCGATTGATTGCGCAGCTTGTTTTAATAAAACTTCACTTGCTCGTACATCTACAGCAATGCGTCCTAGCTCATAAATCGTTAAAGGATCTTGGTTGGCTGTTTCTACTTGTGAGTCAATCCATGGACGAGCTTGATGTACTCTTTGCAAGCTTTCTTCAAAGGCTGCACGTGCAATACCTACCTCAATCGATGCATGCATAATTTGGGCAAAAGGACCCACTAAGGTTGGTTGTAAAAATGCAGTATCAAAAGGAATAACATCATCAACATCGACAAAAACCTGATCAAACTTAACTGTGCCGCTGCCTGTCGTTTTCTGTCCGAAGCCAGACCAGTCATCAACAAGTTTTAATCCTTGTGAACCACTTTTTACAAAGGCTAGACACTCTCGACCTGCATCATCTAAAACTAAGGTTGGAATACGGTGAGCAAATAAACTTCCTGTGCAGTAAAACTTTTCACCCTGAATCAGGTAGCCATTTTCGTGTGGACGGATATTGGTTTGCTTATGAGTTGAAGTTTTGGTTTTAAACTCAGCAAGTGCATTACCAAAGCGAGTGCCATTTAAAACTTCGCCATATAACCGTTGTTTTTGAGCTTCTGTACCTGTATTGCGTAACACTTCTAAGGCATAGAAGTGGTTTTGCGGAATTTGTCCGATTGAACCATCTGCACCGCTTAAAAGAGCAATTACTTTAGCAACGGTATGACTTGAAACTTCGGCACCGCCATATTGCTTAGGTACTGTAATTGCCCAAAGTCCAGACTGGCTCAATGCATCAATTTCGGTATACGGTAAAATTCGCTTAGCGTCTCGCTCAACTGCGGTTTTTTTAAATTGCTCAGCAAACTGTGTGGCAACTTCTAATGCTTCAGCATCATTTTGAATAATGTGCGCTTGGCCAGATGCCGACGTTTGTTTGGTTTGAACCGATTGATATGAAGTCATGACAATTTCTCCTTAAATCCAGGCATGGCGGGCAGGGAAATGACCATTAAGGTAATAATTGCCAATGGCATGTAGTTTCCAACGAACAGGGTCGTGTAAGGTATGTACACGGGCATTTCGCCAATGTTGATCCAAATTGTGTTGGCTTAAACTTGAACGGCTACCGCCTAGCTCTAGTAATTTTTCAGAGATCTGTAGAGCCGCATCATTGGCATAGACTTTTGCTTCGGCAACCAAAATTGAAGCTTTTGCTACTTGTTCGTCAGTCACCGTTTGAAGTTGATCAAGTTCATCTAAATATTCAGCAGCTTCATCAAGCAGTAAAATTGCTGCGTCGAGTAAAATATTTAACTTACCTACCTCTTGCAGGGTGTAATGTTCAAAGCTGGCTTTTTCAACATTTGCATCAATAATTGGACGTGCTTTATGAATAGTCGATAAAGTATCATCAAAAGCAGCTTCCGCAATACCGACATCAATGGCTACTTGTAATAACTGAGAATAAGCACCGCGATAAGTAGGGGCTTTAGTTAATAAGCGTTCATCAAAAATGAGTTCTGGATTAACTTCAACATGATTTAATTTAACCGTACCACTCGCTGTCGTACGTTGCCCAAATCCATTCCAGTCATTAATGACTTCAATACCTTGAGCATCTCGGTTAACAATCACTAAAACCACATGGCCTTCGGGATGAATCGCTTTAATTGCAAGCCAATGCGCAAAACTTGTTCCCGTCGAATAAAACTTTTCACCGTTTAAAATATATTTGCCGTTTTCAACAGTAAGATTGGTTTTTAAGGTTTTTGAATCATGGGTATTACGTTCTGGTCCACCATTGGCAAGACGCTTGCCGGCTAATATTTCTGAAAAGATAAATTGTTTTTGTTGTTCTGTACCCATGATTTCAATCAGGTTTAACAGACTAATCTGATTTTGTGGAATCTGACCAACATTCGCATCACCTTTACTCAAAATACGGAAAACTTGAGCCAAAGTTTTATTGGAAACAAAAGCACCGCCGTATTTTTTTGCAATGCGAATACCACCTAGACCTTTTTGGCTAAAGTTTTCGATTTGCTCATGCGGTAATAAGCGTTGTTGATCACGTGTATTACGACCCTCTAAAGCATAATCCGCCACTTGATAAGCAGCATTAATCGCTTGTTGATCATTTTGAATGATTTGGACGTAGGCAGTCGTTTTTGATAGAGAATTAGACATAATGACACCTTGTATTGCTGTCATTACCTTACAAAAGAAATATTTTTCCACTAAACGAGGACTTATGCTCAGCTTATGAAATAAAGTGCAAAGCATTTTTTTTGCTTTTTAATGAAAAAATAGAGATATCGAAAGATTATAAAAAACAATAGTTTAAGGTTATTATGTGGAAAAATAATAATAGAATTGGTTTTAATATGAAAAAGAGCAATAAGTACGGTAAAAAAAGATATAAAAAAATAGACTTAAGTGTCAGTGAAAAATGAGCACAATATCCATTGTTTTAACTAAAAATAGCTTCTAAAGTATCTACTTACCGACGACCATTTTTGTACAAATAGTCAAATAAAAATAAACGTGGAGATTTTATGCGGGTTTTGTATCAGTTTCCTTTGTCCCATTATTGTGAAAAAGCTCGCTGGTTGTTAGACCATAAAGAACTTGATTATGTGGCTCATAACTTAATTCCAGGCTTTCATCGTGCTTTTGCACAACTCAAAACAGGCCAAAATTTACTGCCTATTTTGAAAGATGATCATCAATGGATCGCTGAATCGACTAAAATTGCACTTTATCTGGATGATACTTATCCGGAGCATTCACTGTTACGTCGTGATGAACAATTAAGACAGCAAACATTAAAAATAGATAGTTTGGCTGATGAGCTAGGTATTCATGTCCGTCGTTGGGCTCTAGCTCACACGTTGGCGCATGGAGACCATGCTTTAGAAATTATGATGGGTGAACAAGGCTATTTACGTCAGTTTGAAAAAATATCGAAGCCATTCCTCAAAACACTGGTAAAGAAGAACTATAAACTTGAAGAAGAGCTAGTCAACCAGTCAAAAGAGCACATGGATGAGCTCATAAATGAATTAAATAACTGCTTAATCGAAAATCAGGCACGTTATATGGTGGGTGATCGCTTAAGTCTTGCTGATATTTCTGTTTGTTCTATGCTTGCTCCTTTATTAGAAATAAAGGGCACGCCGTGGGAGCGGGAAGAAGCTGAAGGTGTTTCAGAAGAATGGAATAACTATCAGCAAAATTTACTCGATTTACCTCTAGGTCAGTATGTTTTAAGAATATATCAAACTGAGCGTAATGCGCGAGTAGATTGGCGAGGAATTT
This sequence comes from Acinetobacter geminorum, assembly GCF_013009345.1. Classification (GTDB taxonomy): domain Bacteria; phylum Pseudomonadota; class Gammaproteobacteria; order Pseudomonadales; family Moraxellaceae; genus Acinetobacter; species Acinetobacter geminorum. The sequence goes on along the minus strand of NZ_JABELE010000002.1, from coordinate 90,284 downwards.
AAAATTATAAAATGCCCTGAGAAAATCGGGGCTTATTTTTATCTTTGCTAGTTATTTTATTAATGTAGATATTACTATCAATTTTCTAAATGATTTTTATTAAGCCATTTGTTTATATTATTTTGCCGCCAAAATTACTTTTTACAATATAAATTCAATTTTATCTAAATGACTAATAACTTTAATTTTTATAATTTTTTGGAAAATACATTTTTTCTAAATACTATTTTTAGCCAAAGTTAAGCCACTTTATTGTGCATGTGTTTACATTGTAATCAATAATTGCCACATTTAAGTGTAATTAGATGAGCTTAATAATAGACAGAAGATTAAAACATAGATTAAAGTAGAAACATGTGAGCAGTTTTAAAGGTATTAATTCTGCAAAACAGATTGAATAGAATAAGTGAAGCAAATGGATGGATCCGACTTGGAAAAGTTGGCTCGATAATTGCAATTTAATAAAAAATCACTCTATTGCTCTATATGAATGATTCTATAGATAAATAGAGAGAATGATCATCAAGGAGTTCTTATGAAACGTTCTGCAACCTCTCTCATTATTTCAACAGTTATGCTTTGTACGGTTGGCGCTACTTCTCAAATTCAAGCAGCAGATACATTAGCTAAAATTAAAAGTACCGGAAAGATCGTAATTGGTCATCGAGAATCTTCAGATCCAATTTCATATGTTGTTGCAGGTAAACCAGTAGGTTATGCAGTCGATATCTGTAACCAGTTTGCAAATGACATTAAAAAAGAACTGAAAATGCCTAGCTTAAAAGTTGAGTACAAGGCTGTAACTTCATCAACACGTATTCCTGAGCTTTTGGCAGGCAATATCGATATGGAATGTGGTACTACTACAAACTCTAAACAACGTCAGCAACAAGTTGGTTTCTCAACTAACTACTATGCAACTGAAGTGCGCATGGCTGTTAAAGCAAATTCAGGCATTAAAAGTTTGGCAAACTTAAATGGTAAAGCTGTTGTTACCACTCAAGGCACCACATCTGACAAATACATCAAGATGAATGAGAAAGGTCAGGCAATTAATGTTCAAAATATTTATGGTAAGGATCATGCTGATTCTTTTGCCATGATGGCATCTGGCCGTGCTGCTGCATTTGTAATGGATGATAATATTTTAGCAGGCTTGATTGCTAAATCTTCTACACCTAAAGCTTTTGCAATTGTAGGTCCAGTACTTTCATCTGAACCTTATGGAATTATGCTTGCTAAAGATGATCCAAAATTTAAAGCGGTTGCAGACCGTACTGTAAAGAACTTGTGGAAAACTGGTCAAATGGACGCTTTATATAAGAAGTGGTTCTTATCTCCAATTCCACCAAAAAATACGAATTTGAACATGCAACAAAGTTCATCTTATAAGAAATTAAAAGCTAACCCAACAGATGCTGGAATCTAACTGGATCTTTTTGTCCTAAATTTACTTGTGTAAGTGTAAAGATTCATTTGCACAAGTGGTCTATTTTCTAAAGATATTAATTTAAGGGGCAAACATGTCAGTCGGCTCGCTAAACTGGACTATATTCTGTGCGGAGTCTAATGAATATGGTGTCGATAAAGCCGCATGGGCAGAATCAGTTTGTAAAGCTATTGGTAGCTCAAGCTACAATGCTTATGCTGAGGCACCCACATGGTTACAAATGTTAGGTTCAGGCGTGTTCACTATGGTTTGGACAGCTATTATAGCCTTTCTTATCGCATTTTTATTAGGTTCTCTCCTAGGGGTAATTCGTACATTACCTAACAAACCTCTCGCATTTATCGGCAATTGTTACGTTGAAATTTTCCGTAATATTCCACTTATTGTGCAACTATTCTTCTGGGCTTTTGTTTTTCCGGAATTTCTACCGGACAGCTTAAGTGCAGGTAGTGGGGATGTGGTTGCTGGTGGATGGTGGAAAAATCTATTAAATCAACAACCAGCGGTTATTGGTGTTTTTGCATTAGGTCTCTACACGGCTGCCCGTGTATCTGAGCACATACGTGCCGGAATTAATACCGTTTCTCGTGGACAGAAGTTCGCAGCTTCCGCTATGGGTTTTACTACTGCACAAAGCTATCGTTATGTCATTTTACCGGTTGCATATCGTACCGTATGGCCAACGATTACATCTGAAGCAATGAACGTTTTCAAAAACTCAGCTGTTTTATATGCGTTGAGTGTGTTGAATTTCTTTGCTTATACGAAAACGATGCGTGAAGAAACTTCTCAGGACATCATCATTCTTATCCTCTCTACACCTGTTTATTTGATTATCACTTATAGCATTAAGTTTGTAATGGCATGGATTGAGAAACGAATGGCTGTACCTGGCTTAGGTTCAGGAGGGAAGTAATCATGGATTTTTCTTTATTACAAAACCCTGACGTGATCGCAGCACTCAAAGAAGGTTTCATTTTTACGCTTACCGTAACGGTACTAGCAATGATGGGCGGTATCCTAATTGGAACCCCATTGGCAATGATGCGTTTATCTAGCAATGCCATCGCAAGTAATTTTGCAAAATTTTATGTTGATCTGTTTCGTGGTATTCCACTGATTCAGGTGATCTTTATTTTCTACTTTTTGTTACCAAAAATATTTGAGTTTCAATCTGATACCTATTGGGGGCCGCTATTTTCGAGCGTTGTAACTTTTGCTATTTTTGAAGCTGCATTTTTTTCGGAAATTGTACGTTCTGGAATTCAGTCTATTTCAAAAGGTCAGGTACATGCAGGCTACGCGCTTGGTTTTACCTATGGTCAATCAATGCGCTATGTGGTTTTACCTCAAGCCTTTCGCAACATGCTTCCGGTATTGTTAACTCAAACCATTATTCTGTTTCAGGATGTATCGTTAGTTTATGTGATTAGTGCACCAGACTTTTTAGGTCGTGCAGATACATTAGCTAATACTTATGGACCTGAAACGAAAGCAACATTCTATTTAATCGTCGCTGTAGTGTATTTCTGTAGCTCGTTTGTGCTGTCGCAATTAGTCAAACGCTTACAGCAAAAAATTGCCATCATTCGCTAATTGGAGATTTTAAATGCCAATGATAGACATCCAACATATCTCTAAATGGTATGGTGATTTTCAAGTTTTAACAGATTGCACGACGAGTATTGAAAAAGGTGATGTCGTTGTTGTTTGTGGACCATCTGGTTCAGGAAAATCAACACTCATTAAAACAGTAAATGCTCTAGAACCATTTCAACAAGGTGACATTATTGTTGATGGGATTTCGCTTAAAGATCCAAAAACAGATCTGGCTAAATTCCGTTCACGAGTGGGAATGGTCTTTCAGCACTTTGAACTTTTTCCACACATGACTGTTTTGGAAAATTTGACGATTGCTCAAGTTAAAGTGTTAAAGCGTTCAGTTGCAGATGCTCGCGAAAAAGGTTTGAAATATTTAGAACGTGTAGGTTTACTTGCACATAAAGATAAGTTTCCGGGGCAGTTATCGGGTGGTCAGCAACAACGTGTCGCGATTGCACGTGGCTTGTCTATGGACCCAATCTGTATGTTGTTTGATGAACCAACTTCTGCACTTGATCCTGAAATGGTCGGTGAGGTTCTTGAAGTTATGGTACAGCTCGCACATGAAGGTATGACCATGATGTGTGTTACGCATGAAATGGGCTTTGCTAAAAGAGTATCTAACCGTTTAATTTTTATGGATGAAGGTAAAATTTTAGAAGATTGCCCAACTCATGAATTCTTTGATAATTTAGAAGCTCGTCATGAGCGTGCTAAACTTTTCTTAGAAAAAATTCAGGCGATGCACTAATAACCCTAATAAAAAAGAGCCATTAAAGGCTCTTTTTTTATATCTAATTTTTAGAAACTATACTTTGCTAGCAGGTTGATACGTGAATAATCCCCCTTGTCACCGGCAAAAGTTTCACGTTGACCGTAAGTATATTCGGCTCCTAAATCAATATTTTTAACTGGGTTCCAGATTAAATTGACTAAAGCGTTATAAATTTCTTTGTTATAGCTAGTATTGGTTAAATTGCTATTTGCATAGACATTATCATCTTTATATTGAATACCACCTATAGCAAAAGTAGAACGTAGAATAGGGCTCCATTTACGTTGATATCCAATTACTGCGCTATCAAATTCACCTAAATTAATATCCTGTGTTGTTGTGTCATAGTTATAAGCTGAATTGCTATAAAGTAAATAACGGCCATCGCCTTTAACATGATAGTAGTTAGCAACTACGCTATCTTGAGGCGTTAAATCATATTTACCACCAACACCTACACCCCAACCAAATTTTTCTTCAGAAGCACTATCTTTTGGAGCTACACGGTTTTCATGGGCAAGACCATGTAACTGTAATAGGCCTTTGTTATTTGTAGTTTTGAAATCATATCGTGCTGTTAAAGCAGGAAAGCGGCTTCCACCGGCAGCATTACCAGCTTTTTCAACATCACCACCTTCTAAGGCAACTAATATTTTCTGTTGTGCATTAATTGGCTGAGTGTATCTAACCTGTACTGTACGTGTAGTACCTGTACCAATAGCGCCATTAAAATCTACTGTCTCTGGTGATGTATCTGTGTTTACAAACGGTGAAGTTGTTTGACCAGCTAACCATTTTCCTAAAGACATATAGGCATGGCGAACACGGAAAGTACCATTGCCATTATCTCCATTGCCACCCATGAAATCGGCTTCAATTTTACCTGTTAAATCTCCATATTGAGTTGGACGAGTAATATCTAAGCCAATTCGTGAAGTTGCTGCAGATACATTGAGTGAGTCTTGTTTTGGATCATCTTTATTGAGTGGATAATTGGCACCATTTGAAATACTGCCATTTGAACCTTTAAAGTCATAGGTTGCATCTGCACGAACACTACCATAAAGCTTGACTTGAGTTTGTCCATCGGCCATAGCCATCCAACCTGGTTTTGATGCAGGAGGTGTAGGGGGCGCTGGTGCTGCGGGAATTGTTGCTGGAGCAGTGACATTTAAAGCTGTTTTTTGTTGATCAGATAGTTTCTGAACGAGTTGTTTTAACTCCTTTACTTCATCACGTAAGGCGTTAACTTCAGCATCTGTAGCGGCATGCACAGGCATCGTCACGCCCATTGCACCTAAAGAACTCATTGCTAACACTAGTGTTTTGATCTTATTCACAGGAACTCCCCCGACATGGATAAAAATTTTCCTGCAAATACATAACAAAAATGATGCCAACTTTACGAAGTTTGAAAAATAGTCAAATTTTGATGTTTACTTCCTTTTTAGCCTCAAATGATAGTGAGAATAAGGATTTTGCATCGATAAATCAGATTTAAGCATAAACTGACTCTCTAAAATGAACCTCCCCTGACACTACTTGCACGTTTAAAAGGCATAAAAGAATTAAGGTCTATAAAAGAAAAAGAGTTTTGCTGCCCATAAACCTTTGTATTTTCAATGCAGAGGTGGTGGTATAGGGTTATACTGTCTTTACTGTGAAATTCTGGCTGGAGATAAGAGTGGAGTTAGATCGTTTTGATAAACAAATTCTAGAAATTTTGTCTCATGAAGACTTAAATTTGAATGAACTTTCAGAACGGATCAATCTGTCAGTCAGTTCTGTGCATCGACGTATTAAGCACCTGATTGAAGCCAACATCATGGGGCAGCTCAAAAGGGAAATTAATTTTAGTAAGCTTGGTTTTACTTTACATATTTTATTGCAAGTATCATTGAGCAAACATGATAGTGAAACATTTGATAAATTTTTGTCTGAAATAGAGGCAATTCCAGAAGTAACAAACGCATTCTTAGTCACAGGGCAAAGTGCAGATTTTATTTTGGAGCTTGTAGCACGCAACATGGATGACTACAGTGAAATTTTATTAAGACGTATTGGAAAAATCGACAATGTAGTTGCTTTGCATTCTAGCTTTGTCATTAAAGAATATAATGTGTTTAATTGCTATAACTTGCTCAACAAGCTATAAAAAACGCACCAAATGGTGCGTTTTCTTTGATTCAAATGTTTGATTTAAGCATCAAGTTGAGCCAAAACCTCATCCGAGAATTCAACGTTAGTATAAACGTTTTGTACATCGTCAAGATCTTCAAACATATCAATCATTTTAAGAATTTGTTTTGCTTGATCAACATCTGTAATTTCAGCTTTTGTGGATGGACTCATCACAACTTCTGCGTTATCAGATTTTAAACCAGCAGCAGTAAGGGCATCTTGTACTTCACCGAAAGTCTCAGGTGAGGTGATTACTAAAATGCCATCTTCTGAAACTTCAATATCTTCAGCGCCAGCTTCTAAAGCAACTTCCATGATTTTGTCTTCTAAAGAAACATCTTCAAAAGTAATCTCACCACGCTTAGTAAATAGATAAGACACAGAACCCGCAGTTCCTAAGTTACCATTTGTTTTACTAAAACAGTGACGTACATCTGGCACTGTACGGTTTAAGTTATCTGTCATTGTTTCAACAAGAACAGCAACACCGCCAACCCCATAACCTTCGTAAGTTACTTCTTTTAAATCATCATTATCTTCACCACCAGCACCACGTTGGATTGCACGGTTAATGGTGTCACGTGTCATATTAACTGAGAGAGCTTTTTCAACTACTGCACGCAGACGAGGGTTGCTAGCAGGATCTCCACCACCAAGTTTGGCAGCAGTCACAATTTCACGAATATATTTAGTAAAAACTTTACCGCGACTTGCATCTTGTTTAGCTTTACGATGCTTAATATTGGCCCATTTAGAATGACCCGCCATGGACGTGAACTCCAAAAAAAGAAAATGCAAAAGTGCTGGAATATTAGCATAGGCTTGGTTTTGTTGAAAACTGTTGCCCTGCGTTTTGTTAGCCAATTGAATAAGAACAATAAGCTTAAGACCTAATGAGTGAGATTTGGTCAAATCAAGTCCAATTTGATTTAGTTAATTTTTACATCTATGTCAAATTGAGCATATAACTCTTTAATGGTTTCCAAGTCTTTTTGTAAATCAGTCGGGTAAATTTTACCTAAAATCCCACCTTGTTTACTTCGAGCATTGGCATACATTAAAACAATAGGAACATTAGCTGCTTTGGCAATATGCCAAAAACCTGTACGGATAGGCTTTCGTTCAGAGCCATCTTTAGCACGTGTAGCTTCTGGAGCAATCACTAAGTTAAATGTTTCATGGGTTTGAAATTGTTCAACCATTTGCGAAACGATATCTTTACTTGCTTTACGGTCAACAGGAATGCCACCAAGTTTTTCTAGAAGGGGCTTAAGTGGGCCCTTAAAGAGTTCCTTCTTTATTAACGTATGAATTTTGATGTCTAACATTTGGAAGAGGGCAATCGATAGCACTGCATCTAGATTTGAGGTATGTTCAAAGCCAATAATAACTTGTTTTTTCTCAAGAATTTGAGGGTCTACATTGTAAGTCCAGCCAACGGCTTTAAAGATAGAATTACCTAGAAATTTTTTCATACATCAGTGCAAGGTGATAAATTTTCAGGATTCTAATATGAGTTTGTAAAAAAGCCTAGAAAAATTATGAAAGCTAAAGTAGACCACAAAAGTTAAAGGTTATCTAAGTTATAGAATAATAAGCTTAGATAATTTTAAAATTAAGATGCCTGTTCTGGTATCTCTTCATTAATTAAATATTCAATATATTTCCAAATTTTTTCAGGGTTAATAAGGTTTTTATCTGTCGTCCCATCAATAATCATCCCATCAATAATAGAAATAATGATATGAACAAGGGGAGTTGGATTTTCTATGCCTAATTGAGTAAGTTTTTCATGTAATAAATTAGTCAACCATTTTGTATATTCATAAAATGGTTCACGAATTGAAGTATATTGTTTGGATACTTCAATAAATGCCTTTTTAAATAAACATCCATTAAATGTTTCGCTATTGATCCATTCAATATACCAATTAAAAATAATATGAATTTGTTCTAGCGGAGTAGCATCTTTATGCAAACTCAACTGTTCATTGATAGAGTTTTGGATATTTATATTCCGATGTTGCAAACATTCCATAATTAAATTTTCCTTTGAAGGGAAGTATTTATAGAAAGTCATTTTTGCAACATTTGATTCGGCAATAATACGGTCGACACCAGTAGCATTGTACCCAATCTGATTAAATAAATTTAAAGCAGTATTTATAATATCTTCTTTTTTTGACATTACTATTCCATATAGTTAAAACTAATTATAACTTAATCTAAAATATTAAATTTTTAATACAAATTATGATAATGAAAAAGTGAATTTGATTCAAGTTGAGATTGTGATAATGATTATCATTAATTGAAGTTTTTTTTAAAATTTTTATTTGATTTCGTACCATTTTAATTCTAATATTAATTGATGATGGAATAAGTTTAAACATTAATTTAAGTCATTGTTTTTATAATAAAATATGTAAAAATTGATCATGCTTCAATAAGTTTAATGAGAGCGAATATGCCTAAGAAATTTGAGAATTTTAATAATCCTAGAAAGAAAGCACTCGCAGGGATGAAGCAAAGCATTTCAGTAGAACTATGGGAAAAAAATTCAAACTTTTTAACTCACTTAAGAGCAAAAATTGCTAAACATCCAGTATCCCATCATCCGGCAATTGATACTTTAAATAACGGCGAAATTAATAAAGAAGACTTAAAAAAAATTCACTTAGAGTATCGTCATGCAATTGTGCAAACTTTTACTGATGCATTGCTCATGGCCCAATTTCAAACAAAACAATTGGAACCGAGATTGCATGCTGGTGCAAAAATGTTTCCGCGTTTTCTGTTGAGTTTAAATATTTTTGATGAGTTTGGATTTCGTCCAGGATTAGATAAAGATGGCTACTATCAGGGAAATCCTGAATATGCTCATTATCCTTTATTTGAAGATATATTGAATGATTTTGGTATCACTGAACAAGATCGCCAAAATTATCACCCGAGTAAAATTGCAGATCAGGTTAGGGTATTTTTAGAAAATACTTATGATGACTACAAAGCAGTTTCAGCCTTATTAGCAGTTGCAGAAGAAGAGGTGATTCTATATAGCCCACCTTTACGGAGAGCAACTAAAGCAGTTGGTCTGGATGTGGACGGTGGTGGTTATTATCATGTACATGGTATCTCTGAGGATGAAAGTGCTGAAGCAGCAGACGATGATCATGAAGAAGATTTATGGTATGTGTTGATGCAAGCTTGTACAGAAGAAGATTATAACTATATTGAAAAGATATGCTTAGAATATTGTGATTTATGGGAAAAGTTCTGGGATACACAATTAGAGAATTCTGAGCCCATACGAAAGCAAATCTTAGCTTAATAGATTAAAGATGAATATTTAGTAAGGAACGTAAGTGTATTTTAAAACATCTAAAATTTAGGGATAAAATAAATTTAAATTTTGAGTATTTTTTATAAGAGTAAAGCATATTCTATTTGGATATATATTAAAAAACCCCATAAACTTTTTGTTTATGAGGTTTGGTATTTGGTGGGCCCACACAGACTTGAACTGTGGACCAACGGATTATGAGTCCGCTGCTCTAACCAACTGAGCTATAGGCCCTATAAGTCAGAAAAGCTTTTAATCTCAATGCTTTTCAGTGCGTGCAATACTAATCAATTTTTTAATTAAACACAAGTCATTTTCTGAAGTAGACGCAAACTAAACCAAAAATATTGTGTCATATTGGTTAATATTTCAAGCGATAGTGATTCTAGCTTAAGTGTACTTCAAGAGTAAAGTGGGAGAAGTTATTTATCGATCAATTAGAATTTATTCCAACAATCTATTGTGACGATGACTTAATTGTATTTGTAGTTTGAGACATTAATTTATATAAAATAAATTTTGTTTAAAATATGAGCAGTAAGTGTTGGTGTATTGTTTGAATGTTTTGAAAGACTGGAGTTAGAAAAATTTACTTAAGATAAATATAAATGGAGGTTAAAAATACTATATAAAATTTTCTATATTTTTATACTGTAATTAAGCTTTAGATATATAATAAATCGTCTTTTATATATCTTTCGAAAGATAATAGTTGCAATAATTCTCTTAATAAGATTCTAGCTTATAGGTAGTAAAGAAAATATAAACTATTAGGTCCAAATTACTTAAGAAAATAGTATTATTAATTTTTATAATAGGTTGAAATTTAAACTCAACTTATTAAAAAGCAAACATTAAGCTATAAAGTTAGCAACTTTAATAATGAAACATAAAATTAACAAATTCAAGGGATTTAATATATTTTATTTAAATAAATTTAAACACAATAAATACTTTTTCTTAAAGTATTTATTGTGTTTTGCTAAAAAAGCTGTTAAGAGAGGTAATAGAAATTTTTATCATTAAACTATCTTTCTCTAAAATATTTTCTATATAAAACCTAAATTGTGACTGTCTTCACAATAATATAAATGTTTGTATCTTATAAACTTTATACTTGACTGAAACACTTGGTTTTAATAAAGTATAAGTGTATTTTTTACAAAATAAAATATTATTGCTTAATCCTGAAATACAACAAGAGGCCTACTTTCTAAGTAGGCTTTTTGTTTTTAGTAGTATTTAGATATAGAGTACAGAGTAATAAGCTTAAGCTTTAAATAACTAGATTTAAAAAGAATTAAAATTATAAAAATCCTTAGACTTTCAGAAATAACCTATAAAATTTTATAAATTTTCTTGAATAATTTGGATGAGTTCTCGAGTCGCTTTAGATAATGGGCGGTCTTGAAGCCAAATTAAGTAAATGGATAGAGGTAAATGATTTTTGGTATTTTTAAAATCTAAAAGAACTAAATGACCTTGATCGATTTTTTCTTGTACTAATGATAACGGAAAATTTCCCCAACCGAGTCCCGCTTCAACCATGTTAATTGCTGTTTGTAGACTATTCGTTTTCCAATACATTGCACCAATAATTGAACGGGGATCTTTCATTTCATGTTCACTACTCGCCACAACAATTTGTCTAATATTGATTAATTCTTCAATAGAAAACTGTTTTGTTTTATCTTGTAGAAGACTATGACTAGACGAAATTGTGGCAACTACTGTTTCAGTCATGACCAATTGCAAATTTTCACGCATTTTTATATTTAGGTCTGAACCTGCTAAGCAAAGACTGATTTGCTCCGTATAAAGTAAATTAACAATGTCGTCTTGGGGAGCCGTAATAATCTCTATGTTCAGTAAAGGGAATTTATCGGCTAACTTTTTTATAGAAGAAAACAATAGTTTGGTATTTACATCAGAAACAACGCCAATACGCAATTTACTTTCAAGGCCTAAAGAAAGTTCATGTGCATGATTGCTAAATAGCCTAAGTTGTTCAGAGATAATTCGTGCTTGAGGTTCCAAAGCTAATGCGGTAGCGGTTGGAATGACCTTTCGAGGAGTCCGTTCAAATAATATGTAACCCAATTCTGCTTCTAAATTAGCAATGGCCATACTTACCGCTGAGGGGACTCGATTGAGTTTACGAGCGGCCGCAGAGAAAGAACCTGTATCAAGTACAGTTATGAAAAGTTCAATATTTTCACTGTTAAAATTCATTTTGATATCAGCTAAACTGAAAGCTATTAACTTTATATATGATTTTGACTGAAATTAAAATATAAGGAATGAAGCAGAGTTTGTTGATTATGCAAGGTATAAAGCGTCGAATTGTATATGTTTCTTCCTATGAGATAATCGGCATGATTATTTCATCAGTAGGGTTAGCGATTTTGGCAGGTGATAGTGTTGAACATACAGGGCCACTATCTGTCATGATTACGACCATCGCTGTGACTTGGAATTTTATCTACAATATTTTATATGAGAAATGGGAAGCTAAACAAAGCAGTCATATCCGTACAGTTAAGCGTAGAGTTGGACATGCCATCGGTTTTCAACTTACTTTGGTTCTGTTTTTAATTCCGCTTATTTCATGGTGGATGGATATTTCCCTCATTGCTGCTTTTTGGTTAGATGTGGCCTTTATTATCATTATCCCTATCTATACTTTTATATTTAATTGGAGCTTTGATAAGTTATTTGGATTGCCTATTTCGGCGCAGGCTAAAGCGCTACCAGAATAACTGTAAAATCATTTTAATAAGCTATCAAGGTGATCGACTTTGATAGCTTATCTAGCTTCATTATTTGATTTGATCAATAGCTAACTTTTTTGAAAACTTTAATTGAGCTTTCTTGGCGAAAATATAATAAATTAAAGCAGTTGAGATAAGGCCTACCAGCCACGATAAATCGATTCCTCCTAGCATTGCCGCAATTTGACCCGTATAAAATTTACTATCAATAAATGGTAGTTGAATCAAAATACCTAGAAAGTAGCAGGTTATACCAATCCGATTCCAACGTCCATACTTACCATTTGGATCATAGAGCGCATCAACATCACATTCTTCTTTAGAGATAAAGTAGTAATCAACAAGATTAATGGCACTCCACGGAATAAAAAAGGTAAGCAAAAACAAAATAAATGCTTTAAAGGCGCTTAAAAAAGTATGTTCACCTATAATTGCAATAAAGGTTGAGACTACAACCATAGCAAGGACAATCAATAATCTTGTTATTTTTGAGATTTGATTTGTTGATTTGAAACTATTCCAAATCGTAGCAATACACATAAAACTGCCATAGGCATTTAAGGTCGTCAGAGTAACTTTCCCAAAAGCGATACTAAAATATAGAAAAGTCACGACAAGGGCAATTGGGTTCATACCAACAACATATTGAACTTCATTTCCGACAAAATTGCCGTTTGCAACTTGAGCGATTAAAACGCCTAAGCTCATAGAAATTTGTGAGCCAATTAAAGAACCTAAGCCCACTGCCCAAAAAACACGAGATGAAGATGTTTTAGTTGGCAGATAGCGAGAATAGTCTGCAACATAGGGGCCAAAAGAGATTTGCCAAGAAGCAGAAAGGGAAACTGCTAATAAGAATGAAGACCAGCTGAAATGACGTACTGCTAAGAGCTCAGAAAAATCAGAAAGTGCTAAGATCTGAGTCAAAATAATCACAAAAGCAATCAAACCAATAATACTGGCTACTTTACCTACCAAATGGATTAAACGGTATCCAATCGTTGCGAATAAAATGATTAAACTTGCATAAATTAAGATGCCAGTTGTATTGCTGACATGTGCTAAATGTGCAATTGCTTTACCCGCTAATACCTCTCCAGTTGCGGTAAAGCCAATATACATAAGGCAAACGAGTATGATTGGAATGCACGCGCCATAAACCCCAAATTGCACACGGCTTGAAATCATTTGAGGCAGACCAAGTTTAGGACCTTGGGCAGCATGTAGTGCCATGACGGCAGCACCAAAACATTGTCCTACTAATAAGCCAATAATAGACCAAAAAACATCCCCACCTAACACAACGGCTAGCGCGCCTGTCACAATGGCTGTGATTTGTAAGTTAGCCCCAAACCATAGGGTGAATTGGGCAAATACTCCGCCATGTCTTTCATTTTCAGGAATAAAGTCGATGCTTCGGTTTTCTATAAAACTACTATTAGGTTTCCCAGCCGATGAGTCCATTTCACTCTCCTTATCCTTTAAGAGCCATCCTATTCTTATTTATTCATATTTGTATAATCAAATATAAACATGTATATATAAGTAATTTTAAGAAGAATCAAATATTTTTGAAGTATTGGATATTAAAATTGAGTTAAATAATTCATAGATAAATAGAAAAAGTATTTGACTGATTTTATTTTTAAAAAGTTAAATGATAAAAAAATAATATATAAAAAAGCCCTCTGAAGAGGGCTCGATTTTATGCGTTTGCGTCTAAAACAAGTTGGAAATAAGTGGGAAGTTCAGAAAATTGTACCAGTTGGGTCTTATCTTCTTGCTTAAAATAATACTGATAATTTGGAGTGTCTAAATGGTTATCTAGATATTGGGTTGCATCTGTAAACTGTGCTTTTGCAATCGGCTTATCTTTCTTGCATTTAATAATAACAGGATTTACGGAGTTTAATTTTACAGGAACTCCATTTTCAAATTTAGCAGTTTCAATCAATAAGGAAATTTTGAAATCTCCGAAGGTTACACAGAAGTGACCTCCTTTTTCTGTCTTAATTTCTCGGTCGGAGAAAAGATCTTTAAATAAATTCTTTAGGGATTCTCTGTGCTTATCTAAGGCAACTTGAAATTCATGATCTCGTTGCTCGATCTTTTCTTGCTCTTCTTGTAGCAATTTGGCTTGCTTTTCAATTGTTGTAAAATCCAGCTTCATTTTAATATCTCCTTTGGTAGTTTTAAAACTATATATGGCAATCTTTCATTAAGTTTTAAAGAAACATACAGTATTTGTTACAACGGAATAATTAAGATGAGCTTTTGTATAAACCATCACAAATATAAAAAAATATTTTGAAAATATAAGAATTTAAAAAAATTGTTGAGAGATAATCTTTACATTTGGAAATGCTGCTACATATTAATAATAGATTTTAATGTAGCAGCATATTTCTTATTTTGTACAATGTTTTACCATAAGTGGAGTGCTTTTAATTTTAAAAAATCCTCCGCTACTCATAACACCAAGCATCACTAAAACTGTTCCTAGTAACTGCCAGATATTGAGGGTTTGACCAGTAAGTAGAGCAATTATCATACTGAACACTGGCACAAAGTTAAAAAAGACAGAAGCACGACCAGCACCTAACTTTTGTATGCCATTAAACCAGAATAGATAAGCAATCATGGTAGAGCAGATAACAACATATGCCATGGCTAAATGTGCATTTAAAGGTGCAGATGCAATTGCTGTAAGAGGATCTTCAAATATCACACTCAACAAACCAAGTGTTATTGCCCCGAACAACATAGAAAAAGTTGTTGTTTCTAAGGGAGTAGCATTTTTTACATAACGGCGAGACAGTACATTTGCTAAGCAAAATCAAATGCGCCCAATAATATAAATAGATCTCCAATGTCTATTTTGAGGTGCAGCAAAGTCGTTATATGTCCCTGACTAATCACCAGTAACACACCACTTAAGCCAAATAAAACGCCTAAGAATTTATGAGTGTTAAGTTTTTCTCCATCTAAAAGGATTGTCATTAATAGAGTCATTAATGGCGTAGTTGCCATAATCAAAGCACCGTTAACAGCTGAGGTGGTTTGAAGTCCATAAAAACAGCCAATGTTAAATCCCGCAATTCCGATAATACCAATAATCAGATAGATAACTAGATTCTGTCTTAAGGCTGTCCATCTAAGCTGGCCTGTTATTGAAAAGATTAAGAGTAAGCCTAGACTTGCAATAAAAAAACGTTCAGACGCAGCAGATAACGGGGGCATATGTTGAATAATATAAGACATTGCATTAAATGCTGATCCCCAAAAAAACATCGTTAAGACAACACCAGCATAGGCATAAGCCACCGTTCTGTTCATGGACAGGCTCCCATTAAGAAAGGTTTTATTCTCGACAAATCTATAAAGGTGTACAATTCCATATTAATACACTTCTAATGTGAAAAATTGCACAATGATTGATTGGGAAAATTTGCATTACTTTTCAGTTTTTACCGAAGAAAAGTCACTTTCCGCTGCTGCCAGAAAATTGGGCGTAGACCATGCAACTGTCTCCAGAAGAATTGCCCAGCTAGAACAAAACTTAAAACTTAAATTAGTGGATCGTAGACCACGCACATACATACTTACCCCTGATGGAGAGCATCTTGCACAAGTAGTTGCTCGTATGATGGAAGAAACGTTTTCTATTGAACGTTTAACTCAGGCTGGTCAGCAAGAAGTGATGGGTAGTGTTTCTATTAGTATGCCTCCTTTAACGGCAGCGCATCTTATCATGCCTCATCTGGGAAGGTTTTATCGTCATTATCCCCAATTAAAGTTGCGTGTACTCGGTGATGTTCATTATGTTTCTTTGCAGCATAGTGAGGCTGATATTGCTGTACGATTTGGACGCCCTAAAGATGAAAACTTAGTTGCTCGTAAAGTAGGTGAAATTCCTTTTGGGATATACGCTGCTCCAAATTATTTAGCTTCAACTGATTCTGAAAGTTATGAATGGAACAGCGTAGAAGTCGGGGGTGTACATGGTCAAAAACAGCAGAAGTTAAAAGAAAGATTAGGTAATAAAGAACCTATAATGGTTACAAATCATCCTGAGCTTCAGTGGAGAGCCGCATGTGGAGAAGCTGGGTTAGCTGTGTTACCTGATTTTTTAGGCACATTGAGTAATTTGGTCAGATTGCAAGATGATCACCCCATGAGTGCTGAAATCTGGTTGGTAACCCACGAAGATCTACGACATAGTCCTGCAATACGTGTAGTAATGGATTTTCTGGTGAGTTGTTTCGAGTCTTTTAGAACTTAAACTTGGTTAGTTAAATGCTAACTCTTAGAAGTCTGTTTAAAGAAGCTGCCTTTTTTCCGCAGCTTCTTTTGAATTTAGTTAGATCAATAGGCTAGGTCAGACTAACTTCTATGCCTTCACGTAAATTAGATTGATCTTGACGAGAGTTTAAATCAATTTTGGCAAAAGACTTAGCAAGTAAACGTCTAGCAGCTGAATTAATAGGTTTTTCTACCCATTTAGGTAATTTTATTCCTAAAGGATTGGTTTCGGTTTTAGATACTTCGGTGGTTACTCTTGTTCCCATAATATAGTCAAACCAAGGTCTGGTAACGCACCAATTAGCATTCTGATTACTTGTCATATGGTGATCATAATGCCAAGGAATACGTTTTTTTGCATATTCTGGGTCTAAATGAGATTTAGCATGTACACGCCAATAATTCCATAAACCATAATAGAGTCCAGCTGTAAAAAAAGGAGCTACAGGTAAAAAAATGGTAGCAGCACCTGCTAATCCAATTAAGGCTGTTTTTTCATTATAAATTTCAGCATTTTTAAGCATAGATTCGGCATAGCCTTCGTCATGGAAGCCATTTAAACGGGCACGTTTATGATGTGCGATATGGGTGAAAAATGGGCTATTACGATACTGGCTTGGAAACTCATGCAGCCAAACTTTATGAAAGTACCATTCCAAGCCATTTGCTACAAAAACACCTACAGGGAATCCAAGCATATCGGTCACTTCTTCTTAATTACAATTTAAAGCCATTGTAAAAGAAGAATGTTTTATCCCTTTGACCTAATAGGCAGTAGACCAATTGCCTTTAGAATCAATTTGATTGTTTTTGTTTACGTTGTCGATAAGCACTTGGAGTTTCATTGGTCCATCGTTTGAATGCACGTGTGAACGCAGAGGGCTCTGAAAAACCGGTTAAATAAACAATTTGATCAATAGTTTCTTGTGTATTAGCAAGCAAACGTCTGGCAAGTTTTTCTCGATGTTGATTTAGAATCTTTTCATAATTTGTATTAATAGCTTGCAAATCAGCGCGAAGAGTACGAGGGTTGCGGTTTAATTGTTCTGCAATCAATTTTTGATCGAATTGACCAGATTCAAGTAAACCATTGCTGAGCAAGCGCTCAATTGCATAAACAAGTTGATGCTTTTCTAAGTTTGATAGTTGCTGTTCAGCAATTGTTTCATGAATTTTTAATAATTCAGGTTCAGCCGCTGGTGATGCTTTATTCAATAAAGTACTAGGAAAAATTATAGCGCCTTGTTTTTGGTTTAAAATTACCGGGCATTTCCAAGCTTCTTGATAATTATTAGCTGAAGCGCCTTGTTGATAAGGTAATGTAATTTGGCTAGGCCTAAACTCGTTATTTGTAATATATTTAAAAAAATTAAGAAAAATACCGATGCCACATTCAAGATAATGTCTTACGGGATGCTCAAAACCCGATAATATTGCTTGATCTTCATTAATGGTTAAGGAAAGGCTAAATACATCTGTAAGTAGGGCTTGATATCTTAGAGTGCGCTGCAATCCTTCACCAAATGTAGAGCTGCTCAAAAATAGATATTCAATGACCAAACCCCGGAAAGGCGGCATTTGCTTACCTACATGTAAGCCAATATCAGGATCTTGGCTGATTTCTTCAGCAGCTGTCCAAAAACGATGTTGGGTAGAATTATCTCTACGAATATTTTTATCGGGTGGTTGATTAGGCAAATTTACACTTGCAAAAATAGATGCTGCATCTAAGCCCATCTTTTGCATAGTCTCGTAAGTCATCCATAAAAAAATTCCAGCGTCTGAAGAATTTTTAGACATAATTTGATGACAACCCTATAAACTATAGCGCATATTCAATCATGATTTTATTGCTGATTCTATATCTCAGAAACTTATATTAGTTTAATGATCAGGAAAGAAACCCGCATCTTCACGTGCTTGTTTTAAAGCTAAGATAAAAGAGGTTAATAAAAGCAAACCTATAAAAAAAAGAAAAAGATCGATGTTACTAATCGCAAAACCTATACTTGTAGCGCCTAGACTTAGTAATAAGATACATAATATTTTCCAAAAAATGAGCATGTTACGTTCTGATAAAAAGTCTAAAGATATTATTGGCAATTGAAGGAGATTTCTAAATTTATTTATGTTTTTTTTATTATAAATTATGTAATTCTGTAAAATTTAATTTTTTGATGATTTTAATATAACTACATGAAATTAAATTGATTTTTAATTTATTCGACTTGACGGATGTCTTTTTAATTATTCTTAAAATTAAGTTTTTATTAATTAATAGAATGATAATTCTTTAGAAGCACTATAAAATAGCGGTTATAAATTAAATTTATTTTTTTAATTTATTTAAAACAATATGTTATAATGGTTTTTTAAATTTTTGTTAAAAAAAAGACTTGATCTTTAAGCCGAATTTTGAAATTATACTCATGCAAATTGTGATCTATTTCCCACAATTTGTATTTCAGGTTAAGTGGTTATCACTAATGCTCATTTGCTATTTTTGCTTATGAGCATTTTTTTATGTGATTTTTTAATAGAACTACAAAGTTTTTGAAATGTTAAATTTTAAGATTATTTAGCTGAGCTAAGCTTAATTATTTTTAATAAATTTTAAGAGATAAATTAATCATATTGAATAGTCACCGTCGCTGTGGCTTTAACCTCACCTGCGGTTACATTGGTGGCAGTCTGATAGTAACGAGCAGTTAAAGGTATATCATATTCAACTGTTTGGTTGGAACTCACCATACCTATATTTAGTTTGCTTGCTTTTTGAATCGGCTGATTTGCTCCATTCATATTCCATAACAGTTCGACACCCACACCGTTGGCTTTAATTGAATTCGCGGCACTGTTGTTAATCACCTGATTATTGGAGGTATCAGAATTATAATCAAAACTTAAGCTGATCGTATTGCTCGTAGCGATCCCAGAGTTGTTTTCGCCACCATTACATAAGATTGATAGATTAAAATTCTGTTCCCCTTGGGTTGACCCAATCGCTTTAAAGCCTGATTTCATCACGGTTGGAAGTTGAACTGGTGAATCTACACCATTTTGAATTTCACAAGATGAAGACGCAATAAGAATAGGGGCATTACTTAATACAGTAGTGGTTAAAAATGGGCGGTTCTGTTGCCCTGATACATAATAGGTACTGTAACGGCCTGCGACTAGTGCTCCAGAGCCTGTTGTCATGGCAGTTTTAATAACTTCCATAACAAAATGCCCAGGGGAAAGTGTATATGTTTGATTGGGTGTTAATGTACGTCTATAAGGATAGTATCCTGAAAAATCTGAAGCATCTGCTGCTTCACGATAAAGACGAATACCAATACCGGGAATATTGGTTGCATATACATTATTACCTATTGGGCTAACTGGATAATTTAAGGGGAGAGCCGCAATAATTTGATCACTCGCGCGATTACAAGTTGCAGTTGAATTATTAGGAGATATTGTAAAAGTATTCTTTTGTAAGATCGTTCCTATTGGATCATTTGGTTTTACTACGATTTTACCTATAGTCATCGGAATATCGACGGTAGTAAATCCTTTACTTAAATTACAATTTGCATTTGTATGGCTATAAGCAAATAGACTTACTGCCAAAAATCCAATTTTTTTTAAAATATTCTTCATTTACAGACTGCCTTTGTCATAATAATTGGTTGGTTGTTATGCTTTATTTGATCCGCTATATCGTATTCAATTTCGCATTTTTCAGTGCTCGTATTTCCCCATTTCACATATAAACGGTCATGGGTTAGGGGTGTTCGTAAATAAATGCGACTGCCTTGCGCAACAATACCTATTACTTCGTTATTCTGGTTGTATACCTGTGCGGCAAAAGGTAGATGTGAGCCATCTAATGTTGTTGTACTAATAAAAAGTGCATAACCTTTTTTTGTCGAGAATTGAACTTTAGTGATCGAACCTGCATAAGGGGCAATCCGTAAACTGCTCTCACCAAGTTCAACTTGTGTGGACATGTCTTGTGGGTTAAGACTTATGTCATTCATACGATAAGGCGTAACATAAGGAATAACGGCATATCCCTTTTTGTTAATACTGAGCCCTGGTGTATTACCGACTTGTGCTCCCGTAGCATCCGGTGCATAGACCAGCACCATGGTTTGAGCCTGATCGGGCCCAAACAGAATTCCATGGGCGTGGGCAACGATATTGCCACTCAAGTTAAGCATTTCTTGTTGATATGAGTCAGCGTAACTGAATGAAGCACCTAATGTTGTGTAGTTTGTCTTATAGTTGCTATTAATGTTGAGGTTTGTTTGAGCATGGTCTTGACTGGAAATTGATGCACCATAATTCAAACGGCTTCCTGTAAAACCGCTAAAGCTCAAAATTTGGCTATCTTTACTTAGAAGACTATTATAGTTTAAAGAGCTTTTCTTAAAATCTAAGGGAAAGGATAGAGAAATGAGGTATTGAGTATCTTGGTCAGCTCGCCCACCAGCTTCAATAGTTTCACTATTAATTGCAGAGAAACTATAAGTTAAATCTTTAAATTGATTGCTATAACCTAATTGGAATTGCTTATTAGTAGTAGACTGGTTCCAATAGTTTGTCCAAGAACCTACTAAATAGAAATTTCCCCATTGATTTGGAAGAGCTTGATTTAAATTAATCTGGAATTCACTTTTTTGCTTACCTACTGAAAAACTATCAATATTTTGCTCTTGTAAGTCTTGAATTAAAATTGCGTCACGCAGTTTGAGATAGTTTTGTGTTGAATAACGATAAGTTGCTAGTGTTAGGTTAGTATGCGTTGGAGCAAATAACTTATTGTAACTTAGACGATAACTTTGCCCTGTCATTTTAGGTTGATGGGAAAAATTGGCATTTGAATGTGTTGCATCAAAAGAAATAGCACCAACTGGCGTTGAAAAAGCTGTACCTAACAATACAGAGGAATACTGTTGAGTCCCTTGAATTGCGCTATAAATTGTAAGGTAATTATTGATTCCGCGTTGATATTTACCCTGTATCAGCCATGGAGTTAACTTAAGGTTCGGGTCTCGAAATTGTCCTAAGGTGAATGAATATCTGCTCATTTGAGGACGTAGCATTTCAATGACAGAAGCATATGGAATAGAAAATTTTTGAACTACTCCATTAGATTCAAATACCGAAACTTGTAACTCACCTCCAAATCCTGTGGGATAAAGATCATTAATTTCAAAGTTTCCTGGTGGGACAGTGGTTTGGTAAATTAAATTACCTTGTTGTCTAACTTCGACTTTTGCATTGGTTTTGGCATAACCTCGAACTCTTGGAGCATAACCGAGCATACTATTTGGAAGCATTCGGTCATCACTTGAAATATTTACCCCGCGATAGGGCAAAGAGTCAATAAAATCGCTATTAGTAAAATAATCGCCTAAAGTCACAACGCCATGAATTTTCGGAAATGCTTTTTGTAGATATGTATTCGTTGAAGTGTAAGAAGAATTATCAGTTTGAAAATCAGTATGGTCTTGCCATTTCCATTGCCCATTATGGCGCAATTGCCAACTCGCTAAATTTGCTCCAAGATTCGTACCTATAAAGGCATATGTACTTTCATGTTGTTCGTTAACTATCCGATATGCTGTGGCGTTATAGCTTAAAAAAGCTGCATTAATACCGCGATCCCACAAATGTGGATCGATATAACCTTGCGGATTTTTTTCTAAGACAACTTGCGGGATCGAAATATCAATTCTTAAACGGGAACTATCAAATACATAAAAAGCACTATCTATCCATGAAGCGAGAGCTTTACATGAAAGTGATGAATTAGAGTCATGTTGACTTAGAACATCAGCTTTTACCCCATATTCAAGCAACATGGCCTCTGTAAAACATGTTTCAGCATTTGTGTTATGAGCTGAGGTAGTAAATCGCATACGCCGTTTACCCAGCCATTGACCATTAATATAAACATCTAAGCTATATTCACCAGGCAAGATCGGGTTTCCGTATTTGAAGCGAGCTATATCAATTTTTTGTGCATTACCTACTAAGAAATTGCTATCAAATTCAGCCTTTATAAAATGTGGAACATCAATATTATTTTCAGCATATATAGCCACAGGCATGAATAGCGTAATACTTGAGACGACATACCAAGTAAAGGGGCTTTTTAAACATATATAAGGTATAAACCATTTAGACATAGCTCTAGAGCCTATTCATGATAGGTTTTAAATTTTCTTAAGTAATACAATGAGGTTAGAATTTTATTGGGTGCTCAACTCTTCCACCATAATCATTGATATATACAAAGCTCATATCTGCTAAGTTTTTATTTTTTAGTTTAATTTTATCCTCTGAAAAAGGGGCAATCATTAAGCCTTGTTGCAATAAGTCTGTTTTATGGCTTTCACTTCCTTGAAAAATGGAGCTAATAGTCAGAAAAAAGGGAGTCGGGTTCTTCACTACTAGATATTGATCATTTATTTTCCATTGAACTTTCTCACTTAGTTGCTCAATATTTTCTTTTAGATTTATAGGGCGATAAAAAAATTTAATGCGCGAACGAACAGCAAGCTGTAAAAAATTATTAGAAATAGTGGTGTTTTGGTCTTGTTGAGTTTTTCCTTCCGGTTTAGGAGGTATATCTAAAACATTAAGCCAAAAAATAGATTCTTGTTGCTGATTTAATTGAGACGTATTAGGCAGAGCTGTAATTCTTAAGGTCTGGCCTTTAGTCGCTTCTACTCGTGAAATCGGGGGAGTAATAATGAAGGGCACATTTGCTTCATCGGGAGTCGACTTTGCATTTCCATCATCGATCCAAGCTTGAACAAGAGAGGGAGCTGTACCGTTATTACTCAGTTGCAAAGTGATCTCACGTGCATTTGAAGGATAAATGACACGAGTTCCATGTAAAACAATTTCAGTATGCCCTGTGGTAGTCAGTGTTACCTGTAGACAAACTAATCCCCAAAAAAACTTACGACCACGAAAAAGCATGAGTCATATTCTCAATAATGAATAATAGATAGGAGATAGCTTCTATCTTTAAATAGAAGCTTCAATTTTAATTTTATTGATAAATAATGGTGTATTTTACTTGCGATGTTACCGTACCCGCAGTAGAAGCACCTGTAGCATAGTATTCAGCATAATAGTTAAGGTCAGCATCACCACCTGCCGAAACACTCACCCATTGTGAGTTGGTCTGAGCCGCATTCGTGCCTGTAGCGAGTACAGGAATTACAGCATTATTACTGCCTAGCAACTGGATATTCACGTTTGTTGCGCCGCCCGAGGTTGCTTGGTTTAATAAACGACCAGTATTAAAGTCAACGGTAGCACCCGGCTCAAAATAAGTTGCTACTTTACCAGCCGAAGCACAGTTCGTTAAATTAATTTGAAATGGGGTGCGACCAGCTACATCACCTGCATTTTTTAAGGTTTGAGATGAAACTGTAGGCAGGTTAATTGTTAGATTTTTATCTCCAGTATCAATCGTACAAGTATTATCCGTGACAAGACCATTAATAGTAATTGTGCCATCTGCAGCTTGTGCATTTGTTATATTTAAGAGAGAAACCGCCGCCATAAAAATAAATCTTTTCATAAAATCCCCAGAATAGCCTTTTAAAATAAATTCCATTACTTTTCAGCAAGTTTATTCTGCTTAAGTAAGGCGAAGGAAATATATCACTTTTCAACCAAAAAACAAGAAAAACACTATATTTATATATATTTTGAACGGTTGTTTTTATTAATAAATATTTTGGAAATATGTTTTTTATCAGTTGGTAAAATAATTCATGATCCATTTTTAAAATAAAATAAAAAAACTCGTAATATTTAAGTAATTGTATTTTATTAAATTAATCTAACTTTAAAAAAATTAAGATAGAAGTTGTCTGGTGTTGTGGTGTAAATTATTGTTTTTTAACCATAAAATTATTTTTTAATTTATCTTGTGAATATATTTATTTTTTAAGAATTTTTTAAGATTCAATTCCTACTGTTTTAGTTGTAATTCAATAAAAGATAATCTGGAGTTCAGTTCCATGAATACTATGAAGTATAGCTATAAACCTAATTACTTTTTCTTTGCTCATAAATTAGTTTTATTTTTAAAGGATTATCTCATCAAGCATCCGACGGAGCAGCAAACAACGTTTAACTTGCAAACGATTTATGACATCTTTAGCCATGATCTTGCTTCAAGTACGACAAACCTTGAAGGTATCTTAAATATTGCAGATGAATATGTCTTTGAAACAGAAGATGGCTTACTTCCATTAATTAGTAAGCATTCAGTCAATCTCAAAAATCATGTGCTTTCTTTAGAATTTACACCTCAAGCCTTGGCAAGTCTGTTATCAGGTCATTCGTTAGTAAATCCTAAAGCAGCTTAGATTTTCTTTTAAGGTAGAGTGAACTCATATAAAATTCATAAAATTTATTTTTAAGAGTTATTTATGAGTAAAGACTTTAAGGCCTTAACTTATATTGTGGATGATAATGTAGCAGATACAGTAACTTGGCTTTTACTCCATCAAGATGTTTTTGATTCTTTTAATTTTGATGTGTTGAGCCAAGAGTTCACAGTAACGCATGCTGCAGGGAAGGATATTATTCGAGTCGGAACCTTCCTGAATGCCACTTACGGAATATTAGTAACTTCTGTTTAAATAAAAAGCCCTGAATGATCAGGGCTTTTAAATCTTTTAACTTGAGTTAAGCACTCATTGCATCTACTGATAAATCAGCAACTGTTGGCTTTGGTTTTTCAGCTGTTAAACCTAGTTTATTAAATAAAGCTTGGTCTTTACCTTCACCGGCATTTGGTGTGGTTAGTAGTTTATCACCAGAGAATAATGAGTTTGCACCTGCCATAAATGCTAATGCTTGATCTGAATCACTTAATGATTCGCGGCCCGCAGAGAGACGGATATAACTGTGAGGCATGATAATACGTGCCACAGCAATAGTACGAATCCACTCAATAACATCAAGCTTTTCAACATCTGCTAAAGGTGTTCCTTCAATAGGAACAAGCATATTGATTGGCACAGATTCAGGATGAATTGGTAAGGTAGCTAGTTCATGTAATAAACCAATTCGGTCTTCACGAGTTTCGCCTAAACCCACAATACCGCCACTACAAACTTTCATACCAGCTTGACGAACATAATCAAGGGTATTTAAACGATCATCAAAAGTACGAGTACTAATAATGTGAGAGTAATACTCACGAGATGTATCTAAATTGTGGTTGTAATAATCTAAACCAGCAACTTTTAGGCGTTCTGCTTGAGATTGGTTAAGCATGCCTAAAGTCATACAGGTTTCCATACCTAATGCTTTAACTTCACGTACCATTTCTAAAACATAAGGCATATCGCGCTCATGTGGGTTACGCCAAGCAGCACCCATACAAAAACGTGAAGAACCGGAATCTTTTGCAGCTTTCGCTTCACTAATCACTTTTTCAACAGCAATACGTTTTTCTGCTTCTAGTTTTGATTCGTAATGTGCCGATTGTGAGCAGTATTTGCAATCTTCAGGACATTTACCCGTTTTAATAGATAAAAGGGTGCTGACCTGAATTGAATTGGCAGTGAAGTGCTCACGATGTACTTGTTGAGCCTTGAAAACTAAATCCAAAAAAGGTTGTTCATATAAAGCTTGGATTTCTTCACGATTCCAATCATTACGTAGAGTCATTGTCATATCCATGATGATGGCATTAATTCACTATACATAATCATACAGAATTCGTATTAAAGCTATAGGGCAAAAAACATCATTTTTTTAATTTGATAGCTGAAGTTGATTAAGTTGCTGTTCAATTGCCCAATCAATATGCACATTGACGATTTCGTCATGCAAGTTTTTGCCATTTTGTAGTTGATCTACAATTTCTTTTGAATAAGGAGCATTTCCTAATCCGATTGCAATATTACGTTTAAATGATTGATAACCTGTCCGGCGGATAGGGCTACCTTCCGTATTGGCTAAAAAAGTGGCTTCATCCCACTGCCAGATGTCAAGTAGGCTAATATTATCTAACCCATGTCTAGGATTAAAATCAGAAATAGATGCTGTTTTGGCAAAGCTATTCCAAGGACAAATTAATTGACAGTCATCACAACCAAATATTCGGTTACCTATACCTGCACGTAATTCTTCAGCAATAATTCCTTTATATTCGATGGTTAGGTAAGCAATGCAGCGCCTAGCATCTAACATATAAGGCTCGACAATTGCTTGCGTCGGGCAAATATCAATACACGCACTACAAGAACCACAATGTGCTGTTGCAGGCTCGTCAAACGGTAGGTCGAGTGAAGTAAATAGCTCACCTAATACGAAAAAAGAACCTGACTTTTTATGAATGAGCAAGGTATGTTTACCTGTCCAACCCATTCCAGCACTTTCAGCTAATGATTTCTCAAAAATAGGCGCTGAATCTGCAAAAGGACGAGATTCAAAGTCACCAACTTTTTCACGAATTCGTGTTGCTAAAGTTTTCAATCGGCCACGCATGACTTTATGGTAATCACGCCCACGTGCATAGCGGGCGATAATGGCAGAGTTAGGTTCCAAAGGTACATATCGGGGTTTTGGAGATTCCACAAGATAATTCATGCGGACACAAATAATACTTTTTGTGCCAGGCACTAATAGTGTTGGATCAGCTCGCTTTTCTAGATTTTCTTCTAAATAGGTCATGTCTGCATGATAACCACGTTCAAGGTACTCCAAAAAACGTGGCATTTGCTCTTGAGCATCTGGTTTTGCGATGACACAATCAGCAAAACCCAAGTCTAATGCTTGAGCTTTGATCCATGCTTTTAATTCATGTGGATCAATTTGTTGCACTGTAATACGTGATGTGTCGGAAGATGTCATAAACCAAAATGCAAGAGGATAATAATATGCAGGCGGTAGTTTACCATAGCGATGATATTCGAGCATGGGAGCGGCGCTGGTTTGCTGCGCAAAACTCCTCATTAGGTTTAATGCAGCAAGCGGCTTGGTCAATTGCCCAGCAACTTATTGAGCTTTTTAAAGATCAGGCTATTAAGAATATTGCTATTTGGTGCGGACAAGGCAATAACGCAGGTGATGGTTACTTTATAGCAAGTTACCTTAAACAAGCTGGATTTAATGTTGAAATCTTTGCAGCTCAATTGGGTGAGTCAGCCGATTTACATTGTGCAGCGCAATTTGCTAAAGAAATAAAAGTCCCAATTCACTCAAATTTTGAGATTAAAAGAACATTTGATTGTCATATTGATGCTTTATTTGGCATAGGTTTAAACAGAGAATTAAATATAGGTTGGCAACAAGTAATTCAAAAGTTTAATGAACAAGTGGGCCTAAAAATTTCGATTGATATACCGAGTGGCTTACAAGCAAATACAGGGCAAGTCTTACCTTGTGCAGTAAGAGCTGATCATACCTTTACTGTTTTAGGTCTTAAGGCAGGGTTATTTACAGGACAAGGAAAAGAATATGCGGGGGAAATTCATTTAATTAATTTAACTCCTACAG
Organism: Acinetobacter geminorum; assembly: GCF_013009345.1. GTDB lineage: Bacteria > Pseudomonadota > Gammaproteobacteria > Pseudomonadales > Moraxellaceae > Acinetobacter > Acinetobacter geminorum. The sequence continues at coordinate 62,328 of NZ_JABELE010000002.1, read as the reverse complement.
ACCACGAGTTGAAACCTTTAGCTTATTTGTCACCCACAAACATTAAACTTCCTCAGCGTATGGCATTTGGTCATAAGGGAAGTTTCGGGCATGTTTTAGTGGTGGGTGGACATGAGCAAATGGGTGGGGCTGTTATTATGGCTGCTGAAGCTGCTTTTCATGCAGGTGCAGGTAAAGTGACGGTGGTTTGTCATCGTAATCATCATCAAGCTATTTTGTCACGGGCTCCTAATATTATGCTTCGTGATATTAATGCTTTAGATGAAAACAGTATTAAAGAGATTCTATCTCAGGTCGATGCAGTATGCTTTGGAATGGGATTAAGCCGTGACGATTGGGCAAAGCAGATTTACCAGCAATGGTTTAATTTGTTAAATCAGAGTACACGCCTAGAAGTTGTTTTAGATGCAGATGCTTTATGGTTTCTGGCTAAACAGCCTGAAAAGTTAAATACACATATTTATGCCACACCTCATCCTGGAGAAGCTGCTACTTTACTTGGTTGCTCTACAGCGCAAATTGAAAATGACCGAATTGCTGCAATTTATGCCTTACAACAAAAATATGCAGGCCAGTGGGTACTTAAAGGAGCGGGTAGCTTAATTTTAGAAGATAATTTGTATATTTGTACGCAAGGTAATGCTGGTATGGGAACTGGTGGAATGGGAGATGTGTTAGCAGGAATGATTGCAAGCTTAAAAGCCCAGTTTCACAAAGGTATTGCATTACATGAGATAGTGACTCTGCATGCTCAAGCAGGTGATAAACTTGCAAAACAAGGTATGCGTGGTTTACAGGCCTACCAAATGAATCAAGCCATTACTCAGGTTGTAAATCAATAAATTTTAACGTCTACGACTGCTAGAACGGCTTCGTCCACGTGCCATACCACCTAAGGCATTTAAAACAGACAATTTGCTCATACTTCCCGATGCATGAGCATGGCAGATAGCAGCAGCAAGGGCATCGGCTGCGTCGGATTGAGGTTTAATGGTCAAATTAAGTAATCGCATCACCATCATTTGGACTTGTTCTTTATCGGCAGCGCCATAACCAACCACAGACTGTTTAATTTGACGGGCAGTGTATTCTGCAACTTGTAAATCTAAATTCACTAATGCGGCTATGGCAGCACCACGGGCTTGTCCTAGTTTTAAGGCAGAGTCTGGGTTTTGAGCCATAAAGACTTGCTCAACCGCAGCTTCAGTTGGACCATGAAATTTCACAATTCGCTCAACGCCTGCAAAAATACGTTTTAAGCGTTCTGGCATTTCTTGAGTTTCTGTTCGGATTGTACCGGCATCAACAAAACGCAGTTTACTACCATCTTTTTCAATGATTCCATAACCTGTTAAGCGTGAACCCGGGTCAATACCAATAATCAGTGCCATGTGAAGACTTATTTAAATAGTTTAGAGAGTATTGTTACATAGCCAAAAAGGTTCTGCATGCGTAATTTAAAGAATGCTGCGATGAATGGTTATTTTTCGGTTTTTATGGGACTAATTTATATCTTTAAAATAATTTGATGTAATTCTATTTTAGTGGAATACTTATCTATAATTTTGGAATTAAATTTTATCGGTAGATGGAAGATATTAATATCCGCATTGCGCAGCAAGTGCGTGAAATACGTCTAGCGCGTGGATATACTCTAGATGTTCTTGCTAGTCGATGTCAGGTAAGCCGTTCTGCAATTTCACTCATTGAAAGAGGAGAAGCGAGTCCTACAGCTGTTGTCCTTGAAAAGCTGGCAAATGGTTTAGGAGTGCCTTTGACTCAGCTATTTGATAGCCCACAGAATACTCAATCGCCTCAACCTATGGTACGACGTAATCAACAATCACAATGGAAAGATCCGGAAACAGGGTATATTCGCCGTCAAGTTTCCCCTCCAAATTGGAAATCTCCATTTCAAATCGTTGAAATTGAATTTCCTGCTCAGTCTCGTGTTACGTATGAAACAAGTGTAAATTCTAAGGTTGTATTACAGCAGATTTGGGTAATTGAGGGGCAAATCGATATTCAATTGGGTGAAAACTTTTATGCTTTACAAGAGGGTGATTGTTTGGCGATGCAATTAGGTCAACCGATCATATACAGCAATCCTTCTTCTAAAACCGCTCGCTATATTTTAGTTGTATGTAATGAGCTCGTCTCTGTTCTTAAGGAATCTTCATGATTAAAAATCTTAATCCAAATTTACGTTTAATTGATTGTCATGAAGCTACACATGCAAAGGCTATATTAGATATTTTGAATGAAGCAATTATCAATTCTACCGCTTTGTATGACTATTTGCCGCGCTCTGAAGAGTCAATGAAAAGTTGGTTTGCAGTTAAAAGAGAAAATGGTTTTCCTGTCATTGGTATTGTAGATGAGACAAATAAGTTATTAGGTTTTGCAAGCTGGGGAACCTTTAGAGCTTTTCCTGCCTTTAAATATACGGTCGAACATAGTATTTACATTCATCATGAACATCGTGGTAGCGGATTAAGCAAAATTTTAATGCATGAATTGATTAAGCGTGCTCAAGAGGCAGATTTGCATGTATTGATAGGCTGTATCGATGCAACCAATCAAGCAAGTATTGGTTTACATGAAAAAATGGGCTTTATCCATGCAGGTACTTTTAAGCAAGTCGGTTTTAAGTTTGGCCAGTGGCTGGATGCTGCTTTTTATCAGTTAAATTTAAATACACCGCAGCAGCCAGTTGATGGATAAATAATAAAGCTTTCAAATTTTAAGCAAATAGCCCAGTTCATGATGATGAAATTAAATTGGGCTATAGGGTGTAAATTATAAAATACCTAATTGTTCTAATCCTTTATAAGCAATTTCTTTTCGAATAGAACTAGGTATTCCTTTTTTCATTTCTAAATTAAGTGCGAACGCTACAATTTCTCCTTGTGGTTGAACCACCCAGCCTGTAAACCAACCAACTTGTGGTTCAACATCCCATCCCCAACCACTTTTAGCATAAATTTTTCGTCCATTTTTTTCTTCTATGAACACCATAGATTGAACTTGTTCTTGCACATTTTTGCTAAAAGGAAGAGTTTTATGGGCTAGTTCATAAGCAAACTGGGCTTCTTGTTGAGGTGTAATTTTAAGTGGACCAACAAGCCAAAAATTATCTATTTTTGAACCAATATCAGCATTACCGAAACCAATACGCTTCACCTCTTTAGACATAAGATCAAGACCAATTCGTCGAGCTAGTTCCTGATAAACTGGAATAGCAGAAGCTTTCATAGCATCGCCTAATGTCATGTCTTTTTCCCAATCGGGAAATAAACGCTTTTGCCCATCCCATTTAAACACTTCAGTTGGTGTTGCTTTATGATGCTCAAGGCCGATCAAAGCATTTAACATTTTAAAGGTAGAGGCGGGAACATATTCGGTTGATGCTCTTTTAAGATCATTACCATAGACTTCCTCTGTTTGGCCACGTTTTATAATTAAAACACCTGTAGTTTGTGCTTGATCAAACAATGATTGAATTTTCTCTGAGTTTTTATTGGTAGAAATTGACTGTATTTGATGTTGTTCTACGGTATTAAAAGAACACGCCGATAAAAACATCGTACCAATGGCAAAGAAAAGAGCTTTTTTAGTCATGAGTCTATGTAGCTTTAAAAGAGTTATTCTTTAATTTAACTTGAATAGAGGTACTTTTAGATAGAGAAAATGTAAGTTATTTAGGAAACTCTATACCCATAGCTACTTTTTAAATTTCATAAAAAACTATACAAACAAAGAAATAAGTCCAAATTTTCTAAGAACCTAAGTTTTTATTGTGCTAAAAACTGCTTTTTTGAGGGCTTTTCGTTTAACTAGAGTAAAAAAATTAAAATCTGATTAAAGTTGCACTTGATAAACTTGATACAGCACTCATTAATAATAAAGCATGTTTGTTTTTATCGAGTTAAAATCAAATGTACTCTAGTATTGCAGACTCTGGCTGTTTCGATAGGGTTGGGGCAAATAAACTGCAATGAATTTTCTTTTTGAGATAGATAAAGTTTTACATGAATTTACTTCTTATTGTAGTTCTGGGCGCGATTGTTGAAATTGCTGTATGGATTGGCGTAGCACAGTTCATCAGTGGATGGTATGTATTCTTTTGGTTCATTCTTGCTTTCTTTATTGGTTTAGGACTTATTCGCAGAAGTACTGCTGGTATTATGCCTCAATTACAGCAAATGCAGATGACTGGCCAACTCGGTAATGATCCGGCAGTAACTAAAAAACTTGCTTATGCTTTTGCAGGTTTCTTATTAATGTTGCCAGGTCTTGTTTCTGATGTTTTAGCGGTTTTAATTTTGATCCCTGGTGTTCAAACTGCTTTCCGTAATATAGCGATGAGAACTCTCGCAAAACGCCAACAAGCTATGATGGAAAAAATGATGGGTGGTATGGGCGGTAATATGGGGGGGCAAAACCCATTTGCTGATCTAATGCGCCAAATGCAAGATATGCAGAATCAACAAGGTGGTGGTAGTCAAGGTCAATACCGTGATTCAAGCATTATTGATGGAGAAGCACGAGAAGTCACTCCAGACCATAAGAAAATTGAACATAAAAATAAGGATTAATAAAGACCTTATCTAAAGGCCTAAACCTCCAAAGTTTAGGCCTTTTTTATTTTTTAAGAAGATATAAATTATTTAGTTAGAGATTCAGTCGCAGCAGAATCTGGTTGAGCCAATTCAGTTGGGCTTTCTTGTGGTTTTGTTTGAGGTTGGTATTTGTTTGAAGCTAAGGCTGTTTGCTTATTTTCAGATTGTTGATAACCTCGGCTTCGGTTGGCTCGTTCGCGAAAGCCACCTTTATTAATGAGCTTTGTATGTGACATGCATTTGCCTAAAATGTGAGATTATTCGCTTATTTTAACAAATTTGGCAAAATATCAAAATAAGAAAAATAGTCCTATAAAAATAATATTTAACTTATATATATGTTTTTAATTAATATTTTTTAATTGACTCAATTGTTCATCCAGATTGAATTATCTTTTCATTTCACATAGGATAAATATAAAGGATGTATAAATTAAAAAATGTAGCAAACCTATTAAAACAACAACGGTTGAAATGAGGGAAGGAGGGTTACCTATGCTATATCAATACCATTGTGCGTGTTGCGACAAAGTTGTGGCATCGACTGATAAATCATGTCCATATTGTGGTTCACAACATATTCGAAGCCCGTATGGCTTATGGATGTTTTGTGTGATGGCTTGTTTGGCGGTTGTCGTTGTATTTAAAGTTGTCCATATTTATATCCAGAATCATCAAGATACTCCAACGCAGTCAACTTTACTGGATGTATTAAATCAGGATGATAAAACGACAAGACAATAGATTCTGATTACAGCTAAAAATGATATGGCGTCAAGGATGATTGCTAGAAGATTAAACCCCACATACCATAAAATTTGAACTATAAATAAAAAAGCCCGCTCAATGGCGGGCTTTTTACGATTTTGTTTTAGAGGCCAGCAGCATCTTTAAGGGCATCAACTTTATCAGTTTTTTCCCAAGTAAATGCAGAGTTTGAACCTTCGCGACCAAAGTGACCATAAGCCGCAGTTTGTTTGTACATTGGTTGAAGAAGATCCAACATACGAGTAATACCAAACGGTCTTAAATCGAAATGATCACGTACAAGTTGAATAATCAACTCATCAGAAACTTTTGCTGTACCAAAGGTATTAATTGAAATCGAAGTAGGTTCTGCTACACCAATTGCGTAACTCACTTGAATTTCACATTTATCAGCAAGACCAGCAGCTACAATATTTTTTGCAACATAACGACCAGCATAAGCAGCAGAACGGTCAACTTTAGATGGATCTTTACCAGAGAAAGCACCACCGCCGTGACGAGCCATACCACCGTAGGTATCAACAATAATTTTACGACCTGTTAAACCACAGTCACCTACAGGGCCACCAATAACGAACATACCTGTTGGGTTAATGTGGAACTTAGTAGCTGCATGGAACATTTCAGCAGGAATGATCGGTTTAATAATTTCTTCAATAACTGCTTCTTTAAGCTGGCTTTGAGAAATTTCAGGATCGTGCTGAGTAGATAAAACAACAGCATCTAGACGTACAGGCTTGCCATTTTCATAGGCAAAAGTAACTTGGCTCTTTGCATCTGGGCGTAACCATGGAAGGGCACCTGAACGACGAAGTTCAGCTTGACGCTCCATTAAGCGGTGAGCATAAGAAATCGGCGCAGGCATAAGCACGTCTGTTTCACGGCTTGCATAACCGAACATTAGGCCTTGGTCACCAGCACCTTGATCTTCTGGTTTTTGACGGTCTACACCTTGAGCAATTTCAGGTGATTGTTTACCAATCATATTGATTACAGCACACGTTGACCCATCAAAGCCAAGATCAGAGTGGTGATAACCAATACCGTTGACAGTATTACGAACAACAGCTTCAACATCAATATTAGCAGTCGTTGTTACTTCACCAGCAAGTACAACAGCGCCTGTTTTTACCAGTGTTTCACAAGCAACACGTGCGTATGGGTCTTCTTTTAAGATTGCATCCAAAATAGCGTCGCTAATTTGGTCGGCCATTTTATCGGGATGACCTTCGCTTACAGATTCCGAGGTAAAAACAGCGTACTCGCGCATGAAAGTCCTATCTTGGTTATTTCAAAAGACATAATATGTTACATCGACTTGAGCTTGAGGACCAGTTCATACTGACTAAAAAGCATGAATTTATTTCATTTATAGTGTGTTTTAATTGATAAGTGTATTAGCAAAATTGATATAGAAGGCTTTAATTTAAAGTATTTATATTTTAATAACTTGTTGATAGTGTGTTTTTTAAACATATAACTTAATAAAAATCTTAAATATCAGAATTTGAATTTTAAAGTAAAGAAACATGATCAACGCATACAGAATTGGCTAAAGATTTTATCGATATATCAAAAGCTAACCATATAAATGCTCTTACATTTGGTCATTGTGCAGAAAAATAAACACTGTTTTGTATAACTTAAAGATTCAAATGTTTTTTGTGTAACCAAGAAACGGTTAAAAATAAAGAAATATACCGTGTTGGGGTTTACCCTAAGCCTTTTTTTTAAGACAATATAGCGGCATTGAATGGTTATTCATCTTCTTCTTTTCATCAATCTATTAAAATTGGATTCTGATCTATGACGACCCCTTTAAACGAACGTCGTATTGCAAATGCAATTCGTGTATTGGCAATGGATGCTGTGCAACAAGCAAACTCAGGGCATCCAGGTGCTCCAATGGGGATGGCAGATATTGCTGACGTCGTCTGGCGTGAGTTTTTAAATCACAACCCAACAAATCCACAATGGGCAAACCGTGACCGTTTCGTTTTATCAAATGGCCATGGCTCAATGTTGCAATATGCTTTGCTTCATTTAACAGGTTATGATCTTTCAATTGAAGATTTAAAACAGTTCCGTCAATTGCATTCTAGAACTCCTGGCCATCCTGAATATGGCTATGCACCGGGTGTAGAGACGACAACTGGTCCTTTAGGTCAAGGTATTGCTAATGCTGTTGGTTTTGCTTTAGCAGAAAAAACATTGGCTGCTCAATTTAATAAAGATGATTTAAAAGTTGTTGACCATTTCACTTACTGTTTCTTGGGTGATGGCTGCTTAATGGAAGGTATTTCTCACGAAGTATGTTCTTTAGCTGGCACATTACAACTTGGTAAATTGATTGCTTATTATGATGATAATGGCATTTCAATTGATGGTGAAGTAGAAGGCTGGTTTAGCGACGATACAGAAGAGCGTTTCAAAGCCTATGGTTGGCAAGTTCTTCGTGTAGATGGTCATGATGCCGATGCGATTCGTCAAGCGACAATTGAAGCAAAAGCCGAAACTCAAAAACCAACAATCATTATGTGTAAAACGATTATTGGTTTAGGTTCACCAAATAAGCAGGGTAAAGAAGACTGTCATGGTGCGCCATTAGGTAAAGATGAGATTACTTTAACTCGTGAAGCATTAGGCTGGAACGAAGACGCATTTGTTATTCCTGCTGACGTATATGCTGCATGGGATGCAAAAGCAAAAGGTAGTGAATCTGAAGCAGCTTGGAATGCGGTATTTGCACAATATCAAGCAAAATATCCAACTGAAGCAGCTGAATTACTTCGTCGTATCAGTGGTGATTTACCAGCAGAATTTGCAGCCCAAGCCGATGCTTTCATTCGTGAAACAAACGCGAAAGGCGAGACAATTGCAACACGTAAAGCAAGCCAAAATACATTACAAGCATTTGGTCCTTTATTACCTGAATTGTTAGGTGGTTCTGCTGACTTAGCAGGTTCTAACTTAACACTTTGGAAAGGTTGCCAAGGTGTTCAAGAAAACCCAGCTGGTAACTACGTATATTATGGCGTACGTGAATTCGGTATGACTGCGATCGCTAATGGCGTTGCATTACATGGCGGTTTCGTTCCTTACGTTGCAACATTCTTAATGTTTATGGAATATGCACGTAATGCAGTACGTATGTCTGCATTAATGAAACAACGTGTAATTCATGTTTATACACATGACTCAATCGGTCTGGGTGAAGATGGTCCAACTCACCAACCGATTGAACAAATTGCTTCGTTGCGTGGTACACCTAACTTAAATACATGGCGTCCTGCGGATACTGTAGAAACTGCAATTGCTTGGAAATCTGCTTTAGAACGCAAAGATGGCCCTACAGCACTTATTTTCTCTCGTCAAAACTTACCATTCCAAACACGTTCTGAAGAGCAAATTCAAAATGCTGCAAAAGGTGGTTATGTACTTGCTCAAGAAAAAGGCGAATTAAAAGCAATTATTATTGCAACAGGTTCTGAAATTTCTTTAGCAATGGAAGCTTATGCACAACTTGAAGGTGTGCGTGTAGTTTCTATGCCATGTGCAGAAGAATTTATGAAGCAAGATGCCGCATACCGTGAAGCAGTATTACCAGCTCATATCCGTGCGCGTGTTGCTGTTGAAGCGGCTCATGTTGATTACTGGTGGAAGTTTGTTGGTCTTGATGGCAAAGTAATTGGTATGACAACTTATGGTGAGTCTGCACCAGCAAAAGATTTGTTCCAATTCTTTGGTATTACCACTGAAGCTGTTGTTGCAGCAGTAAAAGAATTAACTGCTTAAATATTAAAGTAGTATAAAAAAGCGCTCTATCTAGAGCGCTTTTTTATTTGAGAAGTTAGATGGTGATTTCTGTTTGGATATTAATCTGAGAGGTCAATAACTTATGAATAGGGCAATTCTCTGCAACTTTTAATAATCGCTTATGCTGGTCTTCAGTAAATTCACCTTTGAGTGTAATTTTCCGTTCAATATTGTTTTGGCCTTTCTCAGGTTCGCCATTTGGGTTTAATGCTAAATCCACTTGAACATGATCAAGCTTAATACCTTTAAGATTCGCATACATCTCTAATGTAATGGTGGTACAAGCACCTAAAGCCGATAATAAAATTTGCACTGGGTTTGGGGCAGTATCTTGTCCACCTTTATCAGTCGGTTCATCTGCAAACCATTGATGACCTGAAGGATCGGTAAGAGTTACTCGATATGGGGTAGAAGTACTTTGTGCTTGAGCAGTATTAGCCATGTTTTACCTTATTATGAATCAATAAATTTGAAGTAAAAATGAAATTCTAGAATTCGAACACGGTATGACAGTACCGCTACTTTATAATATTAGTTTTAACTAATAACTGTAACGCTTTTATTGTTGCATGGATGAAACATATCGTTTTATAAAGAATGGTGAATTAAATTACTTGATGTATACACTAACGACTATATCAATAAAGGATACGAAAAATGCATCTTAAAACATTAAGCTTCGGTTTGGCAGTAGCATTGGCTAGTTCAGTTACTTTAGCTGCACCAGTAGACTACAAAATTGACCCAACACATACAGCTACTGTTTTCTCATGGAATCACTTTGGTTTCTCTACTCCAAGCGCTAACTTCTCGGATATCCAAGGTGTAATTAAAGTTGATAATGCTAAACCAGCAAACTCATCTGTAAATGTAACTATTCCTTTAAGCAGTGTAAATACAAACGTACCTGCTTTAGATAAAGAGTTCCAAGAAGAAGCTTGGTTTAATGCTGCTAAATATCCAAATATTACGTTTAAAAGTACTAAAGTTGAAACCAAAGACAAAAAGCATTTTAAAATTACTGGTGACTTAACTGTTAAAGGTGTAACTAAACCTGTTGTACTTGATGCTGTTTTAAACAAGCAAGGCGAGCATCCAATGGCTAAAGTGCCAGCGATTGGTTTTAATGCTACAACTTCATTCAAGCGTTCTGACTTTGGTTTAGGTAACTATGTGCCTAATGTTGGTGATAAGATCACTGTAAACATTACGACTGAGGCAACTGCTGCTAATGCAGTTAAAAAATAAGTTATAAGTTTTCTAAAAAAGTCCTCAAAAATGAGGGCTTTTTTATTTAGACAGGCTCTTTTTTATCTGGATCTATAAATACAAGGGGTGCTGAAGGATCGATATTTCTTTTCTGAGATTTTTCTCTTAGGAACTGGTAAGTAGGGACTTTTCTTTTGGCCTGATCGCGCAGTTTCTTTTTAATATAAAGAACCAGAGCAAAACATGTAGTTGCAACGGTGAGCATCATACCATTCATATAGCTCATGATTGAGCTTACATAACCAATGGTCGTTAAGCGGTGCATCATACGTTCAACTTGGGTGCTACTTTCAATACCAGTAATTGCCCAACTACATAGATGTTCGCAATTATTAATAATCAAATGATAGTGATTTTCATGCATACGTGAGCGCATTCGGCGAACGACAATCTTTCCTTTATAACGAGGTCTGTCATAAGAACGAACGTGTATTTTTTTGCCATGTGAGAACGCATCTATTGATGTGATTTCAATCGGGCGTTTTTTGATGAAGTGAGCTAAGCCGGAATAATGGATAACTCGACCTCTCCCTGCATATATACCATGATGGCTATAGCCGAGATGCTTTACGATGAGGTGAGCCCCTAAAGGGTAGTGTTTATTCGGTTGTTGCATGCTTACGCTGATCCAATAAAGTGTAAATGGCTTTTATTGAAAAGCTGCTAAACATTATAACCAATATCAGCAATTTGGAGTGTATTGATTACGCCGAATGAATGAGTTTGATGCATATCCAATCTATTCATATTTCTTGTATATAATTTAAGAATTTAATATGAAGGAAAAATGTCATGTCAGGTGATATTCAATGAAATGGGTTTTCGGGTGCTTAGCTTTGTATTGGTTTTTGTTCCAGTCTGCATATGCTATAGAACATCAGCAAGTTAAAACAGTAGAAGGTGATCAATACGATGTGGTCTCTATTAGCGATTTTAAAGCATTGCGCCTGTTTTTAAGAAATCCTCATAATCAACAATATTACAAAAGTTTTAACAATGTTCAGGAGCAATTAAAGCAGTGCCAGCGACTTAACTTTGCAATGAATGCAGGGATGTTTCATATAGGATTTTCTCCCGTAGGGCTATATGTTGAAAAGGCTAAGGTAATTCAACCCTTAAATGAGCATAAAGGATTGGGAAATTTCTTTTTACAGCCGAATGGTGTATTAGCTTGGAATAAAAAACAGGCCTTTGTTTTAACTACACAAAAATATAGCCGACAAAATTTGAAAGTTGATTATGCAACCCAATCTGGGCCAATGTTAGTTATTGATAGAAAGATAAATTCTCTTTTTTTACCAGACTCTCAATCAAAGAAAATTCGTAATGGAGTCGGTATACGGGATAATAAACTCTACTTTGTAATATCGAAAAATAGGGTGAATTTCTATAATTTTGCCAAGTTTTTTCAAGGAAATCTTAAAGTAGAGCAAGCTTTATATCTCGATGGTTCTATTTCTAGTTTATATCTGCAAAAGAACAGACGGAATGATCAGCAATTTCAAATGGGACCAATGGTCGGTTGGGTAGGCGAGTCCAGTTGTGCATTAAAGTGAAATATAAAAAAGCCAGTACAAGACTGGCTTTTTAATTAATGAATAGATGGTTTTTGAGTGAGTTCATTTAACTCTTTTCGGCTATAACCACGGGAAATAAGAACTTTTTTAATTCCCTTAATGACATCTTCATCTGTTGCTTGTGCAAGTGCACTTAGAAGTTGTTCATTAGTTTTACATGAGCAGTCATTTTCAACACAAGCAGTTTGGTTTTTATGCTCGTTATGCTGTTGATCTGCCAAGAACAGCTTTTGCCAAAAACTCATAGAGCCTTCATATACAACCTAACATAGCTCGAAATATAGCCAATTTAAAATAAAATACAAGACTCCATAAGTGATAAATCCACCAATTGAACTCGAGAATTTTCGATGGGAATGCTTGAGTTAAACGAAATTATGACGAATAGATGACTTGATATTTTTTGAAAATTTAAATACTTAACTAATAAAACGTTAAAAAATAAGGAGGTATATAACCTCCTTATTTAAAAATTTACAATGAAAGATTTTGTTTAAATCTTCTCAAGTAAAACTCCAGACTCGACATGATGCGTATAAGGGAACTGATCAAATAAGGCGAATTTAGTCACTCGATGAGTTTGACTGAGAGTTTTTAGATTTTCATATAACGTGTCAGGGTTACATGAAATGTAGATAATACGTTCAAAACCTTGTAGAAGTTTTAAAGTCTCATCATCAATTCCTGCACGTGGTGGATCTACAAATACAGTGTCAAAGTCATAACTCTGAATATCAATATTCGCTTCATGTAGACGGCGGAATTCGCGCTCACCTTGATAAGCTTGAGTAAACTCTTCAGCCGAGAGACGTGCTACTTGAATATTATCAATTTGGTTTTGTTCTATGTTCCATTGAGCAGCATAAACAGATGATTTTGCAAGCTCAGTAGCAAGCACTCGTTCGAACTTTAAAGAGAGTGGAAGCGTAAAATTACCATTACCACAATAGAGTTCTAACAAGTGTTTCTTTGATCCTTCAGCTGCATCACATGCCCATTGCAGCATTTTTTTGCAAACTTGTGCATTAGGCTGGGTAAAGCTACTTTCGATTTGCTTGTATTTAAATGATCGATTTAAAAGTTCGAATTCTTCAACGACGAAATCATCGCCAATAACAATTTTCTGGCCACGACTACGGCCCATAATCTTAATATCTAATTTATCGGCAAGCGCTTTAGCGGCTTGTTCCCATTCTTGATCCAGTTTACGGTGATAAATTAGGGTAACCAACATTTCTCCGCTAAGTGTTGCGAGGAAATCAGTTTCAAATAAACGATTAGAAAGCTTAGGCTCAGCCTTAAGTTCTTCCAAAAGTTTTGGCATTAAATCATTGATGCTCTGATCTGCAATTGGAAACTCATCAATGCGTACAACGGTTTTTTGCTTGTCGTCATCGTTACGCTCAAACATGGCATAGAACATATCATTTTCTGTATGCCAGATACGAAATTCAGCACGCATACGGAAATGTTGTTCAGGTGATTCAAACACTTCTAATGTAGGTGGTGTAAATTCAGAAAATTGAGTAGTAATGCGTTCAATTTTAGCTTGAAGTTGTTGACGATAAGAAGAGGTCATAGACAAAGAAAATTTAGACAGAATCAAATAATGAATGGTATCAAAAAAATTGAACTTACAGGAGCCAATTTTAACCAGATATTCATAAGAGAAAGCAGGTATCTAAACTAGAGCTAATTTAAAACACGATTAATAAAATCTGATTTTATTGCTCTATATTGATCGGGATCTAAATGGCTACACTGTAATTTTAATTGATTATATTCATTAACCAATGTGGGTGAGTCTATAAGCTTGTTTTTAAAGGCTAAGAAAAAAGTGAATATTGAACCAGATACTACAATTTGAAATGCAACATCATCATTGTTGAGTGATTCGAGCATGCAAAGCTCATGTGTCCTTAGCGTATTTTGTTTTTCAATAAAGTTAAGTGTTTTTAATTGTTCTATTGCGAATTCAAATTGTTCAGGCATAACTTCAATATAAATATCTAGATCACCTTTTGAAATTGCATTCGGTATTGCAGATGAACCAATATGCTCAATTTTGGCAAATGGTAGAAGTGCGGAAATTTCTTTTTGATATGAATTAAAAAGTTGAGTGCATCTTTGTTGATACTGTTCTGGTTCTAAAAAGATCATTATTAGAATCTCGAATTGATAAAATCTATATATTTAAGAATAGATTACTTTATTAAATAAAAAAGCCCAAATACTGAGATTTGGGCTTTTTTTGAAAATTATCGATTAATCAGTCATTGTCATTAAGCTTGCGTTACCACCAGCTGCAGCTGTATTCACACTAATTGCACGTTCAATCACTAAACGTTCAAGTGGAATATTCTCATTCGGCTCAACGTGAGTAATACCAACAATTGCGCCAGAACGCGTAGCAACTTCTTGTTGTAATGAGAAGATTTCTTCACGATTACCATGGTGTAAAACTGCATCAAAATCATCTGATGTGATGTTTTTAACCGTAGTAATCGCTGCAAGCACATCTTTAGGCAATGTTTGTTTGTATTTTGCCAATAACGGACTATTTGGCATTACGGCCGCTTGGCTACCCACTGCAAAAATTGCGAGTAACTGATGCAACTGATTTTGTTCTGTATCAGCGATAGAAAGAACACGATGACGTGGCAAAATAATATATTGGTTACTTTCCCCAGTAGGGCCTTGTAACTCATAAAATTTACCAACACCAAATGGTTCAATTTCGCGATTTGCTTGTGGTAAATATTGTTTCGCCCAATTTTGTAAGCTCTGATAAACCTCACGGTTAAAACCTTCAAAAGCAGTTTGCTCAGTCTTCATAGCAAATGGTGTTGCCAATACTTTGTTTGAACACTGCTGCATCAAGCGATACATGTAAAGCGGACCGCCAGCTTTTGGACCTGTGCCCGATAAACCTTCACCACCGAATGGTTGCACACCAACGACAGCACCAACAATATTACGGTTGATATAAAGGTTACCAACTTCAGCATGTTGAATGACCGTTTGGATGGTTTCATTAATACGTGTATGCAGACCCATTGTTAAACCATAACCTTTGGCATTAATACGTGAGATCAATTGCTCAAGCTCACCATACTTATAGGTAATGATGTGTAGAACTGGACCAAAAACTTCGCGCTGCAAGTCATCAAGGTTAGGGAGTTCAATTGCTGTTGGTACAACAAAGGTTCCTTGATCCAGTTCATTCTGGCTTGTTGAACCAAACATCAACTGATGTACTGGATAGCCTTTCGACTTCATTTTTTGGATGTGTTGATCAATCGTCTGTTTTGCTTCGTCATCAATAACAGGACCAATGTCAGTTTTTAAAATCGCAGGGTTACCTACAATCAACTGCTGCATTGCTCCCTTAAGCATTTTAATAACGGTTGCAGCACTGTCTTCTTGCACACATAAAATACGTAAAGCAGAGCAACGTTGACCCGCGCTATCAAAAGCAGAACTTACAACATCTAATACAACTTGTTCAATTAAAGCAGATGAGTCAACAATCATTGCATTTTGACCGCCAGTCTCTGCAATGAGAGGAATAGATTGACCATTTTCAGATAAACGTTTCGCAACAGTCTTCTGTAAAATTTTTGCAACTTCAGTCGAGCCAGTAAACATGATGCCATCAATACGGCTATCTTGACTAAGCTGAGCACCTACTGTTTCACCGCGGCCAGGAAGTAGCTGTACAGCACCATGGGGAATACCAGCTTCCCATAAAATCTGAACTGCTTGAGCTGCGATTAATGGGGTTTGTTCAGCAGGTTTAGCAATAACACAGTTACCACTCACTAATGCTGCAGCAATTTGGCCAGAGAAAATTGCAAGAGGGAAGTTCCACGGGCTAATACAAAGTACAGTACCTAAAGGCTGAATATCTGTATTTGCAGGAAGATTCTCAACTTGAGTTGCGTAATAACGTAAGAAATCTACAGCTTCACGAACTTCTGCAATCGCATTGGCATAAGTTTTCCCACTTTCACGGCAAAGCAAAACCATCAATTCTTGAATGCGGCTTTCCATGAGGTCAGCTGCACGTTTTAAGTGTTGAGCACGCTGTTCTTTAGGCATATTTGACCATTCTGATTGAGCTTGTTCAGCTGCATTAAGCGCAATTTCAACATGCTTAAGATCAGCTTCTTGCACATAACCAACAATTTCATCATTTTGTGCTGGGTTTGTAATTGCAACAGAATGACTTTGCTCTAATGAATCATTATTTGCCAATAATGGATGACTTTGCCAAATACGATTACGTAATTCTTGAGCTATACGGTCTAAAGCTGTAAGTGGAGTATCGTTTGCTAAATCATAGCCTTTAGAGTTTTTACGAAGTGTCCCGTACATATCTAAAGGTAGAGGAATAGATGGGTGTTTTAAGCCAACTGAACCTTCAAGCTTAGCTGCATGACGAATATCGTAAATTGGAGACTGGATAAGATCTTCAACTTTAAGTGTTTTATCTGCAATACGGTTAACGAATGAAGTATTCGCGCCATTTTCGAGTAAACGACGTACTAAATAAGCTAACAACGTTTCATGGTTACCAACGGGTGCATAAATACGGCATGGTACGCCTAATTTATTTTGTTCACGTGGACCAACAACTTGTTCATAAAGCGGTTCGCCCATGCCATGTAAGCATTGGAATTCATATTGACCAGCATAATATTTGCTTGGATCAGCTAAATGATAGATCGTTGCCAATGTTTGAGCATTATGAGTTGCAAATTGAGGATAGATGAACTCAGGTGCTGCAAGTAATTTTTTAGCACACGCGATATAAGATAAGTCTGTATGTACTTTACGGGTAAAGACAGGGTAGTCATCCATACCTTCGATTTGCGCTTTCTTAATTTCGCTATCCCAATATGCACCTTTCACAAGACGAATCATGAGACGCTTTTGGCTGCGTTTAGCAAGGTCAATAATATAATCAACCACGAAGAAACAGCGTTTTTGATAAGCTTGAATAACGAAGCCAATACCTTTCCAGTTTGCAAGTTCTGGCTCGAAGCAAAGGCGTTCAAGTAACTCAAGAGAAATTTCTAAACGTTCTGATTCTTCAGCATCGATATTTAAGCCAATATTGTACTTTTTAGCCAAACGAGCGAGTTCAAATACTTTGCCGTAAAGTTCTTGATGAACACGTTCAATTTGCGCGCGTTGATAACGAGGGTGTAAAGCAGAAAGCTTAATTGAAATGCCCGGGCCATCATAAACGCCTTTACCATTAGATGCTTTACCAATTGCATGAATGGCTTGCGTATAATCGTTAAAGTAACGTTCAGCATCATGTTCGGTTAAGGCTGCTTCACCTAACATATCGTAAGAATAGCGGAAACCTTTGTCTTCGAGTACTTTCGCATGGTCTACAGCTTCTTCAATGGTTTCACCAGTCACAAACTGCTCACCCATCATACGCATTGCAACGTCAACAGCTTTACGAATAATGCCACGTCCACTGCGTGCTAAAAGGCCAGTGAGTACACTTGAAAGACTGGTTTGCTTTGGAGTTTCCATGAGCTTACCAGTTAACATAAGGCCCCATGCTGCAGCATTTACAAACATTAAGCTGCTTTGGCCAACATGTTCTTTCCAGTTACCTTGATTGATTTTATCTCTAATAAGCAAATCACGTGTTGCTGAGTCTGGAATACGAAGCAAAGCTTCAGCAAGACACATGAGCGCCACGCCTTCTTGTGAAGAAAGAGAGAATTCTTGTAATAACCCTTGAACAATACCTGCTTTGCCCGAAGAGGTCTTACGTTCACGTAAATTATTGGCAAGATTGAAAGCAAGGTCATAAATTTTATGATCTAAATCATCAGATACCGCAGCAGCTTGCAATAGCTCTTCTACAGCTTCTGGTTCAGCACGTCGCCAAGCTGTATTAATGCGTTGTTCAAACTCACTTTTATCGTTAAATTCGGTGATATAGCCTTGGTGAGATTTATCCATTTGATGAAAAGTATCCATTGTGTTCATATCTGTTTCCGCCAAGCAACTCTCATACTCCCATCTTGAGTAGAGAGGTTTAGATAATTTATCATTACAGAAGAAACACCGAATAACTCACTATATTTTGCCTATTTTTTAGAGGAAAATTCAGATGAATGGCCCAATATTAAGCCTTGACCGCACTGATTTAAAAATTTTGGATATTCTTCAAACAGATGGGCGAATTTCTAATAGTAAATTAGCCGAACTTGTTAACTTGTCGCCAACTGCTGTTATGGCCCGAGTGCAGAAGTTGACAAAGGATGATTTCATTTTGGGATATGAAGCGAAATTGAATCCAATCAAGTTAAATGCAAATTTTTTGGTGTTCGTAGAGGTACTATTAGATAAGACTACCCCCAATGTTTTAGATGAGTTTATTGATGCTGTGGTTCACTATCCGGAAATTGTTGAATGCCATATGGTGAGTGGTGGGTTTGATTTTTTAATTAAATTACGAAGTGGCAGCATGGAAGAGTTTAGACGAATTGCGGGGCAGGTACTGTGGCAATTACCAGGGGTTAAAGAGACTCGTAGTTATCCAGTCATGCAAGTTGTAAAAGATACTTCAAAAATTAAAATCAAAACTAAAAATAAATAAAGGGGCCGAAGCCCCTTTATTTATTTCAATAACTTATACGCTTTCTTTGTAGAGTTCATCTGCTTTTTCAAAGCGGCCAGTTACTGTTGTATTTGGCGCTTTAGTTAAAAGACTCACTACAATGATGCTGATAAATGCAAGGATAAAGCCTGGGATAATTTCGTAAACACCAGTGTCTGCGAAAAGATTTTTCCAGCCAATGACTACAACTGCACCAACGATCATACCCGCTAAAGCACCTTGTAAATTCATACGTTTCCAGAATAATGACAAGATGATAAGCGGACCAAATGCAGCACCGAAGCCAGCCCATGCATAGGCAACAAGACCAAGAACTTTACTGTCTGGATTACCAGCAAGAACAATCGCAAGAAGAGCAATCGCAAGAACCATGAGTCGTCCAACCCATACAAGCTCTTTTTGAGATGCATTCTTACGAATAAAGCCTTTGTACAAATCTTCTGTTAGTGCACTTGAACATACCAAAAGTTGGCAGCTCAATGTACTCATCACAGCAGCTAAAATCGCAGCCAGAATGATACCTACAATCCATGGATTGAATAAGATTTTAGTCAATTCCATAAATACAGTTTCAGGATTTTTACTTACAACTGCTGCTAATTCAGGGTGTTGTTGGAAGTAAGCAATACCGAAGAAACCAGCACCTACAGCGCCGATTAGGCATAAAATCATCCAAGTCATACCAATGCGACGAGCAGCAGGAATTGATTTTACAGAGTCAGCGGCCATGAAGCGCACAAGAATATGTGGCTGGCCAAAGTAACCTAAGCCCCATGCCATGGAGGAGAGAACCGCCACAACGCTCAAATCTGAGATGATATTAAACGCATGTGGACGAGCAGTTTCAATGAGTGTCACAAACTGCGTTGTATCGCCAATTGCAAGGTAGGTTACAATTGGAGTAAGCAATAGTGCAAAAATCATTAAGCCAGCTTGGAACGTATCGGTCCAGCTAATTGCTAAGAATCCACCAATACAAACATAACTGATGGTCGCAATTGCGCTAAGCCAGATTGCAGCTGTATACGACATGCCGAATAAATTTTCAAATAAACGGGCGCCTGCTACCATGCCTGAAGCACAATAAATTGCGAAGAAAACCAAGATGATAACGGCAGAGAAAATACGAAGTACTTTTTTCTGATCGTCAAAACGACTTGTAAAATAATCTGGCAACGTGAGTGCATTATTTTGGACTTCAGTATGAACGCGTAATCGACCAGCAACCAGTAGCCAGTTAAGCCAAGCACCGATAATGAGACCAATTGCAATCCACGCTTCAGATAAACCAGAAAGATAAATCGCGCCTGGTAAACCCATGAGCAGCCAACCACTCATGTCTGATGCGCCTGCGGATAATGCAGTTACGAAACTGCCTAAACTACGACCACCGAGAATATAATCTGAGAAGTCGCTTGTAGCACGGTAGGCAAATAAGCCGATAAGAACCATTGCTACGATGTACACCATAAACATGATGAGGGTGGGATCAAAATAACTCATAATGGATGTGTGTCCTTATATCCATAATCCGTGATTGTAACCTAATCCAGGTCGCTGTTTTCTTGTACGGCATCCAAGAGGTTGAGATTCAACCACAAAAGATTTTTTTTGCACTGTTATTTTTATATTGTACTTTTGTATCATTGTGTAAATTGAAATAAATTGATTTTAGATATATTGAATTGTAATACAAATCAATAACTTATAGTTTTTTAATATTTATTTTTTTTAATTTTTTCTGCAAAAAAACGCCATTCTGAAAAAAACTAAATTCATATAGGGTTATAAATAGGCTATTGGTCAAAAAAAATTTATAGAAATTTAAAATAAAGTTAAAAAAATCGACAATTTTTTGGTCAATTAATAATATTTTTATGCACATTCGGCTTATTTAGTGCCTAAAAATAGCAATTAGCTGATTAAATTTTCAAAAAGTTTATGCATTCCTTGGGTCGCTGACATCTTTAATAATTCGTATTGTTGAGGAACACGCAAATGATCCGCATTTGGATCTATATAGTAGGCTTTACATTGATCTGAAATTTCATGTACTAAAGCCGCAACGGGATATACGCTTAATGTCGAGCCTATCACAATAAAAATATCTGCACTCTGTACTAATTGAATTGCTTCTTCATAAGCAGGCACAGCTTCACCAAACCAGACTACATGTGGACGCAGGGGATAGCCATCTGGGCAAAAGTCTTGTTCTAGATCTAGCTTCCATCCGTTAATATCGTAAAACTGTGTTGTAAATTGTGCATCAGGGCCAGAGCTTTTCGCTAAACGAATATTTCCATGCAAATGTAAAACTTTGGAACTTCCAGCCCGTTCATGTAAATCATCAATATTTTGAGTAATCACTTGTACGTCAAAGTGGTTTTGTAGTTTGGCAATATATTGATGAGCTTCGTTAGGTTTAGCCTCTAAAATATTTTTACGTCGCTCATTATAAAAGCGTTGAACTAAGGCAGGATCCCTTTGCCATGCCTCAGGTGTGGCAACTTGTTGGATGTCGTAATTTTCCCATAAGCCATTACTGTCACGAAAAGTGCTGATTCCACTTTCGGCACTCATGCCCGCACCTGAAAATACAACAAGGTTTGTCATAGAATTCACCTATTCGGAAAGCTAATTTTAAATAGATAATAAAAAACCAGTTTAAAACTAAACTGGTTTTATCAAATATTGAAAGCGATGCCTATCTTTTATAAGCCAGCTTCATATTCTGCATTTGATAAAAGTTTTTCAACATCTGCAATGTTGTCTGGTTTAATTTTATAAATCCAGCCTTTACCATATGGATCTTCATTTACAAAGTCAGGATCATCTTCAAGGTCAGTATTTACTTCTACTACAGTGCCTGAAACAGGAGCATGGATGTCAGAAGCAGTTTTTACTGATTCAACCACACCAGCTTGTTCGCCAGCAGTAACTTTACTCCCAACTTCTGGAGTTTCAACGTAAACCAAATCGCCAAGTTCATCTTGTGCATGATCGGTAATCCCGGTAATAACTAAATCACCCTCAATCTTTACCCACTCATGTGTACGTGCATACTTCAGTTCCGAAGGATGATTCATGATAACTCCTTAAGCTTGTGTCCAATAGTTTTAAACATTATAAGTATGGGTCTTTACGCCAGTTGCTTGGGCTACGGCCACTCCAGCGTTTAAAAGCACGGCTAAAATTTGCAACGTCTGAATAGCCAAGTTCATCTGCAATTTGTTCAAGACTATAATCTGTACGTGAAAGTAGAGATGTTGCATGTCGATAGCGCACTTCATCAACCAATGTAGAAAATGAAGTTCCTTCAGCCGCTAATTGGCGCTTTAGTGTGCGGTCTGACATATGTAGACATTCGGCTACATTTTCAATGCTTAAATAATGTTGTTCAGAATTACTTAAAATATCACGAACTCGCATTGCTAAACGCCGGCGCTCACCTAAAGCGGAAAGTTCGGCTTCGCACTGATTAATAGCAACCTGACTTGCGATAGGATCAGCATTAACTAATTTAATTCCTAGATATTTTTTATCAAAACTTGAAATCAAATGAGGCTGGTTGAAGCGAATTGTGCTGCTTAGTTTATTTCTATACTTTTCAAAACCTTCTGGTTCAGGAAAGTCCAAATCTACATCACCAGCTAAATCTTCGATACCCGTAATCGCTTTAGCCATACTCATAATACCAATGGTCAAACCTAAAACGATTTCTGTTCTTAGAGGTTCAAGTTCGATGTCACACTGTAATTGTAAGGTGGCTTTTGGACCAAACGTTGAAAAATAGAGTTGTAAAAAGGGTAAACGTAATTGAATAAAGCGTGCTGCAAGGGCAATTGCTTCTGTAATATCTTTAGCTGTCATAATCGCATAGCCAATGAAGCCATGAATCGAAATACGCATTTGAGTACCAAGATGGTACCCCAACGTAGTTTCACCAGTTAAATTAAGAGCGTGTTTAACCAATTCATTTGCTACAGGTGTAGAAATACGATAATCAGGGTCGGCCAGTTGTTCACTAGTAAGATGAAATGGAGCAAATAATGTTTCATCGTTATATCCCCAACGTGAAACAACATCTAATAGCAATAAGCCATAGACTCCCGGAATACCCTGATCTTGACGAGCTGAGGTAATTTTCATATGCGTTCCATTGCTCTCATCAATTTGTCACATGCATTTCTTACACATCTTGTCATGAAATATAATCTGAGTTTATAAAAACTGTTAGACAATCATATCAACCATGTTTTAAACATTCTTTTTAAAGACAACAATTTTTGTTGTTGAAATAAGTAATACGTCGCCATTTTGATTTAAGGCTTGCGTAACGTAACTTACAATACCACGATCTAATTTTGTTTTGGATGGTGTGATCGCTGAAATTTCTGCTTCAACATGAATTTTATCACCTGGTCGAGTAGGGCGTGGCCAACGTAAGCTGGACTCTGAACCAATCAGGCCGCCATGAATCGGCATACATTCCGTCCATAACCGCATAGTAATTGCAGAAGTATGCCAACCGCTAGCAGCAATTCCCTGAAAAATTGGATCATGCTTAGCTTGTTCTTCATCTATATGGAAGGGCTGAGGGTCATAGGAGTTTGCGAATTTTTTGATTTCATCTAAGGTAATTTCATATTCACGGCTAATGAAGCGATCACCAATTTTCAAATCTTCTAAATAAAGCATTAATCTTGACCCTGTAATACTTTTTGTTCAATTAGGAAACCACCTGTTTGACGTTTCCATAACTGTGCGTATATACCATTTTGCGCAATTAACTCTTCATGAGTTCCTTGCTCAGCAATTCGACCTTCATCAAGAACGATTAAACGGTCCATTTGTGCAATAGTAGATAAACGGTGTGCAATTGCAATAACGGTTTTATCAACCATCAGGTCATTTAAACTTGACTGGATTGCTGCTTCAACTTCCGAGTCTAATGCACTAGTTGCTTCATCTAAAATAAGAATAGGAGCATCCTTTAAGAATACACGTGCAATAGCAATACGCTGTCTTTGACCGCCAGAAAGCTTGACACCACGTTCACCTACTTGAGCGTTATAACCACTACGTCCTTTTAAATCAACTAATTGCGGAATAAATTCAGCAGCTTTGGCTTTATTTACAGCATTTTCCATATCTGCATCAGACGCATCTGGGCGGCCATATTTAATGTTTTCTGCAACTGAGCGATGTAATAAAGACGTATCTTGAGTAACTAAAGCAATATTAGCTCTTAGACTATCTTGAGTTACATCTTCGATGTTTTGGCCATCAATTAAAATGGCACCTTGCTTAAGATGGTAAAAATGTAAAAGCAACTGGATCAGCGTCGACTTTCCTGCGCCAGAACGGCCCACAATTCCTATTTTTTCGCCTGCTCTAATATGCAAGTTGAAGTGATCAATCACATTTTTATTGTTATAAGCAAAGCTTACATCTTTAAATACAATCTCACCTTTGGTGACTTTAAGTGGTTTTGCATCCGGTTTGTCTTGAATATTGATTTTTTTACCTAATGTTTGCATACCATCTTGAATGGTTCCAACATTTTCAAATAAGGCTGACATATGCCACATCATAAATTCAGCCATACTATTAAGTTTTAGAATCATTGCAGTAGTTGCTGCAATTACACCTAATGCTGCTAAACCTTGAGTCCATAGCCAAACAGAGGTACCAATTACACCTACAAACAAAACAGCAGACAACATATTAATGCTGACTTCAAAGAGGGTACCTAAACGCATTTGGGCATAGACTGTAGTCATAAACTCTTTCATCGATGCTTTTGCGTATTGGCTTTCACGACCAGCATGGGCAAATAGTTTTACTGTTTGGATATTGGTGTATGCATCTGTTACGCGGCCTGTCATGACAGCACGAGCATCGGCTTGTTGCTGGGAAACTTTACTTAAGCGGGGGATAAAGAACCATGCGCTTAATAAAAATAGGCTTAACCAAACTAAAAGTGGAATAAGTAAAATTGGTGAAATTGCGCCCAGAACAATGCTGACTGTAATGAAGTAAATGCTGACGTATGCCAACATGTCACCCAAAATAATCCAGAACTCACGGATTGCTAGTGCTGTTTGCATAACTTTGGCAGAAAGTCGTCCTGCAAAGTCATTATGGAAAAAGTCTAAGCTTTGTTTCAATAAAAGATTATGGAAACGCCAGCGCAAACGCATTGGGAAGGTGCTATATAAAATTTGATGTTTGATAATAGATTGAATATTTACAAAAAAGATATTGGTAAATAAGACTGCAATCAAAATGAGTAAATCAGTAGCATGCTGACTTAAAAAGCTTTCCGGATGACTTTTACTTAACCAGTCTACGAGTTGTCCAATCTTTGAAAAAAGTAAGGCTTCAAAGCTTGCAGCACCTGCTGTAAAAAGAATAAGTAAGAATAAGTAAGGGCGTAGGCCTTCCGTAGCTTGCCAAACAAATGGGAAAAAACGAGTTGGTAAAGGTTCATCTAAACCTTTAGTTGGGTAGGGATCTACAAGTTTTTCAAACCACTTCAGCATGAATTACTACCTTTGAGACAAAAGCCACTTAATTAAATCTTTGCAATTTAATTTGCAAAAAGTCAGTTAGATCAATATCACTTAAGGTTTCGATCTTGTGAATATATGCAAATACACATGAACTGATTATGTTGTACGTCTTAAATTAATACATGACGCAAAAAAGGAGACTCGAAGAAATCTTCAAGAACGTCGCGAGGACTAAAAGTATTATTCATTATATCGAGATTAATAGATAAAGGGTGAAGGAATTTATTCTTTAAGTATTTTTTCTTAGTATTTTGAACATTTGTTAAATTATTACAGCTGCACATTAATTAGAAGAGGCCTTTAGATCTATATCATAAAGGCCTAAGTATTGTATTACCACATTAAGTCATCTGGAATAACATATGCTGCATATGGATCGTCCTCATCAGTAGCTTGTTCGTTTTTCTCAGCATTATTAATCAAAATGAAGCCTTGCATTTTTTGATCAATTTTTTCACCTAAAGCTTTTGGAAGATAGGCGTATTGATCTTGATCTTTAGCAATAACTAGGCTACCTGTAACAAGTGCATTATAAACTTGCTGAGATAGATACACTTTTTTGATTTTATTTTCATCAATAAATTGATAAGCCACATCCCCAGCAAAATCAGTAATCTTGTGCTGCTTAATCATCTGAATGATTGACGCTTTAAGTGCTTTTTCTTCAAGCTGTTTCTGTTTTTCTAAATTTAAAGCCTGATCTTTAGCTACTTTTTCTTGTTGAGCTTTTTCAATATTTGCTTTGATTTCAGCTTCATTGCTTAGTCCAAGACGCTGTTCGTGATGAGCTTGCTTTGTTAATTTTTTTGCTTTTTTATTATCAACTAAACCAGCTTTTAATAGCTGTGCTTGTAAGGCATTTTTAACCATGTCTTAGTCCTTGTGTGAAGTTGAAGTGCTATAGAGATAAACTACCCAGTAAGAAATACTTAAGGCTAAGCTTAAAGTTGCCGGCAATAAAAATGATTGTAGCTTTAAATATGGATGTACTGAAGCGGCAAGAATTCCACCCAGCAGAAAGCCGATAAAAATAAGTAGATGTAAAACAATACGTCTATTTTCTACTATTAAGCCTCTGGCTTTATACCCAAGTGCTAAACCAATATCAGTTAAAACACCTGATAGATGGGTAGTGCGGATGATTGTTCCTTTATAGTGGCTTACCATTGCATTTTGTAAACCCATTGCTGTACAAGCCCATAATAATCCATAGCGTGGAAAATAAGGAAGCAATAGCCAGCAAAGGAAAATGAATAAGGCAACAAGGCTCAAAGGTAAGCCATAACGACGACCTAGTCGAAAATGACTGCTACCTAAAATAAAACCACTATAAAATGAACCGCAAACATAGCAAATAATCACTAGAAGTAAAAAAATGATATGTTCGGGTTGCCACTCTACCAAACTCATAGCCAGCATACTAACGTTGCCAGTCATATGTGAAATAGATTGATGCAAAAGAGTAATTAACCCTAATACATTAATCATTCCGGCATTAAATGCCAGCAAAAAGGCTCCAAGTTGGAACCAGTTTGGTAGACGTTGAAATGGCATTTTCTTAAGACGCTTGCTTAGAGCGAATATCTACAGCTGCGGTAAATAATACATCTGTAGATGAGTTAAGGGCTGTTTCTGTAGAGTCTTGCAATACACTGATAATCATACCAACCGCTACAACTTGCATAGCAATCTCTGTTGAAATACCAAATAGACTACAAGCTACCGGAATCAGAAGTAAAGAACCACCTGCAACACCAGAAGCACCACATGCCGAAACTGCAGCAACAACTGATAAAATAACCATTGTTGCAAAATCAACATGAATACCAAGAGTATGTACAGTTGCTAGTGTGAGAACCGTAATTGTCACTGCTGCACCAGCCATATTTACAGTTGCACCTAATGGAATAGATACACTAGCTGTCGATGGATTAACACCTAAACGTTCAGCCAAATCCAGGTTAACTGGAATGTTTGCCGCTGAGCTTCGTGTAAAGAAAGCGGTGATCCCACTTTCTTTTAAACACTTAAAAACTAACGGGTATGGATTGCTGCGGATAGTTAAACCCACCAAAATTGGGTTCACTACGAGAGCAACAAATAACATTGTTCCTATTAATACCATTAATAAGCGTGCATAGCTCTCAAGCGTTGCAAGTCCGGCATCAGCAAATGTTACGGCAACTAGACCAAAAATGCCGACTGGTGCAAAAGCAATTACTTTATGAATAATAGCACTTACAGCATGCGAAACATCTTGCATTACTTGTTTAGTAGTATCTGAACTATGGCGCATAGCTAAACCTAAACCAATCGCCCAAGCCAAGATACCAATAAAATTAGCTTCACTAATTGCTTGAACAGGGTTTGCAATAAAGCTTAAGAGCAAGTTTTTTAATATATCTGCGAGACTACCAGGCGCTTGTAAATTATTATGAGAAACCGTGTTGAGATAAAGAGTGCTTGGAAAAGATAAACTTGCAATAACAGCACTAAAAGCGGCTAGCAACATACCTATAACATACAGTAGTAAGACTGGGCGTAAATTTGCACTATGGCCTACTTGGAAGTTGGCAATAGAAGAAAGCACCAATACAAAAACTAAAATAGGGGCAACCGATTTTAAGGCTTTAATGAAAAGCTCACCAAATAAACTTAAGTAAGGCGTAATGTTCGGAAATAGTAATGCAACGCCTATCCCTAGAATAATAGCGATAATAATCTTAGTGACTAAGCTTAATCGAGAAAAGAATGCAAGCATATAAAGGCCTTATTAACCTAATCATGGCTAAAGGTTGAACAAGCGGAGTATTTTATACTTAAGTGATGTGAATCTTAAGCTTTTTTATAGCACCTATAAGCATTTATAATTAATGGTAATATTAAATAGTTGTTTTTATTGTAATTAATTTTATATTTGAAGTTTTGTAGTTGGTGGTTTTGCTTGTTAATTGCTCATTAAAAAACTAGGTATATCAAAAATCTGTAGAAGTATCGAATAGACTAAGGAAAAATAAATTGGCAAAAGGTTAAATATGGTGGAGCATTTGGAAAAGCTACGCGAATTTTCAAAACTTTGTGCTTGGATTGGACTCTAAGCTTTCAAGCTGAAAAATCGCATATTTCAGGAAATTACTACTATTATTATAAATTTATAATTTGAAGATACTACTTACTTACACAGTACAGCTGATAAAGCGTGTTTAAAATCGAATGCATATTGTCATCCTTAATAGAATAAAAAATTTGTTTACCATCACGACGAGTTGATACAACATCACTTTTACGTAACATCATCAGTTGTTGTGAAAGAGTGGGCTGGGTAATTTGGGTCTTCTCTTCTATTTGCGAGACATTTAACTCCTCATAAGCTAAGTGACATAAAATTAATAAACGATCTGTATTAGCCAAAGATTTGAGAATTCCAACGACTGAATCAGCCGCATTTTTCATTTCTTCAATTTGGAGTCCATCTTTCATACTTTATACCTATATCAATATAGCGGGCATAGTATAGATTGATCTTAAAGAAATGAATGTAGCAAAACTAATCAATCCAATTGTTTTTGTTGAAAAGCAATATAAGGGGAATTGATAAATAAGTAGTCTTTCCAATGAAAAACAATTGTTTGTATTTCTTTTGTGTCTAAAGTGTTGCATTGTGTTATAAGTGTAATTGTTAAGTATAAGTGAATCGAAGTCAACAGAAAATAAGTGTGATCTAATCGCTATAAATAGTTAAATCCAATTTATCTTCAAGTAAAACATAAAAAAAGATTGAGTTTTTATTTTTTAAATATATAATTTGTTTTGTACAGACAGGTCTGTATATTTTGGTTTGGTAAGGTCGAAAAAAACGTCTAATTTTGAACCAAAATTACTTTCAGACGCAGCGTGATACATAAGAAGAATCATTAAATATAAGAAGAAGAATATCACGCTTTATTTTTATGCAGCTCTTTCAAAATCGATTAATTTTTCTACTCGAGTCCAATAATCATTGATTTTTATTGAACCATGTTCGACCTGAGCCTGTATGGTCATACCTTCCAAAATATTAACGAGTAGTAAAGATAGGGGAACTGGCTCTTTTACATCATACTGGTTAAGAAGATTTTGCATGAGTTGGGTCAACCAAGCTTTATACAAAGTGGCAGGTTGATGTGTTGAAGGATATTGTTTTAAAACTTCTTCCAAGGCTTTTTGAAACATACAGCCATTAAAATCTTCGCTATTAAACCAGTCCGAATACCATAAAAATACTGCTTTAATTCTCGCAAGAGGGTCTAACTCATCATGTTTTGATAAGGCAGAAGTAAGAGAGTTTTGTAGAAGCGTATTTCGAAGAAGTAGGCACTCTTCAATTAATTTTTCTTTTGATGGAAAATGCTTATAGAAAGTCATTTTTGCAACGCCAGATTCATTAATGATGCGATCTACACCTATAGAATTATAGCTATACGAGTTAAAAAGTCTTAATGCTGTGTTAATAATGTCATCTTTTTTCGACATATTTTAGCCTCTCACAAATGAATTGCTATTAGCTTGAACGGTGATCTTTATCAATGAGAATCTAGATAATTTAATTTTACAAGGTATTGTTTGTTATTGATAGAAAAAAGATATTATTTTTTTAAACGCTGAAGTTTTACTTTTAAGGGAATGGTAAAGAGTTTTAGGCTATATATTTAAATAATTATACTTCAGTTTTCAAAATCTTTTAACTTCAATATTTTTGCGATAAGTCGATTTTAAAATTTAAAAAGGGGGAATTAATAAACAAAAAACGAATCTATTTTTGAGTTTGTCGGCCAATTTAAAAGTGGACTTCCCATTGCTTTGAAAAGTCCACTTTTATTAAAGTTCTTACTCTGAAGGAGGTAAAAGCATCAAAATAGATTCGTTGAGTAAGTACGCAACATTTTCAAGGATTTCAAGCTCATTAAATTCACTATCGAAAGCTAAGCTTTCTCCATCAGCAATAGCTTTTAATTTTGGTGCAAAAGTTTGAGTTATACATAGCGCTTCGCCATTTCCCCAGAAGTTTAGAATTCCGTTATTTTCTGTATAAAGTAGGCGAGAGGCAGGTTCTAATAAAACTTCATAACCTTCATGTAAGATCTCTTGAAGATCATCAGCTTCGATCTCATCAGGTTCTGGAATATTATCTGGATATTTAGGTTCGCTCATATATGACATGATTGCGGCATCAAGTGCTGCAGAATCTTGCAACTGAGCTAAAACTAGGTCTTTTAGATAACTTAGTTCAGTTGAGTTAATTTCACCAATTTGACTCATTTGTTTGCGTGCGATATCTACAACAGGATTTTGAAGTAAAGTATTAGCTGAAAATTGATCGCTAATACGTTCCATCATTCCTGCAACGTTTGGCATGCGAAAGCCAAATGAGAATGTTAAGCAGTCATCTTCGGCAACCCCGTAATGTGCCATTCCAGGTGGAACATATAGTAAATCACCTGGTGCTAAAACCTCATCAAATTGCACATCTATTTCTGGCAAAAGTTTTAATGGTTGATTGGGTACAAATGCAGTATTTACATCGCACATTTGACCTAGCTGCCAGCGACGATGACCATGACCCTGAACTAAAAATACATCATAGAAATCGAAATGTTTCCCAACTGAACCACCCTTAGGCGCATAAGACACCATAATATCGTCGCGGCGCCATTGAGGAA
Organism: Acinetobacter geminorum; assembly: GCF_013009345.1. Lineage (GTDB taxonomy): Bacteria > Pseudomonadota > Gammaproteobacteria > Pseudomonadales > Moraxellaceae > Acinetobacter > Acinetobacter geminorum. The sequence goes on along the minus strand of NZ_JABELE010000002.1, from coordinate 31,350 downwards.
TAAAAGGAAATTTTTTCCAAAGTTCAGAAAGATCAAAAGAGTAGTGATCTACTGCCTGTACTAAAATTGACCATAATTTTGGTAGCTTTTGAAAGTCGCCTTTGGTTAAAGGTGAAGATTTTACGTGCCATTCATTTGGATTTTTATCTTTTTGGCGAATCAGTCTGGCACTTGCATGTTCTTCCAAGGCAAGTTCTTGCACATCCTGGGGTTGTAAAAGACCTACAATCTCTGGCAATCCGTTACGCACCAGTAAAGGTTTTTTCTGCCAATACTCTGCTAAAAATTGCTCGGCAGTAATGCCGCCTAAAACTGCTAAAGGTTCTGTCATGGAAATAACCTATTTATAAAATATCTAGAATTAAGGAATTTGTAGATCAAGTTGCCTTAAAATATGGCAAAGTTGAATTATAGGAAGACCCATAAGTGTGGTCTGGTCTTGGCCTATCATTTTTTCAAACAAGCTAATTCCTAAACTTTCACACTTAAAGCTACCTGCGCAATGTAGTGGCTGATCTAATAAAACGTATCGTTCAATTTCAGCTTGATTCAGGTTTCGAAATTTAACTTGATAATGTTCAACGAGCGTTTGTTCAAAGTTTCTATCGAGCCATTGCACGCTAAGAGCTGTACTAAAAAAAACAGTTCGACCAGAATTATCTGCTAGTTGTGCTTTAGCATTTTCAATAGTCATCGGTTTGCCAATAAAGTCATGCGGAGCGTGTTCTCGCCAAGCAACTTGATCTGAACCAATAACGATAGCTGATGGGTTCTGTTCAGCAATCACCTGAGCTTTTGTGAAAGCGAGCCTTTTTGCAAGTTCATCGGCATGGGTTTCATCGCGAGGACTTTCATCAATATCTGGACTAACACAGATATAATTAATTCCAAGACGATCCATTAAGTCTCTGCGAGTTTGACTACTCGATGCCAAAATAATTTGTGGCTGAACCATTACACTGCAAATTCCATTAATACATCTAAAGGTACATAGCTTAATACGGCTTGATGACATGCATGTATTTTAATAGGAGGTGCTTCACCAGCTTGATAAGCCTCTACCCAGCGAGTTACGCAGATACACCAGAAATCACCCGGTTTTAAGCCAGGGAAGCCTACTTCTGGTAAAGGAGTAATAAGATCATTCCCAATTTTCTGAGAAAAATTTAAGAAATCCGAGGTCATTTGCGCACATACGGTGTGTTGACCAAGGTCTGTTATTGCAGTGTGGCAGAAACCATTTCTAAAATAGCCTGTAATAGGGTCAAAGCAACAACTTGCTAAAGGTTCCCCTAAAACATTTAAGCGATTGATTTGTGGATCTGGATGAATAGACATAATGGGTGAAATATCAAATAACTACCTCTATCATAATCAAAACTGGGGCTTTCTACAGCTTTTATGCAAAAAAACTAACCTTTTTTGATGTAATCATTTAAAATTGGCGCGTTTTTAAAATCATAAAGAGAGCTTTACATGAATTTTCAGCGTATGACTGACCTTAACTTAACAGGCAAACGTGTCCTTATTCGTGAAGATTTAAACGTTCCTGTCAAAAATGGTGTGATTACTAGTGATGCTCGCTTACGTGCAGCATTACCAACGATTAAAGCTGCTTTAGATAAAGGCGCAGCAGTGATGGTATTTTCGCATCTAGGTCGTCCTGTTGAAGGTGAACCAAAGCCAGAACAATCACTTGCACCAGTCGCTGCATATTTAACAGAAGTATTAGGGCAAGAAGTTAAATTATTAACAGACTATCTAGAAGGCGTTGAAGTTGAAGCTGGTCAAGTTGTACTACTTGAGAATGTGCGCTTTAACCATGGCGAAAAGAAAAATAATCCAGAGCTTGCACAAAAATATGCTGCATTATGTGACGTATTTGTTATGGATGCATTTGGTACTGCTCATCGTGCAGAAGCATCTACTGAAGGTGTAGCTCGTTTTGCTCCAGTTGCTGCTGCTGGTCCTTTGTTGGCTGCTGAGTTGGATGCATTAGGTCGTGCAATGCAAACTCCTGAAAAACCAATGGTTGCAATTGTTGCTGGTTCGAAAGTTTCAACTAAACTTGATGTTTTAAACTCACTTTCTAGTATTTGCGATCAACTTATTGTTGGCGGTGGTATTGCAAATACATTCTTGGCAGCTGCTGGTTTTAACGTTGGTAAATCATTATATGAAGCTGACTTGGTTGAAACTGCAAAACAAATCGCTGCTAAAGTAAGCGTTCCACTTCCTACAGATGTTGTAGTTGCTGATGCATCGCAAATTAATTTTGAAGATTTCTTAGGTTCTTTAGCAGCAGCTCAGGCTGTAGTGAAGAAAGTAGAAGATGTGACTGCAAATGATATGATTTTAGACGTTGGTCCGGAAACTGCTAAAGCATTTGCTGATATTTTAACAACATCAAAAACGATTCTTTGGAACGGTCCAGTTGGCGTATTTGAAGTAGATCAATTTGGTGAGGGTACCAAAGCTCTTTCTCTTGCTGTTGCTCAGTCTGAAGGTTTCTCAATCGCTGGTGGTGGAGATACATTAGCTGCGATTGATAAATATAACGTAGCTGACCAAATTGGTTATATTTCTACAGGTGGTGGTGCATTCCTTGAATTTGTTGAAGGGAAAACATTACCAGCAGTTGCTGTTTTACTTGAACGTGCTTAATACTGTTATATAGAAATGACAAGGGATTGGGTAACCAATCCCTTTTTCATTGATAAGTCATGAAACTGTCATATATCTGAAATAAAATAATGAGCATTAAATCACCAACTGTGGAAAATAGTGATGAATTTAAAGCTTACATTTGCTGCTGTGTTAATTGTACCGATGATGTTGACTGCTTGTGCTAAGAAAGATGAAGCATCTCAAGCTGGACAAGAATCGGCAGCTTCTACTGCTGTTTCTGAAAAAGTAACGCCTGAGCAACAAGCAGCAATTGATGCGATTGATAAGCCAGTTCTAGATGAAAAGAATACAGATGTGGTTGAAGGTAGTGCGCCAAGTGAGGCGGCTGCTTCAGAAACACATTAATTTGTTGTTTTTTGTTAAAAAATCCCTGCAAATGCAGGGATTTTTTTTGAAATACTGTGATTTGTTGCTGAATTGAAATAAATGACAGGGTAGAATAAGCCGCACTACCTGGGAGGATATTATGGCACTCATTTCAATGCGCCAGCTCTTGGATCACGCTGCTGAACATAACTACGGCGTACCAGCATTTAACGTAAATAACTTAGAACAAATGCGTGCAATTATGCTTGCCGCGGATGCAACCAATTCACCTGTAATTGTTCAAGCATCAGCTGGAGCTCGCAAATATGCAGGCGCTCCATTCTTACGCCATCTTATTTTGGCTGCAATTGAAGAATGGCCGCATATTCCAGTGGTAATGCATCAAGACCATGGAACAAGCCCTGATATCTGTCAGCGTTCAATTCAGCTTGGCTTTAGCTCAGTAATGATGGACGGTTCATTAGGTACAGATGGTAAAACACCTACTTCTTACGAATACAACGTTGATGTAACTCGTAATGTTGTTGCTTTAGCGCATGCGTGCGGTGTTTCTGTCGAAGGTGAGATTGGCTGTTTAGGTAGCCTTGAAACTGGTATGGCTGGCGAAGAAGACGGTGTTGGTGCTGAAGGTGTCCTTGATCACTCACAACTTCTTACTTCAGTTGAAGAAGCGACTCAGTTTGTTGCCGATACTAATGTAGATGCATTGGCGATTGCTGTAGGTACTTCACATGGTGCTTACAAATTCACTCGTCCACCTACAGGCGATATTTTGGCGATTGACCGCATTAAAGAAATTCATGCGGCGTTACCAAATACTCATCTTGTTATGCATGGCTCAAGTTCTGTGCCGCAAGAGTGGTTGAAAGTAATCAATGAGTTTGGCGGTGATATTAAAGAGACTTATGGTGTACCTGTTGAACAGCTTGTAGAAGCAATCAAACATGGTGTACGTAAGATTAATATCGATACAGACTTGCGTTTAGCATCTACTGGTGCAATTCGTCAGTTTATGGCTGAAAATCCAGCTGAGTTCGATCCACGTAAATACTTTGCTAAAACTGTAGATTCAATGAAGCAAATTTGTATTGATCGTTATGAAGCGTTTGGTACAGCTGGTAATGCTGACAAGATCCGCCCAATTTCTTTAGAGAAAATGGTTGATCGTTATAAATAATTCCCGCTAGGGTTTAATTTATAGAAACCGGTTATTTATATAACCGGTTTTTTATTAGATAAATTTCATTCAAAAAAACCTGTGATAAACACAGGTTTTGATAAAGACAAAAAGACTTACTTTTGTAAGTTCTTTTTGTCTAGACTTGGGTCTTTGATTTCTACATAGGCATTTGCACGCACTTCACGCAACCAGCTATCAATCTCGGTGTTAAATTGGCGTTCACCTAAAATTTGACGTGCCATACGTTCTTGATATTCATGTGTCATATCTTTTTCACGTTTCTCAGTCACTTGTAAGATATGCCAGCCGAATTGAGTTTGGAAAGGTTCGCTGATTTCACCTACAGGAATTTCCTGCATTTTTTTGTCAAATTCAGGCACCATCATTCCAGGTGTTACCCAACCTAGACTTCCGCCATCACGCGCTGAACCTGTGTCGTTAGAATAAGTCGCTGCAAGTGTTGCAAAATCTGCACCAGATTTTAAGCGTTTATAGATGTTATCAATAATTTGCTTGGCATTCTCAAGAGTAACTACTTCAGATGGTTGAATGAGAATGTGGCGGGTTTGAAATTGAGGTACTAAAGCTTTTTGCTCATTTTGTTTACGTTCAAGAAGCTTTAAAACATGTACACCATCACGTACGGAAACTAAGTCAGTTGTTTGACCATCTTGTAATGGAGTAATACGAGCCGCAAGTTCAGCAGGAATATCAGACAGTGGGCGGAACCCCATGTCTGCACCTTCAACTTTTACATTTGCAGTTGAAAGTTTTTTCAAAGCATTTATATCATTACTTTGTGCAAGCTTTGAACGGACTTCTTGAGCTACAGATTGAACTTCTTGTGCATTGTCACCAGAAATGCGCATATGAATTACATGTGCTTGATTACCTAGCGCAGCTTGTCCCTGAGGTGATTTTAAGAAGTTTTCTACATCTTGATCACTAATTTTAATACGAGACATCACTTGTTGTTGGCGCAAACGGCTAATCGCTAAATCTTCAGCGATTCGATTGCGCAAACTTTCATAAGTTCCCGGAGCCATAGCATCTAATTTTTGCTGAAAAGCTTCTAAACTTTTAGAGCCAGATTGATTTGCTACTTTAAGTACAGCTTCATTTAAGCTCTTTTCATCAGGTTTAATGCCATATTTTTTAACTTGTTCAAGTTGAGCTTGACGCAAAATTAACTGATCCAATACCTGAAACTGTAAATATTGTTGAGGTGGCACTTCTTTCTTTTGAGCTTGCAGTTCATGAGCTGCTTCAGCCATACCTTGTTGAAGATCGCTTTTTAAAATTACGCTATTGTCCACAATTGCCACAACTTCATCAGCGGGTTGGGCAAAACTATGCATTGATGAAGAGATTAGGGCAGCAAGTGTAGTTGCTTTAAAAAACTGTTTAAGATGCTTTGTCTTCATTAACGTTGTGTCCAAGATTGATTAATTTTGTTAAAACCTAAAACGCGATTTTCAAGTAAAGACGCGAGTTTATTGTTTAAACCACCTAAACCTTTTAGTGTAATTTCGGCCATGATCGCCCGCTTTTCACTAACATCTGGAGATTTTGGATCGTCAAGATCGTTATAGTATGAACGGCCATAGACGGAAATACCCCAGCAACATGACTCATAGTTAACTCCTAGCAAGAGTTCACGGGCAACATCATTGTCCATGTCATATTGTACGTGGCCCATAATACGCCAATTATCTTTAATTGGTTGTATAAACGATGCAACAACTTGGTCATAAGTATCTTGACGACCGGTAATTTCTTTACGATAGAAATAGCCTAAGTTGTATAAATTTCCTTTATCACCAGTATAGTAAAGTTGGAAGTCACGTTGAGCATTGTCACCATTCGACATCCATGCTGAGTTGGCAGCAATGGTAAAGTTTTGATTAAGCTGGCTTGATAGACTTACAACAGGACCAGTGTTACGCTCGGTATCAAATTCATCTTGCTGTTTTAATGTGACACGACGATCTTCGAAATAGTAACTTTGACCAACACTTGCACGTAAGCGTTCTAAGCCTACTGTATCAAAGAGGCTATAACTTACACCCAATGACAAGAAGTTGTTGTCTTCAAGACGATCATGTCCATAAAAACGATATGGGTTAAATAGCTGATCATAACTAATTGATGCACTTGTCGAATCAAAGTTAGGGTAGCCATCTTGATTTTTGTAAGGAGCGTACGCATAGAAAGCGCGTGGTGTAAGTGTTTGTAAATACTTACCTTCACGTTCAAAGTTCAGTCCAGTATCCAGTGTAAATTGAGGTACAACAACTGATTTATTTTCCGAACCGCCATCTAGATTTTGAGAGGCGATACTGTCCTTATCATAAAACGTTTGAATAGAGCGTACTGAAACTTCAGGAATCACAAAAGCTGCTGGTGTGCGGTAGTTATAGCGTGTTGCGAACTGGTTATAAATACGTGTACCACTACTTTCCTGAGCTGAATCATCATTAATTGATTTCTTAAAGTAAGCAGTATCGTTATTAAATTCGTATTGTAAGCCTAATGGATTACCCGTGACGTAATTTAATAAAAACTGTGGTAAACGGGCATAAGGTTTATCTACGTCTAGAACTTCTGGATCAAGCGTCTGGAAATCTTCGACTTTAAGCTGTGCTTTTAAACCCGGAATACCATGTTGATAGTTAAGTTCCCAAGCTCTACGTAAGTTAAGATCTGTTTTAGAGTTAGGACTGCTATCCAAGTCAGAGAAATAATCTTTATCTGATGCATAGTTATATTCGAGGTTAGTAGACCATTGATCATTGATATCCCAATTATGTAAAAAATGGAAATCTTTACGATCTTTGTCATCATAACCTTTGTCAGATGGCAAGATGCCACCCCACATTTCACCAGCACCAAAGCCATCAGTTAAATATCTAAATTCACCTTTTAGCATTGCACCGCGGTCTGCTAAATATCGCGGAGTAAGTGTCAAATCATAGTTAGGTGCAAGGTTTAAATAAACCGGAACAGAAAGCTCAACACCCCCATCGTTTGAGAAACCAAATTGTGGGTTGAGGATACCTGTAGTACGGCGGTCATCAATCGGGAAGTTAAAATAGGGAACAGCTAGAACAGGAACGTCCTTAACATATAATTTTGTTCCACGAGTTACGCCGCGTCCAGTTTCCTGATTTAACTCAATTTTATTGGCTTGGATTTTCCAACCGGGTTTTTGGCCTGGTGGGCAAGTCGTATAGGTTGCATCATTAAGAACCATAACGTTTGATGAGGTTCTTTCGATTTTTCCTGCGTGACCATGGGCATGTTGCTGTTCAGAAATATAAAAACTATTGTCTAAATTCCCGGTTTGGGTTTTTAGATTGTAATTAATTTCATCACTCTGCGAAAGTAACCCGCCTTGAGCTAACTGTACTCGACCTTGTGCATGCGCAAAGGTTTGGGTCTTATCAATCGTTACTTTGTCAGCACGAACTGTGCGTCCTTCCTGATCAATAACAACATCACCTTCTAAAACAGAATCACCCGCTGGATTGTAATGTCCGTAGTTAGCCGTAACGACAGAAGTCGCTTTGTCGGCATCTAAAGCTTTGGTCTCAGGATTAATCGGTGTAACCCATGTGCCTTGGCAAAATGCCGAGCTTAAATATTTATTGTCACGAAGCTGAGCTTCAGGTGCAGATTTATCAACATAATATTGCTGAAAGAATTCTTGACCTGGGTAAGCTTCCTTGATGCTCGCTTTAAGTTGATTATTGTCTATATTGGAGACAACATCAGTTGACTCAGCATAACTTGATTGTATGGAGCCACATAAGAGCGTAAAAATAGCTGTCGCTAAAGGATTAAATTTAAACTGATGCTTCATTGTCTCATTAACCAAGTATGCTAATTCACAATTAATTATTGTCGCATCATAGAGAAAAAGTTTATAAGTGGCTACACTTAACCCTTCAAAAATCTCAGCTTGTTTTAGATTTTATTGCAAATGAATACACAACGTGAACAATTGATATATACATGGCTTACATCTGTTCTTGAAAATGATCAATTTAAGATCGCTTTTTTAGCAGGTGATGCAAGCTTCCGCCGTTATGCGCGTATCGAGTTACAAAATAAAACGTATATGCTCATGGATGCCCCTCCAGAAAAAGAAGACTGTGTTCCGTTTGTGACCATTGACGAGTTTTTTGCGAGCCATGGCGTACGTGTGCCTCAGATCGTCGCGAAAGATCTGGCTCAAGGTTTTCTATTGTTAGAAGACTTTGGTGATGTGCTTTTGTCGACATTATTAACTAATGAAACTGTTGATAAATACTACGAACAAAGTTTTAAACAGCTTATTCAATTGCAGTCTATTGACGGGACTAATCAGTTCCCAGCTTATTCTTACGAAAAATTAATGTCGGAAATGCAGCTACTTACAGACTGGATGTTGCCGTCGCTTTCTATCCAGCCGACTGCTGAACAGAAAAAAACGATTGATAATGCATTTGATTTCTTGGCTCATGCTGCATTAGCCCAACCTCAAGTTATTGTACATCGAGATTTTCATAGTCGAAATTTGATGAAAATTACCGATGAGCAAGAATTAGGGGTAATCGACTTCCAAGATGCTGTTATTGGTGCTGATACATATGACCTAATTTCGATTACTCGTGATGCGTATGTTCAATGGAACGCTGATCGTGTTTATCAATGGTTTAAAGTGTTTTATGACCTGTTGCCAGCGTCGACTAAACAAAATCGTAGCTTTGATCAATTTAAACGTGATGCCGATTTAATGGCGATTCAACGCCATATTAAAATTCTAGGTATTTTTGTTCGCTTGTTTGAACGTGATGGGAAGTCGGGTTATTTGAAGGATTTACCACGTGTCATGTGGTATTTACTCGAAGAAAGCCGTGGTTACGCTGAGCTTGAAGAGTTTATGGTATTTATGAATAACATCGTGATGCCTAAATTTATCGAGAAATATGGTAGCTATGAGGTTGCAGCATAATGAAAGCAATGATTCTTGCTGCTGGCTTGGGCAATCGTATGCGTCCACTTACGCTATATACACCAAAGCCTCTGCTTGAGGTGGGTGGTAAACCGCTTATTGTGTGGCATATTGAAAAACTTAAGAAAATTGGTGTGACTGAAATAGTCATCAATTCTGCATGGTTGGCCGATAAACTCATCAGTAGTTTGGGCGATGGCTCTCAATTTGGTGTGGATATCCGTTGGACACGAGAGGAAGAAGGTCTGGAAACAGCTGGTGGAATTATTAATGCTTTACCACTGCTTGGAACAGATCCGTTTATTCTGGTGAACGGAGATGTATGGACCACAATGGATTTTGAATCTCTACGCCATATTAAGCTAAATGATGATTTGGCACATCTTGTGTTAGTTGATAATCCGAAACAACATCCTGAAGGCGACTTTACATTATTGGATGGACGCGCTTTTGCATTCGATCAAGACGTGGAGGGTGAGAATCTTACTTTTAGTGGTGTATCTGTTATTCATCCTAAGCTTTTTGATGGATTGGAAGCTGGTAAACGTCCGTTAGCCCCATTGTTGAAGCAAGCTATGCACAATCAAAAAATATCTGGTGAAAAGCTTAAAGGTGCATGGGTAGATGTGGGAACGCCTGAGCGCTTAATGGAGCTAGATTTGCAAATTCGTGAAGGCTTCTACGATTAACTGCGTAATCCCTAATCGTTAACTAGTGTTCCACGATGCATAAATGGGTATACTTTGTTTTAAATTTTACTTAGATGTTATCTGTTTATGCATCCGTTTTTTCAAGAGTTACAACAGGGTAGTCAAAAATTAGGTTTATCGCTTAGCGATGAAGCTTTGACATTATTGTTGAAGTATCAAGATGCTTTGGTACTTTGGAACAAAGCTTATAATCTAACAGCGATTCGTGATCCGAAAGAAATGTTAGTGAAGCATTTGTTGGATAGCCTAAGTATTTTGAAAGATTTGCCAGCAGGCCGTTTGCTCGATGTAGGTACAGGTGGTGGCATGCCAGGCATGATCATTGCTTTATGTCAGCCAGAACGCTCTTGTGTATTGCTTGATTCAAATGGTAAGAAAATTCGTTTTTTGAAACAGTTTATTGCTGACCTTAAGCTTAAAAACGTAATAGCTGTGCAAACGCGTGTTGAAAATCAAGATACAATTGATGAACTTGGCCAATTTGATGTAATAACAAGTCGTGCATTTGCATCATTAACAGATTTTGTTGAGGCTGCGCGTCCATATTTACATGAGCAGAGTATAATTGCCGCGATGAAAGGACTGATTCCAGTTGAAGAAATGGAAGAGCTTAAGCAGGAATTTTCATGTAAAGTGATTGAACTGCATGTACCGAGACTTGATGAACAACGTCATTTACTTTTACTTCAACGAATTTAAATAAAAAGTATTAGGGTTACCATGGCTCAAATTATTGCGATTGCAAACCAAAAGGGTGGTGTTGGTAAAACAACGACTGCAGTAAATCTTGCAGCGTCACTAGCTGTATTGAAAAAACGTGTGCTACTTGTCGATATAGATTCGCAAGGTAATGCTACGATGGGGTCTGGTATTCAAAAGAATGATCTACTTTACTCAATTACGGATGTGTTATTGGGTGAAGTGCCAATCGAAACGGCAATTCAAAAAGCTGAGGTTGGATATAAAGTTTTGGGTTCAAACCGTGAACTTTCTGGTGTCGAGCTTGCCATTGCAGAGCAAGAAGGTCGTGAGTTCATTTTAAAGAATGCTTTGAATGAAATCCGGGACTCATTCGATTACATTATTGTTGATTGTGCGCCTAGCTTAAGTTTAATTACCGTGAATGCCTTAGCTGCAGTAGATGGTGTAATTATTCCAATGCAATGCGAATACTATGCATTAGAAGGTTTGGCAGATTTAACTCAAACAATCGATCGTATTCAAAAAGCGTTAAATCCAGATTTGGAAATTATTGGTGTTTTACGCACCATGTATGATGCGCGTAATGCCTTAACTCGCGATGTATCTGCTGAGTTGGAACAATATTTTGGTAAGAAACTCTACGATACTGTGATTCCACGTAATGTTCGTTTGGCTGAAGCTCCAGCGCATGGTTTGCCAGTGATTTATTTTGAAAAAAGTTCGAAAGGTGCAGTTGCATACTTAAATCTTGCGGCTGAGATGTTGAAGAAAAGTAAAGTGAAGAAAGGAAGTAAAGTATGAGCATCAAAAAACGCGGATTGGCGAAAGGTCGTGGTTTAGATGCATTACTTGGTTCAATTCAAAAAGAAAAATTACAACTAGAAGCTCAAGCGCTTGATCATGGTCAGTTAAAGCAAATTGACGTGAAGTTGTTGAAACGAGGTGAATATCAACCACGTCGTTTTATCCATGAGCATGATTTGCAAGAGTTGGCATCCTCTATTGAAAAACATGGGGTAATGCAGCCAATTGTTATTCGTCCTGTAGATGATGAAGCTCATCCTTACGAAATTATTGCAGGTGAGCGTCGTTGGCGCGCAGCTCAAATTGCTGGCTTAACGGAAATCCCTGCAATTGTTCGTGATTTAAATGATCAGGTTGCTATTGCTTTAGCACTTATTGAAAATATTCAACGTCAAGATTTAAACCCGATTGATCAAGCGTTGGCGCTACAACGATTCCATGATGAATTCGGTTTAAGCCATCAAGAAATTGCTGATACAGTCGGTAAAGCAAGAACAACGGTAAGTAATTTATTACGTCTGTTGAGCTTGGCTGATGATATTAAGGAGTTTATGCAGCAAGGCCAGCTTGATATGGGGCATGCTCGTGCCATCTTAACTTTAAAGGGCAAAGAACAACTTGAAGTTGCAAAAATTGTAATTGAGAAGGGATTATCTGTTCGTCAGACTGAGCAGTTAGTGCGCGATTGGAACGAGCCTAAACAGGAAAAGGAAAAAGCTCCTGTTGCACCAGACATTGAGCAACTAACTCAGAAATTATCAGAACGTTTTGGTGCCAATGTTAAAATTGATCATAACCAGAAAGGTAAAGGTAAGCTTGTTATTCACTATCATACCTTAGATGAGTTAGATGGTATTTTGAATATTTGTTTACCAGATTAATTCTAAGTTAGGTCATATATTTCTAATTTATATTCTTGGGGAAGAAAATATGTGGGAACTTGTGAAAGCGGGCGGCTGGTTAATGCTGCCTTTAATTTTGTGTTCAATTTTAACCGTCGCAATTAGTATTGAGCGTTTTGTACGTTTAAGACGTTCACAAGTTTTACCTAAAGTACTAATGAATGATGGCAGTGCAGATATTTCTGTTGTCATAATAAATTTGGAACAGGATACTAATGCGCAAAGCACGGCATTGGGCAATATTCTAAAAGCTGGTTTTGAGCATCAGGAACATGGCGAACAATTTGCTCGAGCACAAATGGAAGCTATGGCTTCTCAAGAAATTTCTTATTTAGAAAAAAATATTAACTTCTTAGGGACCTTAAGTGCTATAGCACCTCTACTAGGGCTGCTTGGAACAGTTGTGGGAATTATTGAGTCTTTTTTGGTTATTGATTTTGGTTCGGCAGGTAGTCCTAGTTTAATGATTCCCGGTATTTCCAAGGCTTTGATCACAACAGCAGTTGGTATGCTCATTGCAATTCCTGCACTTATTTCCTATCGATATTTTCAAAGAGTAGTGCAAGATTATATTGCTGAGTTAGAGCAACAATCTACGCTATTTCATGCCTCATTGTTTTACAAACGTTCTTCAGTCATGCAAGAACATCGCCGCGTTGGTTGATGGGTAGATCGCAATATGAAGTTTAAACGTTCTCAGGTTGAAGACATTCATATCAATCTAACACCTATGATTGACTGTTTATTGTTCATTCTAGTGTTTTTATTGTTATCTACCACTTTTAATCAGCCAAGTCGCATCAATTTAACTTTACCAGATGCACAAGGTGTTCCACCAAAACAGTACGATCATAAAATTGAAGTCGTGGTAGACTCTAGCGGACATTACGCCGTGAATGGTCAAGCGCTATCTACCAAAGATGTGGCTGATTTGAGCACTGCAATTAAGCAAATTGCTCAAGAGCGACGTGACTTTATGTTTATCATTGCTGCTGATGCAAAAGCATCCCATCAGGATGTTATTCGTGTTATGGATGTAGCAGGACAACTCGGTTTTGTTAACATCAATATTAGTACCAAAGTTCCTTCTAGAGGTTTTTCTGAGTGAATCAAGATTTTAAGGTTTATTTGCGTCTCATATCCTATTTAAAACCTTATTGGGGCGTGGCCTTATTAGTTCTTATCGGGTTCGGTATGAACTCAGCAACGGAGGTTTCTGTTGCTAAGCTCATTAAATTTATTATTGATGCAATTCAAAATGCGAGTAGAGCGGATCTGGATTGGTTCCCTTTATTAATCATTTTATTGGTATTCTTCCGTGGCCTTGGCCTATTTATGGGGGGATACTATACGGCTGTGATCTCGCGTAGTTTGGTTTTTAGTATTCGCCAAGAAGTTTATGCAAAACTTCTAAGACTACCGGCTCAATATTATCTTGATAACTCTTCGGGACATATTACTGCCAAAATTATGTATAACGTCGAGCAACTTACAGCTGCTTCATCTGAATCATTAAAGACCATTGTTCGCGATGGCATGATTACGTTGGGGTTGTTAGGTTATTTATTCTATACCAATTGGCGTTTAACAATTTGTATTATGGTGTTCTTACCTGTGATTGGGATTTTGGTGCGTAAAGCTTCAAAAAGAATGCGCAAACTTTCGATGCAAGTTCAGGACACTATGGGGGATGTTAACCATGTAGTGCAAGAAAGTATTAATGGTAATGCAGTTGTTAAAAGTTTCGCTGGTGAAGAGTCAGAACAAGAGCGTTTCTATAAGTCATCGGAAGAAAACTTAAAACGTGGTTTAAAAATGGTGATTGTGCAAAACCTAAATAGTCCTGTTGTTCAAGTAGTGATGGCTTGCGCAATGGCTCTAATTGTATGGTTAGCATTAAGACCACAAATTTTAGGGAATACAACTGCTGGTGAGTTTGTTGCATATATTACGGCAGCAGGGTTACTTTCAAAGCCTGTTAAAAACTTGACAGATGTGAACGAAAAGTTACAGCGGGGTTTAGCAGCTGCACACTCAGTTTTTGAATTATTAGATTTACCTGAAGAGCAAAATAGTGGTGAACTTAAACCGCAGTTGCAAGGTGCAATTCGTTTTGACCATGTTGTACTTAACTATGCTGACGGTACGCAAGCGATTAAAGACTTTTCTTTAGATATTCGTCCAGGCGAAACTGTTGCATTGGTAGGGCGCTCTGGTGCTGGTAAAACTTCTTTAGTGAACATGTTGGTACGTTTCCAAGAAGTCTCAAGTGGTCAAATTTATTTAGATGATTTGCCAATACGTGATATTGAGCTTTCAAGTTTGCGTACACAAATTGCAATGGTAAATCAGCAAGTTGTTTTGTTTAACCGAACTGTACGTGAAAACATTGCTTATGGGCAGTTACATAATGCAAGTGATGAAGACGTAATAGCTGCAGCAAAGGCTGCTTATGCCCACGACTTTATTATGAACTTACCAAATGGCTACGATACTGTTTTGGGTGCTCAAGGTCTAAATTTATCGGGTGGTCAACGTCAACGTATTGCAATTGCTCGTGCAATTTTGAAAAATGCCCCAATTCTCATTTTGGATGAGGCGACAAGTGCGCTTGATAATGAATCTGAACACTTTATTCAACAAGCATTTGATGAAGCTATGCAAGATCGTACAACGATTGTGATTGCTCACCGTCTATCAACCATTGAAAATGCGGATCGTATTGTTGTGATGGACCGCGGACAAATTGTTGAACAAGGTACTCATCAAGAATTACTTGCTAAGCACGGTGCTTATTATCAATTACATCAGCGTAATTTTGAGGACCATTAAGTATGTCTTTAGCCCAGCTGATCCAAAATGCATGGAATAAGCAATCAAGTTGGTTGATTGTTTTACGTCCTTTGTCTTGCTTGTATCGTGCTGGGTTTTTACTAAATCGTTATCTTTATAGTTCAGGCTTTAAAAAAGTTTATACCGCACCTGTGCCGGTCATGGTAATTGGCAATATTACGGTGGGGGGAAGTGGAAAAACTCCATTATTAATAGAGCTGGTCAATTATCTAAAGCAGCATAATGTAAAGGTAGGGGTAATTAGTAGAGGCTATGGTGGAGCTGGCCCTTTTCCTATGTTGGTAACATCGGCCAGTCAAGCAGCTGAAGCAGGAGATGAACCTGCTTTGATTGTACAGTCAACTGGCGTATCTATGGCAGTAGGACCCAGTAGACAAGCTGCAATCGAGTTATTATTAGCATCGACTAAACTAGATTTAATTATTAGTGATGATGGATTGCAACATTGGGCATTAGATCGTCAGATAGAATGGATCGTACTTGATCAAAATCGTGGCCTTGGAAATAGAAAGTTATTACCAGAGGGATATTTACGTGAACCTGCGGAACGTTTAAAAACTAGTACGGTAATTGAGCATACTTTCACACCAACAACTACATTGCATATGCATCTTGATGCAGGGCAGCCTTACTTATTGAATCCTTCTTCGGCAACTGAATTATCATTCAATATTCAAAATAATTACCATGCAGTAGTCGGTATTGGTTTTCCTCAGCGCTTTTACCAAACACTTAAAGGTTTAGGGGTGAAACAATTTCAAGAGCATGCTTTTCGTGATCATCATGATTACAGTATTGATGATCTCATTTTTAATGATGATCTGCCGATTATTACAACAGAAAAAGATGCGGTTAAATTTTTGCCATTGCTTGAAAAATATCCAGACTTTAAACGTTCTATCTGGGTTGTACCTGTTAAAGCTGTTTTGTCTACAGAGTGCTATCAGATTTTAAATCAACAATTGCAAAAGCTTGATATTCAAATATCTTAGGAAGAAAAAATGAAACATATCGTCATTCCAGCACGCTTCTCAAGTTCGCGTTTGCCAGGTAAGCCATTGTTACTTATTCATGATCGTCCTATGATTTTACGAGTAGTGGATCAAGCAAAAAAAGTTGAAGGTTTCGATGACCTATGTGTAGCAACGGACGATGAACGTATCGCTGAAATATGTCGTGCAGAGGGCGTTGATGTTGTTTTAACAAGTGCAGACCATCCATCAGGAACAGATCGTTTAAGTGAAGTTGCTCGTATTAAAGGATGGGATGCTGATGACATTATTGTAAACGTACAAGGCGATGAGCCATTACTGCCAGCCCAGCTTGTTCAGCAAGTTGCAAAGCTTTTGGTTGATAAGCCAAACTGTTCAATGTCTACATTATGTGAGCCTATTCATGCGTTGGATGAATTTCAGCGTGATAGTATCGTAAAAGTAGTCATGTCTAAACAAAATGAAGCATTATATTTTAGTCGTGCAACGATCCCTTATGATCGAGATAGTGCTAAACAAGCTGAACCAACTTTACATAGCCAAGCATTTCGTCATTTAGGTTTATATGCTTATCGTGTGAGCTTATTACAAGAATATGTTACATGGGAAATGGGTAAACTTGAAAAGCTCGAGAGTCTTGAGCAATTGCGTGTTTTGGAAAATGGTCATCGAATTGCAATTGCTGTAGCCGAAGCCAATTTGCCACCAGGTGTGGATACTCAAACTGATCTTGATCGCTTAAATAATATGCCTGTTGAATCTTTTGAATAAGCGTTAATTTTTAATGAATCCGAATGTAACTTCAAAGGTTTATCCTTGGCAGCAAACAACATGGGAGACTTTAACAACAAGGTTTCCCAATATTGGACACGGCTTACTATTTTACGGCAAGCAAGGGTGTGGAAAGCATGCTTTCGCAAAACATTTTTTGGCTTGGGTCCTTTGTTTAAATAAGCAGCCGCAGGGCCCTTGTGGTGAGTGCAGCAGTTGCCAATGGTTAAAATCAGATACTCATCCCAATTATGTCCATATCACAACGGATGAAGAAAATAAAAAGCAGAATGCAAAAATCAAAATTGAAAAGATTCGTGACCTACTGCCTTTTGTGCAACAAACTGGAGAAGGTTGGCGCGTTATTCTGATTGAGCCTGCTGAAGCGCTTAACTTGGCGTCATCAAATGCTTTGCTAAAGACATTAGAAGAACCAGGTGAACGTGTTGTTTTAATTTTATTGGCAGATCACTATCTTAAATTACCAGCTACTATTCGTAGCCGATTGCAACATTTTGCTTTAGATCGTATCTCATATGAGCAAGCTACATCATACTTGAATGAGCATTTATCTGAACTCGCCGAAGTACAGCCTGATTTATTGCTTGCCTTATCTAATGATATGCCTTTACAAGCAATGGAAATTGCTAAAAGTGATTGGTTTGCTAAACGACAGATTTTCTTAAATGATTGGCTTAAAATTGTTGCTCAAAAAAATATGCCTCTATTTCTCTCAGGCAAGTGGCAAAAAGAGTTAAGTTTTAATGATTTTATCGTACTTTTTGAATACTTGTTGGGTGATTTAATTTGTATCAAGCTTAATCAACCACAAAAAAATACTGATATAGGTTTTGAGCAGTTAAGTCCATATTATGATTTAGAAAGCTTATTTAATATTTATAATGAATTGCAACAGGCAAAAAAACTTGTTGAACAAAATGTTCAAACTCAACTTATTATAGATCAATTATTTGTAACATTAATGAATATTTAAGGGGAAAATTATGCAAACGCAAATAGGGGGGATTATTCAGGTCAATATTCCAGATAGAGCAACATTACAAGCAAGTTATATGGGATATGTGCAAGGTGGAGGCCTTTTTGTGCCGTCAAAACAAAAGGTGAAAATGGGACAAGAAATTTTCATTTTGGCTACTTTACCTGAGCAGTCTCAGAAAATTCCTTTAACTGGTAAAGTGATTTGGATATCACATAAGCAAAGTGGATTTAAACCTCAGGGTTTTGCTATTCAATTAAGCGGAGATAAGGGAATTTACTATAAAACTGAGGCAGAACGAGTTTTGGCTGGTAGTATGTCTCTAGATCGTCCAAGTTATACCATGTAATTAGATAGGAAATAAAAGTGTTTGTTGATACGCATTGCCATTTAACGATGTTAGATTTGACACCTTATAACGGTGATCTGGATCTTGCGCTTGCAGCAGCGCGAGCCGAAGGGGTGTCCAAATTTATGGCAATTTCCGTTGATCTTGATGACCATATTGCACTAGCAGAAATTGCAAAAAGACATGAAGATGTCGGTTATACGGTAGGTGTACATCCTTGTGAGGATGTAGACACAATGGCGCTTGCAACAACAGAACATTTGATTGAATTGGCTCAATCAAAAAAAGTATGGGCTTTAGGTGAAACTGGACTAGATTATTATCACAGTACAGATTTTATTGAGGAGCAAAAGGCATGTTTTGCAAGACATATCCAAGCTTCAAAAATTGTAAAAAAACCAGTTGTCGTTCATACCCGATCAGCAAAGCATGATACGGTAGATATTATCCGTGCTGAACACTCAACACATGGAATTCTGCATTGTTTTACTGAAGATTGGGAAACTGCTAAGGCTGTATTGGATTGTGGTTATTACATTTCTTTTTCCGGTATTGTGTCATTTAAAAATGCACAGGATTTAAGGGATGTAGCTAAACAGGTTCCACTAGATCGCCTTTTAATTGAAACAGATAGCCCGTATTTAGCACCCGTTCCATATCGTGGTAAAACAAATGAACCAAAATATGTGCCTTATGTAGCCAAAGCGCTCAGTGATGTATATGATAAATCGGTTGAGGAAATTGCAATGATCACCTCACAAAATTTTGAGAACTTGCTAAAAGCGATTTAGGTCATAGAAACTATATAAGAGAGTAATTGCGTGAAGATGGATCGTCAGGCTCAGTTCCGAGCAAGAGAAGTATTAATATTTCAGGTTGCGGAACAATTATTGCTAGAAAATGGCGAAGCCGGAATGACACTTGATGTCTTGGCTGCTGAGCTTGATCTAGCAAAAGGAACTTTGTACAAACACTTTCAAAGTAAAGATGAGTTGTACATGCTGTTGATCATTCGTAATGAGCGTATGTTACTTGAAATGGTTCAAGATACTGAAAAGGCCTTTCCGGAACATTTAGCCTTTTTCATGTTGCATCATTTGCATCATCCTGAGCGAACAGTTTTATTTCATCAAATTGAGGAAAAACTCTCAATCACTGCTCAAGGCGTACATCATCTTTTTCACGAACTTTATCAGGTACGTAAACAGAGATTGCGAATTATCATTCGCATGACAGACCATTATTTAGAATCTATTCAAAGCAATATGCCTACGCGAGATTATCTTGCTTCTATTTGGTCATTAACTCATGGTGCAGCAGCTATTCTCAATTCAAGTTTTTATCAACGATATTTAGGTTCAAGAGACACTTTAAGAGTGGCTTATATTGATCAGGCTTTGGCCCTACCTAAACAAGCTGTTGAGCAATATGCTTAGGTCGATATGAAATCCCAATCATCACTTAAATCCCAAAAAGGTTTTACTCTCATAGAAGTGATGGTGGTGATTGTTATTATGACGATTATGACCTCTTTAGTTGTACTCAACATAGGTGGGGTTGACCAAAAGAAAGCAATGCAAGCAAGAGAGTTATTTTTGCTTGATATGCATAAAATTGGTAAAGAGTCGCTTGATCAGTCTCGTGTTTTAGCTTTATCTACTCTGAGTGAAACAGATGTTTCACCATTTTCTTATGAATTGTATGAGTATCATGACCAGAGTAAATTACAGGTCCAAGATTTAAAAAATCGCTGGCAGAAATATTCTGAGTTTAATACACGCCACTTACCTAAACATGTATCGTTCACAATACAACCTTTAGATGAGCAAAACTATTCAAAAGCTACAAATAGCGATTTAATTGGAGGGCAGGCTCCACAGTTAATCTGGTTCGGTAACGGTGAAGCTAAAACTGTGAAAATACAGTTTTACTTTGAACAAAAACCAATTGGTTCAGAAATACAAATTGATCATTTGGGTAAAATAAATGAAATCTAAAGGCTTTACTCTATTAGAAGTAATGGTTGCTTTAGCAATTTTTGCAGTGGCGGCTGTCGCGTTAACTAAAGTAGCCATGCAATATACTCAATCTACCTCAAATGCAATTCTTAGAACAAAAGCGCAGTTTGTGGCAATGAATGAAGTTGCTTTAATGGAGATAAATCAGGAATGGCTTGAAGGTACTCAAAGTAAGCAAATTACTTCTCAAGGCGAAACTTGGCAGATTGACAAATCTGCACAATCTACAATTAGCCCGAATGTTCAGAAAGTAGATTTACAAATTAGCTTATATGATTCTGATAAGGGCAAAGTTCAAAATGGTATTACTCACTTGGTATTTTTTAATTACCCAATGAAAGCAAAATAATGATAAAGAATAAAAGTTTTCGCTCTCCAAACTCAGCTTCACGTCTTGCGGTACGATCGGAGCAGATGATGAGGGGTTACTCCGAGCAAAGCTCTTCGTCTTGCGCTCAGACAAAGCGTTGCTTTAAAGACTCTCACACTCGAAACACAGTTTCTCATCTTGCGGCACGATCGAGCAGTGCTCGATTAACTCGTGCCTCAGGATTTACTTTAGTTGAGCTTTTAGTTTCAATTGCAATTTTTGCTATTTTATCTTTGTTGGGGTGGAAGGTTTTTGACTATTTATTAAAAGTTCGTGATCGTAATACTCAACATGAAGTGCAGTTATTTGAATTACAAGATGCTTATCAACAAGTTTTGCGTGATACATTGCAAATTATACCTTTATCAGCCAATCAAGGCGGGCAATTACGTCCAGCTTTAGAAGTTGATAATCAAGTTCTTCGCTTTAGTAAGGCGGGTGTTACTGATCCATTAAAGCAAGGATTATCACCTTTTGAGCGTATCGAATATCGATATGATCCTGATCAAAAAAAGCTTTATCGTCTTAAATATAGTAACTTAAATACTTCAAATAGAGAGCAACCTTTATCCAGTACGCTGTTGAGCCAAGTTGAACAATTTCAAATTATGGTGTTGACACCTCAAGAAGTGACAAAGTGGCCAGAAGTTAATATTGATCCCACAAAACCTGATGAATTTAGGAAGTTGCCAAAAGGAATAAAAATGCAACTCACGGTTGCAGGTGTAAGTTATGAGTGGATTTATAGCTTAAACCAAGGTGACTTATCGCTCTCCAAACAGGGTGGTCAATAAATGTTACTCTATAAAAAAAATCAGCAAGGTGTAGCGTTACTCACAATTTTGATAATGGTTGCTTTGGCTACAATTTTAGCTGCCTCAATTGCAAAGCATCAAACTAATACAATGGAAAATACGGGTTATTTGATGCGTCAAAATCAGTCGTTACTCTATGCAAAAAGTGCAGAAGCTTTTTTTTCTGAATTATTAATTCAAGATGCAAACAATGCTGGTGGCATCGATCATTTAAAGGAAAGTTGGGCTCAGCCAATGCCACCTTTCCCAATAGAAGATGGAATTGTATCGGGGCGCTTACTAGATGAGTCAGGAAAATTTAATCTAAACAATTTAACGACCAATGAAGGCAAGGTAAACGAAGCTGCTAAAAATTGGTTTGAGCGATTGCTTGTGCGTGTAGGATTGCCAGCAGAGTTAAGTCAAGCAGTTATTGATTGGCAAGACCCAGATGATGAACCATCTGGACCTATGGGGGCAGAAAGTAATTATTATGAAGGTCTTGATCCTGGTTATTTAGTTTCAAATGCTAAATTTCATCGTATAGAAGAGTTGAAATTGGTAAGAGGTTTTGAAGGTAAGAAATATGATTTAATTGCACCATACATTTCTGCATTACCTGAAAATACAAAAGTGAATATTAATACCGCAGCACCATTAGTATTAGCGAGTATTGATCAAAAATTAGATTTAGGGACTATAGAAAAAGAACTTCAATTACGCCAACAGAATTTAAAGTTCTTTCAAAATATTGATGAATTATGGCAATTGAATGCTTTTTCAACAGTTGATCCACAAAAGAAAACTGAGGTTAGTAGCCTTTTAGATGTGAAGTCGAACTTTTTTCAAGCACAAATTGAGGTTGTGTTGAATAATAGAAAAAGACAGATTACAAGTGCCTTGATGCGGAGTGATAAGCAGGTTTATGTATATTCTAGAAATATGGCACCATTTAACTAATTGAAAATTTATGATTTATTTGCTTTGGATGTTTTTTGAAGTTTGTAATTATAAATTTTTCTCAGGTTAAGCGTTAAAGTAAATATAAACTTTCTATATGTGTATCTCCAATGTTTCTTCATAAGTCTTATCATACTTTTTGCTAATTGTTTCTAATTGAAAAGTGGTGCGAAATTTTCGTCTTTTGCTTTATAATAATGTTCTTAGAAGGAATGATCGATTTGGCACATGTTAATTCGTAAGTTATTTAAGTTTGAAAATGCACATGTTGTACGTAACTGTACATCGGATCGTTGTAAGCGATCAATTCATGGACATAGCTATAAAGTTGAGTTATTGCTTAAAGCTTCGAAATTAGATCATGGGCAAATGGTTTATGATTTTGGACTCCTAAAGGGAGTAATAAAAGACCTGTTCGATAGCTTTGATCATGCAATCTGTTTTTGGGAAAAAGATGATTCTCAATATATTGATGCATGCCAGACTTTTAGTGCTCGTTGGATTTCTTTACCTGTTTCACCGTCGGCCGAACAGTTTTCACGTATTTTCTTTTATTTAGCTCAGCAAGTTTTACAATCAACAGTCACTCAAAATGGGGAAGGTGACGTTGAGGTATATTCTGTTATTGTTCATGAGACTGATACTGGATATGCTCAGAGCTTTATTGAAGATATTCAAAACGAACAAATGGGTATTTTAAGTCTTGATGGAATTGTTTTTTCAGAACAAATTCAGATAGAGTGGGCAAATCCACAAATGTATGAAGACTTGAAAAAAGGGGTTAAATTTAATAATCCTCAAGTTGATTTGCAAGTCGAAGTATAAATCGAATTACTTATTTTATTTGTAGAATTGAAAATTGATCTAGGATGACATTAATGCAATTAACTGAGCAACAGCAAGATAAACTCAGTAAAGTTCAATTAGAAGAAAGTTGGAAAAGATCTTTAGCACCTTTTCTATTAAGTCCTCAGATGGATAGTTTGCGCGATTTCTTATTTCAACAGAAACAAGCTCAGAAAATAATATATCCGCCTAGTAAACAGATCTTTAATGCTTTAAATACCACACCATTCGCTAATGTAAAAGTTGTGATTTTAGGGCAAGACCCATATCACGGGCCAAACCAAGCGAATGGATTAAGCTTCTCTGTTCAAAAAGGTATTGCATTACCACCATCTTTGCGCAATATTTTTCATGAACTACATACAGATTTGGGTATTCCGGCTCCTCGCCATGGTGACTTAACAAAATGGGCTAAACAAGGCGTACTTTTACTCAACAGTGTGCTTACGGTTGAGGCTGGACAGCCGACTTCACATCAAAAGCAGGGTTGGGAAGCCTTTACTGATGAAGTTATTGATGTTCTAAATGAACATAGACAACATATAGTATTTATTTTGTGGGGTGCTTATGCACAGCGCAAAGGACAACGTATAAATAGAGATAAACACTTGGTTTTAACAGCCGCACATCCATCACCTCTTGCTGCAAATAGAGGAGGGTTTTTTGGATGCAAAGTGTTTTCAAAAACAAATCAATATTTGAAACAACATGGCATTGAGCCCATAGACTGGCAATTGGACGCATGATGAACTCTCCCAATGTAAATAACTATCACCCGGACTTGGTGGTTGAAGAAGCAAAAAACGGCTGGCGTATAGTACGTTTGAATCGCCCTAAATCGTTACATGCTTTAGACGAATCAATCGTAACGGCATTATTGCGTGTATTTGAAGATTTCCGTCACGATGAACAGGTTAAAGCAATTTGGTTAGACTCAACTACACCAAAAGCTTTTTGTGCAGGTGGTGATGTTCGAAAATTACGCCAACTTGTTATAAATCAAGAAGTCGATACCGCGAATAAGTTTTTTCAGCAAGAATATGCTTTAGATCTACTTTTACATAATTATGCTAAACCGGTCGTAGTTTGGGGAGAAGGTTATGTAATGGGCGGTGGTTTAGGCTTGTTTATGGCTGCACCATTCCGTCTAGTGACGCCGTATTCACGTTTAGCAATGCCTGAAATTAATATTGGTTTATATCCTGACGTTGGTGCGAGCCGTTTCTTGGCAGATCGTGGTCCAATTGGTTTGTTTACGGGTTTAACTGGTTCAATCATGACTGCTGCTGGAGCATATAGCATCGGTTGGGCAACACATATTTGTGAAGCACAGCGTGATAATGTTCTGCAAAAAGTTTTAAATATTAATTGGGCTCATTATCCTGCAGGAGATTTTCGAGCAATTGATGATACTTTAAATAGCTTGCACCGTCCTGTTGCGGCAGGCCCATTGCAGAACTCACTTGATGTAATTCATAGTGTTTGCCGTGGTTTTAATTTTGAACAGGACTATCAAGCTATTGTTAGCTTGCGTGATGCGAGCAGTGATTGGTTACGCCAAGCGAGTGAAAACTTGCAAAAAGGATCTCCTAGTACTGCGGCAATTACTTGGTTATTGTGGCAATGGGGTAAACAAATTCACTCATGGGATGAAGTCTTTGATCTAGAGGCTCAGATTTCTGAGTGGAAAATACGTCATCCTGACTTTGTGGAAGGTGTTCGCGCACGCTTGGTTGATAAGGATTTATCACCTGAATGGAAACCATGTGACGATCTAAGCTTGAGAGGTATATTGGCTGATTGTCCACCAGTAACTTCAATTGATAGCTGGAATGCCTTACTTAGACAACACGGTGTGATCACCTAAAATAAATGACTGAATATAGTGATGAATACTGGATGCAGCTTGCTTACGAGCAAGCTGAATTGGCTGCTCAGCAGGGGGAGATTCCTGTTGGAGCGGTTCTGGTGAGCCAAAATCGAGTAATTGGATCTGGTTATAATGCTCCAATTACTTTATTAGATCCAACTGCACATGCAGAAATTCAAGCTATTCGTGCAGCGTGTTCCTCTCTAGAAAACTATCGATTACCTGAAGACACAACTTTATATGTCACTCTTGAGCCATGTACTATGTGTGTAGGTGCACTTGTACATGCAAGAATTAAACATGTGGTTTTTGGTACACCAGAACCTAAAGCAGGTTCTTTGGTGAGTGCACGTCAGTTATTACAACAAGGCTATTATAATCATAGGTTTACATTTCAGAATGGCTGTCTACAAGAAAAATGTGCTCAACAACTTAGCCACTTTTTTAAACAAAGACGTGAGCAGAAGAAACAAGAGAAACAACAAAAAACGTCCTTAAATGATTAAAAATTAACTTACTCTTATGGCAAACTAACGCGGTTTTAATGCCATGATTCCATGTAATAAGGACGATCCAATGCGTAATGTAATTACCGTAAAAAAAGAATTTAATGCTCCTCTTACTGATGTATTTAACTTGCTCTCTAAGCATTCAACTTACAATACTGCTTTTGCACCTTTACAAGTTGTACGTGTTAAAGACTCCGCAGATTCTAAAAGACCTGATGGTTTAGGCTCAATTCGACGTATGGGATTTGGTCCAATTAAGCCAATTAAAGAAGAAATTACATTGTTGGAAGAAAATAAAAGTATTGAGTATAAATTAATAGATAATCCTTTGATTAAACATCATTTAGGCAGAATCGAGTTTTCTGAGATTACCCCATACATTACATTAGTTACATACCGCATTGAGTTAACGGCAAAAGCGCCAGTGGTCAGTAAATTAATCCTTGCACAGCTAAAACTAGCCATTACACTAGGCTTTTCGAGATTAGCTAAAGCATTTGCTTCTTAGTGAGAGTTCAATGACAGTTCAAATTATTACTATTGATGGTCCGAGTGGTTCGGGTAAAGGAACATTAGCTGCAAAACTTGCAGAACATTATCAATATCATTTACTCGATTCGGGTGCCTTATATCGTTTATTAGGGTTGTCATTACATAAACACGATTTATTAGAGA
Organism: Acinetobacter geminorum; assembly: GCF_013009345.1. Classification (GTDB taxonomy): domain Bacteria; phylum Pseudomonadota; class Gammaproteobacteria; order Pseudomonadales; family Moraxellaceae; genus Acinetobacter; species Acinetobacter geminorum. The sequence continues at coordinate 5,037 of NZ_JABELE010000002.1, read as the reverse complement.
AATTAGACAGTCAGCTTGATGAATGCATCCAATATGCACGTCAACTGGACATTAAATTCGAAACGTCTACCTCAGGGATTTTGGTCTTCTTGGATGGCGAAGATGTATCTCAAACAATCCGTACAGAACGAGTTGGTGAGTACGCATCAAAAGTTGCAGTGGTTCCAGAGCTTAGACAGGCACTATTTGAAAGACAAAGAGCTTTTGCGCAAAGTCCCGGTTTAGTTGCAGATGGCCGTGATATGGCAACATCTATTTTTCCGGAAGCTAAAGCCAAAATTTATCTGACAGCTTCAGCTGAGTCACGCGCTGAGCGAAGAGTAAAACAGTTGCAGGGTATGGGGCTAGATGCTAAAATAAACGACATTTTAGCTAATATACAGGCACGAGACAAAAGAGATATGGAGCGAGAAGTTGCTCCGCTCAAGCCAGCCAAAGATGCTTATATCATTGATAGTTCGGAATTAACGATCGATCAGGTATTTAAGTTAATGGTTGATTATGTCGATAGCCGTACTATTTAGTAAATAGAATTATCAGTTGAAGCATAGCTTGATCAGTCTATAAAGACTATGTTGATACTTAACTAAACCGGCCTTGTCTGATCCAAGACCGCTGAATTTATCAGGTATATCATGACCGAATCTTTTGCAGCCCTCTTTGAAGAAAGTGAATTAAACCTCAACGTTGAAAAGGGTGCAGTCATCCAAGGTGTTGTTGTAAACATCGATAGCGACTGGGTAACTGTTGACACTGGCCTAAAGTCTGAAGGCATTGTTGACCGTGCTGAATTTTTAAATGAACAACGTGAACTTGAAGTTCAGGTTGGTGATACTGTTGACGTAGTTGTTGAAGCTCTTGACAACGGTATGGGTCAAACAGTTTTATCACGTGAAAAAGCTAAGCGTGCTGAAACTTGGACTAAACTTGAAAAAATCTTTGAAGATGGCGAAATCGTTACTGGTGTTATCTCTGGTAAAGTTAAAGGCGGTTTCACTGTTGACATCGGTCCTGTTCGTGCATTCTTACCAGGTTCATTAGTTGACACTCGTCCTATCCGTGACACTACTCACCTTGAAGGTAAAGAGTTAGAGTTCAAAGTAATCAAACTTGATGCTAAACGTAATAACGTTGTTGTATCTCGTCGTGCTGTTATGGAAGCTGAATCTTCTGCTGACCGTGAAGCATTACTTGCTCAACTTGAAGAAGGTCAAACAGTTACAGGTACAATCAAAAACCTTACTGATTACGGTGCATTCGTTGATCTTGGCGGTATTGATGGTCTTCTACATATCACAGATATGGCTTGGAAGCGTATCAAGCACCCTTCAGAAGTTGTTGAAGTTGGTCAAGAAGTTACTGTTAAAGTACTTAAATTTGACCGTGAACGTAACCGCGTATCTTTAGGCCTTAAACAATTAGGCGAAGATCCATGGTTAGCGATCATGAGCCGTTACCCTAAAGGTTCTATCGTTAAAGCTCGCGTAACTAACTTAACGGACTACGGTTGTTTCGCTGAAATCGCTGAAGGCGTTGAAGGTTTAGTTCACGTTTCTGAAATGGACCACACTAACAAAAACATCCACCCATCTAAAGTTGTTCAGATTGGTGATGAAGTTGATGTTATGGTTCTTGAAGTTGATGAAGAACGTCGTCGTATTAGCCTTGGTATCAAACAAACTCGTGCTAACCCATGGGAAGAGTTTGCTAAAGCTCATGAGAAAGGCGAAAAAGTATCTGGTACTATCAAGTCTATCACTGACTTTGGTATCTTCATTGGCTTGAACGGTGGTATCGACGGTTTAGTACACTTGTCTGATATTTCTTGGAACGAGCAAGGTGAAGAAGCTATTCGTCGTTACAAGAAAGGTGACACTGTTGAAGCTGTTATCTTGTCTGTAGACGCTGAAGGTAACCGTATCAGCCTTGGTATCAAGCAATTGAACAGCGATCCGTTCAATGACTTCTTAGCTGCTAACGAACGTGGTGCTTTAGTTAAAGGTACTGTAACTGCAGTTGATGCTCGTGGCGCAACTGTTAAGTTAGCTGACGAAGTTGAAGCAACTCTTAAAGCTTCTGAAATCAATCGCGACCGCGTAGAAGATGCGACTAAATTCTTAGAAGTTGGTCAAGAAGTTGAAGCGAAGATCATTAACGTTGATCGTAAATCTCGCTCTATCAACTTGTCTATCAAAGCGAAAGACGAAGCTGAAGAGAAAGAAGCAGTTGCTAGCTTGCGTACAGCAACAACAAGTCAAGACAATGGTCCTAAGACTATTGGTGACTTGATCAAAGCACAAATGAAGTAATAAGTTAACAAAGTACAGTTTCATGTAACGGAATTGTACTTTTTATACAAATTACTGTAAACGGTAGCCTAGTATTCAACATACTGCGCTACCGTTTTGTATTTAAACAGGTTATTATCGAACGACATAGAGTAGCAATAAATAACGAGGTCGTAGATGACTACTGAAGCTCTTAATAAGTCTGATTTGATTGAACGCATTGCGCTAAAAAACCCACACTTAGCTGAACCTTTGGTGGAAGAGGCGGTTAAAATTATGATTGATCAAATGATAGAAGCACTATCAACTGATAATCGAATTGAAATCCGTGGTTTTGGTAGCTTTGCTTTACACCACCGTGATCCAAGAGTTGGTCGCAATCCTAAAACAGGAAAATCAGTTGAAGTTGCAGCTAAAGCTGTTCCACATTTTAAACCCGGAAAAGCCCTTCGTGATGCAGTAAACGAATCTGGGAAATAAATAAAATTTATAAGTCGGGGTGTCTATGCGTTATATTTTAATTGCATTGCTTATTGTTGTATTTGGCTATTCTTTAGCACTTGTTTTGCAGAATCCAACAGAACTTTCTGTTGATTTGTTATTTACTCAAGTTCCAGCTATGCGTTTAGGCTTATTATTGCTACTCACATTAGTACTAGGAACTGTGGTTGGTCTTTTATTAGGTGTGCAAGTTTTCAGGGTATTCCAAAAAAGTTGGGAAATTAAACGCCTGCGTAAAGATATTGACCATTTAAGAAAAGAACAAATCCAAAGTGCTCAATTAGCGGCAGCTGAAGCAGCTGCAAATGTAAGACATGAAAAAACCGTTGTAGATATTTATCCGCAAGATAAAAACTCTACTCCGCTATAATCCCCATACTACTCTTTATTAATGAGTAAAGAGTAGTATCTTTCTAAATTTTATCTCTTCTTTTATTCTTCTAAATATAAACGCTTTTGTTCTTATCGCTTTAATTTTAGAAAGCAGTTCTCTACATTCCTTTATTCCTTCATGAGTTGTCTATTATAATAATGCTGATTTTATATGATGGAAGAAAGTCTCTTGAGTATCATTGTTGCGTTAGATGCAAAAAGCCAATATGACGCTTTAAAAATTGTTGAACAGCTTGATCCTGCTTTATGTCGTGTAAAAGTGGGTAAAGAGCTTTTTACTCATGAAGGCCCATCTGTTGTAAAAAAACTGCAAGAACAAAATTTTGAAGTTTTTCTTGATCTTAAATTTCATGATATTCCTAATACTACAGCCCAAGCAGTATGTGCAGCAGCTGATTTAGGAGTATGGATGGTAAATGTTCATGCGTCAGGTGGACGTAAAATGATGGAAACCTGTGTGGAGCGTTTAAAAGCAGGTAACTATCAAACCCAACTTATTGCTGTGACAGTACTCACATCAATGGGACGTGAAGATCTAAGAGATATTGGTCTAGATATTGAACCTGTTGAACATGTAAAGCGCTTAGCTAAATTAACTCAGGAAAGTGGCTTGGATGGTGTAGTTTGTTCAGCTCAGGAAGCTAAGATTCTTCGTGAATTAATTGGGCAAGACTTCTCTTTAGTAACACCAGGTATTCGTCCAGAGGGTTCTAATGCAGACGACCAAAAACGTATTGTAACTCCGAAGCAAGCTATGCTTGATGGTTCCACACATCTGGTTATTGGTCGACCGATTACTAAAGCAGAAAACCCAACAGAAATGTTGAAATCTATTCTGGCTTCAATTGCCTAAAAATTTAGAAATAAGCTAATTAATAGCGGCGCGAGTAGGCTTAATAATAAGCCACTCATCATGGCATGTGGTACATAATGTGTACCGCATGACTGTTTTACCATGGCTAAGGTAGCATCCATTGACGTTGCGCCAGCACTTGAGATAGCCGGGCGTGGAAAACGCCATCCCATCGTATACATTAGAAAAATAGCAACGATTTCCCTAAATAAATCAGTTAATAAGGCAATTCCACCTAGTTCTGCCGAGTGTAATTGTGTAAATAAAATCCCTGACATTGAATACCAGCCATAACCTTGTGCTAAAGCTAAAGTTTCATTAAGTGTAAAATGTTTGTGAAGTAAATAGTAATTCAAAAAGCCCGCTATACATGACCCTATAAAAGCAGCTAACGGTACAATTAAAATCTTCCAGCTTAACCAAGTGCGGTTAAAGTGGGTAAAGGCAAGTTCAATACCAATTAAGAAAATAAAAAGTAATAATAAATACCAGCTATTAAATGCGATATGTGAGGTGAATTGAGTAATGATAGCGCCGAATAAAACACCGACACCTAATGCAAAAAAAGCCTTCGCAATATTCTTTAAAGCATTTACAAAAAGTTGTAGAGAGATTTTTCCTTTGATGCTTTGTTTATCAAAAATTGTATAAGCTAATAAACACGTAAAGAACGAACCAAAAGATGTTGTAAGCGCAATGATAATAGCGGGTGGAAGTATGGTAGAAGGATTCTCGATTTGATCAAGTGCTAAGGTTAATTCCAAAGCGACACTCGCTAAGAGAATATAAGAAAAATAGGGCAGTATTTTAAATATAAAGTGTCGGATATTTAGAGATAGTTTGGGTGCTAGGAAATAACCGGAAGCAAGTGCTAAAAAGATTTGAATAATGAGATAAAAAGATTGCATATAATAGGTAGATTGTTGGGACTGTTCTAAATTTTGTGTAAGTACTTAATTTTCATTTATCCTTCAGAGGATAATTACAAAAGGTACTTCACAT
>NZ_JABELE010000029.1 GCF_013009345.1 Acinetobacter geminorum | reverse complement strand
TAACTGTTTTTCAACAAGTTTCTATCTGCATCACCGCCGATGGATGTGCATTATAGACCATTACATTCCCTTTGCAATACCTTTTTTAATATTAGTGCAACAACAGCTCACTTTTTAATCAAAAAGTGATAAAAATAGTCATTTTTTATATAAACATGGTTGTAAAAGCATCAATTTATCTAAAATTTTCTCGTCTTGATTCTTTTCTTGCCATCTAAGTGGACGACAATCAATATATTCACAGTATCCACCCTCTCCTTGCAGACACTGTTCATTCCAGCTTAATTGATATTGAAAGCTTCCTACATATCCAGCCGCCAACCCAAACTTATAATCACCACGACTTTGTGCATAAAGTTCAAAGATTATTTTTCCATTTTTCTCACATTGCCAAGAAAACTCCCTAGGCAAGTACATCTCTTTACCATTCGGTGTTTTAACCTTTGGATAAACTCTGTGGATATGTAAATTTACGTCTTCTGTAAAACTTTCAACAGGCTTTCCAAATTCTTGAATATCTAATCTTGAACATAGGATGATATTCCACTGATTTCTTATTTGTAAGAATGTAAGCTGCGTAGTTTCATTTAAGTTAATAATTTGGCACGTATAGAAACATAAAGATAAGAACGGCAAATGCAAAGCTCGCGCGTGTTTAAATCGCCCCAACCCTTCAATTTGATATTTCTGTCCTTTATAAAAAATTTCACCTTCACATACGCATAGTGTTGACCAATAGTCAGAAACACCCCACTGCAAAGCAGAGGCATTAGATATGTTTTCTGAAATCTGAATCGTAAGATCACATCCCATTTCTGGATCTAATCGCTGAAGGCGAATCATGGGAATTTGCCATTGAATAAGATCAGTTTTATCAAATTGATATAGCGTCGAATCAAACTGACATTGGCGTCGAATAGAATACGTTTTTAAATGTCCCACACTATGTTGGCTATTACTTACAAGCACTGTTGCAGTGTCGATAGCTGAAGTTGTAATGCTGTGGGCGTTATAACACAGAGGAATACGTGGCTGTCCCACTAAACTAATGTAATTAAAATAACGAAGTGGGGTTGGTAAATTTGGAAGGATCAAGCCTTGATAAACAATTTTAAAAAAGCCACGAGAAGGTTGATAAACAACCCCCTGTTTAGCATTAGGGCCCAGCTGCTGTAATTGATTAATTTCACTTATCAACTTAGGCATACTGAACCTCTTCTATTTTATGTTTTTAGTGTTTCATTACTCTTCCGTGCAAATAAAGTTGTAACAAAACCAGATAGAGCATAGATAATTGAAACTGTCAAAATACCCATTGGAATATTATAAGTGATTGCCGCAAAAATCAGTACTACTGGCAACATAACTACAAACGGAACGCGTTTACGATCCATCTGCTTGAAAGAATAATATTTAATATTGGAAATCATGAGTAATCCCACAATTACCATAAGAACAGCATTAATAGTTTGAATCGCAATATCACGTAAATCAAAAATGAAAGGATAATCGCGAGCAACCCAAACGAGTGAAATAATGATAATAGCAGCGAGTGGACTTGCAATGCCGATAAAATAACGCTTATCAACAACGCCAATTTGCACATTAAAACGCGCTAGTCGGAAGGCTGCGCATGCTGTATAAACAAAACAACAAGCCAAACCAATACGACCTAAATCATGCAAACTCCAGCTATACATCAGCATTGCTGGAGCCACACCAAATGCTAACAAGTCCGAGAGAGAATCATATTGTTCGCCAAAAGCACTTTGTGCGCCAATTGCTCGAGCAACTCGACCATCTAAGCCATCTAATAGCGCTGCAATAAAAATGGCATAGATCGCTTGGTTAAAATCCCCATTCATACTTGCAATGATGGAATAGAAACCGGACAACAGAGCAGCGGTTGTGATTAAGTTAGGCCAAAGATAAATACCTCGGCGCTTTACTTTTTGCCCTTCCGGATTATCTTCTTCTTCAACCACTTCAAATGTAATCCCATCAAATGAATGTTCATTATGAGTTAAATCTTGCTCTGGTTTAGGCGCATTTGTCATTATTTTCTATTCCAAACATGTGCATTGATTTAAGTTAACTGTTACTCACCTACCAACCAGCGAACAGCAGCATGACCACCAGTTTCTTGCATACGAAGATGCGGGAATAACCACTGTAGTGCTTGGTCTGCTTGTTCAGAGAACTGCCAAGGCGGGTTAATCACTAATAAGCCACAACCATTTAGACCTACAGGTGTGTCATCTGGCCATACACAAATTTCACAAACTAACTGACGGCGAATACCCGTTTTAAACATTTTCTTTTCAAAACGTTCAATCATCGCTCGGTCTTTGATTGGATACCAAACTGCAAAAACGCCCGTTGGCCATTTTTTATAAGCTTGTTGTAAAAGTTCAACTAATTGTGGAAAGTCTTTACGTTCTAATTCGTAAGGAGGGTCGATCATAACCAGACCGCGTTTTTCTTTTGGCGGAATTACACCGAGCAAGCCTTCGTATGCATCACGCTCATGTAAACCTGCACGTTTATCACGAATGTTATGGCGTAATTGCTGAAATACATCGCGCTGCATTTCAAATATAGTCGCCTTGTCGATTTCACGCATGCCTTGCAAAGCAAACCAAGGAGAACCTGGATAACTCCCCTTACCTTCTTCAGAACGCAATTGTTCTACTAACTTCAAATATTGCTGGATTGCTTCAGGTGCCTGACGCTTTTCCATATCAGATAGTTGAACTAGACGATGAATGCCTGTGAGAAACTCTCCAGACTTTTGCGCAGGTGCCAGAGATAAATCATATTTGCCTGCCCCTCCATGCGTATCGATATAACGATAAGGTTTATCTTTAGCATTTAAACGGTTGAGCAGCTGTAGCAAAAGCACATGCTTCATAACATCTGCAAAGTTGCCCGCATGGAAATGGTGACGGTAATTCATGTTGACTTTAATTCCTCAATTCAACAAATAGTTTAACATGAAAAAAATATTCTTTCGTAAGGTTGTGATCATCTAAAATAGAGCTGCTTGATATTTTTACGATCTACTCGAGGTTATATGCACTCTCATTCACTTCCTGATTCATGGAATTTGGATCAAATTTTAGATGATTTAAATGCGCATGGCTTTGCCATTATAAATCAAGCATATCCAGATCAATATCGCGCACAGGTTTCTCAAGAATGTAGCCATCATATGGATGAGTTTAGAGAAGCAGGCATTCAAAACGGCGTTGTAAGTAATATTCGTAGTGACCATATTCTTTGGATTAATGATCAACTCCCTATTGCTCAGCAACATATTGCAACCTTAACTTTATTTTCACAAAGTCTAAATCAAGCATTCTATTTAGGGATTAAAGAGGTTGAAGCTCATTTTGCTCGTTATAATTTGGGTGAATTTTATGCTTTACATCGAGACAATCCTCAACAAAAAAATGATCGTATTATCTCAACTGTCTATTATTTACATCCAGAATGGCAAGAAGATTGGGGAGGACAATTGCGACTACAAGATAAAAATGAGAAATGGCATATTGTTAATCCCGAACCCAATCGACTGGTAATATTTCAAAGCGATTTATTACATGAAGTATTAATTTCAAAACAACAAAGGCTATCTATTACGGCTTGGCTTCGTAGTGGAAATTCTATTTGGGTTTAAAGGTTACTCTTTAAATTTGATAAATGAACCCGATATAAAAGCTATTGATTAAAAAAGGTGATGGCGTATGTCTATTGAAAGTAAAACAATTGTGAACCGAATTGGTGAAACAGACCAACTTTATTTGACTGAAAATACGCCTGAGCTTGCTTTAGAGCGTGCTGAGTTACGCATGCAACTTGTAGTATTAAGTCGTGTTCGCCAAGAACAGCTACATTTTCTACAAGAAGCTATTGTTTTGCTTGAACAAGCTCGGATGGAATATGAAGAAATGCCATTGAGCTTATATCTTAATTTGTCTTTACACTTAGCCAAAGCGTATATGCTTTATTTTGAACTAAATAAAGAAAAACGTTTTGCGTTGATTACTCAACAAATTTTGAAGCCATTAGCACATCATGAACATGCTGATATCTATTTCTTCTTGGCCTATGCGTCAGCAGCACGACAAGAGTCAGCGTTGACACGACATTGGTTAACTAAATATTTATCAACGTCTACATGTGATCTTGAATTACTTCATGGCCAACCTGTATTTGACCTTGTACGTCATGAGCCATGGTATAAAGATCAATTAAAAGTAAAGACACATTAAACTCTTAATGTAATAAAGCCTGTTTTACGCATTACGTGTAAAACAGGCTTTATTTTTATGAAATTATTTTTTTACACTGTCTTCATGCAGTTGCTCATTAAGCTCATCAATAACCACAATCCACTCATCATCTTTTTCCCAATGACTTTTTAAAAAATCACTTTGGCCCTTTGACCAAAAAGAAGCTTCATGTAATTTCTGTTCGGCTGGTATTTGATGTGTCTTAATAAAATTTTCGATACTTGCTTCATCAGAAGCTAAACCCAACTGATCAAATAAAAGCTCTAAAGTAGGTTGCTGCTCAAACATTGTTATTCTCCTATAACTTCTTTTAAATCATCTATTAACTAATCTATCAATAAAACGTTTTTACTTGCATGATAGTGTCTATATTTTCTTGTTGCTTTTTGTGTTTCCCTTCTAATAATTTAATAAAAAAGCACTCTATAAAAGAGTGCTTTTTTACATTTATCTATAAGATAAATTATTTCAACATGTCAGCAACTGCAGCACGTTCTTCTTCAAGTTCATTCAACGTAACGTTAATACGTTCACGGCTGAATTCGTCAATTTCTAAACCTTGAACGATTTTATATTCACCATTTTCAGTCGTTACAGGGAAACCGAACATTACGCCTTCAGGAATACCATAAGAACCATCAGATGGAATACCCATAGTTACCCATTTGCCGTTTGTGCCAAGTGCCCAATCACGCATATGATCAATTGCAGCGTTAGCAGCAGAAGCAGCAGAAGACAAACCACGTGCTTCAATGATCGCAGCACCACGTTTACCAACAGTTGGAAGGAACACATCTTTGTTCCAAGCAGCATCGTTGATTTTGTCTTTTAAGCTTTCGCCATTTGCAGTTGCAAAACGGTAGTCAGCATACATTGTTGGAGAGTGGTTACCCCAAACTGTCATTGTTTCGATATCAGAAACTGCAACGCCAGCTTTTTGAGCAAGTTGAGTTAACGCACGGTTGTGATCAAGACGCAACATTGCTGTGAAATTTTTCGCAGGAAGATCTGGTGCAGATTTCATTGCGATGTAAGCATTAGTGTTTGCAGGGTTACCTACAACTAATACTTTAACGTCACGGCTAGCAACTTCGTTTAATGCTTGACCTTGACCGATGAAAATTTCACCGTTAACTTTTAACAAGTCAGCACGTTCCATACCAGGACCACGTGGACGAGAACCTACCAATAAAGCGTAGTCAGCATCTTTAAATGCAACTTTCGGATCATCAGTCCCGATCATGCCAGCCAATAAAGGGAAAGCACAGTCATCAAGTTCCATCATTACGCCTTTAAGCGCTTGTTGTGCTTTTTCAACTGGAACTTCAAGCAATTGTAAAATAACAGGTTGATCTTTACCTAACATTTCACCGCTTGCGATACGGAATAATAAGCTGTAACCAATTTGACCTGCAGCGCCAGTCACGGCAACACGAACGGGTTGCTTCATGTAATTGTCTCCAATGAGTGTCCTTAATCGGGCTAAATAGGAATTCCATCTAACCAAATCATCATAAACGGCAAAGATTGTACTCTAAAGATTTGGCAGATGCATGTAAAAGCGACCCGTTTTCACCAAAAGTCTGATAGAAAATACAAATTAATCTTTACAAATAGATTCAATGTATGGTGAGCATTTTTTTATGAAATGGATGTCACCTTTAGTAACTACCTTTAATCATGATTTCACCAGGGCAGTTCGATACCACATGATTTGCACATTGTTTATATTGGCCCTTTACCGTGTAACAAACTTTCACTTCTGTTAAGACCACATCCGAACGCGATAGTTGACAACTAAAACGGATACCATTTTGGGGTAAGCTAGGATTAAGGCGAACAAATTGCTGTCTTAATGCGGATTGTTGCATTTCAACATTTGTTGAACTTGTGAGACTAGCCGGAATTTTTAAACGTTCAGCAAAGTTAATAACCGTACGAAAATATTGGCTCGCATTCATAGGAACACACCCCCCTACATTTTTCCATAACTGCACACGAGCATTATTATCGGGCATAACCCGAGCCACGACTTTAGCTTGTAATGGAGAGAGAGTGGCCGAACTTTCTGTGGAACAATCAGTTTTAGTTGTTTCAGGCATAAGACCTGTAATTGTCAGTGAATATCCTTCAAGACATTTACGTTGTTTTTGTTTAGAAGGATCTAATGCACATGCAGCTGGTGTCATTTGCACATGCATAACATACCCCTGTAAATTAACAGGTTGGGCATGTAAAACGGAACTCATCAATCCTAGCCCTGCACAGATAAACCACCATGCAAGTTGCAAAATTGAACGAAGTTCCAAATATGTATATTTCATTTAATTAAAACTTGAATATGCCAATTAAAAGAAGATCCATCATCAACCACCTTAAGTTAAGGCGACGTACGCATTGGAATGACTTTCATACGTTGCGATAAGGACTGGGCACCTTGACCCAATATTACGCCGTAATGTGTTGCATTCGTCATAACATGCTTGACATAGTCTCTGGTTTCTAACAATGGAATTGTCTCTGTATATTGGTCAGCCGAAATGGGTTGATAGTCCGGTTGCCAACGTCTAGCCCGATTAGGCCCTGCATTATAACCTGCTGTTGCTAAAACAGGGTTATTGCTTAATTGTCCCTGAATCATTGATAAATAGAATGTTCCATATCGAATATTGGTATTCATTTCACTTAATGCAGCAGGATTATAAGTTTCACCCATTTGTCGTGCAATCAACTTCGCTGTACCAGGCATAATCTGCATAAGACCACCTGCTCCAACATGAGAACGTGCAGAGGTAACAAACCGACTTTCCTGACGCATTAAACCATAAGCCCACGCTGGATCAATTCCTGCATTGTAACTATGACTTACGACATTAGTCTTATGGGGAGTCACATAGCGATAAGTATCATTGTGCTTATTTGTTGTGCGATCTGCTGCATAAATTGCCCGATCAAACCATCCCATATCATGAGCACGCTTTGCTGCAGCTAAAAGTAAACCATCGTCATGCTGAAGATAGGCTTGACGAACTGCCCAGTTCCACTCTCGGTTGGTATAAGTTGGATTTGCATTAATACGTCTTAAAGTAAAAGCACGGTTAAAGTGAATATTCTGATCTAAACGTCTTAAATCACTTGCTGTCGGCTGATCATCATAAGGTTGATGGTTATAACGCTCACCTAAACGATCTTTTGCTAAAAGATTATGATAGTCGTCACCAGCCTGAGCCAGTTTTCTATAAATTTGTTGTGCGGTTGCTTTAGAAGCACTATCGCCACGTTGCTCTGTCGCACGTGCTAACCAATATTGCCAACGATCTTCTTGTTTTTGGGTTACCGTCATACTATCAATAGCACGAATTAAACTTTCCCACGCACCAAATCTAATCGCCTGACGCGCATAAATTTCGGCTTCTTCCGGACTTAATGGGTAACCATAACTTGCATCAAAGTATTGTAGAACTTCACGATTAAAATTATTTTTCATGACCGTAGTACCACCAATATAGGCTACCGTACGATATAAATATTTTTGTACATTTTGTGGTGTACCTTGGGCAAGACGCTGCACATTTGAAAAAGCATTACTTAAGTCATTATTAGCTAAACGCCCTAAAGCAAAAATCAAATAAGCATAATCTGCATCATTTGTCTTAGGCGCACTCCACAAATAATTAAGTGGGTTGGCCTGAATTTGGTTAAGCTGAGCTAAGGAGAGATTTATTCCTAAACTTTGAGCAGTCGCAAGAGCCTGTCCAGATAAACCAGCACGTAATTGTACCCAGAGACGCTGTTGTTTATCTTGTGCGCTCATTAAAGGACTAGATAACATCATGCGCCCTAAACCGACACATGATTCCGGCTGGGATTCAGTTGCTAACCAAACATCTTTATATTCAGCAAAAACTAACGCATCGCCACTTTTCGCCCGCACCTGTGCTAAAGCACAATTTTCGGCTTGGTCAGGATTGGTAACATAAGATAAGACAGGTTGAGCAGATGCATAGTCAGCTTGTTTAACTTTTTCTTCAACATAATCTGCTGATAATTTTTCAGCCATTGCTGATTGTGGGTAGCGTTGAGCAAAGCTTATGATAGAGGCAGCAGGTTGAAACCCAAGGTTTGTATTAAGTTTCCAATATTCTGGGTAATATCCCAACACATCATTTTGCATTGCAAGCTGATATTGATCTAATAACGCGGTATTACCACTATTTGCAGCATTTAATGCATCATTGAACTGCTCTTCAGCAGCATAGGTAAATGAACAACCAAGTAAACACATAGCTCCTAACCAGCTACGATGCATATATTTATTTTTCATTACACGACTATGGATTGATGAGCTCTTTCTACTTGGTCTCATAAATGTGCTAAACCCTGACTATTCACCTTCAACGCATAGTTTAATTATTCTTCATGCTTTCTTTTGTTGTGTTATGTAACTCTATGATTCAACATCATTAAAATTCACCTAATTTACTTCACAAAAACCTTGTCATGTTCTGAAATTTTACAGTTATCGGTTCAGCTCAAATACTGCTATAATAAATGGTTTGACCCATTTTGGGCCAATTTATTCTTTTTTAGATCGATCTGTTAGGAGCCTGCATGACGGTTCAAACCTTCATTCCCAATGGTGCCAAAGCTGCCTCAGAAAACACTGTTACCCAGCCAACGCACACCACTGATGTTTCAATAAAAAAACTTTATATTGAAACTCAAGGGTGTCAGATGAATGAGTATGACAGTCACCGTATGGCAGACCTTTTAGGGGATTCTCACGGCTACGTTTTGACGACCAACCCTAATGAAGCAGACATTCTGCTCATGAATACATGTTCTATTCGCGAAAAAGCGCAGGAAAAAGTATTTAGTGAATTAGGTCGCTGGCGCAAACTAAAAGATAAAAATCCTGATCTTGTGATTGGTGTCGGTGGATGTGTTGCCTCTCAAGAAGGTGACAACATTCAAAAACGTGCACCCTATGTAGACATGATTTTTGGTCCACAAACATTACACCGTTTACCACAAATGCTTGATCAACATAATGCTCAAGTAGAAAAACCTAAAAAAGATAAAATCAAACTGGTTGATATTTCTTTCCCAGACATTGAAAAGTTCGACTTTTTACCTGAACCACGTGTAGAAGGTTTTAAAGCATTCGTTTCTATTATGGAAGGCTGCTCTAAATACTGTTCTTTCTGTGTAGTTCCATATACACGCGGTGAAGAAGTTTCTCGCCCATTAGATGATGTACTTGCAGAAATTGCAGGTCTTGCTGAAAAAGGTGTCCGTGAAATTTCACTTCTTGGTCAAAATGTAAATGGTTACCGCGGAGAAACCTTCGAAGGTGGCATCTGTACTTTCCCTGAATTGTTACGACTCGTTGCAGAAATTCCGGGTATTGGACGTTTACGTTATACAACATCGCATCCACTTGAGTTCTCTGACGAGCTCATTCAGTGCTATGAAGATTTACCTCAAATGGTGTCACATTTACACTTGCCTGTTCAAAGTGGATCTAATGATGTTTTACAGGCAATGAAACGAAATCATACGATTGATGTTTATATCGACAAGATTGCCAAATTAAGAAAAATACGCCCTGATATGCACTTATCAAGTGACTTTATTATTGGTTTCCCTGGTGAAACTGATGAAAAATTCGCCGAAACACTTCAATTTATCAAAGACTTAGATTTTGATCACTCATATAGTTTTGTCTATTCAAAACGTCCGGGTACACCTGCATCAGACTTACCTGATACTACGCCTGAACACGTTAAAAAAGAGCGTTTAGCTCAAGTTCAAAAAGTGATTAAACAATCTAGCATTGAAAAAACTGACGCAATGCTTGGCAAAATTGAACGTGTTCTTATTGAAAAAGTCTCTGATCAAGACCCTAATATTTTAGTAGGTACAGCAGACAATACCCGTCTAGTCACTTTTGTAGGTGATGCTGCTTGGGTTGGACGTTTTGCAGAGATCGAGATTACTGAAATTAAAACTTTAAATTTAGTTTACGGTGAACTCTTGAATCTTGAGCCTGACGTGGCGTAATGTAGAGGTATTCTAAAGTCTACTGAAAGGTTTTCTCTTGACTGCAGCGATTCGACGTACCGTAACATTTCCTGAAGTTTCAATGGAACGTTTAAAGAGCATCTTGGGTGCCTATAATGGGCACCTTAAGCAAATTGAACAGCGTTTAGATGTCAAAATTACTCATCGTGGAGATGTTTTTCATATCGATGGTGAGATTGATGCTGTTGGGAGAGCCGAAGCATTATTGCAACGACTCTATGAAGAGTCTGAAGCATCCCAGCAAATTAGTGCCGATCTATTACATCTGTTAATTCAATCCTCTCAAACTGAACGTAATTTCGAGTTAGTTGGAGAAGAGATGGATGAACATGATGCACCAATGGATGTCTACTTCCAGACTCGAAAAGGGCGTATTAACCCACGTGGTGCCAATCAAAAACGCTACGTACAGCGTATTTTGCAAAGCGATATTTCTTTTGGTGTTGGCCCTGCGGGTACAGGTAAAACCTATTTAGCAGTTGCTGCCGCAGTGGACATGTTAGAACGTAATGAAATCCAGCGCATTTTACTTGTCCGCCCTGCGGTAGAGGCAGGAGAAAAGCTCGGTTTCTTACCTGGTGATTTAACCCAGAAAATCGACCCATATCTACGTCCTCTTTACGATGCCCTCTACGAAATGTTGGGCTTCGAAAAAGTTGCCAAGTTAATCGAGCGTCAAGTGATTGAAGTTGCACCTCTTGCATATATGCGTGGTCGCACACTTAACCATTCATTTGTAATTTTGGATGAAGCTCAAAATACAACGCCTGAACAAATGAAAATGTTCTTGACCCGTTTAGGTTTTGGCTCTCGTGCAGTGATTACAGGTGACATTACCCAAGTAGATTTACCTCGAGGTCAACAATCTGGTTTGGCACATGCACTACGTGTACTCGAGAATATTAAAGAAATTCATATTACCCGTTTCCATTCCCGTGACGTTGTACGTCATCAACTTGTTCAAAAAATTGTTGAAGCGTATGAAGGATGGGATGGTGAACAACAGCGTCTTAATGCTGAAGCACGTGCTGAACGCAAAGCACGTCAAGAAGCATTAGTTGCTGAAAACGATACAGCAGCAGACTTGCAACATCAGGATGCTTAAGGATTCATTTTGAAAATCAGTTTAAGTTTACAACAAGACTTTCAATCACCTGAGTTAGAGCTCAAACGAGCTCAACTCAAAAAAATTATTGAGACAACTTTACGCCACGTTGGTTATAAAGAAGATTGTGAAATTGGGGTTGCTTGCGTTGATCTGGACGAAAGTCAGCAACTCAACTTGCAATACCGAGAAAAAGATAAACCAACTAATGTTTTATCTTTTCCAAGTGATATTCCAGAAGAAGTTCTACCAATGCTAGATGCCTTACCTCTAGGTGATTTAGTTATTTGTATTCCGGTGGTATTACAAGAAGCATTAGAGCAGAAAAAAACTGCCCAAAATCATTTTGCGCATCTATTAGTTCATGGTGTTTTACATTTACTCGGTTATGACCACGAAACTAGTGATGATGATGCAGAAGAAATGGAAGGCTTAGAAATTGAAATTTTAGCAAAACTCAATATTTCAAATCCTTATCAGGAATAAGGCGATGATTCTTAAAATGTGGATATCCTAAAAGTTATCCACATTTTTTTAATTAGTGAACCTCAAATTCAGCTTCAGCTGGGTCAAAACGCCAAGTACGTACAATACGCAACTCCGAAATATCTTTCATATTTGCATCAAAATGCCCAAATGGCGCACCGCGACGTACTGAAGCTTTTGCAGCCTCATCAAGTATTGAATGCCCTGAGCTTTCAAGCAAACGGATTGCACGAATTCCGCCTTGAGCATTCAAAATCACCATTAAACGAACTTCACCTCTTAACTGTTGTTGTTTGGCCTCTTCTGGATAATAGCGATTACCATACAACTCTACTTTTTCACGGAACTTATCTAAATAAGCTGCTGAAGCATCTTTCTTGGCTTGAATACCATCGACTGTTTTTATTTTTTGTTGACGACTGAAATCTTGCTGACGTTGTAAATATTGAGCTTCTAGGCTCGCGACCATTGCAGCTTTTGCTTGAAATTGACTTTGTAGTTGTTCTAGTTCTTTTTTTCTTTGGCTTGCATCCGTTTGTTTCTGCCAACTCAAAACCGTCATTAGAACTTTTTCTTCAAATTTAAGCTCTCTTTGTTGCTGAATCTTTTGCAAAGTTTCTAACTCTGCATTCCCAGTTGAAGCATCACTAAGCATCGGATTTGGAGTATCACTAGAAGTCCGATGAGCTTCACGAAATGCACCTGAACCATGCTGGTCTGCTTGTGCCAAAAAATCTGCCTGAACAACTGGCTCATTGCTTGGCCGAATTGAAATTGCAATTTCTTTAGTAGATCGCTCTGAGGGGCTAGGCATGGCAAAGTGAATGAGTAATACAAAAATATGCAGTAAGATTGCCAATATTGTTGCAGCAATAAAGACTCGGTCTTGCCACCAATAATGAAAAGGCTCTATGGATAAACTTCTTTTGTTCAACATAATCTTAAAAGCATATAAATGCCTTTTCCCCACGGTTTAATACCGAATAAAATACAAACTGATATTCAAATATGGATAAAAGTGTGATTCACTTCAAATATATGGTTTTATCCATTTTCATTTTGTCAAAATGTATCAATTAAATTTGTTACACTGCAATATCAAAACCCGTTTTTTATCATAATAAAGATTGTGTGGGCTCTTTAGTAAATTATCTTTTGGAAGTTCTTTTATGCAAACGCTATTTTCCTCATTAGTCAGACGCCTTCAAAAAGTCTATAAAAAAGCAGAAGCATTCATTGAGGAAGAAAGAGATTTTACATTATCGCAAACCTTTCTGAATGCTACTTTGCAACGTTACGTGACCAATAATGTTGAGTTTTTAGATGACCTACATGCAGATCTTTATCATGACTGGTTAAGGTTATATGCAACCATGCATGTAAAAGGTTTAGAAACCACACTATCGGTTGATTTAAAATTGATTCAGATGGAATTTAATAAAGAACAACAACTTTTAGTTTTTGAACAAATTAGTAATACACAAATTATTGAAGCGAAATATAAAAACTTTTGGCAAAAGATCGCCGTAAAAGCCGCAGTTTTTTACTACCATAAAATTTTGAAAAAAGACCCTTTGGGGATGATTCTTGAACGTTTTAATGTAGCAGAAGAACGCGACGAACTTATATTCCTTGATCTCAATCGTTGGTTTGGTAAAAAAGCCAGCATCATCGAGACTTTAGGCAAAGTACATGTAAATTATGCAAGAGTTCGTGAAGCTGAGTTAGTCGTGTTTGGAAATGTGAATTTAGCAGCCTTACTTTCTCGTGATCAGGATGACGATTTTGAAAATGAATTAGAAGATTCAGAAATAACGCCAATCCAGCAAAAAGATGAATAAATCGTTATAAATGAAAATTAATTGGCTGCCAAAAAACACAAATAGATTACACATTTAGCATAAATCCTGATTTTTTCTCCATGATCAACAGGCATAATATGTTTAAGTTACAGATGCATCAGCACTGACTTTTTAGTCTGTACAAGGATACTTACTTATGGCAACAAAATTTCTGAAATCATTTGGCATCGCAACAGGTATTTCAACAACTTTGCTTTTTGCAGGCTTCTCAAGTCATGCTCTTGCCATGAGCCCATTTCAGGCAAATTATCAGTTTACTTATAATAACAAGGGTATGGGTACGGCTACACGTGCCTTAAGCCAGCAAGGTAATAACTGGACTTATAATTTCACTGCAAAAGCAGGTGGAATTGCTTCTGCAAGTGAAACAAGTAAATTCAGTTTCACTAATGGCAAAATCGGGTCTCAAAGTTTTAGCCGCACCAGCAAAATTTTGATTCATAACAACACCATGAGTATTAACTTCAATCCCAATAGCAAAATCATTTCTACAAAGAAAGATGATAAAGCCCGTTCATTCGCTTGGCAGGCAGGTGTTCTTGATGAGCTAAATGCAGAGTTACAGCTTCGTGAAGACTTAAAAAATGGTTCTCTTAAAGCATCTTACCCCCTTGCAGATGCAAAAGAAGTTGAAAACCGTCGATTTGTAAAACAAGGTAATGAGAAAATTAAAACCTCTTATGGAACATTCGATACCATTAAAGTCGTTTTACAACACAAAAAGCCTGAACGCAGCACAATCTTTTGGCTAGCACCAAAATTAGACTATTTACCTGTTAAAGTAAGCCATATTGATGGTAAAACTTCTTATGGGTTGTTATTAACAAGTTATACAGGTAAGACGAATTAAAGCTTGCATTTTTTTGGATGCTTTTTAAAATACGCATTTGCTTTAAAAAGCATCCGTCTAGAGGATTCTCCCGTGCACGCACTAGAACAGAAAATCTTAACAGAAGGTATCGTTCTATCTGATCAAGTCTTGAAAGTCGACGCTTTCTTAAACCACCAAATTGATCCTGTATTAATGCAGCAGATTGGTAAAGAATTTGCTGCTCGCTTTAAAGATGCAGGGATTACCAAGATTATTACCATTGAAGCATCAGGTATTGCACCTGCAATCATGGCAGGTTTAGAACTTGGTGTACCTGTAATTTTTGCTCGCAAATATCAGTCATTGACTTTAAAAGATGATTTATATCGTTCAAAAGTATTTAGTTTTACTAAACAAACTGAAAGTACTATTGCGATTTCAAATAAGCACCTTCATTCAACTGATAAAGCATTAGTTATTGATGACTTCTTGGCAAATGGTCAAGCAGCATTAGGATTGATTGATTTAATTCACCAAGCAAATGCAGAAGTTGTTGGTGTGGGTATTGTGATTGAGAAATCATTCCAGCCAGGTCGTGATTTATTGCTTGAAAAAGGCTACCGCGTTGAATCATTAGCACGTGTTCACTCTCTTACAGATGGCAAAGTTACTTTTGTAAAAGAATAAGATGTACATCTAAAAAAGAGCGGATATCCGCTCTTTTTTATTTGCTCAAAATTAAACTAAAAGCTTCTTAGCAACTTCTCCTAAACGTTTGCCTTGAGCTTCACACAAAATCTTTTCATCCTGACTTAAGTTTTGGTCATGACGCGGTCCACTTACATGGCTAGCACCATAGGGTGTTCCACCTGTTTTAGTGTTAGATAACGCTGGAATTGCATTTGGTAATCCCATAATCATCATCCCATGATGAAATAACGGTGGTAGCATAGTGAGTAAAGTACTTTCTTGCCCACCATGCATTGAACCAGAAGAAGTAAAAACACAAGCAGGTTTATTATGTAATGCCCCGTTGAGCCAAAGACTCGTCGTTTGATCCCAAAAATATTTCATTTCACTTGCCATATTGCCAAAACGGGTTGGCGAACCTAACGCCAAACCTGCACAATTCGCTAGATCATCTAAGGTACAGTAAATATCCCCTTCGTCAGGAATGCTTGGCTCAGCGATTGTGACGACTGGAGCAATATTTGGCACTGTCCGAATTTTCACTGACATACCCGCAGACTCAACACCGTTGGCAATTAAATGAGCCATTTCTTTAGTAGAACCATATTTGCTGTAATAAAGTACAAGAATGTAAGGTTGCATCGGTTTCATAAATTTTGTTAAAAAGAACACTATACGGGATTTTTTATTTTTTTGGCGAAACCAACTTTATGAAATTCTAGCGGTGATTGATGCTGTAGCACAAAGGATAACACGAGCAAATTTCTTAAACTCGTCGAGTAAAAGGTTTATCTACTTTTGGTAAACCCTTGCTCAGACAACAGAAAGCCTACTTTTTTGAAAAAATTTTATGGCTACAATTCTTTCTATAGCGCATAGTAAACTTACAGAATGTCTTTCATTCTATAAGTTATTGTTTTGCTCTAATCTACTATTTGAGTATTTAAGCTCATACTTTGATAAGTTATCAATCGCCCAACATGATGATTAAAAAAATCGGGATAGACGACGCATGTTACAACGTTTTTTAAGTAAGCTTCCTTTTTATAATAAGACCTGGTTTCAGTTCGTTTTATATGTATTTAAGCGTTTTGAAGCTGATCGATGCCGCGAACAAGCTGGGTCTCTCACTTACACAACGCTATTTGCCGTTGTGCCGATGTTAACTGTCTTTTTAGTAATCATTTCTTCGATTAAAGCGTTAGAACCCGCAAGACAACAGCTCCAACATTTAATTTATAGTAATTTTTTACCAAAGAGCACGATCGCATTTGATAAAGCGCTAAATGCTTTTACAGAAAAATCTAGCAACTTAACCGTTATTGGTGTGCTGTTTTTATTCGTCACTACAGTTTTAATGCTCACCTCGATTGAAACTGTCTTTAACCGTATTTGGCGCGTTAAAGAAACCCGTAGTGGCATTGTGGGTTTTATGCGTTATTGGACGATCATCTCCTTAGGCCCAATTATTTTAGGAAGCGCATTCGTCATTTCATCTACAGTTGCCTCAATGAATGTTCTTAGCAATAACTTTGCTGGCTATCAACTTGATGGAGCTTTCATACTCTGGTTTATTTCTTTTCTATTAACTATTGTTGGCTTTTTCATTTTGTACTGGACGATTCCAAATCGAACAGTCCCTATATATTCAGCAGGTATAGCTGCCTGCTTAAGTGCTGTACTTTTTGAAATACTCAAAAACTTTTTTAGCTTTGTAATGTCAAATTTTACTAGCTATGAACTTATCTATGGTGCATTTGCAGCAGTACCCATTTTCCTTCTATGGATCTTTCTTTCTTGGAATATTATTTTATTAGGAGTAGAAGTAAGTTTTGCTTTAACTGCATTTCATTCAGGTAAAGAGCAAAAACGGCACCCTGTTCTAATGTTATTAGATGTTCTTGAGTTATTTTATAAAAAGCAAAAACTCGGTGAAAGCGTAAGTGACAAAGAGGCTCTAGAAATTTTAGGGCGTGGAGAA
Organism: Acinetobacter geminorum; assembly: GCF_013009345.1. Taxonomy (GTDB): domain Bacteria; phylum Pseudomonadota; class Gammaproteobacteria; order Pseudomonadales; family Moraxellaceae; genus Acinetobacter; species Acinetobacter geminorum. Next base: position 6,479 of record NZ_JABELE010000029.1, on the reverse strand, counting down.
ATTGGCCGTTGGCCAGCTTATGTACTTTTACTTGAAGAACAAAATTTGGTTAAACGCACCGATAAAGATGAATATGTTCTAGCACGCAATTTGTCCCAAGTTGATTTCTGGAGTTTTTTTACAGCACTTCCATACCCATTACCTTTACGTCAAGATGTTCAAAATGTACACGATGACGATGAGTGGATGGAAAAAATTGGACCAGCTCTTGTCGAGTCTAATGATTATTTAGCTGCCAAACTTTCTATTCCACTTTCAACAATTTTTGAAGAGAAATAAAACAACAGAGCCATTCAATAATATAAACATTCATTCCTAACTAATAAAAAACCCTATTATTGAAAAATAATAGGGTTTTTTATTAGCAACTTAGAATAAGTTATGCTTTTACAAAAGTTTCCCATGAAAAATCTTGCGTTGCCCCTTTTAATGTCATTTTCAACTGATCACCTGCATGTAATGGTCCAACACCAGCAGGTGAACCTGTCATAATCACATCACCCGGTTCTAGTGAAAATACCTGATTAATATCAGTTAACAGATCACCAATAGTAAACATTAATAGTGCAGTATTTCCATCTTGACGTAATTCATCATTAATATGGAAAGTGAATTTGGTCTCTTGCCAATCTGTAATTTCGCTCAAATCGACCCAGTCTGCCAAAACACAAGCACCATCAAAAGCTTTAGCACGCTCCCATGGGTGGCCTTTACTTTTCAGATCATTCTGTAAATCACGCATTGTTAAATCAAGGCCTAAAGTCACTGCCCCAACCGCTTTTAAAGCTTTTTCAGGGTCAGTTTCACCTTTCAAAGGTTGGTCAATACGTAAAACCAATTCACACTCAAAATGACAACTGCCCCAAGCCGGATTCCAAGAAATACCGTCATTTAAACCAATCAAGCTACTAGGCGGTTTAATAAATAATATAGGCCTTTCAGGCATAGCATTATTTAATTCTTTGACATGATCGGCGTAACTTCTGCCCACGCAAACGATTTTTGAAGGACGTGTATTCATGAGGCTTCCTTTGTTGTTGCGGCTAATAATTCTAAAAATTTATTTCTTAAATGTATTTTCAAATATGGTTTGATCTGAAACCTGTGCAAAGGCACGCTTTGGTACAATAATTACAGTTTTATTCTTTAGCTCAAGCATGTAGGTCAACTTACCTTTAGCAAAAGTTTGTACATCCGCATACTGCACTACTTGCTTACGGCCATTGGCATATAGCTCAAAATAATCTTGATATAGGTCGATTCCCTGCTCACTCTTTCCAAACTGGTAACGGACAAATTGACGCTTAAATAACATGGGTAAAAGCCAGTAACGCATCAGACCTTGCATCACCAGAAAAAACACGCCTAACCCGACATAATATCGTCCAACACCAGAGAGACCTAAATAAAATCCCCAAATAATAATTGCGATACTAATCGCAGGTGTAAGAAAACGGGTAAATTGCTTTTTCCCAAATGTCACTAATGAAAATCCATCTTGTGACTCTTCTAAATTCAAATAGTAACGTAAAGATAAAGCTGTTTTTTGCTCAGTCATTGCACTGCATCAATACTCAATAAATCGAAACTATTAGAGCATATTCATTTCAGCTTTAAAATGAATCACAGGCTATTTTTTATTTTGTTTAAAAGTGGAGCTTATTTGCAATTGGAGGATCAGTCTACGTTGCATATATAGAACGTAGATTCATATTTTTTGAGCTTATTTCAGTTTTTAAAATTTCTACAATAAGAGCATCACCTTCTTAGTGGAATGTCTCATGTCTTTTTTTGCAAAATTATTTGGCTTAAAGCAAAAAGCAACAGTCTCAAAAGATGTGGTTACCCAAACCACTCAAGATCTCCCTCTTTTCAATCAGCCAAGCTTTTTAGAATTAATTAAAAAACGTCGTTCTATTTATTCGATCGGGAAAAACTTAAAATATACTCCTTCGGAACTTGAAGGGTTAATTCAAGAGGCAGTCAAACATAGCCCTTCAGCGTTTAATTCTCAATCATCTCGTGTCGTTATTTTATTTAATCAATCTCATCAAAACTTCTGGAATATTGTTTTAGATGTATTAAAAACTATTGTTTCTGCCGGAGCACTAGCAGGAACTGAACAAAAAATTCAAAGTTTTGCAGCGGGCGCTGGTACAGTTTTATTTTTTGAAGACCAAGATGTGATTAAAGGCCTACAAGAGCAATTTGAATTGTATGCTGATAATTTCCCAGTCTGGTCTGAACACTCAACAGCAATTGCACAATTTGCTGTGTGGAACGTATTGGCTGAACAAGGTATCGGAGCTTCATTACAACATTACAATCCAATTATCGATGAGAAAATTAATGCTGCTTTTGATATTCCTGCACAATGGAAACTAAGAGCCCAATTAGTATTTGGTTCAATTGAAGGCGAAGCAGGTGAAAAAGCTTTTATTGAAGACGAAAGCCGTTTTAAAACATTTGGCTAATTTTTTCCACTTTAAATCACTTAAGAGCTGGTTGCCATGAGCACTAGCTTTTAAATTGAAATAATAAAAAACAGGCACAAAAAAAACCGCTATATAGCGGTTAATTCTTCAAGTGGTGCGCTCAGAGAGATTCGAACTCCCGACCCCTTAGTTCGTAGCCAAGTGCTCTATCCAGCTGAGCTATGAGCGCGTACTTGATGTTGCGCATTATACGCATTTTTTAAGGCTTAGGAAGCCTTTTTTCATCTTTCTGTCATCAAACGTTTAGTTCTTAGCCATCACTCTAGTTTACATAGCTTTGTAGCTAAAATTATTGAAACTTTGCTCACCAAAGATGTATCTGAAATATTTTTTTTCAAATAAGTTTTATAGAGTTTTTGAAGCTTTTTGCCATCTATCTAGAAGATAAAGGCTACCATTTTAGTCAACATTATATAAATAATATATTTCTGGTTGAACCTAACCATTATAAGACTGTTTGAAATTTAACTAAGATAATGCTTCAAATAAGTGAAAATATGATTAAAAAAATAATTAGTTAAAATCATATAATATAAAAATTATTATTATTTTTATGTCTAAATTAAATAAATTATTATTTCTTTAAATATTATTTGATAACAAAAAATGTGACTAAAAATACACATTGACAGCTTTTGATATCTAACCAATACTAAATCGCAATTATTGAGATACACATCTCATTAATTATAAAGCGCAATAAATAATACTTACTTAAAAATACAAAATTATATAGGAAATAGACCAACATGTTCTTACTAAAAACTCTTGTTTCTTCGATATCTAAAGTTACTCAAGATTTGGGTAATATTGTATCGGTGAACACTACTGTAACTGGTAGCTCTTCTGTTGAAGGCCAGATATCAACTTCTGGTTTACTTTCAGATACTCTATCTACAGTAACAAATATCCTTACAACAACCACAACAGGCCTTGTTTCTGATGCCGTTGGTACTGTTACTGGCAGTATCGGTTCTACAAGTCCTGTAGACACAGTAACTAATATTATTGGCGGAGTAACTGGCGGAATTAGTGGTGGCAATCCTCTTGAAGCCGTAACCAATATTATCGGCGGTGTTACAGGTGGAATTGGTGGTGGAACCTCTCCAATTTCTCCAGTCGTCGAGGTGGTTCAAGGAGGCATCGACATTCTTCAAGGTGTTGAAAGCCTAAAAACTGAAATCATCAATACTGGTATCGACACTGTTGCCGACACTATCATTGGTGCCCTTCCTCAAACTGAACACCCTGTTTCTGAAATTGCCGATCTTGGTACTCTAACTTTCGAAACCTCTCGTGACACAGTAAATGGCACGCTTGAAGTCATTTCTGATCTAGTGGGTGGAGACATTCAAGGTGCAACTGAGTCTGCTACTGGTGTCGTTGAAACATTAATCACTAATGGTACAACTGCTACAGGTATTGTCACTGGTATGGTTGGAAGTGTTACCGATGTAGTGGGTGGTGTAACGGGTGGCGTTGATGGCAACCCTCTTGAAGTTGTGACTGACATCATCGGCGGTATAACAGGCGGTGTTAGCGGTAATCCGCTTGAAGTTGTGACTGATATCATCGGCGGTGTAACAGGCGGTGTTAGCGGCAACCCTCTTGAAGTCGTAACGGACTTTATTGGCGGCGTAACTGGCGGTGTTAGCGGTAATCCGCTTGAAGTTGTGACTGACATCATCGGCGGTGTAACAGGCGGTATCGGTGATGGCACATCCCCAATCGCTCCAGTGATTGATGTCGTTCAAGGCGGCATTGATATTCTACAAGGTGTAGAGAGCCTAAAAACTGAGATCATCAATACTGGTATCGACACTGTTGCTGATACTATTATTGGTATTCTTCCACAAACTGAATATCCTGTTTCAGACCTAGCTGATCTTGGCAATTTAACTTTCGAAACTTCTCGTGATACAGTAAATGGTGCTCTTGAAACTGTTTCTGATTTAGTCGGTGGTGATATTCAAGGTGCTACTGAATCTGCCACTGGTATTCTAGGCACGCTTATTACAAATGGCACAACAGCTACTGGAATTATTAATAACATTATCGGCGGCGCAACAAGTGGTGATAGCCCACTTGGCGTGGTAACCGACATTATTGGCGGTGTTAGTGGTAACCCTCTTGAAGTCGTAACTGACATCATCGGTGGCGTAACTGGCGGTGTTGACGGCAACCCACTTGAAGTAATTACTGACATCATCGGTGGCGTAACTGGTGGTGTTGATGGTAATCCACTTGAAGTAATTACTGACATTATTGGCGGTGTAACTGGCGGTATCGGTGGTGGAACTTCTCCAATCTCTCCAGTGATTGATGTTGTTCAAGGCGGTATTGATATCCTTCAGGGTGTAGAAAGCTTAAAAACTGAAATTATCAACACTGGTATTGATACAGTTGCAGATACAATTATCAGCATTCTTCCACAAGCAGAACATCCTGTTTCTGAACTTGCAGACCTCGGCACATTAACTTTCGAAACTTCTCGTGACACAGTAAATGGCACGCTTGAAGTCATTTCTGATCTAGTGGGTGGAGACATTCAAGGTGCTACTGAATCTGCTACCGGTATTCTCGATACGCTGATTACAAATGGCACAACTGCTACTGGCTTAGTAACAGAAATCATTGGTGGATTGACAGGAACTATTGGTGGGGTTACTGGTGGAGATAGCTCACTAGGCTTAGTCACTGATTTACTTGGCGGTTTAACTGGTGGCGTAGATGGTGATAGTTCTCTTGGCTTAGTGACCGACCTTCTAGGCGGCTTAACTGGTGGCGTTACTGGCGGTACAGACAACCCTATCGGCATCGTAACAGATATCGTGGGTAGCTTAACGGGCGGTGTGACTGGTGAAGGCGGATTAGATGTTATTTCTAATTTACTAGGTGGATTAACTGGTGGTAGCTTACTCGGTGGTGTAACTTCGACAGTATCAAGCGTAACTAATACAACGCATACTATCGTACCTACATCATTACTTACCGATAACTTCTTAGAAAACTCTTTCAATACTGTTTAATAAGTCATTAAAAGAAAGCCACTAATTACAAGTGGCTTTCTTTATTAATATATCTTTAAATATTAATTCATTTCTTCCCATCTATAATATTTCTTATGCGCCAGCTCTAACATTGCATAATCATTAGGTGTATCACCATAAGCATAAATTGTAGAATACTGAGTTAAATCATATTTGTTTTTTATTCTATTTACTTTTTCTAAATAACCACAATCACCATTAATAAAATCACCCGTCAAAATACCATCACGTATTTCAAGTTGATTACATATAACGTCTAAATCTAAAGATTGGCACCAGCTTTCTAAATAAACACCTAATGATGCAGATACAACAACAACCTGATCACCTTGTTGTTTATGCCAAAGAATACGTTTCAAAGCATTTTGACGCACACAGGTAGGAAGCACCTTTTTAGCAAACTCTTGTCCCATATATTTTAGGGAATTCGCATCATAGCCTACATATCCCACCTGACAGAGTTTAGTTCGGATAGTTTTATCGGTTACCCATCCAAGCTTATAACCCGCTATATAAGGTGCAAGTCGAATACCACCTAGTATTTGAGTTTTTTTATTTAAAGAAAATTTAAGGAATCGACTGAATGTATCGTTATGAGTGATCGTGCCATCAAAATCAAATAAAGCTAGATTCATTTATGATTATCTCTAATATAATTAAAAAGTTATAAATTTAGATTTTTTTAAAATTACTAAAAAACAAGCACAAAAAAACCGCTATAAAAGCGGTTAATTCTTCAAGTTGGTGCGCTCAGAGAGATTCGAACTCCCGACCCCTTAGTTCGTAGCCAAGTGCTCTATCCAGCTGAGCTATGAGCGCGTAACTTGTGTGCCTTTCAGCGATTCGTTCTATTTTACTTGGTGCGCTCAGAGAGATTCGAACTCCCGACCCCTTAGTTCGTAGCCAAGTGCTCTATCCAGCTGAGCTATGAGCG
>NZ_JABELE010000028.1 GCF_013009345.1 Acinetobacter geminorum | reverse complement strand
ATTTTAGGTGTAGGCTTATTCATCTCAAAATTATATTGTGGAATAAGCCTTTAGAGATAGGTTTGTGCAACAAAGCCTTTGGCATAAGAAAAAATTTAATAAAAAATTAATAAGTTTGGCATGGTGTAGTTTGGGCACAGTTATTTTGACGGGCTGTCAAAGTCCTGCTTTAGTTCAATCAACTTCTACTTCAGTACAACCATCAAAACAGCCTCAACGTGTGGTTTTTTTCTTGGGAGATGGAATGGGTATCACGACACTAACAGCTGTACGAATTTATGCTGTTGGTGAAGATTGCCAACTGCCAATAGATCAACTGCCAGAGTCAGCATTTGTTCGTACTTTCTCAGAAGTTGCACAGGTTACAGATAGCGCACCATCGATGGGTGCCTATATGACAGGTGTAAAAATGAAAAATGAAGTGATATCCATGCAGACTGGAACAATTGCAGTAGAACCAAATCAGACCGGAAATCATCAATGTGGAACCAATCCTCAGATCCAAAATAAGCAAGACACCCAAACTTTACTCGAATTGGCCAAAGCACGAGGTTGGGGTACAGGGGTAGTCACAACAACTCGCATTACGCATGCTACACCAGCATCGACTTATGCTCATATTTGTCATCGTGATGCTGAAAATGACATAGCATCCCAATTAGTACCAAGTTCGCAAGGTGATATCTATCAGCGTTATAACGTCAAATTAAAAGATGGGGTTGATGTGATTCTAGGCGGGGGTAAGCGTCAATTTCTGCCGAAAGATCAAGGGGGAGAACGGATAGACCAACGGAATTTGATCGCAGAAATGCAACAAGCAGGCTATCGAATGGTCTATGATCAAACTCAACTCTCCCAGATGAAGTTAGGAAAGATAACACTAAATATAAAAAAAATGGAATAAATAATTTACAAAGTTATTATTTTTAATCTGATGTTTGTTTTATATGGGGATGATAATAACTTCTGATTACTAGTTTTTACCTTAAATATAACGATTGAAAGATTCATTTAAAGGCTATGAATACATGAGTTTTACAGTTTGGCTAGGTCAGCATGAGTACTTTTCGCAAGATTTAAGATCGACCATGAACGTGATTAAGTTATAGGGGATTGATGAAATAGTTTTTATGAATTTCTGGCTTTCTGGGCTGATTTTATCAAATTCATGTCTATGCAAAATTGCGACATATTTCTCGTGCTGGTAGTTATCCAGAGTTTGGTCTGTATCTATCCATAGTGCAGACCTTTTTTTTGGTGATAGTTTTTTCTTAGCGATTTTCGATCTGGATGTAGTGATTTCACGCTTGCAGAACGTATCTTGGCGGTGATCCATCTAATATTCGTGATTATAAAGCGAGCTAATTCACAGGTTCTACAGATTATGTAGCGACTAACTATAAGTTGATGGTTGGCGCTTAGTTTATATTTACGCTTAGGTTTCAGTTAAAAAATCAATATTTTGTTGAATTCGTGATTGAATCATCTCTAGGGTAGATTCTCGAATTTGATGAGGATACAGGCGTTGCGCAATTTGACTAAATTGAAGTGCAATTTCATGCATGGCCAAGATGATCTCATCGACTTCTAGAGTAGTCAGATTCGCTTCTGAAGTACCGAGTTTATGTATGTCATTTCGAGAAATATTGAGCGCTTCTCCCATAATGTCCATTTGATGATAACCACCTGGACCTTCACAGAAGGTCACATCATAGGCTGGAGCCAATTTCCATTGACCATTTTTTGCCATGAGAAAAGAAAAATTCTTGGTATGGTCATCCCGATTATTGAAAAGTACATTAAACACAGCACGTTTAAAAGTATGCAGCCTTTCCGCACATCTTGCGTACACATCAAGGTTGCCCGAAGAAAATTGCGATAGTCTAGGCTACCTGGAACTTTATAGTCTGCTCCGGTATATGCAGCCAAACTCTGCATTGGAATCCGCATGCCATTTTGACGGTCGAATCGTTTAGAAGCAAAAGCCATTAAACCATTGGGCAAATTAAAAAAATGGGTGTCTGGAGTCTCGATTGCACAAAGTCGCAAACATTTTGCATAGACGGCTTCAATGGCGCAGACTTCAGGATACTCTTGCTGAGCAGGAAACTTAATCAGCCAGGCTTCATTTTGATCAGAAGCTTGCGTCGAAAACTCAAAATTGACAGGATTTCGGTAAACCAATGCTTTGGATCTGGCACCTTGGGGGGAGCCACCCATGACCAGCAAATGTTGTAAAAAATTCGCCACCTTCTCCTTTGAGGACTTCTTGGACTTCCTGTGCCAATTGCGGCAGGGGAATATTCTCTGAAGTTTGCATCTCTGCGACACAGGGTTCAAAGGAGAGAGCACCCATTGCATGGGTGCTAATATAAGTTAGACGTTCCAAAGGGCTGATTCGTGCCGGATGCAGTCCAATTTTTCGAAAATATCGATCCATTAATAACATGCCCCAACCATCCGGCAAAGCATCATAGACTGGACCAGGTAATCCCATTTGATAAGTAGGAAAACCCTGTCTCAGTGGTAGACCTTTTAAAGGGAGTAAATAAGAAGAGAGCTGAACACCTCGCTGTATTGCTTCTGGACTATATTCAAAAGCAATAGTGGGTCTACCTGTGGTGGCTGTTGAACTAATCAGCGTTCCCCATAACCATGATTCGCCCCAACCATTGTAATAAACATTAAGACTGTTGAGCATTATCCCTTCCTCTTAATACGCTGGTGCTTACTTTGACTTTCATAGCGTAGAATATCTTTTACACTGTTAAGCTGAGGTTGAAACAGCTCCTGAAGTTTGTTTAATCGACCCAAGACCATTGCAATACGGACTAAATTTTCAACAGATACATTTCGTGCCGCTTCAAGATTCGAAACCGTATTCACGCCGACACCAGCGCGTGCTGCAACCTCAGCTTGAGACATCTCCAAAAAGAGTCGTTGCTTACGTAAACGCTCACCTAAAAGCGTCACGACTTCTTCGGGTTTAGTGAAATATAAATCCATTAAATTGGGTCTTAAACTTTAATAATTTAATTAAACCACAAAATAATGGAATTAATTTATAGCTATAGTGTGGTTGAGGAGGGCTTTGTTGCACAGCACTTCGGAAGGTAGGTTTGGTCCTTGGGTATCGGTTACAGAAATTCATCAGGATGTACTTTGACTGATTGTTGATAAGGAAATCACAGTATTTTCATTTTTCCTTTTTGGTCACATTACTTAGAAAGGGTTCTTCGAAAAGTAGTTCATATTTTAAAAATCTTATAAATATTGAGGATTTTTTCTTAAATGCTTTCAACATAGCATGCGGCGATATGTAACTCGTACGGGCTTAATCTGCCTTTTAGTGTAAATTTTTTGGGCATGAGAGGGGCAGAGGTGTGGGGGCAAGCAATTTATATCGTGGATACTTCTAAATCATTTATGTAATAGAATGAGCTAAGCATGGATTTAGGGTAATAACACTAAATCTAAAAAAATTGGAAGAATAATTTATTAAATTATTGTTTTTATGTGGTTGTTAGTGAAGTTATGAATAATAATAACTTTTTTCTTGATGAGTTTTATCTAAAAAATTGATCGGATAATTTCTTTAAATGTCATGTATCCATAAATTTGACAGTTTGAAGATATCGGTATGTGCATTTTTCACAAGGTTAAAGATTGACCATAAATGTGATAAACGGTAGGGGATCATTGAAAAATGAATGGATTTAAACACTACATGTATGCAGGAAAAAATATCGCTGCGGTTCTGCTGACAGGCTGTATTGAGCATTGAATGCAAATGATGTAGTGATTGTCTACATGCTATAAGACCAGCATGATGAAGAATGAAATGTAGTTGCCAATATCTAACCTGGGTTGAAAAGTATAGCGTTGTTATTTGGAGAAGTGAGGTGAGCCATCCTTCTCTTATTCACTTAAAATGATACTTACTCAACTGATCTCCACTCATGGGCTGGTTCCAATTAGACGGATAATAACTTCCATCCCCTATTTTTACTTACCACATTTCTTGCATTTAATCCCTTCTTTGGAGATGTGATTCAGCATCACCGTTGCCAATTGAATCAAATCAATGGCATTGTTCGTTGGTTCAAGAAAAGCAGAAGAGGCTGCTTTATTGCAAAAGAGAACATTCGGATCAAATGGATTGGATTACACAAAAGCCATAAAATAGCCATAGATCAATTCACTTGCATGTAATCTGTAACATCCATTCAGGTCATCAGACATTGATTAATCACTAAACACCATAAATTTATGTATAGGCGAACTTTTTTGAGACATATGTTGATAAAAATGCGGCAAGTTACATTGCTTAAAGGTCTATCTAAGTTAACGATCTATTCAATTCTGGATAAGTAATCTGCATATTACGATCCTAAATTACCCGAAGAGTATTAAGATTTTTAAGAATCGTGTTTGTTGGTTTATTTGGGAAATTAATCAGTGGATTGAAGCAAAGATGATGGCTCATTAAGGATTGTGGGCTCTGACTACTTAAATTTTAGGTATTTTGAATAAAGGATATTTCAAAAATCTTAATTAATGGATTTAAATTACCATAAAAACCTTCAATATTGGCTTGAATCCATTGTTGTTGAGAGTCAATGCGAGACCAATCAATACCATAACCACAATGAGCAATCAGATGCTCAAAGAAAATCCGTTGTGTACGTCCATTACCTTCACGGAATGGGTGTATGACATTAAGCTCACAATACAAGTCGGCAAGTTGAGGAATCAGTTGTTGTGGTGCTAAGCCTTGAAAGTATTTTTTTTCTTGAAGCGGTTTGAGTAGTTTATTGGTTTCAATTTCAATACGGGAAAAATTACAAAAACGGGTGTCACCTTTGGAAATATCGATTTGTCTTAACTTTCCTGCCCAGTCGTATAAGTCGCCAAAGAGCTGCGCATGAATTGATTTTAAGTATTGTAAGTCGTAAGGTGGTTCAGCATATTCAATTAAGTTACTTGCCAATCCAGACAGTGCTAGTTCAGCTTGTTCTAAAATTTGTTCATCATGAATATTGAGTTTGTTCTTTAGGATATTTGTGCCAGGGTAACAATACAGGCTGTCACCCATTTCCCCATATTTATCCATACATGCACCTGACTAAGTTTCGGGTTGCGAATACTTCTTATATTTTTGCAAGATTTCAGCTTTACTTTGTTGAGTTGTTTGAGCTGTCGTTGTAATGCCTTCAAGCTTTAGGCTGGCTTGATAGTTTTGCGCACGTGTCGCTTGAATATATTTTTTTTTCTGTTCAGTGGTTCTGAGCATTTCGAAACTCCATTGATGCTACACGTGAAGTAAGTATAGCAGAGAATCTTTTTGATCAATGCTGCATACACAGCATTTCAAAATGTAATACAACGGTATTGTTTCATGTAATAACAGAAAACTAAAAAAAAGTGGAAGAATTTTTAAAATTTAGACCACCCATGATAAGTAAACCATATGTATTTGTTGATAATTGTAATTTTGAGAAAATTTAGTTGATAAATTAAATGAATTTTAATATACAAAGATATGCTCATTTTTTATATCGATAAAAATGTTAAAATTTGACTATTTAGTAAAAAATATAGAGATATTTATGGGGCAATTTATCATGCCCTTTTGCTTTGAGCGACAAAATGTTCAATTTAAGATAGTAAAAATTAACTCAGAACTACTGAAAATCAAAAAGATTAAACAGAGCCAGAAAGTAGTAGTACAAGCAAAGTTCAAAATAATCTATGTGAAAATTTGGCAAAAAATATTGCTATTAATGCAAACGGAGCCATGCTTACGTGTACATTCTAATTATGTTGCAATCTTACAGTTGATACATAATCTTGATGATTTTATCGAAAAATCACAGCAACACTTGTGCTTTGAGAGAAAAGCTCAGAAAGAGCTGGATGCTAAATTTTTTGCTAGATTTTTTAAGCTGACAAAGAGTTCAATAAAAGATCAACTTTTACCAAATTGTTCAGATCGTAATGAATTTAACCAATGCAATTTGATAAAAAATTAAGCGAAAGCGAATATGCCAAAGATTGAAACAGAAGAGCAATTCTTAGATTTAGCAGAAAAATTTAAACAAGATTATTGTCTATTACATGATGATGTTGTGAATACACAATTTGTCGATCTATCAGATGATTTACGTGAAAAAGCCCACGCTCTATATAAGGAAGCGCAACAGATATATGGCTATATATCTAGCTCTAGACAATTAGGTAAATATTATTTTCTAGCTTCTTTAAGTTATTTTGCATGTCCAGATACTAGTAATACACAAGAGCTGTCATCGCAACGTTATTTGATTCTACAAGCGAGTTTTTTAACATATCGGCAGTATCAAGAATTTGCAAAAATTGCTAAAGCTGAGAATAAGCAAAAACATGTTTGTGACCTCCTACGCTATGTCTCACGATATGTGCTGGATTCTAATAATGCTGAATTATTTCATGAATGTAGTAAGCTGCTAAATTGTTATGTCACGTACGAACGTAATTTGAAAAAAGAGGATCGTAATCAACTTTTTAATATTAAAAATTTCAAAAAAGTACAAGTCATAGAGTATTTATCGGCTCTATTAATAATTTTTAAAAGACTTGATGATCGTCGTGTTGTTCATCGTCAGCGTAAGTCAAAAAAAAGCAAAGTTTTGCAATGGCCAACTAAAATTGAACTCAAAAAATTTCGTGAAATAAAATCTGGTAAGTATGAAGATATCGGACATAACGCAAAGATCAGTTTTTATGATGCCTCTCTTCACAAAGATGAAGATGGTGAAATTGAGTTATTGGACATTGAAGTAGAATTATACTCAGAAGATGAAAAAACTAAAAATTTTAATCATTTAATTAGTGATTATACTGCATATTACACGCGGCATCGCCAACGCCGTCATGTGCCATTTATTACAAATCCTTATTATTTAGCACCAGATGTACTGAAGCAAATTGTTTATGTGTTGAGAACTGAGTTAAATGCGGACTGGGATAAGGCTGCAATCGCTGCCGCATGTTTATTGTCACTTTTGACTGGATTATCTCCCATAGCACTGATGGATTTTAACGAGCTCATACAAGATGGTGTTTTGATCCAGAATGGTTCAAGAAAACGACGGGAATATTTACTTAATTTAAATTTGAAAGTTACCGAGCAGAAAATTAAGAGTTTAAAGCCTGTGCGTTGGAATGAAGAGATGACTCACCAACTACATCTACCTGCGGCATGGTTTGACTACATAGAACAAGCATCGAATCCAAAGATCTCTTCAGGAGATATTAATTCCGAACTTAAGAAGTGGTTTGCTAATCAGTATGTGGGTACTATCACCGTTGAAAAACTTCAGGCCCAATTATATTTTCATATATATTATGAAACCTATAATGAATATCTTACTCATGTGATTGCGAGGCGGGATATCAAGCATGATGTGCCAGGTATTTATTACGGAGGACTTCCCAAAGCTCAGCTTGATAGCAGCTATTTAGCTTTTTTGGAATCAGCACTTACACCACATTCTAAGGAACTTACAGAAGACACGGCTGAACTCAAAATATTACAACAACAATTCAAAGTGCAATCTGCATCTAAAGGGAGGGTAGGGAGTCAACTGGCACTTGAACCCAGTTTTGTGAAAGAGCAATTTGCTTTTTTACATAGACATTGCCAAGAAAATATTCAAAAAGATCAACATATCATTAATCAATTGAATGCATACGCGTGTTGGATGTGGCATGTTAGCTTGCTAAGCATGGCCAGACGGCCTAATAAAAATCTGTTGGGGAATTTGGAAGATTATTGTTTTGAGCTTAAAATTCTATATGTAAACGATAAAAAGAATAGCAAGGTAAGAAAGGATGGACGATTTATCCCGCTATCCGATTTCTTCTTAATAGCACTGCAAAATTACACTGTATTTTTAAAACAAATAATTGAACTGTATAGCCCACTTTTAAAACAAGTATTTGCAAAGAAAAAAATTGCGCTCAATGACTTATTCGGAAAGGTCATTGATAGTAAAGATATCTTGCCGATAACTGTCAAAGAGTGGCAGAGCAGGAAAGTTAAGTTAATCCCTTTATCTCGAAACTGGGTAAATTTATATATGGAAGGAATCTTTCCAAAGAATATGTATTCGAATTGGTTACGTCATTTTGATATGAATTTTTTGATGTATGCAGAAGAAAAAGAAGAAAAAAAAACTGCTTTAGCATTCCATTTAATTCAGGCTCTTTATGGTCATGACCAACGTGACCGAGAGGCTTTTCATCCGTATTCTTCACTTATTCCGAATGTCTATGTACAGCAAGTCCGCCAGCAATTGCAAGATAATGTCAAATCTTTATCGATTAAACACTTAGAGCGAAAATAGTTGTATGCAAAAAATCAAAGAACTAATAAAACCACAACTAGACGGTCTATTTGTTGATATTCAGAAATTGGTGAAAAAGTCGCAAGAAAGACAGCCTTCTTTACCTGAAGTATTGACGCAAGACATGCAGCAAAAACTTGATCAGCAGATCGCCGAAAAATGGCATGACATTAAAGATAGTGTTGATTGTTTGAGTCAAAAATTGAGCCGAGATGAACAATCTAAACTGATGCAATTTACTGAAGATGAATTTAATAAAAGAAGAAGGCAATTCAACCAGAATGTAGATAAAAAATCATACAGAATTAGGCTAAATCCACATACTAAACGGATCGTACTGCCTAGAAAAATTGAGAGTACGGAGTCACGGTTAAAACAAGGGCAGTTACATGCCCAGGTACTCAATGCTTTGAAAGCATATTGGAAAGATTCACTTGGATATTGGGATGACCCTAAATATTTGTGGGGGGATTTATGCTTAAGTTTTATATATATTTCAGGCTGTGCAGATGAACAGCATCTGGTTGCTATTCAGCAGCAATTGCAGGAGGCCGTTGAGCTTGGTACAGATCTGAATTGTTTTCGGTTATACCATTCGGACTACAAAAAAATCACTAATCCATTGTTACTACATTATCGTGTTGAAAACTCTCAATATGGCAACGATGTAGAACAGAGAAAGTTGTACCAATGGAAGCATGTTTTTTTTAACTCATATGCTCAGTTCATCTTGCAATATTTAAAAAAGTTGAAAGCTACTCATAAAGAATATCGTCTGCAACAATCAATTGAAGATTGTATTCTGGAAAGCTTGAGTCGCATGGGACGAAACAAAAGTTTGGGCGATCTGCAATATCAAATTAAACGCCGTGGATTTCGTGCATTTAATGATGTGCAAATGGTACTTGAATTTAATCCAAACCTTAGCCTAGATATATTTTTAAGTAATGTACTTCAGCAAGAGATTAATACTGTCGCCTTACGGCCATCCGAATTTAGATTGCTATGGAGTAATGAACGTAATCAAGTCATGGAACTAGAGAATAGCCCTATTCATTTTGAACAAGAGCAGTTACATCCTGAAGTTCCGACGGCTCAAAGCAAATTACAAACGATTCCGTATGAGTTGATGTTGTTTGATCAAAAGAAACGTAAAGGTCAAAAAGTTGAGCGCTTAGATAAAAAGAGGAATAAAGAAGAACGCACGCTACGTTTTTGGCAAGAAATCAGAAGGGTGTTAGAGGAGAAGATGCGTGATGCAAATACGGAAGAAAAGTCTTTAATTGAAGCCCAATTACGCTTAATTCACTGGTTAGTGCATTTAAAAAAAAGAGGGCTTCAATTATCAACTATTGAAAGCTACTTAGGATCATTTGCTAAAGAATTTATATTTGAAATTTGGCTTAATAAATTGGATTTAAAACAACAATCCATTGATGATTATGAAGATTTATATCGACAGTTGTTGAAATATAGCAGTGAACGAGATGCACAAGCAACTCAACGTGAAGCTGTTAAAGGAAAAACCTCTCGTAAGATGCACCAAACAGCAGAATACCGTTTTGGTCGCCTAAAAGATTTTCATCAATTTTGTATAGATAATTTTAATGCACCAGAGGTATTGGTGTTACAGAATTCAAGTTTTAAGCATTTACAAATTTGCAATGCACGCCTAGTAAGCCCTTTGTTATTTGGCAAGCTATTGGAAAAACTAGAACATTTAAGTCAAGAGCCAACGGCATCAGAGTGGGTCGATCATCTGAGTTGTTTAAAGCTGATGTATTTACTGAGTTATAGAACTGGACTCCGATTAAATGAAGTTCGTTGTCTTAAAATACAAGATATTATTTGCCCAGAGTTACTTTATAAAGAAAAAGAAAATACAGCTTTTAATAATATCACGCTTCATATTCAGAACAATTCATATCGCCGTCTGAAAACGCAAAGTGCAAATCGTCAAATACCATTGAAAATTGCCTTGTCAGAACATGAGTTTTTAGTAGTACAACATTACATACAACATCGTTATGAACAATATTTGTTTAATCAGCAGGATGATCTACTTTTTAGTGTTAATCATCGTGTATTAACGGATCAATGTATCAGCAAAATTACAGTAGAGTTGTTTAACCAAATATTAGGTATGCATCATGGCTTTAGTTTTCATACGTTGCGCCACAGTGCTGCTAACTATCTAGCAATAACTTTGCTGGGCTCAAAAGAAATGATTAAAACATATACAGATTGTCCTTGGGTAAAAGCAAAAAAGATGCGTGATTTATTGTTTGGTGTTAAAGCACGTGCTCATGAAGAGATTATTCAACATAAATGGCAGGTGCTTGCCTCTTGGATGGGGCATAGCAGTATTGAACAAACGGCTTCAAATTATCTTCATGTTTTGGATTTATTAGCAGTCGATCGAATTTACAATTCGCCGTGTATCATTTCAAAAAAAGTCCTAGAACAGTGTTTTGGTCCAGTGAATTCAAGTACAGAGTACATAAACTTAAATCGTTATACTCAGCAGCAGAAATGGTTTAACTCTTATCAGCAAACACAGCCAGTTATGATTGCTGGTCGACAAGAAAAGAAGTTTAGTATCGAGAAGAGTACTCTGACGCCTTTTCAACGTTTGATAAGTTTAAGAGATGGCCGTTCAAGCGAAGATATTCAAGCACAAGAATGGATGCAGCGATGTCAATTTATGAGCACTAAATGGATGGACCCCAAAAATTTTAATTTAAAAACGAAATATGTTAGTAATAAAAATTTAGATGGGGGTTGGTTTGATGAGCTTTACAACAAAGCTAAGAAACTGAAACGTTCTGATGAAATAATTCCTCTCTTTGATTTGCATAACCAACATGATAAGGGGAAAGATATACCTAAAGAGTTGAACGTGGTCAATGCACTTAAGGTATTATTATTATTTGGAAAATTACGTAAAAACTTTCTACATTTTCAATGCATAAAGAAAGATGATGAGCAACAAATTGCTAATTTTATTGCTGGTATAGAGCCAATTATTGGAGATCACCTAAATTTAGACAAACAGAATTATCCAGTCAATCTGGAAGTGCTTGAGAGAACAGTTAAATTTAGTTTTCAAAGAGTTGTTGGCCATAATAAAAAAAATGTTACTCTACTGGTTATATTTAATTTAATGTTAAAAATCATGCAAGAAGATGAACTTTGGTTAAAATAGCCTAAGCAGTTTAAAAAGGGGAATTTAAAAGTTTTAGCATCACAGTTTGATTACTGGATTTTAAACAATAGTGTGAAGATTAGCGCTTTGGTAAATCGATGAGCTAAAGTGTTGTAGTCCAAACTCGATCTGACAGTTACCCATTTTTGAGCTGTTGATTAATTTATCAAAAAAAATCAAGCCACCCACGGGTGGTTTTTTGTTGCGACATTTCACCAGTAACTAACTTTCTTAATGTGAATCATGCTAAGGCAGCGAATGAAGGGAAGCCGTTAGTTGTATTGATGGCACCACAAGAGAAAGATCGTTCGAAGGCTCAAAACCGTTTGTACTGGATTGGCTTAATCAATGGGCTAAAAGTCAAGGTAAAGATAAAGATTACGAGCATCTGTTCTTTAAGAAAAACTTCTTAGCAAAAATCTATGATTGCGATGACGTTGGCCAATACAAGAAAACATTCAAGGCTGTAAGAGAGTTGAAAGATTCTAATCATCCTCTCTACCAAGATGTAGCAAGTGGCCTATGTGAGCTAATGAGCACTACAGACGCAAGTACAGTTCAATTAACCGAATACTTAAACGACATTCATGCTTTCTGTAATAAAAACGGGTGTTATTTGGAAACGCCTGATGATCTTAAGTAGGTGCTTGAATAGTTGCTGATTTCATATTATTAATGTCTCTCACTTTATAAAATGAGAAACTAACAAATGGTAATGAATAATATTGAATATGATGCGGTGGTTGAAAGTGCGAAAATCAAAGCGAAAAGCGATATAACAGTAGCGGTTTTAAATAATGCAGCAAGTACGGGTTTAGTTGCAATTAATGATGCAAGTAAAGAAAAGCTTATTAGAGTTTATCAAAAAACTGCATGATCAGATTGATGAATAATATGAACCGCCCTTAAAGCGGTTTTTTATTGCTAGTAGAATATTTAAGGTACCTTTTCTAATAGGCACATACTATTAAAGTGTTTTTTATTTATTTTTTAGATTGAAAAGATTGCTATTTAAGTAATTTAAATATAAAAATCTTTATTGATTGAGCGTAGTTGTTATACAGGATATTTATAAGGATTTTAAAATGACAATTATCACATTGCTTGATGTTGAGACGAAGAAGAAGGTGATAGTTCGGTCCGTAATAGACCCAATAGCAAGAATAGACAAAAAAGGGAATATACAAATTATTCAAATTCATAAATGGCTAGATGATGAATCTGGAGATTTTGTTGATGAAGACTTATATGAGGCACTCAACAATGGAGAAGTTGGAATATACTTAACTTTGCAGTATATGATCATTGATATTGAAAATTAATTATTTTTTATTTTTAGTCAGTGTGATTTCTTACTCTCTAGAGCCTAATGGTTACTACACATAAGACCTTATTAAGTATTACCTATTGATGGGCACATATTCTTTATAAGTCTTGATAAGTAAAAAAATTATGTAGGCTAAAAATAAAACCATTCAAAAAAAGAAATCTTTATCTATTTAAATATGAATATTTGATATTTTTAATTCAGTCCCTATTGCTAGTGCTTAAATATTATGCCAATATGAAGTTGGAGATATTTCCGAATAGATATTTCCTATTTCAGGTCTAAGCGTTTTTTTTCGCTAAGCCCATTTCTGAATAAAAATAGGAAGTGGGCTTTTTTATTTTTAAATATTTCAGTATTATCAGTGTGTTGCTTTAAGTAACACTAAACCTTATTGATCAGCGCAAATATCAAAAAAGGGGGAGCTTGCCTACTAGGCAAGCTTTTTAAATTGATAATTTAAACACAATAATCCATTTTAAAGCTCAATAGAAAAATCAAACTTCCCTAGCTTTTATTCGTACTAATTTATTGAATATAATCGTTTTTATAATTTTTAAAATTTCCTTAAACTAAAAATGGAAAATTTCTTGTTGCAACATTGTTATAATAGGACTACCTTAAGAAAAATACTTTATAAAAATGAGGAGCTGCCGAAATGCCACAGTATCTCATGTTTGCGGAAAATATTTATAGCAAAATTAAAGATGAGGAATTGTTTTCACATGACTGTATTGAAAATATGAACTTACTTATGACATGTATACGCAGAGAAATTGAGGGAACAGAATTTAAATTAAAATATAATTTTATTGATTTTGTTGAATTGTTTAGTAAACAATTAGATGAATGTAAAGTAAAAATAGATGTGAGTTTGATTCCTCCTCATAATTCAGAAGGTGAGTATATTTTATGGTTAGCTGGATTTATCGAAAAAATTACAGAAGGTGGACCTAAACCACCTCCGCCTATAAAGAAATTTATTCCAGAGTATATGAGCTTGAAATATGAATTAGATTTTTTACCTTTAAATGAGGAAAAAATTCAAACCGAAGGTAAAGAAATTACGGATTACTTTAATTCAAAGCTTTATAAGGCAACTTTTAAGAAATAATAGTTAGTTGTCTCTATTTTTAGCCACCGCCTTAGGGCGGTTTTTTTATGGGTAAGAATAATGGATTCTACAGAATACTTTTGGCTTACTCGGAAAAAAGAACCTAAAACTAAACTTAAAAGCCGGCCACTGCCAAAGCCTACACAAAAATATCTAGAGGCAGAAGAAGAATTTACTGAAACTTTAGATAATCTGGAAATTAAATATGAAAAGAAATTTCAGTTTAAGTCTACTAAGCACTGGCGGTTTGACTTTCATTTAATTGAGTATCGAATACTAGTTGAAATTGCGGGTGGTCCATGGTCTGGCGGTCGTAAGGGCAAACTTAAAAATAAAGCTTGTAGTCTTGATCGTTACGATGTGGCTGAAGAGATGGGCTACACCGTAGTTCGCATAGAGACAGCTTCAAGATGTCGCATTGATGAGTCTGGACCTTTGCAGTTACGGACTGAATACGCTAGTGAATGGCTAAAAAATTTAAAGAGGCAAATATTTAATGGATCAGATCAGACCATTTCCTCCAACTGATTTTATTGACCAAGCAGATGAAGAGGAAGCGATTCGCATAGTAGAAAAAGATTATTTTTTTAAGCTTAGTTCTTGGTTTGGTAGGGATTAATGGTTGCTCAAAGGTGGAAAAAGAGTCAAAAGAAGCTATCTTAAGCACCTTAAAAGATCCTGATTCAGCCCAATTCCAAAATATAAAAGGATATTGCGGAGAGGTAAATTCTAAGAATAGCTACGGTGGTTATTCAATTTGCAATAATTTGGGAAGCACACTGCACTCCAAATAAATTATCTTTAAAAGAGCGCAATGAGTGTGTAAAGGATGCATATAATCAGTCTCTTATAATGGATGCAAGGCTTAAAGGGGTTTCCAAGGAAAGCTTAAGGAATGAAATATTAACAGACAAAAATGCATCAAAAGCAGAAATTCAAGAAGGCTTAAGAGATATTGATCGTGCGTATAACAGTAATTTCAAAGATAAGGGTCTATAGGCACAGGATGTTGTTGCTAAATGTGTAAAGTTGATTGATTAGTGAATTGGTAAAAAGCACCCTAGGGTGCTTTTTTATTTAGACAAAACGCACTTCAACATGTTTACCAATTGCCGCAGCA
Organism: Acinetobacter geminorum; assembly: GCF_013009345.1. Lineage (GTDB taxonomy): Bacteria > Pseudomonadota > Gammaproteobacteria > Pseudomonadales > Moraxellaceae > Acinetobacter > Acinetobacter geminorum. The sequence continues at coordinate 11,597 of NZ_JABELE010000028.1, read as the reverse complement.
TATTTTTGCAATGTGGCAATAGATGGTGATGGTTTGCCTGTGATCAATGCTTTTTCTAGCCGTGAAACGGCAGAGGTACATTTGTTCCCACGCGTTCCGCGATTTGCGCTTGGGATAGACCTGCCTCTCGACGTGCAGTAAGTACCATATCGAGCAAGGGCATTTCTTCACGTTCAATTCGTTCGTATTCGGTACGCACTGCTGAACGAGATAATGCAAGTGCTTTCATTTCTTCATGTGTTCGCATTTTTCACCTCTTTCATGCGGTCAAGTGCTAGGTTTAGATCTTGCTTAGGTGTTTTTTGGGTTTTCTTAACAAAACTATGGAGCATTACAATGCGTTTACCGACTAGTGTGCAATACATAACACGAGCAATACCTTCTTGAGATTTTAAGCGCAACTCAAATAGTCCTTTACTCATTGGTAATGTGTGAGATTCTCCTAAGTTTGCGCCGGGGGTGAGTCTATTACTTTACCCAGTGCATTATTTAATATAGTTCTATAGACATCCAAGCGTTCTTTGTAATTTTCAATAAACTTAGTCAACTCTATGTCACCAGGGCTACTTAACTTACGAAAATGTTTTCACTTCCTATTATTTCACGAAAATAAAAGCTCATTGTGCAACGAATATAAATATAAGATGACTTTTAAATCAGCTTGTCTCTAATCTCGAATCCGCTAATATCCTCAAAAGCTATTTTTCTTGTCCATTTACTTCTTCAAATACACCTTTGGGGTTCAAAAGCATGTGTTTGATCGGTTGACCAGTGAGCTGATTAATATCCAAAAGATCATAAACCATTTGTTGTCCTAGCTGTTCACGCCGGACGGCTTCAACAATTTCCTGCATGTTTTGAAATTCTTCAAAACTCAGAACAACAGCTTCGGGCGTATTCTTCGTATAAACAAAAACAGGTTTATGACTTTCTTTGACACATTGAACAATTCTGCTCCAAGATTTGCGAACATCAGACGCAGAAACAATCGCACCGTTTATAAAAGTTAATCGACTCATATCTAAGACCTTATACTGGATGGCAAAAATTAAATCACTTTAGAATATTGTTCCGAATGTAAGAAAACGACCGTTATTTATTATGGGGCTATTATATTTCTAAAATTAGTAGATGATATTTGTATGTAACTATATAATCTAAAAAAATAAATTTTAAATCGTGCAAATTAAAAATAGGGAAAGCTATGCTTACTGGAGTCTATATAAATAATGTTGCTACTTATAGTGTACCAACACAATTAGATGGTTTAAAGCAGATAAATTTTATATTTGGGGCAAATGGGTCAGGAAAAACTACAATTGTAGAATTATAGATCAACCATTAGGCTACACACATTGTTTACTTCAATGGCTTGGTGAAGAACCAATAAAAACTCTAGTCTATAATAAAGATTTTATTGATCGTAATTTCAATCAAGAAAATACCGTTAAAGGAGTTTTTACTCTAGGTGACGATCAAGTTGAGGCAGAAGGTCAAATTGCTTTATTGCGTCCACAAATGAGGGTGAATGGAAGCGTAAAAAATATCAGCCTGAATATCGTCGCCAATGGCGTAAATTACATATTGGTATAGATGCTAAAACCTTACAAATACGCGCTGTTCAGCTCACGACCAACAATGTGAGTGATTCACAGGTACTTGGTGATTTACTCGATCAGATTCCACAAGATGAGAGAGTTGACTCCGTCTATACCGATGGAGCTTATGATACCAAACAGTGCCGACAGGTCATTGCGGATCGGCAAGCACATGCAGTGATTCCACCAAGAAAAAATGCGAAGCCATGGAAAGATAAAAAGATGGGCTCGCTAGAACGCAATGAGTTGCTTTGAACAGTTAAACGTTTAGGAAGAACTATTTGGAAGAAATGGCCAGGCTATCATCGGCGAAGTTTGGTTGAAACCAAGATGCATTGCATCAAATTATTGGGGGATAAACTCAGTGCGAGAAATTTTCAAAGCCAAGTCAATGAGATTCATGCACGTATGGCAGTATTAAATAAATTTACGGACTTAGGCAGACCACATACCCGAGTTGTCATTTAAATTTGAGTAGATATGAGAAGTCTTAACTTTTAAATCTTTGTGCAACAAAGCCTTAACAAACTAGAATTTATTCTTCTATTTGAAAGGATTCTTATGATCCTAGCCAAAATAATGGACAGTACTTCCCTCTAAAGATAACGTAACGTTAACTTTGGAGATCCAAGAAATGGCCAAACGTTTTAGTGCTGAATTTAAACAGCAAGCAATTGATTATGCACTTTCAAACTCACACGAGCCTATAGCTGCAATCGCCCAGAAATTAGGTGTGGGTTATTCAACTTTAGACAAATGGATTCGTGAAACCAATCCAGTGGGTTCAAGCAAACGTCAACTTTCACCAGAACAACAGCGGATCTTGGAATTAGAGAAAGAAGTCAAACAGCTCAAGGAAGCCAATGACATCTTAAAAAAAGCGCATGTGTACTTTCTAACAGATCATGCCAAGAAAAGTACACGGTAATTCAAGATCTAGATATGAATGAAGTCACGGTATCTTCTGCCTGTAAATACCTAGGTGTCAGCACTTCAGGCTATTATGCCTGGCGAAAACGTCAGGCCAATACGGTAGAGAAATATAATGATTTAAAAGCCGTATATTGGCAGCATCATGCACGATTGGGTGCACCTTCATTGGTACATGACATGCATGATTTAGGTTACAGCATGAGTGAACGCACTGTTGGAAGAATGCTGAAAAATCTGGGTTTACGCAGCAGGATTGCGCGTAAATACAAGCATACGACTGATTCAAACCATCGTTTGCCTACAGCACCCAATCTGTTAGAGCGTCAATTTACAGTCATTCAGCCTAACAAGGTTTGGACAACGGATATTACCTATATCCGTACCAAGCAAGGTTGGCTGTATTTATGTGTGATGCTGGATCTATTTAGTCGTCGTATCGTGGGGTGGCAAACCAGCCATCGAATAGACCGCCAGTTGGTGTGTGATACGTTTAACTATGCAATGGCTCGTCAGGGTTATCCAACTGGTGTTATGGTTCATTCGGACCAAGGTTCACAGTACTGTAGTCGTGATTTTAGAGCGCTGTTACTGACAAATGATTGTACTCAGAGTATGTCTAGACGTGGAAACTGTTGGGATAATGCAGTGACTGAAAGCTTCTTTCATACATTGAAAGGTCATGTGGTCCATGGCAGTGTGTTTGCCACTCGAAAAGAAGCGAATGCTGTCTTGTTTGACTATATTGAGATTTATTACAATCGGGTCAGAAGACATTCTGCAAATGGCTGGTTAAGCCCTGAAGCCTTTGAGAAGAAATATTTTAAGAATTTAGAGGGATTTGTTGTCCACGATACTGTCTAGGATCATTAAAATACTCTTTTAATATGGAAATAATTAATAGTGTACTGATTAAACCTAGAAATACTATAAGAACCCACAACATACAATCCAAAGAATATCAAACATTACTGATACAAAAATAATAATATTTTTTTGTCTATTAAGTAACTGAAATTTAGTTTTTTTTACAAGTTAAGTGTTTTATTAAGTTATAATTAAAAGTAAATTTTTCCCAACTAGTATAAAGTTTAAGAGTATAGGTTATTGAATTGTTTCTTATGCAAAAAAAAGTCAAGAATCTTTATTTAAGAAAAGGTGAACACTCATTTGTTCTGCAATCACAGTTCATTTTTAAAGCTAAGTAGCAAAAATGGACTAGTGAAGATATCCAAAAAATTATAGAAAAGACCTTATATCAAGATAAATATAGGGTATATGCAATTTTGAGAGAGTATTCTAGCCAGAATTACGGGTAAATTTGACTTGAAAAAGAGAAGGACTAAAGTCTTTTAGAAGGATATATCTTGGATCCTGAATAAGATTTTTACTATTAAAGGAGTAAAGTTTAGCCTCGATATAAGTTTAATCTATTATTTTTACAATAATATTGCATATATCAATACCTAATTTAACTTTAGTTCCTATCGCCAACCCTGTATGGTGTCCGTTCAGAAACACTCTATCGAGGCTAATATGTATAGTTTTTCTAGATCAATTAATTGAAACGAATCTCAAAGATGGGAATAAATACAGTAAATTATTGATTGGATATAAATTATTTTCTGATTTGATGAATGATCCTATATTTTATACAGAAGTGTCTAATTCAGCTCTGAGCGCTACGAAAAGAAAATATAAGCAACTAAAAATTAAAATCACCACACATCAATATCAGCTTCATTTTGAATAAATCAATAAAACGAAAGTTCTCAGCTCTCTCTTCGTATATGAGAAAGTCACAATTTATGGCCTTTCTCATATCTATTTAGCATAAAATCTCTTATGCGAATCTGGAAAGATTAAGTTATTTCGTAATATTTTATCCAATAAGCATTGTCGAAAATATCAGTGTAATAGCTTGACTTCTTACAATGTGAAAAATAGTCACAGCATAAATCTCTAATAATTTCAATTTCCTCTAGGCTATCAGCAGCATTGACTAAAAATATAAACTTGTCCAAGTTAACAAGTAATTTACTACTATTTTTCAAAGGTTTATTATTAGACATTGAATCCTATGTGTTTTCCTGTTGGAAGCTCTACATCAATACGAAGTTTTCCGCCCATTGCTTCGACATACTTTTTCATCGTTGAAATTTTAAGATCATGACCACGATTTTCGATTGCTGACAATGAAGGCTGTTTGATTCCAAGGGTTGCAGCCAATTCTTTTTGAGAAATCTCTAACTCTTCACGAATAAGGTGAAGCTGAGTTTCCAACAATAATTCATCCGCCATTTGTTGAATACGAGCTTGACTCTCTGGAGAGCGATTAGCCAATAATTCTTGTAGGGTCTTAGCCATTAGATTGATCTCCTAAAGTTGAAAGATGAATTTCGTATTGCTGATCGGCAATATCTAACATCTCTTTATAAAAACGCTTTTTACCACCTTTATCACCGATACACAGCACAATAGCTTGTCGTAAAGGATCAAACGCGAAAAAGGCTCTCAGTGATTTACCTCGATGCTGAACACGTAGGTCTTTCATATTGGTAAATTTGGAGTCATAGACGGTATCTACTAAAGGACGACCTAAACTTGGTCCCTGTTGCTGTAGAACGACCAACGCTGCGAGTACTTTCTCTTGTGTAGATTGATCTTGCTGTGCAAGCCATTCGTTAAACAGATCCGTTGTAATGACTGTCCACATATTACAACCATAATATAGATTACAATCTATATTTTATGCTTAATTGAATTATTATTCAAATGACAATAAAAAATCCCGACGTCATGTCGGGATTTTTCGGTGTGGAGCGCATAGGTAGGGCTGACTACCTAATGGTCATGGTGTCTGACTGATTATTCTTGTTTTAAGTCATTGAACATCCTGTTCATATAGATCGATCATAGGGACTTCACTGGTGCTTGGATACAAACAATTTCGTAAAATGCTGTAAGCCAAAGCGTACAAAAAATCATCAAAAATTATCCCAAAGCTTATCCGCAAGAAATGGGGATAAATTCAGAAATGGAAGCCTTAAGGAATCGGAAGGAAATTACGATTTGATCGCTTTTTAACCAATTTTATTGGCAAAATATATCAAAACTGCTCATAAAAAAGCCGACTTGTTTCCAAGTCAGCTTTTCGACATCGTCGAGCAAATTATTTATAGCATAAGTTTTTGATTTTTATATGTTTCAATTTGTTAATTTCGTATAACACCCATTATGTTAAATAGAATCAAAAAACCTCCAATAAAATCGTTATAGTATTATTATTTATTGAGTAGATAAGAGAATTAAATTAGTGAAATACTCAAATGAAAAAATAGTAAAAGCTCTCTTACTTTCTCCTTTACCACTACTTTTTTTCACAGCAGTCCTGTTTATCGTAATGAATCAGGAATACAGCCTATACTCGATTTTAGTGGTTCTTGTAGGGCACGGTCTTGTCTACTTGGCTTATTGTATTTTGACTGTACCTTTCAGCTTCATATTCTCAATTCTTTTAAATCGTTATAACAGTCTTAATTTATTAACTATCTGTATTGCCTCTATAATTATTGCTACTCCATTTTTTATTCTTTTTGGATGGAGTCACACAGGAGAAATTTCGAAAGAGTGGTGGAAGATGTATACAGATACATGGACTATCTTTATGGCTCTATTTCCTGGCTTATGTTATTGGCTATTTCTGATTAACCTAAAAGATAAGAAATCAAAGAATATTGAATAAACCATTGCATAGAGATTCTTAAATTTCCCTAAAATTAACATAATACACCTTATACGAAATTCAAAAAAAATAATATTATCTTTATGATAATTAAAGAAATTTAATACAATCTCCATTATATTAAATTCTCATTACATAGGCTAAGAACTGACTCAATAATAAAAAATGGGAGTTTTGTTGAACTCCCATTTTTGAGACTGCACATTAAACTTTTTCAAATAATTATGTAGCACTTTTTCTAGTATCTTTTATTAGATTTGAAGGTTGTAGGTTGAGCTGAGCAACTTATGCCGAGGGGCTGACATTTATCAGACAGAGTATCCATTTCAGCTTTCGGTGCTGTCTAGAAATAAAGGGAAAGTTGTTTCAGGCGAGGACATCACTTTTGCAAAGATGAATGAGAGGTGTCTCTGCCTGAATATTTGCTTTTCTAGAATTGAGTGTCTAGAAATCAAATGAGGTTTGTAGATAATACGTTTGTGGCGCACCTACATACATTCCACCGACTTGATCCGCTGAACGAGTGTAGTATTCACGGTCAAATAGGTTCTTCACACCGAAGCCCACTTTGAGACCATTGAGTTGTGTGTTGGAAAAATCATAGGATGCCCGAATACCCACTAAACCATAACCAGGAATGTTGCCATAGCGTCCAGTAGCATCATGGGTGCCCGATGCGGTTTGACCAGATTGACCGTAGAAATTAGTGTTTAGTGTCCATTGATCAATTTTATAGTCTATTCCAGCATTGCCGACCAATTGTGAATAAAAGTCGAGATCTTGTCCTTTGTTTTCCCCAGCAGATGCGGTTGCTTTGGTGTAAGTGGTATTGGCATATAGCGAAATACCGCTGAGTTCGTCACTGATTGCACCGAGATTATATTTAAATCCGAACTCGGCTCCTTTGTGTTCAGTGGCACCTAAATTTGAGTAAGTTTGAGTTGCATCATCTCGTTTTAATTCATCAGAAAAATCAATATAAAACAGGGTGAATTCTAGGGATAGATATGGGTCTAAATAGTGTGTACCAATTTCATAATTATTGGCTTTTTCAGGTTGCAAGCCTTGCATGGTCAGATAGGCACCTGACGCATTGGTATTAGCCATTTGGCTATATTGTAGTGGTGCAAAAGATTTACCGTAGTTTGCAAAAATATTCCACAAATCATTGGCTTTATACATGACTGAAAAGCTTGGTAATACTACATCATAGGATTTTTCAGCATGTACTCCGTTGAGTACCGATGCATCTTTATTTAATTTGTACATATTTTCGGTGGTTTTGATTTTCTCAAAACGAACACCAGGAATCAGAGACCATGCACCCACATCTGTGCGGTTGTCGATGAACAATGCATGTGCATCTGTTTTCCCGTCTGCTTTGGTCCAAGCATATTCATTTGTAGGGCCTGTGACCGTGTTATAGCTTGCACGATTAACCGCCTCTTCACTAGTTTCATGTAGATAGCGATAGCCCACAGAAACTTCATTTTCAGTAGTCCCAAGTTGGTACGCATGCGAATACCGTGGCTCGATTGCCGTCACTTTATAATTACGTGGCGCCGTTTGGTACAGTTTTGATCCACTACGTTCCATTCCTGCATCACGGAAGGTGTCAGTGTGATAGGCCAAAAGCTCAAAGGCATTGTCATCTTTTTTATAGCTGTATTTAACTGAACCGTCAGTACGATGCCCTTTCATATAATCATGATTGCGCAAGGACTGATATGGATTTTCAGCAAATTGAGCAGGGGTTAAACCTCCAGGCATATCTACATCTGCATCGTAGCGGTGTAGATTGGCTTCAATTTTTGCATATTCATCTATTGCATAAGCTGCTTTTAAGCGAATATCGTTGATGTCAGAGTCATCATTTTTATCGCGAAAACCCTCTCCATTAACGCCAGAATATAACAGCGCTAAGCCTAAACCGTTGTCTAAGGTTCCACCCACAAATAAGTTGGGGTTAAATTTTACATGACCGTTTTCTGCAATTTCTGTAGTGAGGTCTACCGTTCCAGCAAAGGTTTCAGGAATTGTACGCGAGTTAAAGTTAATAATCCCTCCTACATTTTGTGGCCCAAAGCGAACAGAGCCCGCGCCACGCACCACGTCGATACTTTCAGTATTGCCTAAACTAGTGGGTGCTAAGGAGAGTTGTGATTGACCATAAGGGGCAAACGAAAGTGGAACACCGTCCACGAGTACCTGTGAGCGTGGTGAAAACCGTGACGTTAAACCACGGACACCGATGCTTAACGATGCATCACTCCCTGCTGTTCCTGCATTTTCAGGAGCTTGAATACCAGGCACAGTGCGTAAAGCCTCTTTGACAGAAGTTACGCCTCGGTTAATCAACTCATCACGCTGAATGACTGTACGCGCTCCAGCATGATTTAGTACTTTCTGTGCATTGGCTTCATCTAACCAGTTGCCTTCGGCTTGCACAGTTATCGTGTTAAGCGTCACAGTAGGGTATGTATCGGCTGCATAAAGTATGGAGGGAAATAAGCAGAGGGTGAGGACTGATTTTTTGAAATGAGGGAGTAACACAAGAGATCCTTAAAATGATGTATAGGTTAAATGTGAAGAAAATACGGAGAATTTGTAAGTTTGTGAAATGATAAGCTGACTAGCGAGATCTGTAAATGATAATCGTTTGCTTTTTATTCAAGTGTTATATAAAAATTATTAGAATAAAGGGAATAGTGAAAGCACTTAAAAGTGAGCCGGCAATCTATACAAAATTCTTTTCTGAAAGTGTTCTGCAATATCAAACAGGCTGACAGTTTTCTAGAATATGAATACAGAAAGATAGATAAAAACGGTGGCTAACATTTGAGTAAAAATTGAACTTATTGCTGAGTTTAGCCTAAAAAACCAATGGCTTTCACTGGGAGGCCATTGGTTTTAGTGTATGTTGAATTTTGCTTAATCTGACATTAGTTTTACATTACAGATTGTTGGTCAAGTCCGCCTGAGTGTTATCAGATTTATCTTGAGCATGCTTTCCCCAGTTAAACTTCTGTGCACAGATGCCTAATCCAACAATAAACAATGCAAGTAAACTGGTATAGGTTACTTCTTTGAAATAAGTGCCTTCAACCAACATGGTAATAAGTGCGCCAATAATAAAGAAGATTGCAAGATACGTAAAATATTATATATTTCAATATGCTGATTCCATTCGGGAAAAATATCATTTGGGTATAGCTTTAGTGATTTAAGAGTTTGAAGAAACTGAGAGTCTATTTTTAACTTTTCTGGATGATCAACTATGTCATCAAATAATGCAGATGATCTATGAGTTAAAAATTTACCTGTAACAGAGGAGTGGTACGCCTTAGCATTAATTTTAAAGGCTTCATTACTATCATTTTTAACTATTTTTTTAAAATTTTTCGGTAAACCGTACATCATTTTATGATGATATGAACTTATATGACTCGTTATCACAAAAGATTCAAGAGATGAAATTTCTTCTAAAGAGGAATAAGAGTTTTGCATTAAAGGCCTAAGCTAAAAAATCAGAATTATGAAATTTCTCTAAAATTAACATAATACACGTTATACGAAATTTTAAAAATGACATTATCTTTATGATAATTAAAGAAATTTAATGTAATTGCTATTATATTAAATTCTCATTACATCGACTAAGAACTGACTCAATAATAAAAAATGGGAGTTTTGTTGAACTCCCATTTTTGAGACTGTACATTAAATTTTTTCAAATAATTATGTAGCAGTTTTTCTAGTCAAATTATCTTTTTCAATACCTAATAAAGATATTATTTCTGTGCTTCATATGCCTCTAAAGCTCGTAAAGCAAATGTATATGCAGCTCCTGCATTCAAATGAATTGCTGTAGCTAAAGCACCAGCTACTTCGCTTTCTGTTGCACCAGCTTTCATTGCTGCTTCTGCATGCACTGAAATACAGCTTTCACAACGCGTAGTGATTGCCACTGCTATAGATATTAATTCACGTGTTTTGATATCTAATGCCTCGGCAGCAGCAGCATCATTAAGTGCTAAATAAGCTTGAAGCATTTTAGGGTGAGTTTTTCCTAAAGATCCAAATGATTTTTTGACATGTGCTGTATGTTCTGGCCAATCTAGGAACATTTTAAAAATACCTTTGATTAAATACAGATTTAATATTAGTTGAATTGGAGATAAAATTTCTTAAATTTTGTGTAAACAACGTAATTTTAATCTTATTGCAAAATCAACACTTACTTGAACACCCATTCTCATCCAAGTGGGACACTTTATAATTATTCTAAAATTAACATAATACACCTTATACGAAATGCGTTATAATTATCTTTAGAAATCAATGCTGTAGTTTCTAGTTGATAGCCCATCTTCCCCAAGGTGGGTTTTTTTATGATTTTTCACGTTCCACGCCTATTCTTTGACCAATGTTTCACGACTTTGTTCATATTAGTTAAACAATCGTGGTTAATCATAGGGTCTAAAAAAACGGCTCCAAAAGCCCCTTTTCTCCGGTTCCTGTTCAACGTGCTCCGGCACTGGAATCCGCTTATTTTCTGTCTGCTCCGGAGTAGTCAATCCGTCATCTTTCGGCTCAAGTTCTGACCGAGGATATGTTGCTATATCCGGGTCTGGTTTCTGATCGGTAAACGTAGTCATATTGGATTGTGGAGGCTTCATTTCAATGAGGGTCAGCAGTGTATCTATGCGAGCGTTTGCCTTGGCTTCACGATCTTCGGCTTTTTCTAACTGCTTTTTTAAAAAATCGATTTGGCTTTTGAGTTCTACAACTGTTTTATCTGTGTATTCAGGTGTATTTTGATTTTGTATTGAAGAATACAATATGTGTATTCTTCAATACACTCAAGCTTTAAAGCCTAGGTTCTTTAGATGGGGTAAGAAGTGCTTTTGTTGTATTGGATCTCTCAGCATTTCTTTGATTTTTGCTGCTAGGCTATCATAGCTCTCATTACCATTTGCTAAGTTTGAAAATTCAGGTAGTCGTGAAAGCTGATTGCCAAACATATTGAGCTGAGCCATTAAAGAATGACCGGACGCATGACGGTCAGGTTGTTGTATGCACGTCAAATAGCCGCTTTACGAAGCAGTGCTTCTCATCGGATGGCTTTGAAATCAAGTGCTGGAATAGCGAGAAAGTACGGGTAACTTTCTCTTTTTCAAGAAGAATGTACGATCAAGTCTGAACTAATACAAATAAGCCCAAGTGAACAATCAAATCAGCCACGGCTGGGACTGTTCTAAATTTTGTGTAAGTACTTAATTTTCATTTATCCTTCAGAGGATAATTACAAAAGGTACTTCACA
>NZ_JABELE010000027.1 GCF_013009345.1 Acinetobacter geminorum | reverse complement strand
TCAGAAGTGAAACCTCTTAGCGCTGATGGTAGTGTGGGGTTACCCATGTGAGAGTAAGTCATCGCCAGCTCATTATTACAAACACCCCCATTCCTATGAATGGGGGTGTTGCTTTTTGTGTGAGAAAAAATCTAAATCTCCGACTAACTTTAGAATGAATTGTGATATAAATCACACTATTTAAAATAATAAAAAGAGAATTAATCATGAAATTTGCAGGATTTAAAATATTTTCTATTATATTGGCTATAACACTCAGTTGTAGTTCTATATATGCTAACGAAACTGTGAAAAGTCTGTATAGTACAAAAGCTTTTTTAAATATTTGTGTAAGTTCTAGAGGAAATCCAGAATTAATAAATAAACAAGCAAAAAATATGGGATTTATCCAAATGCCTAATGAATATGCTGCACATTTTTAAAAAGATTATAATGGTCATGCTTGGATGATAAGTTCTTCTGAAGGAAAATTTGTTATTACACAACTTGATAATGGTGTATGTTCATTATTTATAAATAAAGGAAATTCAACTGAAATTCAGAAGAATTTAGAAAGCTGGCTACCTCCAGAATCTACTGGCCTAACTTATAAAAAAGAAATATTTAAAGATAAGAATTTAACCACAACAAATTATATTATTTCTAAAAATGAGAAGCCTTTAGAGACATGGATATATACTAGTTCATCTGAAAAGAATTCTTCATTAGTTGCGGTTATTTCTCATCAAATGAATTAATGAAAGCAAGTGGAAGTAGAGAAGAGCCAATTTAATTAATAAAGGGCTCTTCTAAAATTGATTATTTCAGTTGTCTACGCGCATGCTTTAGAGCAGTTCGAAGACCTTCTTCTAAGGTCGGATGATAAAAGGGTTTCTCTAGAATATCATTTACCGTTAATTCTTCACCGATTATCCAGCTTAATAAATGGGCCATATGTTCAGTTGCTTCCGTAAATAGCTCAGCACCTAGAAATTTTTGGCTTTCCCGTTCAATATAAACTTCAATAGCACCTTTATTTTTTCCAAGAACTATAGCTCTTCCTTGTCGTTCATAAGAGGCTTCGCCTGTAATAAAATCTATACCTTCATCTTTTAATTGCTTATAACTTTGACCTACGATCGCCATTTCAGGATGACTAAAGACAATTCCCAATGGAGTAAGTGTCTTAACTGAGTTTACCTGTGGATAATTTAAACAGTTATAAACAACTTTTTTACCTTCATGTGCTGCTTCATGTTGTAGTGGTGTTGAGGTGTAAGCATCACCAACAATAAAAATTGGATATGTATCTAGCTGCTTAGTTTTAGCATTTATAGGTAATAACTTAATATCTTTGAAAGAATTATCAATATTTTCTAGTTTTAAAGTATTGAGTAAACTTGTACGCCCTGTTGCAGCTAAAACATATTCAACTTTGAGAGTTTTTTCTTTTTCTTCAAGTTTATAGTTTAATAAAACACTTTCCTCACTGACTTTAAGCTCACTTGGCAATGTTTCGAATAGTATTGTTAACTCTTTTCCTAGCTCTTCTTGAGCAAGCTGTTGAAGTCTAGAACTAGTCAATATCCCAATTCGTTTACTACGAGCAAAGATTGTAGTTTTTACCCCTAACCGATGCATAGCTTGGGCAATCTCAAGAGCAATTACACCGCTACCAATTACAGCAATCGATTTAGGGAGTGTTTCTAATTCAAATATTTGATCTGTGGTTATAAGCCGATGCCCTAGTTCTTGCTTCCAAGTTTGATCATAACTAGGAGTAGAACCAACCGCCAAAATAAAACTTTTTGATTGATATTGCTTACCATTAACTTCTACAGTTTGTGCATCAATAAAATGTGCTTTGCCAGAAATTTTATGCTCAGTCGGCCATTGATCTACATCTTTTAAAGTTGCTTGTGTAAATCTGTCTCGTAAAGTTTGTACATGCTGCATCACTTGATCAGTATTAATATTTGCAGATACGTCTAAAGCAACCTCTTGAGCATTTTGAATGTCAAACATACGGTTTGCTGTAGAGATGAGAACTTTACTTGGCATACAGCCTACACGGGCACAAGTGGTATCCCATGGTCCATCATTTATAATTAAAATATTGTTGGTATGTTTAACGGCTTCTTTGTATGCGCTAATACCAGCAGTACCTGCGCCAATGATAATAATATCGAACATTGTCATTAAGCTATTTTAATAGATATTTAGAATATATAGAAAAACCCTCTTGAACAGAGGGTTTCATCCTAATTATTTAGCTTTAAAATGTAAATTTTTGCATAAAAGGTGTTTTTAGGGTTGTTGAAACAGTCCCATTTTGATTAATAGACTGACCTTCAATGCTTACCCCATTAATAACATGCTTAAAGTCTAATGTAGTTCCATTCGAGCTTTGTTTGAAAGTAAAAATATTTTGTCCTTCTAAATAAATACTGCCATTAAATTTCTGTGCATTCGTTGTTGGTGATTCATTTTCAACTCGGCTTCCTTCAAGGCTAGTAATACTTGGTAGGCTCAATATTTGGTGATTATTAGCCATTACTTTATATGTTGCATTGTTTGTATTGCCAGGAGTAGAGTTCACAACAAATGAAATTGGCTCTGCAAAAGGGACATTAGGATTGTCATTAATGAGTACGTTGAAACCAGAACCACCTTGAACTACATAGAGATCACCATCAATTGATGTATTATCTTTATAAACACTCATTGCACCCGTGGTTACTTCTTTTTCAGTTGGTTGGCCAGTCTCTGGATCTTGAACTAGAGCGGTTGTCGTAATTTTATAATCACTTGTGGCAGCATTAATTAATACGAATCTTTTTTGCTTGGTTTGTTCAAGTCCCCATGACTGTTGGAAAGGATAAGCAAACGCACCTGTAATAGTTACATCTTGAAAGTTTTTATCATTATTTTCATTTTCAAAAATATAAATTCTGGTATTTGATTGATAGTCCTGTAAGTTCGGAGATATATTGTCGTTTGCCAGTTTAATGTTCTTCAAGTCGTCTGCTGTAATATCAAAATCCCAATCATTATATCCAGTGAGTAAAGTTTTTATTTCTTCCCCTTTAAATACATAGCAGGCGCGGTAGTCTGTAGTACTCTTGATAAAACATTTATCTCGATAGTGGTCGGAGTACTTAGTAAGATCTACTTTTCGAATGTCTAAGGTTAACTTAAGTGGTCCTTGAGCGAAGGTATCTAGTGCATGATCAATATAACCTTTTGATTGCTTTTCATCATTAAGATCATAAGCGCCAAACAAATATTTACCTTCTTGTTTTACATTATTTAAAACTGAGGCCGCTAACTCCTGATCTGGTGATGGAGTGGTTGGTGTTGTTGTAGAACCAGAATTTGAATTTTGATTATAGTAGCCATCATTGCCACCCCCACCACAAGCTGTCAAAAAAGCAGCCAAAGTAACTCCACATACTCCTTGAGTAAGTTTCATGATTATCCCCATTAAAATGATAAGTTATTTAAAATAATTTTTTAGGTTTATAAAATAACATATATTTCATGAGGTTGCTCATGATATTTATAGGCAGGGTAACTGATTAAATGCGTGTACCCATCGTTACTCCGACAGTAGGTTTTACCTGCATCGAGGAGCATGCGCTAACGATTAAACAGCTTAAAAGAACGAAAATAAATTTATTCATAGAAAATTAATAAATGAATCAAAAGATATAAATACTCTAAATTAATATTATTTTTAGTTCTGTTGAGTTCATGCAGAGATATGCAAAATAATTTATCAAAAACCCTACTTGAAATAAGAAATAGGGTTTTCAAGAGAATTAATTTCTTAAATTTAGTCGTCTAACAAATCCATTTGTTTTGCTAATTGATATAAATTATTTGAACGGTTTCCTGTACGGCAGAACATCAGCACAGGTTTTGGCAATTCATTATAATGATTGGCAAAAGTACGTACATCTAGCTCAGTAATTTGTCCAGCTACAACAGGTTGATAGACATAGTCTAAGCCTACTTGACGTGCTGCTTCTTCAATCTGAGCGCTTGTAGGTTGTTCTGGGCCATCTTCCATATCTGGTCGGTTATTAATAATAGATTTAAATCCTTTTTCTACAACTTGGCCAACGTGTTCTGGACCAATTTGACCTGCGAAACCAACATTATCTGACATTTCGTCACTCCAAAATTTAACAAAACCTCTTATGCTGTATCATAGCATTAAGCTTAACCTGAGATACAAGACACTAAAACGTTGTTCCTACATAGATAAAACTTATGTCATAGAACAGCTCTAGATTTTTAAAAGGCTATCAGGATGTTTTTTGTAAATTCATTACTTCGACCATAATGCCACGGAGCACATATGCACGCTTATACGGTTGAGCCTTTATATGTTCCATGTGATCAAGAAATGATCGCAGCTGACTTTTATATTCCAAAAACAAATAATAAATCTGCGGTAATTATCATGGCGCATGGTTTTGCCGGATTGCGTCAATTTAAACTTATTCAGTATGCCCAGCGATTTGCTCAAGCAGGTTACGCTGTTATTTTGTTTGATTACAGATATTGGGGCGGAAGTACTGGCAAGCCTAGAGAAATGGTCTCCATCAATTCACAATTAGAAGATTGGAAGACGGTGATTCAGTATGCTTCGACTTCTAAACTCGTAGATAACCGAAGGATTGTGCTTTGGGGAACTTCTTTAAGTGGGGGATATGCACTAAGCCTAGCTTCTGAGTTAAAGAATATTCAAGCAGTTTTAGTACAAATTCCATATGTAGATGGCGCTGAAACTGCAAAGCTCTATCCTTTGCAGCGCTATCCCCAAGCATTAAAGCTATCGAGTCAGGATTATATGGGATCAAAGATGGGGCTTAATCCAAAGAGATTACCTGTTGTTGATCAACATAACTTATGTTTTATGCCTACAGCAGATAGTTATTATGGCTATTTATCAATTGTGAATCCTGACTATTATTGGAGTGGGGAAGTTCCTGCTCGTGTCTTTTTTAATTTGATGCGATACCGTCCAATCCAAGTTGTGCGCCAGATTAACATTCCTGTTTTATTTATTGCTGCTCAAAAAGATTCGCTTATTCCTATTGAGTCAAGCCGTGAAGCTGCGACAAATATTGCGCCTTTTGTGAGTTATCATGAGTGGGATATGAAACATTTTGATATTTATCACGGTTCATGGTTTGAAAAAGCAGTGATAACCCAATTAGAATTTTTACATCAGCATATAGGAGTGGTGTAAATGATTATTGTATGTGCATCGTGCGGTGCAAAAAACCGAGTTCCTGAAGAAAAACTTCCTGAGCAACCAAGCTGTGGGCAATGTCATCAGCCATTACTACCGCTTGCACCTATTGAACTAAATGAGCAAAATTTTAGTAACTACATCACGAATAGTGATTTACCTATTCTTATAGACTTATGGGCAGAATGGTGCGGACCTTGTAAAATGATGGCTCCACATTTTGCGCAGGTCGCAAAACAAAATCCAGGCGTTATCTTTGCCAAGATTAATACCGAAGAATCTCCTCGCTTGAGCCAAGCTTTTCATGTGAGAAGTATTCCGACACTTGTCTTAATGAATAAAACGACAGAGGTCGCGCGTATTAGCGGGGCATTACGTGCGCCTGAATTGCAACAGTGGCTCGATCAACAACTTCAAACGAATTTCGGGAGCTAAGGTGTCAGAAGCTTATACCAAACCAGAAGGAATTTTATCCTTACAAACGATTGCCATGCCAGCAGATACAAACTGGAGTGGTGATGTATTTGGTGGATGGATTGTGTCACAAATGGACTTGGCTGGAGCAATTCACGCAGAACGTTTCAGTCGTGGTCGCTGTGCTACGATTTCTATTAATCAAATGACCTTTTTGGTTCCGGTAAAAGTTGGCTTTGTCATTAGCTGCTATACCAAGATCTTAAAAGTTGGAAATACTTCTATTCAGATGCAAATTGAAGTTTGGGATAGTCATGATGACTCTCGTGAACCAATACGCATTACTGAAGGAGTTTTTACCTTTGTAGCAGTAGATGTAAAAGGTAATAAGCGTCAAATACCTGAAGAAGCGAAACAGAAGTTTTTGGAAACTCAATAAGAATCAGAAAGCCTGAATCTTAGTATTCAGGCTTTAATTTTTATTCAAAAGAAAAACTAGTTTTTAGAAATTAAAACATCGTATTTGTATTTTTGCTTTGCTCAGGAATATTTTGTATCACATCCCAATGCTCTACGATTTTTCCATTTTCAACACGGAATATATCAACAATTGCTCTTCCTCGATCTTTTTCATTTTCAGTCGAATGGACATGTAAAACGACAAGATTGCCTTCAGCAATCGCACGTTTAATCTCATTTTTAGCTTGAGGATTCTTTTGGAATTTTTCAGTGAAGAAGTTAACGAAAGGCGCTTTACCATCTGACACATTAGGATTGTGCTGAATGTATTGTTGACCAATATAGCGGTCTGCATATTCTTTGACTTTATGTTTTAAAAAGACACCTTCATAAAAGTCGGTCACTATTCTTTTGTTTTGAGCACTTACTTTATCAATAGCTTCTGATTTAGCCGAAGTTACTTTACTGGTTTTAATGTGGGGTTCAGTCGCGTGAGAACTTATAGTTGTAAATATTAAACTGGTAAATAAAGAGGAAAGAATTAATATTTTTTTCATTTTTAACCTCAAGATACAAAATATTAGTTTTATATCTTGAGGTAAATAACCGTCTAAAAATACTTTAGATTAGTTACTATTTCTTACGTTTAGGTAACCATGCCCAGAGCATTTGGCATTGAATTGGTTCATTGCCTGCATCATCAATCACAGTAACAGGAATCACAAGTTCACCTTTCTCATTATCTGCAATAAACTTTTGTTGTTCAGCAGACAATGTCGCTGTAGCAGTCAAACCGCCTTCAACCACTTTTAAATAATCTACATGTAATGATTTGATTAATAAAATGCGATTATCAGGAATATGTAAACCGGTTAGAAAACCCGTTGCAGTTTCTGCTAAAAGCGCCATAGCCGCAGCGTGGACGCCTTTAATATGGTTCTGCATATTTTTTTGGTTATCTAAACGGACAGTAACGTGGTTTGAGTCTACTTCCAGATAGCGGATATTTGCTGTACCCACCATTGGCACGATACGACCAAACGCCTTGCTCCAAAGCGTGCTCCGAATACCTTTAGGGAATTTTGAAGTTGCTTTTACCAGTTTTGATAGACGATTGGATTGAGACATGGGATTACCTTAGCTTTAAATGGCCGACAAGATATTAATCTTTAAAGTTATTAAACTGTAATGGCACACCGAATTGTTGTTCACGTAAAAAAGTCATAACTTGTTGTAAGGTGTCACGCTTTTTATCAGTTACACGAATTTTGTCGCCTTGAATAGAAGATTGCACTTTAATGCCACTTTCTTTAATGGCTTTATTAATTTTTTTTGCAGTATCAGAGTCAAGACCGTCTTTAAGTTTAATGACTTGTACAAAATTTTTGCCTGAAGCAGAGGCTTTTTGTGGATCAAGTGCTTGAACATCAATTTTACGTTTGTAAAAATGATTTTCTAACATGTTGTAAACTTGTTCACACTGGAAATCACTTTCGGTACTGATTTTGATTTCTTTATTTTTTTCATTTAATTCGATAGAAACATCGTGACCACGAAAGTCAAAGCGTGTGGCAATCTCTTTTTGTGTGTTTTGTACAGCATGATTAACTTCAAATAACTCTAATTCAGAGACAATATCGAAAGAAGGCATAGTTTAGACCTTTACAAAGGGAAAGAATATTTGAGATGCTAAGAGGGTTTTCTTCATTTGCCAAGTGTTGTTTACATCAAAGGAGTGCACAATGATCCGTAAACAAGAAATTACAACATTTGAGTTCCCAGAAAATGCTGTTATCTGGGATGTCCGTGATACTAATGCTTATGCAGAAGGGCATGTTAAAGGTGCGGTGAATCGCCCAATTAATGATTTGAATGCTGATATTTTGAACCAGGTCTCTGCGGGTCAGCCGATTTATATTTTATGTGGTGGTGGTAGCAAAGCTCCTCGTGCAGCTGAGAAACTAGAAGGATTGGATGCCTCGCGTGAATATGTCGTGCTGATGGGCGGGACACGTGCAGCTCGTGATGCCGGCTTGCCTCTAGAGCAGGGCGCATAAAAAAAGCACCTTCGGGTGCTTTTTTATTAAAGTGAATTATTGCGGTTTAAAATAAGGTTTTTTAGGTTTCACTTTCTTTTGGAACCGTTGAGGATTCAATTTTTGTAATAGGCGGTCTGGTACTGGACAAGCCTCTCCTAATATTTGAGCAACTAAGATTTCACTGCACAGCGGGGCAAATAAGAAGCCTTTAGAGCCAAGCCCAGCAAAAGTAGCAATTCGGCTATTCTCCTGTATTTTTCCAACCAGAGGAAAATAATCTAAGCTTTGAGCCCGTATAGATGCACGGCCTTGCCATGTCGAAGGTAATGGTAACTTTTCAGCATATTCAGGGAATACACTGTGGATTAATTCAAAGTTATGCACATGGTCTTCGGTAAGTACATCTTGATCTTCACGATTTGGGTAGAAAGACGCGCCTAAAATCATCTGCGAGGCATCAAGTTGCATACAATAGCCGCCATAGCTATAAGCTTCATTTAAAGGCAGAGGGGCAAACGTATTATCAACCCAGCTCACTTGTCCACGTATTGGTTTTAACTGCGGATAGCTGTCAAATAAAGCAGCACTTTCTCGAGCGCAGCACACAACGACATGGTCTGCTTCTGCAATAATTTCATTGTTGGTTTGCAATTGAACTTTATTTACAGAAGAAACAAGTGCTGTGACATGGGCAATTTCGAGATTGATGCATGGATGCTGCAAAATTTCATCACGTAATTTATGTGGTGAGACAGAGCCAGCCTCAGTTAGTAATATGTTTGAGTAATCAGTTTCAAGTGAGTTCGCTGAGTTGGTAACAACTTGAGTTGGATACTGATTTACCAAATCAAGAAGTTCATCTGCATTTTTTAATGCAATTTGCTGGATTTGAAGCGGGCGGAATGCATTAAAATTTTTATAAAAATTTAAAGCATGTTGCCAACTTAAGGTCATGAGATGTTCATGACTTTGTTCAATTGGGCATAGTTTCGGATTAAGTAATGCCAAAGGGTTTCCAGACGCGCCCGATAACGGATTGGTTTGCTCGTATAAGGTCACTTGGTGGCCACGTGCTGCAAATGCCCACGCTGTGCTTAAACCTGCTATACCAGCCCCTATAATCGCAATATGCTGTTGCTCTGTAGCCAATGCGTGGGTTTGTCCTAATTCTGTGGAACCCTGATCAGATTCAGGCAGCTTCCAGACTGCTTTGAGCATTTCTCGTTTATGGCCAAAACCACGTGGACGAGAAATATCGATACCATGTGCTTTTAGTCCACGTTTTAAAATGCCAGCAACACTAAAAGAGGCGAATGTAGTACCATAACCTGAAAGACGGACAATATTATTTAAAATATTTTGTTCCCACATGTCTGGGTTACAAGATGGTGCAAAGCCATCTAAAAACCAGGCATTCACAGCTTTAGTTTTAGCCATGCTTGGGAAAATCTCTTGCGCATCTCCAAGCCATAGATCGATGCTAAAACGTTCTTTAGGGAAAGTTAAACGATGACATCCAGCAATAGGCAAGGGATATTGTTCAATTAACTGCTCTGCAAACGGTTTAAGCTCATCCCAGACATTTAAAGCGCGAATAAGATCAGCTTTACTTAATGGAAATTTTTCCACGCTAATTGCGTGTAAATGGCTTTGATTATTAGGACGGACTTGCTGCCAAAGTTGCCAGAGTGCAAGAATATTTAAACCTGTACCAAAACCGGTTTCTCCTACACTGAAATATTCAAAATCTTTTAAATTGGCTAATCGTTCTGATAAGTCATTACCATTTAGAAAAACATGTCGTGTTTCAAGTAGGCCATTATCTTTAGAGAAGTAGACATCACCAAATTGTTTGGAAATGGGAATCTCGATACCATCGACAAATTCCCAGTCCAGCTCTGCTGTTTGGATACGGTTTGATACGTTCATTGAATTTAATAGATCGCTTGGGATTACCACTGGCGTCGACGTTTTGTATGAATATAACTAGCAATAAAGAAACCTAGCAATACACCACCCGCTAAGGTAACAGCGCCATATAAAAACATTTGCGCACTTCGTTCGCTTTGTAAAACTTGAACCTGAACAGAGAGATTATCATTTTTTAGCTGTAACTCTTGGTTCTGAGCCAATGCTTCAAGGTTGGCATGTTCTAGCTGTTTTAAGCGAGATGCTTGATCTTGAACTAAAGCTTTGATTTTTGCGTCTTGTTGTTGTTTGTTCTTTGCGAGCTGTTCTGCCGTAAGTGGTTGTGCTGCAGTTGGTGCTGTTTTGACTCCAGTTGTAGATGTTGGAGCTGGTTTAGTGGCTTGAGTTGAAGGCGCACTTGGAGAAGGAGTTGCTGGTGTCGCAGCAGGTTCAACTGCTCCAGCAGTTGAACATATCAAACACAAGCCAAGAAAGCTTTTGATTGCAAGCTGCATGCGATTACCCTTTTGGAAATGCTTTATTAAACGGTTTTACATCAACGTGAGCATAAATGCCTTCTTTAAGAAATGGCTCTTCTTTTAACCATTCATCTAATGCTTCGCGACTGTCGAATTCAACAATCATGGTGCTACCAAAAAAGCCAGCTTGCGGATCATTAGGATCTTTTGGCATAGCACCCGCTGTAACAAGGCGGCCTTCATCATCGAGTTTTTGTAGACGTTCGATATGCTGAGGGCGTACTGCCAAGCGTTTTTCTAAAGTTCCTTCGTTATCGGTACAGCTTAGAACAAAAAAAGGCATGTAATCGTATCTCTATAATCAATCTGGAAGCACTTTAAGCGTCTGGTGACTTAAAATGTTTGCGTAAAATAATGAACTGAATAATGATAAATGAAAACATCACGATCATGTCACCAAATGCAGTAAATTCGCCCCAATATTTTCCACCGTGAAATAAAAATGCGAAGAAAACATGTAGACAAGACATCACGACAAACATCGCAGCCCAAGCAAAATTGAGGTTTTTCCAACCTTTTTCACTCAAATCTAAAATCGGGTCAAATAAGCGTTGAATGAGTGGTTTACGATCTTTACCAAACCAAGGCGAAATCAAGAATGCGCCTGCGAAAACTAAATTTAAAATCGCAGCTTTGAGACGAATATAAAAATCGTCACTTAACATGAGGGTAATGCCACCAAAAATGACAGTCATAAACAATACAAACCACTGTTGTTTGTCTAAGCGGAATTTTTGGAAAACAAATAGAGCACCATATACCACAAGCATTGAAATAATTAAGCCAGTAGTCGCTACAAGAATATTATTATTATCGATACCACCAGCAGACCCGATCAGTTTCAGTAAAGGATGCTGGGTGTCAGTTGGATCAACTGTTTTATATAAATAGAAGAAAATAATTAATGGAACAAAGTCCAGAAGTGCTTTCATGTTAGAGTATCTGATCAGGTTTGGCGAATGGCATAGTATAAAAGATGCAAGGCATAGATTTACATACACATAGCAATATTTCTGATGGAACTTTGTCTCCAGAATTGCTGGTGCAAGCTGCTATAGATGTGAACTTGCATACGTTGGCTTTGACTGACCACGATACAATGGATGGGTTACAGCGTGCAAAAATTGCTGCACAAGGTCATGATTTAAATATTATTTCTGGTACAGAAATTTCTAGTCAGTGGTCGCGCCCAACCACTAAGAAGAGTTATGGTGTACATATTGTTGCTTTAAATATGCAAGATGCAGCACCAATTTTAGAAGCATTAGAACAACAAAAAAGAATTAGAGCGCAAAGAGCTAAAGTGATTTGTGAGCTATTAGAAAAATGTATTGGTTTTCAGATTTATGAGGATGTTCTTGCTAAAGTAGAAGATCAGGCGGATAGGGTAACAAGAACTCACATTGCTAAAACATTGGTCGAGAAAAATGTCGTGACTCGTCCTCAACAAGCATTTGATCGTTTCTTAAAAGAAGGAAAACGTGCTTTTGTAAAGTTTGAAGGTTTAGGGCTAAAAGAAACCATTGATGTGATTCATCAAAGTAAAGGATTCGCAGTATTAGCACATCCGACGCGTTATGATTTATCTGCAACCAATGTTCGTTATTTAATTGAATTGTTCGCGACTTCAGGTGGAGACGCAATTGAGTTACCTCCACCAATGGAACCTCTATCTACTCGTCAGATGATTGATCGAATGATTGAACAATATCAGTTGGCAGTTTCTATTGGCAGTGATTTTCATGGTGAAAATATGCCATGGATTAAACTAGGAAATACGCCTAAACCTACAGATAAGCAGCATGGAATTTGGGAGCACTTTGTTTAAACTCTTTACAGTAAGTTGTTATCTTGAGCCTGAATTGGTGGTGGAGTAGGTTTACCGAGCGTCCCTAAAAGTTCAATCTCGATACTACGTACCATAGCATCTAAGGGTAAGTCATTACTTTGCGTACCGAATGGCTCTTCAATTTCAGAGCTTAGTGCATCTAGACCTAAAAATGTGTATGCCAAAATTCCAACTAGTAAAGGCGTTGCTAATCCAAGTAATGACCCAAGACTAAAAGGCAACATAAAACAGAAAAAATAGACTGTGCGGTTGAGTAAAACTGAATAGGCAAATGGAATGGGCGTATTGGCAATCCGGTCACAGCCAGTTTGTACAACACTTAAATCTGAAACATTTTTATTCATTTGTGCATAGATGATGTCAGAAATTTCACCTTCTTTAAGTGCCTGCAACAATTCCCAGTGAATGAGACTGAGTGTGTACTGAGGGGCGTTATTTTGCTGGTAGAGTTGAGTGAGAGCTTGCTGACTCATACCACTGGTTTGTATTAACTCAGTTGGGTTCGCCGTCTGACGACGTAAACGGTCACGCAATACATTAGCAAAAACAATCACATGTTGAATAACTCGCTCACGGCGAGCTTGAGTTAAAATACGACAATCGCGGTCAAAATGGCGTGAAGTTGCAATGAGAACGCCCCATAATTTTCGGGCCTCCCACCAACGGTCATAACATGCACTATTTTTAAATCCTAGGAAAATAGAAAGTACGACACCAATGAGCGTAAAGCCAACCAGAGGAATTTCTGGAAAGCGATAAAGATTGATGTATTCTACTCCACCAATGATTGCCGAGATCAGCATCACAACGCCTAGGGAAGGCAAAATTTTGGGTAAAATTGTGCCTCGCCAAGAGAATAATACTTTGAAAATACTAGGCTGTTCCCGAACAATCATTTTATTTTAAACGTCGCTATTTTTGTTTTGATCTTCTAGGCTTAGTAGTACTTTGTCAATATCATTGAACTGATATTGTTGTTGGGTTGAGCAGTTGTTGTTCAGCAAAGGAAAAGCTCCCTTCAGGTGAGATAATAAAGTGGTCAAGCAAACGAATTTCGACAAGCTGACAAGCCTGTTCAAGTTGCTGAGTTAAGGCAATATCTTGGGAAGATGGTTGTGGAGAACCAAAGGGATGATTGTGTGCAATAACGAGCTGGCAAGCATGTTGCTGTAAGGCGTAGCGTAAGGTTTGATTGACCGAAACTGCGCAATGCTGAACTGAACCAAAGAATAGCTTTTTAAAATGAAGCTTTCTTAATTCGGGATCTAGGCACAAAACAGCAAAGACTTCTTGTTTTTCGCCTTTTAATTCATAGCGCAGATAATCCAAAACTAAATCTGATGAATGAAGGCTGAGATTATTTTTCTGAAAGTGATGATTGAGATAACGCCGTCCGAGTTCTTTGACGGCTAG
The DNA here is from genome assembly GCF_013009345.1 of Acinetobacter geminorum. GTDB lineage: Bacteria > Pseudomonadota > Gammaproteobacteria > Pseudomonadales > Moraxellaceae > Acinetobacter > Acinetobacter geminorum. The sequence continues at coordinate 14,901 of NZ_JABELE010000027.1, read as the reverse complement.
TAATTGTGAATATTTTGTTGCTCCAATTCCATTAAATTGAGTTAACTCACTTAAAGATGAATCAAACACTGCATTTAGGCTACCAAAGTGCTGAATGAGTAACCGTGATAATTCGACTGCTGAATGTTGTCGTGAACCTGAGCGAAGAAAAATTGCGAGTAGCTCTGCATCTGATAGACTTTGCGGACCTTGTTGTAATAACCGTTCTCTTGGCCGTTCTTGTTCAGGCCAATTTTTAATAGAAGTATTCATATTCCCCAGCATAATTCGCTTAAAATTTTATTTTGTTTGCCCAATCAATCTTGGGTCTGCGCGTATTTAATGCTATTGTGAGCGCCACTGCAACAGAAAGGTATCCTGTTCGTGAGCTTTGATCTAAGCGTTATTCCTCATAAAAACATTGTTTTAGCTGTTACTGGCGGAATTGCTGCCTATAAAAGCGCCATCTTAGTCCGCCGCCTCAAAGATTATGGCTTTGACGTGCGAGTGGTGATGACACATGGTGCTCAGGCATTTATTACACCACTAACTTTTCAGGCTCTTTCTGGTAATCCTGTTCATACTGAACTTCTAGACCCTGCGGCTGAAGCGGGTATGGGACATATTGAATTAGCACGTTGGGCTGATTTATTACTGGTCGCACCTGCAAGTTGTGACACATTGGCTAAATTTGCGAATGGTTTGGCAGATGATTTACTCAGCACGGTCTTTTTGGCAACAAAATCTCCTGTGTGGGTAGCTCCGGCGATGAACCAGCAAATGTGGGCGGCTAAAGCAACTCAACGTAATTTGCAAACCTTAGTCGAAGATGGTGTACACGTGATCATGCCAGATGCGGGTGAACAGGCCTGCGGTGATGTTGGTTTAGGCCGTATGCCAGAGCCAGAAGAAATTGCTCGTCAGGTCGCTGGCTATTTTCATCAAGCTCAACGTGCCATCGCTGAGAAATTTGGACTGTTGGCAGGTAAGCGAGTGGTTATTACTGCTGGGCCAACACGTGAAGCGATTGACCCTGTTCGTTATATCTCAAACCATAGTACTGGAAAAATGGGCTTTGCTTTAGCCGCTGCTTGTTATGCTGCTGGCGCGCAAGTGACTCTGATTGCTGGACCTGTAAGTTTAGATACGCCAAATGGTGTTCAACGTGTAAATGTTGCCTCAGCACGACAAATGCTTGACGTCAGTATGAGTTCTCTAGAAACAGGCTGCGATATTTTTATTGCGACTGCGGCAGTTGCAGACTATCGCGTAGCAGAAGTTGCTGAGCATAAGATTAAGAAAGCAGGGGATGAGTTAAATGTTTCCCTTGTAAAAAATCCAGATATTGTGGCAACAATCGCAGGTCAGGAAAAACGTCCATTTATGGTGGGTTTTGCTGCTGAAACGCAAAATGTTGAAGAATATGCGGCAGGGAAACTTGTTGCTAAAAAACTAGACATGATTGCCTGCAATGATGTATCACGTGCAGATATTGGGTTTGCTTCTGATGAGAATGCGATGACAGTCTTCTTTGCTGAAAGCTATCACATGAAAAAGCGTGAGTTAGAGAAAGCATCTAAACAGGAAATTTCTCAACAGCTGGTTGAAGCTATTTCGGATGCATTACGCCGTAAATAATTTTTGAATCAAATAAAAAAACCGCGAATGAATCGCGGTTTTTTTACAGTCTTATTTAGACAATCAAGGTATTTCATCCTCAAACTCAGGTTTAACCTGAACGATGAAGTCTTGGCGGTTAAGACCACGCCACAATGCAAATGCAGTACCGATATAAATCGAAGAATAAGTACCAACAAATACACCAACAAACATTGCCACAGAGAACCAGTGTAAGCCATCACCACCTAAGAACATCATCGCTAGAACAACCAGCAATAACGTCATTGATGTATGAATAGTACGACGTAAAGTCTCAGTTAACGCAATATCAACGATTTCACGAGGAGTCGCACCGCGAATTTTCCGGAAATTTTCACGGATACGGTCTGACACTACAATGTTATCGTTAAGCGAGAAACCAATAACAGCAAGTACTGCAGCTAACACTGTAAGGTCAAATGGCCATTGGAATAATGCAAAAGCACCAATAATAATGATGATGTCGTGGAATAAAGACATTACGGCACCCATCGCGAGTTTAAACTCAAAGCGGATGGTCACGTAGATCAACATTAAGATAAGTGCTAGTGCAACGGCACCAGCAGAACGAACATAGAGCTCGTTACCAACCTGACCACCGACAGAGTCCACTTTATGAACTTCGGCAGCATTATTTGGTAACTGCACTGCTTTAGTAATCGCATTACTAAGGTCTTCAACCTTAACTTCTTGTACTGGCATACGCACAAGTAAGTCTTTATTACTACCTAAGGTTTGTACTACAGCATCTTTAAAACCAGCTTTATCGAGTGCCTGAATAACTTCAGACTGATTGGCTGGTTGAGCATAGTTAAGCTCAGCTGAAACACCACCTGTAAAGTCCAAACCGAGGTTAAGACCTTTAGTCGCAATAAAGAAAATACTTGCCAAAGTAATAAGGATCGAGAAGATTGCCGCAGGTTTAGCAATCTTCATGAACGGGATGATTTTTGCATCATCCGGACGACCATATTGTTTTGAATCTTGTTGAGTCACTTTAGTCATCATCGATCTCCTTAAATGCTCAACTTTTTCAAATTACGGCGTTTACCATAAATGATTTGTACGATTGCACGAGTTACTGTAATTGCAGTAAACATCGAACAAATAATACCGATCATTAATGTCACGGCGAAACCTTTGATTGGGCCTGTACCAATTGCAAACAAAATGAATGCAACAAGGAACGTGGTTAAGTTCGAGTCAAAAATGGTGTTATAGGCTCGATCATAACCGGCCACAATGGCCTGTTTGGGTGAGGCCCCCCAGAGCATTTCTTCTCGGATACGCTCACATATCAATACGTTCGCATCGACCGCCATACCAATGGTAATAACGATACCAGCAATACCCGGTAAGGTGAGAGAAGCTCCAATCCATGACATCACGGTTAAAATCATTGCCAAGTTAAACACAAGAGCAAAGTTCGCGATTAAACCGAATACGCGGAAGAAAACCACCATCCAGATTGCAACGAGCAAGAAGCCGATTTGAGTAGACAATACACCTTTATCAATGTTTTCTTGACCAAGGCTTGGACCTACTACACGTTCTTCAACAAAGTACATTGGCGCAGCTAAAGCACCAGCACGAAGCATTAATGCAAGTTCAGATGCTTCTTGAGGAGAACTTAAACCGGTAATACGGAAAGTCGAACCTAAAACAGCCTGAACTGTTGCAGCGTTAATGACTACAGACTCAGTGTATGGCGTACGAACTTCTGTTTGTGCACCAGTTTTTGGATCTGTGACATAGTTAATTTTTTGCTTGTTCTCGATGAACAACACCGCCATGCGTTTACCAACTGCATTACGGGTTGCATCGGACATCAGCTTACCGCCAGCGCTGTCGAGCGTGATATTTACTTCGGCACCGCCAGAGTCCTGACTAAAGCCAGAGCTTGCATTTTGAACACGCTCACCAGTCAAGATTCGGTTACGTTGCAACAAGAGTTGACGGCCGCTATCTAAAGACTCATAAGCAAAAACTTCTGTGCCCGGAGGTAAAGGTTGACCATTATATTTACCCGTATATGGATCGATATATTGATCATTTAAGTCAGAAACTAAACGGAATTCGAGGTTCGCAGTACGGCCTAAAACACGTTTAGCTTCAGCTGTATCTTGTACACCCGGTAATTCAACAACAATACGGTTGCTACCCTGACTTTGTACCAATGCTTCTGCAACACCAAGTTCGTTAATACGATTACGTAATGTTGTTAAGTTCTGATTTACCGCATATGACTGAATTTCTTGGCGACGTACATCGGTATAAGTAAGCTTTAAAGTAGAACCTGTAGAGCTTGCTAATGCCTGTTGGGTATATTCATTCCCATTACGACGTAAGAAATCCATTGCTGCATCACGGTCAGCATTGTCAGCAAATTGAACAGTGATCACATTATTCGTTAATGCAAGACTATTAAATTTGATCTTGTTTTCACGGAACTGACGACGCAAATCGGTGGCAGAGGTTTCCATACGTTGGGCAACGGCTTTGTCCATATCTACTTCAAGCAAGAAGTGGACACCACCACGTAAGTCCAAACCAAGTTTCATTGGTTTTGCCCCAATCTTTTGCAGCCATTCCGGTGTGGTTGGTGCAAGGTTTAGGGCGACAACATATTGATCACCTAAGTCACGACGTAATACTTCTTTTGCCTTTAACTGCGCTTCAGATGAACTGACACGCAATAGGGCAGCATTATTTGTAAAAGTATTGTCATGGCTCGCAATATTTGCTGTTTTTAAAATTTGCTCTGCTTTTTGCACCACACTTTGATCAATTTGGGTACCAGCTTTGGCACCGGAAATTTGAACAGCGGGCTCATCCGGATATAGACTCGGCAGTGCGTATAATGTACTGATTACCAGAACAACAAGAATCAGTAAATATTTCCATGCAGGGTAACGCATTCGCTTTCTTCTTAAATGAAAAAGCCGTGCTAAAGCACGACTGTTTTATGATTAAAGGTTATTTAGAGTGCCTTCAGGTAATACTGAAATTACGCTGGCACGCTGAATTTTTACTTCTACACCACGGCTAAGTTCAACAACTGCATAGTCACCTTCAATTTTGGTTACTTTGCCCATTAAACCACCAGCGAAAACAACTTCACTACCAACACCTAAGCTCTCGATTAAAGAACGGTGTTCTTTAGCGCGTTTTGCTTGAGGGCGCCAAATTAAGAAATAAAAGATTGCAACGAATACGACAATCATCAAGATGTTTGGCAAAATACCATTAGTTGGGCCAGCTGCTGGTGCTGCATGAGCAGCAGAAATTAAAAAGCTCATTTTGATTTCCTAAAGTTAAAAATATGAGTCAGATAACTGACATAATCCTAATTCGTTTTGCAATTTACCTTGTCTTGAGGTTGAGCGCAAATCTAGCTTATTCATCAACCGGACATGGTGGAACTTCTAAACCACGACGGGCATAAAAGTCCTGAACAAATTCATCAAATGTGCCATTGTCTAATGCATCACGCATACCTTCAGTTAAACGTTGGTAATAACGTAAGTTATGAATAGTACCGAGCATAGATGCTAACATTTCTCCACATTTTTCAAGGTGGAATAGATAAGCACGGGTAAAGTTCTTACAAGTGTAGCAATCGCAATGTGGATCGAGCGGGCTCTGGTCATGGCGATATTTACTATTACGAATACGTACCAGACCATCAGTGACAAAATAATGACCGTTTCGAGCATTACGAGTCGGCATTACACAGTCAAACATATCGACACCACGGCGTACTGCTTCAACGATATCTTCTGGTTTACCAACGCCCATCAAATAACGTGGTTTGTCATGTGGCATTTTATTTGGTAGATAATCTAAAACTTTGATCATCTCTTCTTTAGGTTCACCTACCGATAAACCGCCAATTGCGTAGCCATCAAATCCGATTTCAAGTAAGCCATTTAAAGACTCATCGCGTAAGTCTTCGTACATGCCACCTTGAATAATGCCAAATAACGCATTGTGATTCTTGAGTTCATCATGATGATGGGTTTTACAACGTTTTGCCCAGCGTAAAGAAAGCTGCAATGATTTTTGAGCTTCTTCATGTGTCGCAGGGTAAGGTGTACATTCATCAAAAATCATGACGATGTCAGAGTTCAAGACCTGCTGAATTTCCATAGAAATTTCAGGAGATAAAAATACTTTTGAACCATCAATCGGTGAGCGGAAAGTAACACCTTCCTCTTTGATTTTGCGCATTGCGCCAAGACTAAAAACCTGGAAACCGCCAGAGTCAGTCAAAATTGGCTTATTCCATTTAATAAAGTCATGCAAACCACCGTGCTCTTTAATCACCTCAAGACCCGGACGCAAATATAAATGGAATGTATTTCCTAAAATAATTTGTGCCTGAATGTCTTCGATGTCACGAGGTAACATGCCTTTGACTGTGCCGTAAGTCCCCACCGGCATAAAAACAGGTGTTTCAACAACACCATGTTCTAAAGTTAAACGACCACGACGGGCGCGCCCCGACTGACCTAATTTTTCAAACTTCATCTAAAAATCCTGAACACGAGCAGAGGCGAAGAAACAGTTCGCTGCTAAAAAGAGGGCTATTTTCCTTGATTCTGCGACGTAGTTCTACTACTAAATGTAGCTGGCTATAAAATAGATAAATTTCCGATAACTTGGAGATTATTTTCTTCCTATTAAAAATTAGGTTTATAGTCAAAATTCTCATTCACGAGATTATCTCTAAAAGGGCGAATCGCTTTCTTGGATAAAGTTAATGTATTGATGAGATTGTTAGGGAATACTTCAATCTGGTTGTTGAACAGCTCGACATTACGGTTAAAGATGCTAATTGCTGCACCGACATTTTCATTTTGTTCCTGAATATCATCCATCATTTTGCTATAGAGCGAATCAGCTTTAAGCTCTGGATAATTTTCAACAACAACGTTTAAGCTTCGAATAAGTTCTTGGCTCATTTTCTCGATCTGTTGTAGCTGAGAAATATCAGTGTTATTCACATTTAAATTAAGAATTTGTTGACGTAATTGAGTAACCTTTTCTAATGTCGATTTTTCAAATTGAGTATATTGATTGAGCGTTGATTCAAGAGATTCCAAGGTCTTTACTTTTTGACGCTCGAAATTGGCAACTTCAGCCCAAGCTCTTTTAGTCGCATTAAAGTAACGTACGATGGTGTTACGGATGTGAACGCCCCAGACAATCAGTACGACGAATATCCCCAAGAAAATAAATAAACCTGTCATTTTCACTCCTCTTATTTTTATTCTCTCATTGAGCCTTTTAACTTCTTATTTTTTGATAAGTTGCCAGTTCAGCGCTACGAGAGATTTATTTAATTAAATTAAGCATTAATTGCTGAAATTTTTCATATTGCGGCATAGTCATGGTACGTAAATGCCCACGTAATGTTGAAACATCATGTATTTCACTTTGCTTACTGGTGGTCTGAAAAAGATCTTGTTCACCGAGATAACACAAAATTTGTTCTTCATGATGATAAATTAAATCACCTTTAAAGTGTTGAAAAAAATCATGAAGTTTTAAAGTTATGCTTGGGCTAACTTCTTTAGCTAATTGGTGTTGGGCAGTACCAAAAATATTAAGCTTTTGATTAATCAGGATGTCAGTGCTTTGCCATTCAGTTAAGTAAGGTGCAAAAAAGCGAGAACGTTGGTTACTTACAGCAATACCCAATGTAGGCATTTGAAATATAAAAGCGCCCCATAGATCTCTATGGATCTCTTTAACTATTTTTTTATCACTATCCTGATTTTGAAGAATGGGTAAATTATTTACATAGTGATATTTGAACAGCAGAACTTGATGTTCCGTAATTCCATCATCCCACGTAGTGGAAGCAAACTGAGTAATTTCATTAGATTCATTACCCCGATTAAACAGTGGAAAGTGTTGCTTTAATTTGCTTAAGACTAAAATTGGTTGAGATTGCATAGGAAGATAGGCTGGTAACTGTTGAAACCGTAATCCATAACGTAAAGTGGTGATACGTTCTTCTAAATAGTGAATGACTTCGCTTAGAGGTTTTTGCGGTTCATAGAGCAAATAGGCCAGAAAACCAGTTAAAAATGCCCATAAGAGGCTCCAAATATATTGAATATGAGGATGAAAAAAGTATCCAAATAATAAAGTCGTAATACTGCAAATACCTAACAAATACGGCAATACATTAACAAAACGAAGGTTATGATCTTCACGCCATGGATGTAACGCATTTAAGAGCTCTTGATCTGTTTGTGACTTTTGTCCAGCATCCCAAAGACGAGCAATATTGCGAAAAACCTGTGTATTTTTCTTACGTCTTATATGCAGAGCTTCTTGTAAGGTATCAATTGGCATAGAAGTAATGAGGTCATTATCATAAAGTGCTATTTTTAGATTATCTTTTAAATTGAATGAGATAAATAGAAATAAGTCATAAATAATTACTTTTATGATTTCGGCATTTGAGTTTCATTAATGAAATGCTGCAATCTATTTGCAAATTGCTCAAACTCTGGCATTGAAAGTGTTGTAAGACATTCGGCAAGCTCGCGTACACTAGCGCCATATAAACTTTGCTGGCGTAAAAGATTTACATTACAGAGCCAACATAATGCAGATGTTTCAGGGTGTATATAGAAATCCCCAGGAAAATCTTCCAATATTTTTTCTAATAATAACAAACGGTCAGGGCTTAGAAATTTTACTAAATCCAACTCATTAATTCCGCTCTGTTGATATTTTTGATTAAAACGGATATCACTTGATTCCCAAGCTACACCTAAGCGACAAGCCTTTTTCTGTTGACTTGAAATACTGACTCCGCGAACTGGAAAATTCTCTAAAATGACGCCGTATAAATTATAGCTAACATCTTTTAGTTCCCATTTACCTTTTGAATTATAGGCCATCTCTCGATTGATATAATGGTATCTAAAGATTTTATAGGGGTGAATTGTTTTTCTTACTTGCCACTTGCCGTGTATTGCAGTTAAAACAGAATTTTCTTGATTGCCTAACTTAAACAAAGGAAAGTCTGAAGCGGATGTTCCTTCTTTTGGTAAATTATCTTCAGTTGCAAATTTGAAATTATATTTATGTTCATAATAATAAGTTTGGATATCTTGAAGTAGGCAAATCAGTTCGGAGGTAGAGGCTCTATGATAAAAACCATAAAAGATCGCAAGAATGGCAAAAGGAAAGAAGTAAATCGAGATTAAAAAGCCTAAGGCTATACAAACTAAGGCGAAAATTGTAGCATTCCAAAAAATATAATTTCGAATATCAAGTTGTTGGGGGCCTGCCCAATTCTTTAATGAATAAACAAGAATATCAGGTGGTAATTGCTGATTAATTAAATTTCTTAATGCCTCAATATTTTTTAAAGTAATTTTGTTATGTGTATTTTGGTTGTCAAAAGCACTTTGAACTTTTTGAAAAAGCAGTTTCATAAATTTTATTATTAGTCGAAATTGTAGTTGGGGCAGCTGGGTTAAATTTTAAATGAGCTTATAAAATTTAACCCAGCTTTAATTTTTAAACTTCTAGCTTATCAATCAGCATTGCATCACCATAGCTAAAGAAACGATAGCGGCTTTTAACTGCATGTTCATAGGCAGCTAAAATGTTGTCTCGATTTGAAAGTGCTGACACCAACATGAGTAGAGTAGACTCTGGTAAATGGAAGTTGGTAATTAAACGGTCCACGATGCAGAACTCATAACCTGGATAGATAAAGATTTGCGTGTCGCCAGTCCAAGCTGCAATTTTACCGCCATGAGCTTGAGCTGCACTTTCTAAAGCACGTGTCGCGGTTGTACCAATGGCAATCACTTTATTGCCGCGTGTTTTAGTCGCCAAAATTAAATCAATGGTTTCTTGAGGTACATCACACCATTCACTGTGCATGATATGGTTGGTAATATCATCAGTACGAACAGGCATAAATGTGCCAGCACCGACGTGTAAAGTCACAAAAGATTTTTGAACATTTTTTTGCTCTAACTTTGCTAGTAACTCTTCGTCAAAGTGCAAGCTCGCAGTAGGAGCAGCCACACTGGCAATTTTTTCAGGGTTATGGAAAACAGTTTGATAGCGTTCAGTGTCAATTTCTTCTGCTTCACGATTAAAGTAAGGCGGAATAGGTAACTGACCATATTGCTCAAGTACAGGCAAGATCGGCTGTGAAAACTCAACCACAAATAAGTTTTCGTGACGGCCACGTACAATCACAGGAATATTATCTGCACCGACGAAAAGCTCAGCACCTGCTTTAGGTGAGTTGCTAGATTTGATATGACAATACGCTGTTGTGTGGTTTAGCATACGCTCAACTAAAATCTCAATCGCACCGCCTGTAGAGCGTTTTCCTTTAAGTCGAGCTTTCATGACTTTGGTGTCATTAAGCACCAACAAATCACCTTCTTCGAACAGATCGATAATGTCTGTGAACATGTGATCGTGATATTGGCCCTTTGAGTCTAAGTGCAACAACCGCGAAGCACTACGTGATTCAAGTGGGTAACGGGCAATAAGTTCATCAGGTAATTCAAAGAAAAAGTCAGACAGTTGCATATTTGAGAAAAAACACCGCAAAAATTGGGCCTAGTATAAACTTTTTCGCTTTTTTATGGCTGTGCTTATGGCCTAAATCATGAAAAATGTTTAAATGATCTAAAAGTGAACGATAATATTCACTTAGGGTTTGACAAGTTTTACAAACGCGCTAATATACGCAACACAAACATACTTCCTCTCCCGAGGTGGTGAAATTGGTAGACGCGGCGGACTCAAAATCCGCTGTCAGAGATGACGTGTCGGTTCGAGTCCGACCCTCGGGACCATATATTTAACGATATATAAAATTATAAAGTAATTAATCGTTAAAAATCTGCTAATTAGCATCTCTTTTGAACCTTATATCACTTTTTATACATTGCTATACCATTTGAAAATAGGTACCCTTATTGGTCCCCAGTAAGTTTATGTCTATTTTTTATGGCTAAGCAAGTTCGTCCTTTAACAGATACTAAATGTGCCTCTCTTAAGCCTAAAGATAAAGAATATGTAGAGGCAGATGGAGGAGGTTTGTATCTTAGAGTGCGTCCAACGGGTACAAAAAGTTGGATTTTTAGATACACAAATAGGGGAAATGATAAAAGAGAAAAAATTACATTAGGTCCATATCCTGCATTGTCTTTGGCTAAAGCTAGAGAGGAAAAGCATAAGTTTTTAAGAATGCTTGCAGAAGGTGTGGAGCCAAAAGAGCAACTTTCTATTCTTTTAGCAAAGAAAAATAATGTAAATACTTTAGAGAATGTAGTTAGAGTTTGGCTTGATGCTTATGCAGTTAGAAAACCTCTAAGTGAAGATACTAAAAACAAGCAATTAAGAAAATTTGAAAATCACTTATTTCCTAAGTTTAAAGATAAAGCAATTGAACAAATTACTCTTAGGGATTTAAAAGATGCTTTAAATGTAATTTATGACCATTCTCCTGATAATGCTCAAAGGATCAGAGCTTCATTGATCCAAGTTTATAGCTACGCTGTTCAGCATAGCTATATACAAACAAATATAGCTCGTGATTTAGAAGATATGGATTTGTCTGCTAGAAAGAACCATAGAGCGACTTTTAGATCATTAGACCTAATTCCTCAACTGATACGGCGTATTAAGGCAGATAGTGGTAATCCCTTAACTAAGTTATGTTTATTATTGGGGTTGCATACTTTTCTTAGGTCATCAGAAATACGTTTTGCTAGGTGGAATGAAATCGACTTTGAAGCGGAAATATGGAGAATTCCACCTCGTCGTCGATTAATTGAAGGTGTAAAACACTCTGATAGAGGTGCCAAGATGGAGATTAAATCTATTGTTTTTGATCTAATTCAGGTTTTTCTAACAATTGACTAGGTTCAATATTTAAAGCTTTTGCAAGTTTATAAATATTTAGTAAAGCAATATTCCGTTTTCCTCGCTCTACTTCTCCAAGATAACTTCTGCCAATTCCACTTTCTAGAGCTAAGCGTTCCTGAGAGATTCCCTTAATTTTTCTAAGTTCTCTTAATCGTAATCCAAAAAAGATTAGAGGATTTTCTTCCATTGCTTAGCTACATCCACAAATGGAAATGATATTAGAGTTGTACATCCTATAAGGCCACGCCTTATGTAGACCCGCTATATAAGGGCACACTCTATAAGTGACATTTTTTGAAGCTCTATGTATGATTGCAGACACAAATATTATTTTGGGGGAAATATGAGAAATAACTTTCATAGCAGAAAAAAGAGCTTTTCTATGTCATCGAAACAGCAAGGTAAAGCTGGAGTAGTGCTATTGATAATAGTAGTTCTAATTATTTTTCTGGCTTCTTTAGCGATTAGTTCATCATGGAATACGGATGAGTACTCTCCAATAGTTGCACAAGAGAATGAAGTTAAGGAAGCAACAACCATAGAAAAAGTAAATGAAGAAACTAACGAAGTAAAAATTAAAGAAGAAACTTCTGACGAAGCTGACTCTCAAAGATTTGGAAAAATTCAATATAAGGTAGAGAAAGAAGCGGTCATTAACTCTAAAATTGATGAGGGAATTCTTTCACAGCTTATCCTTGCTGTACTTGTTAATGGTTATAAGTGTGACACTGTATCTTCTGCAATCCCATATATTCGAGGAGGTGGTTATACAATGCAGTGTAATAATTATCAATATAAGTATGAGATAGAGGATAAGGGAGGGAGTATAATGGTAGAAGTAAAGTAGTAATAAAATATACTTTTATATTTTATATTCTAGTTTGATGGGGTTATAACGATTTCATTAAAACCGTTATAACCTATAATATTTTTTAATTTTTTATATATTATTACTGTAATTAATATATCTATTTTGAGGAGAATATTCCTTTTTTTGCATAATATTCACAATTTTTACATTTTTATTATATTTGAGATATTTATAAGTAAAGTATCTGGCTACTTTGTCTTCATGTGTTGATAAAACTACTTGTTTATCACTAAAATCATTTCTTAATAATTCTACTAAAGATGACATATTGATATCATCCATAGTTTGTACTGGATCATCAATTAGAATACAAGAAAATCTTGTAGAATAAACTCGATGTAATGCAAGTGTAAGAGCTATAACAACAGCAGAGATTTGTCCTGAGCTCATAGTATTAAGAATGTCATGATCACTTTTCCAATTAGATACCAATCTCACATTTTTTAATTGGTCTTCACCAGTTGGATCTTTAATAAATATACCTTGTCCCAACCCAGCTTGATGTGTCTGTAATATTTTACCTGAGTAAATATAAAAGGGTATTTCAATATCAGTTATTAATTTTTTTTGATACTGGCGTATCTTCTTTTTAATAATACGTGTTATATTTGCTATATCCTCAATGGAAGATTTATAAATATTGTTAATTTTATTTAATCGGGAGTGCTCATTTAAGACATCTTGGAGTGAATTGAAATATAAGTTTTTAATATAATTTTCTTTAAGTTCAAGTAGTTCTTGGTTAATAAGTTCAAGATTTTTAGGGTCATTATTGAAGTAATCTAAATATATTCTTTCAAAAGAACTTTCCTGATTTTTTTCATAGTATTCATCTGGTATTTTTCCAATAGCAGATTTGATGCGATCACAAATTTTTTCTACAGCTTGATGAAAAAAATAATCTTTATTATCAATTGGATATTCTTTAGATGTTAAATCACTATATTCAATATTATTTAATACTAACCAATTCTTTAGTTTAAAGAGTCTGTCTTTCATCTGTACAGCTTTGGAAAGATAATTTAAATCTTCTTGAGAGGGTTTAAAATTCTTTTCTAAATATTCATTGCATTTTGATAACAATGGCTTTAAATAGTTTAAATTAAAACTATCTCTAGCTTGTATAATTAATTTGTCTTGTGTGGATAATTCTGAATGTAGATAATGCCCATGTTTAGTTATTGCATGAAGTAATTCATCATGCTTTTGAAAACTTGTACCACAAAATATACAATTATTTTCTTCTGGTAAACTCTGTAGTGCAGAAGTCATAGAATCACGATACTTTATGATTTCAGAATGTATGGAACTTAAACCTTTAAGTTTTTCCTCTTTTTCCAAGAGTGATTCTAATTCAGCCTTAAATAAAATAGTATGGTCAGGAATAAACTTTCCTAATATAAAATCTAAATCCAATATAGACTTAATTTTTTTAAAATCTCCTTCTCTTAAGATTTTATAAGCATTACTTATAAGGTGGTAATAGTTACTTTCCTCATTAATTTCTTCAACTTTATCAATAAAATTGAAATAACCTAAATAATATTGGAGTAATTCAGTCTGTAAAGTAACATTATGAAATGCTCTTATTCTAAAAAAATTATTCTTATTAACTAAAAAGTCTTTTATTAAATTAATCTCATTAAGAAATATGTTTAGTTTGTCTTGGTTAAAATTATCTATATTGGTTTTATCCCAAAATACAGCTTTGGGAGTTTTAGCTAGCCATGGGAAGAGGTGGAAATGAGGTTCTATATTTTTAAGAGCTTGATCATTAATAGTGCTAACTTTATAATGATTTTCTAAATATGAAATTTTTTCTAATACATTTTTTTGAGAGTTAATTATTTTTTTATTAATTTCATAGATTTTGTTTAGTTTTTCATAGGAACTATTTATGTTTCCAAAGAGTTGAGCTAATTCTTCTGCACGTTGAGTTTCATTATTAGATTTTAAAAAATGAGAAGTTTCTTCTTGTTGTACATAATGGAATAGTAAGAAATCACGAGAAAAGTTTTTGCTATGAAAATAGTTTTCTAAAAAATCAGATTCTATAAGTGTACAATTATCACCATTAACTTCAAATAACTCCCAAAGTTCAGAAAATTTTGAAATTTTTCTAGCACTATTAGGAATTTTACTCTTTAATTTTCTTTTAAAAACTTTTAAATTAGATTGATTATCTATAAGTTCTATAATTATTTCTACATTTTCAGAATTCTTGTGCGCTACTACTATATCTGTTGGATTTTGTCGATTATCTAATGCAATTAATCGAGATAGATTTCCAGTTAATGCTAACTCTATTGCATCAAACACTGAGGTTTTTCCATAGCCATTTGGACCATCTAGAAGAATAAGCTCACTTTTACCAAAATTAATTATATAAACCCGAATCGCGGATAAGAAATTGACTTGAAAAACATAAGGACTAGAGCCATCAGTTGAGTTACCACACCAAACTC
>NZ_JABELE010000026.1 GCF_013009345.1 Acinetobacter geminorum | reverse complement strand
TTCAACAAGTTTCTATCTGCATCACCGCCGATGGATGTGCATTATAGACCATTACATTCCCTTTGCAACCCTTTTTTCAACCCAATATCATCAACTGAATACTTTTTAAGCTTTTTAGTCAATTTTAGATGAGATATTAAACTTTTTTTACGTTACCAACTTCATGTAGAATAGATTATTCGTGCAATAGTTTGGCATTAACTCATCATGTGGCAGTTCGCTAAAAAAGTATTTGTTTGCATACTTGTAGTGTTTGCTACGAGTGGGCCTTGTTATGCCAATTCAAAACATAACTTCTATGTACTTACTTTATCTATTCTAAGCTATAGCAAATGGGAGAATGTAAACACTCCTACGCTGTGTATTATTGATAACCCTTCTATTACATCTACATTTCAATCTTACATCCAGCAAATGTCTTATAATTATCGTGTTCAAACTGTAAATGCGAAAGATTTTGCTCGGTCACATTGTCAAGCTGTCTACTTTTCTACTACCTCTCCACAGCAACAACAAAATCTTATTCAAAGCTATCCTTATCGCTCTTTACTTTCTTTAAGCATTAATAATTCAGAGTGCGAAATAGGAAGTATCTTTTGTTTATATAACCAGAATAATTACACAACATTTAAAGTTAACTTAGATGCTTTAAGTCACTCCAAAGTTCATATTGATCCGAGAGTATTACTCTTGGCTAAGAATGCGGAGTAAGGGTTATGATATCAAAGTTGTATCAATCCACTTCACTACATGCATTATTTAGAAAATCTCAATTTACTATTTTTGCTATTACTTTTTTTATTTGCTCTTTTACGTTTGTATCAATTTCTGTTTTTACAATGGAAACTTATGCCAAACAAAATTTGCAATTGCTTAGTCACACTCTATTAGAGCGTATTCAACCCGCTGTAGTATTTAATGATAAAATTACAATAGAACAAATTTTAAATGAGTATACGAAGGATCATTCAATTCGTACGATTCATATTTATGACTCGGAACATCATTTAATTGCTCAAAGCTTCAAATTATCTAGTCAAACTTCAATTTTAGAAGGTTGGTTTGATCATTGGTTTTTAAACGAACCCGTTCATCTTACAATTTATCATCATGAACAAAATGTAGGTGAGCTAACACTTTTTGGTAGTTCTGAAAAAATATTGCAGTTCCTCAAAATGATTATGGTAGGGCTTGCAATTGCGATGTTGTTTATTGTTTGCGCATTATGGTGGTCAGTGAACCTAACTTATCGCCAAATTATGCAGGCTATTTATCCACTTACTAATATTGCTCAAATTGTGAGTGAGCAAAAAGCCTACAATCTTCGTTTTCCTTATAATCGTATTAAAGAATTTCAAGATTTAAATACTGTATTTAACGAGTTACTTGAAGAAATTCAGATATGGGATAATCAGCTACAAAAGGAAAATCGTAAATTATCCTTTCAAGCTCATCACGATCAGCTCACCTTGTTGCCTAATAGACATTATTTTTACCAAATTCTTTTAGACATGTTTGAGGATAAGGATTTCGACAATAAGTCTGCATTATTATTTATAGATAACAATAACTTCAAAGCAATTAATGACCAGTTTGGTCATTTAGCTGGAGATGAAGTTTTAAAAGAAATGGCTAATCGCTTGCAAACTCGTCTACGCCATCAAGATTTTATCGCTCGGTTAGGTGGCGACGAATTTGCTGTTATTTTGCATTCCATTAGCCATGCTGATCATTTAATATCTATTGCTGAAAATTTACTCGAAAGCTGTAAAGAACCTTTGCATCTAAATGGTCAAACTATTTATTTCAGTTTTAGTGTAGGTATTGCTTTATCACAATTTGCATCTAGCCCCGAAGATTTCATTATGCAAGCAGATCAGGCAATGTATAAGGCTAAAAATTCGGATGAACACTGGTTTATCTATAAACCTGAAAATTAAATTTAGGCTAATCTATGAATACAAGATCTTTGAAACTCTCCTTTATTGCATTGCTATGCATTACTCTTGCAGGGTGCCTGAGTTTTGGTCCATTAAAATATCGTCAAGTAAAATTGCTCAAAAAAGAAGGTTTCGTTCTTACTGATGAAGGCTGGACTTTAGGTTTACCAGAACGCTTGTTATTTGACTTTAATAATGCAGAGTTAAAACAAAGTCATGAAGCTGAGTTAGTACGTCTAGCCAATCAATTGAATAAATATGACCTGAATAAATTGAAAATTGTGGGTCACACTGATGATGTTGGTGATGCTACATATAACCAAAAGTTATCTGAAGAGCGTGCTCAAAGTGTGGCAAACCTTTTCTTAACACGTGGATTCAAAAAAGAAAACATCTACGTAATTGGCCGTGGTTCAACGCAACCTTATGTGCCAAATACAACCAATGAAAACCGTGCCATTAACCGACGTGTTGCGATTGTCGTTATTCCATAATTAGATTTAACTCATAAAAAAGCCAATCCTCTGTGATTGGCTTTTTTATTTTAAACTAGCTCAATAATATCAATGGTTGGTGGCACTCTGAAACGCAAAGGAATTCCAACCATTCCTGTGCCGACGGTAACAAAGACATCCGCATGCTCATGAGAATAAAACCCACGTTTATGGCCTAAAATTGATACTTTTTTCATAATATAGTTAGTCAACCATGGAAGCTCCACCTGCCCTCCATGGGTATGTCCAGATAACATTAATGGTCGATTCGGTAATTTAGGTACCATATCTACCGTATCTGGATTATGAGACAAAATTAACCAAGGTTTGTCCTGCGGTAAATCTGGCATGGAACGCATATCAGTTTTTCCTGCCCAAAGATCACCAATACCAATCAAACGAAACTCTTCAAAATCAACAATCTTGCCTTCGATATCCACGACTTCATTATAAAATAATGCATCTTTTAATAATTGTTGAATCGGCGGGCCAGGATATTGCTCGTCATGATTTCCAGGAACTGAATATACAGGCGCCTGAATTTCTTTTAAAACACTTAACTCTTCAATTAGTCTATCTTCTGGTTCATATGTCCAGTCACCAGCAACTACGACTAAATCAGGTTGCTGTTCATTTAATTTTCTAACTATGGTTTTGAGTTGACGTTCATGTCCTGAAAACAAACCAATATGTAAATCTGCGATTAAAGCTACTTTTACTGGCTTATCAAAACTACGATCTGGGTTTAAACGATATTGATGAGTATCAACACGGACTAAATGAGGTTCGATAAATCGGGCATAAATTAACACCCCACTTAAGAAAAAGATGAAAATACCTTGATGAATTGAGTAGTAACCGATCCAAGCAGCATATAAATTAAAAAACCAGAGAGGAATAAGTAGATAAGAGAGATAAAATGCGAGTAGATGTACAAAAGCTTTAAATGGATGAATCGTCTCGGTTCGTGATTGATGAATCCAAGCCTCAGAAATTCCCCATAGAGCAAGTATTGAAAAAATAAAGTAAAAACAAAAAATGATTGAATTTGGATTCCACATTACGACTCTCGACTTATCTTATATTGATTGCTAGTAATCAAATTCAATATTTATCTTTCAATATGCACGAATTATACTCTAGCTCACCTTATCGTATGTACTGATTATGGCACAATCCTTTCATTCCAAACAGCTTCAAACGAATCAACAAGCTAAAGGCTTTTTGATAAAAGCCTCTATAGTCCTATGTTCAAGTTTTGCTGTGGGTTTGACAGGATGTAGTACTCTGCCAAAACATGGTGTTGAACCAGTACAATATGCAAAAGATATTGATACCTCTGAGACTTCACTTGCCAAAATTATCACACCTTTACGTCAGCAAAATCCAAAGTTAACTGGTTTCCATGTTCTAAATGATCCGCTGGAGGCTTTAGCGGCTCGACTTAGATTAATTGATAAAGCCGAAAAGACTTTAGATTTACAATATTACATCTGGGATAATGACAAAGTTGGTGCTTTAGCCTTGCACGCCATTATTCGTGCAGCTGATCGAGGTGTAAAAGTCCGACTTCTTATTGATGACAATAATGCAAAAAAAATGGAAGGAATTTTACTGGCCCTTTCTCAACATAAAAATATTGAAGTTAAGCTTTTCAATCCCTACCGTTTCCGCAAATATCGTGCGATGGATATGGTGCTTGATTTAAAACGTATCAATCGTCGTATGCACAATAAAAGTTTTATTGCCGACAATGAGGTTGCCCTTATTGGCGGGCGCAACATGACCAATCAATATTACAATGTAAGCGATAGCTATCAGTTTTCTGATGTCGATGTAATGTTGGTAGGTGCTGCTGTTGATGATATTGTGAATTCATTTGATGATTACTGGAATCATGAATATGCATATTCAGTTCAAAGTATCGTAAGTCCTGAGCAGCATCGTTTACGCTATGAAGGATTAAAAGAACAGCTTGAAGCACACTATCAACAAGCTACCGTTCAAAACTTTTTAAACTTAACCGCAAAATCTCATGCATTTGATCAATGGCTAAATCATAATATTCAATTCGATTGGGTCAAAGCAGAAGTCGTAAAGGACTCACCTGATAAAATCAAATCGAAAGCTAAAAAAGAAGAACACCTCAATTTCCAATTAATTAACCACTTGGAAAAACCAGAAAGCAACGTTGATTTAATCTCTGCTTATTTTATTCCTGAAAAACAAGGTGCCAAGATTTTAAGCACCCTTGCCAAAGAAGGTGTTGAGGTTCGAGTTTTAACGAACTCTTTCAAAGCGAATGACGTTGCTGTTGTACATGCCTTTTATGGAAAATATCGCAAAGAGCTACTTAAAAACGGCGTACAACTTTATGAATTTTTACCAACACCCGATAAAAGAGATTTAAATAAAAATACGGATGAACTTGCAACTAAAGCTAAAGTAAATATGAAAGGTTTAAGCCGTTCAAGTTTGCATACTAAACTTATGGCATTAGATGAGCAGGTTTTTATCGGTTCATTTAACTTTGATCCACGCTCAGCTTATTTAAATACTGAAATTGGCGTAATTTTAGACAGCCCATCGTTGGCTAAAACCATTCACCATACAATGGATGAAAATTTAAATAAATATGCTTATAAATTAAAGCTCGACGCTAACAATCATATTTATTGGCATCAAGAAACTCCCAATGGTCCTGTAATTTATAGACAGGAACCTGAGATGAAATGGTGGCAAAAAGCAGGCATGAAGTTTCTTTCATGGCTGCCAATTGAAGGTTTTATGTAATTAAGTTTTTGGCTTAAGTACTTTTCGATGTAATTGAGCCAAACCTTCTACCATTTTTTCTTGAACTTCGCGCGTTAAACTTTTGACGTCATGCCCTTCCACTGAAATTGGAGGCAAAGTTAATAAATGAGCAGTTACTTTCGGCATTTCCAGTACACGTTGAATATGTTCAGCAAATGTCATGTCCCCAATAAATGGTGCAACCGTATCTAATTGCCCATCTCTGTTTACATAACAAATTAAACATACCTGTACTGGACGTTGTGCTTCAATCGCTGCACCAAGTAATCGTCCATGAACTTTTTTAACAGAATGTCCATCTGTAGTTGTCGCTTCAGGGAAAAATAATACTGGAATATTTTGTTTTAAAAATTCAGTAATTTGCTCACGAATTCTGACTGAATCCCCAGATCCACGCTTAATAAATAACGTTCCACCACTTTTGGCTAAGTTTCCAAGAATAGGCCAATTTTCAATTTCAGCTTTAGCCAGAAAGAAAACTCGTGCACCTGAGCCTAGAACCGCAACATCTAACCAAGAAATATGATTACTTACCCATAAAGCTGGTTCTCTAGGAATTGTGCCATGTACTTCTATATCTAAATTGAAAACCTGACATAAACGGCGGCAAAAGTATTGGACATAACGTGTATTTACAGGATTATTAGGATCTTTATAAAGCCCATGTCGATAAACTAGATAAAAACCTTCACTAATTGCGGCCGTGGCAGAAGTGACCTTTTTTCCGTATAAACCTATTTTTGATAATTTCTTTAACGTTGAATTAACTATACTTTGCGTTTGAGCCATAAAATTTCACTAACGATTAATCATTGTTATACCCATCTCGAGTCATTCTATACGTTTCGTAATAAACTTGCATTGACGATAGAGAACGGCAAATAAAATAAATCTGAACACTAGACTAATCTCATATAACTAATCTAAAGGATAAGAACAAACGCTTTCCCCTTTTGCTTAAGTTTCCTCTAGAATAAAGTTTTCCCATTTTCAGGATTTATAGCCACGTGGAATATGTTGATCGGCATCAAGGCGGTGAACGCACAATCTTAGTGAGTGTTTCTGTACAATTATTAGATGATCTGGATGCCGAAGAGTTTGCTCTACTTGCACAGTCTGCTGGTGCAGATATCCTTGAACATATTAAGGTTCAGCGTAATAAGCCTAATCCTAAATTTTTCATTGGCTCAGGAAAAGTCGAAGAAATTGCAGAGCAAGTTCAGGAGCTAGAGGCGAGCCTGGTTATTTTTGACCATGCCTTATCACCTGCTCAAGAACGAAATTTAGAAAGAATATTAAAATGCCGAGTTATTGACCGCACAGGCTTAATCTTAGATATTTTTGCGCTACGTGCCCGTACACATGAAGGTAAGCTACAAGTCGAACTTGCTCAGCTTAAACATTTATCTACTCGTCTTATTCGTGGTTGGTCTGCCGACTTTGAACAACAAAAAGGTGGTATCGGCTTACGTGGTCCCGGTGAAACACAACTAGAGACAGATCGCCGTCTTATTCGTGTTCGTATTACCCAATTAAAAGATAAATTAGACAAAGTACATCAGACTCGTATACAAGGGCGTGCTGCAAGACAAAAAGCAGCTATTCCCACAGTTTCATTAGTAGGTTATACCAACGCTGGTAAATCGACATTATTTAATATTTTAGCAAATAGTGATGTCTACGCAGCCGATCAACTGTTTGCAACACTCGATCCAACACTACGCCGTTTAGACTGGGATGGTATCGGTACTGTTGTGCTAGCAGATACGGTAGGTTTTGTACGAAACTTACAGCATGATTTGGTTGAATCATTTAAAGCAACACTTGAAGAAACACTAGAAGCGACCCTTCTACTGCATGTTATTGATAGTAATAGCCATGACATGCTTGATCAAATTGAAGCAGTTGAAAGTGTATTAAAAGACATTGGTGCTGATGCTCCTGTACTTCGGGTGTACAACAAAATTGACCTGAGCGGTGAAGAAGCCAAAATCATTTATGCTGAGCCACACGTCCCAGATCGAGTGTATGTTTCAGCTCATTCTGGTCAAGGTCTAGATTTACTCCAAAAAGCAGTACAAGAATGCTTAATGGGCCAAATTCAAAAGTTTTCACTCGTGCTTAAGCCTGCTTATGGCAAATTACGTACTCAACTTTATGCCTTAAATGTGATTGAGTCTGAACATTATGATGATGCAGGCTTATTACATATTGATGTGAAGATTGCACCACATAAGTTAGAAAAGCTGATTCGCCAAGCAAAATTACCCTTAGATGAAATATTGGGAGAACACGCAAGTCAATTTAAACGTCCCTTGGAAGAGTTTGAAATCAAGGGCAAGATCAGTTAAAACTTGATAAGTAAACTTTTAGAGATAAAAAATATGGATAAGATCAAAAGTATAGACTGGACAGCATGGGTAATCACATTACTACTCATTATTGGTTTTCGTGAAGGCTCTGTCGTCGTTATGCGTGCTTTTGGTCATCCAGAATTAGGTAATCTGGTCGGTCTAATCAGCTTACTTATTATTTTACTGATATGGAGAAAGTTTAAAAAAATTCCACTTCGAATAGTGGATACCAATAATAAAATCATGAAAGAAAGTGGATTCGCTTTTTTGCCCATTTGTGCAGGATCATTAATTATGCTTGTACATATGGGTAAGGAAATTCCGTTATTTCTTTTTGTTTTAGTGTTCAGCACCCTTATACCTTTGTGGGTCTATGCAAAAATGGCAAAACGTTGGTTATAAGGAGAATAAAATGTTTACGATTTTCTACGGATTTTTGATCACACTCATTGGTTATCTGTGTGCAAAGCCTTTAAACCGACGTTTCCCGCAAGTTCCACTTTTAGTTTTCGGCATGTTTATTGTAATTGGCTTACTTGCAGTTCTACATGTGCCATATGAGCAATATCGTCTTTATGTGAATGACTTATTTGGTCATCTATTAGGTTATGTCACTGTGGCCTTAGCCATTCCTTTAGCTGCAATGCGTTACGATGATCTTCCAATTAAATCGGTCATTGGTATTTTACTTTTTGCAAGTATTAGCGCCGTTGCCCTACCTATGGGGCTGGCTTATTTGTTACATATGTCTGAACCCACCATTCTTGCATTTGCTACCCGTGCAGTAACTACTCCAATTGCTCTGAACATCGCAACTTTATTACATGCTCCTGAAACACTTGTGACCCTTATTGTCATTTTGTCTGGGGTAATTGGCGCAGCATTTTCACCATTCTTACTTAAACATATTCATGATGAACGAGCATCAGGTTTAGCGTTAGGTTTAGCTGCACATGCCATCGGAACAGCTCAAGCTTGGCAACGTGGACCTGTTGCAGGTCGTTACGCTGCATTTGGTATGGCATTGAACGGTGTATTTACTGCAATTTGGTTACCAACATTAATGCTGTCTTTTGGAACACCATAATTAAAAAAAGTAGATTAAATAAACGTTGAATGGTCTATCAATTCCCAATAAGATGACCTTTCAATGTTAAAAGGATTTTTAATTATGGGGAAAATTTTTCTTGGAGCTCTGCTCTTATTGGGGATCAATACTGCTACATTTGCAGCAGATATAACAGGTCTTTGGCAAACAATTGATGATAAAACTGGTGCACCCAAAGCACAGGTAGAAATACGAAAAGAAGCTAATGGGACATATGCCGGAAAAATTGTCAAAGTTACACCACGCCCAGGTTATACGCCTAAAGAGATTTGTAATAACTGCCCTGCGCCCTATACCAATAAACCGATTTTAGGTCTGGATATCGCAACAGGTTTAAAACAAACAGATGGACTTAATTATACTGGTGGTAAAATTTTAGATCCAAATACTGGCAAACTTTACGGACTTAAAGCAAAGCTCAGTGCAACTGGCAAACGCTTACATATGCGTGGTTATCTTGGAGTTTCAGCTTTGGGACGTAATCAAATTTGGATTCGCGTAGAATAATAGTTCCCAATAAAAAAGCCGCTTCTGCGGCTTTTTTATTTTTAAATTAGCTACTAGCTTCATCTTACGTTCATAGCAAAGCATTGCTTTGCTTATATTTGCACAGGGTTTTCAACAGAAAAAATTTCTTTGTCTTCAATTCGATAAGCTATTAATTTTCTGCCCCAAACACAGCCACCATCGATATTCTGGATCTGCTCATCAATAGTTCTGCCCTCGAGCGCAGCCCAATGACCAAAAATAATTTGATGAGTTTGTGCCGCTTTGCTCGGAAATTCAAACCAAGGTAAATAACCTTCCGGCATTGGTGCATCCAGAGCATCTTTAAAACTAAACTCTAAAGCCCCTTTGGCATTGGTTAAACGCATGCGAGTCAAATAATTGGTAATACAACGTAAACGCGCAGAACCAGTTAGGTCATCTTCCCACAAATCTGGTTTTGAACCATACATATCTGCTAAAAAAGCATCCAATACAGATAAATCTTCGTTTGCGAGTACAGCCTCAACCTCTTTTGCCAACGTTACAGTTTTTTGCGCATCCCAAATACAAGGTATGCCAGCATGAGTAAGGATCGTATGCTCGTTTGGCAATAAACATAATGGCTGTTTACGTAACCAGTCGATTAACTCATCACCATCAATCGCATCAATAACGTCTTGAGTATGATCTTTTTCTTTAATCTCTTTTAAACCGCGTGCACCCGCAATTAAAGTCAGGTCATGATTTCCAAGTACAGTTGCAGCAGCGCCACGATCAGCAAGCTTTTTAATAAAACGCAATGCCCCTACCGAGTTTTCACCACGTGCGACTAAATCACCAGCAAACCATAAAAAGTCTTGATCTGGATCAAAACGTATTTCTTTAAGTAAGGCTTTTAAAGCTTCAAAACAACCCTGCACATCGCCAATAACATAGTTATAACGCTTAGTCATTTACGCCACCATTTGATCGGCCAAAGCAACAAATTGGGCAAGTGTTAAGGTCTCTGGACGAGCCATCGGATCAACACCCGCTTTTTCAAAGCCATCTTCTGCAATCATACCTTTAAGACTGTTTCTTAAAGTTTTGCGGCGCTGAGTAAATACATGGGCGACCAGTCGAGCTAAAGCTTTTTCATCTTTTGCTGTAATTGGCTTTTGATCATACGGAACAAGCCGGAAAACAGCACTCGTTACTTTAGGTGGTGGGTTAAATGCACCAGCCGGCACTTCAAATAAAAATGTTGGTTGACAGTAATACTGAATCATTACCGACAAGCGTCCATATTCTTTCGTATTCGGTTCAGCAGTAATACGTTCAACCACCTCTTTTTGCAGCATAAAGTGCATATCTTTAACTTTACTGCCAAATTCCAAGAGATGAAAAAGTAATGGAGTTGAAATGTTATAAGGTAAGTTACCGACTACACGTAATGGTCGGCCATCTTTTACCAGTTCGCTAAAGTCATATTTTAATGCGTCAGCTTCTATAATCGTCAAACGTTCAGGATGTGGAACACGTTCTGGTAGCCCAGCAGCTAAGTCACGATCTAGCTCCACTACGGTTAATGCATCACACTCCCCAATTAAAGGAGAGGTTAAGGCAGCTAAACCAGGTCCAATCTCGACAATATTGTCACCAGTACGCGGACTTACAGAGCGCACAATTTTGGCAATGACTCGTTGATCATGTAAGAAGTTTTGACCAAAACGTTTACGAGCTTTATGCCCTTCATCTTTCGGGTTTAGGGCATTAATTTGATACATATAACATTTCCAACATGAAAAATTTAGCTCGCTGCTAAAGATAAAGCTAAATCAACAGCGACATTTAAACTTGAGCTTTTTGCCAAACCAGTCCCAGCCAAAGACAAGGCAGTGCCATGGTCAACCGAAGTTCGAATGAAAGGCAAACCCAATGTAATATTGATGGCTTCACCAAACCCTTGTGATTTTAACACAGGTAAACCTTGATCATGGTACATGGCAAGTACAGCGTCTGCATTTTTAAGATGTTCTGGAGTAAACAAGGTATCTGCCGGCAAGCTTAAACTCATTTTAAACCCTTGCGCCCGATAACTTTCGAGTACCGGATTAATGGTTTCAATCTCTTCACGCCCTAAATAACCATCTTCACCTGCATGAGGATTTAAGCCACACACGAGTAAACGTGGGTCTGTAATCTTAAATTTAGTTTTTAAGTCGTGTAGTAAAATATCAATAACCTGATGCAAACGCTCTTTGGTAATCGCATCTGCTACATCTCTTAAGGGTAAATGTGTAGTTGCTAACGCAACACGTAAAGTTTTGGTTGCAAGCATCATGACGACACGCTCTACGCCTGCAAACTCTTGATAGTATTCAGTGTGACCACTAAACAAAATACCAGCATCATTAATAACCGATTTTTGCACGGGTGCCGTGGCTATCCCAACACTTTTACCAGACATTGCATAATCAGCTGAGCGACGCAGTTGCTCTAATACATAAGCTGCATTAGCCGGGTTTAATTGACCATCAATGACAGCTGCTTTTAAAGGCACATGCTCTACATAGAGTTCATTCAGAGATGATGACTCAGGCTGTCCTGTATATTCTATAAATTGAATATCGATCCCAAGTTTTTGGGCACGTTGCTCTAATAAGTCTCGGTCACCCAAGATAACAACAGGGCGTTCATCAACCCGCTTAGCCAAGCTCAAACAGATATCTGGACCAATACCAGCCGGCTCACCGGAAGTGACATATAATGGCAGCACAATCACTCCAGACACATAACAAGAATTTGTTTAATTTTAACATATCTGACATTCATCAGTTTATGGATTAAATTATAGGGCTTAAACTGGATTTTTCTTGTGAGTTTGGACAAACTCGTTTAGAATGCTCGCTCCTTTTGTTTGGACAGATTCCATAGTCCAAACCAACTATAATAGGTAGTGGTTTAATGAAAACTCTCAGCGCTAAGCCAGCTGAAGTTCAACATGACTGGTATGTTGTTGATGCTTCTGGCAAAACTTTAGGTCGCCTTGCGACTGAAATCGCTCGTCGTTTACGCGGTAAGCACAAAACTTCTTATACTCCTCACGTTGACACTGGCGATTACATCGTTGTGATTAATGCTGAACAAGTTCAAGTGACTGGTAAAAAATCACTTGATAAGAAATATTATCGCCATACTGGTTTCCCTGGTGGTATCCGTGAGACTAACTTCGAGAAGTTAATCGCTCACAAACCTGAAGCTGTTCTTGAAAAAGCGGTTAAAGGCATGTTACCAAAAGGTCCTCTTGGTTATGCAATGATCAAAAAAATGAAAGTGTACGCTGGTACTGAGCATCCGCATGCTGCTCAACAGCCACAAGTTTTGGACATCTAAGGGATACAGCACATGGCTACTAATTATGGTACAGGTCGCCGTAAGACCGCAACTGCACGTGTTTTCTTGTCAGCTGGTACAGGTAAACTCGTTATTAACAACCGTACTTTAGAGCAATATTTCGGTCGTGAAACTGCTCGTATGGTTGTTCGTCAACCTTTAGAACTTTTAGAAGTTACTGAAAAGTTTGACCTTTACATCACTGTTAAAGGTGGTGGTATCGGTGGTCAAGCTGGCGCGATCCGTCACGGTATTACTCGTGCGCTTATCGCTGCTGACGAAACTTTAAAACCTGTTCTACGTCAAGCTGGTTTCGTTACTCGTGATGCTCGTGAAGTTGAACGTAAGAAACTTGGTTTACGTAAAGCTCGTAAGCGTCCTCAATTCTCTAAACGTTAATTCGTTTATCGAGTTGGACAAAAAGCCTTGGATTTTCCCAAGGCTTTTTTATTATGAAAATAGAGCCATAAAATGCAAACTTATAAATATAAACAAACTATCTCTTTAGAACCGTGATTTCCTAGAGTATTTTTAGTATCCTAATCGATTCACTCAACCACGTCGTCTTGTGATATGTCGGTCGAAAACACCTCTATTCAGGGGATTACCCTTTACAGTCATGCTGATGATTTCCGTTCTCACTGGATTCGTTTCTTATTAGCAGAAAAACAAATCAAATATCAATTGATCATAACTGACCATGAAGACGAAGATTTAGCCAGCTTAAATCCTTACAACCAATTACCGATGTTGGTCGAACAAAATCTTAAATTATTTTCAGCACCTATCATCGCTGAATATTTAGATGATCGTTATCGCCAAAGTAAGCTTTATGCCGATGCTCCTATGATGCGTGCAGAACAGCGGCAGTATATTTGGAGACTTGAAAATGACTGGTTCAAATTAGCAGATCACATGTTAAAACATGCGGACTCTCTAAATCTCGAACAAAAGCAAAAAGCTCAAAAAGAACTACGTGAAACATTGATTTCACTTACTCCCCTATTTCAGCATTTTCCGTATTTCATGTCTGAGAATTTTACAATCTTAGACTGCATGCTTGCCCCGATCTTTTTAAGATTAAATAGTATGGGAATTGATTTACCCAAACAGCACTGTCGACCTATATTTTTGTACTGTAAACGTATCTTTGAACGGCCTTCTTTTGCTAAATCGATGACGCCTCAAGAGAAAAACCGTTACAATGAACTATTAAATATGGAATAGCGTGATATGTCTGAGCAAACTATTGATTTAACCCCTACACGTCCTTATCTTGCTCGTGCAATCTATGAATGGATTTGTGATAACCAGCTTACTCCTTATCTATTAGTTGATGCGACACAACCGCATACCGACGTTCCGCAACAATTTGTTAAAGATGGGCAAATTGTTCTAAATATTGTGCCCCATGCAGTTCATCAATTGCTTATCACCAATGAAGCTATTACCTTTTCAGCTCGTTTTGGAGGAGCATCAAAAGATATTTATGTCCCTATTCAAGCAGTTTTGGGGATTTACGCACGTGAGAATGGGCAAGGTTTATTCTTTGATCCTGAAGAATATGCCAATGTAACACCTGTAGAAAATACAGTAGAGTCAGAAGTACAAGAAACAACTGAAACAACATCAACCAAGAAAAAACCATCGTTAAGAATTTTAGATTAAATATTAGAGGAAGAAAGCATGGCATTTGATTTAGTCCAATACTTTGCTGAGCAGATAAAAATTCAAAAGCCTCAGCTTTTAAATCAATATCCAGTTAATGAAAAAAATAAACTGATTGATGAGGTGAATATTCTTACGCTTGGAAAACTAATTAGTTTATGGCGTCAGAATGACAATAAGATTTATCAAGAAATCAAAACCTCAGACCCACTCTATATTCAAGAAGTTGCTCGTCATTTAACAACTTCTAAACATAATCAGTCGACTTTAAAAAATTCAGAACTAGAACAGAGTATTTCTGAAATTTTAACTTTGCAATTAGCAGAACTTAATCAGCTCGATGAAACAGGTGGTTTTGGGCATAACGGCTTAAAAGAATTAATTTTAGGTCAGATCGAACACTTATCTGGTCAAGCTGAAGATTGGGTTTGGTTAACAAACCACCTAAATGAATTAATTGGTTCTAAACCTGTGGAACAAGAAGAGCTATCATTGGATACAACAATGAAGGAGTTCAATCAAATGGTTCATCAAGCCCAACCTCATCACGAAGACTTGCATATTGAAGAACAAACTACTGAGATTTCGGTACCTACCTGGTCAAAGATTATTGCCCCTGTCGTTGCTTTAGCAATTTTGGGTTACTTATATTGTATTTATACTCAGCTCGTTTAGTTCACTTATTGCTATAAAGGGGAATTCATTATTTCCCCTTCTTTATGATTTAAATTATAACATTTTATCTACAAGTATTTTATTAATATTCTATTACAATTGTTTTACCCAGATTTAAAAATATATAATGTAAAACTCAGCACAATATTAAAATTAAAATGTAAAAATAATCTTATAATATTTTCCATGGTCTGACATTTTGTGTCACTTATTTCCCAAAACAACAATTTTACTTTTATTTAATTTATTGACTTCAAGTCGAGCAAAAATATAATGAATTTCAGCTACTTTTAGGAAAAGTAGTAAATATAATTTTAGAATCCTGAGAGATAAAAAATGGCTAAACTTTCTTTAGATAGCTTAACGACAATTGATGGTTTTATTGCTTCTGCACTTGTTGATTCGGAAAGTGGATTATCACTTGCAACACAAGGTGGTGGGGAAATTGATTTAGAATTGGCTGCTGCTGGTAATACAGAAGTCATTCGCGCAAAACGAAATGTAGCTAATGCATTGAAGTTAAATGATAATATTGAGGATATTTTAATTACCCTAGGTAAGGCTTACCATTTAATTCGACCTTTAGAAAGTAATAATAATTTGTTCCTTTACTTAGTTCTCGACCGTAGCAAATCAAATTTGGCTATGGCTCGTCATGAGTTGAAGTCATTTGAAAAAGAGCTCGATTTCAGTTAAGTGATTTAGTTTATGCTCTTTATATTCATTATAAAGAGCATAAAAAATCATTATATCAATTTATAAAAATTTAAAATGATACTATGGATAGTCATTGCATAAATATTGCAGTTTCAGGTTTAAGCTTAAAAGTTTCAGATGAATTAAAAATATTAATCCGCAATCTAATATCAAATCAATATGGTATTAACTGGGTTAATATTTCCAGTAATCATATTGATTTATTAATCATTAACGAAAACTTTTTTGATGCAGATAATATTCAAAATATTCTTCACAAGAAAAAATTTCTTTATTTAAAAGTTACGAAAGCAGCTTCAGAAAATAGAAATTCTATTTATGAACACACCTTACATCTACCGGTAGAAAAAACAGAACCTCTATTAGAATGGCTAGAGGACAATTTATTGTCCTCTTTAGATCAGACAAAATTTGCTGTAGTTTCTGATTTATCAAATGAGTCTCCATTCATTGATAATAAATTTATAAGGAATTTGCACAGTTCAGAAAATCCTAGGCTACACATCTTTGATGATAAAGGCACTTTAGCGATTATTGATAATAGAACTCAAATTGCTTGGTTGGAGCCCTCTCGTCAAAAAACACAAACTAATATGAGCTTTAACTTTGCTTTTGCAAAAACATCGGATTTTACTAAGGTTTCTCGTAAAAAAGATTATTATGTACAAGACTGGTTATGGAATCTGATTTGGAATTCAAAAAATTTTGAGAATCTAGCCTCGAAGGATAGTTATTTTAAAATTGACTATTGGCCACAGCCCTATCAAAAAGAATATAGAAAAGTGAGTCTACAACTCTCTGCTTGTTTTATACAGGGAGCAAAAATTACTGATGTGGCTAAACAGCTTAACTTATCAATCAATGACGTCTTGCACTTTGTTACAGCTTGCTTAATGGCAAATAATGGAAAATTTATTTCTGCAAATAAATGTGCTTACACGCCTAATTCTTATTTAGAAAATTCAAATACGGACAATCATTTTTTTAAAAGTTTTATAGGGAAAATTAGACGGCGTTTTGGTCTTTAAGGGAAATTATGATTATACAGCAATATAAAATTGTCTTTGCAGGTAGTATGGGGGCAGGAAAAACAGAAGCGATTAAATCGCTATCTGAAATTCCAATTCTGGAAACAGAAGCATTCAATACAGATGTACAAAGTCACCAGAAAACCCAGACCACTGTAGGCATTGATTATGGTGAAATTACATTAGATGATGGAATCAAAATCGGACTCTATGGAACCCCAGGACAAAGCCGTTTTGATTTTATATGGTCGGTCATTTGTGAAGGTGCAATCGGTGTTATTTTATTATTAGATCATAATAGTTCGAACCCAATTGCTGAGCTAGAAAGCTACTTAGAAACCTTTCAAAATTACAATGATAATATTGCGATTGGTATTACTCATGCTGACGAAAATAAAGAATCATCACTTCAACAATATCGTAATTGGATAAAAGCAAAAGGATTACCGTATCCGTTGTTTTTTATTGATGCACGTGAGAAAGAACAAATTTTAATGATGGTTGAATCATTAATTGCATCACTTGAAGTCAAGGTAGGCTTAACATCTAAAGGGAATGATCATGCTTAGTATCCCAACTCAAAAGCGAACCGCTCCAACACAGTTACTACAACTTGCAAAAAATGAAGCTCATAATATTTTGATGAATACACGAGGTGTAGACTTTGTGATGATTTGTTCTTCCGATGGTTTTGAATTAGCGACCGTAAGTCATAAAAACTACCGTAACACTACAAAATTAGCAGCAGTGAGTAGCTCAATTTTGGCAATGGTCACTGCATTTTTAAAAGAGATTCAACTCACTGGTTGTAACAACATTACTTTAGATGCAGATAATGGCAAAGCTATTCTGACCGCTATTCCTGCCGTTCATCACCCGATGGTTATGGTGACGCTAAGCAATAAAGAGGTTCTTTTAGGACAACTATTATATAGTCTAAAAAAAGCAAGTCAGTTGATTGCAGAGGCAGATGGAGAATAAATCAGGACTCCTCATTTAAAGTAAAATACCGCTCATATAGAGCGGTATTTTTTTACTAGATTTGAATAGTAAATAACATCTGCCGTTTTTTTACTTGCTGGCCTTGCTGTCCTAAAACCTCTTCCACTACACCATCCACATCAGATTTAATCTGTTGCTGAATTTTCATGGCTTCAAGAATCAATAATGTTTGGCCCTTTACTACTTGATCGCCTTCATTGACTAGGATATTCACTACAGCCCCATCCATCGGTGCTCGAATTTTGCCATCTCCCGCTACATCGGTAGCTTCTGGTGCAGCGTAAGTCATATTGCGTATCAAAACATTGCCATTATTCTGATCTAGATAAAGCTGATCATCATCCAATACATATTGAACACGGCGACGTACACCATCAATTAAGTAAACTAGTTGCTCTGGCGTTTTCTCAAGCACATCAATACAAACTACTTGATCACAGAGCTGTACCGTAAACATGTTATTTACAGATGAAAGTTGTAATTGGATACTCTGATCATCACATTTCAACTTCAACGGTAACGGCACGCCAAGACCCGTTTGCCATGCCGCAGTTCCTTTGCTTTGGCTAAATAATGCTGCAGCAATGGCTAAGCTTTCTAAAGATAAAACCTGCTTATGTAGACTACTATCATCTTGAAAATGCTGCTGAATAAATGCGGTATTGGTATCACCTGCCACAACAACTGGATGACGCAGTAAATTGACCAAGAACTGTTTATTGCTATTTACACCCAGCAAAACACAGTCATCAACTGCACGCGCCAATAAGCGAATTGCATCCTCACGGGTTTTACCGTATGCAATCACTTTTGCCACCATCGGATCATAAAATGGACTGACTTCATCAGTTGTTAACATGCCATGATCTATTCGCACATTTGGCAAAGTTGCAGGCTTCCAGCGTAAGACTTGACCAGTTTGAGGCAAAAAATCCTGACGCGGGTCTTCTGCATACAAACGCACTTCTATCGCATGTCCGTTTAATGTCAATTCATGTTGTTGCAGTGGTAATTGCTCACCATTCGCGACACGTAACTGCCATTCAACCAAATTCAATCCTGTAATAAGTTCAGTGACTGGATGCTCTACCTGCAAACGGGTATTCATTTCTAAGAAATAAAATGCACCCGATGCATCAAGCAAAAACTCAACCGTCCCCGCACCTACATAAGCACATGCTTTCGCTGCTGCCACTGCAGCCTCGCCCATTTGCTGACGTAGTTCAGGCGTCATCACTGGACACGGTGCTTCTTCAACAACCTTTTGGTGACGGCGCTGGATTGAACAATCACGCTCAAACAAATACACATAATTGCCATGTGTATCGCCAAAAACCTGTATTTCGACATGGCGTGGAGCAATGACTGCTTTTTCTAAAATAAGCTCGCCTGAGCCAAAGGCATTTTCAGCTTCTGAACGCGCAGTTTGTAAAGCTTCCACCAACTCAGAGGATTGCTGTACCAAACGCATGCCACGACCGCCGCCACCCGCAGAAGCTTTAACCATCAAAGGAAAACCGATTTGCTCTGCTTGAGTAGCCAAATATTCAAGATCTTGTCGGTCATCCTCATAACCTGGCACACAAGGAACACCAGCTTTGATCATGGCAATTTTGGAGAGGCGTTTACTGCCCATTAACTCAATTGCTGAAGCGGTTGGCCCAATAAAGGTAATCTGATTGTCGATACACGCCTGAGCAAATTCAGTATTTTCCGACAAAAAGCCATAACCGGGGTGAACTGCATTAGCCCCAGTTTTTTTGCAGGCTTCTATAATTTTAGCGATAGAGAGATAAGACTCCGATACTTTTGAAGCACCGATATAGACAGCTTCATCCGCCTCTTGCACATGGCGAGCATAACGGTCAGCATCGGAATAAACTGCGACAGTCTGATAGCCCATGGCTTTGGCTGTCTGCATAACTCGAACTGCAATTTCACCACGATTGGCAACCAGTACTTTTGAAAATTTCATTATTTTTATCCTTATCGCTTATGACTCATCTGCCCAATTTGGCAATCGTTTCTGGATAAAAGCCATCGTTCCCTCTTGTCCTTCAGCACCACCAACCGCTTGAGCGAACTGCTGTGCAGCATCATTAAGCAATTCATTTAAATTTTCATTGAGCGTTCGATGTAACAATGCTTTAGTCACACGCGAAGCCTCTGGTGCTGCTCGTTTAATGTGCTGAATGGTTTCCTGTAAAGCTTGTTCAAGTTCGATTTCATTATGTGCAATTTGATGAACCACACCAACACTCAGTGCAGTATGTCCTTCAAAACGCATGCCGAGTAAAGCAAGTCGGCGTGCCTGAGTCAGGCCAATACGTTTCACCACAAAAGGGGCAATTTGCGCAGGAATTACACCTAGACCCGTTTCAGGTAAACCAAACTGAGTATTGTCACGGCTAATGGCAACATCTGAAACACAAGCCAGACCAAAACCACCACCTAACACCGCACCCTCTAAAATCACCACAACAGTCTGCGGTGCAGCTTCGACTTGCTCAAGCATGGCGCCAAAACGACGGTTAAAATCCACATAAGGTTGTAAGCTACCAACATTGGCTGCTTCAACACGCAAAGCCGCCATGTCTTTAATGTCACCACCTGCACAAAAAGACCCGCCTTCACCACGGATAATCACTGCACGAATTGAAAGGTCATCACGAATGGCAGTAAAAACTTGTTGAATGGCATTCACCATATTCAAGTTCATGGCATTGCGGCTCTCCGGTCGATTTAACCAGAGATATAAAATACTGCCGTCTTGTTCCAATTGAATGCTGTCATCAATATCTATAGCTTGTAGAGAAGTCGAAAGTGTCATGGCTGATTCCTTATTTTTGTTTTTTTGGCAAGATATCCATAAGTTTGCAGATAATCCCCAACATAATCTCATCTGCCCCACCACCAATAGACCCTAAGCGACCATCACGGTACAACTGTGATGCAGGATTATCCCACATAAAGCCATTGCCGCCCCAATATTGCAAACAGCTATCAGCAACTTCACGGGTTAAACGTCCTGCTTTGAGTTTTGCCATAGAAGCCAGCTTGGTTACATCTTCACCCGCAATGTGCTGTTCACACGCTTGGTAGGTTAATGATTTAAGCGCTTCCACTTCGGTCATAAGTTCAGCAAAACGGAAATGAATATATTGGTTATTGATGAGTGGCTGACCAAACGTCGTACGTTCTTTGGTATAGGCAATAGTCTTCTGGATCAAAGTTTCTAAGCCACCAATAGCATTAGCACAAGCCCATAGGCGCTCTTCCTGAAATTGCATCATCTGCATCATAAAGCCCATACCTTCGACACCCACCAAGTTGCGCTGCGGTACACGGACATTATCCAAATAAACTTGAGCAGTCGTTGTTGAACGCATCCCTAATTTATTCAGCGGTTCTGAAAAACTAATCCCTTTAGTTTTTGCCGGTACAATAATCATCGACTTGTTGACGTGTGGTTTATCGTCAGATGTGTTGGCTAAAAGACAAAAGAAATCAGCCTGCAGTGAGTTGGTAATCCACATTTTGCTGCCGTTAATAACATAGTCATCGCCATCTTTTTTAGCAGTCGTTTTAATGGCTGCGACATCCGAACCAGCATGCACTTCCGATACTGCAATTGAGGCAACATATTCTCCAGCAATTGCCGGTGTTAAAAATTCATCACGCAACTCTTTGCTGCCAAAACGCGCCAAAGCAGGTGTTGCCATATCCGTTTGTACACCAATAGCTAAAGGCACACCACCACACGCTGCACGACCAATTTCTTCGGCAACCACAAGGTTATAAGAATAGTCTAGAGCCAAACCGCCATTTTCTTCAGGCTTACAAATCCCTAATAAGCCGAGATCGCCCATCTTTTTAAATACATTATGAATTGGGAATTGCCCTGCTTCTTCCCATTCCAGAATATGTGGATTCAGCTCATTTTGAACAAATTGATGTGCTGTGCGACGTAATGCTTCATGTTCAGCAGTAAATTTCATTGTGTTATTCCTATTAATTTTTTTAATTGCGGTAAAGGTTGATTAAAAACGGGACACACCAAAACGAGTTGGATTTAGCTCTCGTTGCTGTGCTTCATAAATGGTCTGTAAAAGGAAAATTAATAATTTTCGGGTATCTCGCGGATCGATAATGCCATCATCATGTAACATGGCCGTATTAAAAAGCGCGGTAGATTGCTGCTCCAATTTCATCGCAGTGCTTTGCTCAAGAAAATCGAGCATTTGCGGATTCGGCTCCTGACCAGAAGCTTTTTGTTTTCCCTCTGCCACAATGCGTAGCACCTTTCCAGCCTGTGCAGATCCCATGACAGCAACATGCGAATTTGGCCAAGCAAAGATAAAATCTGGCGATAAGCTCCGACCACACATCGCGTAGTTACCTGCACCATATGAGCCTGCCACAACAATAGAAATTTTAGGTACGGTACAATTCGCAACAGCTTGAATCAGTTTCGAGCCATGCTTGATAATGCCATTTTGTTCGGCATCGGTTCCCACCATAAAACCTGTGGTGTTATGCAAGAACAATAATGGACGTTTAGTCTGCTCACATAAGTGAATAAACTGAGCTGCTTTCGCTGCTCCTTGAGGCGTAATCGGACCATTATTGGTAATAATACCAATATGCAAACCACCAATTTTTGCCCAACCACATACCGTTAAATCATCATATTCCTGTTTAAATTCTAGAAAATCTGAATCATCAATAATGCGCGCAACCACTTCTTTCATATTCAGTGGTTGTTTCGGGTCGTTTGGAATCACACCCAACAGTTCATCGACATCGTAACGAGGTTCTTTATATGTCGTTTCAACTGGTTTGATTTGTTCTTTCCAGTTCAGATGTTCAAAAATTTCACGTGCAAGCCGAATACCATCAGCATCATTTTCAGCCAAATATTCTGCTGTTCCAGCGACCTGCGCATGCATTTCTGCACCACCCAATTCCTCCGCTGTAGCCACTTCACCCGTGGCAGCCAGAAGTAACGGGGGGCCTGCAAGAAGCATTTCGGTTTGTTTGCGTACAGCAATGACATAATCCGAAAGACCTGGTTGATAAGCCCCTCCTGCCGTTGCATTCCCATGTACCACTGCAAGTTGTGGAATACCTGCCGCAGACAAACGTGCTTGATTGGCAAAGGTCATACCGCCATATGTAAATACTTCAGCTGCATAATTTAAGTTGGCACCGCCACTTTCGGTCAGCGTAATCAGCGGGAGTTTTTGTTCCAAAGCAATTTTTTGCAAACGCAGTGTTTTCTGTACACCCATGGGCGACATGGTTCCACCTTTAATTGCACTATTACTTGCTGAGACCAAACAGCGCACACCACTGACAAAACCAATGCCGGCAATTACGCCACCACCAGCTTCCGAACCATCTTTATCATCATGCATGTTGTAGCCAACCAAACCGCATAGTTCGATAAAAGGAGAATCTGCATCGAGTAATAACCGTAGACGCTCATGCGGCAAAATCTTGCCTTTCTTGTCAAACTTCGCTTTGGCAGCATAAGACTTATCAATGCTTTTTTGTTGAATTGCACGGACTTCACTCAGCTGAGCAAGCAGTGCCTCTTTATTCTTTTGATACTGTTCACTACCAACAGTAATTTCGGATTGAAGAATGGTCATTTTTATTCCTCACTCCAAACCTGAATTATTGTTGTGCTCGACTTTTTCAGTTTTATCTTTTTTAAAAATTTCAGGAATAAACGCGCGATGGAAACCATTATAAGACTGACTATTTGTCGCTTCGGCTAGTGGATACATGCGTGTCCCTTGCGATGCAGCACCATCAATACGCAAAGTTACACCGGACACAAAAGCTGCGGCATCAGAGAGTAAATAACAAATTGCCGATGAAACTTCAGACTCTGTTCCCATACGTTTTAATGGTACATTACCAGCAAGACTTGGAATAATCACTTTGGCAAAATCACCGCTATAATTATCCATCCCTGATGACACAATCCACCCCGGTGCAACAGCATTTACTCGAACGCCCGATTTACCCCATTCAACCGATGCTGTTTTAGTAAGGTTATCCACCCCTGAACGTGCTGCACCCGAGTGCCCCATTCCCGGCATACCACCCCACATATCGGCAGTCATATTGACAATACTGCCGCCATGTTTTGCCATCCATTGGTTATAAGCTTCGCGCATCAGGTAAAAAGTTGAATGCAAGTTATTACGTATAACGGCATCAAAACCATTGGCAGAAATACTTTCCAAGGCAGATGGAAACTGACCGCCCGCATTGTTCACCAAACCATCCAATCTACCGAATTTTTCAATCACCTCGGCAATCATATTTTTGACTTGCTCTTCTTCACGGTTATCACAAACAATGAAATGAACCAAGCCACCATCTTCTATAATTTCTTGGCTTACTTTCTCTAATTTCTCAATTTTGCGTCCTGTAATCACTACTTGTGCCCCCAAAGCGGCAAGCTCATGTGCAGTACAGCGGCCTATCCCTGAGCCACCACCCGTCACAGTCACGACTTTATTAGCAAAAGCATCTGGTCTAAAAATTGATTGATAACTCATCTTTGTTTCATCCATTCATTTTATTTTTCTAAAAGATGTGCCGGAACTTTTACAGGCATATCCAATAATTGTTGTGCAAAGGCCTTCCCTTGCGGATCTATGCGTAGGCTTGCAACACCACCGCCACCCAAGGCATTTTCCAACATAAAATTCAGTGCATTTAAACCCGGTAACTCATAACGAATTACTCGCCCTTTCTCTGCATCCAAAACATGCTGC
Organism: Acinetobacter geminorum; assembly: GCF_013009345.1. Taxonomy (GTDB): domain Bacteria; phylum Pseudomonadota; class Gammaproteobacteria; order Pseudomonadales; family Moraxellaceae; genus Acinetobacter; species Acinetobacter geminorum. The sequence continues at coordinate 4,512 of NZ_JABELE010000026.1, read as the reverse complement.
ATATAGCTAGCAACCGCCTGTTCAGTCAGTGCCGCACGAATCCATGGTAAGTATTCTGCTTTACGCGCAATCACACCGATATTGCTATGATTACCTTTATCACCACTGCGGGCATGTGCAATTTCAATCAAAGGAACTTCAATTTCATTCCCTTGATAAACTACACTTTCACCTGCCCCCAAATTAGGGAATTGCTCTGTAGAAGTACCCCGAGGAATCTCAACTGGATAGCGATTGCCCTCAAAATCGATTTCAACATTTACCTGATCTTTATCGATTAAAAATGAAAATAATTTAATCACTGGAGATGCTTTGGGTCGGCCTCCAACAATTCCTGCCAAGGCAGGAGCCATACCTGTTGAAGCTTGTGCAATTTCAGATGCAAAGAACATACATGCTTCTTTAAACATGTGTTTTACAGCTATTTTGACCACAACTTCACGACTATTTAATGTTTGGGCATGTTTGCCGTAGGTACTTTCAATACCTAAAATTTCAACAGACTTTTCACTAAAAGGTGGCACTGAACGCATTGCTAAAACACGTTCACACTTAGTCAAAATCGCATCGGCAATGACTTGTGCTTTTTGTGGTGCCTCACGTCCTGCAATGAGGAAACTCACTAAAACCCGATAACCATCAGGATAGGTCGCGCTGACTTTATATTGTGTAGTTGGTGCTTGCCCTTTTGCACCCGTCACACGAACTCGGTGCTCCCCGACTTGCTCTAAATGCACGTGGCTGAAATCAGCAATTACATCGGGTAGTAAATATGCTTGAGGATTGCCAATTTCATAAACGATTTGCTCAGCAACCGTAGCGGTAGAAACCAGACCACCAGTCCCCTGTGGTTTGGTTACAACAAATGAACCATCTTCACTCACTTCAACCACTGGAAAACCCATATTGTCAAAGCCTTGTACCAAATGCCAATCGGTGAAATTGCCGCCTGTACATTGGGCACCACACTCAATCACATGACCAGCCAAGGAACCTTGTGCTAATTTGTCATAGTCATCTAAAGACCATTGATATTCATTAAGTAAAGGAGCAAGTACCACAGCAGAGTCAACAACACGACCAGTAATCACAATATCTGCGCCTAGATTCAAAGCATCACGAATAGCCACTGCCCCAAGATAAGCATTACTACTCGCTACTTGTTCTGGTAAAGGTTCACCACTAAACATTTCCAGAACATTCTGCTGCTTAAGCTGCTCATGTTTTGGTAAAAGATCGTCACCTAAAACCACAGCAATTTTCAGGTCTAAGCCATACTCTTTAATAATTTTTTGCAAGGCATCGCGGCAAGCCAATGGATTAACACCACCAGCATTACTAATCACCTTAATCTTTTTTTCTGCAATTTTTTTAAGTAGAGGTGCCATCACCCGACTGACAAAATCCAAAGCATAACCATGCTTTGGCTCGACCATCATCGCTTTTGCCATAATCGACATGGTGATTTCTGACAAATAATCAAAGACTAAATAATTAATATCGGTTAAATGCACCAATTGGAAAGCCGCAGTGTTGGTATCCCCCCAAAAACCTGAGGCACAACCTATTTTTACGACACGCCCATCATCCTGCTGATTACTTGTCATTTCATTTCTCATTATTCTGTATAAAAATTACGCTTAACCATACCAAGCAAGCGCTTGGTTTGTAAAGTGCAAAATGTTATTGTAATAATGACTAAAACTTCCAAACTCAATCATTGCTTAGAAATGTGCTGAGATTTGGTGAATATTTCGATTCATATTTTTACAGGTTCACGTTTTCGCATGATTGCTACCTCAATTGAACAAATTCCCAATATCTCCTGTTTTGATGACAGCCCGCGTGGACGCCTACTACAAGGTGCTGCGTACCTATTTCATAAACAAGGTTATGACAAAACTACAGTCCGTGAACTCGCTCAATTCATTGGTATTCAATCGGGGAGTTTGTTCCATCACTTCAAAAGTAAAGATGACATCCTTGCCCATGTGATGGAGCAAACCATCATTTATAACCTAGCCCGTTTAGAAGATGCAGCAACTCAATCTACAGATCCAGAGCAACAATTACGTGCCCTTATTAAAGCCGAACTCATCTCAATTACAGGAGATACCGGCGCAGCCATGGCTGTGTTGGTGTATGAATGGTTTGCCCTTTCAAAAGAAAAACAAGATTATCTTTTAAAAATGCGTAATGAATATGAGCAAATTTGGTTAGATGTTATTGAAAAGTTACGCACAAAGGGCAAGATAAAGCACGATGCCTTTATTTGGCGACGTTTAGTTGGTGGAGCGATTTCATGGACCGTAACTTGGTATAAACTTGAAGGAAAGGTCAAAATTGATGAACTGACCGAAATGGTTTGGGAGATGGCATTAAAATAAAAAAAGGTGGCTCAATGGCCACCCTGCAAGAATTAATAACCTAACTGCTTACTAATCAAATCTTTCATAATTTCTTCAGCACCGCCACCAATCATATTGACCTTCACCTCACGGTAAATACGTTCCGACTTGGTACCTCGCATAAAGCCCATGCCACCCAATGTTTGCACAGCTGCATCAGCACAAAATTGCATAGTGCGAGTAGCAACATTTTTAAGCATTGAAATTTGTGCCACCAACTCAGGCCCCTGTAAATTCGGCTGAGTCATTTTCCATGCAGTTTCTTCAAGTAATGCCCGTGTTGAGGTTAATTGCGTTGCCATATCTACCAATTTATGACGAACCACTTGATGATCAATCAATCGCTTACCAAAGGTCTTGCGCTGCTGTGCCCAATCCAAAGCTTCTTCATAACACACCAATGCATAGCCATAAGCCACTACACCTAAGAAAAACCGCTCCATATTAAAGTTATTCATAATCACTTTAAAACCAGCATTTTCTTTACCCAGTAAATTTGATGCAGGGACTCGTACTTGATCAAAATGCAAATGCGCCGTATCTGAAGCCCACCAACCCATTTTCTTTAAAGGTGTTTTAGTAATTCCCTCACTATGCGCATCAACTAGCAACATTGAGATACCTTCAGCACCCGTTTTTGTCGGATCTGTACGTACTGCAACTGTATAGTAGTCAGCACGAATCCCCGATGTAATAAAGGTCTTCTCACCAGAAACAATATAGTAATCACCGTCCCTGACAGCCTTGGTCTGCAATGCAGCGACATCTGACCCTCCTCCTGGTTCAGTAATCGCTAATGCTGAAATCTTTTCCCCAGAAATAATCCCCGGTAAAACTTTGACCTTTAATTCTTCACTACCAAAATGCTGAATTGGTGGAGCACCAATGGTATGTACCATGAGTGAAATATGTACTCCACCCGAACCAGCTTTTGCCATTTCTACACCAGCCAGCAATGAATAAAATGGATCTGCATCTGGAATACCGCCATATTCCTCAGAAAAACCTAAACCTAATAGACCAATTTCAGCAGCCTTTTTATATAGCTCTCTTGGGAATGTTTCAGCCTCATCCCATTCATTAACGAAAGGAGCCATTTCTTTTTGTACAAAACGACGAACATTATCAGCAAAAGCAATATGTTGTTCATTATAGTAAATTGAGTTTGGTTGCATTTCTACAGATGTCCTGATGTTTTTATTTAATTCCAGAACATATCTTGTCATGTTTGACATCAATCAAAAGTTGCAAGAATCTCCATTTTCTTGGCATAAAACATCAAAGCCTCTTCTTTTTATTCAAATACAATGCAATGCCTATACTCTTAAGCAACAACGAAAACCACGGGCAGCATAATAAGACTGCGCTCCATTATGATAAATAAAGACACGGCCATATCGACGATCAGCAAAAAGTGCTCCATCTAGTTTACGAATCTCATTTGGGGTTTTGAGCCAACTTGATGTTTTAAGATCAAACTCTTCAATTTCTTGTAATTGGTAATATTGCTCTTCTGTTAAAAGTTCAACTCCCATTTCCTTAGCTACATCTATTGCGCTATTTTTAGGAGGGTGATCTTTTCTAGATTCTAGGGCCTCGCGATCATAGCAAAGGCTTCTACGACCTTTAGGTGTCTCAGGAGAGCAATCTACAAATAAATATTCATCTTCCGGCTGATCATAAGCAATAACATCAGGCTCTCCTCCTGTATTTTCCATTTCCAGCAATGACCGCAATTTATCAGGATCTTTAATTAGTTTATTTTGCACATCCGACCAATTCATTTCTTGATGACGATGTGTGTTCTTTTCAAATCTATTTTTTAATAATTCAAGGAGTAACTCAATTTGCTTTTGAGTTAGTTGTTCTTTAGTTGGCATTGAATAAGTCCTTATATTTATTAAATCGCAAATCTGTTGCAGATTAAATTTCTAATTAAGTAACCAATTTTAGAGTAGCTTTATTTCTTTATAATTTGAATCAATTTTAATGTTTAAAACATTGTAGGTATAAATAAACTACCCCATAAAGCAACACCCCCATTCATAGGAATGGGGGTGTTTGTAATAATGAGCTGGCGATGACTTACTCTCACATGGGTAAC
>NZ_JABELE010000025.1 GCF_013009345.1 Acinetobacter geminorum | reverse complement strand
TTTACGATTCAGTTCGATGATCGATTAAAAGATCATTTATAAAAAATGGAACTTACACAAAATAATTTACAGGCTCATTCTTGATCGTACAAGAAACTAACTAATACGATAAAAAATGATGAAGCCATTAAACTAATGGTAAAAATATAAAAATTACCACTACTAAAATCTGACTTAATAGCACTAAGTAGAGTATTTTGTGTAAAAAATGTTTGAATAAACCAATTACAAAACACTCCAAACTGCCCAGCTAAGATTACAAATAAAACCCATAAAATAGATTCTCTTTTATAATCTTTCACTACAGACAATGGAACTTTAATAAACTCCATAACTCCCTCATACCCCGAAAAATGGGATTAAATATTTATAGCTATGCATTTAATTTAATTCATGAATTAAGATCATAAGATTAGAGCTATTTTAAGTCCAATATGTTTTTTAAAACTCATTTTTGAATTTTGAATCAACTCTACAAAAATATATTTAATAGGTCTACTTTGATTCATAACATCTTAACCACCAATCCTCAAAAACTACATCCGTGTGACTCAGTACATCATGATTCCAATACCTTACTAATCTAAAACCCAAAGCTTCTAAAAACTTTTTTCGCTCGGCATCATATTAAATTATATCATTAACACCATGCTGACCACCATCTAACTCAATGACCAAACCAATTAATCCACAATATATGGTGCAATCACATGCTGCCTACGAAATTTAAGATTCATAAACCGCTTAGCACGAAGTAGTTGCCACATCAGGTTTTCTGCATCTGTAGCATTACTTCGCATGGTTTTGGCAAATACGAGTAATTGTGGGTTTAGTTTCATTCTTTATTTTCCATTTTAATTACCCTCACCCCAGCCTTCCCCCTAAGGGAGAAGGAGTATCCTTTGTGAATTAACTTGTTATTCGATACGCAATGAAGTTCCCTCTCCTTTCAGGAGATGAGGAACGATTGTAGTTCCGCAAGGGAGAGGTTATAACACCCCATGCCCCAATAACATCTCAACCCCACTCACCTTTTTCATATACTTTAAGCGTTCCTTTTCCCACTTCACCTGCTGCTTTAGCTCAGCACAGTCGGCATCTACAGCTTTATAAACATCACTAATATGTACATGCTCTGCTTTTACATTTCTTGCTAACTGAAAAGAATCTATAATCTCAGTAATTTGGCTTTCAAGTTGCTGACTTTGTGCATCTAAAGCCAGTTTATAAAACCTCAACTGTTCGGCAGATAGTTCTTTAACACCTAGCCCTTTATTCTGTTCAAGCTGTAACTGGAGTTTGAGTAAATAAAACAAATCCTGCTTTTCATAGGCCTGACTTGCTTGTTGGAACAGCTCGGTTTTTTCTAATTTTTTAGTTTCATCTTGCTCACGGTCTGGGTGAATCATCGCGGCAATTTTTAAATAAACTGTTTTTAACGACTGCGCTGCCATTTGCTCAGCTTGTTCGCGTTTTTGTTGTTGTCTTTGCTGTTTAGCTTGTTCTCGCGCTTGTTGTTGCTCGGCAGCGTACTTTTCAAAGTCTTCTTCTAACTCTACACCTTGATCAGCACTTTCATCATATTCAAATTTTATTGACTGAACTTTTTTATTCTTTTTTACCGATTCCCCTGCATGTTGCTCATAAAAGGTATCAATCTGCTTCACCAGCTCCAACTGTTCAGCAGACAGTATTTGGGAGCGCTTCAACATTTGTGCAAGCTGGGCAATTTTTTCATCCAGCTGTTGCATGTCTGCTTTAGAAAAATCATGGCTATGCAACATATTCCAGAGTTGATATAACTGCTGAAATAAGACTTCATGCAAATCGCTATACACAGGCATCAATTTTTGCCGTATGTGTTGTTGAATTTCAGCTTGTGCATTTTGCCATGTACTCAGGCTAACTTTTTGCTGTTCTATTTTATCAATCAGGCGATTCAGTTTTTTCTGCTGTGCAGACGGTTCAGACCTTTGCTGCAAGCTAACTTTGAGATCAAAGGACATACTCATCCACCTGAAAAAGAAAAAAGTGTAGCAATAATCAGATGAGGAAAGTAGCTAAGCATTCTTTAAGTCAGAATCAGTCTATTCATTTTTAGAAAATAGAATACGACTTATCTAAGTTATAACCTAAGAAATCCACCAAATCACTAATGGCAATGTCACAGCAGCACATAGAGTTTGAAAGCTAATCACGGCTGCCATGAGCTGACTATCACCACCCAAAACTTTGGTTAAAATGTATGAAGCGGAAGCAGTCGGTAGCGCAAAGAAAATAACTAAAATCTGTGTTTGCAAACTTGGTAAACCAAACCACATGCAGACCCCGTAAGCCAAGGCAGGCACTGCTAAAAGTCGTGCAAAAGTATCTGCTGCCAATACCACAATGTCTTTTTTAATTTGCATAAACTGCAAAGCTGCGCCAACACATAACAAACCTAGTGGCAAACTCGACATTGAAAAAAGCTTAATAAACTGACTAAAGCCTTCCCAAATCGGGATTTGAAGTGCATTGACTACTGCCCCGACCACACACGATGCAATTAACGGATTTTTAAGGAGTGCAATAAAAATAGGTTTAATTGCCATGTGTTCTTTAGAAGTTAGAGCAAGCACCGAAATAACGTTCACAAGCGGAATGCAAAGCGCCAATAAAATCGCCAGTATTGCCATTCCTTCACTTTTAAAAAGCGAAGTCACTAATGCCAAACCAATATAGGTATTAAAGCGAACCATACTTTGTACGTGCACACCAAAACGTGCAGGTGGTATCTGCCAAAATATTCGGAGGATATATAAAAATGCAGTTACTGCCAAAACTACAATCACCATCGCAATGATGGCTGTACTCAAGCTTTGTAAATCAATTTTTGCGGTCGATAGCGTACTAAAAAGCAAAGCTGGAAATAAAATATAGTAATTAAGCTTCTCTGCCCCAGCCCAAAACTCATCGCTAAAAAAACGATATTTTTTAAATAAGTATCCCGATGCAATTAATGCAACTAAAGGAAAAAGAGATAAAACAATGCTATTCATTTCTTTACTCGAGTTTGGTTGAAGGGCTTGCTGTTTTTAGCAATGACCTTGGCTTTCTCATATATTAAAGATAATGAAAACTCATGATAAAATGAGTTTTTACTCATAACAAATACAACATGACATTTACCCAACTTGAAATTTTCGCACTCATTGCAGAACTTAAAAGCTTTACGGCTACAGCAGAAAAGTTGGGAATTTCTCAGTCAGCAGTTTCTCATGCCCTTAAATCATTAGAACAACAATGGGGTATTAACCTGATTTCAAGATCCCAGAGTGATATTGAGCTCACCACGACAGGACAGCAGCTTCTTACGCATGTAAAAGAGTTATTGAGTATTTCCGATACCTTAGAAAAATAAGTGGCTGCCATTCATGGTTTAAATGAAGGCACATTACGTATTGGATCTTTTGGTGCTTCATCCTCTATTTATCTATTGCCTGAAATTTTAGAAACCTTTCGGCAGCGCTACCCTAAAATCGAAATTTATATTGATGAGGGTGAAGATAAAGAAGTTGCTCAGTGGTTATTGGAACGGCGCATAGAGGTTGGTTTTTTGATTATGCCAGATGAGCGTTTTGATACATTCCCTTTAATTGAAGATCGTTTTGTTGCCCTAATTCCGAATAGTTACTCGCTTGCGCAGCAGCTCTATATTGATCCAGCCCAGCTAGAAAATTGCCCTTTTATTATGACAATGGCTGGCAGTCGACATCAGGTCGAATTAATTTTAAAAAACTTTAATGTGAAACCAGACATCAAATTTTATGTTTCACAAATTTTGAGTATCGTTAGCATGGTTCACAATCAATTAGGGATTTCGATTGTCTCTGATATGGTGCTCACCAAAGAGTTACTATCACTCTATCCAAATGTAGTTAAACGTCCTTTTAAACCGAACCTTAAACGTTCTATTGGCCTCGCAGTCAAAAATAAAAAGCACATGAGTCCCGCTGCGAAAGCTTTTATTGAAGTCGCGCAATCGGTTTGGTCTGATCATTAATTGAATATAGATAATTTTTAAAAAATTTAATAACGATCACTTTCAGGACAATTTATGAGCGTATTAGATGACTTGTAACGTAAAAAGCGCCAAAACTGCCCCTCTTTAACCAAATCAACGCACCATTTATCGCCAAAACCCCCTTATTTAATCCAAATTGGTGCGCTTATTGCATATTCACTTTTATGCAATTGAGTTTGTTTCGACAAGCTTAGGTTTTTAGATTCCTTAAATCTATTTTGGTGCAATTTACAGACCCAGATTTGTTCCAAAATGGAATTTAGCACTTTTTTCGAGCATGCTATGCAAAATGTAGATCTATTTTTCTTATTACTTGGTGCAGTTTTGGTTCTTGCCATGCACGCAGGTTTTGCATTCTTGGAACTTGGTACGGTTCGCCATAAAAATCAGGTGAACGCACTTAGTAAAATTCTGACTGACTTTGCCCTTTCTGCAATCGCATATTTCTTTGTTGGCTACTACATCTCTTATGGCCAGCACTTCTTCCATGATGGTACGGTTTTATCAAGTGATCATGGCTATAACCTTATGCGTTGCTTCTTTTTACTCACTTTTGCTGCGGCAATTCCTGCCATTATTTCGGGTGGTATTGCTGAACGTGCAAAAATGCGTTCACAAGCAATTGCCACACTCGCTTTAGTTGCACTGGTATATCCATTTTTCGAAGGTATGGTCTGGAATGGCAACTACGGTCTGCAAAAGTGGTTAGAAACAACCTTTGGCGCAGCTTTTCACGACTTTGCGGGTTCAGTCGTAGTTCATGCCATGGGTGGTTGGATTGCACTTGCTGCTGTGATTCTATTGGGTGCGCGTTCTGGTCGTTATAAGAAAGATGGTCGTGTAAGTGCTCATCCACCTTCTTCTATTCCATTTTTAGCGCTGGGCTCATGGATTTTAATTGTTGGCTGGTTTGGCTTTAATGTGATGAGTGCGCAGCGTGTTGATGCTATTTCTGGGTTAGTTGCGATTAACTCGCTCATGGCAATGGTTGGCGGTACAATTACAGCCAATGCGATTGGGAAAAATGACCCAGGCTTCTTACACAACGGCCCTCTTGCTGGTTTAGTGGCAATCTGTGCAGGCTCTGATATTGTTCATCCAATCAGTGCACTTGTTATTGGTGGTGCAGCTGGGGCTATGTTTGTTTATCTATTCACCTATACTCAAAACAAACTCAAAGTTGATGATGTATTAGGTGTATGGCCTTTACACGGCGTATGCGGCGCATTTGGTGGTATTGCAGTAGGCCTATTTGGTCAACAATGGCTAGGTGGTTTAGGAGGTGTCTCATTCATCTCTCAACTCATCGGAACAACACTCGCGATCGCTATTGCACTTGCTGGCGGCTTTATTGTTTATGGAATTCTTAAAGCAACCATTGGCATTCGCTTATCTCAAGAAGACGAGTTTCGTGGTGCAGATTTGTCTATTCATAAAATTTCGGCAAACTCTGAAGAGGGGATGTTTTAATACTTTCTAAAGTGCTCAAGGCGACGATACTTCTCGTCGCTTTTTTATTTTTTAAAGAAGATTGAACCTCTTTCTTCAGTATAGTTTAAGAGCAATTTAAGTTTTATTTTATGTAATGCCTTTACTCACAATCTAATTGATGTTGCATGGCATGAATCAACAAAAACAATTTTTCCAAATTAATATCATCTTTCTTTTTCTCAGTTTTTTGCTGCTTTTAATCGTTTTTCCAGTGGGTGGGAAAATTGATATGTACCTCATCCAGCCTTGGATTGATTCAACAGGTCATTTTTTCAATCGAGATAATTGGTATCTGGAAAGACTTAATCATGAAATTGTAAAACAGATCATTACTGGCATTTATGTCATCTTTTTCGGCCTGTGGCTTGTATCATTTAAAGTTGAGAAATTAAAGCCTTATCGCTGGCAATATGGTTATATGTTTTTTGTGAGCATGGTTGGTAGCGGTATAGTTGGCTTATTAAAATCACAATCAGCTCATGCCTGCCCTTGGAATATGGTTCATCCTAACAGCTTAGGTGGCTATATTTGGGACTTTACTGCGAAACATGGGCATTGCTTTCCGGGTGGACATGCAAGCGCTGGCTTTATTTTAATGACAGGTTATTTTGTTTATCGTCTTGAACAACCCAAACGTGCCTATTTTTATCTCATTTCAGGCATTTTATTAGGATTTATGATGGGATGGGCACAAATGATGCGTGGAGCACATTTCCTGAGTCATAATTTATGGACAGGTTGGGTGGTTTGGGCGGTAAATATCTTATTTTATGCCGTTTGTATTCACCGCTTTGAGTTTGAAAAACGAATCAAACAAGAACTTCTCTAACTCAAGTCCTTGTTTCGTGAACATGTAAAATCTTTGGAAGTTTAACCAAAACAGAAAGTCCACCAAGCTCTAAACTTCGGTCTAGTGTCAGAGTCCCACCTAAACGTTGAGTTGCTCGGTCAACAATAGATAGACCTAAACCACTGCCCACTTCAAGGTGGTGGTGTACACGATAAAAACGTTTTAAAACTTTATCATAATGTTCAGGTTCAATCCCTGCACCACTATCTTCAACTTGAATACACGCGTAGCCATCTGTATCTGTAAAAACTGAAATATTAATCACGCCTTGGTGGGGTGTATATTTAATTGCATTATCAATTAAGTTAAAAATAATTGAATGAACTGTTGGCTCAACACTATGCATTTCAATTGGCTCGTTACGAACAAAGCCCAAGTCGATCTCTTTTTGCATAGCTAAATTAACAAGCTGTTCAACACAGTTCAAAGCGACATCATTAAGCTGAAAAGCCCTCGTCGGTTCAATCACACTTAAAGAAACATCCTGCTTAGCCAGCGCTAAAAGCTGTGTCACCAAATGCTGAATACGCGCTAATCCTTTACTCAAATTTTGCAGCGATTCATGCTCAGGAAGCTGACTAATTAAAATTTTAGTTTGTAAATTTAGAGCAGTCACAGGAGTTCTGAGTTCATGGGCTGCATCTGCAATAAACTGTTTCTGCTCATTTTGCGCTTTAGAAATGCGCTCAAAAAGACGATTCATTTCATCAATTGTAGGTAGCAGTTCTTGAGGATAATCTGAGACTTCAATAGGCGTCAGCTCTTCTGAGTCACGATGAGTCAGTTCATTTTTAAAGTCATCTATCGGCTTTAAACCTCGGCGAATAATTGCAGCTAAAGCAAAAATAGCAAATGGTAAGATAATCAAATATGGAATGAACATGCTACCTGCAAGTTCCCAAGCAAAAGCCTCACGAACCTTTTCTTGCTGGCTAATCTGAATCTGGTAATCCTTTAATGGCAAAACATAGGTACGGATTAAGCCATTACTGGTTTTATGTGAGTAAAAGCCAGCTTGTGTAACAGGTGGAACCAATAAATGGAGATGGTGTGATAAATGGGCTTGGTCTTTATAAGCCCAAATATCTACAAATAGATCTTCTTCATGATAAGTTTTATGAAAATCGAACTCACTACTTACTGTTTTCAATGGATATTCAGCTGTTCGTTCAGCCAAGTAACGCATTTGCGTATCTAAAATTTCATCAACTTCTTGAAGTGCAACTTTATAAGCAGTAAAAATTAATATACAACCTAAAATAACACTGAAAATTGAGGTGCCCCAAATCAGCCGTTTTTTTAATGAATAATGCACTGTTAAGAAGTTCCAAAATTAAGTTACGATTGCCCTAAACGGTAACCCAATCCTCGAATAGTTCGGATAAAGTCTTTCCCGAGTTTAGCTCTCAGGTGATGCACATATACTTCAATCGTATTACTGGTCACATCACTATCGAAATCATATAACTTATCTTCAAGATTTGCTTTAGAAAAGATTTTATTTGGATGGCTCATTAAAGGAATAAGAATTGCCCATTCACGATTAGACAAATCAATACGCTGTCCTTTAAAGGTAGCAATGTGCTGTTCAACATTTAAAACCAGATCACCACTTTGTAAAAGCTGCTCATGATTCGCAAGCTGAGCCTCTACCCCACTACGGCGTAATAGCGCATGAATACGAGCGAGTAACTCATCAAACTCGTATGGTTTGATCAAGTAATCATCTGCACCGTGGTTTAAGCCATCAACACGGTTCTGTAACTGATCTCGTGCTGAAATAATTAAAACAGGAGTCGCTGCTCTTTGGCGGATTTGCTTTAAGACCTGCATGCCATCCATCATCGGTAGCCCTAAGTCCAAAAGAATTAAATCGAATTTATTTTTAGCCAACTGGGCTAGGCCATCTAAGCCATTATTGACCCACTCCACTTCAAATTGATGATATTGCAGCAACGTTATTGTTGACTGTGCAATCATAAAATCATCTTCAATCATCAAGATTTTTGTCATGTTTTAGGCTCGCTTTAATTCACATGGGCACAAGAGTGCAACATATCCAGTTGAGGGTTGATGACCTGAGTTTTTACATCTAACAAACTTAATAAGCTTGGGAATAAATTATCCTGACTTAACTTTTCTTTAGTTTGTTGGCTTAAACAACTTACTTGTGCAAGATTATGTTGTTTCCATTTATCAGAAAACCACATTATCATTGGTACATGTGTTTGTTGACTCGGTGCAATTGCATACGGTGAGCCATGTAAATATAAACCATGTTCACCAGTTGATTCACCATGATCAGATAAATACCATAAACCTGTTTGATATTTCGATAAGTCTTTTAGATTATTAATAATCTGACTTAATACATGGTCTGTATATACAATCGTGTCATCATAACTATTTAATAACTCCGTTTGAGAGCAGCCCTGTATCGCATTAGTGTCACAAGTCGGTTTAAACGGTTGATATTGGGCAGGCGCACGCTTGTAATAGGCTGGACCATGACTTCCGACTTGATGTAAAACAATCAGGCGTGGACGGATGTCTTCTTTAGGAATAGTCGCCAAATACTCATTTAAGCTATCAATTAAAATATCATCGTAGCATTCGCCGTCTTTACACCATTTTTGCTTTAACTTTTCTGGTATTTGGTATTCCTCCACACGATCACAAGCCCCTTTACATCCAGAGTTATTATCAATCCAAGTCACTTGGTAGCCCGCACGCTTGGCAATGTCTAATAAACCTTCACGATGACTTGCAAGTTGTTCATCATAGTCAACACGTGGCATGCCAGAGAACATACATGGAACCGACACAGCTGTTGCTGTACCACATGAGCTAACTTGCGAGAAACTCAAAACCTCCTGTTTAGAAAGCTCCGGATTCGTATTTTTCGAATAACCATTTAATGCAAAACTTTCTGCACGTGCAGTCTCGCCTACAACCAAAACCATTAGTTTAGGTAAGTTGCTTTGTACTTTCTGAATTTGATGAGCATCTTCACCATAGTGTATTAATGGCAAGTTCTTCTTAGGTGCCTTTTTATGATAATAAGACATTAAAGATGAAATACTATTTTGAGGTGAAATCATACCTTTTAGATCACGATGCTCACGAAAGATCGCTGCGAAATCAACATAATAAACAAATAGCAAAAGACCAACGATTGCGAAAGAAGCAATGATTGAACTAATTTTTTTCAACAATAAATGAGATGTTTTTTCTTTTTTAAGTTTTACGTGAGTAATTAAAATAATAGGTAAAACAACAAAGAAAACTGTCCAGAGTCCAAAACGTAATGAAATTAGATCAGAAACTTCAGATACATCGGTTTGTATCATATTTTGAATTTGATCGGGCGAGATAATTACGCCTAATGTATTCACGAAATAAGAGCTAAAACCACCAATCACGACCAGTAAAATTGCAAAAATTTTAGCGGTCCATTTCCAGTTTAAAATCTGTAAAACCGCATAATAAGCAGCAACCACAATAAATACAGTAGCAGCTAAAAATAGAATAGCCTTTATTCCAAAATATGGAGTTAAAAGATGGACTTGGCGATAAAAACCAATATTGAGAATTGCCCCTAACCAAATGGCTATAATAATGTTAAACATAAACAGTGAAATCTGTTTATTTTTTAAAGTGGAAAAAAAATTCAGCATCTTGGGTGACTACAATCTTTTTATGATGCTTTACTGTAGAAATGGAAACTTAAAAATGACTTAAATAAAAAATGATCTAATTCAAAGACCTTAATACATGCTACTTTTTTAAATTTTGTATAATAAAAAGACGAGGTTAAATTTAACCTCGTCTGTGAGCTTTTAACCAAATATTGTTGTTAGAAGCTATATTTAGCCATTAAACCAACACGGTTATCTTTGTAAGACTTACCATCAAAAGTATCACGTTTACCATTAACGTATTCAACACCTAAATCAATTGGTTTAACTGGTGTGTAAATGACGTTGAGCCATGCTTGTTGAACTTTTTCATTCGCAGATGTATTTGCTTTAGCATAGTCAGTGCCGTCATCAGCGAACTGAGCACCATATGCTAGAGTTGAACGTAAGTTAGGTAAAATTTTATAAGTTCCACCCACTTGCACTGCTACAAATTCGTTTTGCTCAATATCGTTATTTACTACTGCATAAGCACTGTTACTACCATATAAGTAAGTGTTATTACCTACAACATATGATGCATCAGCAAAGAGTTTTAAAGGATCAGATACTTTAAAGTCTGTACCAGCAGCAACACCCCAACCTGTTTTGTCGTCGCCAGTAGTTTGTGATTTATAATTTTCAACTAAAACACGAGCTGAAGCCGAACCTTTACCATCTGCATAGCCTTGGGTTAATTTAGCTGTTAATACAGGTAAGCTATATTTAACTGAGTCACCTGTTGCTGAACTGTCGCCTTCTTCAGCTGCTACAAATAATTGTGTTGCTGGAGCAAGTTTATAGTTATAACGTACCTGTGGAACACGTTTAGTACCACCACCAATGTTTGTCGAGAAGTCGATCATTTCTGGCGCATGGTTAGACAAGAAGTTCGAAGTTGTTTGACCGAATAACCAGTTGTTATACGTTAAGTAAGCATGACGAATACGTAACCCATCATTTGTACCCGCAAAGTCGACTTCAATTTTACCACCAACTTTAGCGTCATTTACTGGAGCAGTAAAATCTAAACCAAGACGTGTCGTTTTAGCTGTTGCACGGATTTTATCTTTTGCTTCACCAGTTGACTTACTTACGTCGTTAAAGTCGTTATCCGCACCTTCAATAATATAGTTAGCATCTCCACGAACAAAACCATAGAGGTTCACATCAGCACCCGCTTTAGACTTTAATGATGCTAAAGGTGAAACTGGCGCAGCAGCTTGAGGTTGTGCCTTAACTTCTGCTAACTGTACTTGCTGTTGCTGCTGTACTTGCTGTTGTTGTTGCTGAACTTGACGTTGTTCTTGAATTAAAGCTTTAAGCGCTTCAACTTCTTTACGAAGCTGTTGAATTTCCGCTTTGTCGGAAGTCGCAGCATGTGCCCCACTCATCATTAAAGCTGTTACTGTAAGAGCTAAACTTTTAATAACGAAAGATTTACGATTAAGGAATAGATCCATCAAAAACTCCTAAAAATATATTTTATGTTGCCTATCCATGCCAAGTTGATTTACGCCATTAAATTAGGGGCTAAAAAATCAACTCTCCTCCACATTGGTTACATTAATTTTATTACCGCAACCAAAACCAATTTCAACGTTGTGCAAGACTAAAAACCGATAACCAAAGACATAAAAAACATACTTTGTCTTACAGATTTTTACCTTAACTTCATGTTGTAACGAATCCTACACAACTCTCTTATCTTATAGAATGATTAAATCGTTATTTCATTATTCTTTTTTAGACTTTAGGCTGATAACCAATCTAATTGAACATTTTTCTGTCCATTTTGATTGATTCACATGATTTTTATTGTTATCCAAATCCATTTTTTCTCCTTTTAGCTTCCATTTGCTACTCAAACAAGATGGCACAATTAATTGAGCATTAAAATAGCTAAAAATATACATTTTAAGAAACATAGACAAATGTATTAGAGCATACTTAGATTAATACTTAATCGACATTAAGTTTCTTTATTTCATTTAGTTAACTTTATTTTTCTTGTAGTTTCGCATGTTTCCAGAGGTAAATAGGCAGTAAACTGAGCACTCCAATAATGACAATAGCTATCAAATAATGGAAATAACCGAGCACATCTCCAATCACCCCACTAAAACTATAAAGAAGACCGCTAACAGTCGCCATGACTGAAACCTGAAACGTAAAATCTGTCCCCGCATATTCTTTTCGACTGTAATACATGACTAGAGTCAACATAACCACTAACAGCATTGCCGAGAATGCATCTTCTAAAGCATTGACTGTATAGATAAACCATACATTCAACTGATTTTTTTGTTCATAGGCATAGGCTAAATAAGCATAGGCTCCTAGACTCATAATTTTAAAAACTGAAAAAACAATTAATGCTATTGGTCTTGAAAAGTACTTAAGCACTCCTCCTGCAATTGCCGCCCCAGCGAGTGCGGCTACTGCACCTAGCATCGTGATATAAACACCAATTTGGGTAAAACTTAGCCCCATATCCACCATTAAAGGTTTGAGTAATGGCCCAGCTAAGCCATCTGCTACTTTAAAAGTGATCAGCACAACTAACCAAGAACGAAGCTCTTTATTTTGAGAAAAGTAACTCAAATAAGCCTTAATTTTTGTAGTTAGATTTAGTTGGTTAAGTTTGAGCTCGCGATTTGAACGAGAAGTATGTTGAGGCTCTTTAAATAACCAAATAGGTAAAGTATTTAAAAATACTATGATTGCTAATAGCAAAAAAGTGGGTTGCCATGTTAACCAGTCTAAGCACCAAAGTACGGCGCCTCCCCCCACAATAAACCCTAAGCGCGAACCAATCACCTGAAATGTATTGCCCCAATGCTGCTGGTCATGTTTCAACAAATTGACTGCTAAAGCATCGGTAGCGATGTCTTGTGTTGCTCCTGTTAAATTCATAAAAAGAAGTGAAATAAAAAAGGCGAATAAATAAATAGGTTGATCTAAAGCTTGAACGGGGAAAAAAGACACAATGCACAGCACACCCACAGTCATAAACTGAGTAGGTAGAATCCAACTACGGTAGTGCCCTAGACGGGAAAGTGCATGCCGGTCGACCCATGGCGCCCAAAAAATCTTGATTGACCACGGCAACATTAATAAGCCAAAGCCACCAATATGGGCGAGAGAAACTCCTTCAGCCCTTAAAATCACAGGTAAAGCATGCGTCATGAACCCAACAGGCAGTCCTTGTGCCCAATATAAGGAAAATAGCAGAAGATAAAGATTTTGCTGCCGCACCATAGAAACCTACTTTTTATTTGTTTAATGAGGAATAACATCAAATGTCATTTTGTTCTTACATTTTGCCAATGAAGCATATATTTCAAAAGATTAAGATAAAACTAGGACAAGTTAAAATTTAAAAAATATGGATCAACATTTCCCTAATTTACCTGATTTGGTGCCTCAACGCGGTACTGCTTTAAGCCGAGCACTATTTAAAAAACTTTTTTTAGCGCAAGGCTGGACAATTGAAGGCGAAGTTCCTAATTTTCCAAAAGCAGTGGCAATTATTTCCCCTCATACTTCCAATATTGATGGATGGTATGGCTTTCTTGCAATTTTTGGATTAGGTATTCAAATTACGGTACTAGGTAAAGATGCCCTTTTTAAACCACCGTTTAAACGAGCTTTAGATTGGGCTGGAGTCATTCCAGTTAAACGTGACAATGCCAATGGACTTACGGAGCAAGTCGTTGCAACCATTCAAAACTATGACAAGATCTGGATTGGAATGGCGCCCGAAGGTACACGTAAGAAAGCAAAAAAAATGAAAAGTGGTTTTTACCATATCGCTGCAAAAGCTCATATTCCCATTGTCATGTTTTCTTTTGATTATGATCATAAGACTATTCACTGTTTAGGGCACTTAAACCCAAGCGGCAACTATGAAGAAGATTTAGAAAAGATTTTTGAGCGTTATGAAGGAAAAATTTCACCAAAAAATCGTAATTGGCTTGCTGAACCTTTACAAAATCTAGTGAAAAAAACCTAGCCAAAAATGAACAAATCTGGTCTTATGAGCCCTCTTCATTTATCTCGATGTAGATTATTTTTTAAAGATGAAAATTGCTCAATTTGCCAGTATTGGATTTATCTCTCTAGCACTATTTGGCTGTGATAAATTTAGCAAAACACCAACACCGACAACCTCAATGAAAGCCCGTGAACCTGTGATTGCACTTGCTTTAGGTGGCGGTGGAGCAAAAGGATTTTCACATATTGGTGTAATCAAGGTTTTAGAGTCTCACGGAATTAAACCTAAAATTGTCACAGGTACCAGTGCCGGTAGCTTTGTTGGAAGTATCTACGCAAGTGGACAAACACCTTATCAATTGCAAAGTCTGGCTTTGAAATTACAAGAGTCAGATATCCGTGATTTAACGCTTAACCGTCAAGGCATTATTCTCGGACAAAAGTTACAGGACTACGTGAACCGTAACGTGGGTAACAAACCAATTGAGAAATTCCCAATTCGTTTTGCAGCGGTCGCAACACGCCTTGATAATGGTCAAAAAGCTGACTTTATTAAAGGTAATGCAGGGCAAGCAGTTCGTGCATCTTGCAGTATTCCCAACGTGTTCGTTCCTGCAACTATTGGCAAACAGAAATATGTAGATGGTGGATTAGTTAGCCCTATTCCAGTTAAAACAGCTCGTGATATGGGTGCAGATATTGTGATTGCGGTTGATATTTCTGCACGTCCAGCAGGGAATCGCCCAGCCAATATGTGGGGTCTACTTGATCAAACCATTAATATCATGGGTCAACAAAGTATTAATGAAGAACTCAAGCAAGCTAATGTAGTGATTCAACCTAAAGTTGGTCATCTAGGTACTCTTGACCTCAAATCAAGTAATCAGGCAATTTTGGAAGGTGAAAAAGCTGCTCAAGCGCAAATACGCCAAGTTGAAACTGCAATTGCAAACTTCAAAAAATCTCCAGCTGCATTTAAGCCTGCACCACGCCCTAAATTCTAATTGAGGTGGTTTTTTTCTATCCACACTCCCCATCATCTGCTACAGTGGTAAAAGTGATATTAAGTCACTTTTACCCATCATAAAGATATATAAAAGAGCAGATCTATGGAGTTTGTTATACAACCTTGGCACTGGTTTGTATTGGGTATATTACTTATTCTTTCCGAACTGATTCTACCCGCCTTTGCCGCGCTTTGGTTTGGTATTGCCGCCATTATGGTGTGCTTTCTCTACTGGTTATTTCCAGATATTAGCCTCACAACGCAAATTGTATTATGGATAGTTCTGTCAGTGCTATGCACCATTCTTTGGTTCAAATTTATTAAACCATTATCAATTGATAAAACTAAAGCGGGATTACCTCGTGAAGCGACTATTGGTCAAATTGGTATGGTGATTCAAACTGGTCTTGATCATGATCAAATTATTGTTCGCTTTCCCATGCCTATTTTAGGGGCTGATGAATGGAACTGTCGAAGCACTAATCCGGTCAAAGTCGGTGATCGTGTAAGAGTTATTGATATTTCGGGTAATGACTTAATTGTCCAGTCCCACGGTACTTCATAAACATTAAAGATAAAGAGAGGGTATTTTCATGCCAGTCGGTACTATTATTGTTTTAGCTTTTTTGGCTTTTGTGGCTGTCACCATTTTTAAAGGGGTACGTATTGTTCCTCAGGGTTATAAGTGGATTGTTCAACGTTTAGGTAAATACCATTCGACCCTTAATCCTGGGCTTAATTTTGTGATTCCCTATGTAGATGAAGTGGCATATAAAATTACCACGAAAGATATTGTGCTTGATATTCCATCTCAAGAAGTAATTACACGTGATAACGCCGTATTACTAATGAATGCAGTGGCCTACATTAATTTAACCACACCTGAAAAAGCGGTCTATGGTATTGAAAACTATACATGGGCGATTCAAAACCTTGTACAAACTTCGTTACGTTCTATTGTAGGTGAAATGGATCTAGATGATGCTTTGTCTTCACGAGATCATATTAAAGCCAAGCTCAAAGCTGCGATTTCTGATGATATTTCAGATTGGGGCATTACTTTGAAAACTGTTGAAATTCAAGATATTCAACCCTCTCATACCATGCAAGCGGCTATGGAAGAGCAAGCTGCGGCAGAGCGTCAACGTCGTGCTGCCGTTACAAAAGCCGATGGTGAAAAACAAGCTGCTATTTTAAGTGCAGAAGGTCGTTTAGAAGCATCTCGACGTGATGCTGAAGCTCAAGTGGTCTTAGCAGAAGCATCTCAAAAAGCAATTGAAATGGTAACCAGTGCGGTTGGTGATAAAGAGATTCCTGTTGCTTACCTTTTAGGTGAACAATATGTGAAAGCGATGCAAGATATGGCGAAATCAAGCAATGCTAAAACTGTGGTTTTACCTGCCGATGTTTTAAATACAATTCGCGGTATTATGGGAAAACATAATTAATGTGTTTACTTTAAATAAGTATTTGAAAATAAAACGGTGACTACTATGTCGCCGTTTTTTATCTTTTATATTATTGGTTTTTTAATCTTTTCTGATCTTTCAAAGGGAGTTTTTTTATAACCAAATCATAAGAGTCGCGAATTAAATCTTGAAGTAAATCTCTTGTTAAGTTCTTATGCGGTGTAATCGAAATCCAGTGCTTTTTATTCATGTGATATCCAGGAATAATAAATGAATAGAGTTCCTGATATTCCTGACTTTTATAGGGATCACATTTAACATTAACCATTTTGACGCCAGCTACTTCTGCGGTCAACATGAACATTTTCTCTAAAATTTTAAAAACTTCATAGTCTGGCCCAAATGGATGGGTCTGTTGACTAAAGGGAAGATTACGCGCGATTTCAATTGCAGTTTGATGAAGCTGAGCACCATTCATTCTTTTCTCCCTTATTCATTTCACATGAATAGAAGTTATGAATATTGATTTAATATTATTAATTGGTACGCGCTAAAAGGAATTGTGAAATATCTACTAATTCTTTCGCATCGTCACCAAAATGCGCTAAGGCTTCAAAAGCTTGATCATGCAATTCTTTAGCATAGACCTTTGCTTGTTCGAGCCCCATTAGGGCTGGATATGTCGATTTTTGTACTTGTTCATCCTTACCTGCGGTTTTACCCAAGGTTTCGGTACTCGAAGTAATATCGAGAATATCGTCTAACACCTGAAAAGCTAGTCCAATTGTTTGTCCATATTGACGTAACTTTGGAATTGCTTGATCTGTTCCAGAGAAGATTGTCACTGCACCCATCATAATGGCTGCCTGAATGAGCGCACCCGTTTTATTACGATGGATATTTTCAAGTTCGTCTTGAGTAATTTGCTTGCCTTCAGCTTGCAAATCTAAAACCTGTCCAGAGACCATTTTGGAGCTAGCAGTTGCTAAAATCTGCATTTGTTTTAATACAATCGCAGCATCAGTACCCTGCCCTTGTTCATCAAACAAACGGCTACCTAAAACCTCAAAAGCCATTGATTGTAAAATGTCACCAGCAAGCAAAGCAGTATCTTCACCAAACGCAACATGACAAGTCGGCTGACCGCGGCGCAGCAAATCATTGTCCATACAAGGCAAATCATCATGCGCTAGTGAGTAACAATGAATGAGTTCGACTGCAACCGCAGCACGACGAGCGGCCGCAAAATTTGGATTTGGCTGTAAAGAAGCAGTGGCATAACACAGAGCCGGACGTACACGTTTTCCACCAAGCATAACTGCATGGTGTACTGCACTTTTTAAAGGCTCTGGAATTGAGAATGCAGCCAGTGTCGTCAATAAATCTTGTTGAATACGTTGTTGAGCTTGTTTTAAAACATCCGCATTAACTTGAGAGAGTGATGACACAGTCGCCTCGATAAAATCAGTAGAGAAATTTTATTGAATGTTATGAAGCATTCATGCGCTACATCATACACGATTCACTGTGAAAAGTGGGTGCTGAGTTTTTACAGGCAGGCGTAAAAAAGCCTCTACATATTGAGAGGCTTTTTATTTAGAGGAAGTTTAGAAACTGTCACCCGGAACGCGCACCCAACCCTCCATTAACACACGCGCACTACGACTCATAATGGCCTTTTTAACAACCCACTGGCCATTTGTAAGTTCAGCTTGAGCACCCACACGTAGTGTCCCAGATGGATGCCCGAAACGTACTGCTTCACGCTCACCGCCACCAGCTGCTAAATTTACTAAAGTGCCTGGAATAGCAGCCGCTGTTCCAATTGCAACGGCTGCTGTTCCCATCATCGCATGGTGTAATTTACCCATCGACAAAGCTCGAACGAGTAAATCAACATCATTCTCTGAAACGTTTTTACCGCTTGATGCTGTGTAATTTTTTGGTTTAGAGACAAAAGCAATTTTTGGTGTGTGCTGACGCGCCGCTGCTTCTGAAATATCTTTAATTAAGCCCATCTGAACTGCGCCATAGGCACGAATTTTTTCAAAACGTGCCAATGCAGTTGTATCACTATTAATATGATCTTGTAACTCAGTACCTTCGTATCCTAAATCTTCTGCATTTAAGAAAATGGTTGGAATACCAGCATTAATAAATGTGGCTTGAAAACTACCAATCTCTGGAACATCTAATTGGTCAATAACATTCCCTGTCGGGAACATATCACCGCCCTCTTCACCATCATCGGCAGGATCTAAAAACTCAATTTGGACCTCAGCGGCAGGGAAAGTCACCCCATCTAGTTCAAAATCTCCAGTTTCTTGAACCTGTCCATTGGTAATAGGCACATGCGCAATAATGGTTTTTTGAATATTTTTTTGCCAAATTCGAACCGTGCATAGGCCATTTTCTGGAATACGGTCTGCATCAACTAAGCCATTTGAAATCGCAAAAGAGCCAACCGCAGCGGTTAAATTACCGCAGTTACCGCTCCAATCTACAAAAGCCTGATCAATTGAAACCTGACCAAACAAATAATCGACATCATGATCTGGCTGAGTGCTTTTAGCGAGAATAACAGTTTTGCTGGTACTCGAAGTGGCACCACCCATGCCATCAATTTGTTTTCCATAAGGATCTGGACTACCAATTACACGTAGTAAGAGCTGATCTCTTGCTTGACCTGCAACTTGGGCTTTTTCGGGCAAATCATCAAGCTTAAAAAAGACACCTTTACTCGTTCCACCACGCATATAAGTTGCTGGAATTTTAATTTGCGGTACTGAGCTCATATCAACTGTTATCCTTACTATTATGTTCTTCTATATCAAAACAAGCATTCTTGTTTACCCTTCTCTGCATCTTAAATTGTTTTAAGGCCAAGAGATAGCGATCTGCTTTATACATCAATCGTATTGACGCGAGTATATTTTGTGAATTTAACAATATGCTTGCAATGACTTAATCTAAGCAAAATCTAAGAAAAAAAGTCTATCTGAAATTATATTTTTTAGAGTACTTTTCACTCGAAATAGAAATATTAAAAGCAAGATTATGATTTTAAATAAATTTTACAATTACTTTTCAGTCACGCCTTATTAATTTGTAGTCTAGGCTAAAATAACTCCATCTATTAGAATAATTTACTTATTCATTGTGAGTGAAGACCTTTGACCAACGAATCTTCTACACTTCAACGAGGACTAAAAAATCGACATATCCAATTAATTGCTATGGGTGGAGCAATTGGTACTGGATTATTTTTAGGCTCGGCGCAAGTGATTCAATCTGCGGGACCATCCATTATTTTAGGATATGCCATTGGTGGCTTAATTGCTTTTTTAATTATGCGCCACCTGGGAGAAATGATTGTTGAAGAACCTGTTGCAGGATCGTTCAGCCATTTTGCGTATAAATACTGGGGGAAATTTCCCGGATTTTTAACCGGATGGAACTATTGGATACTCTACGTTCTGGTTGCGATGAGTGAACTCACCGCAGTGGCCAAATATATTAATTATTGGTGGCCTCATATTCCAGCGTGGACGTCTGTCTTATTTTTCTTTGTCGTGATTACGGCAATTAACCTAACAAACGTCAAATTTTATGGTGAGTCCGAATTCTGGCTCGCTATTATTAAAGTTGCTGCGGTCATCTCTATGATTGTTTTTGGACTCTATTTGCTATTTACAGCAGATGTAGGCTCAAATATTTCATTTAGTAACCTTTGGTCTCATGGTGGATTTTTTCCAAATGGCTTTAGCGGCCTCTTCTATATGTTGGCTTTCTTGATGTTCGCCTTTGGTGGTATCGAACTGATTGGTATGGCCGCAGCAGAAGCAAAAGATCCGAAAAAAACGATTCCAAAAGCAATTAACCAAGTCGTTTTCCGTATCTTGATTTTCTATATCGGTTCATTGGCAATTTTACTTTCATTAGTGCCATGGAACCAATTAGATCTTGGCGGTCTCGACAAAAGTCCATTTGTTATGATTTTTAGTCAAATGGGAATTGGTTGGGCTGCACACTTACTGAACTTTATTATTTTAACTGCTGCTTTATCTGTTTATAACAGTGGGATGTTTGCAAATAGCCGTATGCTATATAGTCTCGCTCAACAAGGTAATGCACCAAAAGTTTTTTCAAAAACCAATAAACAAGGGGTTCCTATTCCCGCTGTTCTGCTTTCTGCTTTATTAATCTTTGGTTGCGTTCTTTTAAATTACTTTGTACCTGAAGATGCTCTTGGACATCTTATGTATGTTGTGGTTGGTGCACTTGTTCTAAACTGGGCAATGATATCAATTACACATTTGAAGTATAGACGCTTTGTTAAGCACGCGAATATTAAGACTTCTTTTCCAGCGTTGTGGTCACCTTTTAGTAATTACCTAGTTTTAGCCTTTATTGCTGTGGTTCTCTATATTATGTGGACTCAAGGCTTCAAAGAGTCAGTAATGATGATCCCTATTTGGATTACGGCAATGCTTATACTTTTTGACTATTTAAATCCTAAAAAACTAGATTCCATTGAGAATCCGGAAGAATAAATAAATCTAAAAAGCCATTGTCTAGACAATGGCTTTTTTATTTAAAACTATAAGATTAAAGCCATATCTGAATCTCAGTTTAAAGCCACTGTTTCGTATCATCAGCCACAGGTGTGCCATGAATAACATGCATAATCATTGCATGCGCAATACTGCCTTTAAATGGAATTTCAGGTAACTGATCAAATTTGAAAAACTGAGCATCACTGAGCTCTTTCTCCTGAATTTCAATTTCGCCCGCTTCATATTCGGCTTTAAAGGCCAACATTAAGTTACTCGGAAATGGCCATGGTTGACTCGCCAAATACTGAATATTCTTAATGTGTAATCCAACTTCTTCTAGTGTTTCACGTCGAACAGCATCTTCTAGTGTTTCACCTACCTCGACAAAGCCAGCAATTAAACTGTACATCTGGCTCGTATTTCTAGCATTTTTAGCCAGCAAAATCTCGTCCTCACCACGCGTAATAATGGTAATTACACAAGGATTGACCCTAGGATATTGACTAAAATTACATGCTGGACAAGTCATCGAATATTCAGTCTTATGCTGCTGGGTTTTATGTCCGCAACGACTACAAAACTGATGATTACGGCGCCACTCTAGCAACTGAAAAGCGCGACTTGCCTGCTCAAACTGAGGTTTAGACCAATACTGTAAGAGTTGGCGAATGGGTATGAACTGATATCCATTTGGTATAAGTTCGCTTTCTTGGAAATCTCTTGCTATTACTAGAGGGTCTGCTTGTATAGGTAAATCATATTCCTGCTGTTCAAGGCAAGGTAGATTAAAATTCGCATCAACCAAAAGTTGTTGCTGCTGAAAAATATAAGCAATAGGATGGTTGTTGGTATCCATTTATATACTCGAGTGAAGAACCTTTCGATGGCCTCTATTGCTCCTTCAAAAGGATCAAGCTTAAACATATTTTTTTAAAATCTTACGCATATTAGCGAACACCTTCAATTCATTTAATTTGTATCTTTTTGATTAAAATCACATTTTATTCACATGCGTTATGTTTTTAAGTTGTCTTTATCTTTTTATAGCTAAGTGACTCGTGATGAACTTAGAAGCACTGCTTCACATAAAATTGATCTCTGAAAACTTAGACTAGTTTTAGTTCCATCTCATGAAGCAAAAATATGCGATTTGGTTTAATTCTGGGTGATCAATTAAATCACCAACTCGCAACGCTCAAGTATTTAAACCGGAATGAAGACGTTATTTTGATGGCTGAAGTGCTTGAGGAAACGTCTTATGTTGCTCATCATCCACAAAAAATAGCACTGATTTTTAGTGCAATGCGGCACTTTGCAAAAGAATTAAAAGCACAGGGTTGGAAAATCCGTTACCACACATTTAAGCGCGAAAGTCATATAAAAAAGTTAGTCGACTTTATTGCTTTGCAGCAGCAACACTTCTCGGCGAATGCTCTCGTCATTACCCAATGTGGTGAGTATCGCTTACAACATGAAATCGAAACTTCATGGGCTAACAAGCTAAAACTACCTGTTATGTGTCTAGAAGATGATCGCTTCTTTTGTACTGTAGAACAATTCAAGCGATGGGCAAACAAATATAAAACGCTAAGAATGGAATACTTTTACCGAAAAATGCGTAAGCAAACTCACTATTTAATGCATGACCAACAACCCGTTGGCGGGCAATGGAACTTTGATCAAGCCAATCGAAAAGCGTGGTCAGGCAATCCATCTTTGCCATCAAAATTAGCCTTTGAGCATGATCAAATTGATATAGATGTTATTCAACTGGTCAAGACAGAATTTTCACAACATATCGGCAATATCAACTCCTTTCAATGGGCAACTACCCGTCAAAATGCCCTACTTGCTCTAGATCATTTTATTTCTAACATCTTACCTCACTTTGGCGATTATCAAGATGCCATGGTTTATGGTTCAGATTTTATGTTTCATAGTCTGCTCTCACCTTATTTAAATTGTGGATTGTTGTTGCCAAAAGAAGTGTGTGACGCTGCTCAAACAGCCTATTACAGCGGACAGGCTCCCTTAAATGCAGTAGAAGGATTTATTCGGCAGATATTAGGGTGGCGGGAATATGTGCGTGGAATATATTGGTTATCTATGCCTGACTATAGCGATCAAAATACCCTTCTTGCCAGCACGCCGCTGCCCCAATATTACTGGACGGGTAATACAAAAATGGCATGTATGGCCGAGTGTTTCAGAAATACCTTTGAACATGGCTATGCTCACCATATTCAGCGTTTAATGATTACAGGCAACTTTGCACTTTTAGCAGGTGTAATTTCATCAGAAATTTGCAAATGGTATTTAGCAGTCTATGTAGATGCTTATGAATGGGTCGAATTACCGAATACTTTAGGCATGGCAATGTATGCAGATGGCGGCATCATGGCAAGTAAACCCTATGCTGCATCAGGTAATTACGTACATAAAATGTCAAATTATTGTCAGCACTGTACATATAACGTCAAAACAAAAACTGAGTCTGACAGTTGTCCATTTAACAGTTTATATTGGTATTTTATGAGCCGACATGAGGCCATATTTCGTCAGAATCCCAGAATGGCTATGGTCTATAAAAACCTTGATCGTATGAAAGATAAAGCTTCTGTCATGCAGCATGCCAAGTTACTTATTCATCAACTTGATGAGCTTTAAGATCATGAAAAAACAACATTTACCCCAGAAAATATGTGCCTATTGTCAACGTCCTTTTGACTGGCGAAAAAAATGGGAACGTTGCTGGGAAGAAGTAAAATATTGCTCTGAAAGATGTAAAAGACAAGCCCAATCAACTAAGTAGATATTTCACTCGATTGTTTTAACTGATTCAACACTACTCTTGATTGTTGAATCAGCTGGATTTCAATTGGTTATATCTGATGATGTTAAGCATATTTATACTGACGAGAGCAGTAAGCTCGTTCAACGTCTGGTGAACGTAATTGTTGATGCTTAGTTTTACGCCCTGCCATACGTTTACGCCAAAGTTTAAAACTATTGGTTTTTAGGTTGTATCTCATTAAACGAATAACTTCGCTTTCGCTTAAGCCATACTCTCGCTCAATTGCTTCAAATGGAGTGCGATCTTCCCATGCCATTTCAATAATTCTAGATAAGTCCTGTTCATCAATTTTTTTCATGTTATGCCCTTTTGATTTATAGATAGCCAAATCTGATTCTTAACAAACAATGGTTTAGAAATAACTGTATCTATCCAATTGCTCACCTTAAATCTTTTCGTGTTTTGCTTCAGATCATAGAAAGATCAACATGAATTTTTTGTGATTTTTTAGCTTTATAAACTCTATTTTTCTATAAAGCATAAGTGAGTATGCAACTGTTGAATCGTAAAGCTTTATTTTTATTAGCCACTATGGCAGAGGTTTTAATACTTAAAATGTAAAAAAGCCATTGCCTTAGCAGTAGCTTTTTTGTTTATAATCATAAAATTATGCGCCCTTAGCTTAACTGGATAGAGCAGTTGCCTCCTAAGCGACAGACGTGGGTTCGAGTCCCGCAGGGCGCACCAAATTAAATTACACGTTAGTCCGAAATAGTACGGGAACCCTTTGCCTATAATTGATTATTAACTTTTTATAGTCTTTAATAGTCCGACATAGACCGAGATAATTCTTGTTTTTTTACGGTACTTAATACAGTACCTCATTAAATACCGCAAAAATGGTACCGCAAAAATGCCTAAAACCGTTGTCCCACTTACTGATACAAAGATAAAGAAAGCAAAATCAGAAAATGGAAAATCCCTGAAACTATCTGACGGTTCGGGTCTCTATTTGCTTATAGATAAAAACCAAAATAAATTTTGGCGTTTTGATTACTCACGCCCATATACAAAAAAAAGAAATACTATTGGTTTTGGTTCTTACCCAGAAGTAAGTCTTGCAGATGCACGATCTAAACGGGATGAAGCTAGAACTTTACTGGCTCAGAATATTGACCCACAAGTTGAACGTAAAAGAGTTGAACAAGAACATATAAACTCAGAGAAAAATACTTTTGCTGCTGTTGCTGCAGAATGGGAATCCAAACAAGATTTTGCTGAGTCAACTATCCGTGGTCATAAAAGATTACTTCAAGTCATAAATTCCAATATTGGAAAAAAACCTATTGATAAAGTTACCCCAGTAGAAGTTTTAAATATCTGCCGCATTTATGAGAAACAAGGAAAATTAGAGACAGCAAAAAAAGTTAAAGTGAAATGCGGACAAATCATGAGATATGGCGTTGCCACTGGTAGGTGTGAGAGAGACGTAACTCAAGATTTAAGAGGTGCCTTAAAAACACCTAAAGTAAAACATTTATCAGCTTTGACTGAATCGAATGAATTTGCTGAACTACTTTATGACATCGATTTTTATGAAGGCACATTCATTACCCAAATGGCCTTAAAAATTGCTCCTTATGTATTTGTTCGTCCTGGTGAGCTGCGTTATGCAAAGTGGCCAGATATTGACTTAGAAATTGATCTTTGGAGATATACGCCACCAAAAACAAAAAATAAAACTGGCGTACAACACCTTGTGCCTATTCCTAGACAAGTTAAAGAACTGTTGCTGAAAATAAAAGAACTGACTTATGATCCCGATGGGGAAAGTGAGTATGTATTCCCTTCTATGACTAGCAAACTTAAACCAATGTCAGAAAATACAATTAACCAAGCATTACGTAGATTGGGCTATACATCTGAACAAGTTTGCGGACATGGCTTCCGTGCTTCTGCAAGAACAATATTAGAGGAAGTACTTAACTACCCTATTGAAATTATTGAGCAGCAATTAGCTCACAAAGTTAAAGATATGCATGGTCGAGCATACAACCGGACAAAACATTTAGAGAAAAGAAGAGAGATGATGCAAAGCTGGGCAGATTATTGTGATCAAATAAAAGCAGATTATGCCAAGACTTTACCAACTAGATAAGTGATTGTATATTAGTGAATTGCCACCAAGTCTTATTAAAGTAAACTTCATTATTTAAAAAGTTAATTTTTAGCTCGTTTCCATTGTGGTCATAAATCTTTATGACTTCACCTTTTTTATTTATTTCGGCAAGAAGGTTGCATGTGTGCTCCATCTTGCCAGATTCAGAAACCATGATCATGACTTGCGACATCACAAAGCCCTTACACAAATCCCAACATTAACAGACGTGTTAATAGTGTGAGCTGTGCAACCTGAGAAGATTAAACACAGCAATGTGATGATTGTTGCAACTTTGGTACGCTTACACATATAAGTTACTTCTTTAAAAAGAGTGCTCGTTCAGCTTCGCGACGACGAACTAGACCTTTCATAACTTTGCCCCCTGCCTTATTCCAGACAAGGAATTGGTCAGCAGCGCCTTGATAGTCACCTTTGTTAAGCAGCTTAAGTAAAGTCGAATTCTTAAATGCACCTGAACCAATGTTGTATGTCAGCGATACCAAAGCATCAAATTGGTTTTGAGCTAAAGGAACTGTCACCGATTCATTTACAGTCTTTTCAAATTTAGCTAAGTCATGTTTGAAGTAGGCTTTAGCTTGCTCGGGTGTGCAAGTATCGCCTTGCTTAACCTTCACCCCATTTGGATAAACTGTGGTGCCGGTGCCAATGGTCCAAACCCCTACACCGTCGTCATAAGCTGTGAATCGCGTGCCTTCAAAACCTGAGATGAGATCTATACCAATATCACTTGTAGCCATGCCAGTAGGTGCAAGTTTATCGACCACCTTATTTAGTTCGTCTACTTGTGCCTGTGTAAGCTTGCCGCCTGCGATCACTCGGGCAGCGTCGAAGAATGGTTTAGTTGTCATTTGATTCACCTTTCTTTTTCTCTAACTCAGAGCTACCAAAATAAAAGCCACATGCAGTTGTCATAGCCCCTGCAATGAAACCCAATGCCGTATTAATCAGATTGCTATTTTCACGTGGCATATCCACAAAAAATAAAGCAATCACTAAAACAAACATCAGTCCCACTAATGCGAAAGCTAGATATGCGCGAGTATTTTCACTGTTCATCTTTTTGCTTCCTCCAACCGTGATACTTTCTCTTTAATTAAAGACTGGTCTTGGCTTAATTGAATAATTGAAGATCCAACCCACGCACACAATGAAAATACGATGCCTGCAAATATTCCCAGCAATACACGCAGCACAGAAATTCCACCATCTTGCGCTGCTGTGCGGTTTTCTAAATTGGCGACTTTGATATCCAATGTATCGATATCTTTTTTGTTCTGTTCGCTAGTCTCTTTGTGCGCTTCATTAATGAAAGTCAGTCGAGTAACATGATCTGACAACATGCGAATATCACTCTGAATGGAGTCGATTTTCTTTTCAAATCTCAACCCGTATGATTCATTTTCAGTCATGCCTTCCCCCTAATTTCGGCATAAAAAAGCACCCGGTTGGGTGCTGTTACTTTTTCATTTCAATAACACTTAACGTTCTCGAAGTAATCATAAAGTTGCTTCTTGATTCCACATTTAATGGAATATTAACGCCCTCCTGTCGAGCAAATCCTGCTTTAAGTGTGTAGGTAACATTGCCAATAGTACTGTTATCATCAATAGCTGAAACGATAACCGCAGTCCCGTTGAAATTGACATTAATAGTACCAGTTTCAAGATTTGCACCTAATGAACCCCGTCCAATTAAATTTCCATTCCGATATATAGAAATATAAAAAGAAGCCATGGCCCTGTCATTTGCTGCAATTGAATTACCTCGTCCGTCACTTACACTAAAAGCGCCAAAAGTAGGTGTGCAAATATTTACTGAAGCATCAATTCTAACTTTTCCACCACTTCTATTTAACGTTACTTGTAAAAGTGTACCTATATGATTTTCCCACGCTGATAGGTGGTTGTTAAAATCATTATTAGGCTGTCCACTTGTAACTCCACCTGCAAAAGTAGTGATAGTCTTTACATCAATTGCTTTTACACCTATTGGAACTGTTACAGCTTCATCTTTAATTTTTAAAGTATCAATTGCGCCATCTTCAATATTCGCAGTTTTGACTTTAATTGTCCCCAAGTCTGCACTAATAGTACTTAAGTTTTCAGCCCAGATTCGATTCGCATTGATATACCCAAAACTACCATTGTCGACATACAAACCACGCGGAATAACAGTACCGTTTGGCAAAGTAACCGGAGTGTTTTGCAAGGTCATTAATGGTTTAGGTTCTACACCATCAACACCGACAGGCGTACCAAACTGAATTGCATCATAATTGAATATGAAAGTTGAAGTAGTTCCATCGTTCATTGAACCATGACCTGAAACATGGCCATTTACATCGAACTTGGTAAACTGCTGAGCATAGATGCCATCCACACTTTCACTGACATTTTGAATAGACGCACTATTCTCACCGACTTTAGTTTGCAACGTTTCCGTTACTTTTATCGTTGAAGAAATAGCACTAGCATTTGCATTGATTTGTTGCTGAAACAAAGCATTGCTGTCATTCAATTGTGCAGACACTTGATCTGTACGTTTAGATTGAGCCAAATCGCCTTCAATACGTGCAGATTGCTCTGACCAGACACCTGCATAACCCCCTTCATTTCCGATTAGATCGGATTCTGAACCGATTAAGGGTGGGTTGAGTTGCGCGTAAACTCCATCAATCCTTGTAGTTTGGGCAATAACTTTGTCATCTACATTCTTAATGTCTGACTCAACTTGCTCAAGTGCACCAGTTGATGCCTTATCATCAAGCTCAAGATTAATTGAATCAATTGCTTCAGCATTTGCCGAAGACTGATCTACCGCGACTTGTGCAGATTGGCGTACAGCCGCAAGAGCGCTATCATTGCTTGCTATATAAGTATCAATCTTTTGAACTGTTACTTTATCGCCTTCAATTCGAGCTTGGACCTCTTGCTGAGCGTATGCACGTAAATCATTAACCTCGACAACTGTAGTATCTATACGTTTGCTTAGTGCAAGATCTCCTTCAATCATTGCTGATTGAACAGACCATGTGCCAGCAAAACCTTGATCGTTACCAATCAGATCAGACTCAGAGCCAATTAAAGGTGGATTTAACTGTGCATACACGCCATCGGTCTTTTCAGCAACAAGTGAGAGTTCATTTGCAACAACACGAATGCTTTCTTGAGCTGCAGCAAGACCATCATCACTTGATTTCTTGACCGTTTTTACAACTTCAAGAACACCTTCATCACCTGCAATGATTTGCTGTGATAAACCATCTTTGGCTTGCTGAATAGCGTTTTGACGATCAATGACTTCTTGTGCAATCCGATCTTTCGTATTCTGAATATCTTGCTTAATTGGACCAATTTCAGCGTCAATAGTCTCAATATGATCAATCTTGGTTTTAAGATCCTGATTGAGCTGAGATTCACTGATTTGATCATTCAAGAGTTCAAGAACGTCTGTAGCATCGGCAGAAGTTGTCGCATGAGTCCAATCCGACCAAGGCCCTATATTCCCGATCCTGTCAATCAAACGGCCACGATAAAATTGAGTCAGATTTGGCTGCAAGCCTTGAATCGTATGAGTCGTTGTTGGATAAGCGAATAAGCCCAATTGAGCAATGTTGCTTGTTCCGTCTGGTGAAACTTGAATTTCAGTATAAGCTGTATCTAGAGCACCTGTTGCAGGAAAACTCCAATCAAGTTTTATACCAAATAAGATTCCTGTCGCTTGGATAAATGCCAATTTTGGAGGTAAACCTTGCTTTCCAGAGAGTTCAGTCAAAGTTGAATAAACTGGTAAAGAAGCTATCTCAAAAGCTGAAATCGCTGTTACTCGTGCTTGATATTGACCCGCATAAATACCTGGTACTTCGACTGAGTTGTTGCCGGTTATTGGAAGCTTAATCCAACTCCCGTCATCTTTACGCCACTCAACTTGATATTTAACGGCTCCTTTTGCCTGCGCCCAAGATACTATCATGGTAGCCACGTTGATGCCCTGATCAACTCGGCTTTCACCGGTAACAACGACATCTGTTACAGGATCCTGAATTGTTGGGTTCACAATCGAAATCGGAACCTCATCAAAATAAGCACCCTTATCAATGGCATCAAACTTGGCTGGGTTATATTGAAGTGCAGTCACTGAAAATTGATGATGCTCATCTTGGGTAATAGAAATCACTCGAAACTTCATTGTTGCCAAGTCTTGAGCATCAATCACCCAGACGTTTTGTGCTGCAATCGCATCAAACTCATGAGTAACTGTAACCACTCGACCAGAGATCGATTGAACAATTCGAGTTTGAGCTTTGCCATCCTCGCCATTAATAATCAATCGGTCACCAGCAACTGCCACAACGTCGTCACGATCTAGCGTAATGCTTTTACGATCTGCTGATATTTTAGATACACGCCCTCCGTTTGCCCGTCCAGCAAACAATGGATCTGCAATATCAATAACTCTTCCCGGCTGCGGAATATGGCCATCCAAACCAACTTTAAAACTAACAGTTCTGGTTTCTAACTGTTCAGACTTTAATGCCCACCAACCTGCTCGCTGCGCTTGCCCTCGTGAGGTACATCCCCAAGCTTCTATTTCTAAAATACGAACTTGGCCAGCTTCAGAAATTGCCTTTTCATCGCGGACAAATTCATATTCAGTCTTATAGTGATTGGCTGGGTTGTCCCATGCAATTTTTACAACATTATGTCTATCTCGAGCACGGGTTCCCGCGTACTCAAAATTGCCATCAATGACATTGGCACGCGTATAAGTGAAATACGTATCTTGGGGAATATCCGCATCACAAATAATGCTATTACCATCCCAAAACGTTATCGCACGAAACACACCAGCTAACTTAGTTAAAATCTCAAAAGCGCTTTCAGCACTCTGAAGATAAACATTACAAGTGAAACGTGGTTCTTGACCGCCTAATCCGTCCGGTACTAACTCATCACAATATTGAGCTAAACGATATAAAGACCACTTATCAACCATGAGTGGAGTTAATCGATCACCCAGCGCATAGCGATCAACTGTACAGATGTCGTAATAAATCCAAGCTGGATTATTGGAATATGCCTCTTTGAAAGTACCGTCCCACATTCCAACATACTGACGTGTAACCGGATTATAATTTGTAGGAACTTTTAGGAGCCTACCCTTTGTATCCATAGCAACTTTTGCTACGTTTCCAAAAGTCTCAGCATCATACTGAAGGCCCAATAATGCTGTGTTTGGGTAACGTAATTTCGCATCGATCACTTCTGTAACAGCTGCAATATACATCTTGTCGCTGATATATTCAGAAGATGAGTTCGGAGTCAGACGGCGTACACGAACAAGCCAGCCAGAGTCTGCACGAGGCAAATCAATCCGATGAGCACGTTCATAATTTGCAGATGTTTTATC
>NZ_JABELE010000024.1 GCF_013009345.1 Acinetobacter geminorum | reverse complement strand
AGTAATCTTGATCTTGACGCAGTTCGTCTGCGCTTAAAATGGGGACCTTTACGTACTCAGAACGCTACAAATGGTGATGTATCAGGCGTAACGATCGAATACGCAATCGATTTACAGACTGATGGAGGTGTCTGGACTGAAGTACTAAAAACCAAGATTTCAGATAAAACATCTGCAAATTATGAACGTGCTCATCGGATTGATTTGCCTCGTGCAGACTCTGGCTGGCTTGTTCGTGTTCGTAGACTTACACCCAATACAACTTCTGAATATATCAGCGACAAGATGTATATTGCAGCTGTAACAGAAGTGATCGATGCGAAATTACGCTATCCAAAAACAGCATTATTGGGTCTTCAGTATGATGCTGAGACCTTTGGAAATGTTGCTAAAGTTGCAATGGACGCTAAGGGTGAAATTCTTAAAGTACCGACAAATTACAATCCGGTTACACGTCAGTATGTTGGAATGTGGGACGGCACTTTCAAAGAGGCTTATTCTAACAACCCTGCATGGATCTATTACGACATCTGTACAGTTGATCGCTATGCGCTAGGTGACCGCTTAACTCCACTTATGGTTGATAAGTGGTCATTGTACCGATTAGCACAATACTGTGACGAAATGGTACCAGACGGTCTAGGCGGCCAAGAACCACGCTTTACTTGTAATGTTTATCTTCAGAGTGCCGAAGGTGCCTTTGAAATTTTAACGAAATTAGCTGGTGTATTCCGTGCTATCACATTTTGGGATGGTAATAGCATTATTTGTGATGCGGATATTCCCCAAGATACTTATTTCACATATACGCGTGCCAATGTCATTGATGGCAATTTTGAATACTCAGGAACCCGTGCGCGTGATCGCCATAATGTTGTAAAAATTGCGTGGGATAACCCAGCTAATCACTACAAAACTGAATATGAGTTTGTTCGCGATGAAAAGGCGATTGCTGAAGCAGGCCAAGTTCGTATTTTAGAGCTTGACGCTTGGGGTTGTACCTCACGTGGACAAGCGCAGCGAGCAGGATGGTGGGCATTAAAGTCTGAACAATTAGAAACCAGAACTGTTAGTTTTAAAGTTGGTTTGGATGGCCATATTCCGCAGCCAGGAAGAGTTATTGATATTGCAGATCCATTGTTTGCTGGTCGAGCAAACGGTGGACGTGTATCTAAAATATCAGCAGATCGTAAAAGCATTACGCTTGATCGTGACGATGTTGTTGCAGTTGCTGGCGACAGACTGATTATTAATGGCGAGGATGGAAAGGCTCAAACTCGTATTGTTCAATCTATCTCAGGTCGAGTAGTAACTGTTACTCATGAATTTGATGCTATTGCCGCTCAAAATGTATGGGTTATAGATGCCCAAGATTTAGCAACAATGAAGTTTCGAGTGATCTCGATTACTCAAGACGAAAGTCATCAATTTTCAGTTACTGCACTTCAATATAATCCAGCCAAGTTCGATGCCATTGACAAGGGTGCTTATTTTGATGAGGTTCCGATTTCGATTGTGAACCCAACAATTCAGGATCCTGTAACTGATGTCGTAATTACTAGTGAAAGCCGTATTGATCAGGGTATCAATGTGGCGACAATGATTGTGTCCTGGGCGCAGGCTAAGGGCGCGGTTAAATATCAAGTTGAGTGGCGCAAGGATGACGGCAGCTGGATTAAGTTACCAATTACTGGCAACAACTCAGTCGAAGTACCAGGTATTTATGCGGGTCAATATCAAGCACGAGTAACAGCGATTTCAGCATTTGAGATAGCTTCTTTACCAGTTTATTCAACTTTGACTGAACTCTCTGGCAAGCAAGGTTTACCGCCAAAATTGGCATTTATCCAAGCAACAGGTATTTTGTTTGGTATGCGCCTAAATTGGGGCTTCCCTGCAACTGGTGCTCTAGATACAGCTTATACAGAGATTCAGGTTTCACCGGATGGTACTAGCAACATTGCTCAATTGGGCTTATTCGCTTATCCAACAACGACTCATACTCTGCAAGGTTTACAGCCAAATCTGACTCAATTTTATCGGGGGCGTTTGATTGATAGGATTGGAAATATTGGGCCATGGTCGGATTGGACTCATGCGACAACTTCTGCCGATGCAACAGATGTTCTTGAGCTTTTAAATGATCAAATCAGTGAGTCTCAGCTCAACCAGGATCTTAAAACCAAGATTGATCATATTGAGACTATTGATGCTGAAATAGGTCCACTTAAGCAAGATATTCAGAATACGAAAGATCGGATTACACAAGAAGTCATTGATCGTCAAAACGCTATTCAGCAAGCTTCAGATGGCCTTTCACAGCAAATTATTGATGGTGATGAAGGTGTTCTTGAAGTTGTAAATACTGTTAAACAGTCAAGTGATGAGGGAATTGCAGCGGCTCAAGAAAGTATTCGAGTTGTTGCAAATGATCTTTCACTTGTAGCTGAAAAAACGGACGGTGTATATGCACAGCTTAATCCACCTTTGATTGGATCTGAATCAGATTTGATCGGTAATGATCAGGGCTTCGCTGGCACATGGTCTGTTCAATCGGCAATGATTGAAGGAGATCTTGCACTAAGCAAACGTATAGATACCACAGTTGTCGAGGTTAATGATTTACGGGCATACGCCCAGCAAGAGGTTCAAGCTCGAATTGAGGGCGATAAAGTAACAGTTCAAAAGATTGATACTTATATTGCAAGCAATGATAGCGCTCTTGCGACTGTACGCCAGTCGGCACAGGTAGCAGTTGAGCAGTCATCGTCAAATGCTGAGGCGATTGATTTAATTAATCTTGAGCTTGAAGATAAAGCTTCAACGGGACAATTGACGCAAGTTAAGGCGGATATTAAGGATGTTGATGACAAAGTTAATGCCCAAACGATCAGACTTGATGGTGTCTATGCTCAAATTAACCCGCCTTTAATCGGCTCGGAATCTGAGTTAATTGGTAATGAGGGAGGCTATGCGGGCGTCTGGTCTGAACAGTCAGCACGTATTGAAAGTGATCTAGCACAAGCAATTCGCACAGATACAGTTCAGACTGATCTGAACGGCAATAAAGCTGCTGTTCAAGAGGTCACTAAATCAGTCAATGGGCTATATGCACAAAAGTTCATTAAGCTGGATGTGAACGGAAAAATTGCGGGCTGGGGTGGTGCCAATGATGGCGTAGAGTCTCAGTTTATTTTTAACTTTGATTCTATTGCAATCGGAAACGGTAGTAATGGCACTGTTTCATATCCATTTATTTTCCGTACAACCCCTTTTACTGACCCAGTAACAGGCACAGTTTTCCCAGTGGGTGCATACCTAAAAACTGTCATTATAGATTATCAATCCGTCGATACATCTCATATTAAAGACTTGGCTGTACAGCGAGGCAAGATTGCACAATTAGCTGTTGGAAGTGCTCAGATTGATAATCTTGCAGTGACAAGAGGTAAAATTGCTGATCTTGCAGTTGATACTTTAAAGATTGCTGATAATGCCGTAACTGTTCCAGTTTCTGCATTTGCTGAAATTTCAGTGGGTGTTGATACTGAATATGTGACTATTCAGACGTTAAATGTACCGTCAGATATGGGGCATACAGTTTTAACTTTTGGCGCTGTCTTTAGTTTTACTGGCTACAGTCCGAAACAGCAAGTTTATTGTCGTGTTCTCAAAAATGATCAAGTCGTTTTTGAGGATCTGGAAGTTCACTTCATTGAACATACTTCAGTGGCTTCTATTACCGATGCAAATGGCATGCACAATCATAATGGTTCTGCTGTTAGTGTTTCGGGTAATACCGGGCAAGATGGTTCGCATAGTCATAGCTACAATGTGAATGGTACGACTGGCTCGACAAATGCAGGAGGTACATTTCACAGTCACTCATTCAGTGCAAATGGAAACACAAACAGTGGTGGGTCACACAGCCATACTGTTAGTTTAAATGGCAACGTGACTATGTCTGATGGTGGTGAACATAGACATAACATTTTAGTGACTGGTAACTCGCGTAGTGCTGGAACAATTAATATTTCAAGACACGATTCAACAGGAATAGCGGGGACATTCAAATTGCAATTGAGAGTTGTTGCTGGTGGTTCCATGAATGTGTCTCAACGTTATATTCATGCAATGACGATGAGGAAGTAATGGCATATTTTGCAGTTTATGAGGTTGAAACTGGTGAAATACAAAACTTAATTGAGTGCCCTCAGTTTCTAGCTGAAACAATTCATCTTGAAGAGGGGCAACAGTTTTTAGAAGTAGATCACCAGATATCAGCAAATAAGTATTTAGTTAAAAATGATGAGTTAGTTTTAAGAGATTAACTCATCCAATAGTTATGAAGCACCCTAAATTGGGTGCTTTTTTATTGCCGAAATTAGGGGGCTGCATGGCAGACAATCAGCAAATTATAGATACATCGACCGCTTTGGCGGCCAGTAAGGGTGCAACATACGGGGGAAGTGTGGCAGGAGCAGTTTCGGCGTGGATCGGGTCAATCGATTTAGCATTTTGGGTCAGTATCATCATTGGTTTAGCTGGTTTTTTAATGAACTGGTATTACGCCAAAAAGAAAAATAAGCGCGATGAAATTGCACTGAAAGCTTATTTAGAAAGCTTAGAAAAGAAAGGTGACTGTAATGTCAAACAAGACTAAATATATCGCAGCATTCTTAGCAGCTTCGGCTGCTTTTTTTGTGGGCGTAAAAAATGATGAAGGGTTTACATCAAAGCCAGTGATACCCGTTAAAGGGGATCGTCCAACACAGGGCCATGGTTCAACATTCAAACCAGATGGCTCACCCGTAAAAATGACAGATCCACCAATTACACGAGCGACCGCAGATAAATGGTTGCGTAATGATGTGGCTAAACGTGAAGTGGCATTTAAAGATTCATTGAAGGGCGTGAAATTATCACAAACTGAATATGACCTTTACTTGGATTTTTCATATCAGTACGGGGTACCAACATTCGCAAAATCATCAATGCTTAAACACTTGAAAGCTGGTCAATATAAAGCGGCTTGCGACTCATTACTTAAATATAAGTACGTTGCAAAGCGCGATTGCTCTATTCGTAAAAATGGATGCTATGGCGTCTGGACTAGACAGCTTGAAAGACATGCTAAATGTATAGGAGCGCAGTGATGTGGATTGTATTTGCTGCTAAATATTGGCGAGAAATCATTATTGGGTTTCTCGCTTTTTTATTGGCCATATCTTTGGCCGTACTCAATTACAAAACTGGTCAGCTAAAAGAAGCTGAACAAAAGTGTCAATCTCAGATCCAAGAGATTGAGCGCAAGAATTTGAAAGCCCTTGCAGAAAAGCAAAATCAGATCAATAAAGTGAGCGCAGACTATGAACAAGTCAAAGCAGAGCAAAACACCAAAGTCGAATATATTGAGCGTGAAGTGCAAAAGATCGTGGAGCGTCCTGTTTATAAGTCTAGCTGTGTTGATGATGACGGGGTGCAGCAAATCAATGAACTCATTAAAGCCGGTAATACCAGCTAATCTTATTCAACCATGCCCTAATTTAAATGAAATTAAGGGCACAACTGGCAAAGATTTAATGATCTGGTCAGTTGATACAGTTGCAAAATATAATGACTGCAAAGCAAGACACGGTGCGATTGTGAAGGCTCTTGAGTAAGAGCCTTTATTAATGTGCAATTATTTGCTCAATAATCTGGATAATTGCACATTTTGAGCAAAGTTTTTCTCATCTCATATTCTCTCGAGGTTTTTCATGCAGCAATTAATGATTATGGTCACAGAAGTTGGAAAGCTTGAGCACACATGTAATTTGCTTGCTGAGGTAAACAAAGGCGGTAAAGTTATGAAAGGTCTAGTTCGTCGTCAAGAAGCAGAGCGAGCACTCTTTTTAAAGAAGTAACTTATATGTGCAAACGTACCAAAGTTGCATCGATCATCACATTGCTGTGCCTCCTTTTCTCAGGTTGCACAGCTCACACAATTAACACGTCTGTAAATGTTGGGATTTGTGTTAAAGCCCTTTGAGTAGGGCTTTTATTGAGAAATTATTTGCTCATTTTTAATAAAATTAATTAATTTTGAGCAAATTTATTCTCAATTTCTTTAGTTCTTTCAATTAGAAAGGTTTCATCTAAATTAAACTCTTTAGCTAACTTCATATTTTTAAAATAAGACAATGCACAGTCTTCAGCTAAACTAAGATCAAGATTTCCATTTATATCTCGAATGCAAATATTGAAGTCTATAGCATCTTTAATTACTAGCAGATCAGCAAAAGTATCGTTTGGATATTCTGAACCTAATCTTGCATATTCTTTTTTATATGCTTTTAGCAATGTCATGATTTCATCATCTGACATAGCATACAGATATTCAGAAAATTCATCTTGAATATAAGCCTTACCTTTACGTTTCATTTCTTCAACAATAATCAAGTGACGTTGTTCTTTAATTTCAACTAAGGCGCCTTGTAAGCCCATCAAGCGTGATTCAATGATCTTTTGAATATTGGCCCAAATGCCAACTGGAATAGGTTTCTTTCCAGTCATCCAGTCAGTTATCGTTGGTCGAGCGACTGGCAATGCATCTGCCAAAGATGCTTTCCATGCATTACCAAATGCAGCAATTCCTAGCTTTTCAAGCAATTCAATCTGATTGATCATAACTAAACCTATAATATGTTGCCTGCTCGTAAGCAGGCATAAAAATTATTCTGCATTGAGTTCTTTAACTTTATTTTGAATATCTATGCTTGAAAGCATCCACTCTTTGAATTGATTTTCTTCATCATCAGAAAGATTGAGGCCATAATCATTTTCTTTATCGATAACTTCAAAATAAGTTCCATAATCAGCATGAAGACGATTTATTTCTTTTTCGAATTGAACTTGAACAATACGACCATCTTTTAACTCAACAACAAAACCGTTTAAATCATCGTTATATTCAACTTCTGAAACTTCAATTGTTTCTTTTTTTGGCAAGTGTGCTTTAACGAATTCAATGATTTCAGCTTCATTTCCTGATTTGAAAACTTGTTTTCCATTAATAGCAACAACAGCTTCTTCGCCTGACCAGTGAAGGCTTACTGAAATATCGCCATTTGATAAGCCATTTAAGCCAGCTTCTTTTGTGAAGCCTAAAGTTTCTAAGTTAGTCATTAATGTTTTCATTTTTAAAGCCCTTTGCTTTTTGACTGATGACCTGTTCATCTGTCTATGAGTTAATAATGGACTAATTATAATTAGTCGTCAATATCTGTTTGCATTATTTTTAATCTTTTATCGTTAATAATTCATCCCACCTAAAAGGATTTCTACTCAATTTATCCCGCGACATTGTCCAATTACGACCTGGCACATAGCAGGGACCTACACCAATCTTTTTCTTTCCGAATTTGCTGTGAATACCGTCCATTGCTTGCATCAAACATTCCTTTTTCTCTATTTGTTTAAAATCAGTTAATAGGTCATAAGTATGGCCAGACTTTGGTTCTAAACATGTCAGCACTACACCGCACTTCTTATATTTAATTCCTTCTTTGTAGATATCGTTTAACATCCTCGTAGCTGCTTTGACAAAATCTACTGCACAGTCAGTCGGTTCTGAAAAAGAGCCTGTAATAGATTTATTGTAAAAAGGCACATTCGGATCGAAAGGATTTGACTGTACAAAAGCAATCATGCATCCGCATAGTAACCCTTCATCGCGCAAGCGTTTACATGCATCTTGAGCATACATAGAGATAGCTTCTTTAAGATCCGTTAATTCAGTTACGCGACCACCGAAAGACCGGCTTGCAACTATTTGCTGTTTTGAGGGTGGGGTGTGCTCGATCTCAATGCATGAGATACCTTGAAGTTCATAGATAGTACGAGCCATAACAATCGAGAAATTTTTCTGCATCTCGCGCGGCTCAGCACAAGCTAAATCAAGCACCGTATTAATTCCCATACCTTGCAGCTTTTTAGAGTGCTTACGGCCAACGCCCCAAACTTCAGATACTTCAATTAATGAGAAATAATATTCTTTATTGCAAGGATCCATATTCACTAAATCGCAAACGCTGTTAAAGCCGGGATTTTTCTTTGCAATGTGATTTGCAATCTTTGCTTCTGTTTTACTTCTGCCGATTCCTACGCATACAGGTAAGCCTAGCCATTTCCATATTTGCTGGCGCATTTGCTGCCCGACTTTTTCTAAATCAAAGTTCTTTTCATAAGCTGTGAAATCTACAAAGCACTCATCAATCGAGTACGGTTCAACTTCTTCATCTGTAACATACGAAGCAAGGATCGTATGAAAGCGCCGTGACATTTCAGCATACATTGCATAGTTGCTTGAAAGAACGATTACGTTATGTTGCTGAACAATGTCTTTAATTTGAAAAAGCGGCACACCCATTTTTATATTTAAGGATTTTGCCTCATTGCTACGCGCCACAGCGCACCCATCGTTATTTGACAAAACAATAACGGGCTTATTATTCAAACTTGGGTCAAAGACTCTCTCACATGAAACGTACATGTTATTTACATCGATGAGAAAAAATACTTTGTTCTCATGTTTCATGACTTAATGCCGGGTCATTTTAATGATATGAGTGACAA
This sequence comes from Acinetobacter geminorum, assembly GCF_013009345.1. GTDB lineage: Bacteria > Pseudomonadota > Gammaproteobacteria > Pseudomonadales > Moraxellaceae > Acinetobacter > Acinetobacter geminorum. The sequence continues at coordinate 28,829 of NZ_JABELE010000024.1, read as the reverse complement.
CGCCCCAGATAATCAGTTCTTGGCCGTCCGCTAAATAAATATTTTTATAATCCGGATTTTCTGCTTTTAACCATTTTCCTTTTTCATCGATCATTAAACGTTTAACTGTGAATTCATTGTCAATTAGTGCAATAACGATATCGCCGTGCTTTGCATCAAGACTACGATCCACAATCAATTCATCATCAATATCTATGCCCGCATTGAGCATTGATAGTGATGCAACTTTGACAATAAACGTTGAAGTTGCGTTTTTGATTAAGTGCTCATTCATATCGAGCGCTTTATCGACATAATCTTGTGCTGGGGAGGGGAAACCAGCGGAAATCTTTTCTAAAGCATAAGGGACAAGCATGTGAGTTGATGGTACAACTAGCTTGATAGACATAACCTCAGATAAAACAAAACCTTTTTGAAGGTATGGCTTTATCTGGATAATGGATGGTGCAATTTCGCTCATATGTTTCCCTAACTTGATTTTGTAACATATTCAAGATGATATTCTAGAGATGAGCTTAAATTCAAATTTAAAAAGCTGTGGATAAACAAATAGAAGTCAAAAATTGACGTCTGTCATGGTGTATTTGGTCGGAAATTCTTCAGTTCTGATCGAGGTTGAGCGGTGAATTCATCAACTGGCATATCTAGGAAAAACTCCTTTGCTTCCTCATGTTTACAGTGAATCCAGTCTTGCCTTAATTCTGGTGGAATAACAATAATAGAGCGCTTTTCATCAGTAGGCGCATGGAATTGCTTCATGAAAGGGTGGTGGTCGGAATTAATGGTGAGCATGCTCATAGACCTGATTTCTTCACCGTTCACTACTGCATATTCGTAAATGCCGGCGATAGTGAAAGGCATATCATCTTTGCGATAAATTCCCCACCATTCAGGCTTGTTATTTATATACTTCGGTTCAAATATCACATCTGCAGGAATTAAACAGAATTGGTTTTTCTTCCATGCATTTTTAAAACTAGGCTTTTCGTGAACTGTTTCAGTTCTTGCGTTATAAGTATTGTGGACCTTTTTAAGATCTTTAACCCATGAGGCTACTAGACCAAAACGAGCTAAGCGCCATTCCATCTGCTCTTTTTTTGAGAATAAGAGAGGGCTTCATAGTTGGGATAAATGTGAGATTTATATTCAAATGTTGGCTCAAACAGATCCAGTAAGTGAATTCTAGCTTTGGCTATAGGTTCATAGTTTGAGCACATCACACCGATCCTTTTACTGTAACTCAATTTAACAGATATAAGATGTTATTATCTATTAAAAGTGTAAATATAAAAAATAATTACGCTCTCATTCTGTCTTTTATTATAATATTTATTTCTTGATTATAAGTAATCATTAAATCATAAAATTCTTTATAGTTTAAGTATTTAGTAGTTTTTGAATTACTAGTTTTATCTATTTCTTCGAGAAAACCTGCATTTCTATAACTTCTTATTAATATCAAATAATAATTATCAATTAACTTTTCCTTTGGATCACCACTCGCAAAGTAAGGATAAACTATAGTAGCATCACTCCAGCCAGAATTACTAATAACTTTTAATTCATCATATATTCGTGAATATATATTAGTAGTGAAATCTTTGTTGAAATATAATAAATCTTTAGCCATTTCATAATATTCATTTACTAGGTCTGCAAGTCTTAGCTCATGCTTGTTATAGTCAAGATATCTTTTTATATGTATATTAAAGTCTTCAAGGTATTTATTTTCTATTTCAATTGGAGTTCTATATATAGAGTGGGAAAGATAATAACTATTGGTGCTATTGTAAATATCATGTATACCAATAATTTTTTTACAAATAAAATCAATTTCGTTTTGAAATCGACACAAGTTCTCATCACATTCTTTTAATAATTCTACATCTGTCTCAAAGTTTTTCTGTTCTTTCCATGCATCATATGCATAAATAACTACAAAGCTTGCATATAAAGTTGCAACAACTCCTAACATTGAAAGATATAAAGTCATATAGTCTTTAATTGTAGAATTGTCCTTTGCAAGAGATGGCATGAAACTGCCACTCCAAAAAAAATTAATAATTATTGTTCCTACTAATATAAGCAACCCTAAAAATCCAAATGCAAAGATTAAAAGGTGATTCTTTACTAGATTTCTCAGATAACTTTTTAATGAATATTTCATAAATAAACCTTTAAGATATTTTTTGAATAATAATGCTTTAATAAAATAGATAAATAATATTTACTTAAAACTTTCAATTAGAAGTAAGACCTGGTTAGGATTCCTGTAAATCATTACGTTCAGCTTATTATCGTGCTCATAACTATATAATTATTTCTTAAACCAAGAGACCATCCTGACTCTTTAAAGAATGGTTCCCCATACTTAATTGTGTGCTCGATATAAAAGTAAACCCAATCTTTCATTTCTTAATTCTCAATTATTTAGTAAGTAATTTAATTTTTTCTAACCATTTTGCATATGCTTCAGTTTGCTGGGGTAGGTACTCATAATAATCATATGTGCCTTGTTCACCAGACATTACATGGCCAATCATGAGTTGTGCAACATCACGCGATGTAAATGCACTGAAATTAGTACGAGCAGTTCTTCGTAGATCATGAAGCGACCAATGTTTCATGTGATAATCATGATGTCTTCTAAGGCGTTCCATTACATAACCAGGCAATGAATTTGAAGAACCATGGCTCATAGGGGTTGCTTCACTGTCATTAGTTAAGAAGTACTCACATGTGCTGTATTCAAAAGCCTCGACAATTAATGCCTCCATTTCAGGCAAAATAGGGCGAATAATTTCACGGCCAGTTTTCTTGCCAGTCTTATTGTTTACTACAGGAACAACCCATACTTTTCTTTTTAAATCGAAATCTGTCTTTTTAGCTTTTCTGAGTTCGCCATTTCTACAACCAAACATTAAACATAGTTTTAGGAAAATTTTGTTTTTAGGCAAAATATTTGATTCTTCAATAGCCATCAAAACCATTTTGATTTCTTCATCAGAAAGAAATCTGGTTCCTCTATTTCTCTCAATGCCCAAATCTTCCTTGGCATAAATGTCGGATAAAACATTTACTTCAAGTAACTGTCTCTTTTTAGCCCACTTAAGAACCTGTTTTGCATTCGTTAAAACCCGATCTGCAATAGAAGGTACTTCATCAGCTAGTTCCTCAAGTAAAGCTAACCATTGTTGCAAGGTGATTCTGTCAACTGGTAAATCGCCAACCTCAGGAATTACATGTTGTTCAAAGGTATTCTTAATTTGTTGGGCAGAAGTTTTCTTTTTCAGGCAATAACTTTCATACCAATCATTAAAAACCTCTTCAAATGTGCTTGCATCAATATATTTTTGCTGCTGTACACGAACCTCAACTTTAGGGTTCATTCCTTTATCTAAAAGCGACCGCATTTCGCCAGCTTTCATGCGTGCATCTTTGAGTGACATATGAGGGTAGGTGCCCAGATCTAAGCGTTCGGCTTTTCCAGCAAAACGGTACCGAAGCTGAAAAACAATTTTCCCTTTAGGTGAGATCCTGACACTCATTGAGTCCCGATCTGCTATTTCTTCAACTTTATCACGTGCCTTGCCGTTATTAGCTTTCAGCCACACTTCAGTTAAAGCCATAGTCCACCTGTGTACATAATTTTGGTCAAGTAAGAGATAAGTGCGAATATGTACACGTATGTGTACATAATTGATAGGGCTTATTCTGTCCTAAAATGTCTTAGTGTGTCTATATTAAAAATGGGGGAAATATTGAGAAATAAGGCTTTTATTGTAGTTTTTGTCTTAGTGTGTCTTGGAGTGGCTAAATGGCATTAATTCTTTTGAACGATTAATGCCATAGTTGTTCCATATAAGCCATGACCCTGAGAGGCTTTTCAGGGTCAGTTACACAAAAAGTGAAGTCTTATTTTTGTTCAAGCCATGCAGGCAATGCTGCGATAACTTGTCCAAACTTCTCGTTAAGTGGCGCGCCACCTTGTGCTAAGTCAGGTTTACCACCACCTTTACCATCTAACTCGGTTGCTAGATGTTTGATGATGTCACCTGCTTTTAGAGTTGCAGTGTATTGTGATGCAACTGAAGCAAGTAGGCTAACTTTGTCACCCTCTACACCAGCTAAAACAATAACTGCATTCTCTAATTTCGATTTAACACTGTCATGTAAGTTGCGAAGTGATTTTGCATCTACGCCTTGAACAGTGGTAATAAGCGTTTGACGACCAGCAATGGTTTGTACCTGATCAATCAATTCTGACGCTTGGAAGTTTGCCAATTTCTGATTGAGCTGTTCAATCTGTTTTTGTAATGCAGAAACCAATTCAACATTGGCTTGTACACGCTCAACAGTTTGGTCTTTCTGTGCTTTTAATAAGCCATTAATGTGCTGGATATCAGCATCAGTTTTTTGTACTACATCTAGCGCTTTAGTACCTGTAACAGCTTCAATACGGCGTACACCAGCAGCTACACCACCTTCTGAAGTGATTTTGAATAAACCAATATCACCTGTACGTTTAACGTGAATACCACCACATAGTTCAATTGAGAAGTTTTTCTCATCAATAATTGAACCCATAGAAAGTACACGTACTTCATCACCGTATTTTTCACCAAACAACATCATGGCACCTTTAGCTTTTGCAGCTTCGATATCAAGAAGTTCGGTTGTTACAGCACTGTTTGCAATAATTTCTGCATTCACTAAACGTTCAACTTGTTGTAACTGTTCAAAAGTTACAGGTTGGTCATTAGCAAAGTCGAAACGTAAGATATCGCTTGCAACTAGAGAACCTTTTTGTTGTACATGTGAACCTAAGATTTGACGAAGGGCAGCATGTAATAGGTGAGTTGCAGAGTGGTTACGTGCAGTTGCTTCACGAATGTCTGCTTTAACAATCGCTTCAACATTTTGATCGGCTTTAAGACTACCAACGGTCACAATACCTTGATGAACAAAGGCACCACCTGACTTTTTAGTATCTTGAACTTCAAAAATACCAGTTTCATTTTTGAAGATACCAGTGTCGCCAATCTGACCACCACTTTCAGCATAGAAAGGAGTTTGGTTTAAAACGATAAGCGCTTCATCACCTTCAGAAACTTCGTCAACTTGGACGCCATCTTTATAGATCGCTACAATTTGACCTTGACCAGTGGTGTTGATGTAACCATCAAACTGAGTTTCGCCTTCAACTTTTACAATATTGTTGTAATCAACTGCAAACTTACCAGCATCACGAGCACGTTGACGCTGTGCTGCCATTTCTACTTCAAAACCAGCTTCATCAATAATAAAGTCACGTTCACGTGCAATATCAGCAGTTAAGTCTGTCGGGAAACCATAAGTGTCGTAAAGTTTAAATACAGTCGCACCAGGAATCGTTTTATCTTTTAATTGAGCAAGTTCGCCTTCAAGTAGTTTCAAGCCTTGCTCAAGTGTTTTAGCAAACTGTTCTTCTTCACGAATTAAAGTTGCTTCAATCACGTCTTTACGCGCTGCAAGCTCTGGATATGCATCACCCATAACTTCAATTAAAGGTTGCAACATTTTGTAGAAGAACGTACCAGTTGCACCAAGTTTATTTCCGTGACGAACAGCACGGCGGATAATACGGCGAAGTACATAACCACGACCTTCATTGCTTGGGTTCACACCATCAGCAATGAGGAAACAGCATGAGCGCGCATGGTCTGCAACAACACGTAAAGAAGGCTGACCTTGGTCTTCAATACCAATAATATTTGCAGCAGCTTTTAATAAGTGTTGGAACAGGTCAATGTCGTAGTTTGAATTAACATGTTGCAATACAGCAGAGATACGCTCTAAGCCCATACCTGTATCAACAGATGGAGCAGGAAGAGGGTGAAGCACGCCATCAGCAGTACGGTTAAACTGCATGAAAACGTTGTTCCAGATTTCAATGAAACGGTCACCGTCTTCTTCAGGTGAGCCTGGTAAACCACCCCAAATGTGATCACCATGGTCAAAGAAAATCTCAGAACATGGACCACATGGGCCAGTATCACCCATTGCCCAGAAGTTATCAGATGCGTATTTTTCGCCCTTATTATCACCAATACGGATAATACGTTCTGGTGCTAAACCGATTTCTTTGTTCCAGATGTCGTAAGCTTCGTCATCGGTGTGGTAAACCGTGGCATAAAGTTTATCTTTTGGTAAAGCAAGCCATTGTTCGCTGGTTAAAAATTCCCATGCGAATTTAAGTGCATCACGTTTGAAGTAATCACCGAATGAGAAGTTACCTAACATTTCAAAGAATGTATGGTGACGTGCAGTGTAGCCAACGTTATCTAAGTCATTGTGTTTACCGCCAGCGCGTACACATTTTTGTGATGTGGTCGCACGCACATAGTCACGTTTCTCGAGACCTAAAAAGCAGTCTTTAAACTGGTTCATCCCAGCATTTGTAAATAATAAAGTTGGGTCGTTGGCAGGAACAAGAGAACTCGACGCGATACGTGTATGCCCTTGCGTTTCAAAGTAGCGCAAAAATGCTTCACGAATTTCAGCAGATGTCATTAAACGAGTACTCACAACCAAGTCACTCCATATTTTCGAATTTGGCTAAATGTATCAATGCCTGTTTGTTTTATGCCAAACCTTGCATGTGATACGGGGCTTATTTTTTAAAAACGCTAAATTGTAGCGGAAAAACCCCACCGAACCAACGATTTTAAAAGGAATATCTTACAAAACTGTGATTTGGCTAAAAATCTATATTCAACTAGCCTTGACGTGCTTTACTATATGCCTTCTTTAATTTGTAGTTTTGTTGATAAGGATAGGTCATGCAACGTATCGCCATTAATGGGTTCGGTCGGATTGGACGTAATGTTTTACGCGCCTGGTTCGAAAGCCCAAAACAATTTCATTTTGAAATCGTGGCGATTAACGATATAGCAGATGTCCAGACATTAGTGCATTTATTTAAATATGATTCTACGCACGGCCGCTTCAATGGAAATGTAGATATATTGATTGAAAATGAAAAAGTTTTTTTGAATATTCAGTCAAATCAGCGAACGCTAAAAGTTGAGGTTTTAAAGCAGAAACAACCAGAACTTTTACCATGGTCTAGTTTAGATATTGATGTGGTACTTGAGTGTACAGGACTGTTCCGTTCTCATGCGGATGCAACACGTCATCTACAAGCAGGGGCGAAGCGGGTCATTATTGGGGCAGCACCTTTTGATCATGTCGATGCAGCCATTGTTTATGGTGTGAACCACAATGAAGTCAAAGTGACTGATCAAATCATTTCGAGTGTGTCGTGTACTACTCAAGCTTTGGTTCCATTAGTCAAAATCATTGATGATGCTTTTGGTATTGAAACCGCACTTATGACAGAAATTCATGCGGTAACGGCAGATCAATCAGTTCTTGACCACGCACATCGTGATTTACGACGTGCTAGAGCTTCAGGGCAAAATATTATCCCGACCACGTCTAGTGCGCTTGGTGCATTAAAACGTGTTATGCCTAAGATGGAAGACCGTATTGATGGTTATTCAATTCGGGTACCGACTATTAATGTAGCTGCAATTGACTTAACTTTTATCGCGCAATCTCCAATTACTGTGCATCACCTTAATGAAATACTAATTAAAGCCTCTCAAACAGATTATGTAGAAATTATGTCGGTAACAGATGAGCCTTTAGTTTCAAGTGATTTTAATCATTCACCTTATTCACTCATCGTTGATTTAACTCAGACGATGGTTGTTGGCCATCAAGCTAAAGTATTCGCTTGGTATGATAATGAATGGGGCTATGCAAACCGATTATTGGATTTGTGCGATTCTTTCAAAAGTTAAGTTTGGTTAACTGGCAACAAGGGGATAGCTCAGATATTGGCCCATTCTTTGGTCGAAGAACTTTTGCTTATGATATGAGAGAATGATGGCAAGATATTGAATATTATTGTTAATTTATGAAATCTTCTTTTTGACTTTAGAGTTTATTAACGAAGATTAATGCAAATTGTCAGGTGCATGGCGCAAAGTATCATGCTACACTAAGAGAAATCGGGTGTGTTCCCGATTTTTTTATGTGGGGTCGTTCCACGTTGATCAGATTTTAGGCTTGAAATATGACCATTTCAGAGACATGGTTGCTGCCTGACGGGGTAGCAGATGTATTGCCGGAACAGGCGCAAGTCATTGAAAAACTTCGCCGTGAAGCTTTAGATTTCCTCGCGGTACGAGGTTATCAATTGGTATATACACCATTTATCGAATACATCGAATCGTTGTCTTCATTATCAGAATCAAATCAAGACTTAGATTTAGTAACTTTTAAGGTCATTGATCAGCTCTCAGGCCGTTTACTCGGTGTTCGTGCTGATATGACGCCACAAGTTGCGCGTATCGATGCACATGTAAGACCAATTGAAGGCGTTGCACGTTACTGTTATTCAGGGACTGTATTACATACTAAACCACAAAATTTCAATGCCACACGTGCACCCCTACAATTAGGTGCAGAGTTATACGGACACGACAGTATCGAAGCTGATGTCGAAATGGTCGATGTCATGCTGGGGTTGATTGAGAACATCTACACTTTACATGGCGCGCATTTAGATTTAGGCCATGTAGGGTTGTTTCGCAGTTTAGTAAAGTATGCTGGACTGTCAAAAAATGAAGAGCATGAGCTTTCAGATCTTTATCAAAGAAAAGCGTTACCAGAGTTAGCCGAGTTTACACAAAACCTGAATATGGGTTCTGATTTCTATGCGCTTGGTCGCTATTCTAGTGATCTAGAAGCATTACAGGCGAATTTAAGTGCAAACATCTTACAAGATGCTGAATTTAAGTCAGCATTAGATGCACTTAAAACGACACATGCGCAAATTAAAGGCCGTTGGCCAAATCTCAATATCGGTATTGATGTTGTAGAGCTACGTAGTTATCACTATCACACTGGTTTGATGTATGCGGTCTATGCACCGAATCGTGCTGCGCCTTTAGCACAGGGTGGTCGTTATGATGGTATTGGTGAGCACTTTGGCCGCGCACGTCCTGCTACTGGCTTTAGTTGTGATTTATATGCCTTAGGTGCAAATCAGTTCGCCGAAATCGAAACTGTTGTTGCTCCAAAAGGCTCAGAACAGGATTTACTCTCAGCAATTTCGAATGCGCGCGCTCAAGGTTTACGTGTCGTTCAATTGTTAGGTAATGATGATTTAAGTTCTATTCCATATGCGACCCATCAACTCGTGTCGCAAAATGGGCAATGGAATATTGAAAAGATTTAATCGCCAGCGGTAAATTTTTACTGGTGGTTTCCAATTTTAACAGCATGATGTAATGAGGCTATTATGGGCAAAAATGTTGTGGTACTTGGTACCCAATGGGGCGACGAAGGTAAAGGTAAAATCGTCGACCTGCTCACAGATCAAGCGGCTGCGGTAGTACGTTATCAAGGCGGACATAACGCAGGTCATACTCTTGTCGTAGGTGGTAAAAAGACTGTATTGCACCTCATTCCATCAGGCATTTTACGTGAAAACGTATTGTGCTTAATTGGTAATGGTGTAGTACTTTCACCAGCCGCGTTAATTGAAGAAATGGGAATTTTGGAAGCGGAAGGTGTTCCTGTTAAAGAACGTCTACGTATTTCTCCAAACTGTCCGCTCATTTTGCCTAACCACATTGCACTTGATCAGGCACGTGAGAAGAAACGTGGTAATGCTAAAATCGGTACTACAGGTCGTGGTATTGGTCCTGCATACGAAGATAAAGTGGCTCGCCGTGCAGTGCGTGTTGCTGACCTTGTTCGTGGTGGTGCAGCGCTTGAAGAAAAACTCCAAGAAATGCTTGAGTTGCATAACTTCCAGTTAACTCAGTTCTACGGTGTAGAAGCTGTTAAATTTGAAGATGTATTGGCTCTTTGCAACCAATGGCGTGAAGTGCTTGCTCCATTAGTGATTGATGTTACTAAAGTATTGCATGACTATCGCAAAGAAGGTAAGGCGGTAATGTTTGAAGGAGCTCAAGGCTCACTTCTTGATATCGATCACGGTACTTATCCGTATGTTACAAGTTCAAATACAACTGCTGGTGGCGTAAGCTCTGGTTCAGGTATGGGACCTTTACACCTTGATTATGTATTGGGTATTACTAAGGCTTATACAACACGTGTAGGTGCTGGTCCATTCCCAACTGAATTGGTTTACGATGCCGCTGCTGATTCTGGTGATCCAATTGGTAAACACCTAGGTACAGTTGGCCATGAATTTGGTGCTTCTACTGGCCGTCAACGTCGTTGTGGTTGGTTTGATGCTGAAATTCTTCGCCGTTCTGTAGATGTAAACTCACTTTCAGGTATTTGCTTAACTAAACTTGACGTTTTAGATGGTTTGGAAGAAGTAAAAATCTGTGTGGGTTATGAAAATACAGATTCAGGTTGTGTAGGTTCTTCAGATGCAGTTTCTTTCGAATGCTTGAAGCCAATCTATGAAACTATGCCTGGTTGGAGCGAGTCGACTGTTGGTTTAACGAGTATCGATCAATTACCAGCAAATGCTTTAGCTTATGTTAAGCGTATTGAACAATTAATCGAATGTCCGATTGATATCGTTTCAACTGGTCCAGACCGTGCAGAAACAATTGTTTTACGTCATCCATTCTCTGCTTAATTAGCAAAGATTAAAAAGGCCTCCTGAAAGGGGGCTTTTTTATACCCGACTAAAGTGCAGTTTTCGTTTTATTAGATTCAGATTAAAACGTTATATATAGATAAGGAAGGATGGGCTCAGGATGAAGCTGCAACCAACTATTTCAAAAACAATTTTTTATTCTTTTTTATTTGCTATTGGCGGTTCACCCACGCTGGCAATGTTGATTATTTATGGACAGGAATATCATGAAGACTTCTTTATGACTGCGTTTATGAGCTTGTCGGTTTTGTTCGCATGTGTGTTAATTCCTGTCGTATTCATACAAAATAGTTATTTACTCTGGAAAAAGGAAAGTCCTAATCTTGAAGAGAAAGTTAAGACCTTAAGTCATGTTTATCTGGGTTTAAATGTAATCTGTTTGATTTTCTGGATTTATTTGATGACTTTATCTACTTGATCGTTACATAAATACTATGATCATGGAGAAATGAGACATTCAAAGCGTGACTGGTATTTCTTATAATAAGTGCAAAAGAATAAACAGCTTTTTATCGATTTAGGTGATCCGTGTTATGAATAAAAAACTCTTTTTAAGCTTGTGTGCAGCAAGCGTGATGACCATTTCTGGCTGTGCAACCGTAGCGGACATGGCGGGTGCAGATACTGCAACCTTGAATGCTCAATCTGCTCAAGGTTTTAATAAGATGGTGCAGGAAGCACGTGGTAAGGGTGCTCTCGATACAAGTTCTAGTACATATAACCGTATTAATGCTGTATTCAACCGTTTAAAACCATATGCGAACCAGATGAATCAGACTGGTCAACCATTTAGCTGGCAGTTAGCGGTGTTGAAATCAGATACGATTAATGCTTACGTTGCACCTGGTGGCAAGGTCGTGTTCTATACAGGTATTGTGAATAAATTGAATCTGACAGATGCTGAAATTGCAGCTGTTATGGGACATGAAATGACACATGCTTTAGAAGAGCATGCAAAAAGTAAAATCGGTGCACAGGCTTTAACTGATTTAGCTCTAGGCATCGGTTTAAGCTATGCGGGTAATAATGTAGGCCAGCTTGGTACTGCTGCTGCTCAGTTAGGTACACAAGTGGGTGTGGGCTTACCATATTCTCGTAGCTTGGAAAGTCGTGCTGACCAAGGTGGTTTAATGCTAATGGCGCGTGCAGGCTATAATCCAAATGCAGCGATTACACTTTGGGAAAAAATGAATAAGCTTGAAGGTGGTGGTGGTTCATCATTCTTGTCTACTCACCCATCTAACTCTCAGCGTATCGGTGATATGCGTAAAAACTTACCTGCAGCAATGGCAGTTTATAATAGCCGCAAATAAGATGTAAATTTTATATAGATAAAGAAAACGGATGCTTAAGCATCCGTTTTTTATTTAAGGAGCAGGGTTGGGTTGCTGGGTATGGATGGCTTCAATACCTTGTAGGACTTCACTAGGCAACTCAATCTCAAATGCCTGAATATTCTCTTTGAGTTGGTCTAAATTAGTGGCACCAATAATTGTGCTTGTCACAAAGAACTTTTGTTTAATAAAAGCTAAGGCCATTTGAGTTAAGCTTAGCCCATGTTTTTCTGCTAGCTGTGCATATTGTTCAGTTGCCCATTCGCTTTGAGCGTTACTGTAGCGGCTAAAACGAGGAAATAATGTTACACGGGCATTAGCTGGACGAGCGCCATTTCTAAACTTGCCGGTTAAGTATCCAAAAGCCAGAGGAGAGTAGGCGAGCAAGCCGACATCTTCATATTTGGCAATCTCAGACATACCTATTTCATAAGTACGGTTAAGAAGACTATAAGGGTTTTGAACACTTACAAATTTACTGACACCTAGCTTTTCGGCCAAATGTAAAAATTTCATAGTGCCCCAAGGCGTTTCATTTGATAAACCAATATAGCGAATGCGCCCACGGTTAATTTCTTCTTGTAGAGCGAGTAAAGTTTCTTCTAGAGGTGTTGTGGCGTAATCATTTTCAGCTTGCTGATTGCCATAAGCGAGCGTACCAAAAAAGTTGGTATGACGTTCAGGCCAATGTAGTTGATAAAGATCGATATAGTCCGTTTGGAGGCGTTTAAGTGAACCATCTAGTGCTTTGGCAATATGGTCGCTGTTAAAGCGGGTATGGCCTTCTCTAATGTGCGTTCCTCCAAAGCCTGGACCTGCAATTTTAGATGCGAGAAAAACTTTGTCGCGTTGCCCATGCTGGGCAAACCAATTGCCAATAATAGTTTCAGTTGCACCGTAAGTTTCGGGTTTTGGGGGAACAGAATACATCTCTGCTGTATCCCAAAAATATAAACCATGTGCCAAGGCATAATTGAGTTGTTCAAAAGCTTCTTGTTGGGAGTTTTGCTCACCAAATGTCATGGTGCCTAAACAAATTTCTGGAAGTTTAATGCCTGTGCGACTAAGCGAATTAAATTGCATACAGTGAAATCCTTGGAAATTTTGAGTTAGCCTAACGGAGAATATGTATTCAACTTAAATCATAAATTTAGAATAGTTTGTAAGTTTTGTGTATTAACTCATTGTTGCATATAAAAAAAGCAAACCGAAGTTTGCTTTTTATTAAAATTTAATGAATGTTATTCTTCATCGTCGTAGTCTTCATCAGAAACAGAGTTTTCTTCTAATGAAGTATCAAAAATAAGAATAGCTTTACCATCTGTCTGGATCATACCTTGATCTTCTAAGGTTTTGAGTACACGACCAACCATCTCGCGTGAGCATCCCACAATACGGCCAATTTCTTGACGAGTAATGCGAATTTGACGTCCATTTGGCAAAATCATTGCTTCTGGTTGAGAAGATAGATCGATCAAACAACGTGCAATACGACCAGACACATCAATGAATGCCAGATCAGTCATTTTACGCGTGGTATTTTTTAGACGGCGAACTAATTGTGCAAAAACAGCATAGCTTAAGTCTGGATATTGTTTGCTAAGTTCGTGAAAGTTGTCATATGAAATTTCTGCAATTTCACAGACATCGCGCGTACGAACTTCGGCTGTACGTTGAGGGTTCGGTTCGAAAAGCCCCATTTCCCCAAAGAAATCTCCCGGATTTAAATATGCAACAACAATTTCACGTTCATCATCTTCACGTAAAATAATTGAAACTGAGCCTTTTAAAATTAAATATAAAGATTTTGACTCTGTTCCGGCATCAACAATTGTGGTTCGTTTTGGATATCTGTTGATGTGAGCACGTTTTAACAATGCTTTAACGGATTCAGGTAGTTGCCCCGGGGATAAAGCATCTGTGCTGAGTTGTGAAAAATTTGAAGTCATGCTTAATATGTTCCGAATAGGGTAAACAATTCACACAAGCCCGAGATGAGCTATTACACAGAAGAGATGAAATTCCTTATCAACTCATTTTATGTTAGTGTACAAAACAAGGGCCTGTTGACATTTCACAGATGGTTGCGACATAAGACAATTCTTTTAGACGTACCTAATAAGAACTATGAAATTTAGTCATTCTAAATAAATAGATCTTAACAACGGAACGTACAAAATAACTTGGTCTTGCGCTAAGCCTGCGCTGCTTTTATTGCAACTCAGATTATGGCTGAAATTTCACAAACTTTATTACAAAACTGGACAAAGGATTGCCATTGTCTGGGTTTTGCGTCTTATTTGGATTAATTTTTAGCTATAACGCAATCCATAGATGAAATGTCAAAAGACCCTACTTAAATTTATAATTTTTTTTAGGTAGTTGCAATGCAAACAAGTGTACATTGGCTAGAGAATGTTGCTTTTGAAGCGAAATCAGATAGTGGGCATAGTGTCATTATGGATGGCTCACCTGAGTATGGTGGTGAAAACCGTGGTCCACGTCCCATGGAGCTGTTATTAATGGGACTTGGTGGGTGTGCTTCGTTTGATATTGTGACCATTTTAAAGAAATCTCGCCAAGATGTGACGAATGTTGTATGTAACTTAAAAGCTGAGCGTGCTGACACAATTCCGGCTGTCTTTACTAAAATTCACCTACATTTTGTGGTAACGGGTAAAGCTGTGAAAGAAAAGCAAGTTGCAAAAGCAGTTGAGTTGTCTGCCGAGAAATATTGTTCAGCAAGTAAAATGCTTTCTGATGGTGGTGTAGAAATTACACATGACTTTGAAATTATTGAAGCTGAATAAGGCACTTGTTTGATAGCTAAAAATTAAAAGAAGCTGACATAGAGTTGGCTTTTTTATTATCAAAAATAACTAAAAAATAAGAGGAACAATGAAAGTGCATATTCGTTCTGCTAAATCGGAAGATATTCAAGCAATATGTGATCTACTTAAACAGATGGGATACCCACAGCCTTTTGCTCTTATTCAAGAAAAATTTGAGATACTCCATAATGACTCTAATTCACAAATTTTGATTGCTGAAGAGAGGGGTAAAATTTATGGTTTTTTATCTCTCTACTTTATTCCACAAATAGCCTTGCAAGGTGACTTTGCCAAAATATGCTATCTGTGTGTTGATGAAAATATACGAAGTAAAGGTGTTGGAGATTTACTTTTGCAGCAGGCTGAGAAATTGGCAAGACAACGTGGTTGTGATCGAATGGAACTGCATTCAGGAATGCAAAGACCTTTGGCACATCAATTTTACCTAAGAGAAGGCTACGTCGAAGCACCAAAGTATTTTCGTAAAGCTTTAAATTAACGAGCTGTATTTAGGAAAAGCTGAGGATCTACCCGAGCATTATTAAGGCTCATGCCCCAATGCAGGTGAGGGCCTGTCACTCGTCCAGTTTTGCCTACTAAACCTAATGTTTCTCCTTGGCGGATATGCTGGTCTTTCTTAACTTTAATTGCACTTAAATGGCAGAACATGCTGATGAGGCCTTGACCATGATCAATCAACACTGTTTGACCATTAAAAAAATAAGATCCAGTTTGGACAACGACACCATCTGCGGGCGCAACTACTTTTTGTCCTACTGGCGCAGGAATATCTAAGCCTGAGTGGGGTGCTCGTTCTTCACCATTAAAGAAACGTTTTCTCCCGAAAGAGTTGCTAAATTTTCCTGAAGTTGGACGTATAAATGTTGGAAGGGTTTGCCATGAGCTCTGTCTAAATGAACTATATACATCATTTTGTTCTTTCGCTTCTTGAGCGTAGCGGTCTAATTGACTTTGGTTAGGGTTCACGTAATCTTGGTTAGTGACTTTAATTCGTTGTTCTGCGTAAGGATAAGACTTAATTTCTATTTGGATCGGGGCTTTATTTGTGTCGAGTTGAATACTGCCGATTGGAGTAGATAATGGAATACCAAGAACAGCATAACGCTGCTGACCTTCTTGACTAATTAAAACAGGCTTTTGTTGAAAAGTGACCTGAGTAATATCAGTAGTTAGAGGAACAACTGCAATTCCACCAGGTCGTCTGGAGTCTTGTGGGAGCTGAGCGATTGCCAGTGCTGAAGTAAAAAGACAAGTTGTTGTTAATATAAAGTGTTTAAAGTGCATTTTCATTTCAAGACGAGTAGGAAACTAGCAAGATAAACTAAAGCTTAATCACTAAATTCTCAATGAAGACTTTGTGAAAAGCGTAGTAAGAATAAGCATGAATCTAAATATTCAAGCATTTTAATAAAATGTAGCTGAACTGTACTTGAAATATATACAAAACAATCCCATATTATAATGGAGTTTTACTCATTGTTATTTTTATAACATTATGAAAAATATATAAAAATTTATTTGAAATTCGAAGAAGTGTTCCCATCTATTAGACAAGTACAAATTTGTTGTGAGGAATAACAAGAATGCGTTTTGAGAAATTTACAAACCGCTTGCAGCAAGCCCTCTCAGATGCTCAATCTTTAGCGATGGGTAAGGACCATACAGCTATCGCAGGTATTCATATTTTGTCTACCTTGTTAGAAGAGCCATCAAATATTAGCTTGTTGCAACAAGCAGGTGCACGGTTACCTGAACTTAAACAGAAACTTGAACAGGCTATAAAAGATGCACCGACAATTGCCAATCCAACAGGTGATGTCAACTTAAACCCAGAAGCGGTAAAAGCACTTAATTTGGCAGACAGATATGCACAGAAAGCAGGTGATGAATTTTTATCAACTGACTGGGTGTTGTTGGGTTTGGCAGAGACCGGCGAAACTAAAAGTATTTTAAGTGCGGTAGGCGTAACTCCTGACAGTTTACGCAAAGTAATTGAACATATTCGAGGTAATGACAAAGTCATGAGTAATAATCACGAAGACCAACGTGACTCACTTAATAAATATACGATTGATTTAACAGAGCGTGCTTTATCTGGAAAACTTGATCCTGTCATTGGGCGTGATGATGAAATTCGCCGTACCATTCAGGTGTTATCGCGTCGTACCAAAAACAATCCTGTTCTTATTGGTGAGCCGGGTGTTGGTAAAACCGCTATTGTTGAAGGTTTGGCACAGCGTATTGTGAATGGCGAAGTGCCAGAGGGATTAAAAAATAAACGTGTTTTATCCCTCGACTTGGGTTCATTACTGGCTGGTGCTAAATATCGTGGTGAGTTTGAAGAACGCTTAAAAGCAGTTTTAAAAGATTTGGCGAAACACGAAGGCGAAATCATCCTGTTTATTGATGAGTTACATACGCTTGTAGGCGCTGGTAAAGGCGATGGCGCAATGGATGCAGGGAATATGTTAAAACCTGCATTAGCACGTGGTGAATTGCGCTGTGTGGGTGCGACAACCTTAGATGAATATCGCCAATACATTGAAAAAGATGCTGCTTTAGAGCGTCGTTTCCAGAAAGTACTGGTTGATGAACCAAGTGTTGAAGATACGATTGCAATTTTACGTGGACTCAAAGAAAAATATGCTACTCACCATGGTGTGCAAATTTTAGACTCTGCGATTATTGCTGCGGCGAAAATGTCTCATCGTTACATCACCGATCGTCAATTACCAGACAAGGCAATTGATTTGATTGATGAAGCAGCTTCTCGTATCAAAATGGAGATTGACTCTAAACCTGAAGCACTTGATAAGCTTGATCGCCGTTTAATCCAGTTGAAAATGCAATTGGAAGCTGTGAAAAAAGATGAAGATGTCGGCAGTAAAGCTGAAGTCACTCATCTTGAAAAACAGATTGCTGAAGTCGAGAAAGAATACAACGATCTTGAAGAAATCTGGAAGTCTGAAAAAACTTTAGTAGAAGGTACTAAACAGGCTCAGGTGGAACTTGATAAAGCGCGTATTGCTTTTGAGAAAGCTCAGCGTGAAGGTGATTTGGCTGAGGCAGCACGTTTACAGTATGGCGTAATTCCAGAGTTGCAAAAGCAACTCGAGCAAGACGAGGTTGCAGAAGAAAACGAAGAGCCAAAACTGATTCGTACTAAAGTGACTGAAAATGAAATTGCTGAAGTTGTTAGTGCTGCAACAGGTATTCCGGTTGCTAAAATGATGCAAGGCGAGCGTGAAAAACTCCTTCATATGGAAGAGTTCTTACATGACCGTGTTGTGGGGCAAGATGAAGCAGTTGTTGCGGTATCGAATGCAGTACGTCGTTCACGTGCCGGTTTGTCTGACCCGAATCGTCCTAGTGGTTCGTTCTTGTTCTTGGGTCCAACAGGTGTTGGTAAAACTGAGTTGACTAAAGCGCTGGCTAACTTCTTGTTTGATAGTGATGATGCCATGATTCGTATCGACATGAGTGAATTCATGGAGAAACATTCGGTTAGCCGTTTGGTTGGTGCACCTCCAGGATATGTGGGTTATGAAGAAGGTGGTGTTTTAACTGAAGCTGTTCGCCGTAAGCCATATAGTGTGGTGTTGTTTGATGAGGTTGAAAAAGCGCATCCAGATGTATTCAATATCTTGCTCCAAGTATTGGATGATGGTCGCTTAACCGACTCACAAGGTCGAGTAGTAGACTTTAAAAATACGGTAATTGTGATGACTTCGAACTTAGGTTCACAAGATGTACGTGAGCTAGGCGAGGGTGCAACAGACGATGAAGTGCGTACCATTGTAATGAATGCGGTAAGTCAGCATTTCCGTCCGGAATTTATTAACCGGATTGATGAGCTTGTGATTTTCCATTCACTCAAAAAAGCACAAATTCGTGGCATTGCCGATATTCAGTTGGATCGATTACGTTCGCGTCTTGTTGATCGTGACATGAGTTTAACTGTAGATGACACTGCTTTTGATTTATTGATTGATGCTGGTTTCGATCCTGTATATGGTGCGCGTCCATTGAAACGTGCGATTCAACAACAGATTGAAAACACATTAGCACAAAAAATCTTGTCGGGTGATTTTGTCGCAGGTGATACTATTCTAGTTAAAGGCGAAAATGGGCATTTAGTCTTCGATAAAATGAAACTGAGTTAAGCTTTTTCTGCTAAAACCGAAAAGAGAATATGGAAACATATTCTCTTTTTTTATGTTGAATCAGTTTTTATGGTTGATGTGAGTAAAGCAATTATGGCATCTGAAACTTTCTGAGTTAATGTCTTTAACTTTTGTTCTGAGTGACCAGATAAAAAATAACGATAATGATAAATATGCTGTTGGTAAGAAATGCAAATAAAAAAGGTGCCCACAGGTTTTTCTGGGGTTTCACTTCCGCCAGATTTTAATAGCCCAGTACAACTGACAATAATATCAGCTTGTTGAAATAGGTTTTGACCCAGTCTACACATTTCCTCTGTGACTTGCGGTGACTCCGCTGTGTAAGTCTCTATTAACTTTGGATCGATATTTAAAATACTAATTTTAATGCTTGGGTCGTAGCTAACTAAGCCACCCAGTAAAATATCTGCACCACTATTTTTGTGAATAGAAAACTGACTTGTTAAATAACCGGAACTGGCGCTTTCAATAAAGGCGATTTTGAGTTGGCGATCTTCTAATAGTTGGCAGCAGTACTGAAGCATTATTTCACCTCGAATGGTGTTTATTTATAACTAAAATCAATTATAGAAAATTATAAAATCACAGTAAGTGATTTAGCAGTGTCGTACAAGTCTGAGATAAAAATCTATAAAACAACTTGAATATTCACTAAATGCTTGTGAAATATTTCTGGTTTTAAATTGATCAATGTTAATTGTCGGGAAATCTATTCATAACATTGCGACATGTTTAAAAAATTGTTAATTTTGTTCGATATAACGAACAATAACAATTTAGGATAAATGCAATGAACAATAAACAAGGACCTGCGCTGTGTATTTTAGGTTGTATTTCAATGATACCAATTAATGTATGGGCTGCGCAGCCTCTAAGTGAAGGGGCCTTAGCAACACAAACAGGGGCAGTAAATGCTGCTTTACCTGTGATTATTGCGAAAGCTCAAGACGATGCTAAGAAACCAATGATAGAACAACAACAGGCACGTCAGGCATTAGGGGATAATTATTTACAACAAGTTCGATGGGATGCACTTAGAACAAGTGTACTTTCACCTTATCAAGAACAAAAACAAAACCATGTTATCGATAGTAAGGAAAAGAAGAAACTGGAAATGATGGCATTACCGGAAAGAGCAGACCGCTTTACCAAATATGATTTTGAATCAAAAAATGTTCATGGTGAGGTTATTATTACCGTGAAGTAATAATAACCTCTAGTCTTATTAATATTGATCTAGGCCAGGATGCTGGATTTTCCATGCACGGTGGATTTTTTGATTACGTTTAAAATCAGGGCCAATGGTCTCAGAAGTAATTTCTTCAACCTGAAAAATAGCTTCGATCTCTTCGTCCATTTCAAAACCACGATAGTTGTTTGAGAAATAGAGCGTTCCTTCACTATTTAAACGGTTCATTGCACGTTTAATGAGTGAAACATGGTCACGTTGCACGTCGAAAGTACCATAGAACTTTTTAGAGTTTGAGAATGTCGGTGGATCGATAAAAATAAGGTCATATTGTTCGTGACCTTCTTTTAACCACTCAAAACAGTCACTCGCAAAGAACATGTGCTGTTCATCTGCGTGATCTACAGTTAGTCCATTTAAAACGAAGTTTTCTTTTGACCAGCTTAAGTAAGTATTAGATAAGTCTACACTTGTCGTACTTGCAGCACCGCCTAAAGCAGCATGTAAGCTTGCTGTAGAAGTATAACTATATAAATTCAAGAAGTGCTTGCCACGAGCTTCTTGTGCGATACGTAAACGCATTTGACGGTGGTCAAGGAATAAACCTGTATCTAGGTAATCTGTCAGGTTAACTAAAATTTTAGCTTTACCTTCCTGAACGATAAAACGTTTTGAAGCTGTACTTTGTTTCGTATATTGATTTGTACCAGTTTGGCGTGCACGTGTCTTAATAAAGATGGCATCGCGGTTTAAACCAGTAACAGCACGAATTGCAGCGAGTGCTAAATTAAAACGTTTCTTTGCTTTTTCAGGATCGATTGTTTTTGGTGGTGCATATTCCTGAACGTGTAAGCGATCGCCATATAAATCTACAGCGACATTAAAGTCAGGTAAGTCTGCATCATACAAACGTAAGCAATAAACATTTTCTTTCGTTGCCCATTTTTTCAAGGCAGTCATATTTTTTTGCAAACGGTTAGCAAAATCTTGAGCTTCTTCCATTTCAATAGGTTGAGCTTGCCAAGTTGCTAAGAATGGTTGTGTAACTTTTTCTGGCTTAATTGAACCAAAGCGAATGTAAATCGGTAATTTACCATTCATTAAGCGTAAAGTTTCAGGTGCTTCAAACGCTAAAACATCGGCTTGTTCAATTTGCGCTGCAATAATAGCTGCATATTGATTTGGGAAATGTTTTTGTAAAAGTGCAGATAAACCTAGGTAAAGAGAGCGGTTAGATGCTTTATCACCTAAACGTTCACCGTAGGGAGGGTTTGTCACAATAAATGCAGTTTTGCCTTCAGCTGAAAAATCAGGCCAGTCAGCTAAAGTGCGTTCTTCAATCTGAATTTGACCTAATACTTTTTCAAAGCCAGCCGCAATAATATTTTCACGGGTTGCTTTTACAGCTTCCCAGTCTGCATCGTAGGCATAAAATTTAGGTAAAGGTAATTCAAGTGCCTTTTCATGACGTTCTGCTGCTTCAGCTTTAATTGAAAGCCAAAGTTCGCGGTCATGACCATGCCAACCATTAAAACCAAAACGGCGAACAAGTCCTGGCGCACGGTCAGTCAAAATCATTAATGCTTCAATAATAAATGTACCTGAACCACACATTGGGTCGAGCACAATCTCTGGCTTACGTTGTTGAAGCTGAGCTTTTTGTAAGATTGCCGCCGCAAGGTTTTCTTTGATTGGTGCATCCGTCATATAACGGCGGTAACCACGTTTATGTAATGAATCACCAGATAAATCTAGGCAGTAGGTATGTTCAGTTTTACCTGCTAAAACATATAACGTAATTTCTGGTTGTTTGGTGTCAATGCTCGGACGGCGACCTACAGCTTCCATGAAAGAATCGACAACACCATCTTTTGCTCGAAGTGTTGCAAATTGAGTATTAACCTTAATTTCACGTTCTGCATGTAAGCGAATTGCGAAGGTACTTTGTGGTGCAAAAATAAGTGACCAGTCAAAGCTAATCGCACCTTCATAAAGCTCTTCTGCTACATCACGTGCATCATGTGTATGTTCGAGTTCATAAGTATGAATTGGAAGTAAAACACGTGAAGCAAGACGCGACCACATACAGATGCGATAAGCATGTTCAAGCGTCCCTTCAATGATTAAACGTCCTGCTTTACGTTCTGTCACTTTGGTGCCAAGCTGTTCTATTTCTTCTTGTAAGAGGGCTTCTAAACCATCAGCACAAGTAATCCAATAGTGGTTTAAACGTAAAGAGGTATTCATAAACTCGATTGACCAAAACATATAAATATTAACGATGCAAAGTTTAACTTATTTTGATGTGTAAAGGTTTTTAAATTATTGCAACCTATCATAATCCAACCAATAAACTGATTTTTAAAGATTAATACAGTAAAAGTGGTATGTATTTTGCTAAGACAATCCTATCAATGGTTATTTATTTAACAAACACAGCTATTTTTTAACCATTTTTATTATTTTAGATTGATGGGGTAATTATAAATGAAAGACATGATGGGGAATGGTTTTGTTTCTAATGCAGATGCTTTCTCAGTAGCTACACAAATATATGTACGCATGCGTAGGGTGACGGGGCGGGTAATAGATGCCCTGTATGTGGTTCAAAATAAAGATTACGCAAAATATGTCATTGGGCTTGCACTAGAGTCGGACGACGACGAATTAAAACGATGTGTTGAGCGATTGAAATCGTTGGTTGAGACAATACCTGAGCTTTCTCTAAAAGAAAAAATTGCTGTTGTTAAAGTCGATGAAGAGTCGGAAATTACCGCCGAAGACATTTATCGAGCACAAGTTCCACATCATTATATTGGTGCCTTGAGATAATCTAGATCAAGGTCCTAAATTTTCTGGTCAATTTAGGGCCTTATTCTGTAAAGTTCTTCTGCGAAAAGAGCGGAATTCAGCTACACTATGCACGTTTTCGCGATTCGACCCATAGGAATCCATTATGCATATTGCAGCGTTGCATCAACCGAGCCAGGTTCAGCTCAATCAAGACGGAAATTTAAAACATTTTTTAACGATTGAGGGACTTTCAAAAGAAAACCTCACCAAGATTTTAGATACCGCACAAAGCTTTTTAGATGATAATAATAATTTAATTAACCGTCCGCTCTTAGAGGGATTGACGGTTATGAATCTCTTCTTTGAAAACTCCACACGTACCCGTACTACTTTTGAAGCAGCAGCAAAACGTTTGTCTGCCAATGTACTGAACATTGATATTGCACGTTCAAGTACTTCAAAAGGAGAAACTCTGCGCGATACGCTCTGGAACCTTGAAGCAATGGCAGCGGATATCTTTGTTGTTCGCCATTCATCTTCGGGTGCTGCACATTTCATTGCTAAAGATGTATGTCCAAAAGTCGCGATTATTAATGCAGGGGATGGACGTCATGCTCATCCGACGCAAGCGATGCTTGATATGCTCACCATTCGCCGTGAAACAAAAAAACCATTTGAAGATTTAAGCGTTGCTATTATCGGGGACATTAAACACTCTCGCGTAGCACGTTCGGATGTAGCTGCATTACAAACCCTAGGTTGTAAAGATATTCGTGTGATTGCACCGAATACATTATTGCCAGTGGGCTTTTCTGAATATGGTGAGAATGTTCGCTTGTTTAACAAGATGGATGAAGGTATTACCGATTGTGATGTGATTATTGCTTTACGTATTCAAAACGAGCGTATTGACTCACCAGCGCTATCTTCACAGTCTGAATTTTACAGAATGTATGGTTTAAACAAAGAACGTCTTGGTTTAGCTAAACCAGATTGCATTGTGATGCATCCGGGACCAATGAACCGTGGTGTAGAAATTGATTCAAGTGTTGCTGATGGAGATCAGTCGGTTATTTTGAAACAAGTAACCAATGGTATTGCAGTTCGTATGGCCGTATTGGCGTTATCAATGCAAGGCCAACTCCAAGAGCAAGGTTTAATTGAAGCGATTACGTTGTAAGGAATGGATCACATGAGTATTGTAAAAATTGAAAATGTACGTGTGTTAGACCCAATCCAGAAAACAGACAGCGTACAAACTGTATATATCGAAAATGGCAAGTTGGTTGCTCCAGTTGAGCAAGTTGAGCAAACCATTGATGGCCAAGGTAAATGGTTAATGCCAACCATGGTTGATTTATGCGCGCGTTTGCGTGAACCGGGTCAACAGCAACATGGAACATTGAAATCGGAAGGTAAGGCAGCACGTGCCAATGGTATTTTGCATGTGATTACACCACCTGATTCAAAGCCGATTGTACAAGACAACGGTGCTCTCATTCATGGCTTGATTGAAAAGGCATGGCATGATGGGGGCATTCACATGCATATCATTGGTGCTCAGACCCAAGGTTTAAATGGTAAGCAACCAGCAAACATGGCGGGCCTGAAAAAAGGTGGTTGTACTGCTGTTTCTAATGCGAATGCTGCTTTTGAAAATGACGATGTAGTTATTCGTACCTTGGAATATGCAGCGGGTCTTGGTTTAACGGTTGTGTTTTATGCTGAAGAGCCACAGATTGCTAAAGACGGATGTGCACACGAAGGCTTTATTGCTTCTCGCCAAGGTTTGCCAATGATTCCGGCAATTGCTGAAACTGTGGCGATTGCGAAATATTTGCTTATGATTGAAGCAACTGGCGTAAAAGCTCACTTTGGTTTGTTATCTTGTGGTGCATCGGTTGAATTAATCCGCGCAGCAAAAGCAAAAGGTTTACCTGTGACTGCCGATGTAGCAATGCATCAGTTGCATTTAACTGAACACTTAACTGATGGTTTCAATTCGCTAGCACATGTTCGTCCACCATTGCGTTCTGAGCAAGATAAAGAACTTTTACGTCAAGGTTTAAAAGAGGGCGTGATTGATGCAATTTGTACGCATCACGAACCTTTAAGCAGCTCCGCAAAAATGGCACCATTTGCTGAAACTCAACCGGGCATTACTGCTTTTGATACTTATGTATCTTTAGGCATTCAACTCATTAATGAAGGCTTATTTGAACCTTTAGAGTGGGTGGAAAAAGTGACTAGCGTACCTGCGCAGGTTGCCAATATGACTACGCGTTGGAAAGATGAAGCAGGATGGGTATTAGTTGATCCTGAATTAAGCTGGACAGTAAGCAAAGACACGATTTTATCGCAAGGGAAAAATACTCCATTGTTGGGTCAAAACCTTAGCGGTAAAGTACTTCAAACTTTTGCTAACTGATAAAACGGTTATTTAAAGTAAATTTAAAATATAAACAGGTAGATCAATAAGATCTGCCTGTTTTGTAAAGACTAGATGCAAATTTGTATATAAATTATTTAAAAAACAATAAAAGATTGAACGCAGATTAGAATAAAAAACTATCAGCACAGAGAAGTATTTGAATAATCAAAAGTTGCTGGTTACGACGTATAAAATTCGGGAGAATAACCAATGTCGATAAACCCTATAGAACTGCTTAAAGAAAAAGTATCATCAACTATATTAAATAATCAGGACGGATACCTAGGCGAAAAAACGAATGCTTTATCTAAGTTTTATCCAATTTTACTTTCATTGTTAGCTGCTAAACCTGATCTTATTGGACAATTAAAAAATAGTTTGACTCCTTCATTATCAGACCTCTTTTCTCATAATGACCAAATCAAGAATACGGTACTTACTCATTTAAGCGGTACGGCACCAAATAATGAAATCGAAAGTACACTCAATAGTGCAATTAAACCCAGCCTTAATGCAATTTCGGATGTTGCCGGAAATGATCAACAAAGTATTGTGAATTATTTACGTCAGCATGCAGAAACAATTCGTTCACATTTGCCGGGATGGGCTGTTGGCCTATTAGCGCCACTAGGGCTTGGTGCAGGCTTGTCTTCTGTTACACCGTCAACAGCACCACCACTTGCCGCTGCGACTGAAAATACAGGCAAATCTCGTGGATTCTTGCCTATTATTGCACTCATTATTCTGGGTCTTATCATTGCTTGGTTATGGCGTTCTTGCCAACATAAGGAGGCTGTGCCAGCACCAGAACCAATGGGTGCAAGTGGTGTTGAAGCTACTACCGCAGCTGCACCCGCGAGTTTAACATTAAGCACAGATGATAAAGGTGCTGTGAGCCAGTGTCAGGCAGGTATTGGAGATCAAGGATTCTTAGCAACACTACAAACCCAAGTTAAACAGGTTTTCTCATCAACCCAAGATTGTAACGTTGATACTAGTCAAACTTATGCGGCTGGATTTACAGACAAAGATGCGCTTGCGGGCGTACTTGGTGCATTAAAAGGTGTGCCAAATGCATCTTTAGAATGGATAGGTGACAAAATTACTTTGAAAGCAGGTGATGCAGCAGCGTTAGCAGCATTAACCGCAAAAGTAAAAGCACTTGTTCCTCACACTGAAGTCGTTTCTACAGCACCAGAAACAGCTGAGCAATCTGTAAGTAATAGCTTAACTGCTTCGCAAACTGCTTTAGGCTCAATTGACCCGAATAATGTCGATGTAAATGCTTTAGTGAAAGCGCTTAACTTGCAAATCATTAATTTTGCGAGTGGTTCAAGCGATATTCCAGCAGACAACAAAGCTATTCTTGATCAAGCTGCAACACTTTTAAATAAAGTGACTAATGTAAAATTAAATGTGGGTGGTCATACTGACTCAACAG
Source organism: Acinetobacter geminorum (assembly GCF_013009345.1). Taxonomy (GTDB): domain Bacteria; phylum Pseudomonadota; class Gammaproteobacteria; order Pseudomonadales; family Moraxellaceae; genus Acinetobacter; species Acinetobacter geminorum. The sequence goes on along the minus strand of NZ_JABELE010000024.1, from coordinate 1,912 downwards.
GCAACGCTGCGGCAAATAAAGCTTTATCACAACGCCGTGCTCAAGCAGTAGTCGACTATTTAACATCTAAAGGTGTAGATGGATCTAAATTAGTTGCACAAGGTCATGGCTCTGATCAGCCTGTTGCAGAGAACACGACAGAAGAAGGACGTTTTAAAAACCGTCGTATTGAGTTTTCAGTAGCTCAATAATGTTCTGATTTATGAAAAATTAGTTATTTTAATTTGAAAAAAGCTTCTCATTTTGAGAAGCTTTTTTGTTGGAACAAATAGTGTTGGGTTGATATGAAAATCAGTTTGGTTGGAAGTGGGAGAGTTGCCTTTCATTTAGCAAAGGTACTGTTGGCTCAAGGTCATCACATCGTACAAGTCTATGCGCGTGATTTTGAGAAAACCCAAAAGTTTGCAGAGCAATTTCAGTCAAAAGCATGTGAAGCTCTTCGCGAATTTCAACCGACCGATCTTATTATTTTATCGGTTTCAGATAGTGCCATTGCAGAGCTTGTAAAACAGATTCATGAATTGTTTCCTGAAACACTTATGGTTCACACCTCTGGTAGTACAGATATTGAAGTCATCAGTCATGTGCACAAAAAAGCAGGGGTATTTTATCCATTACAAACATTTAGCCTTGAAAGAGACGTTGACTGGTCTGCAACACCGCTATTTGTTGAAGCGGTAACAGATACTGATCAAGAACTACTTTCAGATTTAGCAAATAGCCTAAGTAGGCGAGTATATCAATACACCTCAAAACAGCGTTTAACTTTACATTTGGCAGCTGTATTTGCTTGTAATTTTACTAATTACTGTTTTGATATGGCAAAGCAGGTAGTAGATAAAGAGCAGGTCGACTTTAGTTTGCTCTATCCTTTAATTTTGGAAACAGCAAAAAAAGCGACTGAAAATGATCCAAAGCAAATGCAAACTGGGCCTGCGGTAAGGGGGGATCAGAATATCTTGGCAATGCATGAGGATCTATTGGCTAAAGCAGGGCGAGATGATTTAAAACAGGTCTATCAACTTTTAAGTGATGGCATTGTGAAACACCATCACTCGGACTAAAGCTGATTTTAAAATTAAGGTTCGCCGTTATTTCCCCATTTTAAGAAGCCAGCACGCTGATTTAATAGTTCAAAATATTGGTCGACATGTTTAAGTGTTGGATGGTCAAAAGGAGTGGCTTTCCAGCGCTGTACAGATAGACCAATTGGAATATCGGCTAAGGTAAACTCAGTTCCTGCAACATAGGCTTGAGTTTTTGCAAGCTGTTGGTCAAGAATCTGCATATGATGATTCCAGTCATCAATACCTTGTTGTAATAAGTTTGGATCTTGATGATCTGGAGAATGTCTCAAGAGAGACATAATGGTATAAGTCCAGCTGTTATTCAGCTCGATGGCTTGCCAATCAATCCACTGATCAACAAAGAATCTTTCTTTAGCTTGAGTAGGGTAAAGCAGATGCTCTTTGTCATAAGCATTTGCCAAATAACGGATAATACAGTTGGACTGCCAAAGGACTAAATCGCCATCTAAAACAACAGGAATTTGACCATTTGGGTTTAATTGTAAATATTCAGGTGATTGTGCTGAACGAAAGCCTCGTCCCCAATCTTCTCTTTCATATTCAAGATTTAATTCTTCGCACAACCATAAGACTTTGCGAACATTAATGGAGTTATCACGCCCTAAAATTTTTAACATAGTGTTGTTGTCCTTAGCAATTTTTAGTATGGCAAGTACCAGTTTCTATAAATAGCTAGATTCGCTTAGATTGGCAATTATTAATTAGAAAGAAGAAATACTATAGATCAGATATATATTTAATTTCTTTTTATATAACCCGAATCCCGCTTAAGCCGATATTTCCATAACCCGAATTATCGGCTTATTTTGGTGACATATTTGATA
>NZ_JABELE010000023.1 GCF_013009345.1 Acinetobacter geminorum | reverse complement strand
ATTGATGCAGCAAACACCAACATCAGCAATGTTGCAGATGCGACCACAGCAGACCAAGCGGTGAACAAAGGCCAATTGGATGCAGTAACAGCAGCAGCGGATGGCAAAACTGATGCATTGGGCAACAGCACGGCCAACAACTTAGGTGGTGGTGCAACATACAACAGTACGACAGGCGCAGTGACAGCACCGACCTATAGCGTGAATGGCACAGACGTGAACAACGTAGGTGCTGCGATCAGTGAATTAGACAAAGGCTGGAACTTGGCAAGCAATGGTGCCAATGCAGGTGCAATCAAAGCGGGCGATACGGTAGATATCGGTACAGCAGCAGGCGAAACGAATTTACAAGTTGCGAAGAGTGGCAACACAATTCAATACAGCTTAAGCCGTGACCTTGACCTTGACAGCGTGACCACAGGTAACAGTAAGCTCGACAACAGTGGCTTAGTGATTACAGGTGGGCCAAGCATCACGACAGCGGGCATTGATGCAGCAAACACCAACATCAGCAATGTTGCAGATGCGACCACAGCAGACCAAGCGGTGAACAAAGGCCAATTGGATGCAGTAACAGCAGCAGCGGATGGCAAAACTGATGCATTGGGCAACAGCACAGCCAACAACTTAGGTGGTGGTGCAACATACAACAGTACGACAGGCGCAGTGACAGCACCGACCTATAGCGTGAATGGCACAGACGTGAACAACGTAGGTGCTGCGATCAGTGAATTAGACAAAGGCTGGAACTTGGCAAGCAATGGTGCCAATGCAGGTGCAATCAAAGCGGGTGATACGGTAGATATCGGTGTAGCTGATCCAACAGATAGCAACTTAACAGCAACTAAGACAGGTAATAATGTTGCATTTGCTTTAAGTAAAGACTTGACTTTGGATAGCGTAACGACTGGTCAAATAGCAGTTGGAAATGTTGCTATCGATAGTACGACAAATACTATCAAAGGCTTAAGTAATAAAGACTTAACGGCTGCTGACTTTGCAACTCAAGGTCGTGCAGCGACTGAAGAACAATTACAACAAGTAATTAGCAACAATATTACAGAAGTTGTTGATGGTAATGGTAATAAAGTCAACATTATTGATCAGGTTGTAAATACTCAACCAGACAATAAAAATCAGGACTCTTTGTTCCTTACTTATGATAAGCAAGGTCAAGAAACGACTGATCGTTTGACGATTGCTCAGACTGTTCAGAAGATGAATACAGAAGGTGTGAAATTCTTCCATACCAATGCAGACACTTCTAAAGGTGATTTAGGTACGACAAATGACTCAAGTGCAGGTGGATTGAACTCAACTGCAATTGGTGTCAACGCGATCGTTGAAGCGGGTGCAGATAGTTCTGTTGCACTAGGTCACAACACGAAAGTTGCTGGCGCTCAGTCAATTGCGATTGGTAACGGTGCAGAAGCATTAGGTACTCAATCTATCAGCATCGGTACTGGTAACAAAGTGAATGGGGATCATTCAGGAGCAATTGGTGACCCAACGATTGTTGATGGCAGCAACAGTTACTCTGTGGGTAACAACAACCAAGTATTGACAGACGATACCTTTGTACTTGGAAACAATGTAACTCAAACAGTTGCTGGTTCAGTTGTTTTAGGTACGGGTTCGGCAGCGACTACAGGTGCTGATGTTGCAGGTTATACATTGTCAGCAGCAACTACAGCTGACAAAACTGCAATTAGCAACACTACATCTACAACTGGTGCAGTCGCAGTTGGTGATGCTGCAAATGGTATCTACCGTCAAATTACTGGCGTTGCGGCTGGTACAGCCGATGCAGATGTAGTTAACGTTGCTCAATTGAAAGCTGTCGGTAATCAAGTGGTTGAAACACAAACTGCACTTGTAGACAGCCTTGGTGGTAATGCGAAGGTAAATGCTGATGGTACGATCACAGGCCCAACTTATAATGTGGCTCAAGGTACTCAAACTAACGTTGGTGATGCATTAACAGCACTTGATCAAGCAATTGGCAATGCTGCAACCACGTCTAAAACAACAGTGTCAAATGGTGAAAACATTGTTGTGAATAAGACGAAAAATGCAGATGGTTCAGATAACTATGAAGTTTCAACTGCTAAGGACTTAACAGTCGATTCTATTGCAGCAGGTGATACTGTTCTGAACAATTCAGGCATTAACATTGGTAATAATGCTGTTGTATTAAACAACACTGGTTTAGTAATTGCAGGCGGTCCGAGTGTAACAACACAAGGAATCAATGCAGGTAATAAACAAATTACCAATGTTGCAGCAGGTACGAGTGCTACAGATGCTGTGAATAAGGGTCAATTAGACACAGCGATTAGCAATGTAAATAACAATGTTAATGAGCTTGCGAATAATGCGGTTAAATACGATGACGCAAATAAAGACAAAATCACATTAGGTGGTGCTAATGGCACAACCATCAGTAATGTAAAAGATGGTGAAGTTGCTCAAGGCTCTAAAGATGCTGTGAATGGCGGTCAGTTGTGGAATGTTCAACAACAAGTGAACCAAAACACAAGTGATATTTCTAACATCCAAACCAATATCGACAATATCAACAGTGGTAAATCTGGTCTTGTTCAACAACAAACACCAAATGGTGAAATCACAGTTGGTAAAGATACTGGTGGTACTACAGTAAATGTTGCAGGTAAAGATGGTGATCGTGTTGTAACTGGCGTTAAAGATGGTGCAATCAAAGCAGATTCTAAAGATGCGGTAAATGGTTCACAGTTGAATACAACGAACCAAAAAATTGTTGAGTATCTTGGTGGTGGAGCTGGGTATGACAATATTACGCAAAGCTTTACTAATCCTACATATAACGTAGGTGGTAAAGATTACAACAATGTTGGTGGTGCAGTAGATGCTTTAAATAAAGCAGATCAAGCATTGAATACCAAAATTGACAATGTAAGTAATCGTCTAGAGCAAGCGTTCTACTCAACAAACCAACGTATTGATGATGTAGAAAAACGTGCGAATGCGGGCATTGCGGCGGCAATGGCTTTAGAGACAGCACCATTCGTACCAGGTAAATATACGTATGCAGCAGGCGCTTCTTATCATGGTGGTGAAAATGCAGTGGGTGTGACCTTACGTAAAACTGCTGACAATGGACGTTGGTCAATCACAGGTGGTGTTGCAGCAGCATCACAAGGTGATCCAAGTGTACGTATCGGTATCAGCGGTGTAATCGACTAATTCATTGTCGAGGAGAGTCATCTGACTCTCCTAGCTTCCAACAGATTAAGAGAGTAAAAAATGAAAAATATGATAAAAGCATTAGTATTTGGGATGGTTTCTACGATAGCAATCACTGCAATTGCAGATGATGAAGTGGTTGTTCAGCAAGAGGAAATTAAATTTCCTACGGTTGAAAAAAGTTACCTTAAACAAGTACAGCGTTATGAATATGACAATGTTGCACGCTTAGATACAGGTTTAACTAAAGACCAAATTCGATATATTTTGGGCAATCCTCAATTTAGCGAAGGGGTATTTTTTGTCAAAACGTGGAACTATGTGTTAGATATTCGCCAACCAAATAGCCAAGATTATTTACGTTGCCAATTACGCGTAGACTTTGATAAAAAAAATCTATCTGAGCGCTTATTCTGGAAAGGGGAGGCTTGTGAAGGTTTAATGGCTTGGGGTGCAAACAATCAAGTACCAAATGATACGAATTTAGCTGGAGCAAGATCAGGAAGCGTATTCTTTGCATTTGATCGTTCAAATGCAAATGCAATCGAACAAGGTTCAAGTTCTGTGGCGGCAATTGCCGAGCGAATTAAGCAAAGCAATTCAACAGGTCCGATTACAGTTGCAGGGTTTGCTGATCCATTGGGTAAATTTTCATACAACCATCAACTTTCAGCTCAGCGAGCGAATACAGTAGCGAAGCTTTTGGTAAATGAAGGCATTGATGTAAATCGCATTCAAATCCAAGCCAATAGCCAAACTGATTTATACCAACAATGTGCTGGTAACAAAGCTAATAATCGTCTTGTTGGCTGTTTAGCTCCAAATCGACGTGTGAATGTTAGTTGGTAATTTATGTATCTGGAGAGTGTTTATAACTGTGCTATATTATCAAACGATTATAGTATAATAATCTTAAGAATGAACACTCTTCTGTTTATTATAAAGCAGCTTTTAAACACCTACAGTCAAGGTAGGCTGAAGTGAATAGTGGACTGCACCCAGTACCCTAGACATTGAAGTAGCTTCATTTTGAAGCTACTTCAATGTGAACCGTACCGGGTTTGTCGGAGACTTTTTTATTTAAGTTAGGCCACCTAACCTAACGGGTTAATCTTATCATAGTACATTGCTTCAAACTCAAAAGGCGATACATAACCCAGTGCACTGTGTACACGCTTTTTATTGAACCAATCTACCCAGTTTAGTGTCGCAAGTTGTACATCTGCTAAACCTTGCCAATCTGCTTTTAGATATTCAATCACCTCTGTTTTGTATAAGCCATTCACTGTTTCAGCCAAAGCATTATCGTATGAATCACCAGTCGTACCGACTGATGCTCGTAAATTTGCAGCTTCTAAACGATTGGTATAGCGAATGGAAAGATATTGCACACCTCTGTCGGAATGATGAATCACATTCTTTGGCATGCCTCGATCGTGCAATGCTTGCTCAAGTGCATCGAGTACCATATCTGTATTCATCCGTGTAGATACTTTCCATCCAACAATTGCTCGTGAGAACACATCAATAATAAAGGCGGTATAGACCCAGCCTGAATTTGTTTGAATATACGTAAAATCACTTACCCACAGTTGGTCAGGTCGATCAGCATTAAAATTACGTTTCACTAAATCATCTGCTCGTTTTTGGTCATCTCGGTTACGAGTAGTTTGTTTATTCTTACCACGCCAAACACCTTGTATACCTAACTTCTGCATCAATCGAGCAACTGTACAACGTGCAATAACATAGCCTTCACGTTTCAATTGTTGCCAGACCTTACGCACACCATATCGACCTGAACTTTCTTTCCAAATTCGTTGAATTTGTTCAGCATGATGCTCATCATGTAGATCTCGTTTCGCTCGATGTTCTGGATTGTCAGCAAGATCTAAAGTTCGGTAATAGGTTGAAGCTGCGATCGGTGTGTGAGAGTAAAAAAGTATCATACTAGGTTACTCTTAACCCTTTGATTTTAAATGGTAAGACCTAAGCTAAAAAAATAAAGACTCATACTGAAGCAATCCAACATGACCAACTAATTTTTTTTAAAGTAATAAAGTTTCATACTTATATGAAGCTTTAGGCTCAATGAGTTAATTTCATCTTATAAGTCTTATAAAAATTAAATAAACAAAAGATTACTTTGTAAGGCAGAAAACATTCTAAATTGGAATATCAATCGAATTAAAAGGATACTATTGGAAAATGAAAAAAACTTATATTCTTGCTTTGTCTTTATCTTTAATAACAGGACAGTTATACGCTGCTGATAGTAATACTGCTTCTCCTGAACCTGTAATCACCTATAATGCTTCTGTTGCTAATTCAATTGACAATATTGCTGAAAAGTTACGTGAATTTCAGAATAAAAACCCTGATGCTAGTGAAGCTGAATTAAATGAATATGCCGATTCTTTATTGAAAACAGAAGTAGTGCAAACTCCTGGGCGCTCATCCAGAGCTACAATTTCGTCTGTATATACCGATATGGACGGATATATAAATGGTTATCTAAATGCTCAAGAACAAGCACTTTATAATGCAAACCGAGCTAAGGGTTTACTATGTATCGCAAATGCCAAAACTGCTATAGATCTTACTAAAGCGAGATATGTAAATACTAGTTCAGTTATGCATAATGGAAATGGTGATGCATTTAGACATGCTGTTTGGAACTTTGGCATGACAATAGATGTGGGAGCCGATTTTGCAAAAAAATGGAGTGATGCACATGAATTCGGTTCTACAGGACAGCCTGCAACAGAACGGTCTATGGATATTTATAATAACTCGATAGGTATCAGTTTAGGGAAAAACAATCCTACGACGCTTTTACAATCATCATTTGCGAGTTTAACTCAAGCTCAAGTACGGGCAGGAAGATTGAAAATCATATCAAATGGGAATTTGGTATGGTCAAATTCAGTCGGTGAAAAATAAAAAAATTAGGATTTATAAGGTGGAATGTCTATGACTTTTAATAAAGGTATTTTATTAGGTGCTGCGAGTATATTTATAGTGGCTTGCTCACCTATGGAAAAAGATAATGGAACTATCACCGTAAATAACAAAACTGATAGTCCCGTTTATAATGTTAATTTTAAGTATGAAACATCAAAAAAAGTAGATGTTATTGGTGATTTAGCACCAAATGCTTCATATAAATATCAAATACAGTATTCAGATACTGAGGATTCAATAAGTATTAATTATACGGACAAAGATAAAAAACTTCATTCTGAGTCTGTAGTAGCATATTCTGCTAAATATGATAAAGAAAATCTTATATTTGATATCAAATAGATATATCAAATTAATTTAAAAAACCACTGGAAAGTGGTTTTTTGTAGAATTAAAAAATTTATGGATAATAGAATATTAAACACTATTACTTAGTATGAAACTTTTTTACTCTCATACATAAGCACTTTTTAAAGGAAACTTTATCGACTCAAATCTCTATTTGCAACAGTGCCGTTATTCACCGGTTTTTAAATAACGGTATACCGCTTGGCGACTAATTCCAAATGCCTGACCTAATGCCATTTTTGAAGGGTATTTCCCTTCATTCCATGCTTGTCGTAAAGCTTCAGCTTGATCAGGCTTCAATTTATGTACCCGGCCTTTGTACTTCCCTTGAGCAGAGGCTAATTTAATTCCTTCCTTTTGCCGTTCTAAAATGATCTCACGTTCGAACTGGGCAAAAGCACCCATCAATTGCAGCATCAAATTATCCATCGGGGTAGATTGAGCGGTAAAAGTAATATTTTCTTTTACAAACTGGATGGCGATCCCTCTTTTAACCAGTTTATCTACTTCAGTGACCAAATCTTTCAGGCTTCGCGCAAAACGATCCATGGAATGTACTATCACCCTGTCCCCTTCCCGGACATAGTTCAACATTTCTTGAAATTTCGGTCGGTCGGTATTTTTACCTGAAGCACGATCAACAAAAATCCGGTCGACTTCAGTTCCCTCAAGTTGACGTCCCGTATTTTGCTCGACCGAACTCACCCGGACATAGCCTACTTTTTGACCTTTCATTCTTTTATGCCCCAATTGGATAAAAATGAACAATTTCGTAAATTATAAATCTTTAATATCAAAGTTACATGTTACATATGGTTAAAAATCATTTAAATGTTACATGGTTTTAAGAACTTTTATAATGTTATCTTAGGGTATAGTCTAATATTACAAATATCAATAAGAAGATACTTTGATTTTTAAATCTCTGAGCAAAATCATTTACAAACTCACATACACAAAGTATGTTTATAAAACACAAAACTGAACCATAGTTTGTGTTCTCTAGTGGTTAATGGTAATGATTATTACCATTAGTGAAGCGCCCAGTTTTTCAAATTGGGCGTTTTAATTAATAATTAAAATTCAATAAATTTCATTTAGTTAAATTAAAAAATACTGAATAAAATGACTACGCATTCTTGTTCATAGTCTATCACTCATTCCTTCTTCCAATAGCCCATCAATAATTAAATTACATGGCTAATTTTGCAAATACCTTCAGTTTTAATGGAAACACTAGAAAAGATTCAATATAAGTTTAGCAAGACAAAACTGGTACTTGGAGCAAGTATGCTACCCAATAGGACATGGAAGATGACCAGAGATAAGTTGACGCATAACTACTTTAAGTGGGATCAACTCTGGGTTGTGAAATAGAGATGATCCCCTATTAAATGCACAATTATAGTTTCTAATTAGTTTTAATTTAGTTTCAATTAAATATTAAAAAACAACTAAAATCTGTAAGATATATTCCATATGTGCATTAAGCAGGAATTCCTTAATGAAAGAATTCCTGCTTAATGCAATCAATTACTTATGAATGTCGAGAGTTGGCTTCATCATACACAGCATTGTTTTCACGTCTGCCTACGGCAATGACGATGAAAATAACCTCATCATCAATCACTTCATAAACCAAACGATAACCAACACTGCGAAGTTTGATCTTGTAGCGGTTAGGATGTCCTGGGAGCTTATTCTTGGGAATGCGAGGATTCTCTAGTACCTTGATCAGTTTCTTCTTCAATGGTTGCTTAATACTTGGATTAAGCTTTTTCCATTCTGCTAATGCTTCTTCTAAAAAGTCTAACTTATAGGTCATCAATATTTACTCGAATGCGTTTTTGATTCGCACGAGCATCTGCAATTTTGTTGAGTTCCAGGTCTTCCAGTTGTTCCATCATGGTTTCATACAAATCAGCCGGAACACAGTAAAACGCTGGTATATTACGATTAAGGATCGCTACAGGTTCACCTTTACCTGCTAACACTGTATCCATCGGACTCTTTTTGAGTTCAGTAATACTTGCAGTCATTCGTGCATGGATTAATTGAGTCATAGTTAGGCCTTTATAAAGTTAAGTGTTTGCAGTTTGGGTTGAATCACTACAAGTAGGTTCGGGTAGCTAATCTCAGCATACCTCTCTAATGTGCATCTTAATTTGATAAGTAGGGTTGAATCAGTGACGAGGAGCATCTTTGCAAGATAAGGCATCGCTGAACGAAATACCTTTAACCACTTACGATGTTGCTCAATAATATCTATAGGTTGTTGCATCTCTAGCTCAGCTAACCCAGGAGCTACGTCAAGATCACACCATGAAAGTATCTTTAGAGCTTTTTCTAATGTAGTAGTTTTAGTTACCTGCCACTCTTCCTCTCTTTCATCCATCAAATCGAATAGATGTCTGAGTTCCTGCATACGAACTTCATCCTCTCGTTTCAAACGAGATTTTTCAGTCATATTCCAAACAGTATCAGAATTCATAGATTCTCCTATTCAACGCTATGACTATAGCATTCCTAGAAGCACATTTAAAGATGCGATTAAAAAAACCATAATGAGTACTTTTCGCTACTCGATAAACGGTAGAAACTCCACAACCAACTGCTTTAGCTATTTCATCCTTGGTCATGTTCCGACATGATATAGGTCTAACAAATACAATAAAGCCCTTAATCATTAAGGGCTTTTCCACACGCAAATCACAACCAATTAAAAACTAAATTAGTTTTATATTAGTTTCAAATTAGTTAATTTTCTTCACTAAGTTTCTTCAGAGCAAATCTGATAATTCCATTATGGGTTTGACCATATTTTTCAGCTAACTCAGCCAATAGCTGATACTCATATTCGTTCATTGGAATCGTATGCGTCTTAAATTTTCGAGGTGCTTTGGGATCTAGTTTTTGAGTAGTCTGCTCATTTGCCCCATTGATGAATGCGTCAATTTCGGGTGATGAAGGCTTCGTAATTTCTCTTTTCTTAATCACGCTAAAAGCTCCTTCATAAATGATTCAAACTCTTCGATTGCTTTTGGATTATTTGATTCAACAACACCTTTCCCTTCAGCAGTAACATCACGATAAACCTTCCTGTCATGAATTACTGACGACAACGCTGTGAATAATGGAAAATCCGCCAGGTAATCATTTGCTTGTTGTACTTCAGATACAGATGGATTGGTTGGTGCCAGCGTTAATAAACCAAATGGTTTTAAGTCTTCATTAAATGACTTGGCTTGATCTATGACTTCAGAGAGATGAGGTAAAGTATCAAGATCGAACTGTGATGGTCTAAATGGTACTACAAGGTAATGAGCTGTTAGCATTGCTGTTCTAAGCTCTTTACTATCATGTCCAGCCACATCAACAATCACATAGTTATAACGGCTATCCAGGTCTTTCAGTGTGTTCTTGATGTCACCATAGCGTTGAACACAATGAACTTTTGGCAGATCAGTTTCATCTCTGTCTTTTACCCAATTAGCTGAACTTTGTTGAGGATCTGCATCAACTAATACTATGTCTTTCTTATGTTTAGCAAGATATGCTGCAATGTTGATGGCTATTGTTGATTTACCACATCCGCCTTTTTGACTTCCAATTAAGATAATCATTTTACTTGTAATTTGTAACTAATTTGAATTCAATATAGTTTTATTTTTCATTGGTGTAAATACTTACTTAAAAAATCTTGTTGTCCATTGATTTAGTATTAGTCTACATTTTCCCACCTAAATTAGGGTTATACTTCATGCTAATTCATCACTGTAAATGGATACTCGTAAAACAAGAAATTCTCTTAAATTTTTAAGCAATAACATTTTTATTTTTAAATAATTTTAATATTTTTATTTTTAAATCCTCTGTAAGCCTTATCTAGAAAGTGTTTGAGAGCTTATTAGTCTACATTTTCCCACCTTTAAGTCTACATTTTCCCACCTTTAAGTCTACATTTTCCCACCTTTAAGTCTACATTTTCCCACCTTGTGCCTACACTGTTTGTTAGTGTATGCTAATCTGATAATTACATGGGGAAGTCTCAGTGAAAAATGAGCTCGTAGTTAAAGATAATGCGTTAATTAATGCTAGCTATAATTTAGACACAACGGAACAACGATTGATTTTATTGGCAATTGTCCAAGCGAGAGAGTTAAGTAAGCATGTGGATGCTAATAGCACGCTAGAGGTTCATGCTCATCATTACATGAAGCAGTTCAACGTCGATAAACATGCAGCCTATGAGGGGCTTAAAAACGCAGCTAGCAACCTATTTGAGCGCAAATTCAGTTACAAGGGTATCCATGAGGGGACTCAACAGGAAAAGATAGTGAAATCACGTTGGGTTTCCAAAATAGCCTATGTTGATTCAGCCGGGATTGTAGAGCTCACTTTTGCACCTGATGTCATACCCTTGATTACACAGTTAGAGAAGTCTTTCACTGCTTATGAGCTGAAACAGATTAGCTCTCTTACAAGCAAATATGCAATTCGTCTTTACGAGTTACTGATTCAATGGCGTAGTGTTGGTAAGACACCTATGTTTGCGTTAGATGACTTTCGCTTTAAGCTTGGATTAGCAGAGAGTGACTATGTCAAAATGGCGAACTTCAAAGCCAGGGTACTCGATACAGCATTAAACCAAATTAATGAATTAACAGATATCATTGCTTCTTATGAGCAACATAAAAATGGACGTGTGATTAGTGGCTTCTCATTTACGTTCACAACAAAGCAGCAACCTAAGGAAGTCACTCACACCAAAGCCAAGAAGCTAACGGATAAGCAGATTCAATTTTTTGCCAACAAGCTAGCTCACCATGACCCATTTGCAAGCCAAAAAGCTGCAGTAGGGGAAAGCTATGCTGATCTAGAAAAAAGGCTTCTAATTGAATTAGAGGATGTTCAAAATGTTAGAAAGTATTCTGGTGTTCTAAAAGAGTTGGGATTAGAAGTTTAATGGTGAAATAAAATTAGTTGTTAAGTGAAACTAATTTGGTTTTACTTTGGTTTTGTTTTAGTTCTAATTTAAGTTAAGCTTTATAAAATCATATTTCAAACTATTTATGTAACAAAGCTAAATCCCTACTTCCTCTCGGATTGAGCAAAGCGAAAACCTAAGCTTTCGAAAGTCATGTCCTTGATTTAAATGGCAAAACCTGACATTGAAATAATTCTAAAATTAATCCATGCCAAAGCAGCAAGAAGTGGATTCAGGTTGGTATATCAATTTTTACTGATTTAAAAAATCACTGACGTATTTTTAAGTCAGTGATCAAACTTTTTTTTAAAAATCCCAACTTTTGGAGAATCATTTTTTTTTTATTTGTTAATGTCCGTTACTGAGTACACGTCGAGGACATATAGCTGATTACTTAATGAATAGTGAGTGAGCTATAGACCTGACTGTATTCAAAAATATTGCTTCAGAAGTTAAAGTCTCATAAATAAAAAACCCCAATAGCTAAATCTTGTGGCGGAACTAGCTATCGAGGTCTGAAATACAGGAACATTGTAACGTGTTCAAAAATAATATACACGACTTTTTATTGAATCTAGGTTACGAAACTAAGAAATTACCGTTTCAATTTGTACCAGAAAAGCATTATCGCATCCCAAGCATCGGAAAAAGTCAAAAAAACCGATCCACTGACGTTGTTTTGAAATCCAATGGCACGTATTTAATTTACGATCATGCTACTGGTGAAAGCCATTCATTCAATCCTGAATGGTCACAGATCAAAGCCGAGCGTGATGCAGCCCAGATTGAAAAGCGCCGTTTTGAAATTGAGCAGCAGCGCAAAGCTGAAGTTCTAGCCAAAATCATTCAATTCAAAACAAAAGCCAATGAAGCCAAAACAATTTGGGATCAGGCCCAACATTGTGCAGATCATCCATACATGGCCGTTGCAGGCATTAAGCCAATTAATGCGCGAACAATGCCAGTGGTTAGAACTTCAGGCGGTCAGACGTTCACTGATCCGTTAATTATTCCATTGTTTGATGTTCATACGCATGAAATCGTGAATCTGCAATTCATCACGCCAGATGGGGAAAAACGGCCATTATCAGGCGCTCAAAGTAAAAATTATTACTTTGTGATTGAAGGTACAGAGCCGACAATTTTTGTTGAAGGTTACAAGGATGCTTGCAATGTGCATCACGCCAACGGACGGCGCGTCATTGCATGTATCACTGCTGACAAGATCAAAGAGGTCTATCCAGTCTTAGGAAAGCAACAGGACGCTATTCTTTCCGACAACGACAACAAAGCAAAGCTCAATGATGATGAATCCAGAAAGGTTCTCTATTCACTGAAGCAGATCACTGCTCACGGGAAAGGTCATAAAGTTGCAACCGAACTTGGTGCAAAGTTTTATCTAGCATCTGTACTTGGTTCTGATGCAGGTAGCTTGTCGCATGATCAGATCAATGCACTGCTTAATGATAAAGCCACTTCAGAGCTGCCAATTTTTGACGTTTGGTCACAGTTAAAAGATCAGCATTGCGGTATTGATGCAAAATTATTGCTTAGTGCGCTGACAGATGAAAAAGATGCTCATCAATGCGCCATTTTGGCTTATCAGTACATGATTAAGAACTCGGTGCATGTTCCATATAGAAAAAGCCTAATCGAGCTTAGAAACGAAATAGAGCCGTTTTGCGTGGGCCGTGTTCATCCTGTCACTTTGGATAATATTGTTCTATATGTTCACAAAAGAATTGAGTTCATCAAGACACAAGGTCTAACGGCGGTCACGATTCAAGATTATAAAAATCATAATGTAATTAAATTAGATTCATTGGATCAGTTTAAGCCGAATTATCGCGGTGCGTACCTAATCAAAGCGCCAACAGGATCGGGAAAAACGCAAAAAGTCGGACGACCTTTCCGCAATTGGTGCGACTCAAGCGGTTATTCATTCTTAACAATTGCACATTTGCGTAGTTTGATCCGTGAAATGGCTTCACGTTTGAATACAGCCCATTATGACGATGAGAAAAAAGGCATAGCAGAAGCGCGTAAAATCGGTCTGGATGCTGCTTTAAGTCACTCGATTGAATCACTGTCTGTCTGTCTGCCAAGTCTGGCGAATGAGCTATTCAAGCCATTTATTAAGAACTGCAAGCATGTGTTCATTGATGAGATCAGCCAAGTGATCGAAACTTTCAACAGTGACAAACTATTCAAAAGAACCGACATTGAACACGTTTATCAGTTGCTAAAGATCATCATTAAGAATGCTGAGTGTGTCATTGTTGCGGATGCCAATATTAACCAACAGACGTTGGATTTTATCGAGTCATGCCGAGTGGGTGAAAAGCTGAATATTGTTGAGGTTGATCCAAAGAACGAAAACAAAACGGCTCACTTGTATAACAGTTTTGCAGAGTTGCAGAGCTTCATGCTGCAACGGGTCATGGTCGAAAATCAAAACGTATGGATTACATGCGATTCAAAGAGCCACGTTCAAACGCTGCAAGCCATTCTCAATGATTTGGACGTTAAAAACATTGCAATTGTCGGGAACGAAAACGTAAAAAAAGAAACAGCCGAATTTCTGAAGAATCCCGAAGCTGAATCTTTGAATTATCAAGTTGTCATTTCTACAAGTGCAATCGCTTCAGGCGTATCAATTGAGCATGATCATTTTGATTTTGTTGCTGGATTCTTTACGGGTTCAAGTGTTCAGCCTACTGATGCTTATCAGATGCTTGGACGGGTTCGCCAGTGCAAAGAGTTCCACATATACGCGGATCAGAGCAGACGCTATGTGATGGATGTTTTAGACGCATTACAAGGAAAGCAACAGGCCAGTGCATTAGAAGGATCAAAAGCTAAAATCACAGAGTTCTCATTATTTAAAACAGAACTTGAAAAGGTACGTGAAACGCGCCGTTCCAATTTCGCCAATAATCTGATTTGGATTCTGGAAAGCAAAAAGTTCGCTGTTAAACGTGTGCAGCAGTTTGATACTTCAGGTCATGCAGAGATATTCAAGTACACCAAGGCCAAGATCAAGGCGGATCATCAAGAACGGATTAAAAACGCTTACAAGATTGATGCAGATACAGCGCAAAGACTTCAGCGCAAAGACTTCCTGTCTGATCCTGAAGCATACGCCCTACAAGCTCATGAAATGCGAATGAAGTTAGGACTTCAGCATGATGCAGAGTTGAATGATCAGCACTTTGATATTGATTTAGGTCAATTGATACGTTTTAACGCCTTTATGGGCCGTTTTAAGACAAGCCAAGATAAGGCCAAAGACTTAGCAGTTAGACGATACCGCGAAGCTATGGGGAAAGTTTACAGACTGGCCTTCGATGGTGTGAACATGCAGCCGAATGCAGTATTCACAGAAACAGGTGCCAAAGCACTTATTCAGCAGATCACAAAATACAGATTGCTGCTTGCTGCCATTGGTGCAATCCCAACTCGTTTCGGTGTGCCGTCATGGAAAGCGTCCGAATATTCATCCAGGGATTTAAACGAGATTCTGAAGCATATCGGCATCAGTTACAGACGTTGCAGAAATCCATTTAAGCCACATGAGAAAAGAAAAATAAGTGTGCAGATGCCCCATAATCTATATATAAGAATAGAGCCATCTGCACAGATAACGGATGATTTTGCTTATAAGATTGATGCGGAAAAATTCAGCGTGATGCAGCAGCTTTGTGATTCTCTATTCAATGCCAGTGAACAGCAGATCACGACTGAAGATATGCAGCAGTTTGCTGATGTTGTCGCTTCAGTCGGGAAGCCTGACTTTGTTTCTGATGTTGTTTCTTTGGATGAGGTGCAGATTGATATTGCATCCGTTGCAGTCGTAACCACAGCAACAGAACAGCAGCTTGCTATTGAGCCATGCAATGACGCGGTATTCATTGATGTGATGCAGGAGCTTATGCGGTCAGACTTAACCCTTGCTGATTTGTACCGTTTGAAAGATTACGCAGAGCATTTACCGAAACAGCACGTTTCTGCTGGCAGTGCTCAACAGGTATTAGAGTTGGATTTAATCAATTCAATGATCAGTAGCCGGGCGTCGATTGGATAGCCTAAGCAATCATTCTTAGGCTATTTTGGTGATCAGGGCCAGAAAGACATTACGAGTATAATGTCCTTCAGGTTACTTTCGTTATTTACCGAAATCATTTCTATCTGCTTGATTGTCCAGTGGACCAGGTAGACAGCAAGTACGCACCAGAAACAGCAGATTCATATTTTTAATTATACCTTTCTACTATCATCGTATATACGAGAGCATTTAATTAAATTACATGGGAACTAATACCATGAATTCAAAGTTAATATTTCAGCAACTATGCCACTTTTAAAACTTCCAATTTATGTTCTCTAATTTTATTTATGACTTCCGTCATAATTATTATGTTGCAACATTTGCAACGTTATTGGTATGATTACCATGTAGTCTTACAGAACTGATGATTTGGTTCATAAGGTCTTTAACCCAAGGAGTGTTATTGACTGGTATCTGTAGGCAGAGATACGAAAAAGGCCGATCAGTAATGACCGGCCTTTTTCACGTCAGCACGAAAATTCCCTAATCCCATCATTTGATGCCAGGTGTAATAACCTTTGGTATGACTTTGTCGCTTTGTAATGCTCTAAGGTAACAGCACATAACCACGAAAGCAGCTGTAACGCATAGCGGATCTCATTATTCAAACGCTTGATTACTTCTACTTGATTAGTTGGTTCATATATTAAAATTTTACCGGTACCCTTTTCCTTCACGTCACTGAATTTCCATACTGGTTCTAAATGTGCCAATCGGTTTCTCCAGTCTTTGACCGTTTTAATACGATCAATGATCATCTGGTGATGCTTGTCTGGCACCATGTTGGTAAAGTTTTGGAAGATGATAGGGAATAGCTTATGCCAATCTATCAAATCGCCATTATTGTATTTCTTTGCTGATAATACATAGGTCCATTTTCCAAATTCGAGTTTTGACACGATGATTTGTGGCAGCAACTTTAGGTCTGTTTCTCCTTTATGGGTGATCTTTCTAAATGCTTTTCCTGTTTCGGTATAGATTGGTCTACCTTTTCTATCCTGTTTAGGATCACCATTAGGGTCAACATCCACAAAGCTAAAATATTCATACCATCTGAAGTTGCTTTCAACTTTTTTCGGGAACTTTGCTGATACTTCTTCGCTTAATGCTACGTGTATCCTATTTCTTAGGCACACTTCAATCGTACTAAGCAGAATATACAGCTCTGATGATAAAGCTTGATTCCAGTGGTAGTAGTGAAGGCAGTCATCATCTGTGCCGCATTTAAATATCCTCCTGTATGAAGATAATCTATGGCTACTTATTGATTGAATAATGTAGGATTTTGGCATTTTATAAATTGTATTGATCGAATTTTTTTATTATAAATCAATTCACTAATCTTAGTGTACATCAAATAAATCAGGACAAATTAAGCTAAAGATTACTTATATAATCTTTAGTTACTCTATTCTGATAATGCTCGAAAGAGAGAAATTACTTTTGACACCATTTCCGATGTTGTTAGGGAAGCATTAAAAAATCCCGTTGGCTGATTTCTTTAAGGACTTTCAAAGTTAAAAGTATTGGCCAGCTCAGGGTCTAGGCTTTGATCTACTCTAAGCTCGCTATCGCTCGGTTGAGACGTGATGTTGTTAGGTTTTGGAGATTTGACCGCCTCAAGGGTTGATTTCATACTTTCAAAGTTGTCTAAACAGGCCTTGTATGCGGATATTTCGTCCTTAAAACGTGAATTTTGTGGCTCTAAAACAACATCACATTTCAAATTTTTGAGCATCCTTTCGTCATTTTTTATGATTTTTTCTATTAGCTCATAGTCACTTTGGTTCAGCATATTTCTTGCCCGATTCATGTAATCGTTAAGTTTTTTTGACTTCCTGCTAATTATATGAATAACATCAAATTTTCTACCATGCTGATAGGCATAGTCTTGCTGTGCTGAAAACTCTTGATGTGCAAGCGCATAGTCAGGATAGTAGGCATCACCTCGTAGGTATTTAAATTCCTTGGCAGGTTTAGGTTTGGGACGTATTTTGCTGATTTCTGCTGTTAGTCGATCAATATCTCGACCAAGCTCATGACACTCTTTATCTGTGTCTGTAAGCCGCTTACCGTTGAGATCAATGCTTCTATTTCTTTGCTGTAATCCTGTGGTGCAGGCATCTGCGACACCTTCAAGAGTATGGTCTTGAGCTGTGTCTTTTCGTCTTTCAACTCCGTTTGCACTATATTTTTTAGCATATTCACTAAGTCCTGACCTTCTGAGACCTTCATCCATAACTTTTGATATTGAGAGGTGAAATTGGTTATTAATTTCTGTTGAAATTCTGCTGAAAAATTTCCGTGTTCTAGCTGTGAAATTTCCGATTTCATCTGCGAAATCAAATCCTTTTTTGTTTGGTTCTCTTTCTCTAAATCGCTGATTTTGTTGTTCAAGTCTTGTTCCAGCGTCTTGTAGGAATCCAAGATGGTTTTTAATGAACTGACTTGCTCCAGCAATAATTCGGTTTGTTGCGTCAGCAAGTAGTTTTGTTCTGCTAGGTACTGATCTATTTCTGTCTTCATTGTTTATCTCCGTAAAGTGTTCAGGTAATTGATTTGGCTTTGTATTGACTGCGAGTTTTGTTGGATCATTTCTTTTTGGGCGCTGATTGTTTTTAAGTTCGTACTGGACAGATAGGTTGTATATAAGCTCATTAAAAGCATCAGCACTCCAAACACTGTAACTCCCCATGTCGTGTGCTTGGCTGCTTGCGACTGCAATAGAGACTGGATTGCGGTCTGTGTGAACTCCGCTTGGTTCTCTATCGCTTGTTTTACTTGGGCTTGGACTAGGGCTTGGACTTGCTTCTGATCTATCGAAATGCTGTTTATTGCCTTGTCGATTTCGGTCTGCAACGATTGGACTGAAACTGAAACTTCTTGGATTTTCGACAAATCTGTATTCGAGATTATCTTTTGAGTCGCGTCTAATTGCGCTAGAAAGCTCGCTTTTTCTTCTTTCAGGTCTTGGGGATTCAAGTTCCCGATTTCGGTCAAAATCGAGCTTAGAGTCGACTCTATAGCTGTGGTCTTGGTTTCTACCTTGTTTAGAAGGGTGGTGCTTTGCATGATAGGCAGCTCGCTTTGCTCTACTAAGCTCAAGAAGCTCCTCAGCTTCTCCGATAGCTTCTGCAAGCTCGCTATCAGGTCGGTGGCCTGTTGCTGCCTGTCTAAGACGCTCTGCATAAGCTCCAAGTTCGAAGTTTTCACAATAAAGGTCTCCTCTAAGTCGGTGTGTGGTTTCTTTTTCGTTGTCTAGTGTGACTGATACAAATGCTTTCCCTGCCTTTACTGACTTCACTCCTTTAAAACATTGAATTTCCGCAACGATGTCAGCCTGATTTACAATCTCTCCAAGTTTCATCATTTCACGGATGTGAGCATCCACATATCTAACAAACTGCTTTCTTTTCATGGTTTCAAGATTTTGTTTTGGAATGATTTTTTCTGCACTCTTATTGATTTTGGCAACCCAGTTGGGTTCTTGTACTTCCCTGACCCACCGTATGTCATCTGGGCGTGACCATTCATACTTGGTGTTGAAGTAATCTCGCAGTGGGTCGAAGTGGTCTTGATGACCAGGTGGTGCAATGTTCATTGCTTTCCCACTTGCCAGGTCGATACGTGGAATCAAAACGTGGATATGCTTTGAGCCATTATCGTCAGTGTGCAGTACAGCAAACAGGTGGTACTGTGATGGATCTAACCCTGCAAACGAATGTTTCTCAAACTCTGTTAATACTTCGTGGATTTGCTCTTGAGTCGGGGCATCATCAGGTGACCATGCAATCACGCCCGATGTGTACTTCCACAAGTGGGGGGTGGCATTGCAAATGGCGTTGAATGTGGTCGCATCGCCTCGTAAAACTTCGATTCCTGCTCGTACATGTCCTTTGTGATCCAAGTCATCCAGTAGATAAGCTGAAGCGTGTGCAGCCGATCCCTTACCGTGCTCTAAAAACTTAATATGCACTTTCATCGATCTCCATTGACTGAAGTGAGTCCAGTTTTTTTTCAATGCGTTCAGGTGGCTGTCGGTTGAGATTAGGTAAAGTGGGGGACAGATTTTCTAGTTCTGTCTGCATGGCTTTTAAAACTTGGAAGCAACCAAAAATATTCAACTTGCGTTGCTCTTGGGTGTCGGCATTTTTAATGATGTTCAATGCCCTGGCCATTTGATTCAAGTTGTTACCAATTTTGGAAAGCTCAAGCAGAAGTAGTGGGTCGCTATGCTGATACCGATTGATAACCTGTAAAACCGTTTTTGTTTTGATTCTTGGTGGTTCTTCTTGGTCGTGTAGTCGTTTAACCGTGATCACATCTTTCATTATCTCCTGCTGAATGAGTGAATGAATAAAGTCCGTAAAGGTCATGCTTTCTTTTTTTAGATAGGCTTCCAACTGCTCTAATTGCAGTTCGGTTAATCTGAAAATCTTATTTTTTGTTCGCATCCCATTCCCCTATGAAAGGCTTTTGCTTTTAGCTCAACGAAGTTGAGCTGCCCATCTGTGATGGGCTAAGGGTGGTCTTAGGAGGGGCTCCCTCCTAACAAGCCCTGTATATAAAATTCGAAGAATTTGTATATACAGGTAGGCTTGCTTTTTGCATTCCGATCCCCTTTATACCTTCAATAGTAAATCGGAAGATGGTCGAAATTTTTTTTAGTTCATGAAAATGGTTTATGTTTTATGTGTGTTTGTCTCAATAAATAATTTTTTATAAAGTGAATCTAAGACTTTCATTTTTCTGTTTTTTATGGTTTGAATTTTTCCTCTTTTGTAGCGGTTACTTTGATTTCAAATGCTACAAAAGAGGAAAGGGTAGTCATAAATTAATAGTCAAAATTAAAGAAATTTTCTGGAAAACAAGACAGAAATGCTTTTTGAATATCGCTGTATTCACCTTCTGGATGTTCCTCTAAATACCGTCGAGTCCAAATTAGTGTTGCTTCATAATCGTTAAAGCACTGATCGAGTTGTAAAAAAATCCAAAGTTCATGTGCTTTTTGGATGAAAAAGTCATTGATGATCATAAGTGCAATTTTCTTTTCAGTATTTGCATTAGGGTATGAATACATAATGTTTTCTCCTATAGAGATGGTAAATAGATTAGTTGATAAGCTATTTATAACACACAAAAATGTGTGTTTAACACATATTTTTGTGTGTTTTTATGTAAATGTAACCCTATGCTATAATCTCAAGACACCATTTCTATAAATTTAATCAAATGCCATATACTGAATTTCAACGTCTTATCGGTAAAGCAGGGCTTTCAATTAAAGAATTTGCTGAATTATTGGACATGAAACCTAATTCGATTACGAATTACAGTAAACAAGGTGTCGTGCCTACACATATCGCTGTAATTGTTGCGTTGATTTCTACGATGAAAGATGAGGGATTGGATTTCTATCCTATTTTCGAAAAAATTAAGTCATATTCAAAAGACTAAGACTCTCGTTTGTTGATTGTTTTAAGCTGTTAGTGATGATGTAGAAAATGCCTGAAGTTCAGGCATTTTTTCGTTTCGGGTACTTATAAACCTCGATAGAACTTTTCAATAAAGTTTCGGGTTTTGAGAACCAGTGTATTTATATCGGCTGAGCACCGTTTGGAATAACATCTGGTTTGATGGCTTCTGTTTGACATCACTCATCCAAATCGGACATTTCTATTTGGGGCTTACAACCCAACTGTGCATAAGAGTTTTTATGTTAAATAGCGAAATCTATTTCCCTATTCTTTTTCCTTCTATGCAATATAGTCTTTTAATTTATGCGCTATAGCATATGCAAGTAAAGGAGGAACAGCATTCCCTACTTGAAGCATTTGATTAGACTTTGGACCAGAAAATATAAAATGATCAGGGAATGATTGGATTCTAGCAGCCTCTCGAACTGTTAAGCATCGATCTTGTTGAGGAAGGGTAAACTGACCTGATGATGGAGTATCAAATCGAGTTGTAATAGTCCTTGCTATCCCATCACTTCTTAAACGTGTCCATGTACCACTGTAAATTGATTTAGTAAGGTGTTCTTGAGGCAAACTTTCTTTACCACCACCTTCATGAGGAATCATTTTAAGACGTTCAAGGACTAATGGAGAGTGATTCGTTGCTTGATGATTTCGAATATTTAATGAATGTTCTCTCAAATATGACTGATATTCAGTCTTAATTTGAGACGTATATTCGTAAAACTCTTCACCTTCTCCTGCTACAAGCTTAGGTAAATCAGAAAAAATCTCATGTAATTTTGGAGGCGCTTTTCGATTTAATTCAGAGAAATCGAAACATTTATTATTTTTAATACCAACAATAAAAGCTCTCTTTCTTTGTTGAGGCACACCAAAATCAGATGCATCTAAAATTTGTGCATTAATGGTATATCCCATTTTTTCACAATCTTCTTTAATCAAATTGAAAAAGTAGCTATCACTAGTTGTAAGAAGATTAGGTACATTTTCAATCACAAAAGCTTTGGGATGAACATATTCAACAACATTTAAAAAATATTTAAAAAGATAATTCCTTTCATCATCAAGGCTTAGGCGTTTACCTTTTTGAGAAAAGCCTTGGCATGGTGGTCCACCAAACACCACATCGATTTTTCCAACCATATTCGCAAAGACTTCGCTAATTTTTAAATTAGTGACATCTTCATTTATTACTTTTGAATATGGGAAGTTAAGTTGGTAGGTTTTTGCGATATTTGGCTCTTTTTCTACAGCTAAAAGACTTTGAAATCCTGCCATTTCAAAGCCGTATGACATACCACCAACACCAGAAAATAGATCAATAGTTTTTAACATCATACATCCTTAACTCGATTACAAGCTGAGTCAAAATATTCAGAATTTAATTCTGTACCAAAGAAACGTCGTCCACATTTTTTAGATACAACAGCTGTTGTTCCACTTCCCATGAATGGATCAATGATCAAATCATTTGGGTGTGATAGAATTTCTACAAAGTGTTGGATAAGTTTCTCAGGCTTCTGAGTTGGATGCTTTCCAAATTTCTTTTCAGATTTTGGTGTAAGACCAGTTTCAATAAAATCGTGCAATAATTTGCCATTATTGTTAAAAGTCCCCGAAGGACCTTTCTTAACGAAGTAAATCCAAGCTTCTGTTGAGTTAACGAAGGTTAAGTTCATATTTCTAGGCATTGGATTCGTTTTATGCCATATCCCAGTAGTTTTGTAATAGAAACCAGCTTTTTGCGCAATTTCTATAATGCTCTCAACTTTCATGATAGACATAAAGATAATAACAGCCCCATTTGGAGCTAGTTTTGCATATGTTAATTGAAGAAAATCTAGCATTTGAACATACCAATCTTCATATGCTAAATCATCCCAACCACTAGCTACAAAATGATTTTCTCTTAATCGAAATACTCCAGTATTTCGACCTTTCATGAAATTTCCCAAGTTATATGGTGGATCTGTTAGGCATAAATGAACTGATTCATCCTTAAGTAACTCTAGTCCTGCTAAGCAGTCTAGATTAAGGAGTACAGAAGAGGAGTCTCTATATTGCTGTTTATCTAAGCTAACATGATGATTTAGATAGTGTTCATTTAATTGAGAATTCATTTGACAGCAAAATATTTAACTTAATTGTTGTATGATACCAATATTATAGAGTCTTGTACTTTCTCTGCGTCCTCAATTGACGCTTTGTAAAGCTAAGTTGTGAAATAAAATTTTAAGGAATGAGTTGTGATTGAAAGTGTATCCCCAAGATTAGGAATAAAATCTTCTCTTCCTGAGCATTTAGAAGCATTTGTTACAGTATATCTAATATGGAAAACTAATAATAAACATACAGTTATTGAATACTCTGAAGAGTTTACAGATTTAGATGGCCTGAAAAAAATAAAATTTAAAGATACTATTCTGACAGCATTAGACAGTTTTTTGAATACATATGCCAAGTATGATTCCAAAGTGTTTGATAATAGCCCTCTATTAGCGGCACAAATTGAACACTTACAGGTAGGCTTACTTAACTGCTATAAAGTAGCATATACAACTCATTTAGATATCAGCCTCTCGAATTCATGTGAAAGATCTGGTGGTAATAGGTATGACAAGAAATTAGAATATACCTCTTTCATAGATTTATTTGATTGCTTTGTCGAACACTCCTTAGATGAATATTTAGATCTATTTATTTTAATTTTAAATAAAGATAACTTTGTTTCTCATAAATTCTTTAAACAATTTTCAGGGTTTATTAGTTTTCTTGTCGAACAAACGAAATATAAATTAGCAGATGACACAGAACAAGATCGGCTATATAAAAAATTTGATGGACAAATAGACTTTTTCAAAAATGGTCCTTCTAGAATTTTAAAATCTTTTACTAAGCAAGGTTTATATGATTTATATCCTAATTCAACGTCTCTAACGCCTATAGAATTACAGAACAAAAAAAGCCGTATTGATAATTTATTTAATATTTTTAGTGTCAATTATGATGATGAAAGTCTTATTGAAGATGAAGAAACGGATACTGGATCTAGCCCAACCTCAAGTGAAATTAAAGGCTATAACAAAATCATTTATGGTGCCCCAGGTGCTGGAAAAAGTGCCACAGTTAGTAAAGTAGTGGGTAAAAACTATATTCGTACAGTTTTTCATCCAGAAACTCAATATTCAGACTTTATTGGCTGTTTAAAACCACATAAAGACTCTAGTGGAAACATTACTTATAGTTTCCGAAAAGGTCCCTTTATTCAGATTCTTGAAAAAGCACTTTTGAATCCACACACTCATTACTTTTTAGTCATTGAAGAGCTTAATAGAGCAAATACTGCAGCTGTGTTCGGAGAGATTTTTCAATTATTAGACAGGGATAAAGAAGGGAAAAGTGAATATCCAATTCTGATACAGGATGAAGATTTATTTGATGAATTAAATAATGTACCTGGTCTAAAAACCAATGAGTTTATTTTAAATCGCCAACTGATCATACCTAACAACCTATCAATCATTGCAACGATGAATAGTAGTGATCAGGCTGTTTTCCCATTGGATACAGCCTTCAAACGTCGTTGGATCTTTGAATACTTACCGATAAATTTTACCGAATGTGCAACAGGATTAATCCCTATCTATCATGCCGACCTTTCGAACATAGAATGGAAAACTTTAGCACAGGCGATAAATACGGTTTTAGTTCAACTAAAAGTTGTAGAAGATAAGCTTATTGGGCCATGGTTTGTTAATGATAGTGATCTTACAGAAGAGACTGCCAAAGATACTTTTATTGGTAAAATTTGTTCATACTTATGGGATGATGCTCTCAAATATAAAAACCATAATGATGAAATATTTAAGCGTGATATTCATAGCTATGGTCAACTACATCAAATGTATTCAAATGGAAAGTGTATCTTTTCTGAAAAATTTATAGAAACTCTTATAAGTAAAAAAGATGAAGATAAAACAGATAAGACTGAAACAGAATGATGGAATATCGATATTTTGAAGACAAAAAAATTGTCACTCTAAAGGAAATTCCTGATTTTGTAATTGATAAATTAAAGGTACTTGATGGTATTGATGTTGTTAATCAGGGAATGAAAATTACATTTTGTGGAGTCATTATTTTTGATGGCTGCACATACTGTTTTACTCCTGCAAAATCATTTGGTAATCACGTTAAATCAATAGGCAACCTAATAAAAGCCATTCATTTTTATAAAAATTCAGTTGATTCCAGTCTATTAGCATATGATGAAGATGAACAAGGTAGTGTTATCGAAGAGATTTCTTTAACAGACATTTTTGAAATCGTTGACCTGTATTTTAATGTAGGGATACTAAGATCTAAAACGCATAGTTATAGTGAAAAAGGTCGAACGAATTGGTCTAAAACTGTTAATAGAGAATTTCCTGTTTTTACTAGTGATGATGTTCCAGTATATTTGGATCTTCAAAAATATCCGATTTCTGTCTATCAGGATGATTTAATCTCAAGTATTCACTGTGAAATTATTTTAGATATTTTTAAAAAATTCCATTGGCTAGATGACAGATTTAATTTTGTATCCGAGGATCAATTAGCTGAGAAAATCTTATTCAATGAGTTGGATATAAATCAGAAAATTTCTTTACTGAAGCAAAGATTACATTCGACTTTTGTATCACTTGAAATTAGAACTTTACAATTACTTATTAGATATTTAGAACGGATTCACGAACTTGGTTCAAATAATGTTGTGATCGGAATTCGAAAATTTCATTATGTTTGGGAGTTCTTGCTTAAAAATATTTTTCACGATGTTGATTTAAAAATTAATTCTTTATTACCTATACCTCAATATCAATTTTCAGGTCCTATAGAGTTAACTGAAATCTCAGCTCAAAAGGGCATGCGTTTAGATATATTTATTAAAGATGAGAATCGTTGCTGGGTCATAGATAGTAAATACTATACGGCCACAGGAGCAACTGATGCTCCAGGATGGTCAGATTTAGTTAAGCAATTTTTCTATATTAAAGCGATTAAACTCATTTATCCTGAGCTTAAAGAAATCAAAAATATTTTTATATTTCCTGGTGTCACTAACTTGATATCTAAAATTCAAATGACTTATCGAGATGAATCTAAAGAAGTAGAAAAGCTAGTGAAATTAACGGAAGACTTTGTTCCTATTGAATGCTTATATTTAGATCCCAATGATGTAATAGAAAAATATTTAAAATCTGAAAAGGTTTACATCACGGATTACATCTAATATTTAGTTAATAAAAAAGCCCGACTCCTGTTGGGCTTTTTCGTATTTGGCTGCTAGGTAGGGCTGCTGTACTACCCCACGTCCTGGTGCTGGAACTTATCATTATTGTTTTCTGTTCTGGAACTTCCTGTTCCTGTATGACTTCATCATAAGTAAAAAACCACAGATGCCATAGCCGTAAAATCCCTAAATTGCTGTGAGCTAGGGCGTACAAATCTAACCAAAAATTGTCTCAGGTTTATCCGCAGAAATTGGGGATACTTTCCGGTCTGTATGTCCTGTTAAAGCTGGAAAAACTGCAAAATCGATCTCTTTTTAACCAATTTAATTAGTGAAAGGTGACAGTTTTGTTCAAGAAAAAGCAGACTTGTTTCCAAATTGGCTTTTCCGGGTTTGAGTTCCACTTCATTTTTACATAAACTGCTGAAAAATAAAATAATTTTATTTTAATTTCGAATAATACCCATTATATTAAATGGAACCTAACTTAGTTAAATTTTTATCAAATTTAGAAAAAAACTTATTAAAATAACTATCTTATTAATTTAATTTTTATTTTAAGGTTATGCAGTGGATATTAAAAAAAGACACCATTTTGTAAGGGCACTGTTGCAAATAGAGATTTGAGTCGATGATGTTCCCTTTAAAAAGTACTTAGAGACCGAAAACCCTGTTGATTAGACACACTTCACCCTGAGGCTGACCATAATAAAATGACGATGCTTGTCCTTTACGCAGTGCACGCATGACTTCAATACCTTTAATTGTGGCATAAGCCGTCTTCATAGATTTGAATCCTAATGTGGCCCTGATGATCCGCTTTAGCTTGCCATGATCACATTCAATCACGTTATTTTTATACTTAATCTGCCTGTGCTCAAGGTCTGGTGGACATTTACATTCCCGTTTTAACCGTGATAAAGCACGTCCATATGTGGGTGCTTTATCCGTGTTGATCACTTGTGGAATTTGCCACTTCTTCACATTATTTAAAATTTTTCCAAGAAAACAATATGTTGATTTGGTATTACGTCTAGAAGAAAGATAAAAATCAATGGTATCGCCACGTTGATCGACTGCACGATACAGATAAGATCATCGTCCATTCACTTTTACATAGGTTTCATCAATATGCCACGAGCTCAGATCTGTAGGATTACGCCAATACCAGCGTAAACGTTTTTCTATTTCAGGAGCATAACGTTGAACCCAACGGTAAATAGTCGTGTGATCAACATTCACACCCCGTTCGGCCAGCATTTCCTGCAGTTCACGATAGCTAATGCCATATTTACAATACCAGCGCACAGCCCAAAGAATGATTTCGCCCTGAAAATGCCGACCATGGAAAGGATTCATATGCTGCACATTTAGCTAAAACAGTCTTCAGCTTACCATTCGTGGTTATTTGCAACAGTGCCGATAATCTTCGATTAGGTAGTTGTAAATTACAATTATTTTGCAATCAATAAAAAACTATTATGAAACTAAAACGAAATCACTTTATAGGGAGGAAAATTACTTTACACAAAGCAGTTGATCCCATTTAAAGTAGTTCTGTGTTAGCCGATCTCGTGACATATTCCATGCTCTGTCCGGCAACATGCTAGCACCTAAGGCAAGTTTACTTTTACCAAATTTGCTATGAATACTTTCCATAGAATCCATCAAGGCATTGCTAACTTCGATGTGCTTCATGTCGGTAAACATGTCATACACATGGCTTGCCTTTGGTTCGAGACACGTCAGAATCACGCCACATTTCTTGAAGGCAATGTCCTTGGCATACAGGCCATCAATCATCGCTGTAGCGAGTTTAGAGAGCACCAACAGGTTGTCAGTAGGTTCTGGTAAAGGTAGCGATAGAGACTTATTGTAGAAAGGCTTAGAGACATCAAATGGATTTGATTGCACGAAACTAATAAGACAGCCACACAATAGCTCATCGTCTCTCAGTCTACTTACAGCATCTTGTACATACAGGGTCATAGCTTCTTTTAGATCATCTATGTGGTAGATCCTCTGCCCAAAAGAGCGACTAGCAATGATTTGCTTCTTTGCAGGTGGCGTATGTTCCAGTTCAATGCAAGCGGTTCCATGAAGCTCTAATAAAGTTCGATGCATTACGATAGAGAATTGGTCCCTGATCATCAGAGGATAAGCCATGACAAAATCCATGACAGAATGGATGCCCATACTGTTGAGCTTCTTCGAATGTTTACGTCCTACACCCCAAATCTCACTTACCTCAATGGATTGGTACAGTGTTTCAGCAGAGCAGTGATCCATTGAAACCAAGTTACATACGCCATTGAAATAGCTGTTCTTCTTGGCAATATGGTTCGCCAGTTTCGCTTCAGTCTTTGAGCGCCCAATGCCAATACATACAGGTAAACCAAGCCAAGAAAAGATACGTTGACGAATCTGTTGAGCATAATCGGTTAGATCATAATTCTCTGCATGAGCCGTCAGATCCAGAAAGCATTCATCAATAGAGTAAATCTCCTGCTCTTTAGGAGACACAAAGTCAGACAGGACTTTCATCAATCTGCGGGACATCTCTGCATACAGTGCATAGTTGCTCGATAGCACTTGTACCTGATGCTGCTCTACGATGTCCTTGATCTGGAAGAGAGGAACACCCATCTTGATGCCCAAGTCCTTGGCTTCCTGAGACCGTGCTACAGCACAGCCATCATTGTTCGATAGCACAATGACAGGCTTATTGTTCAAGCTTGGGTTAAAGATGCGTTCACAACTGACATAGCAGTTGTTGATGTCTACTAAAGCGTAGATATTATGGTGAGCTGCTTGCATGAGCATGAAACCAATAAAGTATTAACGCTTTCTGAAAGGCTTGATGACAAAAGTCACTACACCCCAAATCACCATTTCCTGACCATCCTTCAGATGAATGTCGGAATACTCAGGGTTCTCTGCTTTAAGCCAACGATTATCATCACCTTCAATCATGAGACGTTTTACAGTGAACTCATTGTCGATCAGCGCAATTACGATGTCTTCATGCTTGGCTTCAATGCTCCGGTCTACAATCAGTTCATCATCAATCTCAATGCCTGCATCTCTCATCGAAAGTGAAGCAACCTTTACAACGAATGTTGCAGCTTCATTTTTGATGAGGTGTTCATTCATGTCTAATGTTTTGTCGATGTAGTCCTGAGCTGGCGAAGGGAAACCAGCAGCGACTTTCTCTGAAGCCAAAGGGATTCTCATCTGAGTAGTCGCATCAATCAGCGTGATGGATGCAACTTCATTGAACCTTTGCTTCTCTACTTCATTGAGATAATTCTTGATCTCTATAATTTTGGATACAGGTACTCTTACCGTTTTCGTAGGCTCATTGTATTTAAACTTTCTACCGGAACCATCTCGGCTTCCGCCACGACTATTGCTCATGACTCATCTACTTTTTGATTTTGTGACGTAATCAAATATATGACTGAATGTATTACAGATTCAAGAATATTTCGATAAATGGTGAGACGTTAATGACAGGCTTTTTTAAGGCACTGTTGCAAATAACCACGAATGGTAAGCTGAAGACTGTTTTAGCTAAATGTGCAGCATATGAATCCTTTCCATGGTCGGCATTTTCAGGGCGAAATCATTCTTTGGGCTGTGCGCTGGTATTGTAAATATGGCATTAGCTATCGTGAACTGCAGGAAATGCTGGCCGAACGGGGTGCGAATGTTGATCACACGAATATTTACCGTTGGGTTCAACGTTTAACAATAAAAATGGGAGCCTATAGCTCCCATTTTTATTGTTAAACGTTGAATCCTATATGTTTTCCTGTTGGAAGCTCTACATCAATACGGAGCTTCCCACCCATTGCCTCAACATACTTTTTCATGGTTGAAATCTTAAGATCATTGCCACGATTTTCTATTGCTGAAAGCGATGGCTGTTTTATTCCCAAAGTTTCAGCAAGCTCTTTTTGAGAAATTTCGAGTTCTTCACGAATAAGATGAAGCTGATTTTCTAGCAGTAATTCATCAGCCATTTTTTGAATACGGGCTTGGCTCTCTGGAGAGCGGCTAGCTAACAATTCTTGCAGAGTCTTAGCCATTAGATTTATCTCCTAGGGTAGTGAGATGAAGTTGGTATTGTTCATCTGCAATATCCAGCATGTCTTTATAAAAACGCTTTTTACCGCCTTTATCAGCAATACATAGAACAATAGCCTGTCGTAAGGGATCAAATGCGAAGAAAGCTCTTAAGGGTCTACCGCGATGTTGAACACGCAGTTCTTTCATATTGGTAAATTTAGACTCATACACAGTATCTACTAAAGGACGGCCTAAACTCGGTCCCTGCTGCTGTAGAACAACCAGGGCAGCTAGGACCTTCTCTTGTGTAGGTTCATCTTGCTGTTCAAGCCACTGATTAAATAGATCTGTCGTAATGACTGTCCACATACCACAACCAAAATATAGATTATAGTCTATATTTTAGGGGCATTATGTTTGTTTTGCAAATGAGAAAGGATAGGCAATAAAAAACCCCGACATCCTGTCGGGGTTTTTCGTATTTGGTACTAGGGGCAACTCCTGTCATCCCTCGCGTCCTGTCGCTGATCTTCTTATTTTAATCTGGAACATCCTGTTCTCAATGAAGCCATGATATGCAATCTGGTGGTGTCTGCCTATTAGCAATTTTCTTGAATGGCTGTACGCCAAAACGTACATGCAGATATCCTCAAATTATCCCAATATTTGTCCGCAGGAAATGGGGATAATTTCAGAAATGAAGGCCTTTAGAAATCAGGAAAAATTGAAATTTTGAGCATTTTTTAATCAATTTTATTGGCTAAAAGTGACAAAATTGCTTAAAAAGCAGCCGACTTGTTTCGGAGTCGGCTTTTCACCTATTTTTTAGTCATGACTATTTTTTTAAATAATTGAAAAACAATAATTTTTTAGAAGTGATTTCGTATAAGCTCCATTATGTTAAATGGCTTAATCAAAATAACCTAAAATTGCTAAAGTAGGTATAAAAAAGATCGTAAATACAGCAAAATATTGAATCATCTTTTTATGTCTGAAATCTCGTTTAGAAATGATCAAAAGCAATGCCGAAAAAAAAATGACTATGAATGTCCATGAAATTGAATACATACTTAAATCCTAATTAATTATGTTGAGTTTTAAATTTCTCTAAAATTAACATAATACACGTTATACGAATGCAAAAATGGGAGCTATAAGCTCCCATTTTTAGTCTTTAATGCGCTTTTTAGCTTCGTCATAAACTATGCTATCAGCTCGTTTCCCGACTGTGATGAGCAAGATAACTACCTGATCATCTTTAACTTGATAGACAAGTCTGACACCAGCTTTTAATAATTTAATTTTATAGCAACCTGCAAGATCGCCTCTAAGCATATTCTTTGGAATATGTGGCTGCTCTATGACTTTGGCTAGTTTCTTCTTAAATTGATCTCGTATAGCAACAGGGAGTCTTTCCCATTCTGCTGTAAAGTCCTTGTGACGTAAAAGCTTATAAGTCATCTAATGTGACTTCCTCAAACATCTCTTTAGGGTCATTAATGCGCTTACGGACAAGAGCTAATAATTCTTCGTCTTCTTCTGAAAGCAAAGCTTTTTTGACAGGTAGTTTCCCAGTCGTAGCAACATACTCAAGAATACTAGTAAAGAAATCTGTAGGTGCAATACCTTGTTCTTTAAGGATGGAATAGGATTTTTCTTTAAGGGCTTCATCGACCCTGAAGTTAACAGTAGCCATCATATCTCCCAGTTATTTAATGTACTAGGAGTACTGTAATGCAAATTGCATTACAAGTCGACTTCGTATAACCGCCATTATGTTAATTTTAGGAAAACTTTAAAAATAATTTTTTTATACACAAAAGAAACACCTTCACTTCATTAAGCAAAATTTAGGTTCAATGAAGTATGATTTTGCATTTTAATAACTATGCGGATGAATAATGGGTTTTGATATAGAAAAAGTAAGAGAACAGCTAAAAACGGCTAGATCTAATTCTTCTGAAAGACAACTTCTACAATTACTAAAAGAAAATAGCTTTCTTTTCTCTGAATTATTCTCAAGACATTTTGGGATACAGCCCATTTTTTCAGAAGTTAGTTTTGGTAATAATTTTAGATGTGATTTTTGTTGGCTAAATGATAATTCAGATGGTCCTGAATGGGTATTAGTTGAAATTGAAAAACCTTGTGCAAGACTTTTTAATCAAAACAGGGAACCAAGTGCAGAGTTAAATCACGGAATCGAACAAGTAAAAAGTTGGCAAAGATATTTTGAGTTTAATCCCGCTGAAAAAAGAAGAATTTTTGGTGCGGTAAGGAAGTTCAGATATATCCTAGTAATTGGTGAAAAAAGTGATTGGGAGGCTAGAGAGGCTAGCTTATGGAGAGCTTTTGAAAATCATAATAGTATCGAAATTCGATCTATGAATATTTTTGATAGAGCTATCGAAAATTATGAAAAAATTCCAGATCACTATTGGAGCTTTCAAGAAAACCCTCTTGTATTAAATGCTAGTAAACTTCAAGCCTATTGGGAAGAATATTCCTACATAATGACATGGAGAAAAATATTACCCTAATAGCTCTGGAGCAAAGCTATTGAACATATGGCTGTAATAAAAAATAGATTTTAATTTAATGATAATATTAGTTCTTTTTTTGGGGGGTTAATTTGAAAACTACTTTAGAAATTTTAAGTTTAACGTTTGATACATCACTATCTTATTGTGAAAATATAAGAGATATGATCGTTGAAGGCACTAAAAAAATTGAACTCGATTTTAGGAAATTAGGAACTATTGAACCTTTCGGGATAGTCTATTTTTCAAATTTTGTTAAAACTTTTTCAAGACTTAGAGATATAGAGCTTTCTTGTATTTACCATGATAATGAAGGCATTAGTTATGCTAAGCACATGGGACTTTTTCAAAATTGTGGTTTTGATATTGGAAAACCACCTAGAGAGGAATTTCCAACCAAAGAAGCATCCCATATACCTATCACCATTGTTGATGTAGAAAATTTACGACAAGAAGCAAGAGACACGTACGAGCAAGTTGGTCAAATTGTTGAAAATTATAGTGAAAGATTAGCAAAATTACTTACCTCTCAGAAAGATACTACTCTAGTAGACACATTAACTTTTTGTTTCAGAGAAATCATTAGAAATGTTGTTGAACATTCAAAGGCCCCAAAAATTACTTTTTGCGCTCAATATTGGCCATATCTAAGAAAAGCTGAAATTGTGGTTCTTGATAGAGGTCAAGGTATTCGAAATTCTTTAAATGAAAACAGTACATTACCAGATATAGGAACTGATAAAGACGCTTTAAATTTTGCATTGTTGCCAAGTATTTCTAGTAAAGTTGCATATGGCAAAAAGCAAAAAAGGAAATCAGACGACTTTTGGAAAAATAGTGGATTCGGTTTGTATATGACTCATCGTATAGCTGGAATGGGGGGAGATTTTTTTATTGCCAGTGGTAAACATGGTCTCCAATGGATTAAAGACGAAAAAAAAGATCATAAAGTCAGATTAAAAGGCACCATATTACGTATGGTTATACAAACTGATAATATTAGTGAGCTACAGGAAACTCTTGGAAAGTTTAGAACCGATGGTTTTGCATTAGCACAAGAGTTAACAAAAATGGAGATAGAACCATCTACAGCATCTCTAATGCTTTCCAAACATCGTAGTGATGTGTGCTGAATTAACAGGAAACCTCCACTTTGGCTCCTAATGGAGCCATTTATTTAACATAAAATCTCTTATGTGAAGCAATCTTTGTAACTCCAAAATAGAAATGTCCGGTTTCTCCAAAGTAAAAATGTCCGCTTTTAGATAACTTTAGCAACTCGATAGACAGTTGCAACTCCACAATTCACTGCTTTGGCAATTTCTTCCTTAGTCATATTGCCAGCTGCTAGCAATTCTTTTATTCGTTTGTGCTTAGCCTCATTGGCTTTCTTACCTGTTGGCTTGTAACCCGAACGTGCCAGGCCCTGCTTAATACGTTCTATACGTTTCTCATTGTCTAGGCGAGCCATTGTTGCCAGGAGATCAATCAACATATTGTTGATGAGTTCCAGGATTGAATGAGTAATGCTGTCACTGGTTTGAATCATTTGGTAGGTAGTAGGAAGATCCGCTACGACTAAACGAAGTCCCTTCTCCTGGATCCTGCGCTTCAGCTCTTGAAAATCTCGTTGGGTTAGGCGTGATAAGCGGTCAATACTTTCAACTAACAAGGTGTCACCTTGATTTGCTTCTGACAGCAGCTTATTCAATTCAGGTCGGTCTAACTTCGTACCACTATAGTTTTCCACGTACACAATGGTTTCACCCAAATTCAAGTTTTGGTTTAGATCCTGAAGAATCTGCAAAGCCCTTTCTGCATCTTGATCTTTAGTTGAAGCTCGTAGATAAATACGTGTATTCATTTCTATCATTTAATCTTAATTCTATTAGATTAATGATAACAATATCATTTAATTATTGCATTAAGTCTAATGATAGATATTGTATGCGATTTGGCTTGCTATCATTCAGCTATAGTCTTTTGATAAAAAAAGCATGACTAAAAGCCATGCCTTGGGAATTCGTATAACAGCCCTTATGTTAAATCAGGTTTAAAACTTAATATCATGTGAATTAAAGTAGGTCGGATCAAACTCTATCTCTCCTATTTCATCCTCGATAATTTGCATGTAATCGTCATATCTTGGATGTTTGGGGTCTTGTAATGCATCTAAAATATCAAGATATCCAAAAATTCCTCCAATATCTTCAAATGGAGCATGATTTTGACCATCTATACAACATGGATATTTTTTATTTAAATCAGGAGATTGTCTGCTTTCTACAGTAATCAAATGTTCCCAACAATCGCCAAAATCATATGTATATATAATTTTTTTACCTACACGTAGAACTTCTTTCAATTTTTGTCTTTTATTGATCTTTTCATGCTTAATAGTCGTGAATTCATGTAAATGGCTATCTTCCCAATCAAAAGCAGATTGAATTGCCTTATGGAGCCTAGATAAAGTAGCTGCCGATGAAATTTGAATAGTTCTCCAGATTTCAGGATCACTACCTAGCAGACTAATTTTTAATTGAAAAACTTCATCAGAAGATTTGAGCTTTACAGTTCCCATAACAGCCTAGTTCTCAAAAAATAGTTTTAGTAAATCTAAAATTAACATAATACACCTTATACGAAACGTGTTATAATTTTCATTAGAAATCAATGCTGTAGTTTCTAGTTTATAGCCCAATCGAGCCCGTTTGGGCTTTTTTTATGATTTTTCATGTTCCACGAATATTCTTTAATCAATGTTCCACGGTTTTGATTAGATATTTTAATCATTCCAGTAAGAGCCGGCGAGTGTCTACGAGCGACCACCTGGCATTAAAATTTCGCCCCTGCCTTTTCTCTGACTACAAGCTCCCTTTCGATTTTAAACGGTAGGTACAGAGCATCCCGAATGGATGCGAACTTTGGAGCTTTTGCTTTTCAAAAAGTTATAAAATATAAATCCTTATTTAAGTTTTTATAACACAGTATTCCATTAACCTTTTTGATTAAAAAAGCACCATTAAAGTTGGACTTAAGAAAGTCCAATTTTAATGGTGCTGATGAAAATCATCACTTTGTAAAAATGAGTTTCAGTAGTTTTATAAATATTAAACTACTATAAGATCCAATCTCTTATTTCCATTGGAAACCAAAAGAGACACCACCACCAAAGTCACCGCGGCTGTTACCTGTTCCAGCAGCCTTATATACCCATTAATTGTTTTCAGTTATTCCACTGACCGGATTACTCCACCCTCTGTAGACGACAAAAGCATATTGATATTGCGATAAGCTATCAAAAAAGTCATGAGGGACTACATCTATTGGTCGACTCAACTAGCTTAAAGTTTTTAGGCGAAGGCGAATGGAAACGCAAGAAACATCAGCCTGAATATCGTCGCCAATGGCATAAGCTTCATATTGCTATAGATGCTGAAACCCTTCAAATACGTGCAGTACAACTCACCACAAATAATGTCAGCGATTCACAAGTACTTAGTGATTTACTTGATCAGATTCTATTGGATGAGCAAATAGAATCTGTTTATACCGATGGAGCTTATGACACAAAAAGATGCCGTCAAGTCATTGCAGATCGACAAGCACATGCAGTGATTCCTCCTAGAAAAAATGCAAGACCTTGGAAAGATACAAAATCACATTCTCAGGAGCGAAATGAATTACTTCGAACAGTTAAACGTTTAGGCAGAACACTATGGAAAAAATGGTCAGGCTATCATCGGCGAAGTTTGGTGGAAACCAAGATGCATTGCATCAAATTATTAGGGGAGAAACTCAGCGCTAAAAATTTAACAATCAAGTCAACGAGATTCATGCACGTGTGGCAGTCTTAAAGAAATTTACAGAATTAGGTCAACCTCATACCCAAGTTGCCACTTAAATTTGGATCACTTAGGGGCAGCTGTGCATTTCAAGCCTTTGTGCAACAAAGCCGGGTCAAAGTGTGATTTACTTCTCACAAGAAAAACTTTATTTTACTCTATAATAAACTTCTTGCGTTAGTCAAAATTTAAACAGCCCAAAGCTACATTTTATAAGGTTTTAGCCAATTCAAAAATTAGGTAAAACGATACTTTCGCAAGAGGTCTAATAAATTACATTTTTTTACTTGGTAAACCGACTTGTATACATAAGGCTACAAGTTCTAACTTCTTTTCTGCATTTGGAAATTATTATGAATAAGGTTTATAAGGTTGTATGGAATGCATCTTTGGGTATTTGGGTAGCGGTTTCTGAGTTAGCCAAAGGAAAAACAAAAAGTCGTTGTAGTGTCGAAGCTTCTTGTTTACAAAATCAACAACTAGAAGATGTTTCATTAAGCTCAGTTTTTAACTACAAAATTCTATCTCTTGCAATTTTTACAGTCTTTACTGCAAATTTTGCATTTGCTGGTTATGAAGCGGGAGGAGGATCAACCTTTGCAAACTGTACGCGTACATCAGCCGGATCAGGGGCGGAGGGTGCAGGAATTGCTATTGCAAATGAAAACAGTATTGCTTGTGCTCCTGCAGTTGAGTCTTTAGCTATAGGTGCAAATATTGCAGCTTTAGGTGCGCAATCAACAGTAGTTGGTAATGATGTCATTGCTTCAACAACTGCCACTCAATCAGTAGTTATTGGTTCTAGTTTTAATGTAAACCCTACTACATCGAATGGTAAAGGTGGTGTGGCAATAGGTAGTGGTTTATCTACTATCCATAAAAGCCCAATCGCTGACGGACAAGGATCTTTGGCGTTAGGATCGAGTGGCGATGGTACAGCTATAAATGGCACAATATACAATCAACAAGGGCCTGATGCTAAGGCGGCTTATAGTGCGGCATTAATGGCGGGCTCTCAAACTGCAACTGGTGCAGATAGATCTATAGCTTTTGGTGTAGATGCTAAAGTTGCAGCTAATACAGTTGATAGTATTGCACTAGGAACAACAAGTGCTACTTCTGCTAATAACACCGTTGCTATAGGTAAAAATGCAAATGCCAATGTTCTTAACTCCGTTGCATTAGGTGCGGGTTCCACTACAACTGCACAGGCGGGTAATTCTTTTCTAACGAATGTCGCACCTTCTGCTACGAATGGCGTAGTTTCAGTTGGTACGACTAGCGCAACTCGACGCATTCAGAATGTCGCTGATGGTGCCGCCCTTACTGATGCCGTGAATGTAGCGCAATTAGACAAGGCTTATGATGACGCACATAGCCGATTAGCAACTGCTTTGGGTGGTGGAGCAGCCTATGATCCAGCCACAAATGCGTATACAGTACCGAACTATAATGTCACTACCGATCCAAATGCAGGAACAAAAACGGGTAATGTAAATAATGTTGGTGCTGCACTTTCTGGTTTAGATACAGCGGTAAATAAAGCAATAATATTTAATGCTAATGCAGGTAGTTCAACTAATAAACTTGGATCAACATTAAATATTACTGGTGGTCTTGCAGGTACTGGTTCAAACGCAAATGTCAAAACTGTCATTACGGGAAATACAGTTGATATCCAAATTGCAGATGCCCCTACATTTTCTGGTACTGTAACTGCTGGAAATCTTGCAACTGGTGGCACATTAAGTGTTACAGGCGTGAGTAATTTAAATGGTGGGGCAAACTTAAATAACCAAAAAATTACTAATCTTGCTGCAGGTACCGCACCTGGTGATGCGGTTAATTTTAGCCAATTAACCACAACTAACAACAACGTAACTACAGCACAAAATACAGCGAATACTGCTTTAACTAATGCTAATAATGCACAGACTTCTGCAAATGCAGCGCAAAGTACAGCTAACAATGCTTTAACTGAAGCACAAAAAGGTTTGAATTTTAGAGCAAATGCTGGTGCTACAGATAAAGTTAGTTTAGGTGAAACCATCACCCTAGCAGATGGAACTAATACAACTGCAACTTATGATGCTGCAACAAATACTTATAAATATAACGTG
Source organism: Acinetobacter geminorum (assembly GCF_013009345.1). Classification (GTDB taxonomy): domain Bacteria; phylum Pseudomonadota; class Gammaproteobacteria; order Pseudomonadales; family Moraxellaceae; genus Acinetobacter; species Acinetobacter geminorum. Next base: position 1,709 of record NZ_JABELE010000023.1, on the reverse strand, counting down.
GTTGATGCGCCAACTTTTGCTGGCACGGTGACAGCTGGAAATCTTGCAACTGGTGGCACATTAAGTGTTACAGGCGTGAGTAATTTAAATGGTGGAGCAAATTTAAATAACCAAAAAATTACCAATCTTGCTGCAGGTACAGCACCTGGTGATGCGGTTAATTTTAGTCAATTAACCACGACCAACAACAACGTAACTACAGCACAAAACACAGCGAATACTGCTTTAACTAATGCTAATAATGCACTGACAGAAGCTCAAAAGGGTTTGAATTTCAGCGTAAATGGTGGTGCTGGTGATAACGTAAAATTAGGGGAAACTGTTAATTTTGCGAATGGCACCAATACAACAGCAACTTATGATGCAGCAACAAATACGTATAAGTATAACGTAGTTGATGCACCAACTTTTGCTGGTACGGTGACAGCTGGAAATCTTGCAACTGGTGGCACATTAAGTGTTACAGGCGTGAGTAATTTAAATGGTGGAGCAAATTTAAATAACCAAAAAATTACCAATCTTGCTGCAGGTACAGCACCTGGTGATGCGGTTAATTTTAGTCAATTAACCACGACCAACAACAACGTAACTACAGCACAAAACACAGCGAATACTGCTTTAACTAATGCTAATAATGCACAGACTTCTGCAAATGCAGCACAAAGTACTGCTAACACTGCTTTAAGTGAAGCTCAGAAAGGTATTAATTTTGGCGATGGTACTACATCAAACAACTATGCGTTGGGTGAAACGATTAATGTTAAAGGTGACAGCAACGTTAATAGTGTAACAACTGCAGATGGTGTACAGCTTAGTTTAGCATCCGATATCGTTCTTGATAGCGTGACCACAGGCAACAGCAAATTAGACAACAATGGCTTAACCATCACAGGTGGGCCAAGCATCACGACAGCGGGTATTGATGCAGCAAACACCAACATCAGCAATGTTGCAGATGCGACCACAGCAGACCAAGCGGTGAACAAAGGCCAATTGGATGCAGTAACAGCAGCAGCGGATGGCAAAACTGATGCATTGGGCAACAGCACGGCCAACAACTTAGGTGGTGGTGCAACATACAACAGTACGACAGGCGCAGTGACAGCACCGACCTATAGCGTGAATGGCACAGACGTGAACAACGTAGGTGCTGCGATCAGTGAATTAGACAAAGGCTGGAACTTGGCAAGCAATGGTGCCAATGCAGGTGCAATCAAAGCGGGCGATACGGTAGATATCGGTACAGCAGCAGGCGAAACGAATTTACAAGTTGCGAAGAGTGGCAACACAATTCAATACAGCTTAAGCCGTGACCTTGACCTTGACAGCGTGACCACAGGTAACAGTAAGCTCGACAACAGTGGCTTAGTGATTACAGGTGGGCCAAGCATCACGACAGCGGGCATTGATGCAGCAAACACCAACATCAGCAATGTTGCAGATGCGACCACAGCAGACCAAGCGGTGAACAAAGGCCAATTGGATGCAGTAACAGCAGCAGCGGATGGCAAAACTGATGCATTGGGCAACAGCACGGCCAACAACTTAGGTGGTGGTGCAACATACAACAGTACGACAGGCGCAGTGACAGCACCGACCTATAGCGTGAATGGCACAGACGTGAACAACGTAGGTGCTGCGATCAGTGAATTAGACAAAGGCTGGAACTTGGCAAGCAATGGTGCCAATGCAGGTGCAATCAAAGCGGG
>NZ_JABELE010000022.1 GCF_013009345.1 Acinetobacter geminorum | reverse complement strand
ACCCAGGTCTACGTTTTGCGATCCGTGAAGGTGGTCGTACTGTAGGTGCTGGTGTTGTTGCGAAAGTAACTGCATAATCACTTTCAGTGAAAAAAAGCGCTCTTTTTAGAGCGCTTTTTTTATACTTAAGCGCACAAAAGTGAATTGTCTAACAATCACTATAAAGGCTGGCCCTAACTGATATTTCAATGTCCTTATTTCCCCTTAATCCTTTTTATTAAATTTGTATGATAAGAATCAAGAAAACGAACAATAAAGTTTGAGTAACTAGGGTTACTTACTAAGGAGCTTTGGGTATGAATGCTAAAGTGAATATTACGAATCGTGCAGGCGCAAGCTTTCCAGTACGTCGTATGAATTTTGACTTTAATGATGTACCAGAATATTGGATGAATGGTTCTGCTGGACTCACACATTTTATGACTGCATTGTCAGCATTGTTTCCGGCTGGTGAGAAATTCTTTATAGATAGTGTACGAGCAGTACGTTATCACCCAGCGATTAAAGATGATGAAGCGCTCCAAAAAGAAATTAGTGCTTTCATTGGGCAAGAGGCAATGCATACTCAAGAGCATGTAAACTTCAATGCTTCTGCTCAAAAGTTTGGTCATGATGTAGAAACGTTAGAGAAATTTACCGATACGGCAATTCAAACAGCCATTAAAACCTTTGTAAAAATTGTCAAACCTTTCGGTATGACAAAAGAAATGGTTGACTTGACTGCTACAACGGCTCTTGAGCATTTTACCGCTACTATTGCGTCGCAATTATTGGTCAATAAGCACATTCAAGAGCTTATGACAGATGAGACAATGTCAACAATGTGGTATTGGCATGCGATTGAAGAAAATGAGCATAAAGCCGTAGCTTATGATGTGTACGAAGGTGTATTTGGTAAAGGTCTAAAAGCCTATGCGTTACGTACAAGTTCTTTAGTATTTGCTATGACTTTAATCTTTTTGATCCAGTCATCTTTTGTGCTTCGTTTATTAAAGCAAGACAACAAGTTGAATTTAGATGAACTATCAGTAATTTATAAATATGGATATAGCCCATCTAAAGGTATTATTAGTGGTATGGCTAAAGAAATGTTAGCTTACTTTAAACCTGGCTTTCATCCAAATGACCTAGATACTGTTGGGCTATTGAAAACATGGAAAGCAAAATTAGGTTTATAGTTTTAATTCATAATTTATAAAGGGCCGATAGTGGCCCTTTTTTTATTTTCTATAACTATTTTAAAGAGATCGTGGGGTAGATATTGCACCTTTATGTATCTATGAATGACCTCATCTGATATTTCTCTGTCCTCATCTGCACTTAATTGGCACATCGAAAGACGTATGATTATAAATATTAAGAAAATAAATAAAGTTATAAGTGAATTAGCTATTCACTTAAAAGGAGTCTGAGATGAATGCTAAGGTAAATATTTCCAATCGTGCTGGCGCTAGTTTCCCTGTGCGTCGTATGGATTTTGAATTTGCTCAGGTCCCACGCTATTGGGCAAATTATGATGCTGCATTAACACATTTTATGACAGCATTATCGGCCCTTTTTCCAGAGGGTGAGCAGTTCTTTGTAAACAGTACGCGTGCTGTTCGAAATGATCCAAAGCTTGCTGATCCAGATCTTCAAAAAGAAATTAGTGCTTTTATTGGTCAAGAAGCAATGCACTCCAAAGAGCATTTAGCATTTAATGCTTCGGCACAGGCTTATGGTTATGACGTGCGCCATATGGAAAAGCAAACAGGAAAAGTCATTAAGATGGGTACAGCTGTTGTAACCAAATTAATGAAACCTTTTGGCTATACCAAAGAAATGATTGATTTGACTGGAACCTGTGCTCTAGAGCATTTCACATCGACCATTGCAGCAGAACTTTTACAAAATCCTGAAATTCAGGCTATGTTCCAAGATGACACTATGTATCATTTGTGGATGTGGCATGCAGTTGAAGAAAATGAACATAAAGCTGTGGCATTTGATGTATATACAAGCATGTATGGACAAGGTCCGAAAGCTTATTTTATGCGTTCAACAGCTTTGATTATTGCAATGGCATTAATCTTCGCGACTCAGTCTTATTTTACTGCAAAGTTACTTAAGACTGATGATAAATTAACTTGGAAGGATACGAATTACATGCTTAAGTTCATGTATGGTCGTAAAGGTTTTATGACTCGTCAAATTCCAGAACTACTTGATTTTTTAAGACCAAAATTTCATCCAAATGATTCGGATACCACAGCATTGTTGGCAACGTGGCGTGAAAAATTAGGTCTTTAAAATTACTTTAAAAAAGGGCAATTCAATTGTCCTTTTTTTTGCTCGTTTTTTCTCAGGAAGTTTTTATAATACGCACTACTTTAGAATCTTCATTGCGTTGAGACTCATGATTCGTATTATGCAAAATACTGATGTTGATATTGTTGTTCAAATTGAAAAATCAGTTCAGACCCATCCGTGGTCAAGACAGCAATTTATTGAATCTTTGAATTCTTATCAATGCACAGTGATTGAGTCACAAGATAAAGTCGTTGGGTTTTGTATTTTACAGCCCGTTTTAGATGAGGCGAATTTATTGCTCATGGCAATTGATCCTAAAATGCAAGGTCAGGGTTTAGGATATGAGTTATTAAATGCATCAATTGAAAAATTAGAAAATCAGCCAGTACAAATCTTTTTAGAAGTTCGTGAAAGTAATAAAGCTGCTATCGGTTTATATGAAAAAACAGGCTTTCACCAAATTGACCTGCGCCGCAATTATTATCCTACCCAAGATGGTGGACGGGAACATGCGGTCATTATGGTAAAAACCTGTACAGATGATTTCGCATCTTTATTTAATGATTAAATTATTCCATTCAGAAGGTAACGTGGTCATAAGAGACGTACCTAGCTGTTGGATTTCCTCTGGTGATAATGACCGATTTAAACGGCGCCATTGTCCATCGAGTAGAAGTTCTAAAGGTGTATATTGCGATTTGTAGTTCATTTTGGCTGAGTGCGGTACCCAATAGCCTAAATAAAGATACTCTAAACCTAACGATTTAACATATTCAATTTGGTTAAGAATAGAGTAAACACCAAGTGATCTGCGGTGCTCATCGGGATCAAAAAACGTATAGACAGCCGATAGCCCATCATCCATTAAATCACAAGTAGAAACGCTAATGAGCCGATTGTCTTTCCAAAGCTCAAGAAAAAAACTATCTGTACAGCTATGTACTAAAAACTTTTCAAACTGATCTAAGCTCGGTGGAAACATATCACCATCAGCATGGCGTTCATTAATATATCGTTCGTATAAATCATAATGAATTTGGGCTGCTTGTCGCGTAGGCAGAACAGTCATGGTGAGATCTTGATTTCGTTTCCATGCTTTTTTTTGCATGCTGTTCATTTGGAAATCGGCCACTGGGACACGACAAGACAAACATTGTCTGCATAAATGGCATTCAGGGCGATAAACAAAGTCACCACTACGGCGAAAGCCTAAACGAGAAAGTTCTGAAAGAGTGACCACATCAATTCGGTGGATGGGATCTAAAAACACCATGCGTGCAGATTTATTTTCTAAGTAGCTGCAATCATGAGGTGGAGTAATATAATACTGCAGATCATTTAAAAGGGACTTCGGGTGATATGATTTCATGATTGGTCCCTCCTGTTATCATTCCATTAATTTTGCATCTAATGCTATTGTTTTACTTGAAAATACACGTTCTTGATACTTTTTCCAATTGATAGAGGGGTGAATAATTACATCTTGTAACGATTTTAAGTAGTCTTGACGAGAAAGTGTACTGGCTCCCAGACTAATTAAGTGACTGTTTACGAGTTGACAGTCTATCCATGGTAGCTGATTTTCTTGTCCTATGAGCATTAATGTATAAAAAGCCATTTTTGAAACATCGGTTTCATTGCTAAACATTGACTCACCAAAACATCCTTTGCCAATCGTAACACCATATAAACCTCCTACAAGCTCCTCTTGTTGCCATACTTCAACGCTATAACCATAACCAGCTTTAAACATCTCACAGTAGCCTTGAATAATATCTTCACTAATCCATGTTTCGTCTGCATAACTTCTTGGCAAAGAGCAAGAGCGAATAACTTGTTCAAAAGCATGGTTAACCGTAATTGCATAGTCATGTTTTTTCATGTTTCTAAGGAGTGACTTGCTTGGCTTGTAGTTTTGAGGGTAGATAACACAACGGGGTTCTGGACTCCACCAACAAATAGGCTCATCTTCATTAAACCAAGGAAAAAGACCATGGGTGTAAGCTTCAAATAGTGTAGAAGGGGAGAGGTCTGCCCCAATACAAATTAAACCATGCCCATCTGGGTCAGCTTCAATCGGGTCAGGAAAAATGAATTGAGAAAGTGGAAGTGTATTCATAAAAATAAAATAAGATGAGCTTTAAGGTTATGCTATAAAAATTAATATATGTCAGCTAGTCATTATTCTAAAAAAAACAGCCGTTATAAGAACGGCTGTTTTAAAACTCTAGAAATCTATTAATTAAAGATTATCTAGATATTTTTCAGCATCTAGAGCCGCCATACAGCCAGACCCGGCAGAAGTAATCGCTTGGCGGTAAATGCTATCTGCGACGTCCCCAGCAGCAAAAACACCAGCTACAGAAGTTGCTGTTGCATTACCAGATGTGCCACTTTGTACTTGGATGTAGCCATCACGTAAGTTTAATTGGCCTTCAAACATTCCAGTGTTTGGCTTGTGACCAATCGCAACGAACAGACCATGAACCTCTACGTCTTGCTTAGAGTCATCTTGAGTTGATTTAAGGCGAACACTAGTTACCCCAGTATTGTCACCCAATACTTCTTCAACTTCGTGATTCCAGATAATGCTGATTTTGCCTTCTTTTTCTTTGGCAAATAAATGATCTTGCAAAATCTTTTCAGAACGTAAAGTATCACGGCGGTGTACTAAAGTTACATGTGAAGCAATATTTGATAAATAAAGTGCTTCTTCAACAGCAGTGTTACCACCACCTACAACCATTACTTTTTGGTTTTTATAGAAGAAACCATCACATGTTGCACATGCGCTTACGCCTTGACCCATAAAGTTTTGTTCAGACTCTAGGCCAAGATATTGAGCTGTAGCACCAGTTGCAATAATTAAAGCGTCACATGTGTACTCTTCCATGTCACCTTTAAGAACGAAAGGACGTACATTTAAGTCCACTTCGTTAATATGGTCATAGACGAGTTCTGTACCAAAGCGTTCAGCATGTGCTTGCATACGATCCATTAATGCAGGACCTGTTAAACCTTCAGGATCGCCCGGCCAGTTGTCAACTTCGGTTGTTGTTGTAAGCTGCCCACCTAGTTGTAAACCTGCAATTAAAGTAGGTTTAAGGTTTGCACGTGCTGCATATACCGCTGCACTATAACCTGCAGGACCAGAACCGAGAATAATTAACCGAGAATGACGAGCACTCATTGAGGGTATCCTTATTTATATCGAGAATTTTGAAAATTATACGTGAATTTGCCGACCAATAGCGTTAAATCAATGTGGATAATATTGATCAGGTCAATCGAATTAAGTTATATAACAATATAGAAGTGCCTTATGTTAACAACAACTGTAAAGAATCATGCACCTTTTTTGTAAGAACAGGTGCATAATATAAAGTTCATTCGTTGAAGATCTAAAATGTAGCTCTTCACATCTCTAAACCAATAATTAAATGGGTTACAGGACAGTATATGACTGCGGTGTCAAGTGTTTATGCACAGCGCTTATTGATGACATTATTCTTGGTTTCTTTTGGTATTTATATGTTTCTGGCAACAGTAACATATACACCATTTGACCCGGGCTGGATGCATATTTCCAGTGATACTCAGCAAGTATCCAATGCAAGTGGTATTGCTGGCGCATGGATTGCAGATTTGCTGTTTGGTTTTTTAGGATGGGCAAGTTTGCTTATTCCAATTTTCCTTTTCATTGAAGCAATTCAGGTTTGGTGGCCACGTAGTTTCCTAAACCGCCCATTTCGTTATGCTGCACAATTCTTCTTAATTTTAGTTGTATCTAGCTTACTATATTTACACTGGAATGTGCCGGCAGATACTTTAGATAATGCAGCTGGGGGAATTATTGGTTATGAGTTAGGTCAAAGCCTATCTCAATTGTTAACAATTTACGGTGCAACCTTATTTTTACTGGTTTTCGGGGTCGTGTTGTTTACTCTTGCATTTGGGGTGCAATGGAGTAAAACATGGGTTACGCTCAAAGCTACACCAAGTTATTTACAAGATTTATTTTATAAGAACGTATCTCCGAATGAATCGGATTATGACTTAACAACTCAACCTGCCAACAAAGCAGCCGCGGTTAAAGTTGCTGACAATGTAGAAACGAATGCTAATGCTTCAGATGAGAAAGAAGCATCAGTTCAATCTGAATCAACTCAACCGCAATCTACCACAACGCGACATGATGCGGTTGCTGAGCGCTTATTTGCAGATGTGCTAGCGAAAGAGCAGAGCCGACCTGAACCTGTTGCAGATACACCAGTTGCAAATACTCAGAACTTTGAGCATACGCTTGAGCAGGCTCATAAACTTGAACGAGATAGCCAACGTTTAGTTGCAACTGGCGAAGTATGGCGTGCTTTACAGCGCGATGATGCGAGTCATAAGCAAGAAATTGATGCGCTTTTAAGAGCTGCTGATGATTCGACAGAAACAGAGCAAGTTCCTGCTCATGAGCAATTCCAGCAAACAATTTCTCAAGTAAATCAAAATCAGCCTTCATCTAAACAAGACTTGCATGGTCTTGATTGGAATGATGATGAGATCTTTGATGAGTTACTTGCTGCGGTTCCAAACAGTAAAACTGCAACAGATGTGCATACACCGTTTGTTCAAGATCACCATGTAGAAACCGAACAAACTTCGCAATCTGTTAATATTGCGAATGAAACATCTTCACCTACCTCTAATTTAAATCAGTCACCTAAAAATTTAGCAAATGAACAAGTCTTTGAAGATTTTGATGATTTATTAATAGATGAAGACATTGCTCCAGCAGAGCCTGTAAGAGCAAGTAGTTATGCGCAATCTTCAGCATTTGTAAAAGCTCCTATTCAAACGACTATTCAGGCTGACAAACTTTCAAAAGAAGAGTTTATTGAGGCTTGGCAGGAGACTGCTGGGAAACCGCAGGAAAATTCTGATTTTGATGAAGATGATTTCGATTTTGATGCGCCATTAACTGATGCATCAGGTCGACCAATGTCTCGTGCAATGCAAGTTGCCAAAAAGCGTTTGGATTTGCCAACGTTACCTGGTCTTGAACTACTCGATAAGGTCGATCCGAATAAGAAAGTCAACTTTACTGAAGAGCAGCTTTCTCGTTTGTCTGAGTTACTTGAAATTAAACTGCAAGAATTTAATGTTAAAGCTCAGGTGGTAGAGGCTCAACCAGGGCCAGTTGTTACTCGTTTTGAGTTAGATTTAGCACCGGGTGTTAAAGCGTCTAAGGTAACAAATATTTCACGTGACTTGGCACGTTCAATGTCGATGGCATCTGTACGTGTGGTGGAAGTCATTCCTGGTAAACCATACATTGGTATTGAAGTGCCAAACAGTGCCCGTGAAATGGTACGCTTGATTGAGTTATTGGAAACACCGACATATCGTGACCCAAGTGCATTAATTAGTATGGCGATGGGTAAAGATATTTCAGGTAATCCTGTACTCACTGATTTGGCGAAAGCACCGCATATGTTAGTTGCTGGTACGACAGGTTCTGGTAAATCGGTTGCAGTCAACTCGATGATTTTATCGATGTTGCTTAAATACACACCTGATCAATTACGTTTAATTTTAATTGATCCAAAACAGCTAGAACTTGCGAACTATAGTGATATTCCACATTTATTAACTCCAGTCGTTACTGACATGAAAGATGCGGTAAGTGCCTTGAACTGGTGTGTGAATGAAATGGAACGCCGTTATAAGCTTATGTCGTTCCTAAAAATTCGTAAATTAAGTGACTACAACCGTAAAGTTGAAGAAGCGATTGCGAATGGTGAAGACTTAATTGATCCGACTTGGAAGCCAAGTGATTCTGCGACACAAGAACGTGCACCTCGTTTAACGCCATTACCATCTATTGTCATTGTTGCGGACGAGTTCGCTGATATGATTATGCAAGTGGGTAAAAAAGCAGAAGAAATGATTACCCGTTTGGCGCAAAAATCTCGTGCTGCTGGTATTCACCTATTGCTTGCAACTCAACGCCCATCTGTTGATGTTATTACGGGTTTAATTAAAGCCAATATTCCAACGCGTGTAGCATTACGTGTAAACAGTAAAATTGACTCACGTACTATTTTGGATGCGGGTGGTGCAGAAGACTTGTTAGGTCATGGTGATATGCTGTTCTTAGGCCCTGGTAAAATTGAGCCAGAACGTGTGCATGGTGCTTTCATTAGTGATGATGAAGTAAACCGTATCTGTGATGCTTGGCGTGAGCGTGGTGAGCCTGATTATATTGATGAAATCTTGACTCCATTTGATGAAGAACCTGCATCACGTGGCTTTGAAGAGGGTGAGGGTGGTTCTGACCGAGATGCACTCTATGATCAATGTGTGTCGTTCGTATTAGAAACTCGAAAAGCGTCTACATCTTCGCTACAGCGTAAATTTAGCCTTGGTTATAACCGTGCTGCTCGTATTATTGATCAAATGGAAGAGAACGGCATTGTGAGCTCAATGGGCCCTAATGGTAAGCGGGATATTCTAGTTTAAGACAATATAATTTAAGCCTCTTCGGAGGCTTTTTTTAAACTTAAATAAAGTGAACCTGTTTATAAATGACTTAAAGATTTTATCGTCTAGTAAAAAATGCTAATGTATTTTCCCTAAACAAATAACAATGAATTAAATCAGGAGGAAGATATGTTATTAGCTCTGATTACTTTAGCCTTTATTCACTTTTGCGCACTTATCACTCCTGGGCCTGATTTTTTTCTTGTATCTCAAACCGCCATTAGTCGTTCTCGTAAAGACGCTATGCTGGTCGTTGCTGGTATAACGGCGGGTGTTATGTTTTGGGCGTGCTTGGCGCTGATGGGGCTAAATCTTATCTTTGAAAAAATGGCTTGGTTAAAGCAAGGGTTGCTTATTGCTGGTGGCTTATATCTATGTTGGTTGGGCTATCAGATGCTACGTTCAGCTTTTTCAAAAAATGAGCAAGAGAGCAATGTTGCTGTTGAGCTCCCTAAAGCACCTTACTTATTTTTTATAAAAGGTCTAATAACTAATCTATCAAATCCGAAAGCTGTTATTTATTTTGGTAGTGTTTTCTCTTTATTTTTAGCTAATCCTCAACTTGATCAAGTTCACTGGCTACTCTTTATTATTGTCACAATCGAGACAATTTTATGGTTCTGCTTTGTGACTTTTATTTTTTCATTACCAAGTTTTAGAGCAGCTTATCGTAATTTTTCAAAATGGATTGATGGTATTTCTGGCGGTATTTTTACCGTATTTGGTATTTTCCTGATTGGTAATCGATAAGTTTAGATAAGAAAAAAGCCTCTTTTAGAGGCTTTTTATTTTTAAGCAAACTTTGCTAGAACTTCTAAAAATGGTGCCGATTGACGCGGAAACTTAGCAATCACGTCATGAATGCGTTGGCCTTCAGGGTCTTTGGCATTAATATCGCGTCCATCCGCAATAAATTGCGTTAAAAGACGCTCATAGTCTGTTGGGCGCATATGTTTGAATGCATGGTAGAGCACATGAAAATCTGCATTCACGCCACTTGGAGGAAGTTGGTTGAGGTAGGCAAAAACACGCTCATCGGACCATTCTTCATTGAAAGTTGCTGGCTGTGATAATGCCATGACAATCTCCTCATTTTAAAAAAGGCAAAATAACTTGCGTTATTTTGCCTTGATTCTGATTTATTGAATAGTCAGAAATAGAATTATCGTTCTTCAGGTAAATTGATATTCATTTCTAACATTTCGATATTAGCTTCAGAGCGAACTTGCATTTGGATATGCTGTTCACCTACACCGCTAACATAACGACTAACCACTTGCATGATTTCTTTTTTCATCTGATCAATTTTGTCTTGGCTTAAACGGCGGCCTAAACCTTGTTCAGAAGCAACAATAACTTTCAAACGATCTTTGGCAGTTTGAGCACTTGATGGTTTTTCTTCGCTGCTAAATAATTTACTCCAGAATCCTGCCATATCTACGCTCCAAATAGTCGTGCTAACCAGCCTTTAGGTTGAGCTGTGATGTGTCGATAAGGACGGTCTTCGCCAAGGAAGCGTGCAACCAAATCATCATACCCCTGACCAGCTTTAGTTTCTGAATACAGAATAACTGGCTTACCTTCGTTTGATGCTTGTAATACACTTGGACATTCTGGAATAACACCTAATGTCGGTACGCGTAAAATATCTTTAGAAATATCATCAATTGTCAGCATTTCCTGACGGTCAGCACGTTCCGGGTTAAAACGTGTAATACATAAATGTTTACGTATACGCCCTTCGTTGTGTTCAACTTTCTTGGTTTTGCTATCTAACATACCAATAATACGGTCAGAGTCACGTACTGAAGAGATTTCAGGGTTTGTTACAATGATTGCTTCATCTGCATGATACATGGCTAAAATCGCGCCACGCTCGATCCCTGCAGGTGAGTCACAAATGATGTAATCAAATTCTTGAGATAGCTCATCAATAACACGAGCAACACCTTCGTCGCTCAACGCATCTTTATCACGTGTTTGTGAAGCCGGTAAAATATAAAGGTTTTCGATATCTTTATCGCGAATAAGGGCTTGCTGCAGACGTGCTTCGTTATTAATAACATTAACAAAATCATAAACAACACGACGCTCACAACCCATAATCAAATCAAGGTTACGTAAGCCTACATCAAAATCAATCACAACAGTTTTATGACCACGAAGGGCTAAACCTGTTGCAAAAGATGCGCTCGTTGTAGTTTTACCTACACCACCTTTGCCTGATGTTACGACAACAATTTTGGCCACCGAATCCACTCCTATTATGGTCATACACCCTTAAAAGGGCTGTTTTTTGGTGATTTGCTTAATAAATTAAAGTTCTAGAGCTTCAAATTCAAGCTCTTGCTTTTCATTTAAATAAATATGTACTGGTTTTTTTACCACATGTTTAGGGATATCATCTGCGACACAATACGTTCCGGCAATGGAAACGAGCTCAGCCTCTAAAGATTGGCAAAAAATGCGTGCAGCTGCGTGCCCGCCCGCACCAGCAATGACTCTACCACGAACTGTGCCATAAATATGTATATTTCCTGAAGCGATCACCTCGGAACCACTATTCATGCCAGCCTTTAAAATAATATCGCCGTTATCTTGTACAAGGGATTGGCCTGTACGCAAAATTTCATCATGATAAGAGGTAATATGAGCGACCGCTATCTTGTTTAGTGGTTTTTTTGTTTCTGCTGAAGACGAGGCAGGAGCTGTAGCAGGTTTTTCCACAATAGCCACTTGTTCAGCTGTCGCTTTAATGCGTTGTAATGGTTGATCTGCGGGTAAAACAGGGAATTGAATAGCGCGAGCCTCATCTCCTAAAATACCGTCGATTACCGCCATTGGTTGTAAACCTAAGCTCACCAGAAGTTGAATCAATGCAATTAACTCTTGCTCAACTGTACTGTCAATAATCACTAAAGTTCCTTGATAGGAACCTTCATTTAAAATATTTGATAATTGCTGGCGGATCACATCATGATCATTGGTATCGAAGGTTATCCTGCTAAAGTTAACCATTCTGCCGGTAATCCGTATATCAGCCATAAGTCTTCCTTCAAGGCGTTAAACGAGCTGTAATATCGTTAAGTTTATTGTAAATAGGGCAAATGCTAGAACAATTCGTGCCAATTCTCTAGCGTGATTCATAAAAAATTAAATAAATGCTTATTCTTTGATTCGATCATACTCCGCAAGGGTTTGTTGCCATTGTTTGACCTTGACTTGTTTACGTACAGACTCCAGTGTCTCGAACACGACAGATTCAACCAATTGCTCAAGCTGACGATTATTAATATTGATTTCACTTACTCTTTGAGAAATTAATTGATAAGTAGGGTTCGGACTATTTGGTGAGCCCTCAATTAAAGGTTCAATTAAACCTGCACTAATATTTTCACCTAATCTTTGACCAATGCTTTGAATTTGCTGTTCAATGCGGCCCCCGACTAAAGGAATTAAGCGTAATAATTGAGTTAGCTCAGGCGTATCAATAATGGCTTGATCTACAATTTTGCCCACACCTTTTGTAATGGCAGGCTTTTGTTCTTTTAAAGCGGTGGCTAAAGATTCTTGTAATAATGCGGTTAGAGCGACAGTAAATTGCTCACGATGATGATTAACCAAATCATGAATAATCTGTTTATGACTAGAACTGGTTTCAAGTTCATATCTAATACCATCAATCACGGTAATTACAACGCGGTCAGATAATTCTTCCATTACGACACGATAATAAAATAGCCCAGTTTTCCGCCAGCTTCCCGGAACAACTGGATAGCCCAACTCATGTAAACGGTAAGCAATAATCCCAGCGCGGAATAAACGTAAAAAACGGAGCTGAGGAATAATAGCTAAAATTTCATACCAGTGAATAAAAGGAAAAAAGAACCAACGCTTATGGTGTTTGTTGATGATCGCAATAGCCCAGCGTACAAGCAGCTCAATAATTAAAAAACCAATAAACCAAGCTTCTGATGTAATCACCCACGGATGTAGTGAAGTACGATAAAAGCTGAGTACTTGGGGCAAGTGAATATGTTCGAAGAACCATGCCCCAATACTGCTCATTAAAAAGAAATTAGTCGCAAGACAGAACAAGTTAAAAATGATAATAAACACCATGAAAATGTCGTAGACCAAAAACAGCTTAAATGAAAGGCTGTTTGGGTCTACATGATGGTATTTCGTTTTTTTCCCAGAACTGTTTTGCATAATAACGGGTGCTTTCTTAAATATTTGCAGTGGTATATTGAGATTTCATTTGCTCAATAAGTTGATCTTTTTCGGTCCAAATGTCATGAACCCATTGCTGAAAACGTTCACGATAAGCCGCATCATCTTCATAATTGCCGCCAAGCACCCACTCTGGAATTTCAATTTTACGTAAGTTAACCGCAATTTTTGAAACATCTCCGAGCCAGAAATCACTATATCCCGGTACACCATCAGGATAGACGATAGTCATATCAACTAGGGCATCGATTTTGTCACCCAAGATATTTAATGCAAGTGCTAAGCCACCTGCTTTGGGTTTTAGCAAATGCTTATAAGGTGATTTTTGCTGATCATGTTTTTCTTGAGTAAAACGAGTCCCTTCCAGATAATTTAATAATGTGAAGGGCTGACTTAAAAGCTGCTCACAGGCTTTACGCGCTTCCATCATGTCACGGTCTTTAAGTTCAGGATTCTTCGCGATCTGTTCTTTGGTGTGACGTTTCATCATTGGGAAGCCTAAAATCTTAAATGCTTGACCAACAAAAGGAATAAAGATGAGTTCCCATTTAGTAAAGAAACGGGTGAGTGGCATACGTGTTAAACCAAAATATTGATTTACAGTCGTGTCTACCCAACTTTGGTGATTACAAGTCATTAGATAACGACCTTGCATATTCAGATCAAGTCCTTCATCAATGGTAATGTCCCATTTTAGATTAGGAAGAACATGGTCAATTAGCCAATTATTTACCCCTAACCAGCTATTTGTAATTTGAATATTAGTTTCATCTATTTTTGATGATTTCTTTAAAAGCTTGGTCAGACCTAATGCAAGAACAGGGGGACCATGAAAAAAAGTACTTCCTGTAATGACTGTACCTACAGTGAGTCCACGTGTAATTTTTTTTAGCGCAGATTGTTTATTGGGTGCAGTTGGCATATAAATGACCCCGAATGTCTCAAATCCATAGAAAAGTTGTTCAACTATAACTGTCATAATATGAAATACAACGATATCTTAGACAACAATGAAGAAATTGTGATGAGGTTGCATCTTAAAGTGCATCAAAATATTACAAAAAAGTAACTAAACTGTTTATTATTAACAAAATATCAATGTTTTATACTTCCTTTTTGTTTCATTATTCATTCAGACAACAAAACACACAAAGTGAGGAGGCATGCAATGCGTGCATTAGTTATTTCAACAGTGGTAGGGGCAGCAGTAGTACTTTCTGGTTGTCAAACAACTGGTAATAATCTTGGTGGCGTTGAATACGATAAAGCCGCATTAGGTACTTTAATTGGTGCAGCAGCTGGTTATGGTATTTCTAAATCAAATGCAAACTCTAGCCGTCAAAACAACCGTGCTGCGGCAATTGGTGCAGTTCTTGGTGCTGCTGGTGGTGTATATCTTGACCAGAAAGAGAAAAAATTACGTCAACAAATGGCGGGTACTGGTGTAGACGTTGGCCGTAACCCAGATGGTTCTGTTCAATTGATCATGCCTGGTAGCATTACTTTCGATACAAACAAATCAAATATCAAGCCAAACTTCTACGCAACTTTAAACAAAGTGGCTCAAACTTTGGCTGAAGATAACAAGAGTGCAATTCTTGTAACTGGTTATACTGATAACACTGGTAATGATTCAATTAACATTCCATTATCACAAGCACGCGCTCAATCAGTACGTAGTTATTTAGCGAGCCAAGGCGTATCTGCTAGCCGTATCGACGCGCAAGGTTATGGTTCATCTAACCCGATCGCAGATAACTCAACTGCATCTGGCCGTGAACAAAACCGTCGTGTAGAAATCAGCATTTATGCAAAACAATAAGATCTAGTTGATTGTTTCAAAAACCACCTTCGGGTGGTTTTTTTATGGATGCAGTACAAGAAATAATCACGACATTCTGCGGCGCATAAATTGCATTATTAGACATCATTTATACATATCCGTAGATTTACTATTGGGATTCTAAAAAAGAGATGACTATAATCATGCTCGAAAAATTAAGAGGTAATACACGATGTCATCTGCCAGTCAATTGAACAACAAGCAAGAAGAAGCCATGAAATATACTCAGGGCCCTTTATTGGTGCTTGCTGGCGCTGGTTCAGGTAAAACATCGGTAATTACGCGTAAAATTGCTTATTTGGTGCAGCATTGCCGTATTCCAGCGCATCGTATAACCGCGATGACCTTCACAAACAAAGCTGCACGTGAAATGAAAGAACGTGTGACCAAGCTTCTGTCACGTGAAGAAGCAAAAGGTCTATCCGTCTCGACCTTCCATACTTTTGGTTTAAACCTTTTACGTTTAGAACTTAAAAATTTACCTTTAAAAGCTAATTTTTCGATTTTAGATGCAGATGACTGTAAACGTATTTTGATGGATCTCATGCATCGTGACAATTTATCGGGTGCAGAGAGTAAAGAATTAATTGCTAAAGCAATGAAGAAAATTTCAGATTGGAAAAACGATCTGATTTTGCCGGAACAAGCACATTCGACTTGTGAAACACCGGAAGATGTCCAGTTTGCTCATCTTTATCAACTTTATGAACGTAATTTACGTGCCTACAATGCTGTCGATTTTGATGACTTGATTGTTATGCCAACACGTTTATTGCAAGAAAATGCAGAAGTACGTGACAAGTGGCAAAACCGCGTTCGCTATTTATTGGTTGATGAATATCAAGATACCAATACGGCCCAATATATTTTGGTCAAACTATTAGTTGGTGTAATGGGGCAGTTCACCGCGGTAGGTGATGATGACCAGTCGATTTACGCATGGCGTGGTGCTAAGCCTGAAAACATGGCATTGCTTAAACAAGACTTCCCAAATCTACATATTATTAAGCTTGAACAAAATTACCGTTCGACCAGCCGTATTTTAAAAGCTGCGAACTGTGTGATTCAAAATAATCCACATATTTTTGACAAGAAATTGTGGAGTGATAAAGGGCATGGGGAAGTCATCCGAATCATCACATGTCGTAATGATGATGATGAAGCAGAACGCGTGGTAAAAGACTTACTGACTCATAAGCTAATGAACGGTAAGAACTGGAAAGATTATGCCGTTTTGTATCGCGGAAACTTTCAGGCACGTGTATTAGAAACCCAACTTCGCCAAATGCAAATTCCGTATAAACTCTCTGGCGGTACATCGTTCTTCGCGCGTGCAGAAATTAAAGATGTAATGAGTTATTTGCGTCTTATTATTAATCCAGAAGATGACAGTGCTTTCTTACGTATTATTAATACACCTAAACGTGCGATTGGCCCAGTTACTCTAGAAAAATTAGGTTTATTTTCACAAGAGAATAATTTGTCTTTACTCGGTGCTTCTGCTGACCAGCGTTTAAGTATGGTGCTGCCTAAAAAGGCGGAAACACAGCTTCATGAATTTGCCGATTTTATCGCGACATTTACTCGTGAATTGTTGGAAGATGATGAGCCTGTGCCTAAAGTCCGTCAAATGATGAATGAAGCAGGTTATATGGATTATGTTCGAGAACAGTCAGCAACACCTGCACAAGAGAAAAGTAAGCTCGATAACATCGAGAACTTATTTACCAGTATTCAAAATCTGATTAATCGTGCTGAAGATGTTGATGAAAAGAATATTGAAAGTGTTATCCGAAAACTAGTTTTGCTCGATCTGTTAGAACAGCAGCAGGAAGAAGAAGATACAGACAAAGTTAACCTTCTTACTTTGCATGCAGCAAAAGGTCTGGAATTCCCATATGTGTACATTATGGGACTTGAAGAAGAACTATTGCCTCACAAGAACTCGATTGCAGCAGAAACCATTGAGGAAGAGCGCCGTCTCATGTATGTGGGAATTACACGTGCACGCCAAGGTTTAACGTTAACTTTAGCGGAACAGCGCAAAAATGGCGGACAGATGAAACAAATGACGCCTAGCCGTTTCCTTGATGAGCTTCCACAAGATGAGCTCGAGTGGTTAGGGCGTAAAAAGAAAATTGCGGCTAATGTTGACCCTAAAGAACAGGCTCAACAATATCTGGCAAATTTAAAAGCTTTATTAAAGCGTTAATTTTTTTAATTTTTAGGAAATCCCATGAAAGTTCAAGTGAAATTGCTCGATCCGCGTTTAGGTAAAGAATGGCCTTTACCTTCATATGCAACAGCAGGTTCAGCGGGTTTAGATTTACGTGCCTGTTTAGATGAAGCAATTGATATTGAACCAGGACAAACTGTTTTAGTTAAAACAGGTATGGCAATTTATATTCATGATGTAAATTTTGCTGGTTTAATTTTACCGCGTTCAGGTTTAGGTCATAAACACGGGATCGTGCTTGGCAACTTAGTTGGTTTGATTGATTCGGATTACCAAGGTGAATTGATGGTTTCCGTTTGGAATCGTGGTCAAACTACATTCCGTTTAGAACCAGGTGAGCGCTTGGCACAGTACGTTTTAGTGCCAGTCGTACAAGCTGAATTTGAGCAAGTAGAAGAATTTGAAGAAACTTTACGTGGTGCTGGTGGCTTTGGTCATACAGGTAAACAGTAAGTTTTTCTAAAATATTAACGAAAATCAAACGCCTGTTGAACAGGCGTTTCTTTTTATATCTTGAATGTTACAATGGATTATATTACAACACGCTTTACTCATATTCTTTTAACTTTTTTAGCAAACAAACCTTTCAAAAATTTTGAATAATCTATGTTTTTGCGATAGATCGAATTGATCTTTAAATAGAAGATACGCTATGAATGTAAGACACTCATTTCCAAAAAGTATTTTTCGTGCTTACGATATTAGAGGCAAACTTTCTTACTTAACCACGGACGTTGTCCGTTCAATTGCCTACGGATTGGCACAACAATACAAACAAGCAAAGCAAACTCAATTAGTGATTGGCTATGATGCCCGTCTCACAAGCCCAGCCTATGCACACTTAATTGAAGAAATTTTAATAGAACAAGGTTTAAAAGTGACTAATATTGGTTGCTGTTCATCACCAATGATGTACTACATTGCACGAGATTTTGGTGGCAATGGCATTATGGTGACAGCAAGCCATAACCCAAAATCTGATAATGGTATTAAGTGGATTTTAAAAGGCGAACCGCCGTCTCCGGAAATGATTCAACAGGTGGGTGAAGAAGCCCAAACTTATGTACCAAGCCATTCAATTTCTGTACTTGAGTTAACCTTACCGCAATTTAAGGCTGAATTTTGCCAGCAATACCAACAAGCCATTTTTAAAGATATTCAGTTAAAACGTCCTTTAAAAGTTGTTTTAGATGGTTTGCATGGTTCAGCTGGGCATTGTTCAAAACTAATCTTAGAAAAAATGGGGTGTGAAGTCATTGCTTTACGCACTAATCCAAATGGAGAGTTTCCAGATCACGCACCAGATCCATCACATGCAGCTCATTTAATTAGCTTGCGAAAAGCCGTGGTCGAGCAGCAGGCTGATATTGGTATTGCTTTGGATGGTGATGGAGACCGTGTTGTTTTAGTTGATGAAAAAGCACAGATATTGACCGCAGACCGCTTATTATCGCTTTTTGCCCAAATGTGCCTTGAGCAGCACCCAGAGCAAGAAATTGTTTTTGATGTGAAATGTTCGCGTATGGTGCAAGAGACCGTCGAGAAACTCGGCGGAAAAGCAAAAATGATCCGCACGGGAAGTAGTTTCCTAAGGGCTTATTTATCTCAGTCGAATGGGCGTGCCATTTTTGGTGGAGAATATGCAGGTCATTATGTGTTTAATGATGGCCGTGGTTTTGGCTACGACGATGGTTTGTATGCTGCATTACGTGTAATGGAGTATTTTACCCAATCTAATGCCGCTACAATTTCTGAGTTATTTGCCCCATATCCAGAAAGATGTTGTACAGAGGATACTTATATTGGTACGTATCAGTCTGATCCAAAGTATGTATTACAAGATATTGAGATTTTAAGTCATCGCTTAGGGGCGCGTATTAGTAAAATTGATGGCGTACGTCTTGATTTTGATGATGGTTTTGGCATTATTCGAGCATCAAATACTGGTGAATACTTTACAGTACGATTTGATGCAGATAATCCTTTACGATTAAAGGAAATCCAGCAAAAATTTGTGGATATGTTACAAGAACACTATCCGCAAATTGCACAAGAACTTTCAGAGGCCTAAGTAAGGAGAGGCGTAATGCCACAACATCAGCATATCGGTGTCGACAAAGCAAAAATCTTGATTGAAGCTTTGCCGTATATTCAACGCTTTACTGGTAAAACGCTGGTGGTGAAATACGGTGGCAACGCAATGACTGATCCGGAGCTTGAAAGTTCATTTGCCCGAGACATCGTTTTACTTAAAACTGTAGGATTAAATCCGATTGTTGTTCACGGTGGTGGGCCACAAGTGGACTCATTCTTAAAGCAGTTAGGCCGTGAATCTGACCGTATTGACGGTATGCGTGTAACTGATGCTGCAACCATGGAAGTGGTTGAAATGGTGTTGGGCGGTAGCGTGAATAAATCAATCGTTAATCTGATTAATAAACACGGTGGACGTGCGATTGGTTTAACAGGTAAAGACGGTAATTTACTTCGTGCCCGCAAATTGCTCATGGAAAAGCAAGAAGAAGATGGTTCTATCAAACATATCGACTTGGGTATGGTTGGTGAAGTGACTGGCGTTAAAACAGATGTATTGGAAATGTTCACCCAAAGTGACTTTATTCCAGTTATTGCACCGCTAGGTGTAGATGAAGAAGGCAATACTTATAATATTAATGCTGACTTAGTTGCAGGTAAGGTTGCAGAAGCATTAGGTGCTGAGAAATTAATTTTGCTCACCAATATTAGCGGTGTGCTTGATGAAAATAAAAATCTGTTAACTGGCCTTACGACACAAGAAGTTGATCGCCTCATTGAAACAGGTGTGATCTATGGCGGCATGATTCCTAAGGTAGGCTGTGCACTTGATGCTGTTAAAGGCGGCGTTGTGAGTGCGCATATTGTTGATGGTCGCGTGCCACATGCCACATTGCTTGAAATCTTCACTGATCACGGTGTTGGAACGCTGATTTCTAATCGTACTAAAACAGCTTAAGAAATCCGTTATTCTTAATAAAAAGATCACCCTAGGTGGTCTTTTTTTATACTATCTTAATTTGGTCATTTTTTTGTCATGAGCTTTGAATAGTGTAGGGGGTGTCACTAGGAGCGTTCATTATGCTGGAAAAATTTAATCAATATCGCCAAACCTGGACTTTACCTTTAAATCGTCATAAAGCAATAAATCAGACGCAATTTCGTTTTGAGTGGGTTGATAATTTAAAAGAATTACAAGATGTACAACGGTTTCGTGCACAACAATTTAGTCAACAATTCGGAATCAAGTTTGAAGATAACTTAGACCAAGATATTTACGATTTTGGTTGTGAGCACGCGGTCTTACGTGAAAAGTGGACTGGAGAAATTGTAGCGTATACGCGTCTAAAACTATTTCAAGGCCACGAAATAGCACAGAGTTACAGTGCACATGAGTTTGATATTGTACCTCAGCTTTCCCATCTTCCAAATGTGTTAGAAATAGGCCGTACTTGTGTACATCCTCGCTTTCGTAATGGTAAAGCGTTATCTATGTTGTGGTTAAACCTTGCACCCAAAGTGCTATGGTCAATGCGTGCTAAATATTTAATGGGCTGTGTCAGTATTCATTTGCAAGATAATTTGGCTAGAGCGTACTACACGCATCGCCAGATTCAGCAGTTACCAGAAAGTAAAACGATTGATATTCGTTCAAAAAAAATCTATGAACCTGAATATCCTGAGTTTAGCTTTCCACAAGATGAACGTATGCCAAAGCTGTTCCAAATGTATTTGAGCATGCAGTCAAAACTATCAAAACAGGCTTTTTTTGATGAAGAGTTTAACTGTTTGGATTATTTTGTATTTCTCGAGGTCAATAAAGTCGCAACCTCATTTGTGATGAATAAAATGGTGCAGCGTTAATCATATTTTCTATTCTGTAATAGCCAGCACATATTGAGATTTGCAAGCACTTTTACTCTCATGCACAATAGAGCAGATGGGGTAATTAGAAGTAGTTTAAAAAGCGATATGTGCCAGCTATTAGGAATGAATTGTGCAACACCAACGGATATCACTTTTTCCTTCCGTGGTTTTTCACAGCGTGCAGGAATTACCTCAGATCATAGTGATGGATTTGGCATCGCATTTTTCGAAGATAAGGCGTGCCGTTTATTTGTTGATAACCAATCAGCAGTTGAGTCTCCAATTGCCGATCTCATTCGTAATTATCCTATTAAATCACGTAATGTGATCGCTCATATCCGTAAGGCTACTCAAGGTAAAATTACTTTAGAAAATTCTCATCCCTTTATTCGAGAGTTGTGGGGACGGCATTGGATTTTTGCCCATAATGGCGATTTACATGACTTTAATCCGCCACTAAGTGGACGTTTCACGCCAGTAGGTAATACCGATAGCGAGCGTGCTTTTTGTTATTTGCTTGATCAACTCGTTGAAGCTTTTGGCTATGAAGAACCAAGTCTTGAACAGATATTTGAAGTATTAGAAAAGATTTCTCCGCAAATTGCAGAATACGGCACATTTAATTATTGCCTATCTAATGGCAAAGCATTATTTAGTTATGCCATTACTAAATTACATTGGCTCGTTCGTGAATATCCATTTAATCATGCTCATTTAATTGATTTAGATGTTGAAGTCGATTTTAGTCAGGTAACCACACCTGAAGATCGTGTGGCAGTAATAACAACTGAACCTTTAACACATAATGAAAATTGGACAGCTTATCAACCTGGTGAAATGATTTTATTTCAACATGGTAAACCAATTAAAAAGGCGATTACTTTTGTAGAAAGATTAAAACGTGAACAGGAAAATCCTGAACTAAAACGTATTACGTGCGCAGATCAGTATTAATATAAAATACATTTAAAATATATGAATAAGGATGTTTATATATTTTTATCATTTAATAATAAAATAGTTTGTTTAAAAAATACTTTATTATTTTAGTTGGTTAATTTTAATTAAATAATTTAAAAACAATAACTTGTGTTGAATATAATTTTTATGGGCTAAAGCCGACAAATTAGGTTTGTTTTTATTTATATTCTTTAAATATATCATGCAGTTTATGCAACAATCATTAAGCATCATTGGGGAGATGTATGAAAATGAAATGGGCTTCAGAATATAATACGGGTATTGATGTTATTGATGAACAACATAAACGGATACTTGATTATATTAATGAAATTGATGATGTAAAAGATGATGAAGATAGACGTCGAGTTAAAGATGTATTAGACAATATTATCGATTATACGCAATCACATTTTACTTTCGAAGAAAGTTTGCAAGAGGAAGCTGATTATAAATATCGTGTACCTCATAAACGTGTACATGATTTATTTATTAAAAAAATAGAATTATATCGTGAACGTTTTGAAATGGGTCATACGATTGAATCAGAGTTACAAGAAATTTTGGCTAAATGGTTAATTAACCATATTCAACATGATGATGCCGATTATGTAGGAGCAGTAAAAGAAAATATGATGGGAATTATTAGAGAAAAAGAAAAAAAGAAAGGGAAAAACTGGTTTGCTCGGTTTTTCTCATAACCTGAAATAAAAATAAATCATAATTTCAGTTAGCGCGGCAAACTATCGTTTCGGTAGTTTGCTTTTTTTATTGAGCAAACTTTGATTTTCAAGCATGACACGGGCAAAATATCTCTAGTCTTTTTCAAGGAATGCATAATGCAGGACATACCTATGTCACGATGGTTATCGCCCCTGATGGCGTTTTGCTTATCTTTCATCATTATGGCGACATTGGCACCCACGATGGGCATCCAGATTGATCGTCAACTCGATTTCTGGTTATTGTGGTTAGGCACAATGTTGTTATTGGCACTACCAGTTTGTTATTTGGAAATTGCGTTAGCAAAACGGTCGAAGACTACAGCCTTAAATGCTTTATCAAGTTTAACTCGTGAAGCAGATAGTTCCCCAAAATGGCGTTTGGTTGGCTGGCTTGCGGTTATTTTTATTCCATTTTTAGCAGGTAATGTATTAAGTACTGCTGGCAATTTACTGACTACACAGCTTAATAATAGTGTTTCAGGGCAACTTGTTTTTGCTGGCCTTGCTGTTGTGGCCCTCATTTTATCCCTTATTCCACGTCAGATTTTAATTTTACTGATGACGGTTGGTGTAATTGCTTCTCTTGTTTTAGCTAACACGATGGGAACGACTTTACAGCCTTGGCATTGGACCAATGTTGAGTTTAAAGAGTGGGGTAATGCAACTGTACTTGCACTTGTTGCGAGTGGGCTAGGTTTAGGGCTTTACTGGCAAAATAGTGTAGGTGCTGTTCAGCCACAAGAAGGAGCAACGAAAACTGTTCTTCCAATCTGGTTAGCTCAGCTCATTGCTGTGATTGCCTTCGGTTTCTTTTCTTTACAAGCACAGCTTCCTGTTTTTACTTGGATCTTTACCGCAGTAATGACAACAGCGTTATTTGTCCAATTGGCTAGAGAGCAGCTTGCTCAGCGTCAGCTTATGCCTATTTTACAGTGGGTGATTATTGTTGTAGCAATTGCTGTTTGGGCTGTGCCTGAGCTTCATAATATCTTTACGCTGATTTTGATGCTTTGGGGATTACTCATTTGCTTGATCTATGCCATTTTTGCTGGCTGGATTATGAAAATTAGCCATTTGCGTAAATCTATGAATTTTAGCAATGAGTTGTTTTATAACTTATGGCGCATTGCGGTACGTATTGTATTGCCGCTTTCAATTGTGATTGCCATGATTGCGGTAATTGGACAAATTATCTGATGGAAAAAGCTCAGCAAGTGTGGGTTGCTTATGCAGCTCCAGAGCAACAGTTTTTAGTTGCTATTCCATTTGAAGCTGGTATGACTGCATTACAAGCAGTTGAGATGAGTGGTTTGCAGACACAGGTCAGTTTGCCTGAGCCATTACAACTTGGCATCTTTGGTGCAAAAGTTGAAGCACATGCGATTTTGCAAGCTGGTGATCGAGTTGAGGTTTATCGACCTTTAACGATCAATCCCAAAGATATACGTCGTAAACGCGCTGAGAAAAACCCTGTGGGGCGATATATTAAAAGTAATCGTTTTAAGCAATAAGCCCCATAAACAAAACCCCTCAAAGTATTTCACTTGAGGGGTTTATTTTTATTAGAAAAAACGATTATAGTGGTGGTGCAGTTAAAATCGCTTCTTTAGAAGCAGGTAAACCTGGTTGCGATTCTGGAATAGTTTCTAAACCTTCAATTTTAGTTACAGTACCAGTTCCATCAAAGTAAATTTTTAAATGCTGACCATGTGCTGCGGGGATTTTAGCTTTTTTAGCATAAGTTCCCGGGATATAGTTGTAAATGTAGTCCCAACGTAGAGGATTTAGAGGATCAGTCACTGTTGGACTACCAAGCAAAAAACGCACTTGCTGGAAATTCATGCCGACTTGTACTTGAGAGGCTTGAGCTTTGGTCAATGGAGTCCCTTGAGGAATATCAACCTTATAAACACCAAAGATTGAACAACCAGCAAGGAGTGAAGTGACTAATAACGTCAGCACGAGTTTTTGCATTTTGCTACACTATCCCAATAAATTATGATGCATTTGATCAAAGGATAGATCATACTTCATCTAAATTCTATTGCCTATTCCAACTTGAGATTTGTTGAGAGACCTTTTTTCATGCCTATTTCCAATCAAGATTTGCGCAAAGCTGGACTTAAAGTTACCCTTCCACGAATTAAGATTTTGGAATTATTAGAAAATTCAAAACAACATCATCTTAGCGCTGAAGATATTTACAAGACTTTGTTAGAACAAGGGGAAGATGTCGGCCTTGCGACAGTTTACCGTGTGTTAACACAATTTGAAGCTGCGGGTATCATTCAGCGCCACCATTTTGAAAACAATCATTCTGTTTTTGAAATTATGCAAGAAGATCACCACGATCATTTGGTTTGCCATAATTGCAACAAAGTTATTGAATTTACTAATGATATTATCGAGAAAGAGCAGCATGCTGTAGCAGAGCAACATGGGTTTACCTTAACGGGTCACTCATTAAATCTTTACGGTTACTGTAACGAACCTGAATGTCAGGAAGTGCTGCGCAAGAAATAATCGTTTTCACACAAAGAAAACAAATAAAAAAGGAAGGTTACGTTTAACCTTCCTTTTTTTATGAAGAAATTACTGTCGGTCGAAGGTTAAATGCTGATTTGTGCCTGCAATTTGATCAGGACTTTCTTCGGCAAGCTTAATTGTTAAACGCAAATCGTTTGGTGAGTCGGCATGTTTTAATGCATCTTTGTAGGTAATTTGGCCTGACTTATAAAGATCAAACAGTGCTTGGTCAAAAGTTTGCATACCGAGTTCGCGTGAGCGTTTCATTAAATCTTTAATTTCATGAATTTCGCCTTTGCGAATATAGTCTGAAATTAGTGGTGAGTTAATGAGAATCTCAATCGCTGCACGGCGCGAATTACCATCAGGCGTTGGAATAAGTTGCTGTGCAATCATGGCCTTTAAGTTAAGTGATAAATCCATGTAGAGCTGGCTATGACGGTCACTTTCAAAGAAGTGAATAATACGGTCAAGTGCTTGGTTGGCGTTGTTCGCATGCATTGTGGCTAATACAAGGTGACCTGTTTCGGCGAAGCCAATCGCGTAGTCCATAACTTCACGAGAGCGAATCTCACCAATCAAGATTACATCGGGTGCTTGTCGCAAAGTATTCTTTAAGGCAATTTCGAATGAGTCTGTATCGATCCCGACTTCACGTTGGGTAATGATGCAGCCAGCGTGTTCATGAATAAACTCAATCGGGTCTTCAATGGTAATGATATGACCTTTAGAGTTATGGTTCCGATAGCTAATCATTGAAGCCAAAGATGTCGATTTACCTGTACCTGTTGCTCCTACAAAAATAATGATGCCGCGTTTGGTCATCGATAAATCTTTAAGCACAGGTGGTAATTGCAAGTCATCAATTGAAGGAATTTTAGTTTCAATTCGACGTAATACCATGCCTGGCATGTCGCGTTGCTGAAAAGCACTCACACGAAAGCGGGCAGTTTTATCACGGTTCATAATGGCAAAGTTACATTCACGAGTCTCAGCAAATTCTTTGCGTTGTTTTTCACTCATGATGGAATGTAATAGTTGTCCAATAATTTCGCCTGAAAGACTATTTTTTGAAATGGGAACAATTTGCCCGTTAATCTTCATCGATGGTGCAACGCCATCTGTAATAAAGAGGTCGGATGATTTTTTTTCAACCATAAGGTTGAGTAGGTCATTAAAATCCATATTTATTCTCTAGTTATTTTTATAGGAATGATTCAGGCTGTTTGGCAGCAGTACGAGCTGTTTGAGGGCTGATCACACCGCGAGACACCAGATTTTTTAAGCTTTGGTCGAGGGTGGTCATGCCATGATTTGCGCCAGTCTGAATAGCTGAGTACATTTGCGCGACCTTGTTTTCACGAATTAGGTTACGAATGGCAGGAATACCAATCATGATTTCATGAGCTGCGACACGTCCGCCACCATTCTTTTTAAGCAGGGTTTGTGAAATTACAGCCTGTAATGATTCAGAGAGCATGGCACGAACCATGTCTTTTTCTTCGGCAGGGAATACATCAATCACACGGTCAATGGTTTTCGCAGCAGAAGTGGTATGCAGCGTACCAAACACCAAATGACCTGTTTCGGCAGCAGTAAGCGCTAAACGGATAGTCTCGAGGTCACGCATCTCACCGACCAAAATAATATCTGGGTCTTCACGCAGTGCTGAACGTAGGGCCTCATTAAAGCCGTGTGTATCACGATGCACTTCACGTTGGTTAATCAAACATTTCTTAGATTGGTGTACAAATTCGATAGGGTCTTCAACCGTTAGAATGTGGTCATAACGATTTTCGTTGATGTAGTCCATCATCGCTGCAAGCGTCGTTGATTTACCCGAACCTGTTGGACCTGTCACCAGTACAATCCCGCGAGGATAGTCACAAATGTCTTTAAAGATTTGTCCTAAGCCTAAATCTTCCATGGTGAGTACTTTGGACGGAATGGTACGAAACACTGCACCCGCACCACGGTTTTGGTTAAATGCGTTTACACGGAAACGAGCAACGTTGGGCACTTCAAAAGAAAAGTCGGTTTCGAGTTTTTCTTCGTAGTCACGACGCTGTTTATCATTCATGATGTCGTAGACCAAACGATGAACATCTTTATGATCTAGAGCAGGTAAGTTAATGCGACGGACTTCACCATCAACGCGAATCATTGGTGGCATGCCAGCAGATAGGTGTAAATCGGACGCGCCATTTTTCACAGAGAAGGCGAGTAGCTCTGTAATATCCATAATTTCCCCAAGTAAATCAAAATATGTCATTATTTTGTAGAATAATATACGGCTTTCACCGAGGCTTACCAACACCTCGCTTTAGGTGAAAAGCAAAAAAGTTTTTTGAAAATGAGAACCTTGTCAATGAATTACCTGCAAGATGCGCGTCAGCACGTATTACAGCAAATCCAAAGTGCTTGTGAACATGCTCAGCGTGCGCCTGAAACTGTGCAACTTTTAGCCGTATCGAAAACACATCCAAGTGAAAGTTTGCGTGAAATGTATGCAGCAGGGCAAAGAGCATTTGGCGAAAACTATTTGCAAGAAGCTTTAGAAAAAATCGAAGCTTTACACGATTTAGATATTGAATGGCATTTTATTGGTCATGTTCAACGCAACAAGACGAAGCATTTGGCCGAGAAATTTGATTGGGTACATGGTGTAGATCGTTTAATTATTGCCGAGCGCTTATCTAACCAGCGTGGTGATGATCAATCTGACTTAAATATTTGTTTGCAAGTGAATATTGACGGGCAAGATAGTAAAGATGGTTGTGCACCAGATGAGGTTGCCGAGTTAATTGCTCAAATGAGTCAATTACCCAAAATCAGACTACGCGGTTTAATGGTCATTCCAGCGCCTGACAATACTGCTGCTTTTGCAGATGCTAAAAAGTTATTTGATAAGGTGAAAGACCAACATACTCACCCAGAAGATTGGGACACTTTAAGTATGGGAATGTCGAGTGATTTAGAAGCTGCAATTGCTGCTGGTTCAACCATGGTTCGTGTAGGAACAGCCTTATTTGGTGCTAGAGACTATTCGCAAAAAGGCTGATGTAAGCGATTTCTTACATAAATTGCGTCATTTTGCGGCTATGGCAGACAATACTTTTTTCGTACTATGAACTCATCAGGAAACAGGATGTTTCTAAGAATAACAATAAACAGTGATGAATGGATGCATACAGGTACGACAGGAGTTATACCAACGCAGAATCTAAAAAAGCCCCGACAGGATGTCGGGGCTTTTTAGTTTTAACCTACTACTTCAATGGTACTTGCACCTGCGCCGAGTGGTTTCACTTGAATTTGTACAGGAATACGTTCATGCATTTCTTGAATGTGTGAGATGAGAATGACTTGGCGTCCCTGATTTTGCAATTGGTCTAAAGCATTCATGACCATGTGCAAAGATGAGGCATCTAAAGTACCAAAGCCTTCATCAATAAACAGCGATTCAATTTTCATTGAGCCCGAGGCCATATTGGCAATGGCTAAAGACAAGGCAAGCGCTGTTAAGAACGACTCACCGCCAGACAAAGATGCAACAGAACGGGTTTCTCCATCCATGTCATGGTCAATAATCGCAAGGCTTAAAGACTGATCTAGGCGTTTTAGCGTATAGCGTTGAGACAGCATTGCCAGTTGCTGGTTGGCGTGTTCAACTAAAATATCTAAGTGATATTGCTGGGCATAGTCGCGGAACTCTTTTCCTTTGGCATCACCAATCAAGCCTGAAATTTTGCTCCAGCGATGTTCTTCTTGCTGAATATTTTGAATTTGCTCGGCATATTGTTGCTGTTTAGCCAGATTTTGCTGATGGACTTCGAGCTTAAGCTTCAGTTGATCACGTACTTCAAGCTGTGCTTTAAGCTCTGCAATATTGTCTTGAATGAGGCTAACAAGCTTTTCATGTTCAATATCTGGCTGAGTTTGTAAATGCTCACTTAATTGCTCTTGCATGGTCTTAAGGGCAGAAGAAGCTTCACTTAATAAACGCTCGGCATGATTAAGACGGTTACGAATATCTTGCTCTTGAGCTGAATTAATCTGTATGAGTGCTGTAAGATCAGATGCCTGAAAATCAGTATGGGCTTTTAACCAGTTTTGAATTTGCCCATCAATCTGCTGTTGATGTTGTTCTGTGTGTTGATGCTGATGTTTAAGTTGATCGAGCGCCTGTTTTTGTTGTTCAAAGTGTTGTCTGGTTTGTTCGAAACGCTGTTTAGCCTCATGATACGCCGTTTGTTGGTGCTGACGTTTAGCGTCATGCTCAATTAACCATTCATGCGGCTTAATATCCGAACGGCCTGTCATTTGCTGAATGAGCGATACCGCTTTTTCATTATTTTGTTGGCCTTTAAGCGTAATCTCTTGGAGATTTTGATCGATCTCATCAATTTGCTTGGTCATTTGCTCAAGGTTGGCAGCTAACATTTTAAGTTCTTGTTGTTGCTGTTCAAAACGCTGTGAAAGCTGTTCTTGTTGCTCAAGTTGCTTAGCACGTACGTCTAAAATTGACCAAGTCTGCTTAGCTGTTTGGCTACTTGCTTGCTGCCATGCGTGCTGTTCGGCTTCAGATAAACACTCAACAATATGTTGAACTTGTTGTTGCCATTGCTGTGCTGTATTAAGCAAACTTTCATTACGCTGAATAGATTGAACGAACTGATTGTGTTGTTTAATCGCTTGGGCTAAACGCACGTTTTCTGAGTCAAATGAACTTATGGCAGTTTGCGAGGCTTGTCTGAGTTCGTTCAGCGTTAGCAAGATTTGTTCAGGAGCTTGATTAAGCTCAATCTGTAACTGATTGAGGTTAAGCGCTTGCTCAAGTTCTTGCTGTAAGTTTGTTTGTTTTGCCTGAAGTTGAGTTAGATATTTCTGAACCTGTTCAAGTTCGGCACGGCACTGATTAAGTGCATGTTGTTGGGTTTGCCACGTATTAAATGTAGTTTGCTCGAGTACAATAGCTTGTTGCTCTTGCTGTTGCTGCAAATCGAATAAAGCTTTGGAAACTGCACTGTCATCCACACGATAGGGATGATGTGTGCTTCCACACACTAAACAAGCTTCACCTTCTTTAAGATTGGCACGTAACTGCTCAATATTTTCGGTGTGTAGTAAACGCTGTTGTTGCAGGATGTGCTGTAACTTTTCACGTTCAGTTTTTGCTGTTTGGTAGTCTTGTTCAGCTAACTGGCAAACAGTTTTAAGCTGCTGCTCTTGGGCTGAGACTTGGGTTTGTTTTTCAGAGAATTGCTGAAGCTCAGCGTATAGCTCATGATAAATTTTAATTTTCTGTTGAATCAGATCTAACTGAGTGATTTGAGCAAGCTTTTGATCTTTGTCTTTACGCTGTTGCTCAAGTTTTAACTCAATTTGTTCAACTGTACCTAGTGAAGCTGTGAGTTGTTCAACTTCACTTTTAGCTTCCGATAGCTTTTGGCGAGCAAGGGTAGGATTACCGAGCTGTTGTTCAATCGTTTGGTAATTTTGAATAAATTGCCCGAGTTGATGCAGATGTGCTGAAAGGCCTTTATCTAATACCGCATATTGCTGAGTCTGGGTAAGTTGTTGTTGTAGATAAACTTGGTTCTGCTCAAGATGTGCAATCTGCTGTTGCACAGTATTTTGCTGTTGTTGCAGTGGACTGAGTTTCTGCTCAAGTACATTTTTCTTTTCTTTGCACTTTTTATATTCATCGGCAATAAAGGCACGTTCTTGAATGGACTGTCGAACTTGATTTAAAGCTTGTTGATGTTGTTGCTCAAAATCGAGTGTCTGTTTGAGCTCTTGTTCTGCGAGTTGATACTGTTTTTGTCTGGTTTCAAAAATTTGCACCAACTCATTAAACTTGGTTTGCACTTGCTGAATTTGCGGCTCAAGTTGTTGTAGCGTTTGTAAATTTTGAGCTTGTTGAAAAACTTGTGGGCGTATTTCAGAGAAAACTTCGAGTCGTTTTAATTGCTCACGCTCACCAGCCAATTGCTGATGGTGATTTTGCTGGGTTTGAAACTGTTGTTGTTTCGCTTGAACCTCTTGCTCAAGTTTTGCTTTACGTTCAAACCATTGTTGCTGTTTGTCTAAAACATTTTTTTGTTGTTCTAACTGTTGATGGTTTTGCTCGGCTTGCTGATATTGTTCGGTAAAAGCCGCAATATCTTCATCAGACAAAATTTCGATATGGCCTAAAAACTCTTCAAGCTGTTTACGCTGCTTTGCAATATCAGCCGTTTTGCGAAAAGCCAGTTCACCAATTTTAGCGAAAATGCTGGAGTTGGTCAGGTACTCAAGTAACTCACCACGCTCGCTGTCTCGTGCTTTTAAAAACGCGGTCACTTCTGACTGGGCAAGTAGTACAGCACGAGTAAACTGTTCAAAAGAAAGCTGGGTAATTTGTTTAACTTTTTCATCAACTGCTTTGGCTTTGTCGGCAAGTACTACACCATCAGTTAGACATTTTAAATGGCGTTGTACGCTTTGTAATTTACCATTTGGGTTTTCACGCGCACGCTTAATTTCCCAGCGTACCAAATAACGTTTTTGATCTTGTGCAATAAAGCAAAGCTCAGCAAAACCATGTCCTGTACCACGGCGTAAGACAGTTAAAGGTGAGTTGGTCAGTAACTCAGAACCATCAACATCTTTTAATTTGCCATCACTGTCTTTCAAGCGAGGTACCCGATTAAACAAAGCCAGACACATGGCATCTAAAATGGTTGACTTACCTGCGCCTGTTTTCCCTACAATTGCAATCAGGCCTGCATGGGCGAGAGGCGCGCTTTCAAAATCAATAAAGTGTTCATCAGAAAGAGATGCCAGATTTTTTATTCGAATGGATAAAATTTTCATGACATATCCTTAAGGGGTTGCATCATTTTCAAGATGTTTTTGTGCTTCTTGTACCAGGCTTAGAAAATCTTTTAAGACAGCATCATCGGCGCTGTAACCTTGTTTTTCCCAAATATTTTGAAAGAGTTTTTCTGGTGTTGGTGGTTCAAGAGCAATGTGCTGAGTAGTATTTGAATCGGTCGCGTCTTTATTCACATATTGACGTGAAATACGAACTAAACGATAGCGGTCAGGTGGTAGGGCTGCTTCAAACTGCTGACGTAGATTAGGCTGCGGCGGCGTTAAACTATAATATTCAATATCGACATATTCACGGTGGTCAATATTTTCAATCACGCCGTGAGGCAAGGCTTTGAGTTGTTGCAGTACCTCGTTTAACTCACCACGAATACGGTGCAATTGTATGCAACGTGGAATTTCGACAGCTTCAAATTGCAAACGGCTGTCTGTGTCTTGAGTCGGATCAACTTTGACCTCAACCACTTGATGCTTATAGTTAACTTCACTAAAAGAAAGTGGAATGGGCGAACCACTATAACGAATGTGTGGCTGACCTACTTTTTGTGGTTTATGTAGATGCCCTAAAGCGACATAGTCGACAGCATCTTCAAACAAAGTTGTTGAAAGCGCCTCTTCATTACCAATAATAATTGGGCGTTCAGAGTCGGATGTTTCTCCACCTTGCATGTGGGCATGTGACATCAAAATAAGCGCTTGGTCTGGTGTCTTGCGACGTTTGGCTTCAGCAATGAGTTGCTGGTGCAAATAGGCAATCGCATTTTTACTGTTAGTGGTATGTTCATTAAAACCCGTAATTTCGGCCGAACGTAAAAAAGGTAGGGCAAGACACCACGCCACAATATCTTGATTTTGGTTATAGATAGGTAAAAGTAGTCGATCGAGGTCTAAGGTTTTATCTTCATTCCAGCGAACCACGCCCACGGTTTTTGCGTTATATTTTTCTAAGAGTGGTTCGACCTGTTCAATACGGTAGCCTGAGTCATGGTTACCCGCAATCATGAGTGTTTGCATGTGCGGCGCATGCCGATGAGCATCTGCTAAAAATTGGTAGAGTTGTTTTTGTGCTTGAGAACCGGGGTTAATCACATCAAAAATATCGCCGGCGATGAGTAGGGCATGTGGTTGTTTTTCTTGAATTTGAGTGAGTAACCAGCTTAAAAATTGTTGGTGTTCGTAGTGGCGTGAATGATTATAAAAAAACTGCCCCAAATGCCAGTCAGAAGTATGTAGAAAATGTACGGACATAGAAACAGACATCAAGCCAAAATAAACACAGATACGTTAGCATAAATTGGCAGGAGATTTTATCAAGACATTTTAAAGTGCTCGTTATTTAAGCCTAAGTTGAAACTTGAATTAAATTTTTCACTTTAAACGCCGCTTTGTTACTATCGACTCAAACCTTGAACTTTGAGAAAAAAATGACCATTCACGAATACGAAGTAAAAATACAGTGGGAAGGCAATACGGGTACAGGCACTTCATCTTATCGTTCATATAAACGAGACTTTAGTATTCAGCATCCGCAAAAGGCCACAATTCAAGGTTCATCAGACCCTGCCTATTTAGGCGATGTGAGCAGATGGAACCCTGAAGATTTATTGGTGGCATCAGCTTCAGCTTGTCATAAGCTTTGGTATTTACACCTGTGTGCAGTCAATCATATTCATGTGCTGAATTATGTCGACAAAGCACTGGGGTTTATGGAAGATGCAGATCCGGTTAAACGTGGTCACTTTACTCAAATTATTTTAAGGCCCGAGGTTGTTTTAGAAAAAGGTGCAGACCAAGCGCTTGCAGCAAAACTGCACGAAGAAGCACATCACGAATGTATGATCGCCAATTCGGTGAATTTTCCAATTACATGTGAAGCGAGTTTTAGCTTTGCTGAATAACTAATATGAAATAGCCACCGATAAAAAGGCGGTGGCTATACATTAAAAATAAATAGAGTCGTTAAATAAGATCTTTAAGCTGCATTTTCATCGACTTGGAAAATACCAAAAACGTTGTGGTCTAAATCGACAAAGTAGCCATGCCAAGCGCGGCCCGGAATAGCAAATTTATCCATTGCGACAATGCCACCTTGCGCTAAAATTTTTGCAGCCACTTCATCAAAGTTTGCCACCTGAACCGAACAGGTAAATGCATTGGTGCCATATTCCATTGGAGGTGTTTGAGCAGGGCGTTTTAATAGTCCACCCATAATTGAAGGTGTCTCTATGCGGTAATATTCAATTGGTAAGCTTTCATCGAGTTTAAATTGCCAACCAAACACAGCTTGATAGAACTGCGCATCGCGGGCAGGGTTTGAAGACTGGATTTCAAAATAGGCAATGTTGTTCATATTATTTAAAACATATTTTTATGGTGCAAAAAGTATAAGCATAGCCTTTATCGCCACGAAAGCACTATTGTGTATGGTGAGCGTAAAATAAATGAAAGTGCTAGAAAATAAAAACCGACGATTCGAGTGATGAGAGAATCGTCGGTCAAAAACTTCATCAAGGGTTTCGGCTGCTAACAAAACCTAATCCGAAGGAAGGAAAGAGTCGTAATGAAAGGTCACCGAAACAATTTTGCGGATGCCGTGCAAAGGAAGTATTCGGTTGCTGCGACCTTATTACCCTATATAACGTCAAGAGATTCGAATTGGTTGACAGAAAAATGAAAAAAAATCGAAAAAAATTTATAATTATTTTTTGAACCCATAAATTAGGCAAAAATATGACCAAATTACGTTCTTACTTTCTCTGGTTTTTTGGTTTATGCATTGTGCTTACCTTAATTGTAGGTGTTGTTGCAGCACTATTACCAGCGAGTGTAGGTGGTATTTTAACAGCCGTTCCATATTTAGGCGCAATGATTTTTGTCTTATTTAAATTTTTAAAGAAAGAACGCCGTGCCCCGACTGTACCAGAAAAAAAGAAATTTACTTTGGGTTTTACCCTGATTTTTTGGGGCTATAACTTGTGTGGTGTTTTATTTGGTCTGTTTTTATTTGCAAGAAAAGACCCTGAGATTTTGCAGAACTTTATGCTTTACCTCAAACAGCCTCAGTTTTTAAGCATTATGGTGATTATGCTTTTAATGTTAGCTATTCCGCTTTATTTAATTACCTACTGGTTTTATGGCAAGCAGGCACAGCGAATGGCTGACAAAATGTTTAACGTGTAATAGATCACTACGAAAACTCATACGATTAAATATAAATGAGTCTTATACAATTAAATAAAACTTGAATCCTCAGCTTAGGAGGAAATATGAATAAGAATGTAT
Source organism: Acinetobacter geminorum (assembly GCF_013009345.1). Lineage (GTDB taxonomy): Bacteria > Pseudomonadota > Gammaproteobacteria > Pseudomonadales > Moraxellaceae > Acinetobacter > Acinetobacter geminorum. The sequence continues at coordinate 9,623 of NZ_JABELE010000022.1, read as the reverse complement.
TAATTACAGGTGCAAGTGGTTTTATCGGAACGCATTTAATTAAGTTCCTGCTACAAAAAAATTATAACGTGATTGCTGTGACACGGCAGGCTGGAAAGGCATCTGACCATCCTGCCTTGCAGTGGGTACAAAAGTTTGAAGATATTTCGACCCGTCAAATTGACTATGTGGTGAATTTGGCAGGCGCAAATATTGGCGAGAAACGCTGGACCGAGTCACGTAAAAAACAACTCATTGAAAGCCGTGTAAATACGACCCGAAAACTGTATGCATGGCTCAAGCAGTCTGAAATTTTTCCGGAAGTAATTGTATCTGGTTCTGCAATTGGTTATTACGGAATAGATGATCAAGAAAAGTGGGCAGAAGTGTGTACTGAACAAAGCCCGCCACAGCCTATTTTTATGTCCGAGCTTTGCCAAGAGTGGGAGCGAGCAGCTTTAGCAGATCCTCAACAAAATACTAAAATTATTCGCTTAGGTGTGGTGTTTGGGCAGGGCGGTGGCATTTTGCCTAAAATGTTGCTTCCTATTCGACTCAATTTAGTCGGTCAAATTGGTCATGGCCGTCAGCCTGTGGTTTGGGTACATATTGGAGACGTGTTAAACGCAATTGAGTTTATATTTAAACATCCTCAATCTGCTCAAATTCACAATGTCGTAGCGCCAGAAAATGTGACTCAAAAAGCTTTTGTTGAACAAGCAGCAGAGGTTTTGAATAAGAAACCATTGTTGTCAGCACCAAGCACTGTTTTTCGCTGTTTGTTGGGCGAACAGTCTCAATTGATCTTAAATGGTCAGTACGTCAAACCCGCAGCCTTACAAACTGAAGGATTTGAGTTTGCTTATCCTCAGTTAAAAATGGCTTTAGAGAATATATTGGCGTCAGGCTAAGATTTTATTTTGCAAACGCTCTGGAGAATATGCTTTGGCATCAACTAAGGTCGGTTGACCTAGCATCAGCTGACGGAGCAATTGTGCTGAGCCTGCGCCCATGCATAAACCATTTCTAAAATGACCAAAGTTTGCCCAGAGATTGTCCATTTCAGGCATTTTGCCAATGTAGGGAACGCCATTTGGTGAACTTGGTCTGAGTCCTGCCCAGCGCTGTACGATCGGGAAATCGGCCAGTTCAGGCACCATTTCTAAACACGCTTCTAAGATATTGTGCTGGGTTGTTTCGTCAGTGGAAGTGTCGAAACCACGATGTGCCATGCTAGACCCACACACGATATGACCATCCATACGTGGAATCAAATACATCACTCGATTCATGCACATGGTTGGTAACCAGTGAGCAGGGGTTTTAAATAACAACATTTGACCTTGCACAGGTTCGACTGGAATTTCGAGTTGTAATTGTGAATTCCAGTAATGGCTCCATGCGCCCGAAGTTATTACAAAATGATCTGCTGTATGTTTGCGACCATCTTCGGTTTGTAAGGCCTGTATGACATCATCCTGTTGAATCAGTTTTTTAACAGGAGTGTTTTCAAAAAATTCAACATTCGGATGTTGTTTTAAATAGCGAATCAGAGACTGTAAAACGCGTGGATTACGAATATTAGACAGTTCAGGGAAATAAATCGCTTCTTGAAACTGTTCGGAAATATGCGGGTTGACTTGCTCTAAAGCATCTCTTTGTAGATATTCACAGCGCTGCATGGGTTCTTGATGCTGCTCGGCGTAGGAAAGTCCAACGTCAAAATCTTCTTCATCAAAAATCAGCATGCCTGTGTCATGAATTTCAAAATCAATCCTTGTAACAGGGTAGAGCTTTTGGTTCCATGCTTGATAAGAGGCTTTGCCAAATTGAGCAAGTTGGTTCACTGCATGCACATAGCGCCACGGGTACATCGGAGAGAGAATACCTCCGCCAGCCCAAGAGGCTGCTTGACCCGCTTGTTGTTGATCAAAAATGCTGATGGTACAGCCTTGTTCAACCAACTCCAGCGCAGACATTAACCCACTTATGCCCGCGCCAATGATTGCAATATGCATGCAGTGTTATCCTTTCTCTGCGAACTTAGTTCATTTCCTTGAGTTTTTCAGCAGCGGTTTCTGCAAAGTAAGTCCAGATTCCGTCTGCACCAGCGCGGCGGCAGCACATGAGTGATTCTAAAATGACTGAGTCTGATAACCAGCCATTTTGAATTGCGCCAGCTAACATCGCGTATTCGCCACTCACTTGGTAAATGAATGTAGGAACACCAAAGGTATCTTTCACTTCACGTACCACATCCAGATATGGCATGCCCGGTTTTACAATCACCATGTCGGCGCCTTCTTGAATATCAAGCGCGATTTCATGTAAAGCTTCGGCACGGTTGGCAAAGTCCATCTGGTAGTTATATTTATTACCACCTTTGAGGTTGGATGCAGAGCCAACAGCATCACGGAACGGACCATAGAAGCTCGACGCATATTTCGCAGAGTAGGCCATAATGTTGGTATAGATGTGACCATTGGCTTCTAAAGCTTGACGAATAGCACCAATACGGCCATCCATCATGTCACTTGGTGCAACCACATCAGCACCTGCTTCAGCATGACTTAACGCTTGTTTAATCAAGCATTCTACAGTCTCGTCGTTCAGCACATAGCCAGTGTCATCAATAATACCGTCTTGACCATGCGTGGTGTATGGGTCGAGGGCACCATCAGTAATTAACACCATTTCTGGTAATTCTTTTTTAAGCAACCGGCACGTGGTTTGGACTAAACCATCTTCATGCCATGCAGCTTCTGCGGTCAGGCTTTTATCTTCTTGCGGGGTAACTGGAAAAAGAGCCAGTTTTGATACGCCCAATTCCAGAAGTCTTTCAGCTTTTTTCAGTAACAAATCTGCCGACAAACGCTGAATGTTTGGCATACTTGGAATATCTTGGGTTTGATTTTGTCCCGGTAATACAAATACTGGATAAATCAAGTGATTGGTAGTGAGCTGTGTTTCGCTGACCATCGCACGCAACTGGTCATTTTTACGGATACGGCGCATGCGAGTGGCTGGAAATGCAGGACGATTGAACGTATAAGTCATAACAATCTCGATGTTCGGTATTACACTAGGATAGGTTGGCGGATATTCCATTACTGTCAACCGACTGCTGTATTGTAGCCCCATAATGCTGTATTTGTACAAAATTATGGGCGTTTATCATGCTTTTAAATTTAGGCAACATATGAGTGAAGAAAAGAAAAATTGGACTGGGAACATCCATTTAGGTGCAAAAACAGACCTGACTGTGGTTCTCAACCAATTATGTAAGGCGTTTAATAGCTCTCCTTTTTTTAAGCATAGTGGAATGATTATGCGTGTGGTGGACGGGCACATTGAAGGCTATATTGAGATGCAACCCAACCTGATTGGCAATTTGGCATTTCAGATTTTGCATGGCGGTGTTGCTGCAACTTTGCTCGATAGTATTGGTGGAATTGTGGCAATGGAACACCTCTATCGCCGTTCAACTCCCGAAACTTTAACTGAAACCATTAAGCAAGTGTCGCGTTTGGCAACTGTCGATATGCGTGTAGATTATTTAGCACCGGGGCGTGGTAAGTATTTTATTGCCCGTGCTGAAGTGTTACGTTTAGGTCGTAAGGGCTGTACCATGCGTATGACCATGGTCAATGATGAAGATAAAGCGATTGCTGCCGGCATTGCTTCATATGCCTATTAAGCAATGAATTGAATCATTTAAAAGCGCCAAGTGCGCTTTTTTTAGTGTTTGAAAAGCTAAAATTTTCATAAAAACTTTGAGATAAACATTAATTTAATTAGAACGAACGCATGAGTTATAAATTTTTATTCTCATATTATGAGGTTTTAGCGTTAAAATTAGCTCCTTTGACAATGCGATATGTCTTGTTTATAGAAAAATAAAAACTCTATAACAAGGTGTAGTGCGAGATTGATGGCAAAGCCAACTCATCTTTAGGAACATACCATGACTGATGCACAAAGCAATGTAGAAGAAACAGTGCCAACAACATCTGCCTCGGATGACAACAATCAAAACAAGCGCAAAAAATTTCTTGGTTTTTTTGCGCTGATTTTATTGATCGCCGCTATTTTATATGCAATTTGGGCATTATTTTTGAACAACTCCGTGAGTACGGATAATGCTTATGTCGGTGCAGAAACCGCGCAAATTACTTCAATGGTGAGCGGACAGGTCGCTCAGGTTGTCGTAAAAGATACCCAAACGGTACATCGTGGTGACGTGCTGGTTCGTATTGATGATCGTGATGCCAAAATTGCATTGGCTCAAGCTGAGGCAGAACTTGCCAAAGCAAAACGCCAATACAAACAAACTGCGGCAAACAGTAGTTCTTTAAACTCTCAGGTTGTGGTGCGTGCTGACGAAATTAACAGTGCCAAAGCACAGGTTGCTCAAGCACAAGCAGACTACGACAAAGCTGCTTTAGAACTCAACCGCCGTGCACAGCTTGCTGCCTCTGGTGCAGTGTCTAAAGAAGAACTGACTAAAGCACAAAGTGCAGTTGAAACAGCTAAAGCAGGACTAGAGCTTGCTAAAGCTGGTTTAGCGCAAGCCTCTTCGAGTCGTAAAGCTGCCGAAAGTACTTTAGCTGCAAACGAAGCGTTAATTCAGGGTGTAAGCGAGACTTCAACACCTGATGTACAAGTTGCACAAGCCCATGTTGAACAAGCTCAGCTTGATTTAGAACGTACCGTGATACGTGCACCAGTCGATGGGGTGGTTACGCGTCGTAATATTCAAGTGGGTCAACGTGTGGCGCCGGGTACGAGCATGATGATGATTGTGCCACTTAACGATTTATATGTAGATGCAAACTTCAAAGAAAGTCAGTTGAAAAAAGTCCGTCCGGGTCAGGAAGTCACGCTTACTTCAGATTTATATGGTGATGACGTTGAATATCACGGCAAAGTGATGGGCTTCTCTGGTGGTACAGGCTCTGCCTTTGCCTTAATTCCGGCTCAAAACGCAACAGGTAACTGGATTAAAGTGGTTCAACGCTTACCAGTTCGTATTGCACTTGACCCGAAAGAACTTGCTGAACACCCACTGCGTGTTGGCTTGTCGATGGAAGCAAAAGTCGACTTATCTGCGAAGTAAACGCTTATGAAAACGCAAACACCTTTTGCCGAACTAAGCGGTGGCCGTTTAATACTGGCAGCGTTTGTTATTGCCTTGTCGAACTTTATGGTCGTGCTCGATACGACCATTGCCAACGTATCTGTACCGCATATTACTGGTAACCTTGCTGTTTCAAGTACACAAGGCACATGGGTTGTTACGTCGTATGCCGTTGCAGAAGCGATTTGTGTACCTTTAACAGGTTGGCTGGCAGGGCGCTTTGGTACCGTTCGGGTTTTTATTTTTGGTCTGATTGGTTTTACCATTTTTTCTTTCTTGTGCGGTCTAGCAAACTCGTTAGGCATGCTGGTGTTTTTCCGTATTGGACAAGGTCTATGCGGTGGCCCGCTCATGCCACTCAGCCAAACTTTGCTGATGCGTATTTTCCCTCAAGAAAAGCATGCACAGGCGATGGGCCTATGGGCAATGACGACTGTCGTTGGGCCAATTTTAGGGCCAATTTTGGGTGGTCTGATTAGTGATAATCTGTCTTGGCACTGGATTTTCTTTATTAACATTCCGGTCGGCATTGTTTGTGTTTTAGCGGCAATGCGCTTGTTAAGAGTAGCTGAAACAGAAACGATTTCTTTAAGAATCGACACGGTTGGTTTAGGCTTGTTAATTCTGTGGATTGGTGCACTACAGCTCATGCTCGATTTAGGGCACGAACGCGACTGGTTTAACAGCACCAGCATTATCGTTTTAGCTTTAACTGCCGCCATTGGCTTTGTGGTGTTCCTGATATGGGAACTCACCGACAAACATCCCGTCGTGGATGTCAAAGTCTTTAGGCATAGGGGCTTTGCCATATCGGTGCTGGCTTTGTCGCTCGGCTTCGGCGCATTCTTTGGCAGTATTGTACTGATTCCGCAGTGGCTGCAAATGAACCTTTCCTACACCGCGACGTGGGCCGGATATTTAACTGCAACCATGGGCTTTGGTAGTTTGACCATGTCACCGATTGTGGCAAAACTTTCGACCAAACATGACCCACGTGCGCTGGCGAGCTTTGGTTTAATTTTGCTGGGTGGTGTGACCTTAATGCGAGCGTTCTGGACTACAGATGCCGACTTTATGGCACTGGCTTGGCCGCAAATCCTACAAGGTTTTGCTGTGCCGTTCTTCTTTATTCCGCTGTCGAACATTGCGCTTGGTTCGGTACTCCAGCAAGAGATTGCATCTGCTGCGGGTCTTATGAACTTCTTAAGAACCATGGCAGGGGCAATTGGTGCTTCAATTGCAGTGACCGTGTGGGACGACCATGCCAAAGTTGCCCGTAGTGAAATGGTGTCAAACCTTCATACGACTGAAGTACAAAACACACTTTTGCAAAATGGTTTTTCGGCTGACTCGACGCTCGGAATTATTTCAAACCTTGTCGATAAAGAAGCGATTACCATGTCGGCAAACCATGTGTTTTTACTGTTTGCGATGGTGTTTGTCTTTGCGGGGCTGGTGATTTGGCTGTGTCCAAAACCCAAACAGGTTAGCGGTATGCCTTCTCACTAAACATAAAAAAAGCATCTCTTCGGAGGTGCTTTTTTTAGGTCTACTACAAAATGAGCGGGTTTATAAATAGCAGATTTTGCCTGTATTTAAAGAAATAAAGCATGCCAGAATTGGGCAAATCAGTTATAAAAGAGTGTGATAACAAGCAAGGAGACATCACACAGAGCACAAAACAAACACCGCCAATCATTTAATATTATTAAAACTTTATTTTTATCAAAGATTAAAAAACTGAAGACCTGAAAACAAAGAAGCTTGCATGGCAATTGCATGGATAGGCAGGCGTATATATTGGAGTTATCACGTGAATAAAAGATATTCATTTTTGTTCAGTAGTTTATTAGCAGTCGGTTTATTACAAGGATGTGGAGATGATTCCTCTTCAGATCAGCCCAAGGATGATTCAAATACAACCCCGCCCAATTTAATTGTAGATAATGACCCTACCAGTTGTAGCAAACTGGCGCAAGACGGTTCAAGTGTGGTGGTTGGTTCAAACCAAAATGGTGACCCCGCCGCACCAGAGGGTGCATCGGGTTATCGACTCGGTAACACGGTTAAATACGCAGATAAATATATGGTGGTGGCAAACACGCCACTTGCGGTAAAAGCAGGGTGTGATGTTTTAAAAGCAGGCGGTAGCGCAGTTGATGCAGCCGTAGCGGTACAAGCCGTGCTTGGTTTGGTCGAGCCACAGTCGAGTACCATTGCCGGTAGTGGTTTTATGATGTATTACGATGCCAAAACCAAACAAGTCACGGCTTATGATGGCCGCGAAACCGCACCTGCCGCAGCCAACGAATTTTATTTAATTCGCCAAGATATATATGACCCAAATTCACCTGCGCCTGTACCAAGTGCGCGTCGTAGTGGTCGCTCGATTGGTGTGCCGGGTGTGATGCGTTTGCTTGAACAAGCACAAAAAGAGCATGGCAAACTCAAGTGGAACCAACTTTTTGGTGAAGCGATTGGTTTGGCTGATAACGGTTTTCGCATTCCGGGGCGTTTGGCAGATGCAATTGCAAGTAATGCAAACAATTTAGCGCTCGATGCAAATGCAATGGCGACCTATTTCTACCCAGATGGTTCACCACGTAAAGTGGGTGAAACCATGACCAATAAGGCCTATGCAAAAACGCTTGAAGCACTTGCCACGCAAGGCGCAAATGCGCTGCACACTGGCCCGATCGCCCAAGCGATTGTAGCGAAAGCAGGACAGACGTTAGGGGATGACCCAGCAAAAACTCCAATTACCCCAAGTTTAATGACCTTGCAGGATTTATCGAACTACGAGGTTAAAAAACGCGACCCGATTTGTACGACGTACCGTGACCGTTACTATGTATGTACCATGCCACCTCCATCTTCGGGAGGGATTGCAGTTGCACAGACGTTGGGTATTTTAGAAAACTTTGATATGTCGCTGTACCCACCTAAAAACCCTGAAAATGAAGGTGGTGTACCTGATGTCATGGGCGTGCATTTAGTGTCTGAAGCAGAACGTTTGGCCTACGCCGACCGCGATAAATATGTGGCAGATACTGACTTTGTTGCTTTACCAGCACAGGGTATTGCAAGCTTTATTGATAAAAATTACCTGAAACAACGTGCCGCACTGATTAACCCGAACCAAAGTATGGGCATTGCACCAGCAGGTAATTTCAATCCAGCTTCGGGTGTCGACACCACTGTTGAACACGGCACGACTCAGTTCACGATTGTAGATACCTATGGCAATGTGGTTTCAATGACATCGACTGTTGAATCTAGCATGGGTTCTTTCCATATGGTGGATGGTTTCTTGCTGTCAAACCAGTTAACTGACTTTAGTGCGAACCCTTATGACAGCACTGGGGCACCAGTTGCCAACCGTGTAGAAGGCGGCAAACGCCCACGTAGTACCATGGCGCCAACCTTAGTGTTTAAAGGCACCACGCCAGATGAATTTTATATGGCAACAGGTTCACCAGGTGGCGGTACGATCATTCAATATGTGGTTAAAACGTTGGTGGGTACATTGGACTGGAACTTAAATGCACAGCAGGCCACTTCGCTTGTTAACTTTGGCGCGACCAATAGCAAAAATACCAATGTGGATAGCTCGAATGTACAGCTTTCTTTAGTTGACCTGATTGAAGGCTTAAAAGCAAAAGGGCATGGCATTTCTAACACTGCGCAAACCAGCGGTATTTCAACGATTATGAAAGTAAATATTAATAATCAAAGTAAATACGCAGGTGGGGTAGACCCTCGCCGTGAAGGTATTGTGTTAGGCAATGGTGCTTTATAGACCCAACTTAAAAAAAGCTGTCATTTTTGGCAGCTTTTTTATGAGGGGCCTTGAAAAAAACAAAAGGCTCTCCATTATGTAAATATGTTCATCAGTAGCAGACTGTTGATAAATTGCACAGCATTTTATTTTAGTTATGCTATGATGTTCAGACATTCATGGGGATGTTATTGGCTTCGACGCCGGTGATGAAACTCATAGATGCATGCCGAGAGCGCATTTTCTCTCGTAAATAAAATTTGCATTTTAATAGTCGCAAACGACGAAACTTACGCTCTAGCTGCCTAAGGGCAGTTTGTCCGCTTCCTAGAATACTTGTGGTTTAGGAACCCGACCGTAGCGCACGCACACAAGTCCGTATAGAGTCAAGCCTCGGGGCTTTATACCAAACTTAGAGGATCGCACCTTGTACCCTGTTCGTCGGGTCACTTGGTGTTAAAACAATAGACGATATCTAAGCATGTAGTATTCTCGAGCGTAGTGCTGGCGGACGCGGGTTCAACTCCCGCCATCTCCACCAAAATTCGTGAAAAGCCCTGAAACGTAAGTTTCGGGGTTTTTTATTAATAACTGTTTACTAATAAATGATGTGATTTGAATATAAGAATTACTCTTCAAAAATTATTTAATTTAACCCGAATCCCGCTTAAGCCGATATTTCCATAACCCGAATTATCGGCTTATTTTGGTGACATATTTGATAAGCAC
>NZ_JABELE010000021.1 GCF_013009345.1 Acinetobacter geminorum | reverse complement strand
ATTTTAGGTGTCGACTTATTCATTTGAAAATTATATTGTGGAATAAGCCTTTAGAGATAGGTTTGTGCAACAAAGCCATTGCCAATTATATGTTCCATAACAAGGATTTCCCTGTTTTGAATAACCATGAGGTCTATGTTCATGAGATTTAAATCCACTTTCATCAAGATAGATGATTGGGTGTTGATACCTTAATCGGTTTAAATCTTTTAAATACTGCTCTCTGAGTTCTGTTTTTGCTTTCGGGTGCAGTAAGGTCTTTTTTTAACTGTGATATTTAGATCCTTGAGCGCATCTCCAATTGTAGAAATACCACAACCAAAACGAGCAGCGCGTTCATATTGATAATCATCAGGATATTGCTCAACATCTGCACGTAAGGCATCATCATCAACTTTAGATGGTTTTCTTGGTCGAGTTCTTTTTATTTCGATTCGCTTTTTTCCATTCGACAATTGTATTTTTATCAATTTCGAAGTGCTGAGCAACCGCTCGAATAGATTGGCCTTCTTCAAGCTTGGCTAATATTTTCTTTCTAAAATGTATTGGATAACTCATATCGGTATTGTATTGGTTTTTTTGCGTGCTTACTATATGGACACGGGTGCGGCGATGAGGTGCTCAAGCACTTTGCTGCACGGTTGAGGGAACACATTCGCGCAACCGACATGGCTGCCCGGATTGGGGGGAGGAATTCGCTGTGTTGTTGGAAGCGGCATCGATTGAAGACGCCCAAGTATGGGCGGAGCGATTTCGTCAAGACGTTGCGACGACAGCGGTGGTGTGTGGAGAGGTGTCGATCAGCTATAGCGCCAGCATGGGGGTGGCCCCCCTTGACGTCTGCTTAAACTCTTCCGAGCAGGTGATGCAGCAGGCGGACAGCGCGCTCTACCAGGCAAAAAGACAAGGGCGCAACCAAGTTGTGGGCGCACAAGTATTTCAGAATTGAGAGGAATGGCGATGAAGGAAAAGCAACCGGACCCGATCAAAACATTTCGTGCCCAATGGGCAGTGATGACGTTCTACGAGCGCTTCGAACAGGTGATCGCGCTCGCGCTGTCCGCAATCATTGCCGTGATCATCGTGGTCTCGCTGCTGCAGCTGATCTCGATCGTCTTCAGCCTGCTGGTCATCGATGCGTTCAATCCGCTCGATCACAAGGTCTTCCAGACCGTGTTCGGCATGATCATGACGCTGCTCATCGCCATGGAGTTTAAGCATTCCATCGTGCGGGTGGCCTTGCGCCGCGATAGCATCATCCAAGTCAAGACGGTGATCCTGATCGGGCTGATCGCCCTGGCGCGCAAGTTCGTGATCCTCGACCCGGAGACCAGCCCCGCCAAGATCGCGGCGCTCGCAGGCGCGATGCTGGCCCTCGGGGCGACTTACTGGCTGCTGCGCGAGCGCGATGACCGGGCCGCTGGGGAAAGCCCAAATGAGCCATCGTGATCGGCGCCACGCGCAGGCTGCCGGCGCGCGGCATCGCTGGCTCAATCGCCTGCAAACCGCGCTGTTGGTGCTGACCCTGCTCGGGATTGCCGCCGTCGCCGGCAGCCTGCTGTTGGGTGACAGCGCTCTGTGGCTGGCGCTGGCGGCCGCGGGGTTCACCCTGCTGCTCGAACCGGCGGCGGCTTCCGGGCTGACCCTGCGGCTGTATGGCGCACGCCCTCTGCACCCGAATGAAGCGCCCGATCTTTGGGCTGTGTTGCGCGAACTGGCGGCGCGGGCCGGGTTGCCTGCCGTGCCGGTACCGCACTACGTGCCCAGCGGGGTCGTCAACGCCTTCGCCACCGGTACGAAGCATCACGCGGCCATCGCGCTGACCGACGGTCTGCTGCGTAGCCTCACGCTCCGCGAGTTGACCGGCGTGCTCGGCCACGAAATCGCGCATATTGCGAACGAGGATTTGCGTGTCATGGGGCTGGCCGATTCCATCAGCCGGCTCACCCATCTTCTGGCCTTGTTGGGGCAAATCATGCTCCTCTTCAGCCTGCCGGCCTTACTGTGGGGCACAGTCGCTATCCAGTGGCCGGCGCTGCTGTTGCTGGCCGTTTCGCCGCAGCTCGCGCTGCTGGCGCAACTGGGTTTGTCGCGGGTGCGCGAATTCGACGCCGACCGGCTCACCGCCGAATTGACCGGCGACCCACAGGGATTGGCTTTGGCGCTCGCCAAGATCGAGCGGGAGAGTCGCGCCTGGCTGCTGCCCGGATGGGGCAACCCGGAACCCTCCTGGTTGCGCACGCATCCGGCGACGACAGAGCGCATCCAACGCTTGCGGGAATTGGCTGATTCGATGGCACCGCAACCGCTTCATTCCAGCCCATTTCTGCCGGACATCCCCTTGGCGCCACGCCCACCGCGTTGGCGCGCCAGCGGTGTCTGGCGCTGATTTCAACAAGGAGAATGGCATGACCTACCCCGATCTCAACAGCCGCCCGGCGCCGGACCGATTCATCCGGCGCTGGCTCGTCATCACTGGCTGCATCGCCGCACTCATGCTGCTGTGGCAGTTCTTGCCTGCCATCGAAGCCTGGTTCAGTCCGCGCGAAGCGGCCGAGCGCACGGTGACACCGCGTGGTGATCTGGCGGCAGACGAGCAGACCACCATCCAACTGTTCGAGAAATCGCGCGGGTCGGTGGTTTACATCACCACGGCGCAACTGGTGCGTGACGTCTGGTCGCGCAATGTCTTTTCCGTGCCGCGCGGCACCGGCTCCGGCTTCATCTGGGACGATGCCGGCCACGTGGTGACCAACTTCCACGTCATCCAGGGGGCATCGTCTGCCACGGTCAAACTGGCCGACGGTCGCGATTATCAGGCTGCGCTGGTGGGCGCCAGCCCCGAGCACGACATCGCCGTGCTCAAGATCGGCGTCGGCTTCAAGCGCCCGCCAGCTGTGCCGGTGGGCACCAGTGCCGACCTCAAGGTCGGGCAGAAAGTGTTCGCTATCGGCAATCCCTTCGGATTGGACTGGACGCTCACCACCGGCATCGTCTCGGCGCTCGACCGCACCCTCGACGGCGAAGGGGGCGGGCCTGCCATCGATCACCTGATCCAGACCGACGCCGCTATCAACCCCGGCAACTCCGGCGGCCCGCTGCTCGATTCGGCTGGGCGGCTGATCGGCATCAACACCGCCATCTACAGCCCTTCGGGCGCGTCCGCTGGCATCGGTTTCGCTGTGCCGGTGGATACCGTCATGCGCGTGGTGCCGCAACTCATAAAGACCGGCAAGTACATCCGTCCGGCGCTGGGCATCGAGGTGGATGAGCAGCTCAACGCGCGTCTGCAGGCGCTGACCGGTAGTAAGGGCGTATTCGTATTGCGCGTGACGCCGGGCTCGGTGGCGCACAGGGCCGGGCTCGTCGGCGTCGAGGTCACCGCAGGCGGCATCGTGCCCGGCGATCGCGTTATCAGCATCGACGGTATCGCCGTCGACGACGTCACCACATTACAGGCCCGGCTAGACGACAAGAACGTTGGAGATGTTGTGGTCTTGTTAGTGGAGCGGGCCGGCAAGACTCGCGAGATGCTTGTGGAACTACAACCGGGAGTTTGATGGAAAGTGGGTCATGGATCTGCACAGCGAAGCAGTCAAGCGACTTCAGCCTTGCGCCGAACTACGAGCCCTAGCTAGTGCAGTGGGGGGAAGGCTGTTTAGGTTAAATGGATATAAGGGAGTCATTTTTGATTGTGTTTTTAAAAGAAGATGTTGATTTTTTTGGGTAAGCATTTAGGGCGTCCAAGGGTTGGAGCAGTTGGCACGGATGAGAGAGCTCAATGCTCGCTAGGGATTGGATCTATGTGTTTTTTCTGACTGACTGCTTACGTGTTGGAACGGGCAACATCGGAAAAGGATGAATTTTTATTTTCACCATTTACCGTATTTTTCGAGCCTGGGCGAAAATTAGGATGATACTTTAGCGCCCTTAATCATTCTCCCATGAAAGGCAAAACGATCCAGTCTCGGGTGTAAGTGCTCACAACATACTGATATAAAATGGATTTTTTATGAATAGGAGAGCGCGCGACGTTTCTCTCTGTTTTTAGGGTTAGGATGAAACTTAACCTTGGTGAAAGATGTGACCAAGATTATGACTAGATTAATAAGTCTTTATTTTTAAAGACTTATTTTATATTTTCTTTTAGTCATAATTTTAGTCATAAAATATAGAAAAACTAGATCAAAATACAACCAAATAAGTCATAAAAAACCGATTCCATTTTAAATCTATGGTTCAAATCGATAAAGCATTTGGTTCATTTCAATTATTAGATTAAAACAAGGCTCATGTCGAACACCAAACTTTTAGGTCAGCTCTTGTTGTTTTCTTTATGTACGATTCAGTACATGCTAATAACTTTGATATCTCTTCGGTAATAACTGATTTACTTAAGCCGGGCTGAACAATTGTTACCTCTAATTTAATTGGCATCGTATTTGCCATATTTCTATATTTTTCTAAGTCAGCTAACTCACCTTTTACAAATCTACTAAAACCTTCAGATAGCCATTTATTGTTACGACCGTTGATATGTTTGAATAAGTGTTTTAGACCCGCATGTTTCCAACGTATAGAACGCTGAGCTTGTCCACAAACTTCATACATATCAGCTAATCTTCGACCAGCTTCAGGCGAACTTGAATATTTACAATGATATAAACTTAGAATTATTTCGTTATTCTCTTGTCTTAAAGCGACTAGATCAGCAATTTCACCACTGCCATCATCATTAATTATTATTTCAAATTGATCTTGAATCATACTCAAAGTTTGAAATTGGACAGTATTTTTAGTTTGGGCTTTCCCCATTGATTCTTTAGTAATATCTACAGTCCAATTAATTTGATTCAAACCATCTACATCGAAGGTATTGTCTATTAAATTTATTTGGATCAAATAACAGTTATAACTCATTGAACCATCAACATAATGGATCCTAACTGGATCTTTCACCATTTTTTCCTCGAAAGAAATAGTTGAACTATGAGTCTTAATAGATATTAAACTTCCTTCAACATGTTCATACATGTAGCCTGAGGGAAATTGATCTGAAATATTTAAGCGATATAAACCAAAGAGATCTTCTGTATAGATTTTTATATAAAGTTGCTCAGATTCATCCTTAAAAACGTTTAGATCAGCTAAAAACAAAGGAATTTCTGTCTGATCAAACAAAATATTTACTAGACTGATCTCAACCACAGTGGGGTAACACCGTTTCAGTTATTGTTCTGGTGGTTATTCTAGTCGCTGTGGTGAAAGTATATTTTGTAAATTATCTAAATAGTTTTGACGAAGTGAAAGTTTGCACTGCGATCGTGTGATTGAGCTGGATTTAGTCAATTTTGATGTATTCATTAAATCATTGCACATCATTCTTTCATAATTTTCATATTTAGATTGAATGCTTTTTTTATTTATGTGAGGTTTTTTATTATCTAATATTTTATTTATTTTATTTATTTTATTATTAATATCTTCCAATTCTTTTTGCGTACAATCTACTGCAAGGTTGAATCCTTGTTTGTGGTCTGATATGCACCTTTCATATGCTTTTGAATATCCTTCTGATTGATTGTTTTTCGGAGGGTTTTGGCTGTCTATAATACTGCTTTTAGTAGTCGTGTACTTTGTGTTGTGTGATATGCCACTATCGCTTGCCTTTGCACAACTTAATGATAATAAAGCAAATAATAAGGTGGTAAGTATTGTATTGTTCATGCGTTGATCCTCGATTGTATACAGCTAAAGCTGTAGTTAAGCTCAATAAGCATCAGTTACTATATGTTTTAGATAAAGACTTGTAAAATAAAAGTGTGAATTAATTTTCCTGATAATGGTTGATTAAAATTTGACGACACAATAATTTATTTTTAATTTTTTATTTATTTTTAAGTTCTTTGGTGTAGTATTTATTTTAAGTTATTTTTTTGTTTAGGTGAGGGTTGTGAAATGGCAGGTCTATCAATTTGGCATATTTTATTGTTCTTGATTATTGTTGTTTTGCTTTTTGGTACATCGAAGCTCAAAGGGCTGGGTCGTGACCTAGGTGGTGCGGTTAAGGATTTTAAAGATTCAGTAAAAAATGAAGATCAAGATCAAAAACTACTTGCCGAAGATACTTCGGTGATTGATGTGTCTAGTCATACCGTTCGAGATGCGTCACATACGCAAAAGTAATTTTCATCATTTGGCATAAAGGTGGTTTAACCAATGTTAGATATGGGATTTAGTGAAATCTTACTGTTTGGTATTGTCGCTATTGTGGTGCTTGGTCCTGACAAGTTACCACAAGCAATGCGTACAGTAGGGCGATGGTATGGAAAAGCTCGACGCTTAATGCATAGCGTGCAGCACGATATTGAGAAGGAGCTCAATCTGCTCGAGATGAAAGAACAAGTTCAGCGTGAACTTGATCAAATCCGTGCAGTAGAACGAGATATGCAACAGCAGTTGGTTGAAATGAGAAAGAGTGCTGAAGATATTGCGAGTACAAAAGCGCAACAAGGGCAAAGTAATCCAGCTGCTCAACAACCTGCACAAAGTATAGGAGAGTAGATGATGGCTTCTTCACAAACTCAACAAAGTGATCAGCCGTTGCAGTCTATGCCATTGATGTCGCATGTGATTGAACTGCGTAAATACTTGATGCGGATATTGATTGCGGTTTTTGCCGCATTCTTTAGCATGATTCCATTTGCCAATGACTTGTATGAAGTGCTTTCAAAGCCTTTGCGTTTACAGCTTCCTGCAGATGCGACCATGATTGCCACGGATATTACCACGACATTTATGGCACCATTTAAGCTCAGCTTTTTTATCGCAGTAATCGTGGTGATGCCATACATTCTGTACCAGATTTGGCTTTTCATCACGCCAGCTTTGTATAAGCAAGAAAAACGTATTGCAGTACCATTGCTCGTATCAAGTATTGTATTATTTTATGTTGGTATCTCGTTTGCGTACTTTATAACTTTACCTGCAGTGTTGGCATTTTTCTTACATGCAGCACCCGAGGCAGTTGCACCAATGACTGATATTAATAGCTATCTGAGTTTTTGCTTGAAATTATTTTTGGTCTTTGGGGTAACTTTTGAAGTGCCTGTAGCGACATTATTATTGATTTTGGTGAACTTAGTTTCCGTGGAAACACTGACTCGAAATCGACGTTATGTGATTGTTGGCTGTTTCTTTGTTTCGATGTTTATTACGCCACCAGACGCTCTTAGTATGGTAATGTTGGCGATTCCGATGTGGCTACTTTTTGAGATTGGGTTGATGTTTGGGCGTTTTATCGAAAAGTCCAAAACGCCACAAACTGCTTAATTGTAAGTCAAAGTATGAGTGGTAGAACTAGTAAGCTAGTTGTGCCATTCATGGCTGAATTTCTATTGTTTAGGCTCTGTATAAAGTTTTGCATGATGATTTTAAAGTACAGGAAGTACTTGGCAAAACAAAAATTCTAAAACTAAGCCAATCAGAAAAATAATAGGTTCTGCGACTAAATGTGTCGTTCAAAAAACTATTTTAATCTGGTAATAAGTCTTTGGGGCTAATTTGTAAAACCTGTGCGATTTGATACAGCTTATCTACTGTCAGATTGACTTCTCCACGTTCGATACGCCCTAAATAGCTACGATCTATTTCACATTTTAAAGCTAATGATTCTTGAGTAATGCTTGATTCGGTTCTTTTCTGACGAATAATTTTCCCAATCTTTACTGCTAACGCTGTCATTTTTACTGGAAAGTATAAAAAACAGTAATATCAGTAATTGAGGACTATAAATCCACGGACTATAATCCTCTTTTATTTGCTGGGCAGTCCATTATGAAAAATTCCGTACATCTACCTTTTTACAATGAGTTTATGGACATCTTTACAAATTATGAAATTAAAAATTGGCAGGCTAAACATTTTTGGGAAAAAATGATCATTGGTAAAAAATCTAAAACTAAACAACATCGGCGACTGATGTATGTGGGATTGCGAGTTTTAGTAAGGTGCAAGTACTTAGAAGTAGATGTATCAGAATCTACATCATGAACCGTACCGGGTTTGTCGGAGACTCAGTATTCTGAGAGAATGTTCCGATGACCAAATTAAAATATACCCCTGAAATCAGAGAAAGAGCGGTTCAATTATTGATTGAATCTGAAAAAGACTATCCATCTAATTGGGCTGCGATCACAGCTATTGCGCCTAAGATTGGTTGTACTCCTGAAACACTTCGTGCTTGGCATCAAAAGCATTTAGATGAGCAAAATCCTATCAAAGTACAACAGATCTCTGATCAAGAAAAAATGAAGCAAATGGAACGTGAAATCAAAGAATTAAAGCGTGCCAATGAAATTCTGCGTAAAGCAGCCGCTTTTTTCGCCCAGGCGGAGCTCGACCGCCCACACAAATAATGGTGGATTTCATCCATAACAATAAGGCGTTATATGGTGTTGAGGCGATTTGTAGGATTTTACCGATCTCAGCTTCTACCTATTATCGAACACTAGATATTGCTGAAAACCCAGAACATCGAGCAAAGCGAGATCTACATGATTTGCATCATGCTGAACAAATTAAACGAATTTGGAAAGAAAGTTCAGGTCGATATGGTGTACGTAAAGTTTGGCAACAACTGAAACGTGAAGGTTATGTTATTGCACGCTGTACTGTTGCTCGATTAATGAAAAAGCTAGGTATACAAGGTGTTTGGCGAGGTAAGAACAAACAAACCACCCGTAGCCGAGATGACCAAAAACGAGCAGATGATTTAGTGAAACGTAATTTTACTGCTGATCATCCTGACCAACTGTGGGTCAGTGACTTTACGTATATTCAAACTCATTCAGGCTGGGTCTATACCGCCTTTATTATTGATGTGTTCTCACGAGCAATTGTTGGCTGGAAAGTATCTACACGAATGAATACAGATATAGTGCTCGATGCATTAGAGCAAGCATTGCATGATCGAGGCATGCCAAAGAATGTGATTCATCATTCCGACAGAGGTGTGCAATATCTTTCCATTCGTTATACCCATCGTTTAGAAGCAGCAAATTTACGAGCATCAGTCGGTACGAATGGTGATTCATACGATAATGCTTTGGCTGAAACGGTGAATGGCTTATACAAAACAGAGGTGATTGAATATCTAAAAGCAGATTGGCAAGGTTTAGCAGATGTACAACTTGCGACACTAAACTGGGTAGATTGGTTCAAAAAAAAGCGTGTACACAGTGCACTGGGTTATGTATCGCCTTTTGAGTTTGAAGCAATGTACTATGATAAGATTAACCCGTTAGGTCAGGTGGCCTAACTTAAATAAAAAGGTCTCCGGCAAACCCGGTATGGTTCATTTTTTATCTATTTAGATTTCTATATTTCTATATAGATAAGTAGTTATAAATCCATATAATTATATAACTATATTGCGTAGTAGCTCAGTAGGTAGAGCAGCGGACTGTTAATCCGTTGGTCACTGGTTCGAGCCCATTCTAGGCAGCCATTCAACCGTGCCTGATGAGACTTTATTAGTCAAAACATTTATTAATGTCGCGCGGAGTTGCCCATGCAGGGGAATAACTGGCAACCAGTCAATCTAACCTTAAGCAAGCCGATAGTTTGTTTAGGGCGTGGATGATCAACGGATTGATATGCAGATCACATCTTGCCCTGCACCATTATTTAGTAAGACTCAAAATGACACCAAACGAAAGAACACCGATGGCTAAATTCTTTGATTTGCTGGCGTATGAGCGAAAAGGTGCTTCTGTTACTCACAAAATGGATAAAGATGAAACAAACGAATCTATTCACATCCAAGTAAGTTGCGGTTTTGCTAAATATGAAAAGAACGGTCAACATTATGTTTTTAAGTTTAATCATCAAAAACAAGAAATTGATCAAGATTGTTTTGAAGTCTTAAAAGAAAAATTCACATATAAACATTAAAAATTAATGGCTTAAAATATCTGTAGATTTCTATATATCTACATTTCTACATAGAAATTTCATTTCTAATTTAGATAGGGATAGTTTCATTTTGAAATATTCGCTATTGCAAATTATGCGTAAAAGCATAAAATAAACGATGCAAACTTAGAAATTTCTGGGTCGACCGATAGAAATTTATTATCAATATGCGTTTATGCATAAGTGAATCAATAAGGTTGCAGCCTTCTGGATTTACTAAACAACCGACTATTTAAGCGGTTTATTAAAGCTATAAAGCGAAATGGCACAAATTTATATTTGTAAGCCATCTCTTAACAACAGTCTCCTCATGGAGAAAAGTTATGAACAAGATGAGTAACCAAAACGTAAACCCTGCAATTGTTGAACTTGTTCGCATGGGTGAAGGCTTCGGTGGTACAAAAATCACTGGCAGCACACCTGAAGAAACAAGACGCAACCTTCGCAGAGCCTTTCAAGCGGCCAAGGAACGCACGAAAAGGGATGCCACAACCTGATCAACAACTCGAAAGAAAATACATCTCCCACGCAGAATTGCACGACCTATTCTTCGTAATCAGTCAACATATAGGCTTCACTATTGAAGACATTGAGGATTACGAAGAAGACATCTTTAACCTAATCGAGCTTTGGCGAGAGCAAGGTTACATCGATATATACATAGAAGATAGCGATAGACGCTACGGTAGAATCAAAAACATGGCTTCTGTACGAAATTCTGTTCCATACTATCTAAATATGTATCACGCCCGCGTTGTTAAAGGCGAGTACGATCCTTTACTTGTTATAACTTTTGAAGATACTGACCAAGTACATCCCGATGGTCACGAAATGAAAGTGGCAAGTATTCGCTTTATGGCTATTCATGATGATTTATTTGGTGAACAAGATCCAAGAGTAAAATTCAATGATGCTGCCATGAAGCAAATTCGAAAGAAAATTGATGCCTATAGAAAACAAGGCGATCAATACAATGAAGAAAAGAAAGGCTCGCAATAAGCTAGCCTTTTATTTTAAATGAACCAAGTTAACCCCACTCCCATCGCAATCATTGTTGATCCTGTAAAACCTACAACACAATACCAAGCCTGTTTAATTCGCGTGACCACCATCTCCTGCATATACAGACTACTGGTTGAGTGCGATACCGACGGGCTATGTAAATACTTACTCAGGGCAACACCGCGGTAGACAGATAACGCTACCAGCACCATTCCAACAATCATGATCAACATAAGTCACCTCATTTGTTCAATTTGATTAGTAGCGACAATTCCAAAAATACAAAAGGCATATTTATAATTTTAAGCATTTAGTAGTTTGTTGATCTGTTTAACGCCATTGCTTTGTTTCTTAATTCTGTTACCTGCAATATCAACCTTAAAAGTTAATTTCTCAAGTGCAGTTGTGAGGCTGAAATATATTTCACGTTCTTCATCGGTTAGAGTTTCAATAAAAGCCTCTTCTGGAGACATTGAGGCAAGTCTCATCTTATGCATAGATGCATTTACCAAAGCCTCAGATGCTTTCAATGAAAGTCGGCTTAATCTTGCCGCCTTATTTCTCTCGTTATGCGTCTTAACCATTAGTGCTATAACAAACAAGGCAACTAAAACAATAAATACAGTAAGCATGTATTAGAGACTCATTTAAGACATATGCCCATTATAGTAACCCCAAATAGCTTAAAAACAGGCAAAATTTGTTAAAAATCAGGCTAATCAACAACATAAGTCCACAAGCCAACAACAAACACAGAAATTCAATTATAGGCATTTGATTTTTAAGGCATTTTTCCAAATTAATACTTAGGCATTTTCCTTCAGGCAATTAAAGCTGATTTTGGTGTGAATTAATCGTTTTTATAACTCTACTCTATTTCGCTTTTTTAGAGCGTTTTAAGCAACTTTAAGCGCAAGATATAAAAGCAATCATCTTAAGTTCTAAAATGCGAAATACGCGAAACCGTGAAGAAATACGATAGCATTTATGTCGGTTTGAAAGATACATGAGAAGAATCTCTAAAAACCCAAGTGAACCGCGCCTACATTTCCGAAAATAAGTAATATAAGAATGTTCTAAGAAGATATATTTATATATTCGAAAACTCTCGGAATACCCAAGTACACCCAAGTCTCGGTAAGCGTAGAGATATAGATGCGCGGCTTAATAAAATCCTCAAACGTATAAGAAGTGATAGAGATAAAAACAAATATTGGCAAACACTTATACACCAATACTTATAGAAATATAGAAATCCATATAGATATATAGTTCGAGTAAATATACAAGCAATCTATCTATATAGAAATGTAGAAAACTATCAATATAAAAAGCCAATCAGATAGAGATAAAAAGCATGTATAACTATCTATTAATGTAGAAATCTATATAGATAGATAACAATAATACTATACGGATAGGCATAGGTAAGCGTAGATAGAGATAGATCAGTAATAAAGAAAATAGCTAATTATTTATCTATATAGATATGTAGATAGTGACACAGGTATAAGGATAGAGATAGAGGATAATACACATGTAGTAGAAAGATAAGATGGCAAAAGAAAGGCGAACGGAGTGAGCCAAAGAATTGTGTGTTTCAATCAATCGTCTACCTAGCCATTCCTTTGACCAACAGGAAATATAAAAATCAAAACTTCGGGCGACATTCTTATTTTTATAACCAAGCACACCACGGCGCACATAGGTAAGCCGAACAGCTCCACTTCCAGCTTCACCCATACCACTATTATACCTGCACCTCTCTATCTAGGGTTGAGGCAATGCACCAATCGCCACACATCGCCATATTCCAATATGCATGCCTAGGCACTTATGTAGAAATATAGAAATCTATCTACACAGCTATATAAATGGATTTTTAGTTTTCTAGCTTTGTTTCCTGCTCTATCTCTATACACTGTTATGCATCAAAGTACACATAGAGTTTTACAGTCATGCCTATAAAACAAAACGAGCTAATGAGCGAGATGGTTAATGCAATCACTACACGCCTTAACGACCTCTATATTCAGTATTACAACGACTTTTTAAGCGTTGATGCATTTGCACGTTATCACGGTCTATCTATAGAGGATATGCAAAAGCTGATTGATTTGGGCAGACATGTGAATCACAACAGTCTTTGGAAAGAGGATAAGTAATCATGTTATTTATTCATCCTGAATTACGCGCTAATGATTGAAATTAGCGGTATTGGTGTTCGAAAATTTAAAGTTATTCCATTGCCAGCGTAAAGTTGGCTTTTTGACGCTGTACCACGGCATACCAAGGCATAAAATGGATAAATCAGGCATGCCTAGGGGGTTTACAATCTAGTGAGCGCTTACTATACTTCTGACAAATGGGTTTCGGGTTGAGATTTTCTCCCCGACGCGATTTGCTTGATGGGGGTCGTGGCTTATACCGTGTCAGTGGTTTGCACTGTAAAGAAAAGTTCCTTTTCTTGTGGTGGAAATTGGCTAGGTTAGGTTACGTCTCCCCAAACTCTCTCCAAGATTTATGAGGCAAAATTCTATGGGGGGGTTTGGGGGGGCGTTCCTTAACGTTAGTGGTTTCCGCTGTAAGAAAAGGGCATACCAAAATATAGAATATGGAATTTGAAAAATTAAAAACATTTCCTTAGAATTCCAAATCTATCGAATTAACATAACTTACAACAACTCTGCGTCTGAAAACCTCCTTTGCCCGACTATCCTCTAGGTCGGGCTTTTTTTATGCTGGGTATAAAAATTCGCGGGCGCGCATATTGAAAATTAAATTTCCCCTCCTAAATACATGAATTAGTGAAATGCAAACTTACATTAACTAAATTTTGTTACACCTATTTCTTCTTGCTAATATTTTCTTCAACTAAATAAACAAGGAGTAATTATGCTGGTTAAGCGGAAAATGCTTAAAATTCGTCGCCTTGCAAGTAAAGGTAAATTAGCTCAATGGGGCTTTATATCAGCGAACCAAGCGCAAAAGATTGGGCTAGACAACGGTTTTGTCGTGATTCTTTCATTATTGCAGGGCAAACAGGTAGAACCGAAATTTACCCGCTATAAACTCAGTGATGATATCGGCAGCGAATATGGGATTGAAACGGATGCCGACCTTTCATCCATAGATCAAAGCATCATTGATGCCATTGGTGTAGCGGTCGGTGATATTTATGATGCTGCGGTAAATTATGATGAGAAAACCGCCTATGAAGATGAGCGGGAAGATTTCGAGCGTACCAATCTCATGTTTATAGATATTGAGACTGGTCATGCCTATGACTCAAATCTTAATGAAGCGGTAGGATGGGCATAGGCTCATCCTAATATTCCAAAACAGCCCACCAAAAAAAATCAAAACTTTGGCCGACATCCTATTTTTATAACCAAGCGCCACGCATCTATATAACCAAAGAGCGCCTAGCAGCTCCTTGGAATGCCACCTTCTTATCTTTAACAACCAAGGCAGACCTAGGACTCTAATCACTACCGGGTGCGCGCCTGAACCTCAAGAAAAACCGCCAGCAAACAACCCAATGCATGCCTAGAGAATGTCTGTATAAAGCATATAGATGAAACGCGCACGCACGCGAATAGCGGAGTTTATTTATTAGTGCAAGTTTTTTATTAATGAAAATTTCGATTGAATTTTTATTCCACTAAAAAACAAACAATCAAATAAAAACTTGCATCAAATTTTTATTTGCACTAATATTTAATCAAGCAATAAAGCTTACTAACAAAAGGTCAAAAATCATGAATGCACAAGTTAAAAACACAGAAACTCTAAACATCTTTGCAGACGTTAATTTTTCAGCTCATGAAGCACGTAATGCAATAGTTATAGATCAAGAGACGATAAAAGCGTATGCAAGACAGCAGAAAGTAACGAGCAAAGCAGTAGCAGTACAGCTTGATATAGCAAACGCGATCATAAACCGTATGAATAACAAGCTTGAGACAGAACAAAAAATATCAAGCACGTTATTCAGTGACTTAAGAGAAGCATGCTCACGCTCTATGCTTACAAAAATAGACACGCTTCAAAAAGCTAAGTTTGATTTATCAGATCTAGCAACAATCATCGCTCACACTGATAAATCACACATTGACTTTGTACAAGTGAAAGTCATTAGAAAAATCTTTCAAGCGATTACAGCTATCGCTGAAAACGACAGACGCAAGCTAGACGGTTACACAATGTCAATCTTGCTAAACTTATTACAGTACGGTTCACTTACGGTTAATGAATGTCGTTTATGCTGCACTACTGAAATACGCGCACAGTCGCATGAAAAGAAAGTAAGACAGTATTATTTATCTGCGCACAGTACAGCATCATCACAAGCGTCTAGCTCACGTATGACACTGAGAGCGCTTAATATCTGTAACGTTGTGAAGTCTGTAAAAGACAGTGAAATAACGTTCAATGAAAATTCTCAGTTTATTGAAGCAGTATTGTCATTCTTGCAAATGAAAGAGAATACACAACAAGAATTAGAGCGCGTACAGCATGACATTAAGAAAGAGTTAAGCGAAAAACAAGCAAGCGCATAATTTAGTAATCAGTGATATTAGTAAGCACTTACTAATATCACTCTAATAGAGAGTAAGAACATGATTAGCAACGAACATAAACTATTAATCGCTGTGTTAATTATGAGACAAGATAACAAGCGTAATAAGTGAACATGCAAAGATAAAGAAATATAGTAAGTGATTACTATATTTCTTTATATATTAATATCGAAGTCCTAGAAAAAATGCGAATGTGTCGGGTGCATAGCCTGTGTCAATCGCGACCATTTTCCAAACACCCTTTCACCACCAGGCCTATATAACAAATACTTTACCCTTGCGCCGCTTAAATCCATACACTTATCCTTGTCCCAGTACGCCATGTCCATTATTCTTTTCAGGACGACTTTCTAATAATATTTAAGGATCAATATGAAAAGATTTTTTTTGGCTACTTTGATTTTAGTTTGTTCAAATGCAATGGCAGAAGGGGAGGGCCTGTTCGCCGAGTACACCGTGAAACCGAGCGAATCATTAAATGATATAGCCAAGCGTAACGGGACCACGTGGGCAAAGCTGGCAGAAGACAATGATCTCCCTGATCCACCAACTGTTTATGTTGGGCAAAAGCTGGCAATCATGAAAAAGATGAATAAGGACGAATATCTGGCTGCGATTGCAAAGACCCGACCAACGTGCTCAAGCAAAGAAGAATGTGACAAGAAAATGGAAGCTGCTCATTTGTGGGTGAGTAAATACGCTGATTACAAGATCAGAAGTTCAAATAACGTATTAATCGAAACATACGCTCCGCGCGAGTTCACTGGCGAGATCATCGTAAAGGTTTCTAAGGAGCCTTATGGGAAGGGAACCTATGCGATCGTGGCCAACATGTCATGCAATAATCCGAATATGACCAAGCCTTATGACCCGATGGCCAGTTGCAAGAGAAACGTTTATAAGGAAATTATTAAGTTCAACGATTTCGTTAGTTCTTATTAGCTTTAAGCTATTTGACCAAGTAAAGAGGGAAAAGATGGCTTCAAAGGATGATTTAAATTATGTTGCTTACCACATTATCGAAATTCTGGAAGAACAGGGTTTAGATAATTCTTATATTAACGAAAAAATAGATCGTCTTTACGAATTCGGCGAAAATAAAGCCGCTACATTGCTTTGGGCTTCAAACCAGCTCGATAGTAGAAATTTTAGATTACTTTTGGGCAAACTTAATTTAACTCCCGATCAAGTAAAGATATTTTGTCGCGTATTGAACAAGCTGAAAAAATATTTGGGCTACAATTTATTGAGCTAAGCTTTTTAATTACCTATGATATTCCGAATAAATTAATGCCCCATATATCACTTGAGGCATTTCTTACTGCACTTGGCCAGATTTAATTAACTCTAGCGCTTTTTTCTTCAATTCCTTCCTACGCTCTTTTTCAGCAATCTTTTCTTCGCGAATGGCTTCAATATGCACACCGAAAAGCTGATCAGACAGATTGCCACTTTCAAGCAAACGTGCAAAAGCGTCAACAATCTCGCCTTGAGTGAGTTTATGCTGTTTTGCCATATTTTCTAAGGTCTGGATTGTCTCTGGACGCAAAGTGATGGATGTTCGAACTAAACCTTTTTCTTTATAAAATTTGGAAGAGTTAGTAGCTGCCATTATTTGCTCCAATTAAAATTTGATGAAAATTAAAACTTGCATATTATAGTTATTATTGCATTGATCACGCTGAAATACCACAAAATAAAACGGGCTTGCCCAAAACATTGAACAAGCCCAGAACACTATGCAGCTTTTTTGAAACCGAGCTTTTCAAACTCGAAATTCGCAACGATATTCTCGCCAAAGCCGGGTGTTTCTCTGATGATCTGTAAACGCTGTCTAGCGTGAGATTTGAGCGTTGAATTGTGCTGGTCTGTGAAATCAACAATAAACGCAACGTTTGGACCGAATTTCTTAGCACGTAACCCGCGCCCAATACGCTGGCGTAAGGCAACTTCCGCTTTCCCACCACCGGCAAGAATAATCAACCCGACAGCAGGGACATCCACACCCACATCAAGAATTGTTGTTCCAATCAGTACATCAATATCCTTATTGGCAAGTTCGGTGAGCGCAGATTTACGTTCTCCCTGATCATCTTCACCGCGAATATATCTCGCTCTGATACCTATATCGTCAAACAGCTTCAATAGGGTGTCGCCATGCGAGGTATGCTGGACGAGAACCATCGCCGTCATGCCATATTCACGGGCTTTGAGAATTTCCATACAGATGGCATTGTTCCGCTCTTCGTTTTGCACGATTCCCAAGCGATAGGCAGCTTGCCAAGGGGTAATAGAGTGTAATTTGGCTGGCTTTTTCTTCAATTCGACGATTTTGAAGTAAGGCTTAGCAAGGATTCCGCGATCAATCAGCATTTTTTCCGTAACCTTGATGGCAATCGGTCCGGAACAAGCCATCAAACGCATATTTGACTCTTGGCTTTCACGCATGAACGGCGTTCCGGTCAATGCCAAGCGGTAATAGGCGTTTTTACAGTGGCGCATGATCTCGTAATACGAATTTCCACCTGCCTCATGTGCTTCTTCGAGAATTACGAACTCAAAAAGCTCCAAAAGCTTGATGGTTTGCTGTCTAACGAGTGATTTTTCCTTGAATTTTGCTTCTGCCTTGGCTTGCATCGCAGGTGCCTTGTCCTGAAGCTCCTTTTCATGTTGCAGTGCAAGGTTATGAAGCACTTTTTTGATTTCGGACTCGACTTTACCGACCTTAATTAGCTGTTTTTTAGTGTCCGAAATCTCTTTTTCGTGTTTTTTGACTACGTTGTCATAAAGGATCTGAAATTCCTTCTCTAAAGTCGTCTCTTCCAGCTTGGCGGCGAGGGTTTGAACCATTCCGACCGTCATTTTCTTGATGGAGAGCTGACCTTTTTCATTCACCTGTCCAAAACTGCCATCACCAATGACCGAACATGCAACGCCATTTGCTTCGAATGCATCTTTCATCTGATACATCAGAATCGAACGGGTTGTTAAAAACAAGGTAGGGCGGTTAATTCGGGCCTGACACAACATGGCAATGCGTGATTTACCGCCACCAGTAGCGACTTGAGCGATAATCTGGCCATGACGTACAAGACGATCCATAACTTCCGGCTGGTAATCGTAACGAGGGTCATATCCGTAACTATCTACCACTGGTCGGGCAGGTCCAAGTGGAGCGGGGAGGGGTTTTCGTGCGAGTTTTACTTCAAAACCTGCCTTCTTGAGTCGATCCGTAACATGGACTACAAATCCTGCTGGAAAAGAGCACTTGGCAAAGTCAAAAAATGACGATCTGCCATCCCAACGGTGCTGTCTAAACGCTAGAGTTTCTTCGGCGCCATCCACCAAATAACTAAGCGCCGACTGTACTTCAAGTTTCGCCTCAACAGGAGGCTTGTGTAGGATGGCATTTACGGCGTCATAAGCGATTGTTACAACTTTTCCCATTTCAATACCTTTTGCATTTGCTTAATATTTGGCTTAAATTATAAGTAAGCACTTACTAATATTTCAAAGTAGTTTCCTATGTCAGTTGAATATTTAGAAATCGACCCAGGAGAGCTTTGGCCTAATCCTTGGAATTCAAACGTCGTATCACCTGAAAACGAGCGAAAAATCGAAGAAGGTATTAAACGTCACGGTATGTTTAAGCCAATTATCGTTCGTACCCTTCTTGATGGCCGCTTACAGATCATTGGCGGTCAGCACCGAGCAATGATTGCTAAACGTCTTGGTCTACTCACTGTGCCGGTAATGAACCTTGGGCGCATTGACGAAGCCAGAGCAAAAGAGATCGGTCTAATCGACAACGGTCGTTATGGCGAAGATGACATCGTTAAGCTCAACGAAATTCTTCATGATCTTGGCGGTATCGATGAATTGATCGATGTAATGCCTTGGTCAAGTGAAGAAATCGACATCTTCTCTAGCACTAATATAGCGCTGGACGCTCTAAGCGATCTCGATTCGCCATCAGAGGAAGTTGAATTACCCAAGACAACCAAAGTTCAAACTCACCAAATCATGCGTTTCAAGGTTCCGATCGAGGACGTAGACGCAATTACCAAACTCATCGAGAAGACCATTAAGGCACAGGGCTTTACCGAATCCGACAGCTTGACGAATGCAGGGGATGCCTTGGTTTATCTCTTGGGAAGCAAGTAATGAAACCATATGAAGGATGGGATGGCTAATGACCGATTTATCTCAAAAAGGGCAGGTTCGAATGTACCGACGGGGTGGCCAATACCCTGTAGACCTTGAAGCAATCCAGTTTAATGGAAACAACGGCTCCGAAATTGAACTCTGGCTTGGGGTTCACTGCTCAACCCAAATGAAAACAGTAGCCAGAGTAGGGGGAAATACCGATGAAGACTTTTCCCTTGTCATTCCCGGCATTGGTACAGCCGAGGCAGGTGATTACATCGCTAAAAACCTAGATGGAACGGTGGTCATCCTCAAGCCAGACTATTTCGAGAGCGAGTTTCAGGAAGTTATCACTTTCAACACGCCTGAACAGGAACATGAAGGGGCGGTTCCCGAAGTAGATGACGGCGCCTTGAAGTTTTTGAAGAAGTTCTGCAATGGATACCGCATCGTTTCAACATGCGACCTAACAGAATTGCAGATTGCAGAAGCCAACGTAGAAGGTCGTCTCTATATCGAACCTGAAGGTGGCTTCGGATGGGTAGCGCTCCCTTGGGAATTAACTACCGTCAGGGATCGGCAACGCGAAAAGTTCTACCAGATCAACAAGCAGTTGATTGAGCAAACCGATACGCGGGTGGCCGAATGAGCGAACTAAAAATCCAAATGTGGATTGTTGACGATGTAAAGCCTTACGAACTCAACGCCAAAATCCACAGTGAAGAACAAGTCGCCAAGATTGCCGAGTCGATTGCCCGCTTCGGTTGGGATCAACCCATTGTGGTAGATAAAAATGGCGTAATCATCAAGGGGCATGGTCGCCGTCTTGCAGCCATCAAGTTAGGTTTAATCGAAGTACCTGTTCTGGTCCGCGATGACTTGAATGAAGAACAGGTGAAAGCTGCACGCTTGGCCGATAACCGAGTTGCCATTGGTGACATTGATGCCGACCTGCTCAAGCTGGAGCTGCAATCCATCAACATCGAGTTCCTTGAGGACATCTTCGACAGCAAGGAGCTGGAGTTCATGCAAGCCGACCTCTCCGAAATGAACGTCGATGTGATTGTTGATGATCTGGACAGCGCGGTAGCCGAGCAACAGCGCCATACGGCAAATGCAGTATCGGAATCGAACGAAAAACCTATCCGAATCGACAAGGTTTTAGGGTTCAGCGAAGTATCGGGCAAAGAATCACGTTCCATTCACTACTTTATGGCCATTGCAGAAGATGCAACTGGACTAGAAGGGAAGGACGCTTTCGTAACGTATATCAGCAAATTGGTGGAGAGCGCTTAATGGCTGTTTATAACATCGATGTCCGATACAAAACGTCAGTTGAGCGTACCGAACGTGTACTGGAAATTGCCGAGTCGTTCGGGTTGGGCTTAGATGCGAAGGAATTTGTGGTTTTCGATAACACGCCAATTGAAATCGAGCAGGGAGACATCGTTTACATCACTGGTCAGTCTGGTGGCGGTAAATCGACCCTGCTACGGAAGCTGGCGGAACAAATGGAACAAAGCGGCTTAAAAGTCGCTGACCTGAATGCCATTGAGCATGATGACCGTCCAATCGTCGACCAGATTGGCGAAACACTAAAAGACGCTCTGGATGTACTCACCATTGCCGGCATCACTGATGCCTATATCTGGCTAAACAAGTTTGATGCCCTCTCGGACGGCCAACGTTATCGCTTCAAACTGGCAAAACTGATTGAGAGCAAGGCGGACGTCTGGATTGCAGATGAATTTCTTGCCGTTTTTGATCGAACTGTTGCCAAAGTTGTTGCGTACAACATTCAGAAAATTGCCCGAAAACTCGGAACAACCGTACTGGTTGCCACAACGCATGACGACATGGTTGAAGACCTCAACCCAAGCCTCTTCATTGATAAGCGATACCGCGAAAAAGTGGTAATCACCAAAGCACCTGAAGGATTTAAACAAGTATGACTAATCGATCAAAAAAAGTTGTAACTAAAGACACTGTAGATGCTCATGAATTCGCGTCAGAAGCATCCGAAACTGTTGCAGAGCAAATCGTTCAAGCAGAAGTTGTGGAGCGTTCTGAGAGCGAACCAGCGCAAACCAAGCGCACATTAACCCTATATTCTTCAACCGTCTGCTCACCTTGCAAGACCATCAAGCCGATTCTGGAAAAACAAATGCTAGGTCGCGCAACCGAATACCATGTGCTGACCATTGATCCAAACAATATCGAACCTGAAATCAAACAGCAGTTTGAAGAAGCGGGCGTAACGCAAGTGCCTACCCTGATCTGCAAGGAAGATGGCAAAGAGGTAGGTCGTTTATCGGGATACAGTGGTGTTCGACCGCTACTCGATGTCTTGAAAGCTTGGGAAGTGATTTAACAAAGGGCGTTTAACGCCCTTACTTGATTGAGAAAGGTATGGAAAAGGTTTTACTCGATACACCAGATATTCTCGTTACTCGTAAATCACCTAAGCAAAACCACAACCTGTCATTGCTCAAGGACATCATTGTGGAGCCGGGTGACAAGAGTGACTGGGACCTTCTGCACGAATTGCACTACAAGGCAGAAACGCTGCCGATCGGTTCAAGGTTCTGGAAAGTAACCCTGCATGGCAAGACCATTGGTGTCGGGATTCTGGCTGTTCCCAAAATGTTGCTTTCGGGTCGTAATGACTTGTTCAAATATCTACGTCCAAACGTCAACGGCAAGGATACCCGCCTGATCAATAAAAGTCGGGCTGAATGGCTAAACGAAAATGTCTGCACCAATAGCCGACTTGTACTGGACACCATCTACCGTGGTTGCGGGATTGCGTATCGTGCCCAAAATTTAATGATGCGCATGGTGGATAGAAAACATACCGAGTTCCAAAGCTCGATGTCGAAATTCAATCCATTCGCGGAAAGGGCAGGCATCAAGTTCACCCCGCCTAAGCAGGCGACCAATTATCAACGCGGTGTGGACTTCTTTGTGAAATGGTTTGAAACCAAGCATCCGACAGATGTTGTGGGGATTCTGGAGGAGCTGAGCTCCAAACCCGAACCTATCAAAAAGAAGATCATCGCTGAAATGCGGAAGTTCTATTACCAATACAGCTCTTTGGAAAAATCCGGCAATAACCGGCTGAATGGTTTTAGCCGTGTAGAGAGCATGCCTGTCGAAAAGCTGCTAAAGAACATTCAACAACTGGTTTTTGCGTCTCCGTTATATGGGGTCTATACCAATCCTGACTTGATCTACAAAGCCAAACATCCTGAGCACGAGATTCCCAAACGGGTATCAATTTTGGCATTTGACTGTCAGAAACCAGACGACCCCCTAAATGTTGAACTCATTAAATCAAGAGGGCTTTTATTCGAATGCAATTAGGTCTAACCCCAAAACAGATCGAATTACTGACAAAGATTCGCGATAAAAATCCAGACGGTTCTTTGCTCTCAATCGAACAGCTTCATGACGCCGTGAGTTACACCTGCACCCGACAAGCCATTACATGCAGCCTAAATTTTCTGATTAAAAGAGGCCTGATTGAGAAGAGCGGGCAAAACGTGGTGAGAAACGGGCGTAGATTTACGGTCGTCAGCATCAAGCCATTGGGCGAGGAAATACTAAACGCCTATGTACCTTCGCTACGGCAGGTACTTGTAGAAAATGAGGATGAGGAAATTGAAAAAATCTTCTAAGGTAAAAAGCGTTAAGAAAACCTCGCCAAGTTGGTTCCGCACTCCGTACAATCGCTTATGGTATGTTTTGGTCCAAGACCCAAAACAATTCTTGGCTATGGAAGATGAAAGCCATCATGCGCTTTACGAGATTGCTAAAGAGCATTTTCAGTCCCATTTTAAAGCCATCACTTTCTATGCCGCCAACAATTCGGGCGAGTTGATTGCCGCGATCTATTATCCGAGGATGTTTGACGCTGACGAAAATGAGGTACTAACCGTGCTTTGCCATGAGTGTGTTCACATATGGCAGGAATTCGCGGAAAGCCTACATGAACACGAGCCTTCGCGTGAATTTGAGGCTTATACCATTGATGAGATTTTTGGAAACGTCCTGACTGAATACCGCAAGTTAGTGGAAATCAATAAAGCCCATACCGAGAGTAAAGCCATTAAACATAAAAAACAGCCCGACCTTGTTTAATTCCGACATTTGGGTAATTTGGGTTTTCCGCAACTCTTCGAATAATATATTATTAATAAGTGCTTACTTTATTGTATTATTAATATATTCGGAAAACTGCGGAACTCCCAAATGTCCCAAGTACAGGAAATCTTTCTTATCGGCGAAGATTTTGAGCCAGGCATCGTCGGAAATTCTGAAATTGATATTTTATTGGGCCATGACACGGCGATCTGTGGAGAGTTCGCAATCAGGAAGGAAGATGGCTATACACACTGTCCGGACTATTGCGAGGATAAGAATATAACTTTCAGGGAGTTATACAAATTAAACTTACATCCACTCATCCTTCCAGCCAGCCATGAATCCTCCAAAAGACGCTCTAAAAAAGCTTTAGAGAAAGCCGAACAGCTTCAAGACAAGTTTGTTGCAGTCTTTATTCTTGGCTCTGAATTTTACGTAACCAGACCATTTGAAAGTGAAAATACAGCACTAGCTTGCGTGCTTTGGTATGCGCTTGCTTATTACTCTTAAATAAAATTATTAATAAGCGCTTATTATTTACTTTTGGTTTTATTTTGCTTATCCTAGAGGCCATCGGACATGTTTGAAATGGTGCGTGTCTGACTTTTTAGAGGGCGCATATCATTTAGTAGCTGGTACGCGCCTTTTTTTTAGGTGATTGCATGACTGAAGAAACAGCCAACAAACGCAGATACCCTTCAGCAAGTGCTTGGGCAGAAGCAGAGGCGTTATGGGCTTCTGGTGATGTGACACTAGAGGACTTAGCCAAGAAAGTCGGGGTAAGCGCAACTTCTGTTTCCCTTCACATGAAGAAGCGGAAAATCACGAAAGGGGAGAAGGCCAAGGAACATTCCGAGCGTATCTCCAAACAGGTCGCCGAAGATATTTTGTCAGAAGGGACCGTACATAGCCAAAGAATTAAGGAAACCAAAGAAGAACATTACAAGATGGCGACGGGCCTGGCTCGCCTGACTTGGAATGAAATTGTCACTGCCAAGGCAAAGGGCGGTGCCTATGCGGCGATTCAACAAAATTTAAAAGCACTAGAAATCGCTTCGAATGTTTTGGCAAAGATCCGCCAAGAACGGTACGCCGTTTTAGGTTTGGATAAGCCTGATGCTGTAGATGCTACTCAACTTCCGGAATTGGTAATTGAAGAATTGACGGCCGATCAGGTTCAACAATTGAAAGAGCGTGATTTCAACAATGGTAATTACGACTTTGAAGATGAGGACATGTTAGAGCCATCAAATGATTCAGGGGAATGATGGTTTTAGATGGCAGATAAGGTTCGGCTTTCATTGCATCCAAAGCAAATGGAAGTCTATCTTTCAAATGCTCGATTTCGCGTAGTGGTTGCTGGTCGCCGATGGGGTAAGACCAGCCTTTCGCGTACTCTGATTATCAGTAAAAGTAGAAAGCCAAGACAAAGAATCTGGTACGTAGCGCCAACTTACCGAATGGCAAAACAAATCATGTGGAAGGATTTGATTGAAGCCATTCCTCGGAAGTGGGTAGTTAAGATTAACCATTCAAGTCTATCTATTGAACTTGTTAATGGCACCCTGATTGAACTTAAAGGCGCTGATGACCCAGACTCTTTGCGTGGTGTGGGTATCGATTTCTTGGTATTGGACGAATTCCAAGACATTAGCGAAGAGGCATGGACACAATGTTTGCGTCCTACCCTTGCCTCTACAGGTGGTCATGCCATCTTTATCGGCACACCTAAAGCATATAACCAGTTATATACCGTCTATATGCAGGGACAAGACCCGAAAAAGGTCGAAGCTGGCCAATGGCAGTCATGGCAGTTCCCAACCATTACATCTCCATTTATTCCTGAATCGGAAATTGAAGCGGCTAGAGCCGATATGGATGAGAAATCATTCAAGCAGGAATTTTTGGCTTCCTTCGAAACCATGTCTGGACGTGTTTATTACCCGTTTGATCGTAAGGAACATGTCGGGAAATATCCTTTTGATCCAAAACTGCCAATCTGGATCGGCATGGACTTTAACATCGACCCAATGAGTACCGTCATCATGCAGCCGCAACCAAATGGCGAAGTTTGGGTGGTTGATGAGATTGTCCAGTTCGGCTCTAACACGGAAGAGATTTGTGAAGAGATTGAACGGAAATACTGGCGGTATATGAAACAGATTGTCATTTTCCCCGATCCTGCTGGCGGTCAACGCCAACATGCTCGTGGTGAGTCCGACTTGGACATCATGCGCGAGAAGGGATTTAAGAAAATTCTTTACAGAAGAAAGCACCCTGCAATTGCCGACAGGGTAAATGCAGTTAACCGCATGTTGAGAACTGCGGATGGAACAGTTGCATTAAGGGTTGATGAAAAATGTAAGCATTTGATCAATTCATTTGAACAGACCATCTACAAACCAGGTGGACGTGATGTTGATAAATCAGGTGGTGTAGAACACAGTGCCGATGCCATTGGATATGCAATCGAGCACCAATTCCCACTTCGTAAGATTGAAATTAAAGGCGTTTCAATTTAACCTATATTATTAGTAAGCGCTTACTAATATTTTGAAGGCGATAAGATGACAACCGAACTATCCTCATACGACCGACATGCAATAAGTTCGACCGCTTCCTCAGAAGAAGCGAATGACCCTCTTGTACGTTTAGTATCACGTCGTCATCCACTATATGAAGCCATGTCCAAACACTGGATGTTTATGGATGACACCTATAGCGGTGGCAGAGAATGGTTTAATCATCATATCTTCAAATACATCAAAGAGGGTGATGCCGAATTCAAGGATCGTATCTCACGCGCTTATCGTTTCAACCATACCCGCGAAGTTGTAGATTTAATTAATAAATATTTATTCAAGCAGGAAATCACCCGCAATAAGGTAGATGCTCCTGCCGACGTGGTGAAGTTTTGGAAAAACTGCACCAAGAGCGGCTTAACGATTAATGATTTCGTTCGCCAGATCAGTAAGAAAACCTCAATTTACGGTCGTATTGGGGTAGTTATTGATATGGATGCGGTACCAGAAGATCAAAGACCCTTAAACAAACGGGAAGAAAAGGAAGCTGGGCTATCTGCTTACGCCTACATCATCACTCCGCTTCAAATGCTGGATTATTCGTTTGATGATCACGGCAAATTAAACTGGATGCTGATTCATGAAGTGGTTCGCGACGATGAGGACCCACTAAATTCAACAGGCAAGGCGATTCACCGCTTCCGCTTATGGACGAAAACGGAATGGAAACTGTTCGAAAAGCAGAATGATGATCAGAACGGCAAGATTACGATTAAAGAGATTGATCGAGGTAGGATCTGCTTTAATGCCATAGTAAACATCCTAAAAATTGAACAACGATAATTTTTACACACTCATAAATTATTAGTAAGTGCTTATTTATAAAATATAGTAAAAATGTTATATTTTCTCAACTAATCTAAGGCGAGAAAATCATGACCGAACCAGTATCAACTACTATCGGTGGATTCGCTGCTTGGAAGGCATTTGGCATGACTATCGTAGTCGCAATCTGTGTGATGGCAGTTGCGGCTGTAGTGCTCATGATGCGGATGCCGAGATCTCCGAGAGAGTGGGGAGTTGGCTTGATTACCACAGTAATTTCAAGCTTGGCTGGCGGCTCTTTCATCATCATCAAATTTAACCTTCATGCTTGGGCAACAGACGTATGGGGAATGATCGCGCTTGGCGGTTTCTTCTTCACATGTGGTTTGCCGGGGTGGGCTATTGTCCGTTGGATTTTCAACTATATCGAAAAGAAGGAGGATTCCGACATTTTCGAAGTTGCAACTGATATTAAAAACGACCTGAAGGAGTTTAAAGATTAATGAGTAGCATGGTATCCGCACTTGCATCAGTGCAAATGGCTCAGATTGCGCAAACTTATTCTTGGCTTCGGGCGATGTCAGGAGGCAGATTAACTCAGGAACAAGTAACTGCTGGTGACGAGATTATCGAGAAGGCGGGATTAGAAACTTTCGCCAAACTCATTGGTTACAAACTTGAATCTGGCGTTACAGGGCAATGGGATATTTCCGAAAAAGGATATGAACTTATACGTGGATTTGAAGGTTTCAGGAATACGGCATATCTGGATACTGGTAGCGTCCCGACTATTGGCTTCGGCACAATCAAATATCCAAACGGCCAACCTGTAAAAATGGGTGATACTTGTACTCGTGTTCAAGCAGAAGAATGGCTTAAAAACGATTGTAAGTGGGTTGATGCTTGTCTTGATAAGTATGTGAAGGTCAAGGTAACTCAAAATCAATTTGATGCGCTTGCTTCGTTTGTTTACAACGTAGGTGAAACTGCATTTGTCAAAAGTACAATGTTGGCTGTCCTTAACCAAGGGAACTATATTGCTGCTGCAAATCAGTTTGATCGTTGGATTTTTGACAATGGCAAACGTATTAATGGATTAGTTAACCGCCGTGCTGCTGAAAAGAAATTATTCTTATCATGAAGCATTTCGGTACATTAATGCTGTGCATCCTGTTTTCAGGATGTACAGCTTCAACAATTCAAAACAATATCCATGTCACTGTCTGTTTACAGTGTGCACCTATGATGAGCCGATAGAACAATGATTTCATTTCTTTGGCATCTGGTAGGGGGAATAATGTTTTTAACAACATGCATTATCCTTATGTACTCTTATCTTCAAAACAAATCTTAATTTGAATTTAAAACTAAACCCAATTTTACTTCTTCCTGTGAACTCTTTTTTTTAAAAACGCTCTATGCTTTGAATTACAAGAGTTCTAATAATAACAGTACAAAAATTCCGTTGTGGATAACTTAAAACCTATTTGAATTTAAAATCTTTTCTTTTTTTCTTTTAGAAGCTCTGAAACGATTGCTATCAAATACTTTCAAAGCCTATTAAGGTACAAAAACTCCGTTTGAGCGGTACAAATACTCCGTTTTAACGGTACAAAAAGTTTTAATTACGGTACAAATATTCCTTTTTAACGGTACAAAAATTCTGTCCTGTATTTTCAATAGTTTAAAAGGTACAAAAACTCCGTTAAATCGCCTTTAACGGTACATTTTCTCCGTTAGAAGTCCTATAAAGGTACAAAAACTCCGAATAAGTACCTTTTAAAGCCATTTTTCCATTAACTTAAAGAATACATAAAAGGATTTCGGTACATTTTCTCCGTTTACACCCCTATAAAGGTACATTTTCTCCGCTAAACTAATAGCCAAAATCATCATAACGGTACAAAAACTCCGATAGGGGAGTGATAACGGTACATTTTTTCCGTTCAAAACAGGCGATAACGGTACAAAAATTCCGAAGGAATGCCTATAAAGGTACAAAAACTCCGGTAATGTCATTACATTGTCATGTTTTGGTCAAAATCCTTAAATATAAATCCGCTCAATTCTGACTGATTAACTAGATTTACAAACATTATCTAATCATGTACCTTTTACGAAAACCAATAAAACCTTTCTGAAACGGAATATATGGCAGAACTTATTAGGAATTCAGATGTTTATAAAGCGAATGCATTGATTAATGCAAGCTACGCTTTGGACACTGCTGAGCAAAGAATAATTCTACTCGCCATTTTAGTTTCCAGAAACAAGAATGCAGATCTGACTGCCGAAACGATTATCGAGATTCCGGCTTCCTTATATGCCCAAAAATTTAATACAACAGTGAGCGCGGCATATAAAACACTGAAGGAAGCCGAAGATACCTTATTTGAAAGACGTTTTTCTTACACCACAATGCGAAATGGCAAGATTGAGGTGGTTCGGTCACGTTGGGTATCACGAGTTTCATACGTTAAGGATGATGCATTATTAACGATCACCCTAGCTCCTGATGTGATTCCTCTAGTAACCAAGCTAGAAGGAACCTTTACCAAATATGCCATCGACAATTTACGCGATGTGACCAGTAAATATGGCATCCGTCTGTATGAGTTGGTCGCTAGTTGGAAAAATTCGGATATACGA
Organism: Acinetobacter geminorum; assembly: GCF_013009345.1. GTDB lineage: Bacteria > Pseudomonadota > Gammaproteobacteria > Pseudomonadales > Moraxellaceae > Acinetobacter > Acinetobacter geminorum. The sequence goes on along the minus strand of NZ_JABELE010000021.1, from coordinate 17,425 downwards.
AAAACTCCTGTTTATGACTTTGAGGACTTCCGTGCCAAGATGGGCCTTCTTCCTCATGAGTATAGAGACAAGAAAAATCCCGAAAGTACGGATATGACCAACTTCAATAAACGTGTATTGAAGCCGGCAATTGATCAGATTAATAGTTTTACTGACCTGTTTATTACTGAAAAGAAAATCAAGACAGGACGTAATATCACGGGCATTTATTTTGAAGTAAGTTTAAAAACCGATAACTTCATTGAAGGCGAAGCGAAAGAAATCCATGACAGCAAGCCTTCTTCCGATTCAGCTAAAAAGACAGGCGCTCCTTTAGAAAACATTAGGCTTCCAAAAGTATCGACCCAAGAGTTTTTGGGTAGTGATCTCAGCGAAGAGGACCTTAACAAAGAGAACCCATTAAAAGAATTTATCGTTGAATCTGGCGTTTATAAGTCTGCTATTGAAAAGCCAGTAGAAGAAAAGGATGAATTTGAATTAAATGGCATAAAACGACTGTATGAGGCACTATTAAAGCTGGATGAGGGCGTAACCAAGGAATACGTCCGCGAATATGCCCAGATTAAAGGCGTAACTCTACAACACGCATTAATTGAACTTTATAACTCTAAAAGACCGGCTTAAACATTCCGGTACTTGGGTCTTTTCCGAAAACTTGGGTTTTTGAAGTGCTAACGAATAATTAAATAATACTTTCTATAATATTTAAGTTTTTATATTAATTATTCGGAAACGATCGGATGTCCCAAGTTGAAAAACAAATACCCAAGTATTTAGATTGGGCGGGTCACTTTTATGGCAATGACCTTGATTTAGAACATTACGAAATTCTCACCATTCAGTACATTCCCAAGAAAGAGCGGAAGCTAGAAACGTAGTTAATGACAACCAAGTGGTTTGACTATAGGCTGATGCATCCCATGCAAGCCACTTATTACTTCTTTCGTAAGCGTCCGCTGAATCCCATACCAATTTTTTAATTCGATTTAGGTTTCCAGCAGTGTGGCAGTAACTCTTCAATCTGGGTCACTTTATGTGTCGGTAGCTTTTTCAGCACATCACTTAAATAGGCATACGGATCCAAGCCATTCAGCTTTGCTGACTGGATTAAAGTCATGATATTTGCCGCTCGCTGTCCACTGCGCAGCGAACCTGCAAACAACCAGTTCTTACGGCCCAATGCCCAGGGACGCATTGAGTTCTCTGCCCAGTTATTGTCAATGGGTAGATTGCCATCATCCAGATAGCGGCTTAAGGCTGGCCAACGCTTCAGACTGTAATTGATCGCCTTGGCGGTTGGAGAACTCGATGGCACCGTCAGATCATGTTGGTTGAGCCATTCATACAGTTGTTGCCTCACCGGTTGGCTGTACTGTTGTCGGTATTCGCGGCGGTGTTCTGCTGTACTATCGGTCTTTTTCCTGAGTTCTGCTTCTATGGCATACAGTTTCTGAATCAGCACTAATGCCTGTTCAGCGATCTGACTTTTCCCGGTCACATGCAGTTCATGAAATTTACGACGTGCATGTGCCATGCAGCCCACCTCAATGACATCGCCTGATTTAAAGCGTGCTTTATAACCACTGTAATCATCACAGACCAGATGGCCCTGCCAGCCATTCAGGAACTCTTCTGCATGCTGACCTGAACGGCTATCCTGAAAGTCATAGATCACCGCTTGAACTGGATTGTACTGTGTGGTGGCATAGGCCCAGACATAACCTTTCTTCGGTTTTTTCTCATTCTCACCCATCCGCATAATGGTGACCGGCGTTTCATCGGCATGGATCACCCGCTGTTGCAGCACCACCTGTTTTAAGGCATTGGCCAGAGGTTCCAGTTCCACACCGCAGCGACCAATCCAGTCAGATAACGTGGATCTGGACAGATCAATGCCCGCCCGCTGATAGATCAGGCGCTGACGGTACAGCGGTAAATGATCGGCATACTTCGATACCAACACATGGCTGAGCAGTTCAGGTGAAGCAATGCCTTTATCAATCACATAGGCTGGCATCGCTTGCTGAGTCAGGGTGTCGCACTGATCACAGACCCATTTGCCACGGATATGCTGTTCCTTATAGAACTGTGCCGGTCTGAAATGCAGTTTTTCACTGACATCTTCGCCGATACGCCGGAGTTGGCATCCACAAGCACATTGGGTTGATGCAGGTTCATGCTCAATACGGATGGTGTGTAGATGATCTGGCAGTGGTCGACGTTTAGGTTTATTGACTGTGGCTTTGTGTGTCACTGCATCGGTTTTATCTGCATTCAGCCGCTCCAGTTCTAGATCAACCGCGGCAATATCTTCTTCAACCGCTTCATCCCACAGATGGATTTGTTTTGCCGTTAAGTGTTCATTCTTTTGGGCGAATTTGTGCTTTTTAAACAGCGCCAGTTCATGCTCGTATTTTTGAGTGAGAATAGAAAGATGTTGAACTTTGGCATCCAATTGCTGGTTTGATTTTTCTAACTCTTGATTTGATTCTGCCAGAGACTGATGCTGCATTGCCAACTGTCTGGTGAATTCCAGCAGTTGTTCATGGGTCAGTTGGCTTAAGTCAGGCAGCGTATTCATGACCGCAGTATGCCTGAGGTCATGAGAAGAATGAAATAGAACGTTTGGAGAATAGCAGAATGGAACAGTCTGGTTTAAAGCATCGTCACCACCTGCTGTCGTCCAATGCGCTGCCAAGGTAAACCCTGGATCAGTGCCTGTAACTGTTCCGGACTTATCGCCATGCTTTCACCCTGGTGAACCTGCGCCCAGTGGAATTTTCCCTGTTCCAGCCGCCGGGCACACAGCCAGATGCCCAGTCCATCATGTACCAGCACTTTCATGCGATGGCCACGTTTATTACAGAACAGGTAAGCACAATGCGGTTTGATGTAGCCAAAGGCTCTCACCACCTGAGCCATGACAATATCCATCCCTGCTCGCATATCCAGAGGTTGGGTAGAAAGCCAGATTTCATCAATGCGGATCATGTTGCAAGTGCCTTGAGTAATTCTGCTAAAGCAGATATTTCTGATACTTGCCATTTCAAGCCAATTTCTGCTTTTGAGTGGGGTAAAGTAATTTGAACCTTTAACATGTCAGTAGGAGTAGGATCTAATGGTGCAGAGCAAGATAAGGCAATAAATGCAGGTTTATTCGGTAGTGGTGAGCGATCATTCCCTGGCTTAGCATCAATTAAGCGAATCCATTTGGATACAAGATTTGTATTCAATCCATGTTGCAAAGCGACCGAAGCAATTGAAACGTCCGGTGCTTTACAAGCCTGAACGATCTGCTGTTTAAATTCAGCACTGTATGTTCTTCGTTTTTTCGCAAGAGATGCGATGGATGTCTGGTGATTTGTAGTCATAAATTTTAGTCCCCACTTGTTTTTAAGTGTGGACTAAATTAAGGCTTATAGGATGAATTCAGAAGGTGTGTTCAGCGGACGCTTACCTTCTTTCGGCTTTTCAAAAATGAATATCGAAACTTTTATAGAAAAGCTATTGATCATAAGGCGGCCGAATTCGTTAAACCCATTAAGGAGCGAGATTTCTTACTCAGTCGTGAGGCCTTGTCATTTTGGCGACTCAGACAGGCGGTTGATGCTTTGGGAATGCGTTATGACTTCTATTTAAAAACCGCATTTGATAAATGCGTTAAGGTGATTGCGAATGGTAGACCTTTGCCACCTAGACCTGCTCAACTAAAAAAAGAAGAACTGTTAATTGAAGTCTTCCATGAGTGGGAGTCTTATTGTGAAGCTTCGCTCCAGATCGCTAAAAGTCCATATTTTACCGCTACACTTTTTCATAACAGTCCAATGCAAGTTGATTATGAAGATTTTATTGTTAAGCAGGTGCGGATGCGTCAAGTGCAGCATTACGCATTAGGGACATGCATTTATCGCTATGATGCGCTTCGAATTGAAAAAGCTTTAGAGTCTTTTGATATTTCAATCATCAACCAAGCTATTAAATCCAGTATTTAATGCTTTTTTCTCTTAAAATATTAATAAGCGCTTACTATAATTTGATAATATCGTTTTTATAGTAATTACTAATGTTTCGAGGTTTTAATGAGCGAATGGCAGAAAGAACTTGCGATACAAAACAAGTTCGGCAATAGCGCTCCAATTTCAAAGGAGTCTATTTACTTAAATACGGAAGAAAAGCAAAAACTTCAATTTCAGCCGCGTAAAACGTATGGGCGTAGGCTGCCAGCGAACGAATGCGAAATTGAAGAAATGGGCTACATGAAGTTTGTTCGTAAGCTGCAAGAGCAAGAACAGGAAATTGTAGTCATTAAAACAGACGGCGAAGTTGTACGTGGATACATCCGTGCTGCGGATGCAGAAACGATCTCGCTTCGTTGTTATTTGAATGGTGATAAAAACGGTCGTTATCGTGCGCGTGTTCTTTTTAAACACCAAATTTCCGAGTTCTCACCAACTAAGGGGATTGAAGACCTAGTTGATGAGCTAGAGAGAAAGTCGAAATCTAAATCTTAAACGTAAGCCATCTATTTTCTATAAGGATTATCTTATATGTCTACTGCTGTGGCCGAAATTCATGAAGAAGAGGTCGTTGATAAAGAACTCGAAGGCTTCACCGAAGAAAAGTTTGATTACGACGATGAGTTTCAATCAAAAATTGCGGCTTTAACTTTACGTGATGATGAGTTTCTTAGAAGAGCCGCCCATATTCTGAAGCCAGAATTTTTCGAAAATCAGGGTGAAGCATGTCTGGTCGATATTGCGCTCCAACACTTCAATAAATATGGATGTTCTCCTGATCCCGCTTCTGTTGTCCAAATTATCAAGGATAAAGCTGCTTCTAAAGTTTATAAGCGAGAAACATTAGCGGCAATTGTGGAAGCAAGGAAGAAATTAATTGGCATCTATGTCACTGACAAGGCTTTCGTTGAAGAAAAGGTTGTTGAGTTCGCGCGAAAACAGGCGGTATCCAATGCGATTGTTAATTCTGTTCCTGATCTTGAGGCAGGTAATTACGCCAAGATTGAAGCGCGTATCAAGGAAGCTATTGCGGTCGGATTGAATGAAGAGGGTGTTGGTTATGACTTCTTCGCTCAGGCGTTGAATCGTAAGCTGGCACGTATCGAGAAGCTGACAGGCAAAGTACCTCCGACAGGCATTACTACTGGCTGTAAAGAACTTGATGATCTGCTCTATCACAGAGGTTGGGGACGCAAGGAGCTGTCTCTATTAATGGGCGGTGCAAAAGCAGGTAAGACGCAAGCGCTTATTCACTTTGGCCGTATCGCAAGCTTTGCTAAATACAACGTTCTATATGTAACGCTAGAAGTTGGTAAAGACATTATTGCAGACCGTTTAGATGCCTCTATTTCAAAAGTGATCATGAAAGAATTGGCGTCGAAGGCTGCAAGTGTTGCAACTGCGGTCGAGACGGTAGCCAAGACGGCGGGCAAATTTATTATTCATGAATTTGGTTCCGGTACATTTTCTCCGTCACAGCTAAGAGCGTTAATTGATAGGTATAAGAATCCTGGGCGGAACCCTGATGGAACGATAAGACCGCCAATCAAGTTCGATATGATCATTGTGGACTATGCAGATTTGATGCGTCCAGATATTCGTACAAATGACCCAAAAGAGAACTCAAGAGCTATCTATGTTGATTTACGCGCGATTGCTTTTGAAGAGAATGTGGCGTTACTGACAGCTACTCAGACCAACCGTGAGGGCTTTAAGTCAACGGTAGCCAAGGCAGAGCACGTAGCTGAGGACTTTAACAAAATCAGGACCGCTGACGTTGCAATCTCCATCAACATTACAGAGGAAGAGAGAGCGAAAGGTCAGGCTCGATTGTACTTTGCAGCTTCTCGTAACCAAGAGATGGGGGTTACTGTGGTGATTAAGCAGAATGTGTCCATGATGAGGTTCTTGGAAGAAGTGATTAGCGTCGAATAAATTTAACCCATTATTATAGTAAGCGCTTATTTATAACTTTGTGCTAGTATAAATAAGCGCTAATTTTATCTAATGCGATTTTGCAATATGAGAGATCAAGAAAGTTTAGCGGAGATATTAGACCGCATTGATATGGAGTATTGGCTTAACCGCGAAGGGTTTGAATACAAAGTAACTCGCGGAAAAAACGGAATCCAGTTGAATGTTAAGGAATGTCCGGTATGTGGTAACTCAAGCTGGAAAGTCTATCTGAATCAGGATACGGGTTTGGGTAACTGCTTTCATGGTGATTGCGAAACCAAATTCTCGAAATGGAAGTTTATTAAGGCTGGTATAGGTGGTAATAGCCTAAGCAATAAAGAGATTGTCGAGCATGTTAAAGCAATTGCTCAGGAGCAGGGCTGGCAGCCAAAGCGCAAAAGTGAACCCACACAAACCAAAATTGGCGATCTAAAGCTTCCAAAAGCCTATGACTTGCCGATCATGGGTCAGAACCTAAAGTACCTGAAAGATCGAAATATAACGCTCGATACGTGTCGTGAATTTGGACTGAAATTCTGTCAAAAGGGTTGGTTTGCATACATAGGTCCAACGGGTGAAAAGCAATACCAAAACTACAGCATGAGAATCATCATTCCTGTCAGGGACCTTGAAGGCAAGCTTGTGTCTTTTCAGGGTCGGGATATTACAGGAAAGGCTGAAAAGAAGTATCTATTTCCTCCTGGTTTCGCGTCTACGGGCACTTACCTATATAACGGCCATAATGCCCTAGGTTACGTTGAAATCGTCATGGGAGAGGGCGCTTTTGACGCTATGGCGATATATCAAGCCTTCAAGGAAGACGAGTTCCTTTGCAAAGTTGGAGTTGTCGCGTCATTTGGTAAGCATCTTTCGGTAGGTGGTGATGAATCGCAAATGGCTGAATTACTAAAGCTCAAAGATGAGGGATTGGAGTGCGTGACAATTATGTGGGATGGAGAGCCTGCCGCAATTCTGTCTGCGATCGATGCATGTTTAAAGATAAATAGCTTTGGCATAAAGGCAAGGTTGGCCACGTTGCCTGCTGGATGTGACCCCAATGAAGTCGACCCTGAAATCGTTCGCACAGCGTATCGAAAAGCGATACCAATTACGCCAATTAGCGCAGTAAGTTTACGCATTAAGTATATGGGTAAAGTCTGAATCGTATTTGATTCCAAATCATTGTTTTTAAAATATTGTTGAAGTTTTCAAGGTGCTTTTACTATGAGTTTAAAAATTGTGGTCAGAAGTGCCTACTCATTGCATACGAGTGGGACAAAATATTATTCGATGTTCTTGTTATCTGTACAGGACGGAGCTAAACGCAACACGCAATTATTCAAAATTTATGGCTCAGCGGTAAATCAAACGGCTCAAGTCAAACACCATTCAGAAGGTAAGGGTGAAACACTTGATACCGAATTTAATAAAACACTAAAAGCGAAAGGTAAAGCAGGTGAATATAGCGATTTACGTGAAAGCGAAATCCTGCATGAATTTGATAATTTCCATGATTTTATTACTTACTTGACTCTCGACTCTCCGATTAATGCCATTAGAGCGCCTTTCGCATCAGCGATTACCGAAAAGGGTTTTGAACAATATTTAGAAACCTTGTCCCAAACGTTCGGGATTCCAGTTGATGACATGTACAAATTTACATTCAGATATGAAACAGAGGAAGAACGGCAACGAAAACAAGAAGAGGAAGAGCGTAAAGCGGCTCAGCTCATGGCACAACGACAAGAATTTTATGGTGAAGTTTTGGGGTCATGGTAATGAACAGAGTAATTATTGGGGTTCCACATTGTCGGTTTATGGTGACAAAGACCACAACGAATGAAAAGGTTTTGGAGCTGACAGAATATTTTGCTGTCCACAAGCATACTCAAGATGAAGTATTAGGCTTGGCGATCAAGGCTGTTGATTACCATGATAACAAGGGCGGTTATCACCGAACGGTCGAAATTCTTGAAAAATACGGAGGACTTTCTTACTCAACAGTAGCAGAAAGGGTAAAGAATTTAAGTAAGGCTGCTGTACGTAATCTAGTTGATGAATTGTCTACCAATTCGGATTCGATTAATCCAATTGAATATGCTCAATCAATTTTCGGTCGCGAAGCATCCAATATTTTTGACAAAGGGCGAGAAGCTGAGATCAAGTCAATTTTTCAAAATTATTTTGGACCTATCAGAAGCGAACTGAGCGAATTAATTCTTGATACAGATGAGTATGCTGCCTATAAAGGAGTACAAGGATCATGGTAACTAAAACTCTTCCTGAACTCGATTTGGAATTATCCAGAAGCGGAACAAATGCCTATTACTGCGATTTTTGCCCTCATACTGGCAACCGTCCTAATTATGCCGCATGCCTAAAGCGCATCCATAATGTTCAGGAGGGAAATGAACGCGAGGTGGATGCAGTTTGTGTAGTCGCTATCCATAGACATCACTGTGAAGCTGCCGAAATGCGTGAACGTGAAATTGAGGCAGGTAAGCCTCTCTATTACATTGATCGTTCAGAAATGCGAAAACAAGTTGGGAAGCGGCTGGCTAAACAAGGAATTTCTATTTCTTCTAAATTTGATTATAAGTTAGAACTTACTAATATTAATGGTGAAAAACCAGAAAAAGAAATTCCAGTTAATTCAAAGGGTAATTATTCATTAAGTGATGCAATCAATACTAAACTAAAGAAAAATAGTTTGAATACCAAAGATGTTCATGTAGAATCGCAACAAGAAAATAAAGTAAGCGCTAACTTATATATCGAGAGTGAGAGCTTAACTGTACCAAGTATCGAGAGCGGATTATCGCTTTTAGAAATTGCTAACCGTTTCAAAGCAAACACACAGGAAAAATTATGAGCAACGCAGAAGATTTATTAGAAGCTTTAATCAAGGCATTAAAAGACTCGAATGTAGATGCCGAGGAATTACGCTTCATGACCTTGCTTCCTGATCACATGCGCAAGATTCAGGATTTAACCGAAGAGTTTGTAAAAGCTCACGTTAATGGTCCACAACAGCTTGAAGTTTACATGAGAGCCATTATGGGTGTGGTTGCACAGGTTCAAGCAGCATTAGTCGTGAATACCGGCACAGAATCAATTCAGGAATATGCACAATTATTGGCTCAAAAATCAGAAGATGAATATTTGCTTGATCTAGGTCACATGCTTCGTGATTTTACCAATCATTGGCTAGCGGTCTTTCTGCAAGCTGCAAAAGAGCATTTCGGCGAAGAAGTATTTAAAGCTCATCAAGCCCATGTTAGAGAAGTGATTAAAAACGCTAAAAGCGAAATGCTGAAATCCAAAGAAGGCGATTCCCCATTTAAAGATTCATTTATTCCTTCATTTGCAAAGCAGTAATAAGGTGTAGCAATGAATAGCGATCAGTTACTAGAGGCTTTAAACCAAATTGCATCTGAAAGCTCAAAAAATGAAAAACTAGCTTTACTCATGGATTTTGAAGCAGAAAAGGGGTTGTTCAGAGAAGTTCTGCGTTTGGCATATGACCCGTTTATTGTCTTTGGAATTTTGCCAAAAGCAGAAGATGCAGGAACAGGGGAATTAATGTTTGATGAGGTTGATACCCTTGAGTTCCTATCTAAGCTTAATAACCGTGAACTAACAGGCAATGCAGCGCGCGAAGCGCTGCGTAGCCAACTGGCTCAATTATCAGAGAAGTCAGGCGAGCTTCTAATTCGAATTTTAAGAAAAGATTTACGTGCAGGTTTTAGTGATGCAACGATCAACAAAGTCGTGCCTGATTTGATTCCTGTATTTCCATACCAACGCTGTTCATTGCCTAGTGAAGTAAAGCTGAAGGCATGGCCGTGGAAAGATGGCATTTATTTGCAAGAAAAAGCTGATGGCATGTTTGCCAACGGGACCAATTTAGAAGATAAGTTCTTCTTGTCCTCACGTCAGGGCACGCCGTTACCTATGGAGCATTTTTCCGACCTTACTGCGGAAATGGATATGCTGATCAAAGATGTCCAATATCATGGCGAACTACTTGTCGAGCGTGATGGTGTCGTCCTGCCACGCAAGGTTGGAAATGGCATCTTGAATTCGGTCACTAAGGGTGGCTCATTCGCTGAAAATGAAAAACCGATCTATATGATTTGGGACTTCATTCCACTTAGTTCTGTTAAGTCAAAAGGAAAATTTGAAGCAGCATATAAACGTCGTATTGCACTGATTAAATCGATGCTGGCCAAGTTTAAGCCTAAGTATGTGCGGCTTATTGATACGCATGTTGTTCACTCATTGGGCGAGACTTACGATCACTTTTTTAATGTACTTATGCAGGGCAAAGAGGGACTGGTAATCAAGCATCCAGAAGGTCACTGGAGAGACGGTACAAGTAAACACCAAGTTAAATTAAAACTTGATGCGGATTGTGAGCTGGAGGTTGTGAGCATTAATCCGGGTAAGGTGGGTTCAAAGAACCAAGGGCGAGCAGGAGCTTTGCATTGTAAATCTGCATGTGGTCAAGTCATTGTGGATGTCGCCATTAAGAATGAAAAAATGCGTGGCGAAGTTGATGCAAACCCTAGTGACTGGATTGGTCGAATTATCACTGTACGTTCAAATGCCATTATGCGCCCATCCAACAGTAACCAGAATTACTCGTTGTATTTGCCACGTATGGTTGAGGACTGCTATCGAATCGATAAAACGGAAGCTGATGATTTAAAACGTATTGAAGAGCAATTCAAAAACGCTATCGAAGCTGCCAAGAAGCTGGCAGAAAGTGAAGCGGTGGTGATTGACAATACAGCGACAGCATAAATATGGAGTATATATTGATGTTATCTAAAGCTAAAAAACTACATCGTCAAAAAGCTTTACGTCCTTCTACTGAACAATGGGAAATTATCGCAACTATTGGATTTGCCATTATTCTTACAGTTATCGGGTATTTTTGCATTGGCGGAGCTAAAGCGAATGCAGCGGTGGTAGCGAGAGCAGCGTCTGTATCCTCAGCTCGTCCTTCGACATCTTTTGCGCGGTCTTACAGCAGCTCGTCCACACGCGCTCCGACCACTACAAGTTTTCGTTCTAGTCCAGTTAAGACTGTGACAAAACCTAGTACGATTCGTTCTGTGAAGCCTGTTACAACGCCTGCTAAACCGATGCCTGTTTCTTCTTCATCTACACAGAAGAAATCGCGTAAGATTGGTTTCCAATATGATTACTATGCATTTACAGATTGCATCCCTTATTCAAGCGGAAGTTTCCAAGGTTGGAAGTGTATTGATCGGGATTAATTGGGGCGGTTCTACCGCCTCTTCTTATGAGGTATGACGATGTTTGTATTGTTATCTGGAACAACGTGCAGCGGCAAAACAACCATTGCTGACGCGCTGACCGAGAAATATGGGTTTAATCGTATTGTTACCACAACATCACGGCCGAAACGGGAAGGTGAGGTTGATGGTTTGCACTACCACTTTATTACTCAAACAGAGTTTGATGCACTGAAAAAGGCTGATCAGTTCCTTGAGACAAATAAACATGGTAATTATGAATATGGCGTAACGATTGATAATTTCAAAACCTTGCCAGATGATCGAAATGCCATAATTATTGTCGACCCAAATGGATATAAGAAGATTAAGCGTTATCTGAAAGCAAATGAAATTAAATATCTTGGGGTTTTTGTCGACGCTGATATTAAAAGCCGTCTACAACGTTTAATTGTTCGAGCAGATCAGAAACTTGCGGAACGTTTAGAAGTCATGATTCAGGTCGAATCTCATTGGATAAACGAAATCAACCAGTACGATATGTTGATCCAGAATGATGAAACGATTGAAGATGCCTTAGAGCCGATTTTAGATCATGTGCGCCGTGCAGGACATTTAGATAAAATAGCCTAAGCATTTTGATGAACAATTAAAATTTCCTAAAATAGAATGCTCCGATAATTTCAATAATTTCGGAGTTTTTTTATGCTACTAAAATCTGTTCCTGGTGTTTTGCCTGCACTTAAAAATAGCGATTTGGCAACTACGAAATTATGGACCACTCACATTGAAAGAATTACAAATTATCAATTAAACGCCGTAATTGCTAAATTCAAGTTTAAAAATGAAGAAAGTCAAATTGATAAGGAAATTGAATACGCGGTTAGTCAGATCAACGACGCTATTTATAACCGCCAAATCAACTCGGTAAAAATTGCTCGATTTAAATTAAAAAAAGATCATTCCATTACGGTGAGCAACCTAATTGCTGGTTTATTGAAGCTGAAGGAAGTTGAAAGAAAGGCTGTGTTGTTCTCATTAGAATCAGGATTAAGCCTTGATGAAGTGACAAACTTGGAAGTTAGACAAGCCAATGTGGCAGCTAGAAACTCAAAACTAGCGAGAGAAATTATTAAAAATTGCCCTGTGAGTATCAAAACAAACTATTTATTTTGGGAATCAAATGAGGAAAAGGAGCATGAAAAGCTCAAAAATTTAGAGCAAGCTGTGTTTGAAGCCTTTGGTTTTGACTTCAAACTGCTTGCCCTAAAATACGAGAATATTATTTATGACGAATGGTTTGAATTTCTTGGTCAGACGTCATAATTGTCGCCGAGTTTTTTGATTCGACGAGCCGTATATTCTTCTAAAGCTTCATTGAGCATGGTTGTAAAAGTGGTCTTGTTAGAACCCATGCCAATGGAGCTGATAGATTTAAGCCAGTTCAAACGAAGGTACATTTCTTGGCTAATATTGTTGTTAAAAGGACGTTGAATTAATTTCAAGTCTTCAGGAGCAATATTAATGCCCTGACGCCAAGGCGCTTCACGGTCCTTTTTCTCTTTAGGTTTGCTTAATCCTGATAGTTCATCAAGCTTATCAAGGTCTACAGGTTTTTCATTAGCTTCTGGCGTTGCTGTGGCAGTTTGTACTGGAGCACTCTTTGTAAAATCGGATGCATTTGAATTTTCAGCTTGTACTTTTGCAGCTTTGCCTAATGATAATCCACCACGTCCACTCATTTGAACAACTCCTCAGCCAATGCATTTACTTCTTCTGCTGCCTTAGAGGCACCAATATTTAACTCAATAACACCCAGACCCATGCCATAAGCTCTTGAATATGCAATACGGTCGTAATTTACGGAATCGAGAACTTTTGCAAAATCTTCAACTTCTTTAAACGCATTACGCGCATCGTCTAAAGCTGTGATACGTGCATTTGTCGGGACTTGAGTGATATAGATGTAGACATGAAGTGGATCGAGGTCCCTTTCATTTACACGGATATTATTTGCTTCTTCAATTAATTCCAAAATTTCCCCAGTTGATTCTACGTCAGCTTGGTTAGGGCGAGTTGGAATAAGAATGGCATCGGAACAAAGCAGCGCTTCACGGAAGCCAGAAGAGTCATAACCACCGCAATCGAGAATTACGTTAGGTGTTTCACTTTCAATTTTTGGAATGACTTTGTCAATTTCTGGTTGACCAAACAAATGATAAGTTTTGATTGAGCCGGTCTTTTCTATGAAAGTTTGGGCTTGACGATAAATACCCCATTTAACCGAATTTTTATTGGCGTCAAGGTCGACAAGAGCTACGTCTTGTTTTTCATTATTGGCAATCCATGCAGCCAAATTGGTAGCCGTAGTTGTTTTGCCGACGCCACCTTTTGAATTGGCGATCAATAATTTCATTAAATCCTCAACATAAACGTTGGCGAAAATCGTAGTGTAATAGTAAATGCGCTAGATAACAATGTATAAACTTGTATTCATTGCTATGTAGAAATCTATATAGAAATCTATATAGATTATTAATTTAAAAATTAGATTGTATTTAACTAAAACAAAATGTTTAATAGTTCTAATTGCTTACATATAAATTCATAGGCTTAAAATGCAGAATCAAATCAGACAATTAGAAGATGGAACTTTTGAAATAGGTACTTGGATTCAGAATGCAAATGGTGAAGTTGTGTTCTTTGATGCAACGAGTGCCAAAACATTAGAAGAAGCAAACAAGATTGCTGATGAGTTGGATGATCAGGAATTTAAATTAGCAAAGAGTGAAATTGATATGCTTGGCGGCATTCAAGGTGCCAATAAGGTTCTGGAGCTCATGAATGAAAACGAAGCCGTTGCCGTTGAATTTGATAAAAACCACTTTGATATTAATGAATTAAAATTCTATAACCAAAAAGATTTTGAGCAGCGAATGGATGACTACCTAGATAATGGTGAGACTGCAACCTATCTATATGCAGACTTTGAAATCCAAAGCCTGCTGCACAAAACTAGATTTTTGAAATTTTAATTTAACTTTTCAGCAACTTGGCGGAGCAATTCCGGATCCGATGCAAAATATTTTTGCGTGGTCAGGATTGAGCTATGCCCCATCAATTGTTGAATTGAATAAATATCACCGCCCTTTCTTATTAGCCTTGTGGCAAAGGAACGTCGACCGGAATGGCTGGTTGCTTGAATACCAGCCTTCTTATAACAGTTATTAATCATGGTCACCATGCTATTTGGTGAGAATGGACCGCCCTTCTGCGATAAAAATAAAGGTGCGTCGGGATCCTTTGGTCTTTCTTTTGTTATGTATTCTTCTACCAGTGATCTAGCGATTGGATTGACTAGGAATACCTCACGGTAGCGGTTGCCTTTAGTAATATTACCGAGCAATCGAATAATATCCTTCAGCTTGCCCTTCTTCACGTCGTAAACATCGCCGACCTTTAACATTGATAATTCTTTAGCGCGAAGCCCAAGGAAGTGTGAGAAATACAAAACACATTTGTTCCGTAATGCATTTACGCCCGTTTGAGTGGCTAAAGTAATCTCAAGATCATCTTCTGACACATATGGGGCTTTTCCAGTTGTTGTTCTTGCCATAAATCGACCAAATAATTTTTTATTACATTTTTCCAAAAACGGAAAGGATATAAAAACAGTCTACCACATGTCGAAAAATAAAAAATGTAATAAAAGATACATTTTATTATATTTTTTGGGGGTGCAAAAAGGCAGGGCGTCATATCCTGTCGTATACGTACTTTTCTATTAAGAGTGGTATTTCAAAGTTTGATTTAAATTGGTAATCTATACCAATCTTGATTTTGTAACGTTTTCAAGTTTAGGAGGAGTTATGAAAGAAAAATTTAAAAACAGTAATTTAAAGGGTATGAATAGCAAAAAGCCCGAACTTGATCGGGCAGTAAGAATAAAAACAGATTAGTTGACTTTAAGTGTTTCTAGGAAAGCATCAAAAGCTTCTTTCTGTCTAGGGTTAGTGAAAAACTCAAAATTATGGCCATCATTTGCTTCGCGAATTTGTTTAATTAAATTCGATTCTGCATCAGTAATAAGAGGTTGCTCAATCATGGCTTCCATTTCTTCAAGCAGATGAGGCATGTATTCCTCTAGGCAGCGCATGAAGAGGTCTTTAGCATCGATTTTTAAAGCTTCAGCCATAGCGCGCACACGTTCAAGAGGCAATTTGCTTTTACCACGAACAATGAAGCTAACCATGTTTTGATTGATACCCATAATCTCTGCCAATTGCGACTGATTCAGATCCGATGCATTTAGTTGAGCGTCGAGATATTGGGCGACAGTTAGTTTGCGTTTGGTGTTAGTAGCTGCTGATTTCATAGTAACGTTTTCCTTAGAATATTCTTAATAGATATAAAGTCATAATGTCGGAATGTATCCTCGATACAACATTATAGACTTAAAATATTTGCGGTTTAGGTAAAGTATATCAGTAAGTGCTGATTTACCCAAGTTCAAGAAAAGTACAGATTTGTATAGGATTGGATAACATGACATCGGTCACAATTAACGGAAAAATTTAGTAAGTAAGCATTGATTAATATTTTCTTATTTTTGGGTTAAACTAATGGTCAGACTATAGGTGAGTAGATGCTCATTTTAAGTACAGGCAATTTGTTAGCTGATGCAGACAATCATACTATAATGACAACGTATCGACTGATACCAAGAGGAAGTATAAGCCTCATTCAAGCCAATTATTTGTCAAAAAAGTATGATAGTTAGAGTATAGGAGTAAAAAATGTCGAAAAGTGTTGAAGTTATTACGCCTGAAACCGTAGCAGATTTCTTGGCAGAGCAGGGTTCTGAACTGATCTTTGAGGGAAATCAAATTAATGTAATTAAAGGAAAAAATGAGGAATGCGGTGATTTCCTTGTGATTAACAATGCACTTGGCGAAAATTTGTTTATTAAACTTAGCTATATAGTCTTATGAGTCTACCTAAATAATTAAAAATCCCTCACTTGACCCTTCTCTGTGGTTAGTGTCCAAGGTTTGATGCTGGCCACGGTCAAAATAAACCCTCTATTAAAACTCAAAATCTCCCCAATTTCACTCTTTATTTTTCAATAAATATTTTTATAATGCTTTTTAATATTAGTAAGCACTTGTTAATATGCTGTCAGGTCTGTATATAGACATCCAATAATGACTTTTTCAGATTGAGATTTTTCAATGAATGAGCGCATACATATTTTAAGACAAGCAATTGTTGTCGTTACCCAAGCACTGACTAACTCTGATATTGCAGTAACACAAGAAGGCATTGAGGCAGGTGTGCATAAGGATCCAAAGACAGGCAAACCTGTGCGAATTAACCTTCCATATCTTCCGGACAATTCACCAGATTCGCTGATTGATGCGGTTCAAGGTTTTCTTGATCAAGAGGTAGCGAAGTATCTTTTTACCGATTTTTCTCTCAAGCTAAAAGGATCTGAAGAGGTAAAGACTTTAACTTCATTGTTAGAAGAAGCGCGTGTAGAACGTTGCATGGCTGAAAAATATCGCGGTTCAAATATCAATATGAAAAATGCGAGCCAATTTTTCATTGATGAATTGATTGACGATAAATACCAAAAACTTGTAAAGGAAAAAGCTTCTGATGAAGAAATTACGCAACATTTAATGTTGCCAATGTTACGTGCGTTAAGTGGTCCAATTGGGGCGTTTGCAAGCATTGAACCTAGTGAGCCTTCAGCGAAAGACCTCTCACGACGAAAGGATCAAATGAGGCTATTACCAGGATTAATTATTGATTCTGTAAAAGCAGATAGATACACAGATACCTCAGAGCCATTCCTGCGAGCTTCGTTGGTCGAGCATATGCGCGATTGCAAGCAATGTAACGGTTGCGACCTTGCTGGACAGGTTCATCCAGATATTCGTTTGGGTAAAAAGATGCGATTTATGGTCGTGGCTGACTGCCCAACTTGGGAAGAGGAAAAGAAAGGAAAACTTCTTGAAGGCGAGACGGCCCAATATGTGAAAGCTGCAATTAAAGATAATGAATTAGCAGTAGCGGACGGTTATTACACAACGCTCGTCAAAGCCAAAAAAGGGACTGTTCTAAATTTTGTGTAAGTACTTAATTTTCATTTATCCTTCAGAGGATAATTACAAAAGGTACTTCACA
>NZ_JABELE010000020.1 GCF_013009345.1 Acinetobacter geminorum | reverse complement strand
ACCAACTTACCATCAAATTCACTGCTCAAAGCAACTAACTCAATCACAAGTAACTGTTTTTCAACAAGTTTCTATCTACATCACCGCCGATGGATGTGCATTATAGACCATTACATTCCCTTTGCAAGGGGTATTTGAGCCTTTTCCACTTGAGTGCCGTTTTTTTCTACTATTTTGCAAAAAAAGTGATATATGTGGCTTTTTTTTAGGCATTTTCAATACTTTTTATTAATTTTTATATTCATGAAATTGGCCTATCTTACATTTTCTATGTCTTCAATACAGCTTATAGACATATATAGTCCCTTGATTCCTTAGAAACCATAGAGCAAATACTCTATTCCAAGCTATATTTCTTCTTATTTTTAACTTACTTCATTTATTATTAATTATGTTTAGATGGTTCCACGTGGAACGCTTAATTAATTTTGTGACCAAGAAATAAAAAAGCAGGATTACTCCTGCTTTTTTAACTATATAACGTTCTTAGTCAGTGAAAATTACACGTGCAATTGCTTTTTTACCTGATTGAATAATAAAGCTTCCTTTTTCTTTGACAGAGAAGCTTGCATCAACGGCATTCCAGTCAACTTTTACCGCACCACGAGCTACCGCATCTTTTGCCGCAGCTGCATTTGGGTTTAGGCCTGCTACGCGTAAAATCGTAGCAATAAAGATTTCTCCTCCAAACTCACCAAGTGAAATAGTCACTTCTGGTGTGTCTTCAGGTACTTCACCTTCTGTAATACGGTTACCAGCACTCTTATGGGCATTAGCAGCAGCTTCTGCATCATGGAAGCGTTCAACTAGCTCAAGTGCGAGGATGCGTTTTACTTCTTGTGGATTACGACCAGCAGCAATTTCATCTAATAAAGCTTTGATCTCATCAAGAGATTTGAAGCTTAATAAATCAAAATAGCGTTCAATTAAAGAGTCTGGCATTGATAAAACTTTTTGGTACATTGCTCCTGGTGTATCAAATACACCAATATAGTTACCTAAAGATTTAGACATTTTATTTACACCATCTAGACCTTCTAGAATCGGCACAGTGATACACACTTGAGATTCTTGGCCATAACGGCTTTGTAAAGTACGCCCCATAAGTAAGTTAAATGTCTGGTCTGTACCGCCTAACTCAACGTCAGCTTCAAGCGCAATTGAGTCATAACCTTGAACTAAAGGATATAAAAACTCATGAATTGCAATCGGCTGATGATTGCTATAGCGCTTTGTAAAATCATCACGCTCTAACATGCGAGATACAGTTTGCTGGCTTGCTAATTGAATAAGGTCAGCAGCAGACTTTTGATTAAACCATTCTGAGTTAAAACGTACTTTTGTTTTATTCGGGTCTAATATCTTGAATACTTGTTCTTGATAAGTTTTAGCGTTGGCTTCTACTTGTTCACGTGACAACGGCGGACGAGTTGCGCTTTTACCAGTTGGGTCACCAATCATGGCTGTATAGTCACCAATTAAGAAGGTAACTTCATGGCCCAAGTCTTGGAAAGTTTTTAATTTATTAATAAGAACCGTATGTCCTAAATGTAAATCTGGTGCTGTAGGGTCAAAACCAGCTTTAATTTTAAGAGGACGATTCTCTTTAAGCTTTTTCAGTAAATCTTCTTCTGAAATAATTTCGTGCGTGCCTCGTTGGATGAGGGCAAGCTGTTCTTCGGCGGGCAAGAAATTTGACATCACAAAACCTAAACACATCAGTTATTCAATTTGTGCGATATACTAACATTTTTTCAGCGTCTTGCAGGGGAAGTTGCATATGAGCGCAATCTATATCGGCGTAATGACTGGCACTAGTATGGATGGTGTGGATATTGTAGCGGCTTCATTTGAGCCACTACAGCTTCATGCCACTCTTACAGTTCCATTCGAACCCGAGGTACGTGATGAGCTTATGGCATTAACTTTACCTGATGACAATGAAATTGACCGCATGGGTAAAGCTGATGTTGCTCTGGCCCAAATGATCGGCCACGGGATTAATACTCTCATTGAAAAGCACCAATTAGACCGTAGCCAAATTAAAGCAATTGGGTCGCATGGGCAAACCATTCGTCATCGTCCAGAACATGGATTTACGTTACAAATTGGCGATCCCAACATCATTACTGAAATTACTCAGATTCCGGTTGTTTCAGATTTCCGTCGTAGAGATATGGCAGCAGGCGGTCAGGGCGCGCCATTGGTTCCGGCTTTCCATCAAGCATTATTTCAACATCCAAGTATTCATCGTGTAATTTTGAATTTGGGTGGTATTGCTAATGTGAGTATGCTGCCTGCCAATAACAGTGACGGCGTATTTGGTTTTGATACAGGTCCTGCAAATATTTTGATGGATGCGTGGTGCCATCGCCATACAGGTCATCCATATGATGAAAATGGTGATTGGGCTGCCTATGGTCACCCTATTCGCTCTTTACTCGACCGTCTCCATGCACATGAATATTTTTCTAAAGAACCGCCTAAGAGCACAGGACGTGAAGACTTTAATATTGACTGGTTGGATGATCAGTTAATCGATTGGCGAAATGATTTAACTTATGATGAGTTAGAAGATACACCTGAAAACATCCAAGCAACCCTATTAAAACTCACTGTGCGTGCAATTCAAAAAGCAATTTATCGCTCTGAGATGGAAACAGGCGAAGTGTATGTTTGTGGTGGTGGTGCTTATAACTCTTATTTACTAGAGCAATTACGTTGGCGTTTACGTAAACATAATTGGTCTGTTCAACCTACCGATGTGTTAGGACTTTCCCCTACTTGGGTCGAGGCTACAGCATTTGCATGGTTAGCAATGCGCTTTGTAGATGGTTTAAGTGGTAATTTGCCAGCAGTAACAGGTGCTTCGGATTTCAGAATTCTAGGTACGATCACGGCGGTATAAAGCTATTTATCGATTTGATTGGTCAGATTCGACCTCATAGCACATTTACTGACCCGAAATGCTGTTATGTAAATGAGCATAAGAACTCATGATAAATGCCAACAAAAATGATTTAAGGCATGTTTTCATGGATCTGACCAAACGTATTCATCAATACACACGTGGGGTTTGGACATTCGATGTAATTGATTCAGGCCCTATAGATGGTCCACTCGTTGTTTTATTGCATGGTTTTCCAGAAACTGCTCATAGTTGGGAGCAAACCTCTGAATTATTGCATGAGCATCAATTTAGAACACTTGCAATTCATCAACGTGGTTATAGTTTAAATGCTAGGCCTCAAAGCCGATTTCAATATTCATTGAGTGAACTTGTAGAAGATGTGGCAAGTTTCATTGAGCAGCTTGGCCAGCCAGTTTATTTAATTGGGCATGACTGGGGCTCGGCAATCGCTTCGGGCATTGCGATGAAGTATCCACAATATATTCAGCATCTCACTTTAGTTTCTGTGCCCCATCAAGCTGCTTTTTTAAAAGCTTGTTTAAGCAGCAGACAACTTTTTAAATCTTATTATTTTGCAATTTTTCAGCTACCCATTCTGCCCGAACTTTTATTTAAAAAGATACCTAAATTGGGTCGTAAGTTTCTAAAGTCATCAGGTATGACTGAACAGCAAATTGCTATATTCGAGACTGAGTTTATAAAAGAAAATAGATTAACTACGGCGTTGAATTGGTATCGTGGCTTTTTTTGGGACAAACCTCAAAATCCGTTTAAAGCCATAGATGTCCCCACCCTTTTTATTTGGGGTAAACATGATATTGCCGTTACAGAAAAAAGTGCCGAGCTAAACTCACATTATTTTAAAAATAGTTATGAAGCAGTTTTTATGGATGCGTCGCATTGGATTCCATATCAGAATGCACCTGAACTTGTGCAATATTTTTTAGAATCTGTTTGTAAAAGATAATGATCTGATCAATAAAAAAACCTCTCAAAATAGAGAGGTTTTTTAAATTTTAAAATTCTTTTAAATCGAGAATGAAGAACCACAACCACATGTTGTTGTTGCATTCGGGTTTTGTACGATAAAACGTGAACCTTCAAGACCTTCTACATAGTCAACTACTGAGCCAATTAAATATTGATAGCTAAGTGAGTCAACCAGCATTTTTACATCGCCATTTACGAATTCTGCATCATCTTCATTTACGCTTTCAGCAAAATTGAAGCCATACGAAAACCCTGAACACCCGCCTCCTGTTACATATACACGTAACATGAGATCGTCATTCCCTTCACTATCACGGAGTTGGCGTACCTTATTGGCAGCATTATCTGTCAAAACTAGAGCTTGGGCATTCATGATGATTGTTCCTCGGATTTTGCTGTGCCTTTCAAAATAAAAAAGACCCTATATTGAGTATAGCATAATCAATATAGGGTCTGTCTTCGAAGTTTAAAGCGAATCTTGAGTATTTTTATCAAGATTATTTGTAATTCTCATCCTGTAAGCCACATTCGAAGTTTTTAGCATCTTGCTTACAACGGAATTGCCAAAGGAGTTTCATCATACGTTTATCGTATACACCACGTTGTGTAAGGTTAATTCGAGACTCCCGCATAAGCTTTTGGTAGCCTGGCTTATCGGCTGCTGGGACATCCATCCAGTATTTTTGTGGAATATCAGCTTTCATTTTACCCAAGATAGTAAAAGCACGTGGCAGCTGACCCGAAACCCATTCCCTAGATTTCTGGCCAAAACCAGCTGGGAACTTATCAGGACGGATAATAATATTTCCTGTGACCTGTAAGATCGGATAATTCACGATAGCACCTTTTGTTCCTAAACCTTTTTGTAGTTCTAAAGGCTTAAATGCTGCTGCTGGCGCACCAATAATATCAACTTGATGATTATTAAATTTCGCACCAAAATTTGTTACATCAGCACTAACAGCCTGTGCCCCGACCTGCTGAACCATAATTTTTTGTGCTTCATCATAGTCAAGCACAGCGATTTTTTTACCGGCAGCTTTCGCTACTGTATTGATGCTACGGTCATTTACTAAAAGGTAAGCATCACCAACGGGAATAATACCGACGACCTCATAGCGTCCATTAACCATATATTTACTAAAAGTTTGGCTCGCTAAGCCTTGCATGACTTTAACAGCAAGTTTGAGATCTGGAATCGCACCAATTGCATCTAATGAACCAGTAAATGAGTTGAATTGACGCCCGCGCATTCCTGACACGCTAATACCATCACATTTGCCCGCTTTAAAATCTTCAGCAATCACGGCTTCATTCTGGTTTACTTTAAGCTCGATATCAGCTCCCCAGTTTTTAGCGGCAAGTTGATAATCCTTCATCAGCGCATAGACATCGCCATTTTTACCAACGAAGTCAAAAACACATACTGTTTGTTTAGCCTCGGCTGCAAAAGAAACTGTTGTAAGTCCCAGCGCAAGTAATAGCGTTTTGGAAAATTGCATATTCTTTTTCCTTTCCTTGTGGAGTTTTTGTTTTTCGATACCAAGAAATTTCACACCGATAAGGAGTGAATCGGATAGTCTTCATATAAAAATCATGTTGGAATATTTTTATAGACCGTATTTGCTTTTATGATTTTATTTCCATGGAAAATAGATAGCGATTTACCTACCTATTAGCAATTATTTTAATCACTTAAGTCCTTGATCCATTTTTATACCTTCATGTTTCCTTATGAAGTTTTTATCTAAATTTAGCTTAACGTCTTTCTAGTTATCCACAATGGCAGAATTGACAGCATATACAAAACAAAAAGCCTAGAACTAAGTCTAGGCTTTCTGAGAAATATTAAGATTATTCACCAGGCATTGAACATTCAAAGTTAGCCTTGTCTACAGAACAACGTGCTTTTTTCAATACAGACATCATACCTGCATCGTAAACACCGCGTTTAGTTAAGTCCATACGACCATCACGCAACATTTTTTGATATTTAAGTTTGTCTTCTGCACTTAAATTCATTTTGTATTTGCCAGGAATCTGAGCTTCTAAACGGTTGATCATTGCAAAGCTCTTCGGTAACTGTTTAACAAACCAGTCACGAGATTTTTGACCAAAACCAGCTGGGAATTTTTCAGGACGTAATACTAAATCTGCTGTAACGTGTAATACAGGGAAGTTCCACATTACCCCGTTTGCTCCCAAACCTTTATTTAATTCTAATGGTTTGTAAGCGTAAGCAGGTGCGCCTACCATATCTACCTGACCATTGTTAAATTTAGCAGCAAAGTTTGAAATATCAGAAAGAACTGCTTGAGCTCCTACACGTTGCACCATAATTTTTTGTGCATCGTCATAACCCAATACAGCGAATTTTTTACCCGCAGCTTTTTCAACAGAGTTGATGTTTTTGTCACGTACGAAAATAAATGCTGAACCTAGTGGAGAAATACCAGCAACTTCGTATTTTTTACCACCCATATTTGTGGTCATTTTTGCTGCATTACGCGCATCTAATACATAGGTAATTGCACGCTGAGCGATTTGATTGTTTGGAACACCACCGAGTGAGTCGATAGATCCTACGAATTTGTTATATTGGCGTGCACGCATTGCTGTCATTGCTACAGCATCACATTTACCTGCTTTAAAATCATTATCAGCAACAGCCTCGTCCTGACGAGGAACTAAGTTGATTTGGGCACCCCAGCCTTTTGCAGCAAGAGCCCATTCTTCCATCATTTTATATGAGTCGCCTGCTTTTCCTAAGAGGTCGAATACACATACGGTACTCGCTGCTTGCGCTGAAGCAGAAAAACCAACAACAGAAGCGGCAGCCATAGCAAGTACGATTTTTTTCATTTTCTTCATCCTTCCACGGAACAGATTTTTTGTTTGAAGTTTCCTTTCAAACACAGATATTAATCATGTTTTTTAGAAAAAAATAGAGCTTTTACTCAAATATTTTTATCTCATCGAACCATTGTTTGTTCGATTTAAATTATTTATTAGCAGTAAAAATCACTAAGTTTCCGTAAGTTACTTTTTATATTCACAATTTTCATACCCCTATTCAGCTTTGAAATATATGTAGCGTTTTTGTGTTTAAAAAATCACCTACTCACCACTAAGAGTACATTCAAAATTTGTCCGCTCAACTGTACAGCGCGCACGCTTTAGCACACTCATCATTGTTGCATCGTATACACCTTGTTTTGTTAAGCTGAGGCGACCTTCACGTAAAATTTTTTGATATTTAGTTTTGTCTTCTACAGAAAAGTTCATTTTAATTTTTGAGGGTACGCCCATTTCTAGCCGTTTTATCATGGCAAAGTTCTGGGATAATTGTTGTGTAAACCAAGCACGAGACTTTATACCGAAATCTGTGGGGAACTTATCACTTCGGGCAATTAAATCACCCGTAACATTAACCACGGGAAAAGTAAACATTGCTCCTTTCGCTCCAACCCCTTTGCCAATCTCTAAAGGTTTATAAGCATAAGCGGGTGCAGCAATCGCATCGACTTGGCCACTATTAAACTTTTTCACAAAATCGGTAATTTCTGAAGGAATAGGCTTAGCACCAACGCTTTCCACCATAATTTTTTGTGCTGCGTCATATTGCAAAATAGCAAATTTAGTCCCACGTACTTTTTCAATTGAGTTGAGGTTTTTATCTCTCACAAATAAATAAGCCAATCCAATCTGAACAATACCAACGACCTCGTAATTGGTTCCATTTTGTGCAGTAACCATACGATGTTTATTACGCTTATCTAAAACGTAACTGATGGCTTTTTGGGCAATTGCATTACTGGTTACTCCCCCAATAGCATCAATCGAACCTGCAAATTTATTGTAATTTCGCGCTCGCATGGAGGTCATATAGGCGGCATCGCACTTACCTTCACGCAGTCTACGGTCAACTAAGCCTTCATCTTGAAATGGAATTAAAGTGATATCTGCTTGCCATTCTTTCGCTGCAAGCGCCCACTCTTCCATCATTTTATAGGATTCACCTGACTTGCCCAATAAATCAAACACACAGACATTTTGCCCTGCATGCACTGTCCCCACAGCACAGCAAAATGCTGCGCCAATCATCCCCAATCTTTTTTTCATTTGACTTTCCTTAGTCTAGTTTTATTAGCAACTCATTAATCAACCAAATTTCAAACTGTTTTTATTTTAGCCATATTTTTTTAAAAGTATTCTATCTCGTTCAATATTTTGAAAATTTCGGATGAATAGCAAGATTTAGAATGTCTTGATATATGCAATTATTAACGACTGCTCACTAAAATCCGGAAAGTTTTGTTTTCATCGACAGTTCTCTTTAAAATACAGCATCCCTAACTCACCTCGATAAAATAAGATGATTCAATTTGACCAAGTTTCTTTACGCCGCGGTGGACGTGTTCTATTTCAAAAAGCGTCTATGCAATTACACCCAGGTTGGAAGATTGGTCTAACTGGGGTAAATGGTGCAGGTAAATCAACCTTATTTGCTGCATTACTTGGAAGTTTAGGTGCTGATGAAGGTTCACTCACTCGTCCTTCAGGCTGGACCGTGGCGCATATGGCGCAAGAAGTAAAAGCCCTAGATATGCCTGCAATTGATTTTGTTCTTTCAGGTGATGAAGAGTTTTGGGATATTCAAAATAAGCTTGCTCAACCAGATCAACTGAGTGATTTTGAATTGGCTAAATTGCATGGCCGCTTTGATGAAATTCATGGTTATTCAGCACCCTCTAAAGCTGCGCAGCTCATGGCAGGTCTTGGCTTTCTAGAAAATCAATTACGTTTGAATGTTGAGAGCTTCTCAGGTGGATGGCGTATGCGTTTAAATTTAGCGCGTACCCTCATGAGTCGTTCTGATCTACTCTTACTGGATGAGCCAACAAACCACTTAGATTTGGATGCAATTCTGTGGTTAGAAGATTGGCTTAAAGCCTATGAAGGTACACTCATTCTAATTTCGCATGACCGCGACTTTTTAGATGCGATTACAGATCATATTCTTCACATTGAAAATCAGGAACTCACACTTTACACGGGGAACTACTCTACATTTGAAACCACACGTAGTGAGCGTCTTGCCCAGCAACAACAAGCTTTTGAGAAGCAGCAAGAAACACGTGCTCATCTACAAAAGTTTATTGACCGTTTTAAGGCAAAAGCAACTAAAGCTCGTCAGGCACAAAGTCGTATTAAACAACTTGAGCGCATGCAGCAACTTGCACCAGCTCATGTTGATACGCCATTTACTTTTAGTTTCCGTGAACCGACTAAAATGAGTTCACCATTGCTGACTTTAGACAGTGCCAGCATTGGTTACGGCGATAAGCAAATAGCCGAAAAAATTAGATTACAAATTACACCAAACTCACGTATTGGTTTACTGGGTATGAACGGCGCAGGTAAGTCAACACTGATTAAAAGCTTGGTTGGTGATTTACCACTCTTGGCAGGTGAACGTAAAGCTTCCGAACTGCTTAACATTGGTTATTTTGCACAGCACCAGATGGATGCTTTAGATGGCAATGCTAGTCCAATGCTACAGCTTGCCCGTATAGCAGATAAACAAATTAGTGAAGCCACTCTACGTTCATTCTTAGGTAGTTTTGGCTTTAGCGGTGAACGCATGGATACACCATGTGAAAGCTTTTCTGGTGGAGAACGTGCTCGTTTAGCTCTAGCACTGATTGTATGGCAGCGTCCAAATGTTTTAATTCTTGATGAACCGACAAACCATTTAGATCTTGATATGCGTCATGCATTGAGCATGGCATTACAAGATTTTGAAGGTGCCGTTGTTCTGGTTTCCCATGAACGCCAACTTATTGCGAGTGTATGTGATGAGCTTCTTTTGGTACACGGTGGTAAATGTACTGAGTTCGAGGGTGATTTACAGGACTATGCTAAATGGCTACGTGAAGCCCGTCAGCAACAAATCAATGCCCAGACTGCTGTCGCACAGAACAACTCTTCCTCTGCCGCTCCAGCGCCTGCTAAAGTTGATAAAGAAGCACAGCGTAAAGAAGCAGCTCGCCGTCGTGAACAGACTCGACCTATTCGTAAAAATATTGAAAAGATTGAATCACAAATTGAAAAGCTACAACCGCAGCTCGCCAAAATTGAAGAATCCTTAGCAGACACATCTTTATATGAGGCTGCACGTAAGGATGATCTACTCAAACTTATGAATGAGCAGACAGAGCTGAAAGCTAAACTTGAGCAACACGAAGAGCAGCTTTTGGAACTCATGATGGAATTAGAAGAAATGGAAGCTTCTTTTGATTAATCCATTTTCTAAAATAAAAAAGCCGATTTCTTAATCGGCTTTTTTATTCGTTAATAAGGCGTATAAAAAGCCCCTAATTCATTTAAATTGGTATTTATCGGTAACGGCCAAACACTGCTCGATAAGCTGTCTGCAATATATAAATCGTATCCGCCTCGACTCCCGGTTTGTCCTGCAAGAGACACCACCATGTAACGCTGATCTAAAGGAGCTGGATCGGAAGTATCATAATTAATATTGTTAAATGACAAACGTGTGGTTTGTTTATTAGCCATATCATAAATATATATCTGGTCATGAGGATTTGTTGAACTGTACCAGCGTACATATAAGAACCGACTTCCTTGCCACCATACTGGATAATATGAAGCGATATTGGTCAGCTGTGTATCATAAGCACCCGATTGATCAATACTGAAAATTCTAGAATTATTTCCAGCACCTTTCGCATATAAAATTTGGGTGGTATTCACCATCGGATAAGGCATCGATTCTTCTATATCCCAACCATTTTGAGTCACAGAAGTCATCGTCCGATCCGTCATTTTAACGATTTTTAAATCGCCATTTTGTTTAAAAATAATACGCTGGTTATCTATGAATTTAGGATCTTCATCACGCTTATTATTCCCCTGAGTTAAGTTAATAGGTAACTCACCACTTCCGACTTTCCAAACATATACATCCCATGCATCACCATAATGCTGCCCAGAGTTAACTCCCATGAAAGTTAACCATTTTCCATCTGGAGAAAAATGACCATTCATCATATGATCAATTTTCCAATTTGCACCGAGTAATGTGGTCTGCTGTGTTGTGAAGTTATAAAGATAAAGCTTACTGTCCCATGCGTCATAATCACTGTAACGATGAAATACTAATTTTCCATAAAAGGTGGGGGCTATCGCAGCATGCAGTTGAAATAAGCAATTAAAAAATATGATTCCAATACATAAGAGTTTTTGTGTTTTTTTCAAAATTATATTCTCTTGATATAAATGGAAACTACCATCTAAATGATAGTTTAAAAGTTCAGTTCTTATAAAAGAAAAGGCTTTGTCTTAAATTAAACAAAGCCTTTTCTTTAATCATCATAAAAAATTATCTAAATTTTTTATGATTTTCATTTCGTATTTTGACTAAATTGATTGCTTCAGCTTTGGCTTGATCTAATTGTCCTTGCTCAACTAAAACAGTTACTTTATCAATTTCAGCAACAAGCTGATCTAAACTAGCTTGATACTCTTTTACCTTTACATTTTCTGATGGTAATCCTTCGAGCCTATGCGGTAAATACTGCTTAGAAGAAACGGCTGCTTCACGCATTACAACAAGCTGTTGTTTCGCGTTATCAACATCCATCGTTTCAGCAAATGCTTTAGTACTCTTAGCTAAAGTTTTCATATTCGCTTCTAGGTCTGCCGCCGAAACAGCAGAACTTCCTAAAAACACACATGAAATTAATAGGCTAGCTAATAATTTCTGACTCATCATTCTCTCCCTAGACTGATTTAGAATCAAGTTATGAATTAAGCATCAATATCCGCATTTAAAGCATTCTCCTCGATGAATGCACGACGTGGTTCAACATCATCACCCATCAAGCAAGAGAACATACGATCTGCTTCAATCGCATCATCAATTGTCACCTGCAACATATTACGGTTTTCAGGATCCATTGTTGTTTCCCAAAGCTGCTCAGCATTCATCTCGCCAAGACCTTTATAGCGTTGAATCATCATACCGCGACGAGAATCTTGCAAGATATGTTGCCAAACTTGATGGAAGTTAGCTACTTGAATACGGCGGTCACCTTTTTGTAAATAAGCACCTTCTTCAAGTAAAGTGAACCAACTCTTCGAGTTTTTCAGTAAACGTGCATATTCAGCTGAATTCAATAAAGCTGCATCAAGCAAATACGCATGCGGCAAGTTATGTACATACACCGTAATACGTGGCCAATAATGCGCAGATTTTTCACCTTGAGCATTTTCACGTTCAAAGGCCTCTAGTGAGATTTCTGGACGTAAACTTGGCTGTAATCTGGTAATGATATCGCGCACCTGATCAGCCCATTGTTGTACATAAGCTTCATCATGGTTTTGATCACTCTTGAATGCTTCTACTTCAAGTAAAGCATCCAATAAGCTAGCTGGATAGCGTAAAGTTAAGCGCTGTAAGCTCTTTTGTGAAACTTGATAGTCCTGAATCACTTTCGCCAGTGCTTCACCAGTAATTGCAGGTGCTTCAGCATTGGTATGCAAAGATAGCTCATCAATCGCATTTGAGATGAGATAAGTTTCTAACGCATCATTATCTTTGATGTATTGTTCTTGCTTACCTTTCTTCAACTTATACAATGGTGGCTGAGCAATATAAATATGCCCACGCTCAACCAATTCCGGCATTTGACGGAAGAAGAATGTTAACAATAAGGTGCGGATATGCGAACCATCTACGTCGGCATCGGTCATGATAATGATTTTATGATAGCGAAGCTTATCAGGATTATATTCTTCACGCCCAATACCACAGCCAAGTGCAGTGATTAAAGTACCCACTTCCTGACTAGAAATCATTTTGTCAAAACGTGCACGTTCAACGTTCAGAATTTTACCTTTCAACGGTAAAATAGCCTGCATTTTACGATTACGGCCTTGCTTAGCACTACCACCAGCAGAGTCACCCTCGACTAGATATAATTCAGAAAGTGCTGGGTCTTTTTCCTGACAATCTGCCAATTTACCCGGTAAACCAGCAATATCAAGTGCACTCTTACGACGTGTCATTTCACGTGCCTTACGTGCAGCATCACGTGCACGCGCAGCATCAATAATTTTACCGGCAATTGATTTTGCAGCTTGCGGATTTTCAAGTAAGTAAGCAGAGAACTCTTTATTCATTGCTTGCTCAACCGCTGGTTTTACTTCACTCGATACCAGTTTTTCTTTAGTTTGAGATGAGAACTTAGGATCAGGTACTTTTACCGAAATAATCGCGGTTAAACCTTCACGGGCATCATCACCTGTCACATTGACTTTTTCTTTCTTGAGAATATTTTCATTTTCAAGATATTGGTTAAGACCACGTGTTAAAGCCGCACGGAAACCTGCTAAATGAGTACCACCATCCTTTTGAGGAATATTGTTGGTAAAACAACGTACGTTTTCTTGATAACTTTCATTCCACTGCAATGCAACTTCTACACCAATACCGTTTTCTGTATCTGCGGTGAAATGGAAAATCTCGTTTAGATGAGTTTTACCCTCGTTAATGTATTTTACAAACTCAGATAAACCACCCTCGTAGTCATATACATGCTCAAGGTTAATACGTTCATCACGTAAAACAATGCGCACGCCCGCGTTTAAAAATGAAAGCTCTCGTAAACGACGCGCTAGAATTTCAACGTTAAAAATGGTTTGACTAAAAGTTAGTTCACTTGGCCAAAAACGTACAGTTGTACCACTGCTATCCGTTTCACCAATCACACGTAATGGATATTGCGGATCACCGTGATGATATTCTTGTTCGTGCACTTGGCCAGCGCGATTAATAATTAAATGCAATTTACTTGAAAGCGCATTTACAACCGAAACACCTACGCCGTGCAAACCACCTGAAACTTTATAGCTATTGTCATCAAACTTACCGCCTGCGTGCAAGATAGTAAGAATTACTTCCGCTGCAGACACCCCTTCTTCAGGGTGGATATCGGTTGGAATACCACGGCCATTATCAGAAACACTTACCGATTCATCTTCGTGAATCGTGACAATAATTTCGTCACAATGCCCAGCTAAAGCTTCATCGATTGCGTTATCGACAACCTCGAATACCATATGGTGTAAACCAGTACCGTCGTCTGTATCCCCAATATACATCCCCGGACGTTTACGAACTGCATCTAATCCACGTAATACTTTAATACTAGAGGAATCATAAGCCTTTTCATTGGTTTGTTCTGTTTGAGAGGCTGATTGAGACTCTGAACTCATGGTTTCTCCCTAGCAAATATAGGTTTATTCAAAGATGGGTAACATCAAAAAATTATGGTGAAGCAAGACTAACTTGACCGGATTCAACATTGAATAATTGATATGAAATAGACAGATCATGTAAGTGTTTTTTTACCGATGCATGATCTAAAGTTGTCATAAAAACCTGGCTACCAAGTTGGCTTAATCGTTCAATTAAACGTTGTTGTGCGGTTAAGTCTAATTCTGCTGTCAGATCATCTAATAATACCACAGTTTCCTTATTACTCGCATGCAACATTGCAATTTGTGACAGTTTTAAGGCAATAATCAAGAGTTTTTTCTGCCCCCTTGATAAAACAACGTCAGCATGTCCAAACGGGGTTTTTAAGCGCAAATCTGCACGATGTGGACCATATTCGGTATAGCGTCGTTCGATGTCTTTTTGATGTTGATCGAGCAAGTCTTGCATGAGTACCTGCTCTGTATGAAAACCGGGACTATATTCCAGCTCAATCTCTAAATCAGGTAGCAATTGACTTAAATCATTTTGAAAAAAGACATTCCATTGTTCCACAATACTTAACCGCTGAGAGTGTAAAATTTCACCATAATCACTCAACATCTTGTTCCACGGTTCTAAATCCGCTAAAGAAAGATTCCGTCTAGTTTTAAGTAAAGTATTACGTTGTTTCAATGCACGTGAATAATATTGCCATGCAAAATAAAACTCAGGTTCCACGTGGAACATCAACCAATCTAAAAGCTGCCGCCGAGGTTTTGCCCCATGGTCAATAATATCTGTACTTTGTGGATCGATATGCTGCAAAGGAAGTAGTTTAGCGAGTTGCCCTTGTGTAGCCACCGTATCGCCATTGACCTTCATCAACTGCTCACCAGAAGCTAACTTTTGCATCCCAATTTTTTCAGTTGCAGACTGTGCGAAGACAATCGCATCTTCGGCAGAGTACTGAATATAATTTTTAGGTATATGCGTACGGAACGACCGGCCTGTTGCAAGCAAATGGATTGCTTCCAGTATTGAAGTTTTTCCTGAACCGTTAGCGCCATAAAATACATTAAACGGTTGCAACCCTTGGAGTGCAACCGTTTTTAAATTACGCACACGTTCAATATTTAAACGCGTAAGATGCATATGAAATAGCCAGATTATACACGCATCGGCATAACGACATAGGTTTGATCAGGATGTGCCGGATCTTGAACCAATACAGACTGGTTTGCCTCAGTCATGCTCATATTTACATCTTCACCATCAAGCACACCTAAAACATCTAGCAAATATTGCGCATTAAATGACATTTCAAGCGGTATGTTTTGATACTGAATCGCTAAATCTTCAATCGCTTCGTCTTGTTCAGGGTTATTTGCACGTAGCTGTAAAGAATCTTGATTAAAATTCAAGAAAACACCACGTAATTTTTCATTACTCAAAATCGCGACACGTTGTAATGATTGTTTGAACACATCATGGCTAATTAATACATGTTTATCGCCACCACGTGGAATCACACGACGATAATCAGGGAATTTTCCATCAATCAATTTAGTAGTAAAGCGAACAGTGATATCACCCTGCTCTTTATCACGACTTGGCGTATTAATCGTTACATTTAGTAATTCACGGCCAATAAGCAACGTTAATTGTTCATCTTCAATGCTAAGTAAACGCTGTAATTCCCCCACAGCTTTGCGAGGCACAATTGCTTGAACCAATTGAGATGAGGTAGAAGAAGCTGTAATTTCACAAAGTGCTAAACGGTGACCATCTGTTGTTACCGCACGCAATTGATTTTCATCAATTTCTAATAAAGTACCAGTTAAATAGAAACGTACATCTTGTACAGCCATCGCAAAAGCAGTTTTTTCAAATAAACGCTTTAACTCACGTTGAGTGACCTGTACTTGTGTACCCTGACTATTTTCAGTGGTCAATAATGGATAATCTTCTGCTGGTAAAGTACCTAAAACAAAACGACTATTACCAGATTTTAAAATACATCTTTGATCTTCAGTAATTTGTAAGTCGATCAATGCAGCTGTTGGCAATGATTTACAAATTTCCATCAACTTACGAGCAGGAACAGTTGTTTCACCTGCTTCAATGCATGCCCCTTCTGTTAAAACAGTACTGGCAACCAGCTCGACTTCTAAATCAGAACCAGTAATGGTGAGTGCCTGAGCATTAGCCTGAATTTTGACGTTTGAAAGAATATTCAATGTATGACGACGTTCTACCGCACCGACAACATGCGATAAAACATTGAGTAAGCTTTCTTTAGCGATTTTCAAACGCACGATTCATTCCTCTAGCAACTTGGAGCAAATATTTCATTTTTTAGCTGTGTACTATGCTGCACTTACGTAGACTTTGCAACAACGTCTTATTATTTCATTAACTCTGAAGTAAACGCAGTAGATTTTTATAATCTTCGTCAAAAATCGGATCTTCTTCTCGTAGACTCACAACTTTTTCACAGGCATGCATTACGGTACTATGGTCACGCCCACCAAAAGCCATTCCAATCTCGGGAAAGCTATCACCAGTTAACTCACGAGCAAGTCCCATTGCCAACTGACGTGGGCGCGCATAGATTCGAGTTCGTTTTGGGCCAACCAATTCTTTTAACGGAATACGGAAATATTCACTGACCACACGTTGGATATTTTCTACACTAATCGTACGTGCACGGATTGCCAACACATCTTTTAAAGACTCACGGACAACATCAAGATCGATTGGCGCACCTTTAAATCGAGAAATTGCTACAACTTTATTAAGTGCACCTTCAAGTTCACGTACGTTAGCAACCACTTGCTGCGCAATAAATAAAGCACAGTTTCGAGGTAAATCAACACCGCTATTTTCGGCTTTCTTCAATAAAATTTCGATACGAGTTTCAATATCTGGCGGTTCAACGCCTACAGATAGTCCCCAAGAAAAGCGAGAAACCAAACGCGGATCTAACTCGGTCAATTCTTTTGGATAACGATCTGAAGTTAAAATAATCTGTTTAGATTCATCAAGTAAAGCATTGAATGTATAGAAGAATTCAACCAAGCTTGCTTCTTTACCTGCCAAAAGATGAATATCATCGACCAACAGTAAATCTAAAGAACGGCAATTTTTCTTAAACTCTTCAACTTTGCCTTTTTGCAAAGAACTTACAAAATCCTGAACGAAGCTCTCAGAGGTCATATACATCACCCGTGCATTAGGCTTGGCTTGCAATAAAGCATTACCAACTGCCTGCATCAAGTGAGTCTTACCCAATCCTGTCGGACCATATAAGAATAAAGGGTTATGCTGTGAAGCACCTAATTGTGTTAATACCTTTCTACATGTTTCAGCAGCCATCTGGTTCGAACGGCCTTCAACAAATAAAGAAAAAGTAAATTGGGGATTTAATAGTTTCTTTTTCGGTGTTTTAGGGTTCACTACACTATTAGTAGTAGGTGAACTGGAAACAGAATCCGATTCTTTTTTTACTTTAATGCTTTGTTGGGGCGCAGTTTGCAAAGCAGCAGTTGTAGTTGCCGGCTGCTCACCTGATGACAAAATACTACCAGGACGAGAATCAACCAAAATCTCAACCTGACGTACACGGCCTTCTGATAACTGTTCGGCCAATATAGAAATTAATTCTAAATGGTTCTCTTGAATGTAACGCGTCCAATAAGGGTTAGGTGCATAAAGACGCAGTATTCCTTCTACTTCTTCAGCAACTAATGGGCGAATCCACATCGCAAAGACGTTATCAGAGAGCTCTTGTCGCAAGCGAGTTAAGCAGTCTGTCCAAAGCATGTGTATCCCCTATTTCTGCGTTTTTAAATTCAAATAATCTAAAGATTAACCCTTCCTGATAAGAAGGGGTCGCCATTCTAACCAAGTTATCCACATCTGTCATGACGATTTCGTTTGATTTTGTCTAAAAAGAAATCTCTTGTGAATAAATTTAAATTCAAAAGGGCTTGTGTATAACTTTTTGCACAACCTGTGGATAAATTAGCACATAAACTTATCCACAATCCATAAATATAATAAAAACAGAGTTATCAACAACTCAAATACATGTTTTTTAAATTTAAAAGTGTGAAATCCACAGAAAAAGTGCTCCCTAATAAGAATAAATTTAAATTTCTAAATTTGAATTTATTTAATAGGGTGACGATCTTTTGTGGATAACTACAAAATATGAATTTAAATTCAAATATAGCAAATCGAAAGCAAAAGGATATCTTCTTTTGTTGATAAATATGTATATAAGGTGTGTATATGTTAAAAGTTATAATAAAAATAGATAATTAGTTTGTGTATAACTTTTAAAACTATATTTTGCACTGAATTATGGCAAGGATAAAAAGAACTAAAGAGATTAAAAATTTGGGTTAAATACAAAACTTTCTTGGTTTTTCATTGACAGCGTAAACATTGCACAATAAAATCGCGGACCTTTATAGAAAGATCATTTTTGGGAGTTTCAATATGAAACGTACTTTCCAACCATCTGAATTAAAGCGTAAACGCGTTCATGGTTTCCGTGCTCGTATGGCAACTAAAGCTGGTCGTCAAGTATTAGCTCGTCGTCGTGCAAAAGGTCGTCATAGCTTAACTGTTTAATACTGTTACGCTGACCAGACTTGGGTGTGATGACACTTTACAGTTTTAGCACAGACGTGCGAATACGCTGTGCTGCAGATTATAAAAGTGTATTTGATGGTGCGCTTTTTAAAGTGCATCAACCCCATTTTTTATTTCTTGCAAAATTAACCGAACAGCCTAAAAGCCGTTTGGGTATTGTTGTTGCTAAGAAAAAAGTGCGCCGAGCGCATGAAAGAAATCGAATAAAACGTCTTGCTCGTGAGAGCTTTCGTCTACATCAGCCGAATTTTGGATCAGACATAGATGTTGTGGTGATGCCGAAAGTTGGTATAGAAACGATTACGAATGCTGAGCTATATCAACAATTAGACTTTGCTTGGCAAAAATTACAGCGCTTAGCAAAAAAACATTCTAAAGTTGGCACAACCTCGCAGAATTAAGAGATAGCCAATGGTCCGTTTTCTACGTTGGTTGATTCGACTGTATCAAATTGCGATTAGTCCGCTTCTTGGACCCCGTTGTCGTTATATCCCGACTTGTTCCCAATATGCGATAGAAGCATTGCAAACTCATGGTGCGATAAAAGGCGTTTGGTTATCTTCTAAACGGATTTGTCGTTGTCATCCGTGGGGAGGATCTGGATATGATCCGGTACCGCCAAAAGCAATTCGTTTTATTTCGTTTCATCAAATAGATTCTCAAACGCATCATGTTGCTGTACCCTTTCGTGATCGTTTACTGAAGCAAAATCTCTCTAACCATTTGGGGTAATAGATATGCAACAATGGGCCAGGTTTGCAATTCTCGGGGCCATGTTTGTCACCGCATATTTGCTCATTTTGGCTTGGCAAAAAGATTATGGAAATGCTGCAACTGCACCGCAACAACAAGCGGCAGCTGTAAGTTCGCATGAAGTATCTGCTGATTTGCCAAATGCTAAAAATGCAACAGTGGCTTCCGATGTGCCACAAGCAAATATTGCGCAGTCACAAACCACAGATGCAACTGCACCTGTGAATCAACAGCTTATTTCAGTACAAACTGACCTTTATCATCTTTGGATCAATCCAAAAGGTGGTGATATTGTTCGTATTGAATTACTCTCACACGACAAAAGCAAAGACAGCGATCAACCTTTTGTTATGCTTGAAAATGATGCCAAGCGTACATATGTTGCTCAATCTGGCTTAATTGGTTTGAATGGACCAGATAGTAGTCGTGGTGGTCGTCCATTATATGCTGTTGAAAAGACATCATATACTTTGGCTGATGCTAAAGTTGTACAGGACCAAAAGGGTCAATCTGAAAAAGTTTTAAACGTTCCAATGGTATTTAAAACACCTGAAGGCGTTGAAATTATTAAAACTTTTACCTTTACCCAAGGTCAATATCCAATTGTTGTAAAACATCAAGTAATTAACCGTAGCCAACAAAGCTGGCAAGGTCAGATGTTTGGACAATTAAAGCGCGATAATTCTGAAGATCCAGGTAAATCTTCTCAAGGTATTTTCACTCTAGGAACTTTCTTAGGTGGAGCTTGGGGAACGCCTGATGCACATTACAACAAGCTTAAATTTGCTAATTTCTCAGAAGAAAAAGTAAATACTGAAGCGAAAGGTGGATGGGTTGCGATTGTTCAGCATTATTTTGTAAGTGCTTGGATTCCTGGGAATCTTAAACTGACTCAAGCTAACGGTCAGCCTTATGTAGCTAAGCTTGAATCTCGTCAGTCTGCGGATCAAATGAATATCATTGGTTTTACCTCACCAGTGATTAATGTTCCTGCTGGCACTTCAATGGAAGTGGATGCAAAACTTTATTCAGGTCCGAAAGTACAATCTGAATTAAAAGATTTAGCTGTTGGTTTAAATCAAACTGTTGATTATGGTTGGTTATGGCCGATTGCTAAGCTCTTGTTCTTAGGTCTTCAATTCTTCCATAGCATTGTGGGTAACTGGGGTTGGTCAATTATCTTACTTACTATTTTAGTAAAATTGATTTTGTGGCCTTTATCTTCAAAAAGTTATCGTTCTATGGCGAAAATGCGCGTGATTGCACCTGAAATGCAACGCATGAAAGAAGAGTTCGGTGAAGACCGTATGCGCTTCTCGCAAGAAATGATGGCTTTATACAAACGCGAACAAGTAAATCCACTTTCAGGTTGTTTACCGTTGTTGCTACAAATGCCAATTTTCCTTGCCTTGTACTGGGTACTTATGGAAAGTGTGGAATTACGTCATGCACCATGGTTAGGTTGGATTCAAGACTTGTCAGCAATGGATCCTTGGTTCATCTTGCCGTTAATCATGGGTGCTACCATGTTTGCGCAGCAAATGCTGAACCCGCAACCAGCTGATCCAATGCAGGCCAAAGTGTTCCGCATTATGCCGATTATGTTCACGGTATTTATGTTGTTCTTCCCAGCAGGTCTCGTACTGTACTGGATTGTGAACAACAGTATTACTATTTTACAGCAGTCGTTTATTAATAAGAGCGTTGAGAAAAGTCGTATCAATAAGACTGAATCGGCATCTTAATCCTTGAACTTTTGCTGAATCAATCCGCTTAAGATGGTAATCTTAGGCGGATTTTTCTTTGGCTGTATTTTAGGTTTTTAGGTGAATAATATGCATAGTCAAACCACAATTGCCGCAATTGCAACGCCACCAGGGCGTGGTGGAGTGGGCGTGATTCGCTTATCGGGACCTAAGGCTTATGATATTGCTCAAAAACTGACGCAAAAAAACTTACCTGAAGCTCGAATGGCGGGTTTCCGTAAGTTTTATGATACTGATGGAAGTATTATGGATGAAGGCATTGTCTTGTGCTTTCCAAATCCACATTCTTTTACCGGTGAAGATGTTGTAGAACTTCAAGGCCACGGTGGCCCTGTCATTCAAAATGCCTTACTTGGCCGTTTATTTGAGCTTGGGGCAATTGCTGCAAAAGCTGGGGAATTCTCCATGCGAGCTTTTGAAAATGGCAAAATGGACTTGGTACAAGCTGAAGCAATTGCCGATTTGATTGATGCGACCTCTCAAGCTGCGGCTCGTTCGGCAGTCCGTTCTTTACAAGGCGCTTTTTCAACAAAAATTAATACAGTTTTAGAAAAACTGATTCATTTACGTTTGCACGTAGAAGCTGCGATTGATTTTCCAGAAGAAGAAATTGATTTTTTGGCTGATGGCAAAATTTTAGCTTTACTTGAAGACGTTCAGCAGTCGGTACATGCTGTTCAAACCTCTGCACGACAAGGGCAATTACTCCGTGAAGGTCTACAGGTTGTTATTGCGGGTAAACCAAATGCAGGTAAGTCGAGCTTGTTGAATGCACTTGCTGGTGTTGAGCGTGCAATTGTGACTGATATTGCTGGTACAACTCGTGATGTTTTACATGAAAAAATTAGCTTAAATGGTTTACCAATCACCTTAACGGATACTGCGGGTCTTCGTGAAACGGGAGATGTAGTCGAGAAAGAAGGCATTCGTCGTGCAATCAAAGAAATTGAGCAGGCCGATTTGTTGTTATTGGTCTACGATTTAAATCAAGGCGATGACCCCTTAAAACTGGCTCAAGAATACTTTGCTGAACATATTGAACCGCGTCGTCTCATGTTAATTGGCAATAAATGTGATTTAACTGGTCAATCTGCCGAAATAAGCGATTATCAAGGGTTCCGTCATATCACAGTTTCAGCAAAACAAGAGATGGGCGTACAAGGCCTCGTAGATGCGATTACAGCGCATGCAGGATTTCACCCTGAGGAAGATACATTTATTGCGAGAACACGTCATTTAGACGCAATGAAGCGCACTCAGCTCTATTTGGCAGAGGCACGTGAGCAACTTGTTGTATTTAACGCAGGTGAACTCGTTGCTGAATCACTACGTCTTGCTCAAAATGCTTTAGGTGAAATTACGGGTGACTTTAGTGCCGATGACCTATTAGGCAAAATCTTTGGTTCGTTCTGTATCGGAAAATAATAAAAAAACTGGATGATGTAGAGTGCTATGTCATCCAGTACTTTTCTCAGCCGTATCTTTTTAAAACTTTTAAAAATTCATCTAGCTCATTTTGATCGACTTCTGCGCCTTTAAGTACGTGATGATGTAAGTGCTGTTCCATTA
Organism: Acinetobacter geminorum; assembly: GCF_013009345.1. GTDB lineage: Bacteria > Pseudomonadota > Gammaproteobacteria > Pseudomonadales > Moraxellaceae > Acinetobacter > Acinetobacter geminorum. The sequence continues at coordinate 27,660 of NZ_JABELE010000020.1, read as the reverse complement.
ATTCACTCATCAAACCGTTTATTGCACCTTTTATGGCTGCAACTTGCTGCAAAATATCTATACATGAAGATTCTGGTTGTTCTATCGCATTTTCAATGCTGTTGATTTGCCCTTTTAGTCGTTTTACACGATTAACAATTTTTTTATCCTGACCAATGTGACTCATCTGTTTTCTCTTGTACAATTTAATATACTGGTAGGGAGTATATTGGGTTTAAATTTTATGCAGGATTATAGTGTATCACGTCATCATCAACATCAGTTTGATGAAGGAAATCCACTTGCACAAAAACGTATTTTGATTGCAACCATTTTAACGGCGACCATGATGGTACTGGAAGTATTTGGTGGATGGTTCTTCAATTCAATGGCACTACTGGCCGACGGTTGGCATATGAGTTCACATATGTTGGCCCTTGGTTTAGCCTACTTTGCCTACCGTGCAGCCCGTCATTATTCCAATGATCACCGTTTTAGCTTTGGAACTTGGAAAATCGAGATTTTAGCGGGTTATAGCAGTGCAATTTTGTTGATGGTTGTCGCCATTTTTATGGCGTTTCAGTCGATACAACGTTTATTTAATCCAGTTGAAATTTTTTATAATGAAGCGATTCCGATTGCAATTTTAGGTTTGGTCATTAACTTGATTTGTGCATGGTTACTTCACGATGATGGGCACCATCACCATCACCATCACCATCACCATCACGAACATGATCATGGGCATCATCATGATTTAAACCAAAAAGCTGCATTTTTACATGTGGTTGCAGATGCAGTAACTTCTGTTTTTGCAATTATTGCGCTTTTCGCAGGTAAGTATTTCGGATGGGATTTTTTAGATGCACTTTTAGGAATTTTAGGTGCTATTTTGGTTGCAAAATGGTCTCTGGGATTAATGAAAGAGACAGGAAAAACCCTTTTAGACGCAGAAATGGATCATCCGGTAGTTGAAGAGATCCGCGAAGTCATTGCTGAGTTTCCTAAATATATTGAAATTACGGATATTCATGTCTGGAAAGTCGCGAAAGGTAAGTTTTCTTGTATTTTGGCACTCGAAACTGATGATATTTCTTTAACCGCAGATCAGATTCGTCATGCTTTGTCCATTCATGATGAAATCGTGCATATATCTGTAGAAATTAATACTCTAAAACCTATTTATGTTCCACGTGAAACATTGGCATAACTGAGTGGGAGTTTGGTTATAACTCGGTAATCAGTTCTGTTTTAATCATCTGAACTGATTAAAATAAACTTCTCTCTTACGTATTAGTTGGTTTTATGCTTAAAAAATTAGGAATATTGGCATTATTTAGCTTAACGGCGAGTTTGAGTTTCGCTAATGTGGACTCGGTCAGAGAAAATATTAAAAAACAATATCCTAATTTAAAAATTAGCAATATTCAGAAAACCGAAATGCCCGGACTATATAGCGCTAATCTCGATCAGCAAATCATTTATGTTGGTGAAGATGGGCAACATATGTTCGTAGGCTCTATGATTCGGTTAAAAGACCAGAAGAACTTAACTAAAGATCTAGTTTTAGGACAGAACTCAATTGATTGGAAACAGCTGCCTTTAAAAGATGCAATTAAAACAGTCAAAGGTAATGGCCAGCATGTTTTAGCAGTTTTTTCTGATCCAAATTGTCCTTATTGTAAGCAGCTTGAACCTGAACTCGACAAGCTTAAAGACGTGACTATTTACACGTTCATCTATCCTTTAAAACCACAGTCTATTGTTGTTTCCAGACAAGTTTGGTGTGCACCAAATCAATCTTACTCATGGAAAAAACTGATTCAGCAAGGCGTTAAACCAACGGTTACGAGCTGTCCAAACCCCATTGACCGTAATTTGGAACTAGGAAAAAAACTCGGCTTTAATGGGACGCCTACCTTGATTTTTGCAAATGGCTTTAAACTGGTGGGTGCACGATCTGCTGAAGAAATTCAGGCCGTATGGAAAGAGTTAGGTCTTTAAAATAAATTTAAAAAAAGCACCATAAGGTGCTTTTTTTATAAATGAATTAAAGTTTAGCTTTTTCGTGCAATCAAGTTGTAGATAAAAAGAATAATGACTGCACCAATCACGGATGCGATAAAGCCAGCAGCTGAGTTTTCGCCGTAAAGTCCAAGTAAGCGACCACCATAAGTGGCTAAAAGTGAACCTGCAATACCAATCAAGGTTGTTACGATGAAACCTGCTTTATCATCCCCAGGATGCAAAGCACGAGCGATTAAGCCAGCAAAGAAACCAACTACAATAGCGACAATAAGTGACCACATATTTGTTCTCCAGTTGTTTTTTTGATGAAGTTAATGATTTTGCTTCATATTCTATCGTGCGGTAGAGCTGTCTATTTTGTCTGTAGCAGATTGCGACTTTTTGTGTCCTTTTTGTTCAAATCTAAAGTTTTATATAAAAAAATAGCACCTTACGGTGCTATTTCTCTGAAATTTATAAACCAATTTCACCAATAAACGGTAAATGGCGATATTTCTGGTCATAGTCTAAACCGTAACCTACAATAAACTTGTCTTCAACTTCAAAACCTAAAAATTTCACTTCTAGATCAATTTCACGGCGTGATGGTTTACTCACTAATGTGCACAATTGAATCGAATTTGGCTCGCGAGTTTGCAACATTTCCATCACTTTGCTTAAGGTATTACCTGAGTCGATAATATCTTCAACAACCAATACATCTTTACCGCGAATTTCACCATCAAGATCTTTCAAGATTTTAACATCTCGACTTGAAGTCGTACCACCGCCGTAACTAGACACTGTCATGAAGTCGAGTTCATGCGGTTTGGTAATTGTACGGCACAAGTCTGCCATGAAAATAACAGAACCACGAAGTAGTCCGATCAGGACCAATTCTTTATCACTATTTGCATAGTGAGCGTTAATTTGCTCGCCGAGCTCTTTGACTTTTGCTTGAATTTCTTCGGTTGAAATCATGATGCTCATTGCAACAGTCATGGCAGATTCCTACAAGATATAAAAGAAAAAATAAAAAAGGTGTTGACCTGCAACACCTCGAAAATCTGAGTTAATGGTAAAATTTTAAAGCAAAATGACGTTTCATGCACCCTTTGATGGCTGTGAAATTTTATCATTTTGCGGATTATGTCGATCATGCTTTAATGCAAGAGTACATATTCCAAATAATAACAAAAACTTAACAGCTCGGTTTTTATTGGACAGTTTCTTTTTGATAAGCACGGTTTCCATAAATATAAGTCGCCTCAATATTACGGTCATCACCTAAAGTGAATAATGCAAACAGTGAATCTTCAACAGATTTAGATTTAGACTGGCGAAGTTCCTGTAATGCTGTTGGCTTAAGATTTAGTACTACAAAGTCTGCTTCTTTACCGACATTGAAGTTACCTAACTGATCTTGCAAATCAAGTGCTTTTGCTCCACCTAGTGTCGCGTGATAGAGCGCTTCATAAGCTGAAAGTTTATCGCCTTGTAATTGCTGAACCTTATAAGCCTCGTTAACAGTTTGCAGCAAACTAAATGATGTACCAGCACCGATATCTGTGCCTAAACCTACTTTCACTTGTTTTTCCCATGTTTTTTTCAATGGAAATAAACCACTGCCTAAGAACAAGTTTGACGTTGGACAAAATGCGATAGCCGATTGCGTATCATGCATACATTGCCATTCTTGATCTTCTAAGTGAACGCAATGCGCAAATACAGAACGCTTACCAGTCAGGCCATAATGTTGATAAACATCTAGATAGCCTGCTTGTTCTGGGAATAAAGATTTCACCCAAGCAATTTCATCTTTGTTTTCACTTAAATGCGTATGGACATACACATCCGGAAATTCTTGTTTTAACTGCCCTGCTCTTTCTAATTGCTCAGGTGTAGAAGTCGGCGCAAATCGTGGCGTAATTGCATACAGAGCACGGCCTTTACCATGCCATTTTTCAATGAGCGCTTTAGTGTCGCTGTAAGCCGTTTCTGGCGTATCACAAAGCGCTTCAGGCGCATGGCGGTCCATGAGTACCTTACCAGCAATTAAACGCATCTGAACGTGTTCTGCGGCTTCAAATAAGGCATCAACAGACTCAGGGTGAACTGTACAGAAAACGAGAGCGGTGGTTGTACCGTGTTTTAAGAGTTCTTGAACAAAGAACTGGGCAATTTCACTTGCATATGCTTTGTCCTGAAACTGGATTTCAGTTGGAAATGTATAGGTATTGAGCCAGCTTAAAAGTTGTTCGCCGTATGCTCCCACCATTTCGGTTTGCGGGAAGTGGATATGGGTATCAATAAAGCCGGGTACAATCAACTGTTCTGGGTAATGTTGAATCTCAACCCCAGCAGGTAGGTGCGCTTGAGCGTCTTCCCATCTACCAAACCATTTGATCTTTCCGTGTTCACTAATCAATACACCATCTTCCAAGTAACGCACTTGATTTGGAATATCAGTTGGCTCAGAGACAGTTTGTTGAATATCTAAAAAACGACCACGCACAACGGTGGTATTTGCGATCAATGACATGGAAAGCCTTTATATTTTCACTTTTTTCGATTGATTGTACCCCAGTTAGCCAAGATTTAAACGGTATAACGTTTACTTAGTCCCCATTCAGCCAAAATCCTTCGATAAGTTGTTGATGAACGGTCTGCTTCAAAATGTGCTTCCATCATTAAATCAAGCGGCAGTTCTTCTGGCTTTTGTGATTCGACCATATCTTGGTCTTCGGCAAAAATTTGGGCATTAAATGCATATACCTTTTCTAAATCGCCTGTTTGGTCAAAGTTACGGGTGAGTGGAACAAATAAACGAGTTTTATTACTTGAGATAGGACAACAGGCGTTCAAGATTTTTAAAACACCGTCTTCTGGAAAATCGACCGTAAGCACGGCTGAAAAAGGTGGATAAACATCAAAGGTGCGTTTCCACAAAAAGCTTTCTGGTTCGAGATGTTTTAATTCATGCGGATAGTTACTAACATTGCTGATATAGACCGTTTTTAAACCATAGTCGGTACGTTCAGTGTGATATTTAGGGACGACAGGGTTATCACGATTCGCAAAGGCGTTGTGATGCACCCATGCAAAATGAGCGACATCAATAAACCCTTCAAGTTGACGTCCACTAGAACCACCAATATCGACGAAAGGCGGTAAAATTGATTGATGCTCTGCGTGGTCCCAAGTATCTAATATAGGAATATTGGCTTTAGCAATATCACGACCATGAATACTGGTCCAAATGAGACCATATTTTTGTGCAACTGGAAATTTGGTCAGAGAAAAACGATCAGAAATTTTAGTTAGTTCGGGCTGAGCTGGTATTTGGGTACATTTCCCTTCGCTGTTATAGCGTAGACCATGATAAGGACACACAATCTCCTCACCATCTACCCAACCTTTGGTTAAAGGCACCCCACGATGTGGACAGATGTCTCGAACCAGATGAATTTCTCCACTTTCTGTTTTATATAACGCCATATTGACGTCTAGTAGCGTGACTCGTTGAGGTGCAGTAGAGACATCTTGAGTACGTGCGACGGGATACCAATGGTTCGATAAAATTTCCCAATCTTTTGCTTCAAAACTGCTGTTACACGGCATGGCAAGGGGCGTTAAAGTTGGGATAGCATTCATGGCATTACTCCTTAAAAAAATTAGGGCTCTCGCGAGCCCTTAAAATCTAGGCTTTTTTCTTTTTAGGAGATGCAAAGAGCTTGCCAATATTGTTTTTTAATTAAGGAAATAAGAATAAAAGTATTAAATTACATAAGATTAAGTCATTATATTTTTGAATTTTTGTTCTAATTTAACTTTTAAAACTAAAGCTCATTATTCGCAATGCACTTACAATACACTGATGGACTGCGTCGAAGGCACAATAAAAAAGCACTTTAAAAGTGCTTTTTTTAAAATTACTAGGCCTTTATTACTCAACAAAATAATGTGCTGCAAAGTGGGCATCATTACCAATAATGTCATAGCAATCTTCACGAATGGACATACCTGCACATTGATGACCGACCATCCATAATCCGAGTGTAGGGAGTTGTCCTGAAAATAATGGGGTATCTACCCATTTTTGTGTGACATAACCATATTTGTCATAGTCATCAAAATAGAAACTACCAGAAGCTGCACCTTGGTCATGGCCATCTTGTAAAACTCGAATATTAGCCCCTTCCCTTGCCAAAATCGGTTTTTTCACCCATTTGCCAGACAAAGCTTGCTGCGAGTTATAGGTATGGGTTTCGACCAATAATGGATGGTTTGGATAACGCTTCCAAAGCTCAAGCAGAATCGCTTTATTCGAAAGTAACATTTTCCAACAAGGTTCAATCCACTGTGTTTGTGGATGGATATATTGAGAAAATGCTTCTTCCCAGATCCATTCCCATGGGTAGAGCTTAAATATATTTTGAATGGGGCGATTATGCAGATCGACAAAATTTTGACCGTTCCATCCTATGTTTTCCATAGAAAGCTCGGAAACTTGTAGATGAGCTTGATAAGCAGTATCCATCAAATACTCTAGATTGCCCCAGTCTTCCCTTCCCGCTTCCTGACAAGCAGCAAAATGCACATGGCTACCACGCGGTAAAATTGTCTTCCAGCGTTTAATCAGATCTTCATGAATGCTATTGAACTGGTCTCGGTTCGCAATGCCTGAGACTTGTTCTATCCACAGCCACTGCGCTACAGACGCTTCTAGTAAGCCGGTAGGTGTATCGGCGTTGTATTCCAGCATTTTGATATTTCGCCCATCGTAAGCGAAATCAAAGCGGCCATACAGCATTGGAGCATTTTGTTTCCATGAATGTTCAATATGGCTTATGGCTGTTTCTGGAATTTGGAAATAAGCAGGATAGTTTCCCCGTTGAATGAGGTCTCCTACTACCGATAAACACATTTGATGCAGTTCATTTGCCGCATCTTCCAGTTGTTCAACCTGTTTAAGGGTAAACTCATAAGCAACCCCTTCAGACCAGTAAATTGAGCCATCGAGAGAAGGTAAATTAAAATAATCAAAACCAATATTTTGATGCTCCACTTGCCAGTCTGGTCGTGGAGTAAATATTTTTCTTTTCATATTAAGTGAATGCCTAAAGACTTAGCCGCCGAAAGAAAAACCGCTACGACCAAAACCACCACGAATTGGGGATGAAAAAGACGAACTTTTCGCTGTGCTTGAAATAATTGGTCGGCCTACACTCAAATTGCTGTAAGGATGTAAGGTATTGCCGTGGTAAGAAACTTCTCGATTATTTTGATAATATGCAGGCCCTAAATAGCGACTACCAACATAGCTAGAACCATGTCCACTGGAGCTATTTTCTTCTTCACAGGTTTGGGTATTCCAGTCGCGAGCACAGTCATATTGGTTGTTATATACGTCTTGTACTAAAGGACCATCATTATGGCTACATGCCGTGAGTAATAGAGGGACAACGACAAGATTAATTTTTTTAGAACGCATGAGACTCCACACATTTTAATAAGTATGTTCGGCATAAAATACCGAATAGCTGTTATCTATTATGTTTCTGATTAGGAAAGATAAATTTTAAGTTGGCATATAATATTAATCTGTTTTTTTAAAGTACAGTCTATTTTGAAAATTTAGATAACAAGGCATCTCACGTGTAGATGCCTTGTTGTGATGAATTAAGACTGCAATTGCTTTTTGTTGTGTCGTAGAGAAAGGTAAGCAGTGATTGCTAACACTATTACGATAAAGCTTAACGAGATCCAGATTGGCATGTGGAATACATCAAGCAACAACATTTTCGCACCAATGAACAATAAAATGATACCTAAGCCGTATGGCAAGTAATGCAATTTAGTCGCAGCGCCAGCAAGTAAAAAGAACATTGCGCGTAAACCTAAAATTGCCATTAAGTTCGCCGTTAAAACAATAAACGGGTCGCTAGTTACCGCGAAAATAGCAGGAATAGAATCTACGGCGAAAATCACGTCTGAAGCTTCAACCAAAATCAAAACTAGAAATAACGGCGTTGCCCATAATAAACCGTTTTGACGTACAAAGAATTTGTCACCTTCAAGCTGTGGTGTAATACGCATATGGTTACGTAACCATTTTAAGAGTTTGATATCTTCAATATTGGTTTCTTCTTCTTGGCCTTTTAAGAACTTAAAGCCTGTATATACCAAGAACGCACCGAAGATATAAAGTACCCAGGAAAACTCTTGAACGAACCATGCACCAATAAAAATAAAGAGGGTACGCAGTATGATTGCACCTAATACGCCGTAGAGCAAAATTTTACGTTGTAGTGCAGCTGGAATAGCAAACGCTGCGAAAATCATTAACCAGACGAAAACGTTGTCAATTGCGAGGGACTTTTCGAGTAAGTAACCTGCAAAGTATTCCATGGTTTTTTGGTTTGCTAAGGTCACCCCAACCGTTTGTTGTAGGTAAAGCCATAAACCACCACCAAATAAGGCTGCGACGCTTACCCACGCCACACTCCAGTAAGCAGCTTGCTTAATTGAGACATCCTGACCTTGCTTTTGCTTAAAGCCTAAAAAGTCAATCAGGAGCATGACAATGACTATGCCAAAGAATGCTACATACAGCCATAAATTGCCGATTGTTTCCATAAATCCTCCATACATCCGGCAATTGGGCATAAAAAAACCTCGACCAGTTGCCAGATGAATTAAACATCTGTTTCAACATGATCAAGGTCTTGCCTACATCATGAATTTCACGATGCTCAGATACCGACTTTTTAATAAAAGCGTATTGACGATATCTGACACATAACATTGCTGTTATGTTTGGAGGAGGCTACTCCCCTTGTCAAACTAAATTCTGTTTTGGATAAAACATATCCAAGTACACATAGAATGGCAGATTTTTTTGTATTACGCAACTGAACTTAATGTTGTAGTTCTAATGCAAAAAGATCTATGGATTATTTAATCAATCCGCGATCTAAAAGCGGTTTGCATATAATTTGGTAAAGGTGAATACAGAATGTGGTCAAACTTGTACCGTAAGCATTCCAGAAGTAATAACCTGCTGTATTGACTAGTAGTGCGACAATAAAAGCCCCTAACATGTCTAAAGGGAAATGCACACCTAAATAAATACGTGACCACGCCACTACAAATGATAAAAATAAAAGAATAATTCCAATTATTTTGCGCTGAGCAAACAAATAAGACAGAGCAATAGTGCTGAAAATCAGCATGTGATTACTTGGAAAAGATGCCGTTGGTGCATGTTCAATAAACGTAGTACCCACACCCATTACAAACGGTCTGGAGTGATGGTAAAACAGAGAAATAACATAACCGACTAAAAGCGAAACACAGGTTAAAAAGACAGATTTAATAACCCTATTTTTTAAATCTTGATCGCCATAAAACCATAAAAATGTAAGGATGAATAAAAGAATATAGAGGAGATCATTAGCGAAAAAGATAGCAAGACGAATGATAAATTGACTCGCATCCTGAGCTCCATTAATCACATGGAATAAGCTAAGGTTGAGTGTTTCTAAAGACATTCATATTCCAAACAAGAACAAAAACGTGAGCTATGATAAAGAATTAAGCTTAAGGTCTTGATAAAGAATTGTCACAAAAATGAAATATAGCTCGTTTGTGAGTAAAGATTAAACAGCAGGTCTAGATAATTTTTAATGCGTGTTCTGGCCGTTAATATTAAAGTGTTAACGTGTTGGCACTTTATTCGAGAACGTTATTTTATGACTACTCAAGAAAAACAGAAAAAATTAAGTTTGAGGCCTTTATCTCCAAGAGATCCAAAACAGCCGCATAGAGCAGCAACTCCCCTCGAATTATTGTTCGATTTGATTTTTGTGGTCGCGATTGCAACAGCAGGTCAGCAGTTACATCATGCAATTATTGAAAATCATCTCTGGCATGCGCTACCAAGCTACCTGATGGTATTTTTTGCGCTGTGGTGGGCATGGATGAATTTTTCATGGTTTGCTTCGGCTTACGATAATGATGATGCATTGTATCGATGCCTTACCTTTGTACAGATTGTAGGTTCATTGGTGATGGCAGCGGGTATCCCTGATGTATTTCGTAGTCAGGATTTTGATGTAATCATTATTGGTTATGTGATCATGCGAATGGCCTTAGTGACTCAGTGGCTCCGAGCTGCAAAATATGACCCAGAAAGGCGTATTACAGCTTACCGCTATGCTGTAGGCATTGTCTTGGTTCAGGTAGGTTGGTTAGTTGCTAATTTTGCACACATACTTTCTATTCCTCTATTTTTATTTTTAGCAGTGATGGAGCTATTTATTCCCATCTATGCAGAAAAATATAATCCAACGCCGTGGCATCCTCATCATATTGTAGAACGTTATGCCTTACTCACAATTATTGTGTTGGGTGAGTCGATTGTCGGTAGTTTTAATGCTATACGTGATGCTTTAGCCGCTCAGTCAATGAATATCCCTGCCATTTTCTTGATGGTCGGTGGATTGATGTTGATGTTCGCAATGTGGTGGGCTTATTTTGATCGTAGTGAGCAACACCATCATGTAAAAGGTGTACGCCCATTTGTTTGGGGATACGGTCATTATTTTGTTTTTGTCAGTATTGCTGCGGTAGGTGCTGCGCTTGCTGCTGCCGTTGATGTTACAACTCATCATGCACATATTTCTGATTTATACATGGGAATAGTCGTTGCGGTGAGTGTGGTGCTTTATACCACCTGTATTTGGATACTTTATGAGTTTCAGTGTTTATCTGGAATCACGAAATGGTTTTATCCAATCACAGCGCTCATTATTTTATGTATTCCGTTTATTTGTAATAACGTGGGATATAGCGTTTTTGCGATGGGCATTGTCTATAGTTTACGTTTAATGGTTTCCAATAAATTTATGGCCAATATAGAGCCAGAAAAGGTTTAAAAGTCACTGATATAAAAAATGGGTTTCAATTTGAAACCCGTTTTTTATTGAATCATCTAAAGCGAAATTTAAGCAGCTTTTGCTTTTAATGCGCTCATTAATTTTTGATGTAAGCCACCAAAGCCACCATTAGACATAATTACAACGGCATCGCCCTCACCTGCTTCATTGACAATACGCTCAATAATTTCATCAAGTGAACGGCTCACTTGAGCATGGTTAGAAGCAGCTTCAATCACTGGTTGTAAATCCCAATCTAAGCCTTCTGGCTGATACCAGATGACTTCGTCTGCTAAGCGTGCTGAGTGTGCTAAGCCATCTTTATGACTGCCCATACGCATGGTGTTTGAACGTGGTTCAATAATGGCCCATAAACGGCGTTCGCCTAAGCGTTTGCGTGCGCCATCTAAAGTTGTGTCAATTGCTGTTGGATGGTGAGCAAAGTCATCATAGACTTCAATACCATTGACTGTGCCTAACAACTCCATACGACGTTTTACACCGCCAAAGTTAGACAAAGCTTCACAAGCTTGTTCAAGCGTAACACCTACATGTTGAGCGGCTGCAATCGTGGCCAAAGCATTCGCTACGCTATGTTGACCAGTCATGCTCCACTTCACTTCGCCAACGACATTGCCATTTTCGAGTATTTTAAAATGGCTGCCATCAATTGAAATGAGTTCGGCAGACAAAGCAGCTTTTTCATTTGCTTCTAAACTTGTACGAATTACTGGTGTCCAGCAACCCATTTCAAGCACTTCATCAATATGCGTTTCAGTAATCGGCGCAATAATACGGCCTTCACTTGGAATGGTACGCACAAGATGATGGAACTGTTTTTGAATCGCTGCTAGGTCATCAAAAATATCGGCATGGTCAAATTCAAGGTTATTTAAAATTGCCGTTTTTGGGTGATAGTGAACAAACTTAGAACGCTTATCAAAAAAAGCAGAGTCATATTCATCGGCTTCAACACAGAAGTATTTTCCACCGCCTAAACGAGCACTTTCACTAAAACCAAGTGGAACACCACCAATTAAAAAGCCCGGATTTAAACCAGCTTGATCAAGTACCCAAGCCAACATGGTCGTAGTTGTTGTTTTCCCGTGAGTACCTGCTACACCAAGGACATGTTTGCCTTGTAAAACATGATCTGCAAGAAACTGAGGGCCAGAAATATATGGTAAGCCTTCGTTCAGCATATATTCCACAGCATCAATACCACGTTTCATGGCATTGCCGACAATAACCAAGTCCGGATGAGGCTGTAAATGACTACGATCATAGCCTTGCATGAGTGTAATGCCTGCATTTTCTAACTGGGTAGACATCGGTGGGTAAACGTTTAAATCGGAACCGGTTACCTTATGTCCTAAATCACGAGCCAAAAGTGCTAAAGAGCCCATAAAAGTGCCACAAATACCCAAGATATGCAGATGCATTGCTCGCCTTCTCCACTGCTTTTGTACACAACATTAAAATGAATTGCTGTGTGTGCATTATTGATAAATTTGCCAGCAACGATAGCAAGGCTAAACTCGAAAAGATAGTCAAAAATCGTTGTTGTTCTATGTGTTTGAGGCCCGGATAAAACTACAGCTTTATTTTTTGGATTTAAGCTGAATTACAGTTTTATCTTTTATAATATTTTGTATCGTTAAAATACTTAAATCATCGTGATGATGAAGGATGTGCCTTTGAGCCCAACGGTTTTAGCTTTTACGCTATTAATTATTTCTAACTGCTTTATGACACTTGCATGGTATGGGCATCTTAAGTTTTTGCACCATGCCCCACTCTGGCAAGCAATTCTATTCGGGTGGATTATTGCCTTACTTGAATATAGTTTTATGATCCCTGCCACTCGTATGCTAAGCGCACAAGGCTGGTTACTCGGTGAAATGAAGATCACTCAAGAAGTGGTTACCCTAGTTGTGTTTGTGCCATTTATGATTTTCTTGTTTAAGCAACCCTTTAAACTCGATTACTTATGGGCAATGTTATGCCTATTTGGTTGTGTTTATTTCGTATTTAGAAGCCAGTAAAAATTAATCAAAATCTTGTTTTCGGATAGATCGTTGTTAAATCCATCGGATTCATGCTTTTTCCTCATAAACTTGGGCTTTGGGGTGAGTGAAAAAACAGCTATAATATTGGCCTCATCTTTTTCTCTCATGCTTGGCTTGGTACAAGTCGAGTTTTACCATTTTACGCTTTGGAAATGCCAATGAACGCGGTCGCAACAGATACCCAACCTTTAGTCGGAATTATCATGGGTTCCCAGTCCGATTGGGCAACGCTTGAACATACTGCCAATATGCTTAAACAGCTTGGTGTCCCATTTGAAGCGGAAGTGGTATCTGCTCATCGTACTCCAGACCGTTTATTTGAATATGCCGAAACTGCGCGTGATCGCGGTATTCAAGTGATTATTGCAGGCGCTGGTGGTGCTGCGCACTTACCAGGTATGTGTGCCGCAAAAACTGACTTACCTGTGTTGGGTGTACCAGTTAAATCATCAATTTTAAATGGTGTAGATTCATTACTTTCAATTGTACAAATGCCAGCAGGTATCGCAGTGGGTACTTTAGCGATTGGTCCAGCTGGTGCGACCAATGCTGCGATTATGGCTGCACAAATCTTAGGTTTAACTCGTCCAGAAATCGCAAAAAATGTTGCTGATTTCCGTGCTGCGCAAACTGATAAAGTTGCAAGCAACAATATTCCGGGTCAGGTGTAAGAGGCTGAAATGGATAAAACTATCGGTATTTTTGGTGGTGGGCAATTGGGCCGTATGATGGCGCAAGCAGCTTTACCATTAAATATTCAATGTACTTTTTTTGAAGCAAATACAGATTGTCCAGCAGGTGTTTTAGGCCAAGTTTTTTCTAGTCAAGATGAGCAAGGTTTAAAGCAGTTTATTGAAAGTGCTGATGTTTTCAGTCTTGAGTTTGAAAATACGCCAGTTGAAGATGTTGATGTTTTGACACAAACCAAAACATTGCACCCTCCCCGTGTTGCTTTAGCAACTGCGCAAAATCGTTTGTCAGAAAAAGCATTGTTTGATGAGCTTACTATTCCTGTTGCGCCGTATCGTGCTGTAGATAGCTTAGAAAGCTTGAAAAAGGCTGTGGCTGAGCTTGGTTTACCGATCGTGCTTAAGACTGCAACTGGTGGATATGACGGCAAAGGCCAGTTTGTACTTCGTTCAGAAGACCAGATTGATACTGCTTGGGCTGAGCTTGGTCCTGCAAAAAGTCTAGTTGCCGAAAGCTTTGTTAAATTCTCTCGCGAAGTTTCAATTATTGCGGTGCGTGGCCAAAATGGTGAAGTAAAAACTTGGCCTCTGGCTGAAAACCATCATCATAATGGTATTTTATCGCATTCAATTGTTCCGGCACCAAATAGTGAAGCTTTGCAACCTGTTGCTCAAGACTACATTACACGTTTGCTGAATCATCTCAACTATGTTGGCGTGCTGACTCTAGAGCTATTTGTAACAGAACAAGGTTTGTGTGCAAATGAGATGGCACCGCGTGTGCATAACTCAGGCCACTGGTCAATTGAAGGCGCGGTCTGTTCTCAGTTTGAAAACCATATTCGAGCTGTTGCAGGTTTACCATTAGGCTCAACAGACGTTGTTCGCCCAACGGTTATGATCAATATCATCGGTCAGCATCCTAAAACTGAAGATGTACTTGCCTTAAATGGTGCTCATCTACATCTTTATAACAAGTCTGAACGTGCTGGCCGCAAATTAGGCCATATCACTTTAATGCCTGTGGATAGTAATGAATTGACGAATTTATGTCGTCAATTGGCAGAAATTTTGCCAGAACCACTCGCTTTAACAGCAGATATGACCCTCTAAAAGTAAATTTAATACTCTAAAAAGCGATCTTCGGATCGCTTTTTTTATCTTTTAAATTTAAAAAATAATAGAACATTCATATTTTTGGGTTATGGATAACTTTAATTGGAACTTTTGAATTTAAAATTAGTTATCCACAAAAGTATTTTTAAATTTAAATGAGAGAGTTGGATGTATCTTTTTAAATTCAAAAATAGAAGTCAATTGGTATGAAGTTTTGAATTTAAAAATTTTGGCTGATTTTAAATTTAAAAATACGGATTTCTGTGGTGACTGGCTCTAACCTGTAATAAATAATAAGGTGATATAGAATAGAATTAAGGGGTAGAGGTGTTTTGGCTGTATTGTGGATAAAGTTATCCACAACAAGGAGAGGTTTGTATTTTAAATTTAAATAAGTACTTTTGAATTTAAACTCGAGTGCCGTTTTTGAATTCAAAACTAATAATTTGGATCTAGAGAATTTTAAATTCAAAAATAAAGTAGAAAATTTGAATTTAAAATATGGGAAATGAATTTAAAGTAGAGAGTATGAATTTAAATTTACGTTTTCTCTCTGAAATTTTGGACTCATAATGGTATGGTACTTACAAATTTAAATTTAAAAATCGAACTAGGATAATATGCGACGTTTTTCTTGTATTGTTGGCTCTGTATTTTTAGCGATGACTCAGGCTCAAGCAGAGCTCGTAATTAATGGTTCTACAATATCTAGCAGTGCTACTGTTCCAGTAGTGACGAGCGGAGATTATACGCCTAATAATAACTTCCAAAGCTGTTTGGCAAATTTACGTTCTCAAGCAATTGCTGCTGGAGTATCGGGTACCACTTATGATCGTTATACCCAAAACTTGACCCCAGATTATTCAGTTATTGATAAATTAAACTATCAACCAGAATTTTCGACACCAATTTGGGATTATCTTTCTGGTCTAGTTGATGAAGAGCGCGTTGAGCTTGGTAAACAAAAACTGGCGCAACATCGAGATGT
This sequence comes from Acinetobacter geminorum, assembly GCF_013009345.1. Lineage (GTDB taxonomy): Bacteria > Pseudomonadota > Gammaproteobacteria > Pseudomonadales > Moraxellaceae > Acinetobacter > Acinetobacter geminorum. Next base: position 11,873 of record NZ_JABELE010000020.1, on the reverse strand, counting down.
TTTAAACCGTGCTTCTCAAACTTATGGTGTGCCGCCGGAAACAATTGTAGCAGTGTGGGGGGTTGAAAGTAATTTTGGTGATATTTCTGGAAAATATCCTTTATTACAAGCACTCGGGACTTTAAGTTGTGAAGGGCGTCGACAAAGTTATTTCCGCACTGAGTTTTTTGCCACTATGCGTATTTTACAACGTGGTGACTTAACCGAAGATCAATTGAAAGGTTCATGGGCTGGGGCATTTGGCCATACTCAATTTATGCCATCTACCTATGAACGTTTAGCTGTTGATTTTGATGGAGATAGTCGTCGAGATTTAGTGTCGAGTACAGCTGATGCGCTGGCTTCAACAGCTAATTTCTTAAATAAAGCAGGTTGGCAAACAGGAATGCCGTGGGGTTTTGAAGTCAAAGTTCCCCAAGGTATGTCAATTGATGGAGAAGGGCGACGTTCAAAGAAAGCTTTAAGTAGCTGGAGTGCACGAGGGGTAACCCGAATTGATGGTTCTCCACTTGTTCAAGGAGCTTTATCTGGCAATACTTCAGCGGGTTTAATGGCACCTGCAGGTGTAAATGGTCCAGTATTTTTAGTATTTAAGAATTTTGATGCTATCTACAGCTATAACGCTGCGGAAAGCTATGGACTTGCGATAGCACATTTATCTGATCGTATAAAAGGTGCTGGTCCATTTGTTGCGTCTTGGCCAACTGATGATCCAGGAACTTCACGTGCAGAACGTCGTGAAATCCAACAGTTTTTGATTAATCGTGGCTATGATATTGGTGCAGTTGACGGCCTTATTGGAGATAAAACTCGCGTAGCTATTCGTCAGGAGCAAACTCGTTTAGGTTTAAACCCAACGGGACGGGCAGGGCAACAAATTTTACGTGCATTCCGTCAAGAACAAGCTCAGAAAATGATGCAATAATCTGAAAATAATAAAAAAGGTCTGCTCATGCAGACCTTTTTTATAGGTACTTATATAAGATGATTACTCTAATTTAACTGCTTCCAAAATATCAAAAATAACTGACGTAACATCTTGGCTTAAATCACGATCATTAAAGATTTCATACGCAGTGATCGTGACATCAGTATCACTTGGTAATTGCTTTTGCTCTTCTTCAATTAAATGTTCAATCGGTAACAGAGTCTGTTTTACTTCAAGATGAAGAATATCTTTATATTCGATATTTTCATCCTCAAGCTCGATTTCATGCTCATTGAAAAAGGGAATTAGAATAGAATGGAGATATGGTTTAATTTCAATAATATCAAACAGTTCAATATCGCGAGTCTGTTCAATTGTGCTGATATGATCATTTACTTCAATCAGGATATGATAATAACTCATCTTGATCTCCATTCTATTTTCGTTAGCTCTTATGACCACAATAACATGACTTTGATATCAATTTCGATGTATCTACCTAGAAATAGATACATCATTTTATATCAAGCTTTTAATTACTGAGGTAAATTACTTAATAGATCACGGTCAGCATCAGTAAGGCCAGTGATTTTTTTGTCACCATCTTTACGTACTGAGTACATCAATGCATTTGGTTGATCACTATGTTTTAAACCAAGTGCATGTCCTAACTCATGAGCAATCGTTAAACGTAAATCATCAATAGACTTAAACTCATAAATCACAATTTGTTTGCCGTTGTAGATACCTTTTTTAAAGACATCCGCTTGAGCATTTTGCTTAAATTGGTTCAATGAATTATTAAACTCATTATTAATCTGATTAAAATGAGTAACTTTGACATTTAAGTCTTTAGCTTGCTGATTATATGCAGCAATTTCTTTCTTTAAAGCAACAGTTTGTTTTTGCAACTCTTTTTGAGTTTTAGCCAGAGATTTGGCACTATATTCAGGTGCTAATTTTCCTTGGTTAAGTTGCATCATTTGCTGGTCAAAATTTTTCAATTTTTCGTTCAAAATCTGCTTTTTACTTTCAAGGTTAGACTGAGTTTGACTTAAAGTTTGCTTCAATTGCTTAATTTGTTGCTGTTCATCAATTACACGTTGCTGTTCTTGTTGGAACTGAGCTGCGATTTTTTGACGCTGTTCAGAACGGCTTTGGCTATTATCGTAAACTAAACGAATTTCTAATTTTGCATTTGGATCATAAGTAAAATAATCATGTCCAGTGCCTTGTTTCCAAATGTCCGCAGCTTGTTGACTAATTTGAATCAACTGGTCTTGGCTTAAACCAAAACGTGGATCAATATCAGCAATTTTATAAGTCAAATGTTGACCTGTTGTTTGCTGGATTTGAGTATGAGCTGGAGTCGCAAGATTAGCATTAGCCTGAAAATTAGAAAAAGCGAAGGCTACGCCTAATAACAAAGATGTTAAACGCATAATCGAAGGGGGAGATTTAAAAAAAACGTATTATAAGAATATAAAATGAAAAATCAATCAAAAAACGTACGATTTTGATAAATAAATGAGACTTTAGTCTCATTATTTTTTGCCAAATGCCAAATTATTTTTTAGAAAAAATTTAATATATCTAATTTTATTTAGTTTTTTTAATTATTTAACTTTAATGATTTTTACTTAATTGGACCTATAAATTGATCCTAATAAATCTAAATCTGAATCTGTTAATTTAAAGTTATGAATATCTTGCTCTTTTAAATATGGATACATTAAAGATTTTGGGTTGGTAGTATGTTTTAGACCTAAAGCATGCCCAAGTTCATGAGCAAGGGTCAAGCGTAAATCATTTAAAGAAGCATAGCCGTAAATCTGGATTTGGTTTTGACTGAATAATCCTTTATGGAAGGGTTGAATACTAGTTTTTTGCTCTAACTTGAATTGTGTTTTTAAGGCACTTAAATCACTTTGCTCTCGATTTAGCTCTTTAATCTTTAAGTTAAGTGCTTGAATTTTAAAACTTAGACTGTTGGATTCATTGCCTAAATTTTCTGATTTTTGCTCTAGTTGTTTTTGCCATTCTTTTAAATTATTGGCACTAGAGTAATGATGTTCTCCTTGATTAAAGCGCGTTACACCTTGTTGATATTGTTCAAACTCCGCTTTTAGACTGGCCTTTTTCTTGTTTAAATCACTTGATAGTCGAGCAATTTCTTGTTTATTTAGAATAATTTCTTCATTTTTAATATGCCATGCTTCCTGCTTTTGCAAAAGTGCATCCAAATTGTTTTGTTGTTCATCTTTAAATATTTGATGATCATCATAGATTAAGTTAATTGACAATTGAGCCTGTGAGTCATAAATAAAATAGGTCTTTCCAGTTTCTTTTTGCCAGATTTCAGCAGCTTGCCGACTTACCTCAACTAGTTGTTCTTTAGTAAGTTGAAACCGCGGATCAATAAAAGCAATTCGGTATTTTAAAGGCTGATGAGATGAATGAATTAGCAGATTGCTTTGAGCAAAAAGTGTTGTTTGTAAGCCCATGCATAAGCATAAGCTCAATCCCCACCATAGAAATTTTTTCATGGCAAAAAAAATATAAATAAATCTTATTGTTAGCTACTTAATTTAATTCGTCAAAATGATAAAAATCTCAATAGATTAGGTGGCGTTTGTGATATTGATCGAAAAATTAAAAAAGATGTTCTCAGACTTGGCAATAATCAAATAATTAATGTAGTAAATAACAGTGGTTTTTTAATAGAAAAATATTATTTAAAATTAATTATTTAGTTTTTATCATTGATCTTTCTGACAGAAATATTTGGATAATATCATTAAAAATCTTATTGTTAATTTTTGTAACCAATAAAAAACCGCGCCTAAGCGCGGTTTTTTATTAAAGAAACAAATTATTTTTTGTCATCTTTAACTTCAGTGAACTCAGCATCTACAACGCCATCATCTGCTTTTTGTTGACCCGCATCACCACCTTGGAATGCATTTGGATCAAAACCTTCAGCACCACCAGCTTGTTGCGCTTGTTCATAAGCACGTTGAGTGATAGGCATCAAGATGTTTTGTAAAGCTTCAGTTTTTGCTTTGATATCTTCTACATCATTTTCTTTTGTTGCTGCTTCAAGTTCAGAAACGGCAGTGCTTACAGCTGTTTTTTCATCTTCAGTAACTTTATCACCAAGATCTTTAACAGCTTTGTTCGAGCTTGAAATTAATGCATCAGCTTCGTTACGAGCTTTTGCAAGTTCTTCAAACTTACGATCTTCTTCAGCATTCGCTTCAGCATCTTTAATCATTGCTTCGATTTCAGCATCAGACAAACCTGAGTTCGCTTTAATCTGGATCGATTGCTCTTTACCAGTGCTCTTATCTTTAGCAGATACTTTCAAGATACCATCAGCATTGATGTCGAAAGATACTTCAATTTGTGGCACACCACGTGGAGCAGGTGGAATGTCGCCTAATTGGAAGTTACCCAACAATTTGTTTTGTTGAGCCATCTTACGTTCACCTTGGTAAACTGAAATGTCTACAGCAGGCTGGTTGTCAGCAGCAGTAGAGAACACTTGTGATTTCTTCGCAGGAATCGTCGTGTTTTTCTCAATGATTGGTGTTAATACACCACCCATTGTTTCAATACCTAAAGTTAATGGTGTTACGTCTAATAAAAGAACATCAGTTTTGTCACCAGACAATACCGCGCCTTGAATCGCAGCACCGATAGCAACTGCTTCGTCAGGGTTCACGTCTTTACGTGGCTCTTTGCCAAAGAATTCTTGTACTTTTTGTTGTACAAGTGGCATACGAGACTGACCACCAACCAAGATCACGTCAGAGATGTCAGATGTCGAAAGACCAGCATCTTTAAGCGCGATTTTACAAGGCTCAATTGTACGAGCAACTAAATCAGCAACTAAACCTTCAAGTTTCGCACGTGTTACATTGATCACTAAGTGTTTAGGACCAGTTGCATCAGCAGTGATGTATGGAAGGTTGATTTCAGTTGCATTTGATGAAGAAAGCTCGATTTTTGCTTTTTCAGCAGCTTCTTTCAAACGTTGTAACGCAAGTGGATCATTTTTCAAGTTCACACTTTGTTCTTTCTTAAATTCTTCAACTAAGAATTCAATTAATGCGTTATCAAAGTCTTCACCACCAAGGAAAGTATCACCGTTTGTTGATAACACTTCGATTTGTTGGTCGCCATCAAGGTCTGCGATTTCAATGATTGATACGTCAAAAGTACCACCACCTAAGTCGTAAACTGCAACTTTACGGTCGCCTTCTTTTTTGTCCATACCGAACGCAAGTGCAGCAGCAGTTGGTTCGTTAATGATACGTTTAACGTCTAAACCAGCGATTTTACCCGCATCTTTAGTTGCTTGACGTTGAGCATCGTTAAAGTAAGCAGGAACAGTAATAACTGCTTCAGTAACTGTTTCACCTAAATAGTCTTCTGCAGTTTTCTTCATCTTTTTCAAGATTTCAGCAGAAACCTGTTGAGGCGCTAATTTTTTATCGTTGACTTCAACCCAAGCATCGCCATTGTCTGCTTTGATGATTTTATAAGGTACAAGACCGATATCTTTTTGTACCGCTTGATCTTCATAACGACGACCGATTAAACGCTTGATAGCGAATAATGTATTTTTCGGGTTAGTTACTGCCTGACGCTTAGCACTTTGACCTACTAAGATCTCGCCATCTTTATAAGCAATGATCGATGGAGTTGTACGTGCGCCTTCAGCGTTTTCGATTACTTTTACTTTATCGCCTTCAAGTACAGCAACGCATGAGTTGGTAGTACCTAAGTCAATACCAATAATTTTTGCCATGTGACGTTTTCCTCAAAAATTCTTTTGCAATGTTTTTGCTTGTTATCCGATATGAGAGTGAATCTATTTTTTTCAAGCGTTTTAGCGAAAAAAAATCTAAAAACTCTCAAAAAATTATTTATTGACCAACCATTACCATAGCAGGGCGCAATAAGCGACCATTTAATGTATAGCCCTTTTGTAAAACGCTACCGATTTCATTCGCTTTAGCATTTGGGTCAATACCTACAGCTTGATGTAAATCTGCATTGAAGCCATTTTTTGTATCAGCTTCTACAACACCAAATTTTTCAAGTGTGGTTAACAGCGACTTCAAGGTCAGTTTAATACCTTCAAGTACTGGCGTTTCTTCATCACCAGCCGCTTGAATTGCACGCTCTAAATTATCAACAGAATCTAGTAATTCTTTTGCAAATTTTTCAAGCACAGTCTCTTTATGCTTGTCAGACTCACGTTGAATACGCTCTACACTTTTTTGTGCTTCGTAAACTGCATTCGCAGTACGTGCTTTTTCAAGTTTTAGGCTTTCTTCTAATTTGGTGATTTGCGCTTGTAAAGATTCAACGGTAACGTCGTTTGCTTGCTCTACACCTTCAGCCTGAGTTTGCTCATTAGATTGCTCTGCTTGCTCGTGTTGAATGTCTTGAGCTTGCTCATTTTGCTCATTAGCCATTGATGATCTCCGTTTAAATGGGTTTTTAAACATGTACAGTCCTTTTGGCATCAGCATTTACTGGGTAAAACCTGAACTGCCATGCATATGCTGTAATTCATTAATAGGGATGAAGTATGGGCATTGCCTAAAAATTCAAGCGTACACGGCAATTTAAAACTTTTAATTTTGCGGTTTTAAGTAAAAATCTAAATTTTCGATCATAAAAGCAATAAATTCTTGCGTTATTTTGGGTAAATGTTGCCTTGAAGCATATACCACCGACAAACTTAATTCAGGAGCTGAAAAGTTTTTAAATAAAGGAACTAATCGTTTTTCTTTTAAATCTTTTTTAACTAATAAAGTAGGTAACATTGCCACACCTTGAGCATGTACACACATGTCATAAACAGCATTTACATCATTACTTTTAAAGGTGACGTTCAAAGCATAGTTTTGAGGCTGCTGTTCATTATCAAAAAGAGTCCAAAATTGATGTTGGCTATGGTGGGCTAAACATTCATGTTGAATCAGTTGCCTTGGATGGGAGAGGGGGCTGTGTTGCTTTAAATAATCAGGATGAGCGCAGAATACAGATTCGATTTGACAAACTGGTCTCGCAATTAATCCATCTGCAACTTTTTGCGTTATACGTAAGGCTAAATCGACCTGCGCATCAATTAAGTCCATTGTATTTTCAGTCAGATATACATCAAATTGAATATGCGGATGTTGCTGTTTAAATTGGCGGATACATTCTCCAACCCCTAATTGAAATAAAAATAAACCGCAGGTAAAACGAATCGTACCATTATGTTGTTCAGGTGCGGCTAACTCTTGTAAAAGTTGCTGTTGTTGTAAAATATTTTCGCAGTAGAGGAGGGCTTTTTCACCTGCTGGGGTGAGAGATATTTTTCGGGTATTTCTTTGAAATAGTCGAGTTGAGAATGTGTGCTCTAGGTGCTCAAGATAGCGAGAAACCATTGCACGGGAATAATTTAGATGTTCGGCAGCTTTGGTTAAATTGCCATGCTGAGCAATAGAAACAAAGACGTGTATGGCTTTTAATGTGTCCATATGTTTTATCATTATTACAATATATGCAACAGTTTATCTTAATTTAGTGCATTTACCTCACAAGAATTGCAATTTAAAGTATTTCTCATGAAATTGGAGAATACATAATGAAATTTTTTAAATTAACTGCTTCAGCCCTAGCAACTGCGACTGCTTTAACGGTAGCTTCCTCAGCTTTTGCGCAAGATTTGAAAATCCAAAGTTTTCTGGCTAAACCCGAACATTTCGGTGTGACTTCTACTTTAATTGAAGGCGATAAAGAAGTTCTATTGGTGAATGCACAATTTTCAAAATCTGAAGCATTACGTATTGCTGCTGATATTCTCGATAGCGGTAAAACACTAAAGACAATTTTCGTAAGTTATGGCGATCCGGACTATTACTTTGGCTTAGATGTATTTAAACAATACTTCCCAAATGTACAAATCATCGCTACACCGGAAACTGTTAAACATATTCAAGATACTCAAGCGCTTAAAGTGAAGTATTGGGGTCCACAAATGGGTGCAAATGCGCCTAGCCAAATTATTGTACCTCAAGCTTATACTGCTAAAACTTTAAAACTAGAGAATGAGTCGATCGAGATTAAAGGTAAGAAAGAACTTACTTATTTATGGATTCCTTCTTTGAAAGCTGTTGTAGGCGGTATCCCAGTATCTTCAGGTATTCATTTGTGGATGGCAGATACACCAAAAGTTAAAGATCGCAATGAAGTGATTCAAGCTTTAGAAAGTATTAAATCACTCCAACCTCAAACAGTTGTTCCAGCTCATATGGTTGAGGGAGGTCCACAAGGTTTAGATGCGGTTAACTTTTCTATCGACTATCTCAAGAGCTATGAGAAAGCGATTAAAGTAAGTAAAAATGCGAGTGAGCTAAGTCAGCTCATGCAGAAACAATATCCAACATTAAAGAGTGTGGATAGCCTAGAGCTAGGCGCAAAAGTTGTAAAAGGCGAGATGCAATGGCCGTAATTTAAATCGAAACGCCATCAATTTTTTAAAAAAGCCGTGGTTCATCCCCGGCTTTTTTTATGAAATAAGACATTTTCAAGTAAAAAGTCTCTGTAACATTCTACGCACCTTATATAGCGTTTCTATAAAGAGAAAATTTTTAACGAGAGTAAAAGGCTAAGATAAAAATTAGAAATTGATAAAATTAAACAAAAGCTTAAGTTATAGCTTCTATATAAAAGGTAGAGGTGCGGCTAAGGAAGAGGTTTTAATAAAAAATTGCACAATTTGTACTTCTATTACTACAAAAGACAACCAATGATACGCACGCCAGAAAAAAAAATTGTGAATTATAGGCAGCGCGAAGATGAACTTTGCATTTAAATGTTTGTCGTAATGAAAGGAAAGTGATTATGAAAAAATTAGGTCTTATCTCTGTAGTACTTGCTGGTGTTGCTTTTACAGCTGTTGGTTGTGCATCTGAAGCTGGTTTAAATGCATCAGGTTCAGCTCAAACTAGCGCTAGCCCATCTGGCGTACAAGCTGGTGTGGGTGTAGATGCTGGCGTTTCTGGTCAAGCTCAACCAGGTCAAGTTGATGCTGGTGCTTCTGGTTCTGTTTCAGGTTCTGCAACTGCTCAGTAATTCTTAGCGATAAGAACAGTTAAAAGGTTATAGAGTGCATATATTTAAGATGCCAATTTATATATGAAATGAGCTGCTACTCATTATTCTATAATCAAGAGAATGTGGATTTCTCAAAAAAGCCCCGAAAGACTTATCTTTTGGGGCTTTTATGTAGTCATAAATTTAATCATCATGACGATAATCTCGACGGTTGTTATGGTCACGATCCTCTACTCGCTTCTTATCCCACTCGTGGCGTTTTTTATCCTCCTGATGGCGTCTTTTTTCCCATTCACGACGTTTTTTGTCTTGTTCGCGAGCATCCTTACGTTGTTGTTCGTATATTCTTTTACGCTCTTCCCAACGTTTTCGTTCCCAGTCACTATATCGACGTCCATCATTGCGGTCATAGCGATCATCATCATGATCATGGTAACCGTAACCACCGCGGTAATAAGGATCATCTGTATAAGCTACACAGCCTACAGTTAAAAGACTGGTTGCTAATAAAGTAACAACTAGTTTTGCTGACATAGTAGTACCTCTTTTTATCTGTTAACAATAATTGGCAAAAAACTCCTGCTTGAAACGACAGATTTGTTAATGACATTTGCTATAAATCAGATTAGCGTAGATTGGTTTTTACCTTTGTATCTTGATTACATGAGTTGTATGCGAATATAGTCAAACAACAAAGAATTCTGTAGAAAATATGAAGGATAAGAGGAATTCATGGAGATAGGCATGACAGCATTTAATCAAAAAATTCAAACATTGCTAGATAAGGGCCAAGGGCCTGCTGCTCGAGCTCTTGATAAGTTACCTCGATTAGCTCAAGAATCACTTGCCAAAATCCTTGGATATGCCTACCAATACCCAGATCTCGACTCATTTACTAAATGTATGATGGCCGTACAAATCAAACAGGGGCGTATTGGTTTTATTGGTCCAGATCCTATTGAGTCTAGACGGCAGTTTGATACACAAATGCTGGCTATACGCCAGAAATCAACGGAAATTGATTCAGTAGAAGACATTCGTTTACCGCTCCAAAGTGGAACTGTTTTCGCAAGACACTATCATCCGTCCCCGAATAAAAAATTACCTCTTATTGTTTTCTATCACGGGGGAGGGTTTGTTGTGGGTGGTTTAGATACTCATGATGAGGTTTGTCGTATATTGGCAAAATATGCAAAAGTACAAGTTCTCAGTATTGATTATCCTCTTGCACCTGAAGTTTCACCTCAACATTTAATTCAGTCATGTGAAGATGCCTTAGCTTGGGTATATCAAAATCGCAGACAACTAAAAATATTAAAAAATCGTATTGCTGTAGCAGGAGATAGTGCTGGCGGAAATATCAGTACTGTTGTGGCTCAACGATCAGTAAACAAACCTTATGTTCCACAAGCACAACTTCTTATTTATCCTACAGTAGATTTTAAAAGTCGACATCCTTCTTTCTATGCTTATAACGAAGGATTGGTTTTAACAGATAATGATATTAATTATGTCACTCAATATTATGCAACTCAGCATAATATAGAATTAGATGATCCAATTATTTCTCCAACCTATGGTAATTTGAAAAAGAACCCACCAGCTTTCGTGATTACGGCTGGTCATGACGTATTGCATGATGAAGCGAAAATTTATAGCTATAAGCTAAGACAAAATGGCGTCAAAATGCATTATGAAGAATATCCAGACCAAACCCATGGTTTTATAAATTTGACACCTATTTCTAAAAAGGCAAAAAGATATACTATCGAGATCAGTAAGAACTTCAGAAAGTTCTGGGATAAAAATAGTTAAACAAAAGCCTAGTCCATGTTTCACGTGGAACGTGGACTAATAGTCAAATCTGAAATATAAAGTGCTAAATAAAAGATAATAAATACTCACTAGAATTCTTTTATATAGATGATTAAATTTATTCTTCATTAAGTTTTGCATTTTATTGTAGGAAGATATGAAAAAATTATTAATGTTATGTTGTTTGGGTATGAGCAGTCATTCAGTATGGGCTGACACTTTGGTTGAAATGCAAACAAATTTAGGCAATATTGAAATACAACTTTATGATGATAAAGCACCAAAGAGTGTGAAGAATTTTAAAGACTATATAAAGTCAGGCTTTTATAAAGATACGATATTTCACCGTGTAATTCCGGGCTTCATGGTGCAGGGTGGTGGCCTTACTGCAAATATGCAGGAAAAGACTACGCGAGCACCTATCAAAAATGAAGCTGGGAATGGAATTGCTAACACACGAGGAACGCTGGCAATGGCTCGTACTGCAAATCCTGACTCAGCTACTAGTCAGTTTTTTATTAACGTTGCAGATAATAATTTTTTAAATCGTTCTGCTGGTAATCCGGGTTACGCAGTTTTTGGAAAAGTAATTAAAGGAATGGATGTGGTTGACCGTATTGTTCAGGTCCCTACATCTAACTATGGCATGCATCAAAACGTACCAAAACAGTCTATAAAGATAGTAGATATAAAGTTTAAAACTCTTCAAAAATAAATTAACTATATAAATCATATATTTGCTTATTTTTGAGATTTTTTTTGGCTGAAAAAGAACCGGTCGAACGTGCATATTTATAAAAGTGCTTGCGTACCAGTTTTTTTTCCCTATAATGCACTCATCCCGACGCGATACACGAGAATATCTTAGCTCACAGGGTTAAGATGAAAGCTTAGTGTTGCGTTGAATTCTGTCTCTGACGAAGAGCAGAAAAATCATTAAGAGAATTGAAGAACAACTTGTGTGGATTTTTACTGATTGATTAATCGAAATAATTTTCATTGATTGATT
>NZ_JABELE010000001.1 GCF_013009345.1 Acinetobacter geminorum | reverse complement strand
AATCAATCAATGAAAATTATTTCGATTAATCAATCAGTAAAAATCCACACAAGTTGTTCTTCAATTCTCTTAATGATCTTCTTACTGGTTCGTCACCAGCAAGCTAGGTCGGCTATATTACTCTTAATCTCTTAAAAGTCAACAGGTAATTTCGATATTTTTAAAACTTATCTCTCAAACCAACTTACCATCAAATTCACTGCTCAAAGCAACTAACTCAATCACAAGTAACTGTTTTTCAACAAGTTTCTATCTGCATCACCGCCGATGGATGTGCATTATAGACCATTACATTCCCTTTGCAACCCTTTTTTTAAATCAATATCATTAACTGGATACTTTTTATGCTTTTTAGCATTTTATCTATATTATTTGATCAATTTTACATTGATAATAGGTTATCAATTTTGTATTAAAACATATCTCCACCCAACTGCACATTTAAGTATTAGCCTGGCTGGCGGTTAAGGAATTATATGAATTATTCTAATTTAATTTTACTAAGCGTATTATCTGTAGGTGTTTGCACCTCTCTATATGCTCAAGAAAATACTATAAGTGAATCTTCTGATGCTAGCTCACTAGAAGAAACAGCACCGACTCATACGCGCTCACAAATTATTAAAGATTTAAAAAATATTAAAGTTAAAGATTTAAAAGTTAATGCGAATGCGGCACAACCAGATCCTGTAAAAGACCCATTACAATCATTAAATCGTCCAATTTACTCATTTAATGACATGTTGGACCGAAATTTTTTACGCCCAGTTGCTGTGCAATATAGAGAAAAGACTCCAGAAGATGTACGTGGTTCTTATCGTCAGTTCCGTAAAAATCTTGGAGAACCTTGGAATGCTGTTAACCAGCTTATTCAAGGCCGTCCTGGTCGTGCGGCAAAAACCCTAGGTCGATTTACAATTAATACGTTAACAACTCTTGGTTTAGCTGACCCTGCCAGCCGTTTAGGTTTACCAACTGAGGAAGAGAATTTTGGTGTAACTCTCGGTTACTATGGTGTTCCTTCTGGCCCATTCCTGATGTTGCCTTTTTTCGGTCCAAGTACCTTACGTGATGGTTTTGGTTTAGCAGTAGACGCCCAAGCACGCCCACAGAAATATGTTATGGATGATCAAGATGGTCTTTATTGGTCAAGTAATATGTTACAAGCGGTTGATACGCGCGCTCAATATCTGGATCTCGATCAGACCTTACAAGGTGATCAATACGCCATGATTCGAGATTTATATCTCCAACGTAAAGCATTCCAAATTGCAGAGAAAAAGGGTGACTCAGCTGATGTATCTTTCATTGATGATGACTCAGAAGATGCACCAGATGAGAATCAAAACCCTTAAAAGATGAAATCAAGGTATTGCTCGGATTAAGAGTTCGGCAATACCTTGATTTTGATCATACATACTCTATGATGAATAAAGTGATCATATAAAAGGACTACCATCTCTTCTATGTATTTTATTAAACCGACACGCTCTATCCCTTATTTAGAGCAAGCTTTGGATAAACTGCCAGGCTTACAAGTCATTAACATAGATGATTTAGATTTATATGATCCAACCATCATTGCAATAGCAGATGTACAAGATTTCCTTACATATAAATGGAATTTACCAACGATTGTCATTGCTTTTGAACATGAAGGTAGCGCTTTAGCTCAAGCTTGGGAAGCGGGTGCTCTTGCAGGTTGGGTATGGAATCAACTACCTAACGATTTAAATAAAGCATTATCAAGAATTGATGCTCAATATAAACGCAACCAAGATAGTCGTGATTTACCTTCAGCTGCTGAACTACAAAAAAGACTATTGCCTAATCCAATTGATCTATTAAATTATCAAGTCGAAACTTTTTTTCAGCCTTCAGCTTATCTTTCTGGTGATTGGTATGACTATTGGAAATTAAACGATAAGGAAGTTTTATTCTATCTTGCCGATGTTTCAGGACATGGCGTAACTAGCAGCTTATTAACATCTTGGATGGCAGCTTTCCATGGCCGCTCTAAAACACCAAGACAATTAATAAAAAAATTAAATGGAATGTTGGTTCAAGAAAATATTGAAAAACATATTACAATTGTAGTTGGTATTTTAAACCTTGAAACACATACGCTTCGCTGGTCAAGTGCTGGACACTACCCTCCTCCTATCATTTTTGAACCTAATCAAGCTCCCAAAATTCTAACAACAAGTAGCTTCCCATTAGGCTTGACTGATGAACTCGAAGTTGAAGAGCATGTTTGTACATTAAATCACCAAGCACGCTTCATTGTTTGCTCAGATGGAGCCCTTGAACCTTTTGATGGTGGGTTAAATGATCAGTTCCAACAATTGGTTCATCATTTGCAAAATCAATCATTCCAAGCACCCGATCATGTGGCTGATGACATTGCCATCTTCAGTCTCTGTCGAATGAATTAATTTACGAATCAATTAATTACATAATATACGACTTAAGCACTCTTGAGTCTGCGATGGCACTATGTGATAATTTTTCTATCCTTCTCTGAAAATGGCATTTATATGTCAACAGGTCATGTTGAATATGCAAGTTTAAATGGAACGCATATTTTCAAACTTATTGGTGAAGTGCGAGCCCATTCTTGTATAAGTCTAGACAAACTTTTAAACAGAATTGAACAGCAAGAGAATGTTGTTGGTGCAATCGTTGATTTAACCCAAACAACATTTATTGATAGTACGGTCTTAGGCATCCTGGCTAAGCTAGGTTTAAAGCTTAAACAAACTCATCATATTCAAGCTGTGATGCTATCTACCAATCCAGATATCACAACCTTAGCCAACAGTATGGGGCTAGGGCAGGTTTTTGTCATTTTGAATTATTGTGGCGATCCTAACGTTTGCACATTAACGTTAACTGATGAACAGATCACCCATAATGCAATGCTAAGAACAGTTCTGGATGCACATAAGACATTGATGAAACTAAATGCAAACAACCAGAATATGTTTGAGCCACTTGTGAAGCAGTTACAGAAAGAACAAGATACGCTTGAACAGGTATCAGATAAGCAAAATGCCTGACTTTAATATTAAGCCGGATTAGAATATGCCCCTTATTTCTGTTGCTCAAATGAACTCGCAAGATGATATTGAAAATAATTTTCAAGTCATTGAGTCGTTGATTCAACAAAGTAAGGCGCAAAATGCCAGCCTGATTGTTTTCCCTGAAAACTTTGTATGTTTTGCAGCAGGAAAACAACGCGAAACAGCTGAGCAATTTGAGTCTATTCAACAACGGCTTGAGAAACTAGCACATCAATATCAAATCTGGATTGTGGCCGGTACTTTACCATGCCCATTTCGTCCAGATGGATCTACCATTCAAGATGGTAGAGTCCGGACGGTTAGTCTTTGTATCAGCCCTGAGCGTACAGAAGCACGTTATGACAAGATTCATTTATTTGATGTACAAGTGGGTGATGCTATCGGTGGTTATCAAGAGTCTCGTTTCTTTGAACCTGGAACAGACGTAGTAGTCACATCTACCCCTTTTGGCAATATTGGCTTAATGGTATGTTATGACTTACGTTTTCCAGAGCTTGCTCTAACTCTGAGACAACAAGGCGCTCACATTCTTACTGCTCCTGCTGCATTTACTTATACAACTGGACAAATGCACTGGCAGCTTTTGCTACAAGCTCGGGCAATGGATAGCCAATGTTATGTTTTAGGCGCAGCACAACAGGGCTGGCATGGTGAAAAACGACAAACCTGGGGACACTCTGGGGCAACAGATAGTCGTGGCCAAATTTTAAGTATGATTGGATATGAAGGGAGTGGTTTAATCACTGTACCCTTTGATTTAACAGCACAAGAACTCGTCCGCTCTTCAATGCCTCTGATGACTCACCGTAAATTGGTTCATTATTAAAAGTTTAATTATTCATGTGGAAATACTTATTTAGCATTTTTTGCTTGGGGGCAAATATTCATTGTTATGCAGAGTTTGGTACAACAAACCATTTTGTTTCGCCTGCTGCACAGCTCAACTCAGATATTCTTCCAGCAACTCCTAAAAATATCCCCTTGCCCGCTTTTGGCCAAAGAATTATTGGCTGGGGTACGGGCGCAGAAGGTGCAAGACAACGTTTAGAAAATATTCAGCCAGCAGATGTTTCTGTGATTAAAAAACAAGGAACCACGCTTGAAATGATTACTGCATGGCAAGATTTTTATGAACAAGAGCAACAACGCAATGCAAATAATCCTACTGCGAAGTATCGTGCGCGTTTAATGAAAAAGATTGCAGATTTGTGGTAAACACTTTCATCTAGAATATTTTTATCTTATGGAATAATTGATGTAATTATTCCATTTTTTATATCCCTTAATTTACTTTATTCATAACCGATTCTTATGAAAATTTAAGAAACTGAATAGAACACGATATACTACAAAAGCAATATTAGTTTCTTTGAGGAAGATATGGACCAAGACTGTCAAAACTTAAAGCTTGAGAATCAATTATGTTTCCTCATTTATTCAACAAATTTAGCACTTAATCAACTCTACAGAAAACTTCTAGCACCTTTGGGCATTACCTATCCCCAATATTTAGTTATGTTAGTGTTGTGGGAGCAAGATGAAGTAACTGTTTCAGAAATTGGAGCTAAACTTTTTTTAGAATCATCTACCCTCACCCCTATCTTGAAAAAGTTAGAAGTCCTCCATTTGCTTCATCGTACCCGTTCAACTCAAGATGAGAGACAAGTGATTATTACACTGAGTGATGAAGGGAAAAAATTAAAAGATCAAGCAATCCATATTCCAGCAGGCGTATTAGAAGCAAGTTCATGTGATATGACAACACTACTAGGCCTTAAAGATCAACTTACTAAACTCCGTACAAACTTAGTCAAATAAACAGCAATTTTTTTAAAAAATATACTTGTCAAAATATTTAAGTCGTGTACGATATATTTGCATTCAATTTATTTTAGGAATAAAAACGATGTCATTAGAAAAAGTTGTTTATCGTGCAAAAGCTAAAGCAACCGGTGGTCGTGATGGCCGTGCGACTTCATCAGACGGCGTATTAGATGTACAACTTGGTGTACCTAAAGAAATGGGTGGCGCTGGTGGTGCTGTAACAAATCCAGAGCAGTTATTTGCAGCTGGTTATTCAGCATGCTTTTTAGGTGCTTTAAAATTCGTTGCAAACCGCGATAAATTTAACATTAGTAAAGATGCTTATGTAGAGGGTGAAGTAGGTATTGGACCAATTCCTACAGGTTTTAGCATCGAAGCGACTTTAAATGTTTACTTAGTGGGTATGGATCGTGAAGAAGCTGAAAAGTTAGTTGCAGCAGCTCATATTGTTTGCCCATATTCAAATGCAACTCGCAACAATATTGATGTAACCTTTAATATCGTGACTGAATAAGTTTTAATATTAAAAAAATGCCCGCATCAAATCGGGCATTTTTTTATCTTACATATTATGCTTCACTTGCCTCATTGGTTACACGAAGCACTTCTTCAAGTGTCGTTTTACCTGCAAGTACTTTGCGCAAACCATCATCACGAATAGAACCTGAATACTCACGAGCATGATTTTCTAATTCATATTCAGCTGCGTTACCATGAATTAGACGGCGCATAGGTTCATCAACTGGTACGATTTCATAAATCGCTGTACGTCCATTAAAACCTAAATGTGAACAATGATCACACCCTTTGGCTTCAGGTAACTGCAACAACGGTTCATTATGAATATGTTGAAAAACCTGTTTTTCAAAAGTATCAGCTTCACGCCATGTCATACAATGTGGACATAAAGTACGAACTAAGCGTTGAGCAATCACCCCAATTAAAGAGCTTGATAATAAGAAGGGCTCAATTCCCATATCTTTAAGTCGAGTAACCGCACCAATAGCGGTATTGGTATGTAGTGTTGATAAAACCAAATGACCTGTTAAAGATGCTTGAACTGCAATTTCAGCAGTTTCCAGATCACGAATCTCCCCCACCATCACCACATCAGGATCTTGGCGTAACATTGCTTTTAAAGCACGAGCAAATGTCATATCCACTTTGGTATTCACTTGAGTTTGACCAATGCCTTCGAGTTGATATTCGATTGGATCTTCAGCAGTTAAGATATTACGAGTATTGTCATTTAGATCAGACAAGGCTGCGTATAAGGTGGTCGTTTTCCCCGAACCTGTAGGCCCTGTGACCAAAATAATACCGTGGGGACGATGCACTAACTGAGTTAAACGCTCATAGTCATTAGCCATTAAGCCTAAATGAGTCATATTGAGACGGCCCGCTTGTTTATCAAGCAAACGCATAACGACCCTTTCACCATGTGACGATGGCAAAGTTGAAACACGCACATCCACTTCACGGCCAGCAAGACGTAAAGAAATACGTCCATCTTGTGGTATACGTTTTTCAGCAATATCAAGCTTCGCCATAACTTTAATGCGCGAGACTAATAACGGCGCTAACTCACGGCGTGGTTGTACAATCTCACGTAATTGTCCATCTACACGTAATCGTACAGATAGTTTCTTTTCAAAAGCTTCAATATGAATATCAGAAGCTCCAACTCGAATTGCTTCAGAGAGAAGTGCATTGATCAGACGAACAATAGGTGCGTCATCTTCCTGGTCCATCAAATCTTCTGTTTCAGGAACCTGATCAGCCAAACTCAATAAATCCGGATGATCTTCTAAACCAGCTGCAACTTGTTGTGATTCTCCTGTATCACCTGCGTAACTCGTACTTAAGAGCGTATTAAATTCTTGTTCAGTACATAATTGATAATGAGCTGGCTTACCCAAGATGCGTCTTGCTTCCTGTAATGCAATTTTTTCAGTGTTTTGACGTCTAATAATAAATACCTGATCACCGTCATAACGAAATAAAACACCATGACGCTTGGCAAAACTATATGGAACTTGTATTTGTTTCAATATTTGCATCACAATTTATAATGATGAGTAAGATGATTTTGAGTGTACTCTAAGCAGATTACAGCGTGAAGTCTGTTTAACAACTCGGTAGAGGAATTTTGCGTCTTGTTTGAAAATAATGAATATCAGCCTCACCCCCAGAATTCTTTAAAATGGTGGGGTGAACAGCACTTTGAAATTAACCAGTCCAAAGCATGGCAATTCGGTTCAATGCTCTTTCGTTTAACGCGTGGCATAAAGGAATGGCGCATCGAATATTATCGTCCCTCTCTTCAGGATGATAATGAGCAAGATTGGCATTCAATTGCAGATCCACATTTCGCCTTTCCACATAATGTTCAAGTAGAACGTTATATGTTTCGAAAGACCAATCCAGAATTTTTACTGATGCCACGTCTGGCAGACCGCTCTGTGGTCATTAAGCCGATTGATCCTATTTATATTCCAGCAGGTCAACGTGGGACTCTATATATAAGTACACCATTATGGATTGCTGGTTTAGTCGAAAGCCAGCATGAGCCTTTGTTTGAAATTCCTGTAATTCAACCTAAAGACACATGGTTTGGTCCTAATGCACAGCAAGGTGAAATCTGTTATGCCACTTCCGTGGATGGTCGTACTGATTTGAATCTATTAACACCACGCGCTTTCCGTGCTGTAACTCCAATCGACTTTCACAACACCAGTAATCATCAATTACGCTTTGATCGCATGAATGTACCAGTTACCGCGCTTCCTCTTTTTTATAGTGAAAGTACTGGTCGTTTATGGACTTCTCAAATTAAAGTTTATTATGAGGGTTCTGATCGTCCGGCACGCATTCGTATTGAAAACCGTACGCCACCTCTTGCTGGTGAAGTGACCTATGTTCACCCACCGCGTTCACCTGGTGGAGCACTATTTAATATGTTTGATTCATTCTTTTAAGAGGTTTATATGGCTGATTCAAATATTCCTAAAGATATCGCTGATAGCCTCAAAAGTATATTTACCAATATCAATACCGAGCGTATTAGTGAAATTTTAGTCGCTGTTGTGCTGTGTTTTATTGGCTTTGTTCTTGCTCGTATTATTTCGAATACGTTTATTAGAACCATTGGCTCACGTTTTAATGCTCATCAACGCCTTGTATGGCGCCGCGGTATTTTTTATTTTATTTTCTTACTTTTCATTATGACGAGTTTGAAAGAAGCTGGGTTCAAACTTAGTGTATTCCTCGGTGCAGCAGGTATTTTAACTGTAGCACTCGGTTTTGCATCGCAAACATCTGCCAGCAACTTGATTAGTGGTTTATTTTTGATTGGTGAAGGTTCATTTGAAGTCGGCGATACCATTCAAATTACCCTCATTCGTGGCAATACTATTGAAGGCGAAGTGATCTCAATCGACTTACTCTCCGTGAAATTACTTACACTCGACAATGTTTATATTCGTTTGCCGAATGAACAACTTATTCGTGCGCCTGTACACAACTTATCTAAATATCCGATACGGCGTATTCCAATTACACTCGCAATTAACTTCCATGAAGACATCATAAAAGTTCGCGAAGTTCTACTTAATGTAGCAGCACATTATCCACTCGTATTGGATGATCCGAAACCTGCAGTTACGGTTACGGCCTTTCGTGAATCATCAATTGAGCTTTTATTTGCAATATGGTGTCGACAAGAGAACTCTTTAAAAGTACGTGATGAAATGCAAGAAAGAATCAGAAATGGATTTTTAGATAACCGAATTGAAATTCCTGTTCCTAAAATGGGCTTGATTGATCGACCATCTACTGGTTTTCCTGACGATGATATCGATCAATACAGTAATCAAAAAGAATTAAAACGAGAGCCTAAAGCTTAGGCTCTTGATTCTTCTGTGCGGTAGATGACGGGGGTAATGGCGCAAGATAAGCAATAATTAACATTACTCCACCTGCTCCAATAAACGAAATGACCCGAGTTAATGTCGCACTTTGCGATAGATCAAGCAGAATCAGCTTTAATACCACGATTCCTAAAAGTGCAGCACCTACAAACCATAATTGACGAATCATTTTACGACTTGAGAATGTAGTTAATATAAATGCCAAAATAACCCAAAGTAATGTCAAACTTAACTGCACTACACCATTTGTCCAAATTGAAACGCTCCAGAGTGGCGTTGCCCAGTAATAGTGCAAGCCCCTAACAACCACACTACTGAACACTAATAAACCACCTAAAATTGTTATAATTTTAAAAGTCCACTCTAGTGATTTATCTTGATCAAAAGCATGTTGATAAATAATAAAGAGCAGTCCTGCAAATACCGCAATTGAAAGGAAATCCGTTAAGTTAAATAAGGGAACAAAATAAAGGTACTCAGCGGAGTGGCGATCAACGCTCACAACTAACAACCAAATTAAGTTTAAACACCAAACAGGAATTTGATGCAATAGTGTCGTTTTATGAGCCTTATACGCCCAAAGCGAATAAACCACAGGGATAAAAGCCAGAGCAACAACTGGCATTTGTGGAAAGATCGCCAAACCAACTACTGCTAACACCAACCAGTTTAAACCAGCCCAGATGTTTAAGTATCCAGACTGACTCGACTGCGGTTGAGCCATAAGAAATAAGCTGCCAAGAATAATGGTAGCGACTAAGAAAGTAGTTTGTTGTAATGAGTCTACCCATTTAAACAACGTAAACACTTGACTCGCAAACGCATCACCCAAAACTAACAACAGTAACAGGCTAATTAAAATTAACTGCAAACTTTGCCATTGCACACGAAGTTTATAGTGAACAACTGCACTAAATATTGCTATTAGAACTACGGCGAACATCAAATATGGGCTCAAAGCATGATGATGCCATGCCATTATTTCTACACCAGCTACAGCACCCGCATACATTCCTAAACACAAGAAAATGCCACTAAACATGCTTGCACTAAAATAGCGTTGCTCTTTACTGTTGTATTGCAATAAATAAAACGCAGAAATAAATTGGGCAATTGCATAGATGCTTGTGCTTAGCGTTGGGAACTCTTCATTTGCCCACACCTGATAAAACAGCGCAATAGAGCTGAGTAAAACTAAAACTACACCAATATATCGGCTTAAACGGTAACGCTCAGTTACTCCCCACACAATTAAAGCCGTACCTTGAGCAACCCAACCAATTGCTGTCCAATGTGCTCCTTTTGCAAGCGGGAAAATTAAGGCAAAAAATGCAACTGCGAGAATGAAAAAGCTTTTTGCAAGAACTGAAAGCTGAGGATGAGTTTTCTTAATCCAGAAAGTTAATACTGCATAGGTGCCCGCCAAGACAGCTGCACCAATCGTCAATGCTTGTGTAGACTCATGTACCAAGTAAGCATGGAGGGTAAAGCCCAGTACTGGCACACTAAAAATAAGTCCCACATCTAAGAGTGGTGGTAAACGAATCCCTTCGCGTTTTTCATGTGCTGACTTCCGAGATATATTTTGGCTATAACGAACACTTAACCAAATAAACAGCGCGATATGGCACCACAAAATCCAGTCTAATGTATTAAATTTTGCGGGTTCTCCATAAAATGCAATTGCACTACCACCTATAAACATTGTGGCAAAGAAAGCAATTTGATTTAAGATTTTCCAAGGCTGAATAAAATTAACCGCAGCAACTGCTAAGTTAATTACTAAGTAATAGCTAAATAGGAAGGTTACATCAGGGCGATATTGTGGAATAACTAAAGGAGCCGCATAAGCCATACCAAGTGCTAATATTGCCAAATAAATAGCTTGTTGTTTTAAGCTCAGGAATACCGTAATAGCTAATAAAATCGTAAACAGAATACTCGCTGTAGTTAGGTTGGGAATTACACCAAAATGATGTGAGAACACAAGTGTCAGGAATACAACAGCCAGCCCGACACCTTGCAATGCCACAGCAAAAAGCTGATTTTTCTTTTGCAATGTATACCCAAATGCCGTTAACACACCTCCAGCAATCGCAATAAATCCAAGTTTCACACCTAAACTAAGTTGCCAATGCTCACTTGCAAAACGTAATAGCAACACCACCCCAACCATAAGCACAGCAACAGCAACTCTTAAGATTGGATTGCCATGAATCATCCAATCCACGGCTGGTTGCCACCATGCGGTTTGTACATGGGCTGGTTGTTCTGTTTGATTTAAAGGTGTCATTCTAGCTGGGACTAGCGTGTCCGTATTACTGGAACTAACTTGTTCTATTACAGGATTTATAACTTCTGTTTGTATGGTCTCATTTACATGAACAGTTTGTTTTGCTGACTCGAGGTATAATAGTCGAGTATGAAATGCACTGATGGTTTGAATCAAACATAGTAATAAAACCAGTAAAGCCCCACCAGCAATCCACATCCAATGATTGATATAAGCAACTAATGCAACCAATGCTGCTGCATAAATCACTGTTCTTTGCATGTGAATAGAATAAAGTGGCGTTTTCTGCTGAGAAAACTGCTGTTCTAAATGAGTTAAACGCTCATGTAGATTTGACAGTAATTGAACTAGAATGACAGTAAGTGCAATAGATAAAGCAACAACAGCACTCTGAAATTTAAAAC
Source organism: Acinetobacter geminorum (assembly GCF_013009345.1). Lineage (GTDB taxonomy): Bacteria > Pseudomonadota > Gammaproteobacteria > Pseudomonadales > Moraxellaceae > Acinetobacter > Acinetobacter geminorum. The sequence goes on along the minus strand of NZ_JABELE010000001.1, from coordinate 349,602 downwards.
CAATTGAAATGGCTAAAAACAAAGTCAAAGCGATCAAAACAATGATCATTCCCTGTTTGTCTTTTTTATACATGGGCTTAGCAATATGACACCTTCATTACAGGTCATATTACTTCAAGCCAATACAAGCGTATATTTATACATACAAAATACTGCAAAAATCATAAACCTGCATTCATGGCCGTTTTCACGTAAAATACCCGTAATTCAGATTAAGGAATTGTTCAATGCCACCATTTGTCTTGGTTGATGGGTCCTATTTTTTATTTCGTGCATATCATGCATTACCACCATTGACGACCTCTACAGGGTTACATACCAATGCAATACGTGGGGCAATTTCTGCCATTCAAAAATTAATGCGCCGTATGCAGCCAACACATATGGCTGTCATTTTTGATACGCCTGAGCCAACTTTCCGCCACAAGCTTTCACCTATTTATAAAGGTGATCGCCCGACCATGCCGGAAGAGTTATCTCAACAGATTCCATATTTGCATGCATTGATTAAAGCTCAGGGGATTCCTTTATATAGTCTTCCGGGTGCAGAAGCAGATGACATTATCGGTACGCTCGCTAAACGTGCTGTACTCGAAGGCCATCATGTACTTATCTCAACCGGCGATAAAGACATGGCTCAGCTCGTCAATGATCATGTAAAACTTGAAGATAGCTTTAAAGATCGCGTAATGGATACCGATGGGGTATTTGAAAAATTTGGTGTTTGGCCAAATCAAATTATCGATTACTTAACCCTTATGGGCGATGCGTCTGATGGCATCATGGGTGTACCTGGCATAGGTGCAAAAACAGCAGCTAAGTTACTAACTGAATATGGCACTTTAGACAATATTATTGCCAATGCAGACCAACTTAAAGGCAAACTTAGCCAAAATATTAAAGATAACTTAGACAATATTAAGCTTGATCACCAGTTAGCGAGTATCGTCTGTGATCTTCCTTTAGAGCTCGATTGGCATGAGTTAAAGCTTACTGATCCAAATGTTGAAGCTCTACGTAATCTTTATACTGAGCTTGAGTTTAGAAACCAATTACAGTCGCTTGATCACCCAAACAATCCAAATAGCTCAAGCTATAAACAACAAGCTTCACAAACTGTTGTTCAAAATGAAGTTAAACCTGCTGAATCTATAGAAACCGAAGACCAAGCAAGCTTAACTAGTCAAGATGACCAGCTTGGAACTGCAAATTATCACACTGTTTTAACCCAAGAAGCATGGGATCAGCTCTTGCAACGCATGCAAAATGCCGATCATTTTGCCATTGATACAGAAACTACAAGCCTTGATTACCGTATTGCCGAAATGGTTGGTTTTTCAATCGCCTTTGATGCACAAGACGCTTATTATGTGCCTTTAGCGCATAATTATGAAAATGCGCCGCAGCAACTAGATCGTAATCAAATTCTGGCTCAAATTAAGCCTGTGCTAGAAAATGAAGCAGTTAAAAAAATTGGGCATCACCTTAAATATGATGCCCATATCTTTGCGAATCATGGCATAGAACTTAAAGGCTGGTATTTCGATAGCATGCTTGCATCTTATGTATTGAATGCAGCAGCCACTCGTCACGGCATGGATGACGTAGCTCGTGTCTACTTAAGCCACTTAACCACCACTTTTGAACAAATTGCTGGTAAGGGTGCTAAACAAAAGACTTTCAATCAAATTGAGATTGAAGTTGCTGCTCACTATGCTGCAGAAGATGCTCATGTGACTTATCGTTTATATGAAGTGCTTTCAAACAAACTTAAGCCATTTCCTGAGCTAGAAAATATTTTATATAACATCGAAATGCCAGTTGCCCGTATTTTATCGGGTATGGAAGAAGATGGTATTCGTCTAGATCATGCTTTCTTAGATAAATTAAGCGTTGAATTTGCAAAAACAATGGAAGGGCTTGAAAATCAGGCGATGGAAATTGCAGATGAAACTTTTAATATTGCATCTCCTAAACAAGTAGGTGAAATCCTATTTGATAAATTAGGAATTAAAGGCGGTAAAAAAACTGCAACTGGACAATACAGCACCAGTGAAAGTGTTTTAGAAAAAATTGAACATCCTTTAGCGGAAATTATTTTAGAACATCGCGGTTTAGCAAAGCTAAAAAGTACCTATACTGATCGTCTAGTTGAGCAATCTCATAACGACACGCATCGCGTACATACGAGCTATCACCAAGCACTGACAGCGACAGGCCGTCTCTCCTCTTCTGATCCTAACTTACAAAATATTCCAATTCGTAGACAAATTGGGCGTCAAATTCGTAAGGCATTCATTGCACCAGAAGGACGAGTTTTACTAGCAGCCGATTACTCACAAATTGAACTTCGTTTAATGGCTCATTTCTCTCAAGATGAAGCATTAGTACACGCATTCCAGCATGGACAAGACGTTCACCGTCGTACTGCTGCCGAAGTATTGGGTATTGCCATTGAAGATGTGACCAATGACCAACGCCGTCAAGCGAAAGCAGTTAACTTTGGTCTACTGTATGGTATGTCTGAGTTTGGTTTAATTCGTCAGTTAGGTTTCACACGTCAAGAATCACAGAACTATATCAAACAATACTTCCAGCGCTATCCTGGCATTTACGAATACATGCAACGTACCCGCCAAGTAGCATCGGAACAAGGTTTTGTTGAAACTATTTTAGGTCGTCGTCTTTATACACCAGATATTGATGCACGAAATGTAATGGTACGTAAGGCTGCCGAACGTGCTGCAATTAATGCACCGTTACAAGGTAGTGCCGCTGATATCATTAAACTTGCAATGATTGAAGTCGATAAAATCTTACCAAAAGATCAAGCCAAACTACTACTTCAAGTACACGATGAATTAGTGTTTGAAGCAGATCAAAACATTGCCGAAGAGCTCTCTAAGCAAATCGCGACTGTCATGGAATCTGTAGTAAAAATTTCTGTGCCTTTAGTTGTTGAAGTTGGGCAAGGGCAAAACTGGGATGATGCCCATTAATTAGTAGAAATAAAAAAAGGGCTGTATTAACAGCCCTTTTTTATTGCGTTAACTTAAAGTCCTGTTAAAAGAACTTTTGCAACTTCATTCATTAAGATCTCGGCAATATAAAGCGCTAAAAAGGCCAAAATTGGAGATAAGTCAATCATTCCCATATTAGGCAATAAACGACGGAATGGTGCGAGTAATGGTTCAGCTAAATCTTGAATCACTTCAATATAAGGTGAACGCGATTGAGTGAACATGACCACCCAACTCAAAATGATTGTTGCGAAAATTAAATAACGGCAGAAACGAATCAGGTCCTGAATCATGGTTACAAATGTCAGAATTAGTAAATGAATCGGACTATTTGGCATAGAGCCAGAAAGATACATCACACCGAAAATCTTCAGTAAATACAATGTAATTAAAAGAACCAACGCAGCCAAATTAAATCGGCCTTTTGCGACCGTCGGAAAAATTCGGCCAAAAATATCAACAATTTTAGTCGCCTTTACGGTCGATAAAACCACAGGATTATAAGGACTTACTGCCGCCAATTGCATTAAAAAACGGAAAAAGACCAATAAAATCGCGACATTAATTAAAATTCCAAAAATTAGCGCAGAATTTGCACCCATAGTTGTCTTATCCTATTTAAGCTATTTCGCACTGTCACTCAATTCTTGAGCCAATTCTTGACTACGCTTCTGTGCAGCAGCCAATGCAGATTGAATATTTTGGGAGATTTGTGCACGGTCAAAAACTTCAAGTGCAGCTTGAGTTGTGCCATTTGGCGATGTCACATTCTTACGAAGTTCAGAAGGAGTATTTGAACTCGTAATTGCCATTTGAGCTGCACCTAATGCCGTTTGAAGAGTCAACGCAGTTGCAACTTTTTCATCAAGTCCTAAATTTTTACCCGCACGGATCATACTTTCCATGAGATAGAAGAAATATGCAGGACCTGAGCCAGAAACTGCTGTTACCGCATCAATTTGAGCTTCGGAGTTTACCCAAATTGTTAAGCCTGTGGCTGCTAAAATCTGACTTGTTAATTCACGATCCGAAGTACCTACTACATCATTTGCATAGATACCATGCGCACCCGTCTGAACTAGAGCTGGCGTATTTGGCATAACTCGAACAATTCGATTGCTATCAATTAAGTTTGATATCGTTTGGATTTCAGCACCAGCAATAATTGAAATAACCAATTTATCTGATAACAGTCCTTTTAAAGGACGTAAAACAGTCGCCAAAACTTGTGGTTTTACTGCCAGTACAACGACATCAGCATTTTTAATTGCAGCTAGATTATCTTGTGTCACATGGACTTCTTTTTCTTGCAATAATTGACGTATTTGCTCAACAGGATCTGAAACGGTAATACGTGTTGGCGGTAAACCTCTTGAAATGAGCCCGCCAATCAAAGCTTGGGCCATATTACCACCACCAATAAAACAGATATTACTATTTACTGCACTTGTCATAACCATCTTCGCCATTTACCAGATTACAAGAATAAGAAATTAAATCTGGTTGCCATCCTCCTTGCTCACAATACGGAGACTGAGCCAACCAAAATCCTTTCGGTGTAAAAACCCCAAGCATAACATTATCTATGACTAATATTTGAATTGTATGACGAAGCCAAGGCAAAATATGTGCTTCTTGAATTGCTTTTTTTAATGGCCATTGCCCAACACGACCATATAAATGGACCTTTTCACCACCTTGGCGTCGAATTATTTTTAAATTTTTATTTAATAGAAATGCAGCCAAACCCATATTTTTTTGAGTAATTTGAAAATTTCCTGAAGCGCAATCCACTATTTCCCCTAGTTGAAAATGATGCTCTGTCTCGGTTTCAACTGGGTTTAATTTTTCAGCAAGAAAAACTTGTCGACTCAATCTATAAAGATGGTGTTGATAACGGACATAGTAAAACTGGTTCCAGTGTAATGCTGCTTGTGCATCAGACTTGGAATCGATTACTTCATTTTTTAACCGTTCAACCATTTCAAAGGCGGGCCGATATTGCCCATCGCCTTTCATCCAAACCGAAAGTAATTGACGCTGTCGAGCAGAAGATAGTTTTAATAGCTGAGTTAAGTCCAAACATTCTTTCGTACCACAATTTTGCAAATCAACTTTTAAAACTTCTTCTAAAATTTCAGAAGCATCTTGCATCAAGTAACTAGTACGACTAAGTGCTTGCTGCATTTTTGGAAATCGTTTTTGTAAAAATGGCCAAAGTTCTTCACGCGACCATGCCCGATCATAATGAATATCATAATTTGTAGGGTCAACTACATACTCAATCTCAAGTTGAGTAGTCCACTCGGCAATCTGCTCACGGGTTAAATCCAAAAAAGGTCGCCAAATTGTCATATCTACACGATGATCAATAGACTGCATAGCAGCAAGCCCATCAACACCTGCACCTGACAATAAACGCAATATTACCGTTTCAGCCTGATCTTGCTGATGATGAGCGAGCACTAAAATTTCGTTGGCTTGCAAATGTTGTAGATAAGCGTGATAACGTGCCTGACGTGCTTGAGCTTCCAAATTACCCTCAGTAACTTGAACTTTTTGAATGGTATAAGGAATATTTAAACGAGTCGCTTGTTTAGCAACGAGTTCGCCCCACTCTGCACTTTTTGATTGCAGTTGATGATCTATATAAATTACTCGGATCTTATGAGGGAAAATTTGAGACATCAAATGTAGTAGCAGCATTGAATCCATGCCGCCACTACATCCAATAAGAAAAGTACTATTTTCTGAAAACTCTTGAGCCTGTTTTAAGACGCAATGCCTAAATTTTCGCTGCCAAACTTCATTAAACGTTGATAACGTGCTTCGCATCGTTCATTTGCATCCATTGGTAGCAACTCATCCAAAGCTTGCTTCAAAACTACTTTTAGATTTTGCATGACTTGCTCAGGGTCTAAATGAGCCCCTTCGCCTTCATCTACTACATATTCAACAATACCTAGAGATTGTAATTTATCTGCTGTCAAACCTAAAGCTTCACTTGCTTGAGCCGCTTTTTCAGCAGTTTTCCACAAAATAGATGCACATCCTTCTGGTGAAATCACAGAATAAATACTATGTGACAACATAATTACTCGGTCAGCAACACCAATACCTAAAGCACCACCAGAACCGCCTTCACCGAGTACTGTTGCAACAACAGGAACTTTCAAACTTGAAAGTTGAGCAAGGCTAGTTGCAATTGCTTCAGCCTGTCCACGCTCTTCAGCACCAACACCTGGATAAGCACCCATAGTATCAATAAATGTGAAGACCGGAAGGTTAAAGCGCTCAGCCATATCTAATAGGCGTTGAGATTTACGGTAACCTTCTGGATTAGCCATACCGAAGTTGTGCTTTAATTTTTCACGGGTACTACGACCACGGTGTTGGCCAATAACCATTACAGGCTGACCATCAAAACGAGCAAGACCACCTACCATCGCACCATCGTCACCAAACAAACGATCACCATGCAAGGCATCAAACTCTGTAAAGATTTCACCGACATAATCTAGAAACTGCGGACGATCAGGATGACGTGCAATTTGAACCGTTGTCCATGCTTTGGACTGAGTAGCTTTTTTCATAGGTCGAATATTATCCCTTTAATCGATAAATTTTTCCGACTGAATATTCAATTCAATGTCCCAATGCTTAAACTGCTCTTGCTCATCATGCAAGTCGGCAACTAACAATGGCCATTGTTTGGCATCACCAGAAACACTAAGTTGCCATTGTTGATCATTTATGATGGTCAGTTCAATGGCAGGAAGCATCTGATCACTTCGACTATGGTTGAGTAAAACTGCTAGGCGAAGTAATAAACATAGATAAAGTAATTTATTACCACCAGCCTTCAAAATTTCATTTTTTACATCATTTCGCAATTTACGACGGTGGTGAGCGACCAAATGTGAAAGGTGATTTTGATCAATTTGTGAGAAGCCCGGAATATCAGAATGCTGCAATAAATAAGCACCATGACGGTGATAACCACCATGACTAATTGCTAAACCAATTTCATGCAAATAGGCGGCTCGACGCAGTAAGTCACTGTCTTCACTCGTTAAATTAAGGGAATCTGCAACACCATCAAATAATTGTTGTGCTGTATTTACAACTCGTTCTGCCTGTTTCGGATCTGCGTTATAACGCCCCATTAAAGCCTGTACACTGCGATCACGGATATCTTCATGTTTAAAACGACCTAACAGGTCATACATGACTCCTTCACGTAATGCACCATCAGAATATGCCAAACGATCAATTTCCAAAACTTCGAAAACTGCGTACAAAATTGCCAATCCGGCTGGCAAAACTGCTCGTCGATCTTCTCTTAACCCTTCAAAATCAATTTCAGAAATATTTTTAAACTTAAGTAATTTATCTTTGAGTTTATATAAACCTTCTCGAGTAACGTTTTCTTGTTCATCGCTCAAGCCCATATTCACCATAATTTGACGGCAAGCTTTAATCGTTCCACTAGAACCAACGACAGTATCCCAACCTTCCATTTTATACGTTGTTGCAATAGCTGAAAGTTCTTTACGCGCAGCAACTACTGCTTTATCAAAGGCTTTTTGTGTGATTTCGCCATCAGCAAAGTAGGCTTTTGTATAAGCCACACATCCCATTTGCAATGACTCAGTGTAAATAGGTTCAAACTCTTCACCAATAATGAACTCAGTAGAACCACCACCAATATCTACAACCAAACGTCGACCACCATTTGCCATGGTATGCGATACGCCAAGATAAATCAGACGCGCTTCTTCTCGCCCAGCAATAATTTCAATAGGTTTAGGCAAAATTTCTGCTGCTTTTTGAATAAATTCATGACCATTTTTTGCCTGACGCAAAGCATTGGTCGCCACAATTCGTAAGCGATTCGGTTGAACAGAACTTAATCTTCCCACAAAACGAGCCAAGCAGGCTAAGCCTCGTTGCTGAGCGGCTTCTGTTAGGTTTTTATTCTCATCTAAACCAGCTGCAAGCTGTACTTTTTCTGACATCGAAGCAACTTTTTTAACTTCGCCATGATCTACCCGTGCAATTGCAAGGTGAAAACTGTTCGACCCCATATCAATGGCGGCAAGTAATTCTTCATCAATCAGAAAATCAGACATTATTGAACTAAACCCATAACAATTCACGCCTAGAGTAATTCACAAGAATGCAATTGAAAAGCCATTTTCATCAACAATTAGCTGTCATTTAAATTTTTCTATTTATAAGTTGATTGTACAAGTCGATGATGGATATCGTGAGCATCCATTAGACAAATTTAGTTAAGCCTTGAATAATAGCATCAAACCCTTACATTGAACTAAGTAGCTATGTAATACTTATAGAGATAATTTTCTCCTGTAATAGCACTTTTTTCTAAAAATTGGAGCCGTACCATGTCTGCGACTATTGTAAATACAACTGATGATAACTTCCAAGCAGATGTTTTAGATGCTGAAACCCCTGTACTTGTTGACTTCTGGGCAGGATGGTGTGCACCTTGTAAAGCGATCGCGCCTGTGCTTGAAGACCTATCAAGTGAATATGCTGGTAAAGTAAAAATTGTTAAAGTTGATGTGACTTCTTGCGAAGATACAGCAGTGAAATACAACATCCGTAACATTCCTGCTTTACTACTTTTCAAAAATGGTGAAGTTGTAGCTCAACAAATTGGTGCTGTACCTCGCTCTAAACTTGTTAGCTTTATTGATGAAAATGTTTAAGTCAAAATGCTAAAAAAGAAAATACGCTATACTTTTTTATAGCGTATTTTTTTCGCCTATAAATTGACAAATTAGCTAGGCTGGCTTATATTGCATGCTCAAGAGGCACTGAAGGGAATCATCTTCGTCCGGCTTCTTACAAGACACAAACATAAAGATCGCCACTCGGCAACAGAAATTGTTTTTTCACATTTCTCTTCGAAACAATTAATCAGACTTCTGAATTGTTATTGTGTAAATACAATTGCGATAATCTTTTTTGTATGCGAGCGATTTTTCTCCTTTTTAAACCACACTCTACTCTTTCCTAATTCTGACCCTTATGAATTTAACTGAACTCAAGAAAAAACCAATCGGCGAACTAATTAAAATTGCTGAATTTATGGGCCTGGAAGGTATGGCTCGTAACAGAAAGCAAGATATTATCTTTGCCATTTTGAAACGCCATGCGATGAATGGCGAAGAAATTTTTGGTGATGGCGTTCTCGAAATTCTCTCTGATGGTTTTGGTTTTTTGCGTTCTGCCGCAGGTTCGTATTTAGCAGGTCCGGATGATATTTATGTGAGTCCTTCACAGATCCGACGCTTTAACTTGCGTACAGGTGATACCATCACAGGTACTATTCGCCCTCCAAAAGAAGGTGAGCGTTATTTTGCGTTGCTCAAAGTTAACCAGATTAACTACGACACGCCAGAAAATTCTCGTAATAAAATTTTATTTGAAAACTTAACTCCCCTTTTCCCGACCGAACAATTGGTTATGGAATTAGGTAATGGTACGACAGAAGACTTAACTGCTCGTGTCGTTGATTTAGTTGCGCCAATTGGTAAAGGCCAACGTTCTATTATTGTTGCACCGCCGAAAGCGGGTAAAACAATGTTACTTCAAAATATTGCTCAATCGATTGTTAGAAACAATCCAGAAGTATTCTTGATTGTTCTACTCATTGACGAACGTCCAGAAGAAGTAACTGAAATGGAGCGTACTGTTCGCGGTGAAGTTATTGCCTCAACATTTGATGAAGCACCAGCTCGCCATGTACAAGTTGCAGAAATGGTCATTGAAAAAGCTAAACGTCTTGTTGAACATAAAAAAGATGTTGTGATTCTTCTTGACTCTATTACTCGTCTTGCACGTGCTTATAACACAGTAATCCCATCATCAGGCAAAGTGTTAACTGGTGGTGTAGACGCTCATGCATTAGAGCGCCCTAAACGTTTCTTCGGTGCTGCACGTAATATCGAAGAAGGTGGTTCACTTACGATCATCTCTACTGCTTTGATTGAAACAGGCAGTAAAATGGATGATGTAATTTATGAAGAATTCAAAGGTACAGGTAACCAAGAGATTACGCTTGATCGCCGTATTGCTGAAAAACGCGTCTTCCCTGCTATGAATATCAAAAAATCTGGCACACGTCGTGAAGAGCGTTTAATGGATGAAGATAAATTACGCAAAGTATGGATCCTCCGTAAGCTACTTCACCCTATGGATGAATTGGCAGCAATGGAATTCTTACTTGACCGTATGAAAGAAACCAAAACAAATGATGATTTCTTTGATCAAATGAAACGTAAAGCTTCAACTTAAGTAATTAAGCCTTCAAAAAAGCCACTCTTTTGAGTGGCTTTTTATTTGGTTGACAAGCTTTACACAAAAATACATTTTGCTTATTTTTATGTAAAATTATTTATAAGCTTTTGATAATAAATATTTTTGCATAAAAAAGCTTAGTTTTTTTAGTAGCTTACCTCTACCTTTTCCAATATATAGTAGTCAGTTAATTGTTTTTTTCTGTTAAAAAACAGTCTGTTTTTCTCTTTTTCATACGTTTTTTTGACAAGCGACAGTAGTATTTCAGCATGTGCAGTGATAGCATAGCGGCAGACCAGTTAGACTGCTCCATGCGTTGTTACCTAGCTACGTTTTAGGAATAATAAAAGCAAAACAGTCCAACTTAGGTTTTTTTAATCTCAAATCTTTTTTGTGAGAGTGATGCCATGTTATTCAAAAAATTCGCTGTTGCTGCTGCTGTTGCTGCTACTTTAGCTTTCGTTGGTTGTTCTAAGAAAGAAGAAGCGCCTGCTGCTGCTTCTGAAGCTGTAGCTGCTGCTTCTGAAGCTACTGCTGCTGCTTCTGAAGCTGCTGTAGCTGTTGACGCTGCTGCTTCTGACGTTGCTGCTGCTGCTTCTGACGTTGCTGCTGCTGCTTCTGACGTTGCTGCTTCTGCTGCACACTAATCTATAATTTAGATTAGATAAAAAAGAGGACATTTTGTCCTCTTTTTTTATGTTTAAAGTTTAATTTTCTAAGATTAAGCGACCCTATATTGCTGCCCAATAAAATTATGTAAAGCTATCTAAAATATAAAAAAAGCAGATCAATCGATCTGCTCATTTCCAACGCGTTGTCTAAACTTCTGACCCGCTCTGAATGTAACTACACGGCGCGCAGAAATTGGAATTTCCTCACCTGTCTTAGGGTTACGTCCTGGACGTTCGCGTTTATCTCTTAACTCGAAATTACCAAAACCAGAAAGCTTAACCTGCTCCCCTGCAATAAGCGCTTGGCTAATCTCGTCGAAGAACAACTCGACCATTTGTTTTGCTTCACGGCGATTTAAGCTGGTTAACTCACTTAAATGATCAGCCATGTCTGCTTTAGTTAATGCTGTCATGAGGCCCTCAATGTCGCTTGATAAGTGTTTTCCAACACTTGGATTATATTGTCCATACCAGATTTAATTTCAGCATCTTCAAGCGTACGTGAAGGATGTTGCCATAATAGTGCAAACGCCAATGAGCGCTTACCTTCTTCGACACCCTGCCCCGTATACACATCGAATAACCATGTAGAGTCTAAAAGCTCTCCACCAGTTTTTTCGATTAACTGCTGAATATCTCTAACATTTATATTATCAGAGATTAAAAGCGCAATATCACGTCTAATCGAAGGAAAACGTGATAATTCTGTAAAATTAGATACATAAGATTGCAAAACGGCTGTTTGATCAAGCTCAGCAACCCACGTTGTTGTTAAATCAAGCTCATTTTCTAAAGATGGATGCAGATGGCCTAAGTAACCAATTGATTGTCCATCAACTAAAATTTCAGCAGACTGCCCCGGATGCAACCATGCACGCTCAGAACGTACATATTCAACTTTGACACGACCAGCAGCCAAAATCTCTTCTATCTCTCCTTTGAAGTCAAAGAAATCCATTGATTGAGGCTTCACATGCCAAGATTCAGGTTGTTGCGAGCCAACTGCCACTAGAGCTAAAGTCGGAATCTGTTTTAGATCTGCAATACTTTTAGCATTTTGATAATCAAAACGAAGTCCTAATTCAAAGAAACGAACACGACTTTGTTGACGGTTGAGATTATATTGTACGCAAGGGATTAAACTTGAAAGTAGAGTACTACGCATTGCAGCCAAATCACTTGAAATTGGATTTGCTAGCATTAACGGATTTACTTGCGGGTTCAATTGCTTTTCAAGTTTTGCATCAGCAAAACTAAAACTAATTGCTTCTTGATAGCCTAAAGTCACGATAGTTTGGCGTAACTCTGCAATTTCAAAACGGTCTTGATATTTAGCTAATTGAACATCCATGCTTGGTAAGCTAATTTGGATATTGTCATAACCATCAATACGTGCCACTTCTTCAATTAGGTCTTGATAAATAGCCATGTCATAGCGATGTGATGGAGGTACTACACTCCATTCACCTTCAGCTTTAACAGTTACTTCACACCCTAGTCGAGTTAAAGCATCTGCAATGAAATCAGCCGTCACTTGATATCCCAACAATTGGTCTACCTGAGCTTGTTTCAGTTCAATTGCTTCACGTTTTGGTAAAATTTCAGTTTTTTCAGCAACAGTAATTGGACCAAATTCACCACCTGCCAACTCTTGAATAAGCTGCGAAGCACGGTTCATCGCAATTAACGGCAATTCAAAATCTACACCACGTTCATAACGCTGTGAAGAATCGGTATGCAAGCCAAAACGACGAGCACGTCCAGCAATAGCAAGTGGTGCGAAGAAAGCACTTTCTAGGAAAATGTCAGTTGTATCATCAGTTACACTTGATGCTAAACCACCCATAATTCCAGCAATTGCCAAAGCTTTCTGGTCATCAGCAATCACCATGATATCTTCTTGCAATTCAACTTCTTGATCATTAAGGAGTTGTAATTTTTCTTGTGGCTGAGCTTGACGCACTTGTATAGTCCCTTCGATTTTAGCTAAATCGAAAGCATGCATTGGCTGACCCAATTCCATGAGGACATAGTTCGTCACATCAACCAAAATACTGTGCGTGCGAATTCCTGAACGTGCTAAAGCCTGCTCCATCCACTCAGGAGTAGCAGCTTTTACATTAACGTTTTTAATTACACGCCCTAAGTAGCGTGGCGCACCTTCAGTGCTGATCACTACTTTCTTCTCATCAGCAATTGTCGCATCAACTGATTTGATTTCAGGTTCATTCATTTGCAGTTGGTTAATTACTGCAATCTCACGTGCGATACCACGGATACTGAAACAATCACCACGGTTTGGTGTAATACTGATATCGATGACGTTATCATCAAGTTTTAAGTATTCACGGATGTTTACTCCTACTGGAGCATCAGCTGGTAGTTCGAGTAAACCATCGATCTTATCTTCAAGATCAATTTCAGAAGCGCCGCACAGCATACCTTGTGACTCAACGCCGCGAAGCTTACCTTTTTTGATTTTAAAATCACCTGGTAATACGGCACCAATGGTTGCCACAGGTGCTTTCATTCCAGCACGGACATTAGGAGCACCACATACAATTTGCAGAGATTCACCTGTACCAATATTCACTGTTGTTACACGCAGACGGTCTGCATCTGGATGCTGCTCAACTGTTAAAACTTCGCCAACCACGACACCTGTAAATGGTTTAGCCACAGGTGCTAATTCATCAACTTCAAGCCCAAGCATAGTTAACTGATCAGACAATGTCTCACTATCAATTGCTGGATTAACCCATGTACGTAACCAATTTTCGCTAATCTTCATCTTTATAAACCTTTTTTAATCCTGAAAAATTGTTAGGCAAATTGGCGTAAGAAACGCACATCATTTTGATAGAACATACGCAAATCATTAATGCCATAACGCAACATTGCAAAACGCTCTACCCCTAAACCAAAAGCAAAGCCTTTGTATTTATCAGGATCAATACCCGCAGCACGCAATACATTTGGATGTACCATGCCACAGCCTAAAACTTCTAACCAACGTCCACGCTCATCCATGATATCTACTTCTGCACTAGGCTCTGTAAACGGGAAATATGATGGGCGGAAACGTACTTTTAAATCTTTCTCAAAAAATTCATTCAGTAGGTTAATCAATAAACCTTTTAATTCAGCAAAGCTTGTATTCTCAGCCACATATAAGCCTTCGATCTGGTGGAACATTGGCGAATGCGTTTGATCCGAATCACAACGGTAAACACGGCCAGGGCATACGATACGAATTGGCGGCTCACTCGTCTCCATTGTACGAATCTGTACCCCAGAGGTATGCGTACGTAGCAAGTGAGTGGCATCAAAGTAGAAAGTATCGTGCATAGCACGTGCTGGATGGTGACCAGGAATATTTAATGCTTCGAAATTGTGATAGTCATCTTCAACTTCTGGACCGGTTGCAACTGTAAAACCAGCTTTAGTAAAGAACTGGCAAATTCGCTCTTGTACCTGAGTAACAGGGTGGACTGTACCAATACGTTGACCACGGCCCGGCAATGTAATATCAATCGTTTCACTTGCTAGCTTTTGTGCAAGTGCTGCCTGTTGTAGTGCCGCTTGACGTTCTGTTAATGCAGTATTAATTGTTTCTCGAACAGCATGAATCGCAGCACCTTGTACTTTGCGTTCTTCAGGGTCCATTTTCCCTAATGCTTTCGATTGTTCTGCAAGCTGGCTTTTTTTCCCTGTAAATTGCACACGCACCTGATCAAGTGCAACAAGGTCTTGAGCTGCTGCAATGGCAGCAAGCGCTTCTGTGGTCAGGGCTTCCAGTGACATATTAACTCTCAAAGCAACAAATTTAAAAAATATAATAAAACACTGCATTCTAACAGTTTTTCATCGAATTGATGAAGTTTATCCATCATGAAAAATGTATTAGGCAACAAAAAGACAAAACGTATAAGATAATAGCATCGTCAATGAGATCAACTATTATGGCGCTTAATCAGATTTGGAAACAACAACTTACGCTTGTGACATATGGTAATGAATACCTCCGTCAGAATTTAAGCTTTAACCAATGGCGACAACATCATATTTTCGACCATCATAGTTTTCAGTTTCGTGACTTAACTTCTCAGCATTTATTGGCTCAACACTTCCAAGTTTGGCTAGAAGCATTAAAAAAACAAGGCACCTCGAAGCTTAGCTTACATTTATCAAGCCTTCTCAATGAAGAGCAAAATCCGAATAGCAATGTCGAGCTCTTACCTTATACTCATTTTATTGTGAGTCATCAAAACGATAAGAAGTTTGCATGGATTTTTGGCCATGAGCTTGCCGAATGGTATAACAATGATAATGAATTCGAAGCCCCTGCCTCACAAACCTGTGAGCTTCGTTTAGAAACTTTCTGGCGTTTTGAACTCAATGAAAAATTATCAAAAAAAATTGAAGTTGATTTAAAAAATCCGCCATGGCAAGAAATCGCCGATTTTATGGATAGTGAATTATTCCAGAGTAAGTACGCAGCAGGCTTTGAGGAACCAGAATTTCAAAATGCTCTTTTTGATGGTACAAATATTAAAAGCTTAGAACCAAGACTTGCTTTAATTCCAGAAAATTATCCCGCAGATTATGCCCATCAACTTTTATCTCATACTCAAGCATTAGCTGATTATTTAGAACAAAAGAAACGCCTTGCAAATGATCCTTTAGGGGAAGACTTAGACCAAGAGCAACTCATCAATTTAAGAAACTTTACACAAAAAACTGATGATTTGTTTGCCAAGCTTATTGTAAAAGTTGCCAACCATTATCAGACAGCTCAGATGGTGCCTATAGTTAAAGCATCTCCATTTGAGCAATCAAATGAAAATTCACAGCATCTTAAGTCTCACCACCATAAAGGCAATGGTTTAGGCGTTATTAAGCTGATTGTTTTGACGATTATTATTTGTGCTTTGGCTTATTATTTTGGTCTTTAAAGATTAGAGTTTCCATTGATAAAGTAACTCTGTTATTTCGGGGCCGAACTCAGGTAGTTCGGTTTCCCCAATTAATTTAGCTCCCATTTTTTCGTAGAAGAAACGACTTGGATTTTTATTAAAGACTTCTAAGCGAATAAAACTGTATCCTTGATTTAAAGCACATTGGTAGAACTTTTGAAATAACTCACGTCCAATGCTTTGCTTTTGAACTTCTTTTAAAAGATAAAAAGCCATAATTTCAGCAATATTATTCTCTGGATTTAAATGACCATCGAGAAAGCCTTTCACTACTCCATTTTCAGTATAGATAAATAACTTATGATCAGGACTTCTGCTTATCTCTTTCCATAACTGTTCTTTATCTAGTACGTTAAGCTCATTCAATATTTCTTGCTTAATCATACCTGTATAGGTTTCTTTCCAACTCTGTACATGTACTTCTGCAATAGATAATGCATCCTTAAGTGATGCTATACGAATATCCATGTCATTTAATGATTTCAATTCACTTCCCTCACGCCACTACTTTTAAAGTGAAGTATTGATTGGTCTCACACCAACCTACTCAGGTAAAAGTAGTCCTCGAACATGCATTAAAGCAAAACCTAATAAGTTTAGTCCTTGCCATAGAGATGGATCTTGAATATGTGGATGGTCTTGCGCCATACCAATTCCCCAAATTTTATCGACTGGAGATGCTTCAACTAAAATACGATCTTTCGTTGCTAATAAGAATTTTTTCAATTCCGAATGCTGAGAGAATTTAGCAGAGTTTGCTCGCACCACAATGTCAAAACGCTTTTCTTGCCATACTTGTTCATCATAATTACGCACTTTACGACCTAGCTGTTTCGCTTCATTAGGATGTTTAACTTGCAAAATTCGTGCAAAAATTTCTTCATCATTAAATAATTTTGCTTTTTGCGCCATCATATAGTGTTCAGCAGTAAAGTATTCAATACCCTCTACTTCAAATTGCGCAGGAAACCACTGACTAAAACAACTCTTATCAACAACACCAGCTTTCTTAGGAATATGCCCCCAGAAATATAAATATTTGACCTGATGACCTTGCTGTACTTTTTGAATTAAATCATTTAGAAATTTTTCGTCTTTCATCTTTTATCTCTGATTGTTATCTCTTTTTAAAATAGAACCACTAAAAATAAAAAAGACCGCTAAAAAGCGGTCTTTCTTTGAATCTCTAAGCTTATGCAGCTAATGCGCCTTTAGCTTTTTCAGCTAAAGCAGCAAATGCTACTGCATCATGCATAGCGATGTCAGCTAATACGCGACGGTCGATGATCACTTGAGCTTTTTTCAAGCCATCGATCATACGGCTGTAAGACAAACCGTTTTGACGAGCACCAGCATTGATACGCGCAATCCATAGAGCACGGAATTGACGTTTCTTTTGACGGCGGTCACGGTAAGCGTATTGACCAGCTTTGATTACCGCTTGGAACGCTACGCGGTAAACGCGTGAACGAGCACCGTAGTAACCTTTAGCGCGAGCAAGAATTTTTTTGTGACGACGATGAGCCACTACACCACGTTTTACACGAGCCATTTATAATCTCCTTAGATGTATGGGCACATACGACGAACTGAATTCATGTCAGAAACATGAACCATTACACAGCCGCGTAATTGACGGATACGTTTAGCAGATTTTTTGGTCAAAATGTGGCGCTTGAATGCTTGTTTGCGCTTAAAACCGTTTGCAGTCGCTTTGAAGCGTTTAGCTGCACCACGGCGAGTTTTTAACTTAGCCATAGTAACCTCTTTTGGGCACCTGTTCGGCACGATCGCACCATTGCAAAATCGACCTGCAGGTAAGGAAGCGCGTATTTTATAGTATGCTGACTAAAATTAAAACTATTAGTTACTGTTTTTATGATGCAAAGAAAGACTTTTTCGCCTTCCACGGTGTTAGCAATATCAATAATAAATAAAGCACCTGCGCTTTTTTCCATTTATAATACGATCAAATTATCAACATACGATATTCCTAATGCAGAAACATGATGCATTTGCTGCCTTACGCTACAGAGATTTCTCAATTGTTACGATTAATCAATTTTGCTTAACTTTAGCAATTCTGATTCAAGAAATTATTGTTGCTTACTCACTCTATCAAATCACCAAAGATCCTCTGACTCTAGGTTTAATAGGACTTGCAGAAGCCATTCCTTTTATTGCTCTTTCTCTTTGGGGTGGCTATTTTGCAGATCGGTTTAATAAACAGATTATTATGAAAATCTGTTTATTTTTCTCGGTTCCTCTTCCTTTAGTACTATGGTCGCTGTTCCATCTGCATGGTCTAGGTCATATCAGCGTAAATTTCCTTTCATGGGGTATTTATGCTGTTATTTTTGGTTTGGGTACAATTCGTGGCTTTTACAATCCTTCTGCAACGTCTTTAAAACCATTTTTGATACCTCGTGAACTGTATGCAAATGGTGCAACATGGACGACAATCGGTTGGCAAAGTGGTGTAATTATCGGGCCAATGCTTGGTGGTTTCATGCTTGCCTATTTAGGCCGAGAAACAAGCCTATTTAGTGTTGCGGTTTTACTTGCTATTTGTTTTATCTTAATTAACCTATTGCATAAGCGTACTTTCCCTAAAATTGAAACTGCTAATGTTTTAGAAAGTTTAGGAGATGGTTTCCGTTTTATCTGGAAAACCAAAATTGTTCTTTGGGCAATTTCTCTTGATTTAGCTTCTGTTTTATTTGGTGGAGTCATCGCATTATTACCAATTTTCGCAGAAGATATCTTGAAAGTCGGTCCAGAAGGGCTTGGATATTTGCGTGCGGCCCCCTCTATTGGAGCGCTCGTCACTATGATTGCTTTGACTCGCTTCCCGCCAACTCAACATGCATGGCGTAACATGCTACTTGCTGTTGCAGGATTTGGTGTTTTCACGATTCTTTTCGCATTCTCAAACAACATGTGGTTATCACTATTTGCGTTGGCTATGACAGGCGCTTGTGACAGTATTTCAGTTGTGGTTAGACAAACCATTTTGCAAATTTTTCCACCAGAAAATATGCGTGGTCGCGTTGCTGCTGTAAACGGAATGTTTGTTTCATCAAGTAATGAGCTGGGTGCATTTGAGTCAGGGTTGGCAGCTAAATATTTAGGAACGATTGCAGCGACTATTTTTGGTGGTTGTATGACACTTGCAGTGGTCACTTTCTGTTGGCTAAAAACCAATGATCTATTTAAAGTCGATATTACTAAAAGCTCAGAAGACTAATTAAATCGTTTTAATAGAAGCATCTTCGGATGCTTTTATCTTAAATAAAATCTGTAATCACCCAATAAATAAAAATATAGCGTCCTGCTTTAGCAATCAAAACTATAATTAAAAAACGCCAAAAATTTTCTTTGAATAAACCTGCAACTAAAGTAAGTGGGTCACCAATAATAGGTGTCCAACTTAAAAGCAGCGAATAAAACCCATACTTATGATAAAAGCTTTGAGCTTGCTCTAAACGCTTTTCAGAAACAGGAAACCACTTTTTGTGTTTAAACTGCTCTATTTTTAAACCAAGCCACCAGTTCACACACGAGCCCAGTACATTTCCGAAAGTGGCGATAGAAATGAGAAGAAAAGCAGAATATTCTTTTTTTAATAATAAGGTGGCGAGTACAGCTTCTGATTGTAACGGTAATAATGTAGCCGCCCCAAACGCGCTCAAAAAAAGTAAAAAGTAACTTAGCATATTAAATTAGACCAAATCACCTTTCACTTTATTCATTACGCTACCAATAAAAGTTAAATAACTTTAATTGATAGTGCTTTTTGTACCGCAGGACGTGCCGTCAAGCGAACAATATATTCTTGCACATAAGGATAATCCTCTAGCTGAATACCTTGCCATTCATAGCGCAAGATCCAAGGTAAAATTGCCATATCAGCAATCGAGTATTCACCTGCAACAAACTTCTGACCAATAAGCTGCTTATTCAGCACACCATATAAGCGCTTAGTTTCATTTACATAGCGGTCTATCGCGTATGGAATTTTTTCTGGTGCAAAGCGGTTAAAATGATGATTCTGCCCAAGCATAGGCCCTAGCCCACCCATTTGCCACATGAGCCATTGTTCAACTTCAACTCGCTCTTGCTCATCAGTTGGATAAAATAATTCAGTTTTTCGACCTAGATATTGCAGGATCGCACCTGATTCAAATATTGAAATTGGCTCACCACGAGGTCCATCTTGGTCAACAATTGCCGGAATTTTATTATTTGGAGAAATTCTCAGAAAGTCTGGTTGAAATTGATCATTTTCTAAAATATTGATGGGGTAAAGAGTATAATCCAGTCCCATTTCTTCTAAGGCAATTGTGATTTTATGTCCATTGGGAGTTCCCCAATAATAGAGATCAATCATTCTATTTCCTATTCATCGTTATCATGACTGCATCTTGCGTTATAGCATGTTTTAAGAGAAACGATGAGGTTTCCAACACTAAAAAATACATAAAATTCAAGAATTGAATTTCTTTTAAAAGATATAGCAATTGTCTTAAATAAAACTGAACAGAGAAAATTAAATCATCTTTTTTATTATGATAAGGATATAAAAAAGCACTGCTTTTGCAGTGCTTTTTTTGAGTATTACTTTTTCTTTTTAGGTCCAAGTAACATACCCATTTGACGGCCTTCCATTTTAGGTGCTTGTTCCACAACCCCAAACTCAGCGACATCTGCTTCAATTTTTTGTAATTGAGCTAAGCCAAGTTGTTGGTGAGCCATTTCACGACCACGGAAACGTAAAGTGATTTTCACTTTGTTTCCTTCTTCAAGGAATTTCAAAATAGCACGAAGCTTAACTTGATAATCACCAACATCAGTTGCAGGGCGCAGTTTGATTTCCTTCACTTGCACTTGATGCTGTTTTTTCTTCGCATCTTTTTGCTTCTGCTTAAGGTCAAACAAGTGCTTGTTGTAATCCATAATTTTACAAACAGGCGGCTCGGCGTTTGCAACGATCTCAACTAGGTCAAGATCTGCCTCTTCAGCAGCGCGCAGTGCTTCATTTAATGAAACAATTCCTTTTTGCTCACCGTCAGCACCAACGAGGCGTACTTCTTTTGCACGGATCTCGTCGTTAATTGCTGGACGGTTGCTTTTTGCACCTTGTTGTTGGTTACGGTCAGGCTGTTTAATCTTTCTTACTCCACAATATACCGGCCACGTTCGGCGACGGCAGACTTCACTAAGTCAATGAATGCATCTACTGACATAGTACCTAAATTTTTTCCTGAGCGGGTACGCACATTCACTGTACCTTCTTCAACTTCTCGATCACCAAGAACTAATAGGTAAGGAATACGCTCTAGAGTACGCTCACGAATCTTAAATCCGATTTTTTCATTTCTCAAGTCAGAAATAGCACGAAGGCCATTTTCTTTGAGTTTTGCTACGACTTTCTCACAAGCTTCAGCTTGTGAGTCGGTAATATTCATGACACATGCTTGTAACGGCGACAACCAAGGTGGCATGAAACCAGCGTAGTGTTCAATTAGTATACCAATAAAACGCTCAAAACTGCCAAGAATTGCACGATGCAACATCACAGGCTGATCACGATCATTGTCTTCAGTCACATAAGACGCATCTAAACGTTCTGGTAAGTTGAAGTCACACTGAATAGTACCACACTGCCATACACGACCGAGACAGTCTTTCAATGAGAATTCAATTTTCGGACCATAGAACGCGCCTTCACCAGGTTGCAATTCCCATTCCAGACCCGCTGCATCTAAAGCATCTGCTAAAGATTTTTCAGCCATATCCCAAAGCGCATCATCACCCACACGTTTTTCTGGACGTGTAGAAAGTTTCATTTGCACTTCTTCAAAGCCAAAATCTTTATAAACTTCTAAAGTCAGCTTAATAAAGTCAGCAACTTCTTGACCGATCTGTTCTTTAGTACAGAAGATGTGTGCGTCATCTTGTGTAAAGCCACGTACACGCATAATGCCGTGTAAAGAACCTGATGGTTCGTTACGATGACAAGAACCAAACTCTGCTAAACGAATCGGTAGATCACGGTAAGACTTCAAACCTTGGTTGAAAACTTGCACGTGACATGGGCAGTTCATTGGCTTAACGGCATAATTACGATTTTCAGAATGAGTCGTAAACATGTTGTCAGCGTAGTTCGCCGCATGACCTGATTTTTCCCACAATGTAAAGTCTACAATTTGTGGTGTTTTAATCTCAAGGTAACCGTTGTCTTGCTGAACTTTACGCATGTATTGTTCAAGAACTTGGTAAATCGTCCAACCGTTTGGATGCCAGAACACCATACCTGGTGCTTCTTCTTGCATATGGAACAAGTCTAAAGCTTTACCAATTTTACGATGGTCGCGCTTTTCAGCTTCTTCAATACGTTTGATGTATGCAGCAAGCTGTTTCTTATCAGCCCATGCTGTACCATAAATACGTTGAAGCTGTTCATTCTTCGCATCACCGCGCCAGTATGCACCAGAGATTTTAGTGAGCTTGAATGATTTTAAGAATTTGGTATTCGGTACGTGTGGACCACGACACATATCCAAATAATCTTGATGGTAGTACAAGCCCATTTGTGTTTCTTCAGGCATGTCTGCAATCAAGCGTAATTTATATTCTTCGCCACGCGCAGTAAATTCAGCAATAACTTCATCACGTGGTGTCATTTTTTTAACGACATCGTAATCTTGATCAATGAGCTTTTTCATACGCTCTTCGATAGCTGCCATATCATCCAAGGTAAAAGGACGTGGCATCCAGATGTCGTAGTAAAAACCTTCTTCAATGACTGGACCAATCACCATCTTGGCTTCTGGGAAAAGCTGTTTAACAGCATGTCCTACAAGGTGTGCACAAGAGTGGCGAATAATTTCAAGACCTTCCTCATCTTTTGGAGTGATAATTTGTAAGGTCGAATCTTCGGTAATTAAGTCACATGCATCAACTAAGCGATCATTTACACGGCCAGCAACAGTATTTTTTGCTAGACCAGGCCCAATACTTTGGGCAACTTCCATAACAGATACAGCGTGATCAAAACTCTTTTGATCGCCATTTGGCAATGTGATAATTGGCATAAAAAAATCCTTAAGGAGTGATGCCCTATACGAAGGAGCATTTCACCGCGAGATTATGATCGAGGCGAACCTCAAAATATAAAAACGGTGTAAATCAAAGTTAAAAAAACCTGAAAGATTTTACACTTGTTCAAGCAATGTGAAAACCTTTGGGTCCATAAAATCATAAATACATTTTGTTTATCGCGTAAACAGCAATAAATGACTTAAAAAATATATTGAGATGATTTTTAAACATGTTTAACACAAGTGGTTTAAGATGAAGAAAATAGCATTTCTGCTCATTTTTTGACTGGAGGGTATCGTCCTTTAAGACTAAAGCATAAATGCTTTGATTAATATTAAATCATATTTTCAAAGAATGAATTAAAAATAGAACACGGAGTTGTTTCACATGGTTAGTGCTTATGATGAGTTACCACGCACACCCGCAAACTTTGTTGCGTTATCACCTCTACGCTACCTAGAGCGTGCGGCTTATATTTACCCGAATCAAGCTTCGATTATTCATGGTAAACGCCAAATTTCATGGAAAGAAACTTATCAGCGCTGCTGTCAATTTGCATCTCAGCTCAAGCAACTGGGAATTGAGAAAAATGATACGGTATCTGTCTTATTGCCAAATATTCCAGCCATGATTGAAGCGCATTTTGCAGTTCCTATGGCTGGTGCGGTACTTAATACTCTCAATACACGTTTAGATGCAAAAACAATCGCTTTCATGTTGGAACATGCTGAAAGTAAAGTACTGTTGGTTGACCCTGAATTTGTGAATTTGGCAAGAGAGGCCCTCTCACTTATTCCGAATCAACACATTATTGTGATTGATGTAGCTGATACAGAATATGAAGGCGAAAATCAGTTTTTAGGTTCTTTTGAATATGAAGAGTGGATCGCTCAAGGCGATATTAACTTCTCTTGGCATTTACCAGAAGACGAATGGGATGCGATTAGCTTAAATTACACATCTGGCACTACAGGTAATCCCAAAGGCGTGGTCTATCATCATCGCGGGGCTTATCTTAACGCTGCAAGCAATATCTTGGCTTGTGGAATGAAACCGCGTGCTGTGTATTTATGGACACTCCCCCTCTTTCATTGTAATGGCTGGTGTTTTGCATGGAGCATAGCAGCAAGTGGTGGAACCAATATTTGTTTACGCAAAGTTGATCCAGAATTAGTCATGCAATTGATTGCAACCCATAAAGTTGATTATTTCTGTGGTGCGCCTATTGTTCTTTCAATGATTCTTAACTTACCTAAAGAAAAACAAACGAACTTTGATCACCATGTTGAAGTCATGGTTGCCGGGGCAGCTCCACCTGTTGCCATTATTGAAGGGATGCGAAACATGGGGATTAACGTAAACCATGTATATGGCTTAACAGAAACTTATGGACCTTCTGCACTATGCGCTTCTCAATCTGGATGGAATGAGCTATCAATTGCTGAGCAAGCCCAACTTCATTCCCGTCAAGGCGTACCCTACCCATTACAAGACAGCATGCGTGTATTAGATCCCGAGACTATGAAACCTGTACCTAATGATGGTCAAACCATGGGAGAAATCATGTTCCGTGGCAATATTGTCATGAAAGGCTATTTAAAGAATCCTAAAGCGACTCAAGAAGCCTTTGCTGGAGGTTGGTTTCACACGGGCGATCTAGCTGTTTGTCACCCAGATGGTTATGCAAAAATTACTGATCGTTCGAAAGACATTATTATTTCAGGTGGAGAAAACATTTCATCTTTAGAAGTAGAAGATGTGTTGTATAAACACCCTGCTGTATTAACCGCTGCGGTAGTCGCTAAACCCGATGCACGTTGGCAAGAAGTACCATGCGCGTTTATTGAATTAAAGATGGGTACTACAGCAACACCTGAAGAAATTATTGCACACTGCCAAAAAGAATTAGCGCGCTTTAAAGTGCCTAAAGATGTGGTTATTACGGAAATTCCAAAAACATCGACAGGCAAATTACAGAAATTCATTTTGCGTGAATGGGCAAAAGAAAGAGCTGCAAATGTATAAATAAAAAAGCGACGCCTTGAGCGTCGCTTTTTATGGAAGAGCATTAGCCTTGGTCAGACAATAAAGCAATTTGCTGCACATAGTTAACAAATTTACCTTTTGATGCTTCAAGCTCTGCTTCACTCACTTGCTGACTCTTATCACGGTTGATTCTCAACACATGCTGACGCAAGGTGTGACGTTCCGAAGCATTATAAATTTTACTAAATTCATTAATTGCAGGGTCGCCTTGTTCGATCATACGATCAACCCAACGCATCAATTGAGCCTGCTTTTTTGCGCCTTGCTGCGGAGTTAGATAAGACAAAATAACGGTCTCATCTTCATTACGCAATAATTTACCAATACGTTGAAACTGGCGACGACGAGCTTCAAAAGAACTAATGTTCTGTACTTCCATTAACGCATCAATTAAACGTTCATCAACTGGGAGTTTTTGAATCTGTTTAACAGAAAGTTGTGCTAATTGCTCACCTAAAGCAGCCATACGTTGAACTGCTTTTTTCTGTTCTGTTTTACTTGCACGTCCTTCTAAAGAGCCAAAATCTTCTTCAGTATAACGTTGGGGACGACGTGCCACGATTAATCTGCCTCATAAAATTTTGCGGCGAATAACGCCTGTACTTCATTTAATGCCTGCTCTTCGTCGGTACCATCAATGACCAATCGCAAAGTGGTCCCTTTACCTGCACCTAACATCAGCAAAGACATAATATTTTTTGCATCTACTAAATGATCGCCTTTTCCAATTTGGATCGACGAACGAAATTTTGTAGTGACCTCTATCAGTTTTCCTGATGCACGAGCATGTAAACCGAGTTTATTAATTACATCAACAGTTGTGTCTATCATGACCAGTGCTTCATTTCTCTGTGTAAGACCTGAACAGACCATTCTGCCTCAAGTGCTTGTTTTAGTCTATCTACGATATAAACGGAACGATGTTGACCACCAGTACAACCAATAGAAATCGTCATATAGTGACGATGTCCTTCAGCAAATGCTGGAAGCCATTTTTTTAAGAAGTGAAGAATATCATCAAACATTTCGTTTGCTTGCGGACTTGCTTCTAAAAATAGTCTTACTGGCTCATCCAAACCAGAAAAACGTCTCAATTCTAAATCCCAATGCGGATTTGGTAAATGCCGTACATCAAAAACATAATCAGCATCTAAAGGAATGCCATGTTTATATCCAAATGACTGCAATATCACGATGAGCTTATCTGACTGCCCCAATTTAGACAGTAAAATATGCTTTAGATCATGAACACTTTTATCTGTTGTATCAATATGAACCGTAGCGCGGAACTGAATTGGGAGCAGTAACTGCTTTTCTTCATGAATACATTGCAACAGACTTTTAAAACGATTAGCCAATGGATGCGGACGACGCGATGCACTAAAACGTGCAATCAAATCCTGATCTTGCGTAGTCAGATAAATCACATCAACTGTGCCATGTTTTTGTAGTTGCTCAAAAACATGATCGAACTCTTGCATATCTGCACGAGTGCTTCGAACATCCACACCTAATGCCAACTGCTCTAGATTATTTTCATGATCTAGCTTTGCCACAATTTCGGGCAGCAATGCCAAAGGCAAATTATCAATACAGTAATAGCCCAAATCTTCTAACACTTGGAGCGCCGAAGATTTTCCTGAACCAGACTGTCCTGTCACGATAAGTATACGCTTCATGGCATGGCTGTCCTTTGATCTGTTTATTGGGGTGTAAAGGCAACTTCTAAATTATCAATCAAACGAGTTGCACCCAATTTTGCCGCGACGAACAACACAATATCACGATCAAACTGAGTAGCAGGTAACAGATTTGACTGACGAGCTTCGACATAATCCACAACAAACCCATTATCTGTCAACTGAGTTTTGATATCTTCTAAAACTTGTTGTAGATCTTTGCCTTGATGTAAATGCTGCTCAGCTTGCTTTAAACTCTGATAAATAACCGGAGCGACCTGACGTTGCTCAGGACTTAAATAACCATTTCTTGAACTAAGAGCCAAGCCATCTGCTGCACGAACAATTGGCACACCAATTACTTCGAGCGGGATATTTAAGTCTTGTACAAACTGACGAATCACTGCTAACTGCTGATAATCTTTTTGACCAAAGAAAGCATAGTTAGGTTGCACAATATTAAAGAGTTTGGTTACTACCAAAGCTACGCCATCAAAATGCCCAGGACGTGAACTACCACATAAAGCATCAGTAATTTGGCTAACACTTATATTGGTTAAACGTGGCTGAGTACCGTACATTTGCTCAACTGATGGTGCAAAAATAATGTCACAACCGACATCGGCTAATAGACGACTATCTTGTTCTAAAGTACGAGGATAGTTATCAAAATCTTCACCCGGTCCAAATTGAGTTGGATTTACGAAGATACTAACAACCACAACATCACATAACTTTTTCGCTTCACGAACAAGTGTGAGATGTCCTTCATGTAGATTTCCCATTGTTGGGACAAAACCAATAATTTTACGCGCAGCTCTAGCAGGATTTAAAGAAGCTGCAAGACCTTGTATGGTGGTTTCTGTTTTCATGAATTACAGCTCAACGTGGAAAGTATGTTCTTTGGCTGGAAATGACTGATCCTGCACGGCAGCATGAAAAGCTTTAAAAGCGTCTAGGATTGCTGTTTCTCCAGATTGTTCTTTCATAAAGTTACGGACAAAACGCGCAACTCGACCAAAAGTTAAACCAAGCATGTCCTGTACTACAAGTACCTGACCATCAGTCGCATTACCCGCACCAATACCAATCACAGGTGTATTTGGAAATAGTTCAGCAATTTCTTGTCCCAACTGAGCAGGAACACATTCAAGCAATAGAACTGCTGCGCCAGCTTCAACCACTGCCGTACAGTCAGCAATAAGTTGATCAGCTGCTTCACGTGTTTTAGCTTGTAATTTGTAACCGCCAAATACGTGTACAGATTGAGGAGTTAAACCTAAATGTACGCACACAGGTACACCATTACGAGTTAACACTTGTACAGTTTCACTTAGCCAAGCGCCGCCTTCGATTTTGATCATCTGGGCACCAGCTTGCATAACTGTTCTTGCGTTTTGCAAAGCATCATTTAAGGTGGCATAACTCATAAATGGTAAGTCAGTCATAATCAAAGCATGCTGGTTACCGCGACGCACAGCCGCTGTATGATAAGCCATGTCCTCAACAGTTACAGGTAAAGTTGAGTCACGACCTTGAATTGCCATTCCAAGAGAATCACCAATTAAGATTGTATCAATTTCAGCAAGTTCCATTGCTTTTGCCATACTCGCATCGTAACAAGTTAGACAAGAGAACTTACGTCCTTCGGCTTTAAATTTTCTTAAGTCACTTAGACTAATCATGATGGTATCCTCTACAGGAGTTTGCAGAACGTAATAAGTCAGGCTCTAAGCCCAAGACTCATCAGCAAGTACAGTCAGCGTGGGCTGCTGTATGAGTTCTAAATTTTTAAGTGGCTGATCATTAATATGTAAATCAGCGTCTAAATCTAATAAAGGAATTACAACGAAATCTCGCTCTAGAATTCCAATGTGTGGCACAGTTAAGCGCTCATTTTGAATTTTTTTATCACCATATATAAGCAAATCCAGATCTAATGTACGCTCCCCCCAACGACGAAGGCGTACACGACCAGCCTCTTGCTCAAATCGCTGTAACTGGTCTAACAAATCTAAAGGCGTGAGATCCGTATTTAGCTCTGCAACTGCATTTAAATAATTTGGTTGATCTTGAGGGCCCATAGGCGGACTTTGATAAAGTTTAGAAACTTTCACTTCACCTAAAGTTTTAAGCTTAGTAATGGCTTCAGATAAGATTTGGCGTGAATCGCCTAAATTACTTCCTAAACCAATATAGGTCTTCGTTGTCATTGCGTTGGCCCAAAAATAACTTGGCTTAAATCGCGTTGTACTCGCTTACGCTTCAAAATCGGATGGTCGCCCATCACCCCAGCTTCTGAAGCAGTGGCTTTTTCAACGAAACGACCCATCGATTGTTCTTGTCGAGCACGTTCTTTTTTCCCACGACGGCTGCGTGGTTCAGGAATATCAACCAAAGGTTCGATTTCCATCTCAACTTTATTGTTTTCAACAGGTTCAGCAACAGCTTTACGACGGTTTCTAGCCTTCTGACGATTGTACTGGCTAATTGCTGCTTCTTTTTCGTCATTCGACATTTCTTGGTAGGCTTCCCACCAGCTTCCCATTCCTTGCGTAGTGTCATCACCTGACTTTTCACGAAGTAACAAGAAGTCAAAACCAGCTCGGAAACGCGCGTGTCCAGCCAATGCTTCAATTTGCTGTGGTTTCGGATTAAGCAAACGGGTCTGCATTTCCCAAACTTCACGAATAAAAGTTTCTGCAAAACGAGGAATCACTGTGCGGGTTGCTTGACGTTTTAAGACATCTAAACCAGCTTGTGCACGAGCTTCAGCTGGTACCACACCTTTAGATAAATAAAATTCACAACGCTCTAAAAATGGTTGCCACAATAAGACTGCATAGAAAAAAGCAGGGTTAATTGTTTTACCAACCTGAATACGTTGATCTGTATTCTTTGCTGCTCTTAAAATAAATGGAGTGAGGTTAGGCTGAATATCGGCAAAGAGTTGTTTCCAAACACCAAATTCAATCAACATTGGCAAAACACGCGCCAAATGTCCCATTGTAAAGAGCTTCTGAGATTCATCATATAAACGATGCGGAGAAACATCACGCAATAGTTGCGTCATCTCTGCATCAAATATATTGAGAATATCTGAGTCAATTTTGAAATTTAACTTGGCTGCAAAACGTAGAGTTCGCAGCATACGCACTGGGTCTTCTTCGAAGCGCTGTGCCGGATCGCCCAATAAACGTAGAGTTTTATTTTTTACATCATCAATTGCTTTGCAGAAATCAAGCACAATACTCTTACGCGGTTGGTAATATAGCGTATTGATTGAAAAGTCACGGCGAGCAAAGTCTTGTTCGATGGTTCCCCAGTTATTGTCACGTAAAATCATGCCTGAAGCACTGGTGACTGCTTTTTTTGGAGGAGCACGGAAGGTTGCAACTTCAATAAGCTCACGCCCTGAATAGACATGTGCTAATTCAAATCGACGGCCAATGATTCGACAACGTCGACCAAAAACTTCTTTAATCTGGGAAGGTGTTGCATTAGTGACTGCATCGAAATCTTTAGGATTAAGCCCTAGCATTAAATCACGGACACCACCCCCAACAATATAAGCTTCATAGCCAGCTTTAGTCAGGCTATCGATCACATCTAAAATCGAAGAAGGAAGTTGGGCTGTGGACAAACCACATTTTGACGCTCGCAAGGTTTGCAAAAGACGCTGTCTCCTACGTCAGGACGTAAATAACAAGTTGTCGCTAATCATAGCTCTAACGCACACAAAGGGCAATTTGATTCTCTGTAGTTTGCGCATGAAATGATAATTGACAGAAAGATGATTTATAAAGCCAACCGTGTTTTATTCTTTTCAAAAATGGCTGGACCAATACCCTTTACGTTTTTAAATTCATCAATATTTTTAAAGCCGCCATTCTTTTGACGGTATTCTACAATCGCCTGAGCCTTTTTCTCACCAATACCTTTTAGCTTTTGGAGCTCATCAATATTGGCTTGATTCAAATGAATTTGTCCTGATGAATCAGTCATAACTGAGCTTTTTGGACTATTAGAATGAGAGGCGTGTTGCATGCTCAACTTCTGATCATACATCTGCTGTTTAACCTTCCACTCCTTAAAATTTTGATCAAAAGATTGAGCCTGAACTAGCGTTGATGAGATCAGGCTCCAAAATAAAATAATGAAAATATTGTGCTTATTTTTCCAAAGATTCATGCTGAATTGCATGTGTTTTTTCCCCTAACTTTAACTGCCGCTTTGCCTGATTCCACAATTCATCCATTTCAGACAGTGTCATGTCTTCTAATGTTCTTTGCTGTTTTTTCGCTTGATCTTCAATAAAAGCAAAACGGCTTCTAAATTTATGTATTGTTGATAAAAGTGATGCTTCACTTGATATCGCAAGTTTACGTCCAACATTGACTAATGAAAACAGGCAATCTCCAAATTCGTCTTGAATTTCATCAATATTTTGATTTTTTAGGGCCTGCTTAAACTCATCCAACTCTTCTTCTAGTTTTTCATACGCATCTTCTACCGTTTCGAAATCAAACCCAACCTTAGCTACATTTGTTTGAATTTCTTGCGCCTGTAACAATGCTGGCCCATGCTTTATTTCATCTAATCTTGATTGCGGCTTGCCTTGTTTTTCTTGCTGTTTAATTTGTTTCCAAAGCTTACTTACTTGCTCTGGCGTTAAATTATTAAATTGATCTGCCTGAAAAACATGTGGATGGCGGCGTATTAACTTTTCACTTATTGCCTCAACAACATCTTGAAAGTTAAAAGCGCCTTGCTCACTAAACATTTGTGATTGAAACACAACCTGTAATAACAAATCGCCTAGTTCATTTCTAATTTCATTAATATCGCCATGGCGGATGGCCGCCTCGACTTCATATGCTTCTTCAATCGCATATTTAGTCAGTGACATTGGGGTTTGTTGTTGATCCCACGGACATTTTTCACGTAACTCTTGCATGATTTTAAGCAATTTATCCATGGTAACCCTCAAGTTTAAAAAGTCGGTCAGTCAAACTAAGATTTTAATTTGTTATGATCAAAATCAAAGCGATTAAATCAGTCGCACTATTGTACTGACAAAGAGAAAAAAGATGAGATACAGTATTCTGATTAGTGGTGCCGCTCAAGGTATTGGGGCTGAAATTGCACGCGTATTCTACAAACAAGGATATAAAGTAGGCATTTACGATATTAATGAATCGCTTGCTCAGGAACTAGCAAATGACTTAGGCCCCAATGCCCGTGCCGGCTATCTAGATGTAAGTGATTACAGCCAGTGGCAACACATATTAAAAGAATTTACCGAATGGGCTGGTGAACTTAATATCTTGGTAAATAATGCAGGTATTTTATATTCTGGTGCTTTTGAAACGACTGATATTAAAGCTCACCAAAGAACAATAAATATTAATGTAAACGGCGTAATCAATGGCTGTCACGCTGCTCTCCCTTACTTAAAGCAAGCTTCTTTTGCACGCGTCATTAATCTGTCATCAGCTTCTGCAATTTATGGGCAAGCTGATTTGATTTCTTATTCGGCTAGTAAATTTGCAGTTCGTGGAATTACTGAAGGTTTAGATGTGGAATGGAAAAAATATGGTATTCGCGTTTTAGATGTGATGCCGCTATTTGTACAAACTGCAATGGTTAACAATATGGATACAGGCACCATTCAGAATATGGGGATAGATTTAACCCCAAATGATATTGCTCAGCAGGTGCTTACGCTTGTA
The DNA here is from genome assembly GCF_013009345.1 of Acinetobacter geminorum. Taxonomy (GTDB): domain Bacteria; phylum Pseudomonadota; class Gammaproteobacteria; order Pseudomonadales; family Moraxellaceae; genus Acinetobacter; species Acinetobacter geminorum. The sequence goes on along the minus strand of NZ_JABELE010000001.1, from coordinate 317,045 downwards.
GAGAAAAAGGCTCATTTCTGGACGCCTACCCATACTCCAGTGGGTATAAAAACCAAACTGCTTTATCAGCTCTCAACTTTAAGCCCTCAGTTTGTAAATCGACTAACCAACATCTATTTATCTAGAAAATAATTTGCAATAAAAAGGCTCTCATTTGACAGCCTTTTTACCAAAACAATTTTATATATATTTATAATACAACAATCGAGAAACACTTTTTTAAGTTACTCTAAATCAAAAGGCTTCAATAAAATACATATCATCACTTATTAATTAAAAAACCTTCAAATAAAAAAGATGAATATTAAAAAAATAAACATATCAATTATTTAAATTTAAGAATCCAATTAATTCTGATTAAAGCGATAAATAAAACTTAAAAGCTAAGATTAAAATTATTATAAAAACTTAATTAGATTATTTTTCAAACAAACAAACACTTAAAATATAAAGCTTCAAAAACCTTTAACGCTATATTAGATAAGGCTTTGCGTTTACTCTTCAATAGAACAAATAAAACTAATAGTTAATAAAATTATTGAAATACTCACTTTACAAAATTATAGTTCGTTTATTTTTGTAAACTTGTGAGTATTTTTTGTGACAGATTTTTCAATAATTAAGCAATCACAACGACACAAAAAAACTCTTCTGGCTATTCTATTTAGCAGTGTTTTACCTACTGCTCAAGCTGGCTTTTTTGATGACTACAATCAAACCGCTCAGAGCTTCCGTGCAAACCTCACGCAACCCATTCCAGAAGAAACTCATAAATTTTTAGAGAAAAAAGCTAAAGGGAGCGATGCTGCACTCTACCTACTTGAAAAAGGTCGCTTACAACAAGCTAATCATCAATATGAAGAAAGTAAGAAATCCTTTGAAGCTGCGTTTGTACTGTTAGAACAAAGAAATAATAAAGCAAAAATCAGTGCCTCAGAACTCGGATTTAAAGCTCTCTCACTTGTAAGTAATGACAGTGTTATTCCTTACAAAATCCCAGAATATGAACAAGTTTTAGCACATGTTTATCAAGCCATAAATTTTATGGCTCTCAATAATCCAGAAAGCGCTGGTGTAGAAATGCGTATCGCCCAACGTATTCAGCGTGAAATTGAACTTGCCCACACGAAGGAAGCTGAAAAAGCTAAAGAAAAAGCTGGTTCCGATCATAATCAGAACTTTGACGAAGCTTTTGCTGGCCTAGATACAATTGCTGGGAAAGTTAAAAATACATATCAAAATGCTTATGCATTTTACATGGCAGCCACTCTTTGGGAAGCATTAGGAGAAGAAAACGATGCTCTCGTTGACTTCAAAAAAGCTTATGAATTGCAGCCTAATGACTTCATCAAAAATGATGTTAAACGCTTAGACATGTCTTCAGGTAAAAAATCTCAACAATATCCAGTTGTAATTTTCTTAGAGCAAGGCCTAGTACCTCAAAAAATACCCAATACATTTGCATTGCCTACTCCAAACGGCCTGATCAATGTTTCATTTGCTAGCTACAACCCTTCTACTTATAAAAGCCCTACTAGTCTTCAGGTACTTGTAAATGGTAGACCTATGACTAGCACCTCTACCTTAACTGATATAGGTGCATTAGCTGTAAAAACATTAAAAGAAAATGTAGCTGCCAATATGACATCGCAAATTGCGCGCACAACAGCAAAATATATGGTCCAAAAAGAACTTGGGAATCACCTAGGGGCTATTGGTCAAATTGCTGGGAACATCTACAACACAGCTTCTGAAAAAGCCGATGTTCGTGCGTGGAATACTCTACCAAGTAATGCTCAAGTTGCCCGTCTCACTTTGCCAACAGGCACTCATACTATCCAACTAAAAAATGGCTATATGACTCAAGAACTCAATATTGATGTGAAACCAAATCAAACTGTGTTTATTCATGGCATAGAAGCAAATCAAGAAATTTTAACCGATAGTTTTGCTATTACTCATTAATGATTAAAGGATATTCAAAATGAAAAAGGCCGTAATTTATTTGAGCCTACTCTCAATTGCATCTGCGTTTTTTACAGGTTGTACAGCTCCAAATGCTATGCAAACAAAAACTGACATTACCACAGGTCAGAGTACTGTCCGCACTCAAACTAACAACCCGATTTTAGCTACCCGGATTGGTGTTAGTCGCGTCAACATGACGTCTTTAGGCGATATTAAGCGCGCATCCCTTGCTCTAAAAAATGGTTGGTTCTATGCCCAAGACTTCCAATACAAAATTGTATGGTTTGATGCGGAAGGAACTGAAATTAATCCAGAAGGCGCAATTTGGAAACCTATTAGCTTACAAGGTCGTGAAGTTAAAACTGTTCAGTCAGTTGCACCTAACCCTAGTGCAGTCGATGTATTGATTTACATGAAAAAAGATTAAGTTTTTAAACCTAAATTCACAACATTATTTAAAGATAGATACAGGACATTTTAATGAAAATTAAATCACTATTCATGATTACAGCAATGAGTAGCGCTGCACTTTTTTCTGGTTGTGCTTCACAAACAGTTAGCTATGGTGATGCGCAATCTGTTGAAACTTTAACAAAAGATTTTGGTTCTACAGATTTACAGCAAATTGCGACAAAAATGGTGGATGACATGCTTGCCTTCCCACCAATTATTGATATGACAAAAAATCGTCGTCCTGTTTTATTTGTTGATAAAATTAAGAACAAATCTCAAGAGCATATCGATACAGAGTCTATTACCGATACGATTCAAAACCGTCTAATCAATTCAGGAAAATTCCGCTTTGTAGACATGACTTCTGTGGGTGCAGTAGCAGACCAGATGGCTTATCAACAACGTAGCGGAATGGTAGATAAACGCACTGCCGTAAAATCCGGCACACAGATTGGTGCTGAGTATATGCTGAATGGTAATTTATCTAGCATCGTTAAAAACTCGGGCGGCAAGAGTGATGTTTACTATAAATTCACTTTAAAACTACTGAATTTAAAAACTGGAATCGTTGAATGGACCAGTGAAAAAGAAATTCGCAAATCTGCAAAAAAATCTACATTCGGCTTATAAGCTTTTCTAAATAATCCTTTATAGCATGGCAATTATTAATTGCTATGCTCTATAAATAAAAAGAGCCTTTATGAGAAAAATATTTTGCGCAGTACTATTAAGTCTTACTGCCACCTCAAGTTTTGCCGCGCTACAAGAAGTGATGAAAGAAGCTTCAGGTAGTGGACCAACCCAGCAACAAGCTATTGCAGAAGCTTTATTAACAGCAGCTCAATCTGTGAATGGAACAAAAGTAAGTTCACAAATGGGGATGGCTGAAGAAGTTAATATGGTTATGACAGATCACCACTGGTCATATCAAGGCAAAAGCTCACCTGTGTTCAGTGTACAAACAGAGTCTTCAGGTGCAATTAACCGTTTTCAAGTGCTTAGTGTTTCTGGTTCAGGTAAAAATTATAAAGCCCGCGTTCGAGCTTATATTAGTAAATATCAATCAAATGTAGCTGATCAACATTTACGAAGAATCGCAGTTTTTCCTTTTCAAGTAGTTGAGTCAAAATTTAACTTAGCATCGGGTGAAGACCCATATGAGTTTGTGCAGGAAGTAGCGGATCTAATTGGTACGCAAATGGCAAATTCACGACAACTAAGTTTAGTAAGTCGAGATTATATTGAAGAGATGGCAAGCGAAAATGCATTCCTCGCTTGGGATGGTGCGCCATCCGAAATGGCAAGAATTGCCCAAAAAGTGGGTGCAGACTATATTCTTGTTGGTAGAATTAATGAAGCCCGCACGGTTCAAGGTCAATCTTTTTACGGCGCAGTTCCAGCCGAACGTGATGCGATTAAATTAAACTGGCGTGTAATTGAAGTAAATACAGGCAAAATTGCAGCAGCTGGTTCTATTAAGCAGCCACCACAAGCAAATGTTGGTAATTTAGTCACACAAGATACCCCACCTTCTAGTACCGAAATTTTCGCAGATCAAGTCGTTAATGATGTATTGCGTGGTTTATCTTTGAAATCAAATCATTACTCTCAAAACGAAGATAGTTTTGATAATGAGGTAAATTCTTCACCATTATCAGATGCAGATCTTCCTTCAGGTTCTAGCGAAAAACCAATTCGCTGGTAAATAAAAAGGCTGTCATTTGACAGCCTTTTTACTTAATTTATTAAACGCCTTGAATCATGCGTCGAGCACTAATAATTCCCGGTTGCTGCTCTAGGCGAGCCAATAAGCGAGAAAGCTGTGCTAAACCTTTAACCTCAATGAGCAACTTCATATTAGCAATACCATCGGCCTCAGAAATTGTATTAACCTGACGAATATTGATTTGGTCAGAGAAAATCACCTGAGTTAAGTCTTTAAGCAGACCACGACGATCATAAGCTTCCACCACAATTTGAACGCTTTGACCACGTGTTGGCTGCATTTCCCAATCAGCTTCAACAGCACGCTCTGGCTCTTGCTTAATCATACGTTGATAGTCAGAACAAATGACTTTATGGATGCTGACACCACGGTTCAAAGTAATATATCCAGCGATTGATTCACCATGCACCGGCTGACAGCACTGAGCGATGTGCAGCTCTACATTATCTAAGCCATCAATTAAAATGCCATGTGCTGATAGCGTATGGCTGGCACGTGGATTTAATGTTGGTTTAAGTACTAGTTCAGGCTCATCCTGATCTAGATGCATTTGGCGGTTCACCTGATTAATCAGGGCATGTAAGCTAATATCGCCACTGACCAGATTCACCAAAATATCGTCGCCAGTCTTCACATTAAAATGTGATGAATAATCATTTAGGTCGATACTTTTTGGGTGAATCGCAAGACGAGCCAACTCTTTATTAAGCAGTTCTCGGCCTACTTCAAGATTCTTACTACGGTCTTGCTGTCTAAACCAATGACGCAACTTGTCACGTGCACGAGAGGTTTTGATATAACCCAGAGAGTTCACCAACCAGTCACGGTTTGGTTCACGATCTTTTTTAGTTAAAATTTCAACCTGTTCACCTGTTTTTAAAGTATAGGTAAGTGGTACATAACGCTGGTTGACCCGCGCTGCATAACACTTATTCCCTACTTCTGTATGCACATGATAGGCAAAATCTAAAACTGTTGAGCCACGCGGCAATTCTTTAATATCACCATCGCGACTGAAAACATAAATCTTTTCAAAGCCTTCAAAGTCTTGTAACTGTTCAAAGCCTTCTGTTTCATCTTCGTTTTGATGTACCGTCGTTTCATTACGTTCTTGATAATGTTCTAAAACAGCACGTAATGAATGCAAACGATGGTTAAAAGAATGGTCGGTATTCTTTGAACCTTCTTTATAGTTAAAGTGTGAACATACGCCTAACTCTGCTTCATCATGCATCTCATGAGTACGAATTTGCACTTCAAGAGATTTATTTTCAGCAATTACAGCTGTATGCAAAGAACGATAACCATTGGCTTTCGGGTTGGTAATATAGTCATCAAACTGGTGCGGAATATGACGCCAGATTTGATGTACGATACCTAAAGAGTGGTAGCACTCTGGCACACTATTGACCAACACACGTAAAGCACGAATGTCATAAAGTTGGTCGAAGCTCAGGTTTTTGCTCTTCATTTTTCGATAAATCGAATAAATGTGTTTTGCACGCCCTGTAATTTCAGCTTCAATGCCGTAAGACGCTAACTCATTTTTCAAACGGTCAATGACGAACTGAATGTAATGCTCACGCTCTAAACGCTTTTCATTGAGTAATGAAGCAATCTCTTTATAACGATCTGGTGCCAAATAGCGAAATGCAAGATCTTCAAGTTCCCATTTAAGCTGAGCAATACCAAGTCGATGTGCCAACGGCGAATAAATAGTAAGAATTTCACGCGCTACACGTTCTTGGCGTTCACGAGAGGAATTTGCAAGCTCTCGCAAAGAATAAGTACGCTCAGCCAACTTAATTAAAACAACACGAACATCTTCGGTCACCGAAATCAGCATTTTATAAATGCCGCTTAAATGTTCTCGTTGATTATTATTAAAGTGATCTTCTAACCGTTTATTTTTTTCAATAAGTTCTGAGAGTTTACCCATTGCCAAAGTACCTTTGACAAGGTTGTAAACTTGCTCCCCGAATTTCTGTTTTACTTCTTCTATATCGGTAATGCCTTCACGCACACTACGATAAAGCATTGCTGCTGATAAAGTATCTTCATCTACATGGAGATGTGCCAGAATGTCGGCCATTCCAACGCCTGTAGCAAAAGTATTGGAACGATGATTAACCGTTGAATCTAACTCTTTTTGCAGGGTTAAATGAGCGACTTTTTCAAGTTGTTCAAGCTCCGCCCCATCTAATATTTCACGCACCCGATCCAACCATGAGGCTAAACCGATTTGCGTTTCGGCGGCATGCTCTACAGTCGTTTCCTCTGACAACTCGGTTAGTTGTTCAGGTAACTGTTCACGTACTGTGACCATACCATTCTCCTCAATATGTAACTCATGTTTTTAATCGTTTATCTCTTGAATTTTTTCAAATAGTGCAATGGATTCAACATGTTCGGTATGCGTAAACATGTCCATCACTGCTGCTTTTTTTAACTGGTAACCATATTGGACCAAAACACCCGCATCCCTTGCCAGTGTAGCTGGATTACATGATACATAAACGATTCTTTTTGCTCCAAAATTTGATACATACTGCATAATTTCATATGCACCAGCACGAGGAGGATCAATCAATAATGCATCAAATCCTTGATTTGCCCAAGAATGATGCGAAAAATCTTTTGTTAAATCTTGTGAAAAGAAGGTTGCTTGCACCAAACTATTGCATCTCGCATTAGCTGTTGCTCGCTGCACCATTTCTTCACTCCCTTCAACACCGACAACCTGACCACTCTCACCAACACATCGTGCTAACGGGAGTGAGAAATTGCCCAAACCGCAAAATAGATCAAGTACCTTTTCACCTGGTTGCAATTGAAGCAATTCACATGCCAATTGAACCATCTGTTCATTTACTGTGGCATTGACCTGAGTAAAATCCAATGGCGAAAAAGCAAAATTTACATTAAACCTTTCTAAGGCATAGTGTAAACGTAAAGCACCTTGTTCATCATCAATACGATGAATGCTTTCAGGACCTTTAGGTTGCAAATACAACTGCCACCCTTTGTGTAACGCAAATTGCTTTAATTGGTTGACATCAGAATTGTTTAATTTTTCTACATGACGAACCAATAAAGAAATTTCATTATCACCTTTTGCTAATTCTACATGACCAATGTGCGCTTTGCCTTTTAGACTTTGGAGTAAAGTGCGTAACTCAGGCAGACTATTTGATAAGTTTTTATCCAAAACACTACAGCTATGGATCGAAGTTAAACGATTACTATGATGTTCGCGAAAACCCATGATTAAGCGATCTGGTTTTGGCAAATAGCGCACGCCTATTCGAGCACGACGACGATAATCACTTTGTAAAGATCGAATCGGTTCTAGCCACTGTTCAGGTTGAATACCTGCAAAATGCTGTAAATGTGACTGGAGTACATTTTGTTTTAAACGGATTTGTTCATCAGGGTGAATATGCTGCATGCTACAACCCCCACAGATACCATAGTGAGGACAAATTGCCTCTATACGATGTGCTGAAGGTTCTCCTAACAACTGCAACATTTCAGCTTCTTCAAGACGCTTCGCTTGATGGGTAATCCGAGCTTTTACAGTTTCTCCTGGCAATGCATAACGAATAAAAACTTTTTTGCCATGCTTATCTGCAGGGTGCTCAGGATGAGAACCATAATGCGCAATTCCACGCCCCTCATGAGAAAGTGTTTCAACCTGAAAAATATATTCAGGCTGTTGAAGGTTGCGAGATTTGGCTTGTTGTTTCAAAGAATGAACCTAAAAATCTGAAGAATTAAAATAGTGAGAAGTAAATTCGGTATGTTTCGAAGTACGTTCCCATACTTCAAGGAAATCGGCTTGCTGTGGCATAGTCTGTAAATATTCAATACTCGAACTGATCCAATGGTTATGCTCATCTGCATTTAATTGGCCTTTTAGTACTAACCAACGCAAATAAATAAACCATGTATTGAGCACATCCCCTTCACAATAGCTCGTCAATTTTAACCACTGTTGATTACGAACATATTCAGGCACATGATAACCCGACTCACCACGCTTACCCGGCAAACCTAAAATACAGGCAATATCGTCAAGCTTTTGAAAATTACGGCCATTAAACATTGCCATAACGTCCATTAAGTCTATATGGCGATGGTGATAACGGTTTTGGTAATTATTAAAACGCTTCTGGCTATCAATCTCGCCTTGATCAAACAGACCGGGGGCAGATAGCCCATGATACATAGCGCGAAATAGGATAACTGGTAAATCAAATTGTGAACCATTCCAGCTTACTAGAGTCGGATGGCGCTTATCAAAAATAGATAAAAATTTCTGTAAAATTTCTGCTTCAGAATATTGTTCTCGACTAAAAGAAAATAATCGAAAACCAGACTCATCGATCCATAAGCCAGAAATACAAACAATTTCATGTAAAGGCAAACGCTGAAAGTCCATACCAGATTCTTGGCGACGGATTTTCGTCAATGCTTGCTCTACATCGGCCTCAGGTAAATCAAGATGATATAAATGCGCACCCGCTTTTAAATCAGTTAAAGTTTCAATATCAAAAACTAAGGTAGGGAAACGCATTATTTCTCTCAATTATGAGTTATCGTCCTGTACTGAAAACAGACCTGTAGACAAGTAGCGATCGCCACGGTCACAGATAATGCAAACAATAACAGCATCCGGATTTTCTTCTGCAATTTTAATTGATGCCCAAACTGCACCGCCTGAAGATGTACCAGCACTAACACCTTCCATACGAGCTAATTTACGCATAGTTTTTTCAGCTTCAATTTGTGGAATATCGATAATACGATCAACACGGCTACTATCAAAAATAGTAGGCAAATATTCTTTTGGCCAACGGCGAATACCGGCAATACTTGATCCGTCTGCTGGCTGTAAACCAACAATTTGAATATCTGGGTTTTGTTCTTTTAAATATTTAGAAACACCCATAATGGTACCTGTTGTGCCCATTGAACTCACAAAATGGGTAATTTTACCGCCTGTTTGTTTCCAGATTTCAGGACCAGTCGTTAGATAATGAGCTTCAACATTATCAGGATTACCAAACTGATTTAAAACGTGCCCCTTACCCTCTTTTTCCATTTGTAAGGCTAAATCACGTGCACCTTCCATTCCTTGCTGTGGTGTCACTTCAATCAGCTCTGCGCCATAAGCCAACATTGCGTCTTTACGCTCTTGGCTCATATTGTTCGGCATAATAAGTTTCATTTTATAGCCGCGCATTGCCGCAACCATAGCCAAAGCAATACCTGTATTACCGCTGGTTGCTTCAATTAATGTATCACCCGGTTTAATTTGACCACGTTTTTCTGCCTGCATAATCATGTTATATGCAGGACGGTCTTTTACAGAACCTGCCGGATTATTACCTTCCAATTTTGCTAAAACTATCGCTTGCGTATGAGAAGCTAATCGCTGCAAACGAACTAGAGGCGTCTTACCTACATAGTGATCTAACAAAAATTCGTCGGCTAAAAAATCAGGTTGTGTATTACTCATGATCAACACCTATATCGAGGTGGGCCTATTGTATGAAAAAATGCTCGGTACTGCACCCATTTCAATATGCTTTTTCATGAAAGCGATTAAAGCTCGGTCATTTATAAAATGCCGTCTGTTTTAAAATAAAGCGTGATAAGATGCCCTACAGAGAGATAAATCTGATGTAGCCATGTCTAATTTCAATAAAACCTTATCGAAACGCTTACGTCTGAATCATGCATATGGACAATTAATTGCTCTTATTTTTGTGCCCATCATGATTTTAACGTGTGTTGGTGCTTTTCTGGTTTTAACTGAAACCTCACATTCAGTAAAACAACAACAGCTACATCATGCCTCAGCAATTTTAGCTCGCTACAATCAAATCGCGATCGATTTATATAAGCTTGTTGAACTAGAGCCCGATGAATATGATCACGCCCAGCACATCATGCAAAGCATGTTTAGTGAAAAAAATCTAAAACGTGCTGCTTTAATTGATAGTAATGGCCAGACCTATTTAAGTATCGGTTATCGCGATAATCGCTACTGGCCAAACTTTACGCAAAGTAGTAATTTTTTTGGTCCAATATCTTATAACCACAACAATATTTATGGACAGCGGATTAGCGACACACCCGGAAAAGCACCTGTCTGGCTCGTCATTGAAATGGATAATCAGCCACTAGAATTGGCACGTTACCGTATTTTGATTGCCCTCGTCATTACTGGCTTAATGACCTTATTGTTACTTTTACTTTGCTTGAATTTTTACTCGCGTCGCTGGATTGCACCGATGTACGAAATTCGCATGCAGTTGCAACGTTTAAATGCAGACACGTTGGACCAGCATATGGTCATTAACAGTACAGGTGAATTACGCTTATTACAGCGAGATATTGCAAACGTTGTTAAACGATTACACTTTAGCTTTTTAGAGTTAAAAGAACACACCGAACAAACCGAAGAAGACTTACGTAGAACGTTAGATACCTTAGAAGTTCAAAACATCACTTATCGTCAAGCACGTGACCAAGCGATTTCATCGAACCAAGCAAAATCAGTTTTCCTTGCCAATATTAGTCATGAACTTCGAACACCTCTAAACAGTATTGATGGCTTTATTCATTTATTACTTCGTCAGCAAAATCTAAATAACGAACAAAACCTTTACCTGCAAACTATTCGCAAATCATCTGCCCATTTATTAGCATTAATTAATGATGTATTAGATTTCTCAAAAATTGATGCCGGTAAGTTAGAGCTTGAAACAGCACCGTTTGATTTAGAAGAAGCTGTCTTTGATGTCATGGATATGCTGTCTCCACTGGCTGCTCAAAAGCATATCGCAATGGCTTTTTATTATGCGGACAATATTCCACAACAAGTGATTGGTGATGCTTTACGCTTTAAACAAATTCTAACTAATTTGATTTCAAATGCGATTAAGTTCACTCCAGATGGCGAAATTATTGTTCGTGTTCGTATGGAACATGATGATATCGGACAATGCCTACTTCATTTTAGTGTTCAAGACAGTGGTATTGGTTTAAGCGGAACTGACCGTAAAAAATTATTTGAATCATTCTCGCAAGGTGATGCATCCGTTACACGTCAATTTGGCGGTACAGGTTTAGGCCTTGCGATCTCTAAACAGCTTGTCCATCTCATGCATGGTCAAATTGGCTTTGAGGATAACCAAGAACGCGCCCCAACAGAAAAGGGCTCGACCTTCTGGTTTACAGCACAATTTGTGGTAGATGAAGATTACGAGATTGAACACCCGCACTTTGAACATTTACAAGTGGTGTCTTATCTTGCCCACCCTGCTACAGCAAGTGTTTTACGTTATTACCTTGAGAACTATCATGTTCCTCATATCGAGACACAATCGATTCTGGACTTATTTAGTCGTTTAAAGCATCTTGATCAAAAAGACAATACATGGCTCATTGTTGACCACAGCGGCGATACTGAAGCGTTATTAAAAGAAATCCGTAGTCGTTATCAAGGCAATTTGGCAGTCTATGGCTATCAAATGACACTTGAGCCAAATATGCTCAATGAATATCGTGCTCGCCCTTTATATCAACCATTAAGTCGAAGCGGACTCATTCAATTATTAAATGATCAGCCTATTTTTGAAGAGGAGCAACAAGATTTTAATGGTCAAGGTTTACACATTCTGGCAGTCGATGACCACTTACCTAACTTAATTGTTTTAGAAGCCTTGCTAGGTGAACTCAACGTTAGAACAACTAAAGCTCTCAGCGGTCAAGAAGCGCTGAACCTGATCCAAGAGCGAATTGACCAGAAGCTTAAACCATTTGATTTGGTATTTATGGATATTCAAATGCCTGTTATGTCAGGTATTGATACAACTCGCGCTATTCGCTCATTAGAGTCGACTTTAGATGGTGAAATGCAGCTTCCAATTATTGCATTAACAGCGCATGCCCTTGCTGATGAAAAGCAAAAACTCCTCAAAGTAGGCATGAATGACTATGTTACCAAGCCAATTCAAATGGAACAAATTATCCAAATTTTAACGCAATGGACCAAAAACAACTTTACATCAAAAGCTCTAGATAAAGACCATCATGTCGTTGCAGAAGCATTAGACCCAGAAATTCTAAACTGGCAACAAAGTTTGCAGCTTGCAGCAAATAAAGAAGATCTTGCTCAAGATTTACTTAAAATGTTAGTTGATAGTTTCCCAACTGAGCTAGACGAAATGCAGCAGCTCATCGAGCTTGAAGACTTCCCTCAACTTGAGCATGTTTTACATCGTCTTTATGGTGCTACCCGCTATGTAGGTACTCCAAAACTGCAACAAGTGACAGGTGATTTTGAGCAATTTATTTCAACACTACGCAAAGAACGCCGTATAGCCGATGAAGGATTTATTGAAGAAGTTATGAGACGCTTTGATGAGTTAGGACTTGTTGTTAAAGAAGTTGAAAGTGCTGCTCATCAAATCTTGGTGATTCCTGACTAGCATATCTACCAACTGGTATGACTGAGCTGTCATGTTTCCAAATTACAGCCATGTTATGCTCCGCTTATCGATAAAAAAATAAGCGGGAATTTCATGGCACTTTTACGTATTGAAAAGAATAATGGCATTGCAACAGTTTATCTAAACCGTCCTGATAAACGTAATGCCATGAGTTTTGCCTTATTAAAAGAACTCGTTTCAACAGCAAAAGCCATTAAAAAAGATAGAGATATCCGCTGTGTGATTTTGACAGGGGAAGCACAAGTTTTTAGTGCTGGAATTGATTTATCTGATCTGAATAATCCGAAAAACTCCGCTTTTGCCATTTGGGAGCTTGTTAAACCTGGCCAAAGTCTATTCCAGAAAGCATTCCTGATTTGGCAAAATTTACCTGTACCTGTGATTGCAGCTCTTGAAGGATATTGTTTTGGTGCCGGAATGCAACTTGCCTTAGCAGCTGATATTCGCATCTCTCATCCAGACACTAAAATGTCGATTATGGAAAGCCGTTGGGGCTTAGTTCCAGATATGGGACTTACTCGCTCATTGAAAGGCTTAATTGGTGTTGACCTTGCAAAAGAACTCACCTTAACAGCCCGTGTTTTTGATGGGAATTATGCAAAAGAAATTGGTCTTGTGACTCATTTAAGCAACTCTCCACTAGAAAAAGCCAATGAAATAGCTGCTGAAATGTTACAACGCTCACCTGATGCCCTAACTGCAGCAAAACGTGTACTTGATGCAATGGAACACCAACCTGAAAAGTCATTACGTCTAGAAAAAATCTGGCAACTTAAATTATTACTTGGTAAAAATAGCAAACTTGCTCGTAAAAAAGACAAACATCCGGAAGTTAATTTTTTACCACGCCAATATAAATAAAGAGCTTAGATTATGAATTTTGATCGTAATACCCCTATTGCTTTTTTAGGTATAGGGCTGATGGGGAGCCGCATGGCAACCCGTCTTATTCAGGCTGGTTTTCAAGTTGCGGTTTGGAATCGAACCCCTTCTGCATGTGAAGAACTGATTGATATCGGCGCACAGCCTTTAGAGCTTTCAGATATTGGTGAGTATCCAATTATTTTAACCTGCCTAGCAGATGACAAAGCAGTAGAAGTAGTATTTGAACAAATTCAGCCTAATTTAAAAGCTAAACAGGTAATTGTTGATTTCTCAAGCTTATCTGTTACTGCAACAAAAACGCTTGCTCAAGCTGCTGCTGCGCATGACGTTATATGGATTGATTCACCCGTATCAGGTGGGACAGCTGGTGCAGAACAAGGCACACTTGTTATTTTTGCAGGTGGTGATGCTCAAACGATTACGGAATTAGCTCCCATTTTTAATGTCTTATCTCAACGTGTAACACGAATGGGTGATATAGGTACGGGTCAAGCCACTAAAATTTGTAATCAACTCATTGTGGCAGCAAATAGTGCTCTTATCGCTGAAGCTGTAGCACTAGCAGACCGAGCTGGTGTAGACACCACATTACTTGCTCCAGCTCTAGCTGGTGGATTTGCCGACTCAAAGCCATTTCAAATACTTGCACCACGCATGGCAACTCATACATTCGAGCCTGTTCAGTGGAAAGTTCAAACATTATCTAAAGATCTTAACAACGCGGTAACATTGGCTAACAATGTTAATTTAGATATCCCTGTTGCACAAAAAGCTCTATTACAGCTACAAACTCACCAAAAAAATGGCTTTGCTGAGAAAGATTTAGCTACTATGATTCAAGTAGTAGAGCAATAATAAACGGAGTTTGTGTATGGGTCGTCTTGCCGTTAACTTATCCATGATTTTTACCGAAGTTTCTTTAATTGAACGCTTCGCATTAGCCCATGCAGAGGGCTTTGAACATGTAGAAATCCAATTCCCATACGAACTTACCATTTCTGAGATTCAAGACCAACTTGAACGTTACAACCTCAATCTCTGTCTAATCAATGTTCCTGCTGGTGATCTTATGCAAGGCGGAAACGGTTTAGCAGGCATTCCCGGCCAAGAGATAGCTTTTCATGAAGCCTTAGAATTGGCCATTAGCTATGCCACTGCTTTAAAAGTTCCTCGTGTTAATATTTTAGCAGGTAAACAACCGCTAGATGCTGACTTACTTCCTTGTTTAAAAACGTTAGCAGCCAATTTAAAACATGCCTGCAACTTATTAAGTGAACATGGTATAGAGCCTGTTTTCGAAATGATTAATGGCACGGATATGCCTCGCTTTTTGGTGCAGAATATTGCACAGGGACAAGAAATGCTAGAAGCAGTCAATCACCCTGCTCTCAAAATGCAATATGACTGCTATCACATGGCCATGATGGGTGAAGATGTACTTGAGGGTTTACAAGAAAATATTAACTTAATTGGTCATATTCAATTTGCAGACTGCCCGGGCCGCCATGAGCCTGATACAGCTCAAATTCCTTATGAACAAATTTTTTCTTGGTTAAAGCAAAGTTCATATCAGAACTACATTGCAGCAGAATATAAACCTGAAAATGCTTCAAATCAGTCGTTTACATGGAAGAAAAAATACTTTTCAGATGATGTAAATATATAAACTGTTACGACTTCTGTTTGAAATTTAGTGAGAAAACCACTATATTAGATAGTGAGTAATTGTCAGGAAAATATACCCTATATGAATTTAGAACCATCGCCCAGCGTGTCTAATTCTCACGATTTCGCAATGAACACCTCAAATAAAGACGTACAAGCTTGTCTCAAAGTCGTCCACGACGCTTTAGTTGATGTAAAAGCAAAAGATATTCTCCAGTTAGATGTTAGCTCAATTAGCAATGTCGCTGATGCTATTGTAATTGCAAGTGGTACTTCTACTCGCCATGTCAAAGCACTTGCTGACAATGTTGCAGAAGAAGCTCGAAAAGCCGGTTTCCGCCCGATTGGCGTTGAAGGTGAACGAGATGCAGAATGGATCTTGATTGATCTCGGCTTTGTTGTAGTACACGTAATGCTACCAACAGCTCGTAAATTCTATGATTTAGAAAGCTTATGGCGTACCGCTCCAGAGTCGGTTGCTTAAAATTTTGCTTTTAAAAAAAGCGGCTCTTTTGAGCCGCTTTTTTTATTTATCTAACATCAATTTTAATGACATTCAAATACGCAGACCCTATCCCCAAAGCACCAATCATCACTTACAACCAATTTTGACATGACAAATTGTCAAATTTGCAGCACTATACAAATTCTTGAAGTCCCCACCAATAAATAGCATAACCGGAGTACAGAAAGTGAAGATATTAATTACAGGTGCTAATACGGGCATAGGTTTCGCGACAGCAGAACAACTTGTTAAACAAGGGCAACATGTGATTTTGGCATGTCGAAATCCTCAAAAAGCGCAAGAGGCACAAAACAAACTACGCTCACTTAACCAAGGACAAGTCGATGTCGTTTCTCTCGACTTAAATAGTCTTGAATTAACTAGAAAAGCTGCCGATGAAATTGCAGATAAATATGGCAACCTTGACGTACTCATTAATAACGCAGGTTTATTTGCCAAAACAAAACAACTGACCCATGAAGGCTTTGAACAACAATTTGGGGTTAATTATTTAGGCCATTTTTTATTAACTCAAAAACTACTTCCAGTTTTACAACAGTCTCCTAAAGCGCGCATTATTCATCTTGCGTCTATTGCTCATTGGGTTGGCTCAATTAAATCCAATAAATTTCGCGCAGAAGGTTTTTACAATCCCCTGTTCTATTATGGTCAATCAAAGCTTGCGAATTTACTATTCAGCAATGCATTAGCAGAACAGTTAGCCGGAAGTTCAATTACCAATAACGCACTACATCCAGGCGGTGTCGCTTCTGATATTTATCGCGACTTACCCAAACCTGTCTATGCGGCGATGAAATTAGGCCTAGTCCCAACCTCAGTTCCAGCAAACCTCATTACAGAAATGGCAACTTCTGAGGCATGGCAGAACCGTAATGGCGAATATGTCAGCGCACATATGCCAGACTGGAAATCATCACATGCTAAAAATCGGCAACTTGCACGTGACCTCTATCAACAATCTATGGACCTTGTAGAAAAATTTCTTTAAAAAAACAGCCCAAATAAAAAACCACCCGAAGGTGGTTTTTTATTTTAAAGCAACTTAGTGGCCTGTACCGTTAATTGCTTTTGTCATATCTTCAACAACTTTCTTGGCATCACCAAAGATCATCATTGTTTTTTCGTTATAGAACAAGTCGTTGTCTAGACCAGCATAACCTGTTGCCATAGAACGCTTAATTACCATAATTGTACGTGCTTTATGAGCTTCAAGAATTGGCATACCATAAATCGGTGAGCTTGGATCATCTTTCGCAGCTGGGTTTACAACGTCGTTTGCACCAATTACAAGTACTACGTCAGTTGCAGGGAAGTCTGAGTTGATCTCATCCATTTCCAAAATGTCTTCATATGCCACGTCCGCTTCAGCAAGTAGTACGTTCATATGACCAGGCATACGACCTGCAACCGGATGGATTGCAAAGCGAACCGTTACACCCTGTTCTTTCAAAAGTTCACACAACTCTTTTACCGCATTTTGAGCACGACCTTGCGCCATACCATAACCCGGTACAATCACAACGCTGTCCGCATTTGACATCAAGAAACCAGCATCATCAGCAGAACCTGAACGGTAGTTACGTTGAACTTGTTCACCTTTATCTGCAGATGCAACTGCTGCACCACCCATTGCCCCACCAAACAATACATTGATGATCGAACGGTTCATTGCTTTACACATGATGTACGACAGAATCGCACCAGATGAACCTACAAGCGAACCAGCAACGATCAACATGTTGTTTTCAAGTGTAAAACCAATACCTGCTGCTGCCCAACCAGAGAATGAGTTAAGAAGTGATACCACTACAGGCATATCACCACCACCCACTGGCGCAATCCAAACCCAACCAAATGCAAGTGCAAGTGCTGTCATTGCCCAGAAAGCAGTCATGTTGCCAGTTGTAAAGAAGTAGAAACCACAAGCCAACATCGCAACAAAGATAAGTGCTTGAACAGGTTTAACCCATGCACCAGAAATTGTTTTAGCCCATTTTTTCGCAGCCAATTTACCATACGCAAACACAGATGCAGTAAAGGTAATCGCACCAACGAAACAACCAACAAACAATTCAAATAAGTGAACCTTACTCATGTGTGCATGTTGTACGCCAGCTGCAGTCAAAGCCGCCTCATTTTGAGCAAACAATGCAGTTAATTGGTTGTTATGTAAAATTGCAGCAATCGCAATTAATACCGCAGCCAAACCCACCAATGAGTGCATAAGCGCAACAGTTTCTGGCATTTGAGTCATTGGTACTGTACGTGCACGTGCGATACCCACGATTGCGCCTAACACCATTGCACCAACGATCATCCAAATGACTGGGTTATTCGCAACAAAGAAAGTCGTTACAACTGCAATCGCCATCGCGATCATACCGTAACGGTTACCTTGAATTGCTGTTTTAGGACCAGACAAACCACGAAGCGTCAAGATAAAGAGGATTGCACCAACAAGGTACAACCAGTTTGCATTTACTTGAATAAATTCCATGTCAAAGCCCTCTTATTTCTTTTGCTTAGGCTTGAACATTTCCAGCATGCGTGCAGTTACTGCAAAGCCACCGAAAATATTAATGCTTGCCAAAAATACTGCAATCGCACCAAGTACGCTCACCACATTCACACTTTGAAATGCAACGTTAGCATCTACACCTAAAACTGGCAGACCTACAGTTTGCAACATTGCACCTACCACAATAATAGATGACAACGCATTGGTTACTGCCATAAGTGGTGTATGCAAAGCTGGCGTAACACCCCAAACCACGTAATAACCTACGAAGATGGCAAGGACGAAAATTGTAATAGTTTCAACCATGAGAAATCTCCTTAACCACGCTTAAGCAGTACTTGACCGCCATGAGTGACCAATAGGGCTTTTTGGATTTCGTCTTCCTGATTAATCGCAAAGTTTTTCTCTTTGTCGAATAGGGTCTCTACGAAATTAAAAACGTTACGCGCATACAATGCAGAAGCTTCTGTTGCTACAGTTGCGGGAATATTTGGAACACCCAAAATTTTCACGCCATTTTCTGTAAACACAGTCTCACCAACCTTAGAGCCTTCAACGTTACCACCAGTTTCAACAGCCATATCTAAAATGACAGAGCCCGGTTTCATCTTGGCAACAGTTTCAGCTTTAATTAAACGTGGTGCATCACGACCTGGTAACAATGCAGTAGTAATCACGATGTCAGCATTAGAAACAGCTTTATCTACAATTGCAGCTTGGTCTTTGATGTATTGCTCACCTGGCATCCATCCATAACCATTTTTAGCGGCATCCGCTGCACGTTGTTGCTCTTCTTCAGACATTGGTACGTCTAACCACTTACCACCTAAAGACTCAACTTGATCTTTTGCTGTAGGACGTAAATCAGTTGCTTCAACAATTGCACCTAAACGTTTTGCAGTTGCAATCGCCTGAAGACCAGCAACCCCAACACCCATGATTACAACACGCGCAGGCTTTACAGTACCCGCAGCAGTCATAAGCATTGGGAACATGCGTTGATATTCAGCAGCAGCAAGTAAAACCGACTTATAACCAGCTAAGTTTGCTTGAGAAGACAACACATCCATGTTTTGTGCACGAGAAAGCGTACGAGGAAGCAGTTCTAAAGCAAAAGCAGACACTTGTTGATTCGCAAACTGATCTAGCTCGGTGTTACGATAAGGATCAAACATTGCTACAACAGCGGTATTTGCTGCAAGTTTCTGAATTTCCGCGCCCTGTGGTGCACGAACTTTCAAAATAATTTGACTACCCGTATAGGCATCATCCGTAATGGTTGCACCGACCTGTTCATAAGCACTGTCAATGTACGCAGCCTTTACACCAGCACCACGTTCAATCACAACGCTATGACCAGCGCTAATCAACTTCTTTACTGTCTCTGGCGTAGCAGCTACACGATTTTCACCGACGACAGTTTCGGTTGGGATTCCGATCTGCATGAGCGTTCCTCAAGCTAATTTCTCATTGTCAAAAACATTGCTAAGCTGCAATGTTTCCCCCATGTGTATTCTTTGTACAGAATTTGGATTCTAATTGAACTTTTTTAAAATACCACCCAATATTTATTTAATAAATACCCATATTTTGAACTGATGATTCACGATATTTGATTTGAGGTGTAACATAGGAAGCTTTTTCTTTTTTTTGCAGACAACAGTCTCTCTTATACAGTCTTGTATATGAAAATTTCTTTATCTTCGTTTCAAATCGGGTCTTTTTTTGCGCTTTGCTCTGCTTTTCTATTCAGTACAAAAGCAATCTTCATTAAACAGACTTATGCCCTTTCTCCATTAGTAGACGCCACAGTCCTGATGGCTTTACGCATGTTAAGCGCTTTACCGTTCTTTCTATTAATTTGCTGGTTTAACAGGCATCATAATCAGGGCATAAAAAAGAAGGATTGGCTAATTTTAATTTTTGCTGGTCTATTAGGCTACTACTTTGCCAGCTGGCTCGATTTTATGGGTCTGATGTTTATTAGTGCTTCACTCGAACGAATTATTCTATTTTTATATCCCACACTCACAGTCATTGTCTCAAGCTTCCTATATAAACAAAAATTAGATGCAAAAAGTTTATTTGCCATTTTTCTTAGTTATGGTGGAACGGTACTGGTTATGCTTCAGGAGCACAACAACGCACCAATTCAGGGCAACTTCTGGTTAGGAACAAGTTTCGTATTTGCAAGTGCCGTGGCTTTCGCCGGATATTTGTTACTGACGCCACCTCTCATTAAGAAATTTGGCTCTTGGAATTTCACAGGGTTGGCCTTAACCGTAGCTTGTATCGGCACATTAACTCATTACGCATTAAGCACACCTCATCCAATTCAACTTCTATTACAACTTCCCTCTAGTGTAATTTGGTATGGCATTGGCTTAGGCTTTTTAGTTACCGTGCTACCCACCGTTATGCTCATGCAAAGCATTGAACGATTAGGTGCCTCTCAATCTGCAATGATTGCTTCAATTGGACCAGTTTTAACGATTTTGCTTGCCGTTGCTTTTTTAAATGAACATCTCAATATGTGGCAATGGGTCGGCTGCCTTCTCAATATTGTCGGTGTCATGATGATTACACTCAGAAAGAAAAGACTAAAACATTAAATTCTCTTGACCTCAACTTAAGTTGAGGTTGGATACTCATCTAAATTTTAATGAACGGTTGAGTTCCAATGAGTCAAGAAACTTTTAAAATCATAAATCCATCAACTTTATATAACCCAACTCCTAACGCTTATAGTCATGTTGCTATAGTGGAAAGCTTTAAGAATATTATTCATGTAGCAGGTCAAGGAGGCGAAAATTCTCAAGGTGAATTAAGCCCAAATTTTGAAGAACAAGCGAACCAAGTTTTTGATAATATTCAACATGCTTTAAAAGCAGCCAATGCAGAGCTTAGCAATATTGCTGTATTGAGAGTTTTAGTTGTTGACCACTCGGTCGAAAAACATCAAATTTTGATTAAAATTATGCAAAATTTATGGAAAAATCATCCTTTTCCTGCCTGTACACTTATTCCTGTGCCGCGCCTTGCGCTAGAACACATGCTTATTGAAGTTGAAGCAACGGCATACACCCAATAAAACTGAGAGAACGTCATGTCTACCCCTGAAGATATCAGTCAAAATAAACCTTTGCTTTGGTTGATGGCAGCAGCATGCGGTTTATGTGCAGGTGTGAATTATTATTGTCAGCCGCTGATTCACTCCATTCAGCAAGAGTTTGCTGTAACTCAGGCACAAGCTGCTTTAACAGTGACATTTGCTCAAGTGTCTTATGCCCTCGGTTTACTATTTATTGTCCCAATGGGTGACATCGTTAATAAAGCCAAAGCTATTCCGTTTTTGATGGTGCTTTGCGCAGTTGGCCTATTTACATCTGCTTTTGCCGTGAACTTACCCATGTTGTGGATCGGTACAATTTTAGCGGGATTGTTTTCCGTTGCCGCCCAAGTCCTCATTCCACTTGCAACCATGACAGTAAAACCGGAAAAAACTGGCGAGATCATTGGTTTTTTAATGAGCGGCTTATTAGTCGGGATTTTACTCTCTACTAGTCTAGCTGGATTATTTTCCAACCTTTTCCACTGGAAAATAGTGTATGTCGTAAGCGGCGTATTAATGCTTCTGTTGGCATTTACTTTAAAAAGTCGCTTGCCTTATGTCTTGCGTATGAAAATGAACTATGGGCAAATCTTTGTTTCCATGGCTCAGCTTTTAAAGCAAGAAAAAAGACTCTTATTAAGAGCACTTACAGGTGCTTTTGCCTTTGCAGCAGTAAGTACCTTGTATTCAACCATCGCATTACTTCTCACCTCAGCACACCATTTACCAGATCTATTTATCGGACTAGTACCTCTAGTCGGTATCTTTGGGGCATTATCAACACGCTATATTGGTAAATATGCCGATCAAGGCTACACAAGATTACTTACATGGATGGGTTGTGGATTGTTCTTGATAAGTTGGATTTGTTTCTACTTCGGACAAACTCTACTTTCTACTTATATTATTGGATTTGCTTTAATTCAATTAGCACTCGCACTCGTTCACACCAGCAACCAGAGCATTATTTTCCGTTTACGTCCAGATGCTAAATCACGTATTAATGCTATTTATATGACCACTTATTTTATTGGCGGCGCAGCTGGTTCAGCATTAGGAATTTTTGCTTGGAATCATGGTGGATGGACCATGACCTGCCTTGCAGGTGTGGGGCTCGTTGTATTTTGTATTTTATTTAGTGTGATTGATGCTTTCTTACAAAAAAAGCAAATGGCCCACTCATAACCTAACTTGTTAAAAATCATCTTTCTACATTCAGCACAAGGGCGGTTATAAATTATGCGGTTAAATGCCACTGTCGATTCAGGGCTAAACCCCGTATAATGCTGCCCTTTCATTAATTTAGCGACTTTTGGGTCTATTGGCTATGCAATCACTTCAATCGTTACAACCTCGTATTTCTGTCGCGCCTATGATGGACTGGACAATTATTTAAATATCAATTGCTTAAAAATTAAATGAAAAAGATGTAAGATTGGTGCAAATAAAATTATGTACCATTTAGATTGAGCTAACTCTCCAGATTAGTATAAAATGTTAATACTCTTTAGCTTTTGACTTTTACTAGTCAAGTCGGGTGCTAAGCCAGACTCTAATTTATTGCGTACACTTTAGGTTGCGAAACAACAGCATCCTAAATTGCGTAGCCTCATTTAGGATGCTGTTGTTCCGCCTCCTTAGTAAAGAGTTAAAAGATCGGGGTTACCCGATCTTTTCATATCAATGGGACAATATATGAGTATTTTAGAGCACTTAATTTCAAATACTTCTTATAGTAGAAAAGATTTGCTTGAGTTTCTTGAAAATGCTCCTCGCAAATATAAAATTTATCATATACCCAAAAGAACATATGGCTTTAGGACGATTGCACAACCTATTCCTGAATTAAAAAATCTTCAGAGAATCACTATTAAATTTTTAGAAAATGAACTACCTATACACAATAGTGCTGCCGCTTATATAAAAGGTAAAAGTATTAAACACAATGCTTTAAGTCATTGTAAAAATAAATATTTCCTGAAGTTAGATTTTGAAAACTTTTTTAATTCTATTAATACTACCGTATTTTGGAAAATGTGGGACTCATACACAAATGTTCAAGTACCTACTCAAGACAAAACATATATTGAGAACCTTTTGTTTTGGCGCCCGAGTAAAACTTCTAAAAAACTAATTTTAAGTATCGGTGCTCCTAGTTCTCCATTTATCTCAAATTTTTGTATGTATGAATTTGATCAAGCTGTAGAAGAAATATGTTTAAAGCATAAGGTCACTTATACAAGATATGCAGATGATCTAACTTTTTCAACAAATACAAAGGGCGTCCTGTTCGACTTTCCGAAATATATAAATTCTATACTATTAGATGTATATGATGGACAATTGAGATTAAACTCTCTAAAAACCAAATTTTCATCAAAAGCTCATAATCGCCATGTTACAGGTGTAACAATTACTAATGATAAAAAAATATCATTAGGACGAGCTCGTAAAAGATATATTAAGTCTCTAATATTCAAATACATTAACTCCAATATTGACTTGGAAGATATATCCAAATTAAAAGGCTTATTGAGCTTTTCATATAGTATAGAGCCTACTTTTATTTTATCTTTAAAATCTAAATACTCTGCTGAAGTAATAGATGAAATTTTTGAGAAGACAAAATCATGAGCAATAGATCTATAGATTACCTGAAAAAAAACCCCAATAAAGGATCATTATTTTCTTTATTTCAATTGCTTGAAAATGAAGGTCTGATAGATTTAGAAAAAGTAAATCTCTCATCAGAACTACTTAAAAATTGCTTGTCTTATGTAACATCAATAAAAGAAGATGAATCGCCTTTCCATAAAATTCATTTAGAAAAGATTCAACTTCATGACTTTAGAAAATTTAGATCAATCGAAGTAAATTTTGATAATGATCTTACAGTTTTAATTGGCTCAAATGGTGTCGGAAAATCTACTATCATTGAAGCAATTACTAAAACTATAAGCTGGATTGGAAATGGATTGATAAAAGAAGGAGATAATGGTCGTCCTATAACTTATGACGATATAAATAATAACTCTTCAAGCTATGCAGAAATTAATTCATATTTTAAATATGGTAAAACTGAATTTTCAGGAAATATTTCTAAAGCTGTTAGAGGCAGAACAGCAAAAAAAGATAGTCATGTTTATGATTTAAAGAAATTTGCGAATATTTTAAGAGCTTTAAATAATATTCAAAAAATTAATCTTCCATTATTTTGTTATTATCCAGTAGAGAGATTAAAAGACTCCCCTAAAATCTCCCTTTTAAAAGATTCTTTAATTATAGATAGATATTATGCCTATAAAGATTCTTGGGACGGAAAGTTAAAGTTAGATGATTTCTTTACTCTTATTTGTATTATTTACAATAAATCAAAGCTAAACAATGATTTAGAAGAAATAAATTCATTGAAAAATAAGTTAGATCAATTAAAATCTATAAATTTCTCTGATTTAGAAATTATTAACCTCTTACAAAAACAGCTAAATGAGTTGAAATCTAAGAATAACTTTGATTCATCTCACTCAGAGTCAGAGTTAGATTTTAAAAAATTTGTAGAGACTATTAAAGAATCTTTAATAAATGATTTATTAGGTATAAAAGATATATCTTTTAATAATTTTTCTGGTCGAACACAAGTTTATTTCCATTTATCAGATGGGAATATTGTTAACTCAAAACAGTTATCACACGGTCAAAAAGTTACTTATTCATTGATTGGAGACATATGTCTTAGACTGTTATTACTAAACCCTAATCTTAAGAATCCATTAAAAGGTCAAGGTATAATTCTTATTGATGAGCTAGAACTACATTTACATCCAAAATGGCAACAGAGAATTCTAGTTTCATTACGTAATACTTTTCCAAATATTCAATTTATAGTCTCTACTCATAGTCCTCAGATTTTATCTACAATAGATAAAAAACATATAAGAATTTTAGAAGAAAATGACTCTATTATTGAGCCTAATTATCAAACTGAAGGGACTCGTAGCTCTGATATTCTTGAACAACTAATGTCGACACACTCTACCCCTGATATTAGAATAAATACTTTATACAATAAATACTTAGCTCTAATTGAACAGAACATTTATGAAACTCAAGAAGCTCAAGAACTAGGGGCGGAATTAGCTAGTCACTATGGAGAGAAACATCCAAAAATACAAGAAATTAAAAGTTTAATTCGATTAAAAGAATTAAAGAATAAAATTGCTAGTAAAAAAATGGACTAATTATATGAAAAAATTAGATCGAAACTCAGTTCCTGAGCCATCTTGTTTAAAAAAATATAAATATGGTCAGGATGATTGGGGTGTTTTATCTCGCAATAAAGCAGAAAATCAAGAAATTTGGGATTCTCTTTTACCGCTTCAATCGGAAAATTGCGCTTACTGTGAAAGTAATTTATCCCATCATAGACATATAGAACATTTTTTTCAAAGAAATACTAATGGTTATGAGCATCTGACTTTTGTTTGGGATAATATTTTCGGCTCATGTTGTAATCCAAATAGTTGTGGAAAATATAAAGATGACAAGTTTAAAGGTGATTTAAGAAAAATTATAAAACCTGATTTAGATGATCCTAATGATTATTTTATTTTTTTAAGAAATGGAAATATTGAAATTAAAGAAGGATTAAATAAAAATGAAAAAATAAAAGCCAAATTAACTTTATCAGCCTTTAACTTAAATGGAGATAGCAAATTAGTAAATAGCAGATCGGCAGCTATAAAACCATATATTAAAGAAGCCGATGAAATATATAGTTTGATCGAAAGTGATGAAAATGCCTTAGAAATTATTAAGGTTTTAATTGATGAGAAAATACAAGAAATTTCGTCTCAACCTTTTAGTACTGCACTCATCCACCTATTTCAATATAACCAATATTAATATACCTATATGCAATATTTATCTAAATAATCTTCTAAGATATGTATATACCCCTCCTCCTCTTTACTATCAATAATCATAGGTAATAAACTCAACATTGGCATATATTCTTCCAAATTATTAGCCTGAATATCTTTTTCAAATTGCTCAATAACACCGTTAGCCAATTGATCAATTCGAAAATACTTATCATTGCCTTCTTGATCCGTAGGATGTTTGACATCTTCCAATAGCCATTCCTGATGAACCTGATCCAAATTTTCTAATTTTAATCGTGTACTTTCATCCTCTCGTCTACAAGTATAAATAGATAACCACATGATTAAATGTAATGGTATAGAGATATTGCCAGAATACCAACGATTATAGAAATACTCAGTTAAATTAATGAGTTCTTCTCTTGTCAACAACCTAATTCTTTTCTTCGATTGTAATAATCTTAAAGTCTCTAAGCCTTATCATCGCTAGCTTTAGCTCCCCAATTCATGCCGAACTAGATGGGCATGTAAGAGTACCGTTTTCATATATTGTAAATCTTGAAGTGCACAGTACTGGTTGCAATAGGTTTAACTCCTACTTCAGGATAACCTTTACAGCGTAAGAACGTATGTTCTGTAAAATGTTCCCATTTAAGATTTTTCAATTTCAACTGACTAATAGACTAGTTTATAAGAAAGCTTATCCTCATCCTCTTAGAACGACCAAAGGCCTCGACTTCTATGAAATATTTTCAAAAGCCTAACTCAGAGTCATACTACTAATTTTTTTAGGATTAAATACTGTATCAGGGTTAATCTCCATTTCATCTTCAAGATTTCTGATCCATTGCTTCGCTAAAATCCGTGTACTAAAAGATCTAGACTCGCTAAAATGCGTGGCATCTTTATGCTTCTTGATTCTAACTTGTGCACGAAAACTCGTACCCTTTTTATCTTTTACGCTCAGTTATCGCTCCCAATTAAATTGCACCATTATTTATAATTAAATTTTTGGTGCACCAATTCGCTAAAACATCACGAAATATGAGAGAAAATGCAACATGCAAATTGTATCTAATGATTTGAAAACAAAAGAAAACAACGGTGTAGCAATGAATCCTCGTATTTCAGTAGCCCCAATGATGGACTGGACTACCAAGGACTACCGATTCTTTGCACGCTTGTTTAACCCAAACGTTGTGCTATACACCGAAATGGTGACTACAGGCGCGATTTTATTTGGCGATGCAAAACGTCATTTAGACTATAGTGCTCAAGAACACCCGATCGTATTGCAACTTGGCGGTTCAAACCCTCAAGAGCTTGCCACTTGCACAAAAATGGCTGAAGACTGGGGCTACGATGAAGTCAACCTCAATGTAGGCTGCCCAAGTGACCGGGTACAGAATAATAAAATCGGTGCATGTTTAATGGCAGAGCCAGACTTGGTTGCTGAATGCATTCACAGCATGCAAAAGGCGGTGAGTATTCCCGTAACGGTAAAGCACCGTATCGGTATTGATGACATGCAGTCTTACGAAGAAATGCTACATTTCGTAGATACTGTCGCTGCAACAGGTTGTACGTATTTCATTGTGCATGCCCGTATTGCGATATTGAAAGGCTTGTCTCCCAAAGAAAATCGAGAAGTCCCTCCTTTACGCTACGAAGATGTATATCGCTTAAAGCAAGAACGCCCACATCTGACTATTGAAATTAACGGCGGTATTAAAACGTTTGCCGAAACTCAAGCTCATTTACAACATGTTGATGGCGTCATGATTGGCCGTGAAGCCTATCACAACCCTTATCTACTTGCTGAGCTTGGCCAACTTTGGAACTTAGAAGCACCAGACCGTTTCGATATTATGGAACAAATGCTGCCTTATATTGAGCAACGTATGGCTGAAGGTGCTCCCCTTTCAATCATTACACGTCATATTTTAGGTTTATTTCAAAACTTACCGGGTGCTCGTAAATGGCGCCAAGCACTAAGTGGTGGAAATGCAAAGACTTTAGCTGATGTTGAAAATGCAATTCAAAACATGCGAGCAGCCATGATTCGCACTGAAGAATATGTAAAAGAGCAGCAGGTTTAAGTTGGCGACGACTTCTTAAATTGTAAGAAAATGTGGCATTTTAAATCAGAGACTTAGATTTTGAGTATATTCGCAAATATTGGAACAAAATATTCAAATTTAAGCTCTGATTAGTTATTTATTTACAATGATATCAATAATTTAAATTTCACTATTTTTAACCGCCTCTTTTGATAAGTATCTTTTCGCTCCAAGGCAGGCACCTCTGGAAAAAAGATACGTTATTACATAACATAAACAAAACTTTTAAGATACGTCTATTAGTATCTCTGAACGCCACAGGTAGGTGGTGATTTTTTTAATATGGATATGGGTAGCACGGTAGAGATTTCACGATGATTATTTATGACGGACAAGTAGCTGATAATTATATGTATCAGGATTCAAATCAGGCAGCCATTGTTGTATCGCACAGCGCACCCAGCCTACCTTATCCTTTCACCATGAAACCTAATAATCATCAAACTCAAACTTCAACCAACCCACCGATCGATGTAGAAAAGTTTGTAGAAAAATTAGAAAGCGTTACTTCTAGACGCAGTAAAGCTAGATGCGCACGTAGTATCCGTCTTGCACTCGAATCTGCTGGTGCTAATGTTAAAAACCATCCAATCGCAGCTTCAGATTGGGGCGATACTCTCAAAAAGATTGGCTATAAACAAATTGATCCAGCCTTCGATGAACCTCAAGAAGGTGACATTTATATCATTCACAGAACCCGCAACCACATTTATGGACACATCGCAGGGTACACTGGAAGTGAATGGGTCTCTGACTTCAAACAAAATAGCTATGATGTCTATAAAGATGACAGCGTAACTTATACTTATTATCGACTAGGGTAATCTACCTAAAAACTAGAGATATTCAATTGCTTTAATTGTTTGAAACAACTGATCAAACGAGTATTTTAAATCCAGCTTGGCTTCTTTTTTGCTTTATTTTCATATTGTACTTATCAAAAATAATGATGGAACTTTATGAAAAGAATACTGCTGAGCTTTTACTTACTGACATCGTTTAGCATGACTTATGCCGCCTCCGATACAAACATTATAGAGGTTTTTAAAAAAGTACCCGGGAAACGGATTTATGAACCTCAATATTTATTAAAAGAAACCACACCTAAAGCTCGGATCCATGTGATACGAAAACAATATTTAAATGGACTACTAGATTGTCCTTCCGTGATTTATCACGACAAGAAGAAAATACTATCTCTTCGCTCATTTGAAGAAACAACTTTTTTTCTAGAGCCTGATCGTTACTATATTCGCTATGCGGTTAACAATAGTGGTTGTATCAATTTGGAATTTTACCAAGATAAGCGCCCCAAAATGGACATCCTATCTCAGGAACGTCAGTTAGAGGGTGATACTGAATATACATTTACTATTAGTGAACACACTGGACCACAATAATTGTTTCAGCATAGGTTAAACATATCTCCTCTCACACTTTTAGTAGATTGTAGATATGCTCAACATAAGGTTGAATCAGATCACTCTGGTTTGTTCTGTAAGCTAAAACCACTTCAGATAAAAGATTTTTATTTTCTAGAGGAATCAATTTTACTTTTTTAGGTAATATTTGTTCAAATTCTTGAGGAACAATGCTAATACCCAAATTTGCAGCGACTAACTGTAATTGGCTTAGCTTACGTGATTGGATCATCGCTGTTTTAGGCCAGAAGCCAGCTCCTATGCATAAGTTTGAAACTAAATAACTCAAACCTCCGCGCTTAGAATGTGGTGTAGAAACGAAATACTCATCTTTTAAGTCTTTGACTTGAATCTCTTGTTTATTTGCAAACTTAGCATGATCAACATGCACAGCCACCATTAAAGGTTCTTCATATAGCTTAACAATATTGATCTCATCTAAAGTGTGTCGAACTGGTGGTCTGATCAAACCAATATCAACTTCTCCACTCATTAAAGCTAGAATTTGATGCTCAGATGACAAAGTATTTATCTCAAAATTTATCTGCTTGGCTAAGCTAATTTCTTTTAATATCTGAATTTTCTTATCGTCCATAATAATGCTGCTCGAATGAGCGATTTTAATCTGGCGATTTTTTCCTTCTGCAATATTTTTAGAAAGACCAATAATTTCATTTAAATAGGCCATATTATCTTTTATCTTTTTATAAAAGACTTCACCAGCTGATGTGAGTTTTGCTCTTTTATCAACTCGATCAAATAACTGAAAATCAATTTCTTCTTCTAATAGTTTAATTTGCCGACTTAAAGCCGATTGGGCAATAAAGAGTTTCTCTGAAGCCGCGGTAAAGCTCCCTTCTTCAACAATTTTTATAAAATATTGGAATTGTTTTAATGTGAGCATAATCATCTCAAAATTAGATTATTAGGTCTATTTTATATATTAGATTAGATAGATAGCCTTCGCTAGAATTTTATCAAGACCATTCACTTGATTGAATTATTCATGAAGTATTTAAAAGGGCTCACCATCTTCACCGTTGTTGTTCTAATTTTATGGTGCTTTAAATTTTATGATCAGCAGCTACCCACACAACCCCAACAAGACAACATAGAGCTGTATGATTAGTTTCTCTCAAAAATAAAAGGCATGCACTCACATAAGCACATGCCTTTTCAATTTCAATATTTAAATTAGGCTTTCTTTAAATCAAGCTTTTTCAAAACTTCAGCCACAGCAATCATGGCAAAACTTGAAGTCACTACTACCGCTGAACCATAGCCACCACAACGTAGGCCAGCTGATGGGCAGACATCTGCACTGGAAAATGGATTATCGATTGAGTAAATACACGTAATACCAAATTTCTCTTTTGGCTTTTTACAGATGCCGCGAGCACGAAGTTGACTACGTAGCTTCGCTAACATTGGGTCTTGCTCTGTTTTTGATAGATCGGCCACGCGAATTTTAAGTGGATCGAGCTTACCACCTGCTCCACCTGAAACAATCAAAGGAATTTTATTAAAACGACAATGCAGCATTAAAGCCAGTTTAGCTTTAACGTCATCGATGCAATCCAAAACAATGTCTGGTACAGGGTTTAAAAGCTCTGTGACATTTTCAGGCGTTAAGAAGTCATCAATAATATTGACTTTAATATGTGGGTTAATTTGGCGACAACGCTCTGCCATAATCTCAACTTTTTCACAGCCTAATGTTGAGGTCATTGCAGGTAGCTGACGGTTTACATTTGATGCTGCAACCACGTCCATATCGACCAATGTAATTTCGCCAATACCCGTACGTGCTAAAGCTTCTACTGCCCAACTACCGACACCACCAATACCAATCACCATCACATGACTTTTTTCATAGTGCTGGAACGATGAATCACCATAAACTTTGGCTACACCTGCAAAACGGCGGTCATATTCATCTTGTTGGATATCGGTCATTGCTACTCTGAGGGGATATAAAACACGGGAGGTATTTTACTGCTTTTCAGAAGAAAGTGTATTTCATATCAAAGAAAACTTGGGATTGGGATATTTAAACTCACGGTAAGTCTGTCATTATAAATTACATTATTTAAGACTGAAGTCATCATTTACTAACGTGACAGGCGGCACGGATGCCGCCCAGTTGGGCTGTGGTATAAGGATATACCATCAGCCCGACAAAGGATTTTTGCCTTGCGCTGTTTTAGTCACAGCTCATTATCCTTAAAAAGTAAGGATACAGTTATATACCCAACATTAGCTTATTCACATTCATTATAAGGCTGTGCAAGCTTAGCCAATCTATGAAGCAATCAAATTTCGAAGTACATAATGCAAAATACCACCGGCCTTAAAGTATTCAACCTCATTTAACGTATCAATTCGACATAACACATTAAAATGGCTAGCGACCCCATTTGCTCCTTTTACATCAACTTCAAGAATTTGATGAGGCTCTATGCCATCCGACAAACCTCGAATTGATATTACCTCATGACCAGTTAAGTTAAGAGATTGTCGAGTTTGCCCATCAATAAACTGTAAGGGCAACACCCCCATACCTACCAAGTTTGAACGGTGAATACGCTCAAAACTTTCGGCAATGACAGCCTTCACGCCTAATAAGTTTGTTCCTTTGGCAGCCCAGTCACGCGAAGATCCTGTTCCATATTCTTTACCAGCAATTATCACAAGCGGTGTATGTTCTTGTTGATAACGCATTGCTGCATCATAAATAGCAAGCTTTTCACCACTTGGCACATGAATGGTATTACCACCCTCTTCACCACCTAGCATCTCGTTTTTAATACGAATATTGGCAAAAGTACCTCGCATCATGACTTCATGATTACCGCGTCGAGAACCATAAGAGTTAAAGTCTTTTGGTTCAACACCTTGCTCTTGCAAATATCGGCCAGCCGGACTGTCTTTTTTGATATTACCTGCCGGTGAAATATGGTCAGTTGTTACCGAATCACCAAGTACTGCCAAGATACGTGCCTGTTCAATATTCTTAATCGGTTTTGGAGGTTCGCCAATGCCCTCAAAGAATGGCGGGTGGCGGATATAAGTCGAATCATCAGCCCATTCATAGGTTTTACTTTTTGGAATCTGAATCGCTTGCCAGCTTTCATCACCATCAAAGACCGCCGCATATTCTTTATGGAACATATCTGTACTTACTTTCTGTAAGACAGCATCAATTTCAGCCTGACTTGGCCAGATATCTTTTAAGTAAACAGGTTGTCCATCTTTACCCTGCCCAATAGGTTGCGTAGTTAAATCAGTACGAATATTACCAACAAGACCATAAGCGACTACCAAAGGTGGCGAAGCAAGCCAGTTTGTCTTAACTAATGGGTGTACGCGTCCTTCAAAATTACGATTACCAGAAAGTACAGATGCAACATTTAAATCATGGCATTGGATTGCTTCTTCAACTGGTTCGGGTAGTGGACCTGAGTTACCAATACAGGTTGTACAACCATATCCCACCAAGTTATAGCCCAACTCATCTAAATACGGTGTAAGCCCAGCAGCCAGCAAATAATCCGTCACCACCTTCGAGCCTGGTGCAAGTGAACTTTTCACCCATGGTTTACGCTGCAAGCCTTTTTCAATCGCTTTTTTTGCAAGTAAACCTGCGGCTAGCATTACACTTGGGTTAGAAGTATTGGTACAAGAGGTAATCGCTGAAATAACAACATCACCATGAGTTAATGGATACTCTTTTCCTTCAATCACACATGACGGACTTTCATGCTGGATATTTGCTTTTTTTGCCTCTACGGCTGTGCCACCACCGCCTTCATTTTCTAAACGCTCTTTAGCTTCTTTAGCCGGTTTTAGCGTTAACTCCATTAAAGCATTAAAGGTTTTCGGCACATCAGATAAAAGAACTTTGTCCTGTGGACGTTTTGGACCAGCTAGACTTGCCTGAACCGTGCTCATATCTAAACTTAAAGTATCTGTAAAAACAGGTTCATCACCAGGGTTACGCCATAAGCCTTGTGCTTTGCTATACGCTTCAACCAGTTCAATACGATCACTTTGACGACCAGTTAATTTCAAATATCCCAATGTCACTTCATCAATCGGAAAGAAGCCACAAGTCGCACCATACTCTGGCGCCATGTTGGCAATGGTTGCACGGTCAGCAAGAGGTAGATCGGCTAAGCCATCTCCATAGAACTCTACAAATTTACCCACGACACCTTTTTGACGAAGCATTTGAGTAATAGTCAGCACTAAGTCAGTTGCAGTAATCCCTTCTGGTAATTTTCCTGTCAATTTAAAACCAATGACTTCAGGAATCAGCATAGAGATGGGTTGGCCCAACATAGCTGCTTCCGCCTCAATCCCGCCAACACCCCAACCTAATACACCTAAACCATTGATCATGGTGGTATGGGAGTCCGTACCAACTAAGGTGTCAGGGAAAGCAAAGGTTTGTCCATTATCTTCACCTAGCCACACCGCTTGAGCCAAATATTCTAAATTGACTTGATGACAAATCCCCGTACCCGGCGGTACAACACTAAAGTTATTAAAAGCAGATTGCCCCCAACGCAAAAATTGATATCGCTCGCCATTACGCTGCATTTCAATCTGAACGTTTTCTTCAAAAGCCTGATCATCAGCAAAATGATCCACCATCACCGAGTGATCAATCACTAAGTCTACAGGTGATAACGGATTAATTTTTTCAGGATCGCCACCCGCTTGTGCCATTGCAGCACGCATTGCAGCCAAGTCAACTACAGCGGGAACACCGGTAAAATCTTGCATTAGAACCCGTGCAGGTCGATATTGAATTTCTTGATCGGAACTACGGTTTTTTAGCCACTCAGCTAAAGCATGAATGTGTTCCGTTTTAACACTATGTTGATCTTCAAACCGTAATAAGTTTTCCAACAGTACTTTTAATGATTTCGGCAGTCTGGCAATGTCACCTAGCTTTTTCTCGGCTTGGGTTAAGCTAAAAATCTGATAATTGCTGGAACCTACTGTTAGCGTCTGTAAAGCATTAAAACTATTGATATTGCTATACTTAGCCATTGGGTTATCCTCCCATGTCTGGCAATGTTATTTTTCACGTTTTTACATGTTGTTTTCTTACTTTAAGCTTCTTTTCTAATCGCTGTGTTTTGTTTTAGTTACTATTTCTAATCTTTGATTTTTATTACGATAATTTCAAAGCAGATTGAGAGTTTTTCCACAGCAACTCAGCTAAATCTGACTCAGGCATGTTTAAATTTTCGGCCAAACTTTGTAAAACATAAGGCAAATTAACAGGGGTATTACGAGTACGCTGTTCAGTTGAGGTTTGACAACAAAGCGGTGTCATATCTGGGCAATCTGTTTCAATCACCAAGTGCTCGGCACCTATAGCATTTACCACAGTATGAAGCTTTTTCGCATTTGGGTTGGTAATTTGCCCCGTTACACCAATTTTAAAACCAAGCTTAATAAGACCCTTTGCCTCTTCTACCCCACCACTAAATGCATGAGCAATGCCTCCCAATTTAAATTTTTGAGATTTTAATATAGCAAGCACATCACCATGCGCTTTTCGAATGTGGAGTAACACTGGTTTTTGATATTGGGTTGCAAGCTCTAACTGATCTGCAAAATATTGTTTTTGCTTTGCATATACGTCTGGCTGCTTATGTTCTTTTAAGAAAGTATCTAAGCCAATTTCACCTACAGCCACGCAGTTTTCTTGCTGCAAGATTTGTTCAAGATGAGTCAAATGCTCTGGTTGATGCTGTTCAATATAAAACGGATGTAAACCTGGTGCTAAATATGAAGCAGGCACATTTTCCCAACTTTTTAACTGATGATGAGTCTGCACCAGCTCATCAAAACGTGACTGCACAAACCCAATTAAGACTAATGCATCTACACCCACCTTTTTAGCGTCGACTGCTAACTGTTGCCGGTCTTCATCAAAATCGGCAACATCAAAATGGGTATGAGTATCAAACAAATGCATTAGCCAGCACTTTTTGCAACTGGTGCCGAAGCTGGTTTAGCTTTAGGCTGTGGCAAATATTCCTCTTTCAACACATCTTGCAATTGATCATAAGGAATGACTAATCGAGGGAGTCCAACCACATATGGTCCAATTTCATACTCACCGTATTGAAGGATTAAACCTTGCTCACTCAACAAGAAGTTATTAGATAATTTAAATGGCCATGCTTGTTCATAGTCAGCAACATTATCAGCTAATTTAGAGTCCGTTACCCATGTCTTAAAGGCTTCATGAGCTAACTTCTCTAAACTTGCTTTTTGCTGAGGGCGTAATAAATCTTCAAGCTTAATTTGCTTTTGTTCTTTTAAATCAAAATTATAATAATGCTGTGCAGCAGAGCCATGAGCCCCTCCTAAATAGCTACTACTATTAAGCACTACAGTTACAACTCTACCTTGAGCCTGCAAAATCTTAGGTTTAACTAAAAGATTAATCTGATGATTACTACTTAAAGCTTTTAACTCATTATCTAGATCAATAAATGAATTTGCATAGCGTTGCACCTGTGTATCAAAGCTATTTTTTTGCTCTGCACCCGCTGCCGCTGAAGCTTCTGCTTTTT
Organism: Acinetobacter geminorum; assembly: GCF_013009345.1. Lineage (GTDB taxonomy): Bacteria > Pseudomonadota > Gammaproteobacteria > Pseudomonadales > Moraxellaceae > Acinetobacter > Acinetobacter geminorum. Next base: position 280,650 of record NZ_JABELE010000001.1, on the reverse strand, counting down.
GTTCCGCTTGCGTATTCTTAACATCAGGTTCAGCAATTTCTAAAATTTGATTTAATGTATTTAAGATTTGTTGATCTATAATTTTGTCAATAAAAGGAAAATTACTCTGTAAGCGCGCTACCGTAAATTCTGGACAGGTTTTACCATCACAATCAGGTAAAACCACCTTACTAGGAATCGTTTCACCCTTCAAAGTCAACTCTACTGGCTTTTTTTCCTCGACTGCTGGTTTCTGCTGCTCTTGAGAATCCTTAGGATCAGCTTTAGGTTGGCATGCTGCCAAAAATATAGCAGAAGCAAGCAAAGTTAATCGCAGTGAAGCTTTAGAAGATAACATCATATTTTGCCTTTTATTCTAAGGAGATTACGCTATGCCTTTCTAAGAAATTAGCGCATATAAATAGAGGTTGCAAATTCTGCTACCATCTTAAAACATTTGTTCATAAACCTCGGGTTGTAATATTTTTTTGGTCTGTTCTTTAGATAAATAAATATCGAGCTGTGGAGCGTCTTTAGTAATCTGGTTTGCCTGATAATGTAAGCCAACACCTTCTCCATCAAAGAACCAATCTGCCTGCCCCCAATATAAAGTTTTTGGTGCTTCTTTTTTTATGTCAGCAGTCTGCTTTTTTAACCAATCTTGATATGCGACCTGCACCATTTGATGCACAGTCGTTTGCTGATCCTTTTTTAAAACATCTAACAAAGTTAAGCTCTTATGCAGTTTTCGGTCGGCCACAAAAAAGTAATAGCGATCTTTGATCGTGAGCTCTTCTTGCTTGGTATCAAGTCCTAATTGCAATAAAACGTATTGGTTACGCTGCGATGCAATACGGGTATGAAGATGCAATTCGTAAGCCCGATTCTTTGAATATTTATCTTGCCATTCATCAGACTTTTTAACATAAGCATTAATGGCTTGCTGCAAACTTAAGTCTTTTTTCAAATCAATTTGATCTTGAATTACCTTAGCCTGACTTTTCGCGATCCATTCATTTAGCCATACATCTTGGGTCTTTATCGTTTGAATATCGACATCAATACAATTTTTCTTCTCACAAAATGGTAAAGCATAATCAGCTTTTACTTGCTGCAAGTTTAGAAATGGTAGTACTTCAGCTTTCTCTATATTTTGATTTTGGGTAGAAGCTGATTTTATTTGAGAAGATGATGAAGGTTGAGAGCTTTTCCAGACAAAAAGGCAAATAGCCAAAAGTAATATGATTACCGCAACTAAAAGTGCAATAACTGTCTTTCTATTCAAATTCATTTCATCATCCTTTCTTATTTTTCAAAACAAAACAGCTTCTGTTCGAAGCTGTCTGTCAAATCTTAAAGATTAGTGTTCACGTGTGCTACGGAACTGAATATCAGGCCAACGCTCTTGCATAATCTGCAAGTTCACACGACTTGGCGCAAGATAAGTTAAGTGACCACCACCATCTATAGAAAGTTGATCATGTGCTTTTTTCTTAAACTCATTAAGAATCTTGTCATCATCACAATGAATCCAACGCACAGTATTTACACTTACAGGCTCGTAAACACAGTCAACTTTATATTCTTCTTTCAGACGGTAAGCAACCACATCAAACTGAAGTACACCCACAGCACCCACGATCAAATCATTGCTAATTTGTGGCATAAATACCTGAGTTGCGCCTTCTTCAGACAACTCTTTCAAACCTTTTTGCAACTGTTTTGACTTTAATGGATCTTTCAAACGTACACGGCGGAACATTTCTGGAGCAAAGTGAGGAATACCTGTGAAGTGCAAGTTTTCACCGCTAGTGAACGTATCACCAATTTGAATTGTGCCATGGTTATGTAAACCAATAATATCACCTGGCCACGCTTCTTCTAAGTGCTCACGCTCACCCGCAAGGAATGTTAATGCATCACTAATACGAACATCTTTACCAATACGTACATGATTCATTTTCAAACCTTTCTCGTATTTACCTGAGCAAATACGCATAAAGGCAATACGGTCACGGTGTTTCGGATCCATATTTGCTTGAATTTTAAATACGAAACCAGAAAAGCCTTCTTCTTTTGCATCAACAACACGCTCTTGTGTTGGATGAGCTTTAGGTTCTGGTGCCCAATTCATAAATGCATCTAATACATGGTCAACACCAAAGTTACCCAATGCTGTACCAAATAGAACTGGAGTTTGTTTACCTTGTAAAAATAATTCGCGGTCTAAAGGTTCGTTCGCCATTTGTACGAGCTCAAGTGACTCTTCAAAAGACGCCCAAGCCAGCTCACCTACTTTTTCACGGATATCTGCGTGGTCATAACCTTCACGCACTTCAATATCTGTAATCGTTGAGCCAAAGCCTGCTTTGTAGACATACAACTTATTCTCAAGAATGTTGTATACACCCGCAAAATCACGTCCCATCCCTAATGGCCATGTAATAGGTACACAACGAATATTAAGGACATTCTCAATTTCATCCAGCAACTCAAGTGGTTCACGAATCTCACGGTCCATCTTGTTTACAAATGAAATGATAGGAGTGTCACGCATACGACAAACTTCCATCAATTTGATGGTACGTTCTTCGACACCTTTTGCACCGTCAATCACCATAAGTGCCGAGTCAACAGCGGTTAGAGTCCGATAAGTATCTTCAGAGAAGTCTTCATGCCCTGGTGTATCGAGCAAGTTAATAGTATGACCTTTATATGGGAACTGCATAACCGAAGTGGTAATGGAAATTCCACGCTCTTTTTCCATTTCCATCCAGTCAGATGTAGCTGCGCGATCAGATTTACGGCTTTTTACCATCCCTGCAACCTGAATTGCTTTACCCCATAACAGTAATTTCTCTGTCATAGTCGTTTTACCGGCATCAGGGTGGGAAATGATGGCAAATGTGCGGCGTTGAGCAACCTGTGCCGCTAACTCATCTTTAAAACTCATGAAATACACCTACTGCGGAGATTGCAGTGCCAAAGACCTAAAGTCGATCAAAATAAAAATTGGCGTAATTGTAGCAGATTTATAGAAGTGTTTAATGGTTGTTGATAAGCCATGAGCCACTCACAAGCTTTTTAAATACTTTTTTTAAAATGTGGCTTAGCGTCTTAGAAATTTTATAATAAAAAAGCCCATCTGATCGTAGATGAGCTTTTTTAAGAATTAGTAGAATAGTTATGCCAGTTTTTTTTCTTCAATAAATTGGACATCCGCAATTTGTGCATCCCAGAATTCATTCCATAAAGCACAATAATCAATACATAACTTGGTTAAGCTTTCATAATCATCTTTTGTAATTGCTTGCGCTAACGCAAACCAAAGGTCATCTTCATGATCATCGTCAGCAGCCTCAGATGTTTCATCCGTAGATACACCATGTACATGGTAGTAACCACCACCTTCCACATCGATATTTACGAATTTGGTTGCTTGACGTAATGGAGGACTAAAAAGAATGACTTCCTCTTCTGCAACAGCTAACAATGCTACGACATTAATATAACTATCATACGAAGATTCTAAAAATGATCTAACCTGATTAGCGATTTTTGATGGTTTATAATTACGACGATCAAGCTCTGTTAAGCCATAATCATTAAGTAAATCTTCATACAAAGGATAGTGAGCGTATTCAGGATTACCCAGATAGTAGTTATCTTTATCTAATCCCGGACGGAAACCAAATTCATCAAGTATATTTAAACTTAATAATACTCTTGGAAACATTTTAGCTCCAGAATGGAGTTTAGGTTCCAATTGTTTGGTCTGAAATTGTGCTTGTAGTAAAGCATCAGTAAAAATCTGTACAATTGCATGACGATATTCTAAATGAATACGAATTAAACTCGTCTTATCGAGATACCCATTATTTAATACCTCAATCGCCGGATGTTTAGAAACGGGTAATTCCGCAATTTTACTTCTTAACTGTTCGAGAAATTTTAAATTTTCATCCCATTGTTTTGCAGGAATACTACTTCTCATCCCCTGCAATGCTTTTTCTCTTGGATTATTAAAGTCTTCAAATTTTTTTGACATAATCGTTCTCAGTAAAAAGTTTATTCTTATAGTTAAGTTATAGGTCTTATTTTTATTTAAATTTTGCATTCAATTGCTAAAATAAATTCCACAAACCAAAACTTAACAATTTTATATTATGTTTGTTAACTCAACAAATCAACGAATTAATTAATAATTTTTAAAAAAAGTAAAATATTGCCAAGTAGAAACATATATTTTTATTTTTAATAACAAATCAAGATATTGAATAAATATAATTTTTTAAATATGATTAGAGAAAATTTATTTAAGCTTTCATACTTTACAATAGCAGAGTTAATCAAAAATATTTGTGACGGATAAATCGATGTCAAAAAGAGAAAATATTATAACAACAGCCACCTCCCTCTTTAATCAGAAAAGCTACACCTCTATTGGAGTTGACTGTATTATCGCTGAATCAGGCGTTGCAAAAATGACTTTTTATAAGTACTTTTCTTCTAAAGAAAACTTAATTGAAGAATGTCTTCGCCAAAGGAATCAAGAAGTTCAGGCTTCTCTATTTCAAAAAATTAGCAATATTGATGATCCATTGATTAAACTTAAAAGTGTTTTTAACTGGTATATTGACTGGATCAATACAGATGATTTCAATGGTTGTTTATTTAAAAAAGCGACGATCGAAGTCATGCAATTGTATCCCTCTCTTAAAGATCAAGTGAATAAATATCGAGAGTGGATTTACAAATTGGTTTTCTCAATATTTCTAGAATTAGAAATTAAAGATACTCATACACTTACTAGTCTTTTCCTTAATATAATTGATGGAGTTATTATTGATGGTACAATAAATAAATCACAAATTAACTCCCAAAAAACATGGTCTTATATTAAAAAATTTATTAAATTCGAAGCAATTCAAGAGTTCGAAACAGCATAACCTATAAATTAGCTAGAACCCTACATTTTAACAAAAATAAACAATATTTTAATTCGGTGGAGCATAAACCAAACTCCACCACGATCTCTATCTCTTAAAATATTTAAAAATTTAAACAACTATATTTTATAAAAAATAACAATTTATTATACAAACTTAATAATAAATTATATTAATCAATTTTAAACATTGAAACTTATATCCCAAACAATAAACTTATTAGTATTACTTTATACTTGCAGTATATATTCATGAATTATTATATGTAAAATACTCAACTAACTGAAAAACTAATACTATTCACTACTACAAATATATAGGTGTGTTTTAGAAGATAAATTTATTTTAATTAATTATTCTTTAAAGAAAAAAATAAAAAGGAAATGTTATTTTTAAAAATCGATATAGAAAAGATTAAGCGAAGTGAGCGCCTTGAGATTCAATCAGTTGATCGACGTGAACTGGCATTCCCAACAAATAACCTTGGAACTGTTGACACCCTAAACGCGTTAAAATCTCAACCTGTTGCTGGGTTTCCACCCCTTCTGCTGTTACAGTTAAACCTAACTTTTTAGCTAAATGTATAATACTTTCTAGAATAACTTCTTCTTTAGAACCCGGCTTTAAATCAACAATAAAGCCACGATCAATTTTCAACTCATCTACAGGTAAATCTTTTAAATACAAAAAGCTTGAATGGCCTGTTCCAAAATCATCAATTGCGACCCGAATACCCATATCACGTAGCCGCTCACAAGCTCGAATGCTCAAGTCAATATGACGCATTGCTGTCGATTCAGTAATTTCAACAATTAAATGGTGAGGTTGAATCTGGTATTTTTTTAATAATCCTTCGAGCGTACTAAATAATTTTTTATTTTCGAACTGTAGTGCAGATAAGTTTACTGCAACTGGGTAAAATGGAATGTTACTACGTTCCCACTGTTGAATTTGCAGGCAAGCTTGCTCAAGCGCCCAATACCCCATTGGAATGATCAAACCCGTTTTTTCTGCCCCTTCTATGAACATATGTGGTGTGAGTATTCCTAAAGCAGGATGATTCCAACGGATTAATGCCTCAACACCACAGATTTCAAGATTCGTATTAAATTTTGGTTGGTAATATAGGATGAACTGCTTTTCTTCTACGGCCTTATAAAGATCATTGATCAGTTTTGACTGACTTCTTGTTTCTTGTTGATGGGTTGAATAACTAAAGATGGTGTAAGTATTTCGGCCTTGTTCTTTAGACATAAGCATCGCGGCATCAGCGTTCATGAGTAAGTCCTGAACATTTTGTCCGTGCTCAGGAAATAGTGCCACCCCTAAACTTGCAGAGATATTAATTTCTTTACCAGAAATTTGATAACTTTCCTGAATCAGCTGTAAAACTTTCTCAGCCAAAATAACTGCTTCATCGGCATTTGTATTTTCGGCAATAAGCAAAAACTCATCACCGCCAATTCTAAGCAGTTTACATTTCTCATTGAGTTGCCAGTGTAAGCGGTTTGCCATCTGAATCAGTAATTGATCACCCACATGATGTCCAAATGCATCATTCACCGATTTAAATCGGTCTAAGTCAATGTATAAGAAAGCAATTTTCTGGTCTTTGTACCGATGATCTGAGAGTAACACTTCAGCATAATCCACCAAATAAAGGCGGTTAGGCAATTTGGTTAGATTGTCTTGTATAGATAGGTTAGCTAATTCTTTGTTTGCCTTACGTAGCTCTAAATTCTGTTGAGTAAGGCGTTGCTCTAACATTGCAACAATAAAACTTGCTACGAGTACCAAACATGTAACCAGAATAATTGTGAATAATAATAAGTCATGCTCAGCCTGATATTGGCTAATAAACTTATCAGTAATATTCGTCGCAATAAGCGCTGTGTAGTGCATCCCCATAATACTTAAGGTCATCATAACCGAAAATGCGATTTTTAAAGTTAAGCGATATCGTTCAGTATCTTTTAATTTATAGGCGAGTAAAAACGCTAGCCCTGAACCGCTCATTGCAATTAATACAGAAAATAAGAGTAAAAACGAAGTGTAATCTTTTTTATAAACATTCATATTCCAACCTAGCATGCTAATGTAATATGAGGCTGAAATTCCAATTCCCATAATAATCGAGCTCAAAATGAGTCTAAACAAAGGGAGTGTAAAACGCGAAGTCAGCCACATCGCAATGCAAGATAACAACGCACTGATAGCATAAGAAATTGCAATTAAAGGAATATTAGAGTGAGCAGTATCAAACAGATGATAAGCTTGTATACCAACAATATGGACGATACTAATTGCTAATGCGAGTAGTAGTCCGTTAATAAATAAAATTAAGGACTCAAATTTCTTATAGACTTGCTTGAATATTAGCTGCTCCATGGAAATTACAATATAGCAAATGAAGCCAGCTGCAATAAAAGAGCCGACGATCAATGTGCTATCGTAATCAATATGACCCATATTGGACTTCCATGATTATTCAATACTTTTTTTTATTTTGTTCAACTCATTGCCCAAAATACAATTAAACATGTTAAAGAAATTTTAGTAAATTTGACTTATTCAGTCAGTTATAAACAATAACATTATCTATCTTTTGGTCAAGTATTTTTTACTTTATAAATCAATAAAGTAAATAAAAATTAAGCAGCCAATTATATGAAAAATATAGAATTTATTTAATCTAGTCAAGTGGGCCTAATCGCAACTTTCACATTCAAATAAAATAGTATAAATAAAGAACCCTGCTTAAAGCAGGGTTCTTTTAAAGCGTTTGATAAAGAAAATTAGTTCTTTTCTTTATCTACGATTTTATTTGCTTGAATCCTGAATAGGAATCAAGAAAGCAGCGCTTTCTTCCTACGCAAGGAGCGAGGACTAGTAGAGCATTGCTCTACCCGAGCACAAGAGCGAAGTTTTACTTCGCTAACGCACGTTTCAAGCTAAAGAGAAATCTTAGTTTTTCTCTTTATCTACGATCTTGTTTGCTTGAATCCAAGGCATCATCGCACGTAACTTATTACCAGTTACTTCAATACCATGTGCAGCATTTTGACGACGACGAGCTGTCATAGATGGGTAGTTCAACGCACCTTCTTGAATGAACATCTTAGCATATTCACCAGATTGAATACGTTTCAATGCATTACGCATTGCTTCACGAGACTGTTCGTTAATAACTTCAGGACCAGTTACGTATTCGCCGTACTCAGCGTTATTAGAAACTGAGTAGTTCATGTCAGCGATACCGCCTTCGAACATTAAGTCAACGATCAATTTAAGTTCGTGTAAGCATTCAAAGTAAGCCATTTCTGGTGCATAACCAGCTTCAACTAAAGTTTCGAAGCCCATTTTCACTAATTCAACCGCACCACCACAAAGAACTGCTTGCTCACCGAATAAGTCAGTTTCAGTTTCTTCACGGAATGAAGTTTCAATAATACCTGTACGGCCGCCGCCTACGCCAGAAGCATAAGAAAGAGCAACGTTACGTGCATTACCAGAAGCATCTTGGTGAATTGCGATTAGGTCAGGAACACCTGAACCACGTTGGAACTCTGAACGTACAGTGTGACCAGGTGCTTTTGGAGCAACCATGATTACGTCTAAATCTTTACGTGGAACAACTTGGTTGTAAAGAACAGAGAAACCATGAGCAAATGCAAGAGTCGCGCCTTCTTTGATGTTTGGCTCAATCACGTCACGGTAAAGTTGTGATTGGAATTCATCTGGAGTCAAAATCATTACGAGGTCAGCTTGCTTAACAGCAGCAGGAACTTCTGCAACTTTAAGACCTGCATTTTCAGCTTTCTTCCAAGAAGCTGAATCTGCACGTAAACCTACAGTTACGTCTACGCCTGAGTCTTTAAGGTTAAGTGCATGAGCATGACCTTGAGAACCGTAACCAATAATCGCTACTTTCTTGCCTTGGATGATTGATAAGTCACAGTCTTTATCGTAAAAAATTTGCATTTGTGTTCTCCGCTAAAATACTTTTTAAAAAATTAAATGGCTAATACTTTTTCGCCACGGGCGATACCAGATACACCTGAACGAACAACTTCTAGAATAGTGTTTTCTGCAAGCGCATCGATAAAACCATCTAATTTTTCAGTTGTCCCTGCTATTTGAATGGTATAGGTAGTTGGTGTCACGTCTACAATCTGCGCACGGAAAATATCCGCAGTACGCTTAATTTCGGCACGTGAAGCTCCTAATGCTTTTACTTTGATTAGCATAAGTTCACGTTCGATGTGTGCACCTTCTGATAAGTCAACTACTTTTACAACTTCAACAAGTTTATTGAGCTGCTTAGTAATCTGTTCAATCTTATGGTCATCACCATAAGTTGTTAATGTTAAGCGTGACAAAGTTGGATCTTCGGTTGGCGCAACATTCAGTGTTTCAATGTTATATCCACGTTGGCTAAATAAACCAACAAGGCGAGAAAGCGCACCAGCTTCGTTTTCAACGAGTACAGAAATAATATGTCTCATTATGTACGCTCCCCTTTACCTAACCACATATCCTTCATAGACTGACCTGCGATCAGCATTGGATAAACATGTTCCGTGCGATCAACCATGACATTAATGAATACACATTTATCATTAATCGCCATTGCTTCAGCAAGCTTCGACTCTAGCTCATCAGCATGATCAATCTGAATACCAACGTGACCATAAGCCTCCATCAACTTGCCAAAATCAGGCAATGATTCAACGTATGAGCTTGAGTGACGACCTTCATAGTTCATATCTTGCCACTGCTTCACCATACCTAAAGCACGGTTATTCAAGCACAAGATCTTCACATTCATGCCGTATTGCTTACATGTTGAAAGCTCTTGAATACACATTTGAATTGAAGCTTCGCCAGTAATACAAACAACTTGTTGATCAGGGAAAGCAAGCTTAGCAGCCATTGCATAAGGTAAACCTACGCCCATGGTGCCTAAACCGCCTGAGTTAATCCATTGACGTGGACGTTTGTATTTGTAATACAACGCACCAAACATTTGGTGTTGGCCAACATCCGAAGTAATAATGGCATCACCATTAGTGACTTTATATAAAGCTTCAACAACTTGCTGCGGCTTCATTGTGCCATCAGTCGGGGTTTCAAACTTTAAGCCATGAACTTTACGCCATTCATTAATTTGATCCCACCACGCAGCAATTGCTTCAGGGTTTGGCTTAGACACATTTAATTGTTTCAATTGCGTCAACATTTCCTGTAGTACAGGCTCAACTGCCCCTACAATTGGAATGTGCGCCATAATTGTTTTTGAAATGCTCGCCGGATCAATATCAATATGAATAACTTTAGCATTCACACAGAATTTTGCTGGGTTATTGGTTACCCGGTCATCAAAACGCGCACCAATTGCAAGAATGACGTCAGCATTATGCATCGCCATATTTGCTTCATAAGTACCGTGCATACCCAACATGCCCACAAACTGTGGATCATCGCCAGGGAAGCCACCAAGGCCCATAAGTGTGTTAGTCACCGGATAACCGAGTAAATGCGCGAGTTCAGTCAATAATGCTGATGCATTACCTTGAACAACGCCACCACCCGTATAAATTACAGGGCGTTTTGCACTTAAAAGCTCATCAATCGCTTTACGAATTTGGCCAGAATGACCACGTGAAGGTGGTTGGTAAGAACGCATCTTCACTTTTTCAGGATATTCGTACGCAAATTTTTCTGCAGGATTTGTCGCATCTTTAGGAATATCGACGACAACTGGACCAGGGCGACCACTTGCTGCGATATAAAATGCTTTTTTGATAATTGCAGGGATTTCGCTTGCATGACGAACTTGGAAGCTGTGTTTCACGATAGGACGTGAAATACCCACCATATCAGTTTCCTGGAAAGCGTCTTCACCAATAAGATGTGATGCAACCTGGCCAGACAAAATCACCATCGGGATTGAGTCCATATAAGCTGTTGCAATTGGAGTTACTGTATTGGTTGCGCCAGGTCCAGAAGTGACCAGTACTACGCCAGTCTTACCTGTAGCACGCGAGTAAGCATCTGCCATATGACCAGCAGCTTGTTCATGACGTACGAGGTAATGATTAATTTTGTCTTGTTGAAATAGCGCATCATAAATATGTAATACAGCGCCGCCTGGATAACCAAAAACATGTTCAACGCCTTCGTCCGCAAGAGCACGAACGAGCATTTCACCACCAGATAAAAGTTCCAACGTGATTCACCCTAAAATCTTTATCACTATTTATGGAAGGCACAAATAGTGTTTCATTCATTGAATTGTCTGCACTGTTATAGCACACATATTGTCTAGTTTTCGTTGCAATAGAAAAATTTCTGTTTTTCAGCCGTATAAGCTTTTTTAACATTAATAAAGCATGTCTGGATATACATACTTTAAGTAAAATCAATCTCTCGGCTAGAGAGAATGTCTATTACAAAACATGACGGTTATTCGAAGGGTGATCAAATAATCGCATATAAAACTAAAGGAAGCATTTTTGTTGTTTAATTCACTAAAGTCAAGATTAAAGAAACACTTTTCTATGATTATTTTTTAACTGACTATTTTTTCATCTTATTTGATTTTTCCACTTTTCTTTTTTTATGGCTACCCCGCTTTTTTCAGGTTTATTCTTGTTTAATTTTTAACGGAAAATAAATCTATCCCAAAACTGCATTTTTGTCGATTTTGCGCTATGCTGTGCAACAATCTTTAATATCAATTTTTGTTGTATAGCTTACGTCTATGACTATTTCTCACATTGACCCCGAATATCAAGCAAACACGATTGAACCATCAGTTCAACAAGATTGGGAAAATCGTAAAGTCTTTAAAGTTGCCGACACTGTCGAAGGTAAACATCGCTACATCCTGTCAATGTTTCCTTACCCAAGTGGCAAGCTGCATATGGGGCATGTGCGTAACTATACAATTGGCGATGTGATTAGCCGTTTCTACCGTTTAAAAGGTGAAACCGTACTACAACCTATGGGTTGGGATGCATTCGGTTTACCTGCGGAAAACGCAGCAATTGCCCATAAAGTTGCTCCAGCAAAATGGACATTTGAAAACATTGCTTACATGCGTGATCAATTAAAAAAATTAGGTCTATCTGTAGACTGGGATCGCGAATTTGCAACTTGTACACCAGAATATTATCACTGGGAGCAATGGTTATTTGTTCAGCTTTATAAAAAAGGCCTAATCTACCGTAAACTTTCAACAGTAAACTGGGATCCTGTTGACCAAACTGTTTTAGCAAACGAGCAAGTTGAAAATGGTCGTGGCTGGCGCTCAGGTGCATTGGTTGAAAAACGCGATATTCCAATGTACTACTTCCGTATTACGGACTATGCACAAGAATTATTAGACGACCTAGACACCCTACAAGACGGCTGGCCTCAACAAGTGTTGACCATGCAACGTAATTGGATTGGTCGCTCTACAGGCATGGAAATTACTTTCCCATCTGCCAATACCGAAATTTATGCTGATGGCTTAACTGTTTATACAACACGTGCTGACACGCTAATGGGCGTGACATATGTTGCCGTTGCAGCAGAACACCCTCTTGCGCTTAAAGCTGCTGAAAACAACCCTGAATTGGCTGAATTTATTGAAGAGTGCCGCATGGGTTCAGTTGCAGAAGCAGACTTGGCAACAGCCGAGAAAAAAGGCATGGCAACTGGCTTGTTTGTAAAGCACCCTGTAACTGGTGAAGAGCTTCCTGTCTGGATCGCAAACTACGTATTAATGTCTTATGGTTCTGGCGCAGTTATGGCTGTACCGGCGCATGACGAACGTGATTTTGAATTTGCTAACAAGTTCAATTTGCCAATTAAGCAAGTGATTGATGCTAAAGGTGCTGACGATGCAGATTATTCTGCTACCGAGTGGCAAGAATGGTACGGTTCTAAAGAAGGTAAACTTGTTAACTCTGGCGAGTTTGACGGTCTAGAATTCCAAGCTGCATTCGATGCATTCCTTGCAAAATTAGAACCACAAGGTTTAGCAAATTCTAAAGTTCAATTCCGTTTACGTGACTGGGGTGTTTCTCGTCAACGTTACTGGGGTTGTCCAATTCCAATGATTAACTGTGATACTTGTGGTCAAGTCACAGTTCCAGAAGACCAGCTTCCGGTTGTATTACCAACTGACGTTGTTCCAGATGGTTCAGGTAATCCGCTTAATAAAATGCCTGAATTCTATGAAACTAAATGTCCTTGCTGTGGCGGCGATGCACGTCGTGAAACAGATACCTTGGATACTTTCGTAGAGTCATCTTGGTACTACGCACGCTATGCATCTCCAGACTTTACTGGCGGTATGGTTAAACCTGAAGCAGCTCAAAACTGGCTTCCTGTAAACCAATATATTGGTGGTGTTGAACACGCGATTCTCCACTTACTTTATGCACGTTTCTTCCATAAATTGATGCGTGATGAAGGTGTTGTACAAGGTAATGAGCCATTTACCAACTTGTTAACTCAAGGCATGGTGCTTGCAGATACATTCTATCGTGAAGCAGAAAATGGTAAGAAAACTTGGTTTAACCCTGCTGATATCGAATTAGAACGCGATGAAAAAGGTCGTATTGTTTCTGCAAAATATTCAGGTGATGGTCAAGAAGTTGTGATCGGCGGACAAGAAAAAATGTCTAAGTCGAAAAACAATGGTATCGACCCACAAGCGATTATTGATCAATACGGCGCAGACACAGCACGTGTATTTATGATGTTCGCTGCTCCACCAGATCAATCTTTAGAATGGTCTGATGCAGGTATCGAAGGTGCAAACCGTTTCTTAAAACGTGTGTGGCGCCTTGTGGCAAGCTTCCTTGAAAAAGGCAACCAAGCTTCTACAATTGATGCTGCTAACTTGTCTAAAGATGCTCAAGATTTACGTCGTAAAACTCACGAAACTATTCAAAAAGTAAGTGATGATATCGAACGTCGTCATGCATTCAATACTGCGATTGCTGCTTTGATGGAATTGTTAAATGCAAGCAATAAGTTTGAAGCAAAAGATGACAACGATGTTGCTGTAGAACGTGAAGCGATCACCACGCTGTTAACTTTACTTGCTCCATTTGCACCGCACTTAAGTCAAACATTATTGGCTCAGTTTGGTACGGATGTAACAGCAGCAACATTCCCTGAAGTCGATGCTTCTGCATTAACTCGTAATACGCAAACGATTGTTGTACAGGTTAACGGTAAACTTCGCGGTAAACTTGAAGTTTCTGTTGATATTTCTAAAGAAGATCTATTAGCTCAAGCTAAGGCCCTTCCAGAAGTTCAACAATTCTTAACAGGACCAACAAAGAAAGAAATTGTGGTTCCAAATAAATTAGTTAACCTCGTGGTTTAATTAAAGTTATTAATGAGAGGATCAAGCATGCACTTTGCCAAACGTTTAGCCGCTGTTGTTTTAACCTTAGGCCTTAGTGCAGGCTTAGTCGGGTGTGGATTTCATTTAAAAGGAACCAACCCGACTGCAACTCCGCTTGTTTATAAAAAGTTAAGCCTTGAGTTACCAGCTAAAACTGATGATTTAGAAACCCAGTTAAAAGTTTATTTGGCTGCAAATGGTGTTCAATTCAGTAATGATAATGATGCCTATGTACTCCGTGTTTTAGAGTACACACCACGTCGTCAGCTTTTAAACGGAAAACTAACGGAAGTATTATTACGCTTAACCGTAACCTTCCAGATTGAAGACCGTCAAGGTAACAAAATTACTGAACCACGTTCATTAACTGCATCTCGTAGTTATCAATATGATCTTGCAACGGTTAACACCGAAAATCAGCAAGAATCTTATTTACAACGTATTGTAATTGATGACATTGCACAACAAATTACTCGTCAGATTTCAGCAAACCGCTTACCAAAAGCTCAACCTTAATCTCCAGTTTTATCAGCAATGAAAATTGACTATTTGCAAGCATTAAAACGCATTCCGGAAGCACGGGGTGCGTGGATTTTACATGGCCAAGAACCTTTGCTGGAACAAAATTTATTAGATGCTTTTCGTAAAAGTTGGCAACAACAAGAAGTTGAAAGACAGCGCTACGATATTAGTAGTGTAAGCGACTGGAAAAATGTTTTTAACGCTCTTAACAGCTTATCTTTATTTTCTCAGCAGCTTGCCATTGAAGTACATGGCAATATAAAGCCTGACGCAAATGGGCTAAAACAACTTAAAAGTTATATCCAACATAATGAAACTAACTTACTTTTAATTGTTTTACCTAAACAAGATAGTAGTAGTTTAAAGTCTGCTTTTTTCCAAGTTGTTGAAGCAAATGGTGTTGTCGTTGCCCTTACGGCAAACTATCCGCAAGACCGCCAAAGAATTTTATCTGCCGAAGCAGAGAAACTTGAAATTCAACTTGATAATGATGCCTGGCAATGGCTCATGCAGCATCATGAACATAATTTGCTCGCAGCTAAAAATAGCTTGATGCGTGTAAGAGATACTTTTCCAGACCAGCAACTAATTCAAATTGAACAGTTGTATGCTTGTTTACAAGATCAGTCTCGTTACACCACTTATGATTTAAGCGATGCTTTATTAGAAGGTAATCTCGCTCAGTCCATTAAGATTTTTCAATATTTAATTGCAGCTGGTGAGCCAGAAAGTCTGATCTTATGGACACTAAGTAAAGAAATGCGTTTATTGATGCAATTATTTGAGCAGCCTCATAATGCATTACAACTTGGTATCTGGAAAACAAAGGTTGGTTTATATCAACAAGCTTTAAGAAGATTAAATCCTCAACAGTTTTTAGGCTGGTCTACCCTTCTATTGCAAGTAGATGCAGCAATTAAAGGAATGTCGAATGAAAATGCCCAACATTTGATGCAGCAAGCGATTGCTGAATTATGTGGGAAAACACTATTTATACAATAATTCGGCCGAATCATTTTTCTTCATTCCTGAAATATCATAAAAATTCACGTTTTATCCTCATTTCGCTTTTATACTAAATTAAATTTTAAACTTTTCGACCTCTCACCATGCCAAAAATAAAGCCAATCAAACTTGTTATTATCATCGTCTGTATAGCCATTATTGC
This sequence comes from Acinetobacter geminorum, assembly GCF_013009345.1. Taxonomy (GTDB): domain Bacteria; phylum Pseudomonadota; class Gammaproteobacteria; order Pseudomonadales; family Moraxellaceae; genus Acinetobacter; species Acinetobacter geminorum. Next base: position 264,623 of record NZ_JABELE010000001.1, on the reverse strand, counting down.
TGTATTAGCTTGGAAATTTTTAAAGCCTAAAGAGCAGCAGCCTCAATATATTACAGCTGAGGTAACACGCGGAGATATTGAAAATAATGTCCTTGCAACAGGTACACTTGATGCAACCAAACTGATTAGTGTGGGTGCACAGGTATCTGGTCAGGTCAAAAAGATGTATGTACAGTTGGGCGATCAAGTGAAACAAGGTCAACTTATCGCACAAATTGACTCAACCACCCAAGAAAATAGTTTAAAAACTTCTGATGCGAATATTAAAAATTTAGAAGCGCAGCGCCTTCAACAAGTTGCTTCTTTAAATGAAAAACAACTTGAATACCGCCGTCAGCAACAAATGTATGCGCAAGATGCAACACCTCGTGCAGATTTAGAATCGGCTGAGGCAAGCTATAAAACAGCTCAAGCACAAATCAAAGCATTAGATGCGCAAATCGAATCTGCAAAAGTGACAAGATCTACGGCGCAAACCAATATTGGTTACACACGTATTGTTGCTCCAACCGATGGTACGGTTGTCGCGATTGTGACCGAAGAAGGCCAAACTGTAAACGCAAACCAAAGCGCTCCAACAATTGTCAAAATTGCAAAACTACAAAACATGACGATTAAGGCGCAGGTGAGTGAAGCTGACATTATGAAAGTTGAAAAAGGACAACAGGTTTACTTTACAACTTTAGGTGATGAAACTAAGCGCTATGCAACATTACGTCAGATTGAACCAGCTCCAGACTCAATTTCTAGCGAATCAACAAGTACAACAAGCTCAACAACCAGTTCAGCTGTTTACTATAATGCGTTATTCGATGTGCCAAATACTGATGGTAAATTGCGTATTGATATGACAGCACAAGTTTATATCGTATTAGATTCAGCTAAAAATGCCCTGCTCGTTCCTTCATCAGCACTGAGTTCTAAACAATTTTCAGGCCAAAGAAAATCTGGTCAATCTACAGATAAAGCTGCTTCGACTCCAAATACAGAAAGAAAAAATTCAGGTAGTGGTGTTCGTTTAGAACGTTTAAATTTAACTGCTGAACAAAAACAACTGGTTGAGCAAGGTAAATTAACGTTAAGTGTTGTACGTGTATTACAAGCCGATGGCACAACTAAACCGACTCAGATTTTGGTAGGTATTAACAACCGTGTAAATGCGCAAGTTCTTGCGGGCTTAAAACAAGGTGATCAAGTTGTGATTGCCGATAGTGCAGATACTTCTGCTGCATCAGCAAATAGTAGTAATAACCGTCGCCGTAGTGGCCCAATGGGAATGTAAGCATGACAAAACAAGCTTTGCTTGAAGTCAGCAATCTAGTCCGGGAATTCCCTGCTGGCGAAAGCACGATACAAATTTTAAAAGGCATTGACCTGACCATTTATGAAGGTGAACTGGTTGCCATTGTCGGCCAGTCTGGTTCTGGTAAATCGACCCTCATGAATATTCTGGGTTGTTTGGACCGACCTACGAGTGGTAGTTACAAAGTTAATGGACAAGAAACAGGTAAACTTGAGCCAGATCAACTCGCTCGACTACGCCGTGAATATTTTGGTTTTATTTTCCAGCGCTACCATTTATTGGGTGATTTATCTGCTGAAGGTAACGTAGAAGTTCCAGCTGTTTATGCAGGTGTTACCCCTTCTGAACGTAAACAACGCGCAACGGCTTTACTGACCGAATTAGGTTTAGGTACTAAAACCCTCAATAGACCAAGCCAACTTTCTGGTGGTCAGCAGCAACGTGTTTCTATTGCCCGTGCGCTGATGAATGGCGGAGACGTTATTCTGGCAGATGAACCAACAGGGGCGCTTGACTCTCATAGTGGTGTTGAGGTGATGCGTATTTTGCGTGAACTCAATGCCGCAGGTCACACTATTATTTTAGTCACCCACGATATGCAAGTTGCAAAAAATGCGACTCGCATTATCGAGATTAGTGACGGAGAAATTATTAGTGACCGCCCTAATGTTCCAGATCAAGCAGCTGAACCAATCAAATCTGATCCTGATGCAGCGCCTGCTTTGCAAGGTAAACAGAAGAAAGGCAAAAGTATTTCTGCATGGCGCTCTACTTTAGATCGTTTATCTGAAGCCTTTCAAATGGCTTTACTGTCTATGAATGCCCACCGCATGCGTACTTTTTTAACCATGCTTGGGATTATCATTGGTATTGCATCGGTTGTTACAGTTGTCGCATTAGGTAAAGGCTCTCAACAGCAAATTTTAAGCAATATTAGCAGTCTGGGAACAAATACGATTACGGTATTTCAGGGCCGTGGTTTTGGTGACAACTCTAAAACTGCAAGTTTTAAAACCTTGGTGCCTGCCGATGCCGATGCGTTAATGACTCAACCGTATGTCAGTGCAGTCAGCCCAATCGTTAGTACATCCAAAACCATGCGTTACCAACAAAATGAAGCGAACGCGACCATTAATGGTGTGAGTAATGATTATTTCGATGTGAAAGGTTTGGTCTTTAAAGATGGACAAACTTTTGATCAACGTAGTGTTCGTGATCGCTCACAGGATGTGGTCATTGATACTAATACTCAAAAGCAGTTCTTTAGTGACGGTACCAACCCTATTGGTCAAGTAGTGTTACTCGGTAGTGTACCTGCTCGTATTATTGGGGTTGTAGAACCGCAAACGAGCGGCATGGGCTCAGATGACACTTTAAATGTCTATATGCCTTATACAACCGTGATGAGCCGTATGTTAGGACAATCTAATGTACGTAATATCGTGGTTCGTATTAATGACAAATATTCAACTGCTGCCGCAGAAAATGCGATTGTGAATTTATTAACCCAGCGCCATGGTGCACAAGATATTTTCACCATGAACAGTGACAGTATCCGTCAGACTATTGAGAAAACAACCAGCACGATGACCCTTCTGGTTTCAGCAATTGCCGTAATTTCATTGGTCGTTGGTGGTATCGGGGTAATGAATATTATGTTGGTTTCGGTGACTGAACGTACTCAGGAAATTGGCGTACGTATGGCCGTAGGTGCGCGTCAAAGTGATATTTTGCAGCAATTCCTAATTGAAGCAATTTTGGTGTGTTTAATTGGTGGTGTGCTTGGCGTCTTACTATCGCTTGGCCTTGGACAACTCATTAATAAATTTGCTGGCGGTAACTTTAGCGTGGCTTATTCAAGCACTTCTATTATTGCAGCATTTGTCTGTTCAACACTGATTGGGGTCGTTTTTGGTTTCTTACCAGCCAAGAATGCCGCGAAACTTGACCCTGTTGCCGCACTATCTCGAGAATAAGGAAAATTGCATGTCTTTCTCTATGACTAAACTCAGCACAGCACTTCTTCTCACAAGTTCTCTTGTAGGATGTGCAGCTGTAGTAAAAACACCTTATGAAACACCTGCAGTACAAGTTCCGGGTAGTTTTCAGTATGACACAACAAAAACAAAAACCATGTCTGCCAATCAATATTCTGACCGTTGGTGGACACTCTTTAACGACGCACAGCTCAATCAGCTTGTAAGCAATGTATTAGAGCGTAACAGTGATTTAGCAGTTGCAGGTATTGCTTTAAAGCAAGCCCGTCTACAAGCTGATTTAACCGCTAATAAGCAAGGCTTGCGAACTAGCTCTAGTGTTTCTACTGGACATTCTTTCGATTTAAATTCGGGAGATGACAGCGCTAATGGTCTTTCCATGAGTGCGGGAGTAAGCTATGAGCTTGATTTGTTTGGCAAGCTTGCACGCCAAACCGAAGCAAGTAAATGGGAAGCTTTAGCGACAGAACAAGATTTACAAGCTACTGGGCAAAGTTTAATTGCAACTACTGCCAAACTTTATTGGCAACTGGGTTATTTAAATGAGCGTTATACAACCGCACAGCAAAGTCTAGCAACCTCTCAAAAGCTTTATGACTTGGTACAGATTCAATATAAAGCTGGTGCCGTTTCCGGTGTAGATCTGACTCAAGCAGAACAGTCGGTACAGAGTCAAAAAGCGAGTTTAAGTCAGATTGAACAACAACTGGTTGAAACACGCACAGCCATTGCAGTGTTATTGCATGAACCATTGCAGCAATTAAACATTCAAGAGCCAAAGCGTTTACCATGCACTGCTCTACCTGCAATTGGTGCTGGTTTACCTGCCGATATTTTATCGCGCCGTCCTGATTTGCAAGCAAGTGAGCTACGCTTAAGAAAAGCATTAGCGACTAAAGATGCTACTAAGGCGAGCTACTACCCGTCGATTAGCTTAACCAGCAGTCTAGGCTCAAGCAGCACATCGTTAACAGAGTTATTACGAAACCCTGCTCTCACGCTTGGTGCAAGTTTAAGCTTACCGTTTTTGCAATATAACGATATGAAGAAAGATATCGCGATTAGCAATCTGGATTATGAAAAAGCGATTATTCAATATCGTCAAACGCTTTATCAGGCTTTTGCTGATGTAGAAAATGCTTTATCGAGTCGTACAGAACTCGACAAACAAGTAGTGTTACAGGAGCGTAATGTTGAACTTGCAGAAAAAACTGAACGTTTAACCGAAGTCCGTTACCGTTATGGTGCTGTCGCATTAAAAACACTTCTTGATGCTCAGCAAACCACACGTACTGCACGGTTAAGCCTCGTTGAAACCAAGCAAAGCCAATACAACGCGTATGTCACCCTCATGCAAGCTTTAGGTGGTTCACCTGTAAAAGAACTTCCTCAGTAACTTGCGCCCATAAAAAAGCCGTAGTCCTTCAACTACGGCTTTTTTTATGCCTGAATAAATTTCGAAACTTATTCATCATCCATCATAGATTGGCTCATACCTACAGTATTGAAACCAGCATCCACATATAGAATTTCACCAGTAATACCTGAAGCCCAAGGTGAGCATAGGAATAATGCTGCGTTACCTACTTCTTCAATGGTTACGTTACGTTTTAATGGCGCAACTTTTTCATTAGCATCTAACATTTTACGGAAAGATTTAATACCAGAAGCAGCCAAAGTACGGATTGGACCCGCAGAAATCGCGTTTACACGGATACCATCAACGCCAAGGCTTGATGCTAAATAGCGAACACCAGCTTCTAAAGACGCTTTTGCCATACCCATAACGTTATAGTTAGGCATAACACGCTCAGAACCTTGGTAAGTCAAAGTCAATAAACAACCTTGACGAGCTTGTAATAGAGGTTTTGCAGCACGTGCCATTGCAACAAAGCTGTATGCACTGATGTCATGAGCAACTTTAAAACCTTCACGGTCAGTCACGTCAGTAAAATCACCATCAAGTGTATGTGCAGGTGCGAAGCCAATTGAGTGTACAACACCGTCTACACCATCCCAATGTTTTGCAAGTTCTGCAAATGCATTATCAATTTCAGCATCAACAGCAACATCACATGGAAACACAAGCTTAGAACCGAATTGCTCAGCAAATTCATCCACACGTTTTTTTAATTTTTCGTTTGGATAAGTAAACGCAAGCTCTGCACCTTCACGATGTAATGCTTGGGCAATACCAAAAGCAATTGATAATTTACTAGCAACGCCTGCAATCAAAAAGCGCTTACCTGCTAAAAGTCCTTGTGTCATGCCGATCTCACTCAAAACAATTTCAAGCATAATGCCAATATTCGGCGGTTTTCGAAATTGCATAATGCATCTTTTTTCAAAAATCGCACGAAAAAAAATCGCTCCTGATAAGGAGCGACTTCTAGATGAATTCAATCTTAGTCGTCAGACAGTAAGCCTAGTAAACGTAAGAAAGAAATATACATCCACACTAAAGTTGCAAGTAATGCGATACCACACAACCATTCCATGAATTTTGGTGCACGATAAGCTGCATTAGTTTCAATTAAATCAAAATCTAAAATCAGGTTAAGTGAAGCAATGACAGCGACAAATGCAGCAAAACCAATACCTAACCAGTTACTTTCAAAAATATAAGGAACGCTTGAACCAAAAGCTAAACGCATGACCATCTGCACGATAAATACAATAAAGATTGCCAAAGATGCAGAGATTACAACTGACTTAAACTTTTCAGTTGCGCGGATAATTTGGAATTTATATAAACCAAACATCACCAAAGTGGTGACAAAGGTCGCTAATAAAGCCTGAAGTGGAACACCTGGGTATTTCAACTGGAAAGTAAACGAAATACCACCTAAAAAAGCCCCTTCAAATAAGGCATACGGAATTGCCAATGTTGGCGCAGTCGTTGGTTTAAAGGTTGTAATTAAAGCTAAAACCAAGCCACCGATTGCACCCACAATTGAAGCTGCGTAAGCAATACCAACATTTACAGTAAAGGCTGCATAGAAAAATAAAGCGACACCCACCGCAGCTGCAATGACCGTCAACATAACAGATTTTTGAATCGCACCTTGCACAGTCATCGGTTGACTATAGTCACTGACCGTTTCAACGCGAGTCAGTATCGGGTTATTACTTTGCATAAATGCTCTCTTTTTATAATAAAAATTTAAAACATCATTTTAAGCAAAATGAATATGAAAGCCAAATCAGGCGATCGGCATTATTGTAACAATGTCCTTTATACAATAAAAAAGGAGGCATAAGCCTCCTTTCATATCACGTCTACAATGTAATCAATCTTTACCATCAGTATTCATAATAAAGAAATATTCGCGGTAATATTTCAACTCTGAAATTGAGTCACGAATATCATCCATTGCCAAATGAGATGCATTCTTTTTCAGGCCACTCATAATTTCAGGGCGCCAGCGTTTTGAAAGCTCTTTTACCGTAGATACATCAAGATTACGATAGTGGAAATACTGCTCAAGTTCAGGCATAAGACGGTGTAAGAAACGGCGATCCTGACAGATTGAATTGCCGCACATTGGTGAAACTTTTGGATTCACCCATTTTTTTAGGAATTCTAAAGTTTGTAACTCAGCATCACGGGCTGTTAACTTACTGCGACGAACTCGTTCAATCAGACCAGACTGCCCATGTTGACGAGTGTTCCATTCATCCATTGCATTTAAAATACGATCAGGTTGATGAATAGCCAAAACTGGACCTTCGGCAAGTACATTTAAATGATCATCTGTAATAATTGTTGCGATTTCAATAATTTGATCATTATCGGTATCTAATCCGGTCATTTCCAGATCAATCCAAATTAATCGTGTATTTAAAGTACTGCTCATGAATGTACGTTCTAAAATGCCGTAAAAACATCAATAGTAGCAAATTTCTTGCTTCCGCGCTGTAATTCTATAGCTGCTTCATGCTATTTTTGCGGTCTTCAAACAATGGTTTTTTTGGGATATGAATGGCTTTAATTCGTAAGCGTCGTTTAACTGAACAACAGCAACGTCGTATTGAAAAACAGCATAAAACTCGCCAAGAAGAGATCGATACTTCACAGGATCTAGACGGACTCGTTGTACAACATTATGGCCGTCAACTTGAAGTACAAGCCCTCTCTGTGCCTGAACATCACCCAGAAAAACCACAAGTTGCCGAAGGAGAACCAGAACCATTCTGGAAGCCGATCGAGCTCGATAGTGTTTGGCGTTGCCATACTCGAACTAATCTTGAGTTACTTGTAACTGGTGATCGTGTTAAATGGCAGGCAGACCCAAATACGGGTTTAGGCATTATTACAGCCATTCACCCACGTACATCTTTACTTACCCGCCCTGACCGCTATCACAAAGTTAAACCAGTGGCCGCAAATATCAGTTTGATTGTGATTGTATTTTCACCGCTTCCTGAACCCGCTCCAACGCTCATCGATCGATATTTAGTTGCTTGTGCAGATGCAAACATTCCCGCTCTTTTGGTCCTCAATAAGTCTGATTTACTCACTGAAAATGACCCAATTCTTACCCTATTAGAAGAATATAAAACGTTGGGTTATGAGGTGATGATTTGTCAGTCCAAGAAGGGAGATATCTCTGCTTTATCTGAGCGTTTAGATGGTGAAACCGTAGCATTTGTAGGGCAATCAGGTGTAGGAAAAAGCTCTTTAATTAATGTGCTCATTCCAGATGCAGAGCAAAAAACTAATGTTATTTCTGAAAACTCTGCACTTGGACAACATACGACAACCTCTACGCGCTTAATCAACTTCGGTAAAAATGGTGCCTTAATTGATTCTCCGGGAATTCGTGAGTTTGGGCTTTGGCATCTCGATTTAGAAAAAATTCGTATGGGCTTTCCTGACATTGCAGCACATCTAGGATCTTGCCAATTCCGTAATTGCACACATACTCATGAAAAGAATTGTGGGCTTAAACAGGCCGTTGAAGCGGGTGAAATTTTGCCACGACGACTAGATAGCTTTTTGCGTTTAATCGATGAGATTCAAGAAGCGCAGCAAAAAAACTGATTTTCTGCCCTATTTGCCCTTGAAGTGGTGATTTTGATCACCATCTATATACGCTATACTCTAGGTCAATTTTGTTTTTTAATTTTTTTAGGTGACTTGTGGAACGCTGGTTAGAGTTTATGGGGAATCACCCCATTTTGTTTGGTACGCTCGGAGTCTTGATCGTGTTGTTCTTCATTTTTGAAGGTCAACGTAATGGTCGTAAAATTTCTCCACAGTCGCTTGGTATTTTAGTGAAAGCGAAAAATGCTCTTTTGATTGACTTACGCGATAGCAAAGATTTCCGCGAAGGTCACATTAGTGGCAGTCGCAATATTCCATATAGCCAAATCGCAAGTCATGCTGACGAATTAAAAGCAAGTGACCGTCCATTGGTATTTATTTGCAACTTGGGGCAAGTTGCTGGAAGTGCTTTGCAAAAAGTTGCTCACCACGATAGCTATCGTCTTGATGGTGGTATCAGTAACTGGAAAGCACAAGGCTTACCTCTTGTTAAAAGCAAACCAAAAGCTTAAGGAGAATTATCATGGCTGCAAATGTCATTGTTTACTCAACTTCTGTATGCCCGTATTGTGTTCGTGCTAAACAGTTACTTGAGCGTAAAGGTGTTGCTTATAAAGAAGTAAATCTTTCTGTTGAAGCACCAGAAGTACGTGTTGAATTAATGCAACGCACAAATCATCGTACTGTCCCACAAATTTTCATTAACGATCAGTTTATCGGTGGTTTTGACCAACTTTATGCTTTAGAGCGTGAAGGTAAACTCGACGAATTATTGGCTTAACATCGCATCCATATTAAGGAAAAAACAATGAGCGAAGAACAACAAGTTCAACCACAATTAGCTTTAGAGCGTATTTATACAAAAGATATTTCTTTTGAGGTTCCAGGGGCGCAGGTTTTTACTAAACAATGGCAACCCGAACTTAATATCAATCTTTCTTCTGCTGCAGAAAAGATTGACCCAACTCACTTTGAAGTTTCTTTAAAAGTTGTGGTACAAGCCGATAACGACAACGAAACAGCGTTCATTGTAGATGTAACTCAATCAGGTATTTTCTTGATCGACAACATTGAAGAAGAGCGTTTACCTTATATTTTAGGCGCATACTGCCCAAATATTTTGTTCCCGTTCTTACGTGAAGCTGTAAATGATTTAGTAACTAAAGGTAGCTTCCCACAGTTACTTCTTACTCCAATCAACTTTGATGCAGAGTTTGAAGCTAATATGCAACGTGCTCAAGCTGCTGCTGTTGAAGGTCAAGCTTAATTTTTTTAGCTTCTCCTTTTAATAAAAAAACCGCGTATTACGCGGTTTTTTTATGTGTGCTATTTAGATTAGTGAGTGAAGCTGAATAGACGGAAACTGGAAGCCACGGCAAGATAACTCTGAACGCCATGCTACGGTTAATATCATATTGCCAGCAATAAAATTTTGATAAGCAAATGTACCATTCAGTGGATGAGAACAGACTCCTCCCTGATCTGTAGGATGTGCCTGAGTATTTAACGTATTTAAATCTAAACGTATACCTAGTCCTGAGGCTTTTAAAACAGCTTCTTTAATGGTCCAGACTTTGAACCAATATTCTCTATCTTGTTCTAAGCTTAGCCATGTTTCATATTCATCGGGATGAAAGGCATGTTTTGCTAGAGCATCTAGGCGTACATTCCGATCAAGTTCCTCAACATCCACACCAATATCTTTAACATGTTCGCTCATGGCTAAAGCGTAGTATTGTTGGCTATGTGAGTGATTAAAATGCAAAGTGTGATTCAATAAATAAGGTTTACCATGTTCATGCTTGGCAAACTCTAACTCCGTTGAAGTGAGTTGTAGTTTCTCTGCAATCAGTTTATTTTTAACATTCTGTATTTGTTGTTTTTTATAATGATTAAATGTACGGAAGTCGGGAAAATCTTGTTGTTCTTTATTTAAAAACTTATTAAGTTTTACTATATAAACATCTATATATTTACTATTCATCCTATTAATCCGAACCCTTCATAACTCAAAGCTAAAATTAACAACGTGCCTATAAATTATTAGCTAATAAAATAAAAAACCCAAAGAAAACTTTGGGTTTTTGGACATTAAAAAACTTAACGGTTAAATTTTTTCTCTGCTTTCTTAAATTTCTGAATATAACGACGACGACGTGCAGCAGTACGTTCATCAACCTGACTCTTACGACCTTCAAATGGGTTTTCAGAAGTTTTAAAGTCAATACGAACTGGCGTACCTTCAAGTTTATATACTTTACGGAACACGTTTTCTAAGTAACGGCGATAATCGGCAGGTGTCTTATCAACCTTATTACCATGGATGACGATAGTCGGTGGGTTCTGTCCACCCATATGCGCATAACGCATTTTAATACGACGACCGCTAATCATTGGCGGTTGATGAGCTTCTGTCGCATCACTCAAAATTTGAGTCAATTTAGCTGGTGATACTTTTAAGTTCGCAGACTCGTAAGCACGGTGGATAGAAGGATATAAATCACCTACCCCAGTTCCATGTAAAGCAGAAATTAAATGGATTTTTGCCCATGGAATAAAGTCAAAACGACGCTCAACATCAAGCTTACATTGCTTGCGGTCGTATTCAGACATGTTATCCCATTTGTTGATGGCAATAACCATGGCACGACCAGCTTCAAGTGCATAGCCAATTAAATGTAAGTCTTGCTCAACAATACCTTCACGCGCATCGACTACAACCACTACAACATGTGCATCTTTCATGGCTTGCAAAGTTTTAACAATTGAGAACTTCTCAATCATTTCATCAACTTTACCTTTACGACGCACACCTGCTGTATCAATTAAAGTGTATTTACGTCCTTCACGCTCAAAAGGAATGTAAATAGAGTCACGAGTTGTTCCTGGTTGGTCAAATGCCACCACACGGTCTTCACCAAGCAAACGGTTGACCAGTGTTGACTTACCAACGTTAGGACGACCAATAATTGCTAAACGTAAACCAGTATCTTTGTCATGCTCTTCTGGATTTTCATCTTCTGGAACTTCTGCAAGTACATCTTCCAGCATTTGCTGTACACCACGACCATGGCTAGCGGCAACTTGTAATGGTTCACCCATACCAAGTTTGTAGAACTCAACCAAAGCTGCTTCAGCATGAACACCATCTACCTTGTTCGCAACAAGATAAATTTTCTTGCCTAAAGTACGTAGTTCACGAGCAATTTGCTCATCAGAAGCTAACAATCCAGCACGAGCATCAACCACAAAAATAATAATATCTGCTTCGTTGATCGCTGTTTTTGACTGCTCGGCCATGTAGTTATCGATACCGCCTTCGCTCTCACCGATACCACCAGTATCAACAACAATGAAAGACTTATTTTGATAAGTCGCATCACCATATTTACGGTCACGAGTCAGACCCGCGAAGTCGGCTACAAGTGCATCACGACTCTTGGTAATCTGGTTAAATAACGTTGATTTTCCGACATTCGGACGACCAATGAGCGCAATAACGGGTTTCATACAATAACCTTAATTCAAGACCAGCCATATCTCATGGCATGAGCATTAGAAACAATACAGGAGATATATTTTAAGGTCAGATATGACCATAATAAAAGACGGGGCTTTGAACTGATTTAATTCAAACACCCCGATATTTTTTAACAGCGTAATTTGTTAAGCGGCTATTTTAGCACAAGCAAACGAAATTAACGATTCTGCCAAATACTTAAATCGCCTTTTCTGGTCGAAACGTAAAGTTGGTTCTCAATAACACGTAATGTATTGACCTCACCACTTGTTTTTGAACGACCAATCAGCTTACCTGTTGCAGGATCAACAAGATGTAATACGCCATCTAAATCACCAACAATAAGGTCCGATCCCAACACAACAGGGTTACTTAAATGACGGTTTAATAAACTATCATTTTGCCAAACTTGTTCGCCTGTCGTTAAATCATAAGCAGTTAACTTACCATCAGTTGATGAAACAAATACTTTATTGTCATAAACTTCCGGACGCTTTGTGCTGCTTGAATCTTCACTCCAAACTACACGTTGAGAAGCTAGATCCGTTACAGTCACTTGTCCTTGGAAACTAGTAGTTACCATAAACTGTCCAGCAACAGTAGGATCGCCATCGATATCAATCAAACGTTGAATATCAGAACGACCTTCACTTACCGCAACACGACGTTGGAAACGTGGAATACCACTAATTGTATCAATTGCATAAACATAAGCATTCGCAGATGCGATTAATACGGTACGTGGGTCAAGGCTCACAGGTGATGCTTGACCACGTAAACTAAATTGGACATTTGGTAATTTATAAGCCCAAACTTGCTGGCCTGAAGCAGCATCATGCGCAAATACAGTACCGTCGTTTGCAATCGTAATCACGCGTCCAGACTGAACTAAAGAAGGACTTAATAGTGCACCAGATAACTGCGCAGTCCACTTTTGTTCACCTGTTGCCTGATCTAAAGCAAAAAGTTGGCCTTTACTATTACCAACAACAACAATTCCCTCAGCAGCTTCCACTCCAGAGCTCAAGCCTAATTTGCTGACTTTTTTCTCCCAAATGCGTTGCTTGCCACGATATGCAGCGACCTCACCTTTTGGGTCAAGCGTAAAGACCACGCCCTCACTTGCATCAAGCTGCAAACGTAACGGATCTGCCTTATCTGTAGAAGAAACACTGCGCGAAAACACGGGTACTAGAGTCTTTTTCGACTCAGTCAATTTCGGTAGTGGATTTGGTTTTGCTTCTTTTACTTTGTTGCTAGAACATCCCACCAGTACAGCTGATGCGATTGCAATTGCCAAAGGCAGTTTGAATTTCTGATTCATTAAGACTCTTCCACCTGTGTTTCCAAAATTGGGCGCTCAATCTGTGGATCTTCAACTAAAACGCCAACACTTTCGAGTTTAATTTGTAAAATTTGTCGTTCTTGTTTACGTTCCAGTAACGAATCCCATGCAGCTTGATACGCTTTTTTAGCAGAATCAATATCTTTCTTAGCAACAAAGATATCGCCACGTAACTCTTCTACTGTTGCTTTAAACGCAGGATCGACGTTACCAGACAAAGTTTTCAGTGCTTCATCATATTTGTTTTGCGCCAATTGTGCATCTGCTAAACGCAATTTTACAACCTGAATCAAACCTTCATCTTTTACTTTTGAATTTTCGACTTTCTTCAATGCTTTTTCAGCAGCAGCATAGTCTTGTTTTTCATAAGCTAATTTTGCTAATACAAACTGAGTCTGTATCGCCTGAACAGAATCGATATCATCTTTTACGATTTTATCTGCCGATGCTGTTACCGAACTTAAGGCATTAGGATTATCAGCACTTGCATTTGCTTCATCCATTAACTGCTGTACTTTTGCAGTTTCTGTCTGGCTGCTCGCAAGATTTCTTTTTTGCCAGTATTCCCACCCAAAAAAGGCAATCAATGCAATGAGAATCCCGCTAATCATGGCAGAACCATATTTTTTGGCGAACGACTTTAAGCTGTCGAATTGTTCTTCATCACTTAAGCTCATGTGATTGTCCTTTTCCAGATGTTTCAGTTTATTTTGTAAATTTTTCGATTAAGAATGGTACAAGCTCAGCCAGCGCAACTTGAGATTGCTCAGCTGTTGCTAACTCTTTGATAGCAAGCTGCTGTGCTTCCCATTCACGCTCACCTAAAATCATGGCGTAAACAGCCCCAGCCTGATCAGCTTTTTTCATCTGACTCTTCATGCTGCCTTGTGAACCTGTTTTGATTCGAATACTGCTATTTGCAGCTTCTAACTGGTCACGTAATTGCTCCGCTAAAATCAAAGCTTTAGTTTGATAAGCAGGTTCTGCAACCAAGAAGACTTCACAATCACGAATAACTTGAGCCTGTTCAACCTGCTCAACCAGAAGCAATAAGCGCTCCATCCCCATCCCAAAGCCAACAGCAGGTACAGATTGATCCGGCTTACCTTTTAGCTGACCAACTAAACCGTCGTAGCGACCACCGCCACACACAGTACCTTGCGAACCAAGTGCAGTTGTTGTCCATTCAAAAACGGTTTTGTTGTAATAGTCCAGACCACGCACCAATTTTTGATTAATGACAAATTTAACACCCGCAGCAGTCAAACAATCTTGTAATTGTTGGAAGTGACTTAAACTATCTTCTTTCAAGAAGTCATATAATTTCGGCGCATTTTCTAGAATTTTCTGAGTCGATTCAATTTTAGAATCTAAAATACGTAATGGATTTGTTGTTAAACGACGCTGTGAGTCTTCATCCAACGCATCTTTATGCTCGTTTAAAAACGCAACTAAAGCATTACGATACTCTGTACGCTCATCTTTTTCACCCAAAGTATTCAACTCAAGTTGAACCATGTGATCAACGCCCATACGTTTCCATAAGCGAGCTGTCATCAAGATAACTTCAGCTTCAATATCAGGAGTCGCAACACCGAAAGTTTCTACACCAAATTGGTGGAACTGACGGTAACGTCCTTTTTGTGGCTTCTCATAACGGAACATAGGTCCCATATACCACACGCGTGGCGTAGCACCGCGCAACAAATTATGTTCTACCAAAGCACGAACACAACCTGCTGTACCCTCCGGACGTAAGGTTAATGACTCTGGTGGATTGCCTTTATCGAAAAAGGTATACATTTCTTTTTCAACAATATCGGTAGCATCACCAATAGCACGTTTAAACAAGCCCGTTTGTTCAACGATCGGCAAACGAATTTGTTGATATCCATAAGCATCCATTAAAGATGCTAAATGTTGCTCGAGACGTCTCCACGCTACTGTTTGCGTTGGCAAGATGTCATTAAAACCTTTGATTGCGACGATTGAACTCATGATGAACTACGAATAATTTCTTTAGATTTAGCTTCTTCAAGCTCTTGGACACGTTGACGAACCATTGTTTCGATTTCATCAACCAATTGATCGGTATCGATTAAATGGCTTTTTTCACCATTACGATAAACCAATGAGCGAGGCGCAGCCCCAACAACCCCGATGTCAGCTTCTTTTGCTTCACCCGGACCATTTACTTTACAGCCAATTACCGACACATCCATTGGAGTACGAATATCTTCTAAACGCTCTTCCAATGCTTGCATTACCTGAATAACATTAAATTCTTGGCGAGAGCAACTTGGGCAAGCAATAAAGTTAATCCCGTTAGAGCGAAGCCCTAGCGACTTTAAAATATCAAAACCAATCTTGATTTCATCTTCCGGTTCGGCTGCAAGCGAAATACGCATCGTATCGCCAATACCCTCCATCAACAATCCGCCAAGGGCAATCGCTGACTTCACAGTACCTGTACGGTAAATACCAGCTTCAGTCACACCTAAATGTAAGGGGTTATCAATTTGTTTTGAGAGTAAACGATAAGCATCCATGGTTAAAAACACATTTGATGCTTTTACGCTGACTTTAAATTCATGGAAGTTGAGACGATCTAAAATATCAATATGACGTAGTGCTGATTCGAGCAGCGCCTCACCAGTAGGTTCGCCATATTTCTTTTGTAAATCTTTTTCTAGAGAACCCGCATTGACCCCAATACGCATAGAAATGCCATGATGACGCGCCGCAGCAACGACTTCACGCACTTTCTGATCTGAGCCGATATTACCTGGGTTAATACGTAAACAGTCTGCACCATAATCTGCAACAGCTAGAGCAATTCTATGGTCAAAGTGAATATCAGCCACTAATGGAACTGAAACACGTTTACGGATCGCGCCAAATGCCTCAGCAGCCTCCATAGATGGGACCGAAACACGCATAATATCAGCACCTGCATCAACGCAACGCTCAATTTGAGCAACGGTTGCATCGACATCGCAAGTTTCGGTATTTGTCATACTTTGCACACTAATAGGTGCATCGCCACCGACATACACCGAACCAACACGGATTTTGCGTGTTGGTCGACGTTTAATTGGGTTCTCTATCATTGTATCGCTCAACTCATGGTATTAGCGGGATAAACGGAATTCTGCTTTACCGTTTACCGTATATGGAGACAATGAAATCTGTTCTTGGTTTAGACTTAATGACACAGCTGTTGCATCATCAAGACGAATCTGAAATGGAGACTCACCATTTAAACTTAAAGTTGATGACTGACGACCTGTCGCCAAAACTTTACCTGTTGCATCAACAATATGAACAGAAGTTGGTCGGTTAAAGTTTAACACCAATTGGTCACCCACTGTTGAGATGGTAGCCCCTTGCACAGGTAAAACTTCAACATTCGATTGATTTACTTTAGGTAAATCAGCATCTTCTTTGTTTGAAGTCCATTTTTGGACACCCATAACAAGCAATGACACAACAGCAAGAATTACAACAGCAAGAAGTGCGCGCTTTAACCATTTCTTATTACGATCACTATTAGAACCCGGGAGTTTACCCATGATTTTAATTGGCGAATTATTTAAGGCATGATTTGGTAACAGCCCAGTATCATTTGCATAAATCTCATCGAAACGCTGAATAATTGCCGTCGCGTCCGTATTTAAATATTTTGCATATGAACGGTAATAACCCTTAATGAAAGTCGCTTCCGGCAATGATTTATAGTCATCTTGCTCTAAAGCGGTCAAGGTCTTAACCGGCATATTTAAATCTGAAGAAACTTGCCCTAACTCTTTATTCTGAGCAACTCGAATTTGACGTAAATACTCACCAGGACGTTGAATATTTCCTAAAGCAGAAGTCGGTAAGCTTGAGCCAGTTGGCTGCTGTGAATTAGGATTTATTTCCATACGGCCTCAGTACTATACTGTAATTGCAAATAACGTTGATATTCTGGACTTTCCGGGAACAAAGCACGTAACTGGTTTACTAACACTTGCATTCCCATTTTATCCGCATTGGCTCGAGCCACTCTTACACCAATCCAAAGTGCTCTTGCACCCTGATTTTTCTGCCCCACTGTACGAACATATTGCTCATACATTTGTGTAGCAGCCGGAATCTGCTGCTGCAAATAAAAAATTTCCGCTAACTCTAACATTGAAATATAAGAGTCACGGTTAGCAAGGAGTGCTTGTTTGAATGTTTTTTCAGCATTCGCAACATCACCCAATTTTAAATAAATACGCCCCAGATTTTCTAATGCCTGATAGCGTTGGTCATAACCTAATGTTGCACCAGCAATACGAAATTGCTCAACCGCATCATTATAACGCTCCATTTGATATAAATAAGTACCATAATTATTATGTGCTTGAGCATTATCCGGTTCAGATGAAATTGCTCGTTTGAAATAATGTTCTGCTTTTTCTAAATTGGGTTTGCTACCTTCTTGCTGTAGCAAAATACCCATCATCATATTTGCAGTAGCATCGCGGCTATCTACACTTAAAGCTTGATCAAGAGCTCGCTTTGCTGAGTCCAAGTCACCCGAACGGATATGTTCAGCAGCAAGTTGTGCACGCACCTTTACCGCTTTCTCTGGGTCTTTTTTTTGCGTATGCGTTGTCTGACAACCACTTGCCAGAAATGCAACTGCCATCCCCATACATAAGACCGTTTTTAACTTTGGAATACTCAAAGCCTGCCCTCAATTTATCCTTGTGTACGCAAAATCTCTTGTCGCTGTGTGACTTTTTTCTGCCACTGTTCAGCACGACGGGTTCTGTCAGCCACTTGACCCACTAACTGCCCACATGCAGCGTCAATATCATCACCACGTGTTTGACGAATCGTACACACAAATCCCGCATCAGACAAAGTTTTTTGGAACGAGATAATACGATTTCGGCTTGAGCGACCATATGGCGCATGAGGGAACGGGTTAAATGGAATCAAGTTAATTTTACTTGGTAAATTTTTTAATAATTTAATCATTTGCTGTGCATGTTCAGGCTGATCATTTACGCCTTCTAACATCACATATTCAATCGTTACATGTTTACGCGTACTTTCATTACCATCTTTGGCAATATAACGCTGACATGCTGCAATTAACTGAGCCAATGGATATTTTTTATTAATTGGCACAAGCTCATTACGTAATTCATCGTTTGGCGCATGTAAAGAAATGGCTAAAGCGACATCAATGTCTTTTGCAAGCTGGTCAATTTTCGGTACAACACCCGACGTTGATAAAGTCACACGACGTTTTGACATGCCATAAGCAAAGTCATCAAGCATAATCTGCATTGAGCTTAATACGGCATCATAGTTGAGTAATGGCTCACCCATACCCATCATCACGACATTGGTCACTGAACGCTCACGCTCGGCAACAGGCACTTCTTCCATATAAGAATAGTTTGCCATCCAGAGTTGCCCAATAATTTCATCTGGCGTTAAATCACGTTGGAAACCTTGCTTACCTGTTGAACAAAATGAGCAATCTAATGCACAGCCCACTTGAGAGGAAATACAAAGTGTTTTACGTAATCCAGTTTTATCTTCGGCAGGAATTAATACAGTTTCAACTAAAGAACCTGCACCCTCACCTACGCGAAACACCCACTTACGTGTACCATCTTTTGAATAATGACGGTGAACCACTTCAGGTGCTTTAATTTCACAAATCTGCTCAAGCTTCGCACGTAGTTTGCCTGAAATATTGGTCATTTCAGCAAAGTCAGTAACAAAGTATTGATGTATCCATTTCATGACCTGTCCGGCACGAAACTTCTTCTCACCAATATCTTCAAAGAATTTTTCTAACTCAGGACGAGACATGCCGAGTAAATTCACTTTATTTTCGGCAGCAGGGATTACCGGCGTGGACGAAGATTGCTGCTGTCCATCAAGATTTTCAGATGAAACGACCACTGCAGAACTCATGTGTATTTACCTAAACCATGTCAAAAAACTGAAGATATTGTTCAAGAATCAAACAATATTCTCTTAAGAGAATAAAAAAACCAGATAAGTAGTATACCACTTATCTGGTTTGAATGCTTTCGATTAACGAGTGCGTGGGCAGATCTCGTTGTCAGCAAAGAAGTAAGCAATTTCACGCTCTGCAGAAGCAACTGAGTCAGAACCGTGAGCAGCGTTTTCGTCGATGCTTACAGCGAAGTCAGCACGGATAGTACCAGGAGCAGCTTCTTTAGGGTTTGTAGCACCTAAGATTTCACGGTGTGCAAGAACTGCGTTTTCACCTTCAAGAACAGATACTACAACTGGACCAGAAGTCATGAATGCAACTAAGTCACCAAAGAAACCACGTTCTTTATGCTCAGCATAGAAACCTTCAGCATCAGCTTGAGAAAGGTGTTTCATTTTAGTCGCAACAATTTTTAAACCCGCTTTTTCAAAACGAGCAAAAATTTCACCGATGTGGTTTTTAGACACTGCATCAGGTTTTACGATAGACAAAGTACGTTCAATAGCCATGAGTGGCTCCTTTATTTTAAGATTTAAACTTTAAAAAATTTGCCGCATTATACCGATGTCATAGGCAATAATCAGCTTTGAATGTGTAAAAGTTGCGATTTTTTCTACTGTTTTTAGCGAACTTCGTCTATCCAGGCCATCTGAATGCCTTCTAGCAATCCTTCTGTCGATTTATTTGGGTCATCGCTGAAGTCTGGCAATGCGCACACCCATGCATGTAAATCGGTAAAACGGATCCATTGCGGATCAACTTCTGGATGTGCTTCTGACAATTCAATGGCAATATCAATCGTATCTGTCCAACGTAAGCCCATAGCGGCTCCTATCTGTTTAATCTGCTAAATCACGAACTGTGTACTTTAGCAAATCCACAAACCTAATCGATAGCTTAAGCTGATAAAAATTACCGATGCTTATAAAGCAATGTTCAATAATGGCGCCACAAAAATAATCATAGCCGCGACCGCTGCACCAATTAGCGCACCAACAATCACATCACTTGGGTAATGAAGACCCAGTACCATACGAGACAAAGCGACAAGCACCATAAATGGGAACATGGCTGCAAGCAGAACTGGCTGGATGTAACCCAATACAATTGTCACCATGACCGCATGAAGTGTGTGGCCTGATGGAAAACTAAAATGATCAAGCGGTCTTTCACCGAGCACAATCACCTGATGCACCTGATAAGGACGTGGCCGCGTGGTTTTATGTTTTAAGAATTTATAAATTGCTGTGCCGACAGAACCACCTAATAACAAGTAGATGATTTGCAAACTATAGGTAATGCCTTGCATACCCCACACGATTGCCAACATTAGATACCAAAACGGACCATCACCAACACGACTGATAATTTTGAAAAAAAGGGCAACACGCTGTGAGTGAGAGAAATTGTTCAGATATAAACAGCCTCTCAAGTCTAAATCGAGTATTTTTATTTTTGCATTCTTAAATTTCATGGTCATTCTCCTATCTTAGGATACTTAGGTGAAGTCCAACGAGGGCTCCTTCACTACCTGATAAAATGCCTGCTCCAATTGCTGAACCGGAAGTTGCCAACCGCTTTGCTGTACTTTATGACAGGCTTGTACGCCCATTTCTCTAAGTTGTTGTACCGAAGGAAGCTGATAAATTTGTTGTATAAAGTGGTTTTTTTGTCCAAGTGGGCTTAACCAGCCATTCACACCATGTGTTAAGTATTGATGTGCACATGCATAATCATACGCTATAACTGGTAAACCGCTTGCCATTGCCTCTAAAACTACGTTACCAAACGTTTCAACTTGACTCGCAAATACAAATACATCTGCACTCGCATAGGCCACCGCCAAATCTTGACCTCTCAGACTTCCGGTAAAGATAACACCCTTCGCTTCAGGTAGTGACTTTAAACGAGCAAAATCTGGGCCATCTCCCACAATAACTAATTTAGTTTTATGTGGCTGAATGCTTTGCAGGTTCGCGTAACTTTCAATAAGTACTTGCACTTCTTTTTCAGGAGACAAACGCCCCACATAAAGCATAACGCGAGTATTCTCATCAGCATCCCATTGTTTTCGCAAATTTTCAGAGCGATGCTTCGGTGAAAATCTTGTTGTATCTACGCCACGCCCAACGACAACCAGTGGACAAGTAATACCGAAACCTCGTAATGCTTCTTGAGTATCTTTACTCGGCACACAAGTTACTTGAGTGTTATTGTGAAACCAGCAAAGATATTTTTGAATCGGTTTGACTAAAAAAGCCAAATCGAAGAATCGACTAAAGTCTTGAAATGGTGAATGAAAGCCACTAGAAACTGGAATAGCTTTTGCCTTAGCAGCTTGCATGGCAGTTAAACCTAATGGCCCTTCAGTCACAATGTGCACGACATCTGGGACAAACTTTTCAAAAGCTTTCGATACTTTTAAATATTGTGGCCAACCAAACTGTAAAGTTGGATACTTGGGAATCGCCTGTGACATAACCAAGCATTCTTGCTCTGGTGTAAAGTCATGGCATTTTGCTTTTTGCTCTGGGCGAATCAGTAAAATCTTATGCCCCTGTTTTTGTAAACCTTGGCATAACTGTAATAATGATAGTGCCACACCATTGATTTCGGGTGGCCAAGTTTCCGTCACAATCGCAATTTTTAAACGTGGGCGCACCAAATCATGCAATGAATGTGCATTAGATAGCTGCTGCTTTTGTTTAAAAAAGAATTGGAAGCTTTCAGGAAGTTGCTGTTGTTTTAATAGTGCTGTCGCGTATGAACTTTGCATAGCGCCATCCATCAATGTATTTATTTTCATGCTTAAAGATTAAGCAGTTTTTTTGACATTTTGATGATAAATGCATGACAGTTTACTGACATGAAAAATAAAAAAAGCATGCTGATGACAGCATGCTTTTTTCTTAAATCCTAGTAACTCTTAGCGATTTTGCAATTTTGCATAATCCATGAGCACATTAGCAGCTTCAGTAACAAAAGTTTCTTCTTCTGGTAACGCTGGACGTTGCGATGCTTTCATTTTAGCGCGAGATTCAGCTAGAGCATCTAATGAAGCTTGATAGCTTTCCCAGTTTGCAAAAGGCTTTTGACCCGTTGCAGCACGGCGTTCATTCTCTGCATCTAAAGTTTGTTTCTCTAAACCAAGCAATTCAGCACGGCGCTTATCAATATCAAGTACAACTTGTTTTTGATCACTCGTTACCTTAGCAATCGCAGTACGTTTATTTAGATATTTAAACTGAGCGTCATTGGCAACACGTTGTTCAGAGAATTGAGACAGCTTCGTAACATATGGTTGAACAGAACCTTCGCGCTTAAATGGTGCAGTAGGAATTGTGTCCCACTTCAATGCATTCTTCGATTTACGCTCACCAAACTCTTCGTTATAGATATCGACGAGTTTAATGTCTGGCACTACACCTTTATTTTGTGTACTACCACCAGTAATACGATAAAACTTACGCTGAGTTAAAGTCGCTTGACCATATGCAAGAGTATCAAGTTGTACCTGAGCTGTACCCTTACCAGTTGTTGTACTACCAATAATAATACCGCGCTCATAATCTTGAATTGCAGCAGAGTAAATCTCACTTGCTGATGCCGATGCCAAGTTCACCAATACCGCGAGTGGACCTGTATAAATTTGCTGACCACCATCGTTATCTTCAAACACGCTTACGTTGCCATTGCCATCACGAATTTGTACAACCGGACCAGACTTAATCACCTGCCCCAACATACGTGCAACTTCTTCTAATGAGCCACCTGGGTCATTACGTAAGTCAATAATAATACCTTCTACTTTCTTCGCTTTTAGCGCTTCAAAAGCATTTGCAGTATCTTCAGAGACTGAACGGTATTGTTTACCCGCACGACGTGAACGATAGTCAAAATAGAATGATGGAATTTCGATTACGCCCAATACATGCTTTTTACCATCACGTGTTACTTCAACTGTGCGTGAACGAACACCAGCATCTTCTTCCTGGATAACATCACGTACTAAAGTCACATTACGAGCCTGACTCATTGACGCACCAGCACCAAGAAGTTTTAGCGTGACTTTCGTTCCACGTTTACCACGAATGAGTCCAACAATTTCAGAACTAGTCCAGCCAATCACATCAACCATTTTCTCGCCTTCTTGGGCGACACCAATGATTCGATCTCCTGATTTCACTTGACCAGACTTACTTGCAGGACCACCTTCTACAATGGTTTCAATCTTTGTGTAATCTTCGTTGCCACGTTCTGGACGAATCGACACCCCAATACCTTCTAGTTGCAAAGTCGTTTGGCGATTAAGTTCGATCGCATCAATTGGCGGGTAATAGTTACTATGTGGATCATAGGTCGCCAACATTGCATTTAATGTTTTGTCCAAGACGTCATCGCTTTTTACACGACTAATTCTTTCAAGCTGACGTGTATAGCGTTTAGTTAACGTTTGAGCTGGCGTTAAATCTTCTGGGCCAGTTAAGTCTTGCCCATTTGCAAGTGAAGGATTCTCTTTAAGCGCTTTTTGTTTCGCCTGCTCTTCTTCACGGCTAATGGTTAAGTTGATTAACTGTGAAACCAACATTTTGCGCCAATGATTTTGTTGCTCAGCAGTCGTTTTAAAATACGGTGCTTTTTCACGATCAACTTCAATATAGCTATTTGGCTGCTTTAAATTTTGCTGTTGTTTTAACTCAGCTAACATGAACTCATAAAATTGTTTTAAGCGTTCCCGATATTGCTGATGAATTGCAAACGGTCCAGTTAAATTCCCCGCTTTTAATGAAGCACCAAAATTTGAACCATATAGTTTTTTATAATTTTGAACTTCAGAATCTAAAAATAGTGAGTGATCTGGATCAAGACTATCTAAATACATATCCAGAATACGATTTGATGTGGTCGCATCCAGACGCATATTTAAATAATGTTGACGATCAACTAAAGTTGCCAGTTGGCGAGCCACCAAAGCCTGTTCTTGCGTTGGCTGAATTGATTGAGAAACCGCAGCAGTATTGGTTGCCGCTCTCGCTTCATTCATCGTATGAGAGAAGAATAAACCGCCAGTCGCGATCGCTACTGCACAAGCTATAGTTTGAAGTTTCATAAATTTTTAATACTTCCTTGGGTGTTCCTATCTTACACGCTCTGTTTTCGATATGAACTAAGCAGATTCAAAATCTTAACCAACTAAATTGTTTATACCGTGTAGTTTTATCATATTCTGTACTGACAAAATGTAGCAAAACATTGCAAAATTCGCTTATTGTTTTTCAATCAAAATTCAAATGGAACCAATATGATTGGCGCATTGATGCTGGACATCGCCGGCACAGAACTTACTCAAGAAGATATTGAACTATTACGCGCTCCGCAAGTCGGTGGCATGATTTTATTTGCACGAAATATTGAATCTCCACAACAAGTGCGTGCTTTAACCGACCATATGCGTCAAATTCGCCCAGATATTTTGATTGCTGTTGACCAAGAAGGTGGCCGAGTTCAGCGCCTAAGATCAGGTTTCACCCTATTACCAGCCATGGGTCGTTTCGGAGAGTTATATTTAACTCAACCCCAAAAGGCTCTTCAATTAGCTGATCAATGCGGTTGGTTAATGGCAACTGAAGTTCTTGCTGTCGGCATCGATTTCAGTTTTGCGCCAGTTCTAGACCTGAATGCTATTAGTGATGTAATTGGTGACCGTGGCTTCTCTAAAAATATTGATGATATTGCCCCGCTTGCAGGCGCATTTATGCAAGGTATGAAAAAAGCCGGCATGGCAAATACAGGCAAGCACTTCCCGGGTCATGGTTCAGTAAAAGCTGACTCTCATGTTGCGGCCGCAATCGACAGTCGTAGCTATGACGAAATTTACAACCATGATATGCAAAGCTTCATTAAGCTTATGCCTCAGCTAGATGCGCTCATGCCTGCACATGTGATTTATGATCAAGTTGATCCAAATCCAGCAGGTTTTTCACCTTTCTGGATTCAAGAAGTTCTACGCAAACGTTTGAATTTTAATGGTGTACTTTTCTCTGATGACTTAAGCATGCAGGCTGCATGTGTCGCAGGTGGTGCAGATGCTCGTATTCAGGCTGCTCTAGCGGCTGGGTGTGACATGGGGCTGGTGTGTAATGATCGAAGTGCAGCCTGTATAGCGCTCGAAGGTATTACAAACTTAGCACTGCCAAATCAACAGCGTTTAGAACGCATGCGTGGCCAAATTCCACAAATTCAGATTGGTGAAACTTTATCGCTTGGAAATGAGTGGCAAGCTGTCAAAACAGCCATTGAAGAGTTTAAAAATTCATTCTAAATTACGGATACGTGGAAGCGTCATCTGCAACCTGCGTAGTTCTTAAATAAGTATTGTATTTGCAATATATAAGACAAATGGATGCATCTAACAGGTTTTGCAGATGACAATGGTTTTGGTTACTTTTCCCGAAAGAAAAGTAACTCCAACTGAAAGTTCATCTCAGAATGCTAACCTAATTGACAGGACTCCGTCATGCAGGTTCATTCAACATACCTCTTCATTGTTATGAATAATGAAGATCACAGAAAAACAATAAACCGAGTTCAGGACGAATGACACAACAACTTTCAAAACACCGCCATATTTCTTTTACTGCACACTATACCGGCTATATCTGGTACCAAATGGGGATTTCTCACGAAGCACTTGCTACAGCTAAAGGAAAATCACTGGCGTATTTGGTTCACCCGCTAGAATCATGGGCAGAAAAATATGTGGGTGGCAGCATGCGCACCACACTAAAACAACGCCACACCATGCTTGATCATCATTTAGAAAAATTAATTCAAGAAAATCCTGATTTACAAGTTCTAGAAATAGCATGTGGCCTGTCGCCACGTGGCTGGTGGTTTAGACAGCACTACCCTTCTATTACCTATCGGGAGCTTGATTTACCCGATATGGCACAAACCAAACAAAATGCACTTCAGCAAATTGAAAAAAATGCGCCTGAAGTTTTATCAGTTGATTTATTTACAGACGCTTTTGCACAAGCATTTGAAGTATTTGACCCGAACCGCCCATTGGTTGTAATTAGTGAAGGTTTAATTAATTATTTTGATAAAGATTTACTAAAACAATTGATCCAATCGATTGCTCACTATGGCGCTTCTTTTAAAAATTTTCATTATTTAACTGACCTCTACCCTGAACCTATTAAAAACAAACTCGCCAGTATTATTTGGAATAGTAGTAAGTTACTTAAAATAATGTCTCGCAGTTCTTTTAGTTTTCATTTCAAAAGTCCACAAGAGGTTAAAGACTTTTTTAAAGATACAGAGTTTGGGCAAGTTACTATTGAACAGCCACAAATATTCTTTGGGCAAGTTTCTCAAGATAACCATGAAGAGCATTTAGGGGATTTAGTCTGGATTATTCATTCTCAAATAAAATAATAAATATAAAAAATGGAAGCTCGAAATAAACGAGCTCCCATCTATAAATATATTATTAAGCTGCTTGTTTTTGACGAGCAATAAAACGGCTTAACCGATCAGCAAGCTCAAAACTACCATGTTTAAATAAAGCTCGAATACCCTGCGCTGTACTTTCAAAAATTAAGCACTCAATCGCAAAACTACCTTCTTCATCTTCTAAATGAAGTGCCAAATCGCGTGGATGGTCATTCACAAAATCAAGCTGCGAAACATCATTCATTTTTAAATACATACCGAAGAAAGTCACATCAACAATTGATACAGGGACCTGTACATCAAACTCTCTATGGGTAAGTTGAGTATGCGGTTGTAAAACTGGGACTCGCTCCTCACCACGACGTTCCATTTTTTGCATTTGGTAACGCGTCATTGGAATAATACCATCCAGATTTTGGATAGATTCACCTTTTAAAAATGAAGTGAACAAACTCATAGTTTCTTTACGACGCTGTAGCTGCGGTACATGATCTGCGTTTGCAATAAGGGCAAATTCCATATCAGGACATTGCAACGCAAAATTGGCATTTTCATGAGGCAGAGTAAAACTATCGTATTGCCCTGCTGCAACTAGCGTTTTGCACTCTGGAATAGGTACATCTGTTAAACGCAAAAGGCGATTACAGTTAATTTCATAACGCTCCCGCTCAGTCCCTGTAAATTCAGCCATTTGTCTAAAAAACAACTTCTTAGCAGTTGGTGACATACGAGTTTTATCTAATTTTGCATGATTCACCAAATACAAAATGACAGCTTGTCCAAACTCTTCCATACGGTTTTCTTGCATGAGTTTGAGCGATTCTTCCAAAATCATTCGCCAACTTTTACGAGTCTTTTGCATAACCCCCATCAAGATCATACGATCCATCAGGTCGGGACGATGATGAGCAAAACAAGAGGCAATCACAGACCCTAAAGACATTCCCATCACAGAAACTTTTTGTATTCCAACGATATCTAACCAACGTCCTAACATTTCAGATAAATCAGGTAGTTCTAAAGTTCCCGCAGATACTCCTGTATCGCGATTAGTAATTTGCTGATTTGCACCCATCGAAGGTAAATCGATTAAAATAACAGGACCACTTTCAAACAACTGTTCAACACAATATTTATAAGAATTAAAATTCTGGAAAGCACCACCAACAATCACAATCGGTGTTTTGTGAATCGTTTTTGGATCGGCAATTGCCATATATTCAATTTTCCAACCGTCAATCCATGTTGTACGAGCAGGTTGCTTAAAACTATCTCTATGGTAGATATCGAAAAAGCCAAAACCGGCATAAGCTTGGTTGATCTCCGAATCCATTTGAATAATGGAATTCATATCCTTGCTTCCTCCTTGCTGTAATTTTTTTATGCTGCAAGAGTTCCTTCTTGAACACGTAATCTTTTATGCACAAATCTTTAAAATTTGTATTAGTTTGTATTGCACAATAACATTCTAAACAATTGTCTGAAATATACGCAATCGCTGAAATGACCGCTCATCTTGTTTAAGCCGCTAATAGTTTGCAAAATATTTAAATGTTTTTTTATGGCGGTCACATTTTTCAAAAAAAGCCATTCATTGTTCCGCATTTGACTGCTACTATCTTACTCATTGGTAAATGATTAAAAAATGCTATGCAAGATTCAATTGAACAATATATGCAAAAAGTTGGGCAACAAGCACGCGAGGCCTCACGCGTCTTAACAAGTGCTTCTACCTCACTAAAAAATCATGCACTCTCTGCTATTTATACTGCTTTGGAAAATAATCAGGCAGCAATCTTGGCGGCGAATCAAATCGACATGGATAAAGGTCGTAGCAACCAGCTCGACAGTGCCTTACTTGATCGTCTTGAGCTTACGCCCGCACGCTTTAAAGGGATGTTGCAAGGTTTAAAAGATGTGATCGCGCTTGTCGATCCAATTGGGGAAATTACTGATCTTGCATATCGCCCCACAGGCATTCAAATTGGAAAAATGCGTGTACCTTTAGGTGTGGTTGGTATGATTTACGAATCACGTCCAAACGTAACACTTGAAGCTGCATCTTTAGCGATTAAATCAGGCAATGCCATTATTTTACGCGGTGGTTCAGAAGCACTCGAGTCAAATAAAGCAATCGCAGAAGCTATTAAGCATGGCTTAAAAGTTACTGGTTTACCTGAACATTCCGTGCAAGTCATTGAAACCACTGACCGTGCAGCTGTTGGTCATCTTATTACAATGGCTGAATATGTTGATGTTATTGTTCCACGTGGTGGTAAAAGCTTAATTGAGCGCGTAACCAATGAAGCGCGTATTCCTGTCATTAAACATCTTGATGGTAACTGCCATGTATTTGTTGAAGCACAGGCAGACTTGCAAAAAGCATTACCAATTACTTTAAATGCCAAAACACATCGTTATGGCGTTTGTAATGCGATGGAAACTTTGCTCGTTGATGAAAAAATTGCCGATGTTTTCTTACCGCACATTGCTGAACTGTATGCTGAAAAACAAGTTGAATTACGCGGTTGTCCAGAGACACGCCGTATTTTGGGTGCCTCTGTAAAACCTGCGACAGAAGAAGATTGGTATACCGAATATTTAGGGCCAATTCTTGCTATTAAAGTGGTTAGCGGTATTGATGAAGCAATTGACCATATCAACAAATATGGTTCACATCACACCGATGCAATTGTGACTGAAAACTACACTTTAGCTCGTCAGTTCTTGGCTCGTGTAGATTCAAGCTCAGTTGTAAT
Organism: Acinetobacter geminorum; assembly: GCF_013009345.1. GTDB lineage: Bacteria > Pseudomonadota > Gammaproteobacteria > Pseudomonadales > Moraxellaceae > Acinetobacter > Acinetobacter geminorum. Next base: position 235,184 of record NZ_JABELE010000001.1, on the reverse strand, counting down.
CAATGCTTCAACTCGTTTTGCTGACGGTTTCGAATATGGCTTAGGAGCAGAAATTGGTATCTCTACAGATAAAATTCATGCCCGTGGTCCAGTTGGTTTAGAAGGCTTAACTTCTCAAAAATGGATTGTGTTAGGTGACGGTCAAATTCGTCAATAATTAATCTATTGGTTCAAACAAAAACGCCTGATCTTGATCAGGCGTTTTTTATTATTCAAGTTATGAGTCACTATAAAAAACCAACCCGAAGGCTGGTTTTTCTTAATCGTATATTTATTAGAAAATAAAGTCGGTATTCACAAATTTAGAGTAGTGTTCAGACACCATAGAGGCCAACATGCCTTTGCTATCATCTGTCTGTTTAGCAGCAATCATTGAACGGATCGAGAATGCACGAAGCGCATCATGCACAGACAATGTACCTTCCGCAGAATCTTTACGACCACCAAATGGGAACACATCAGGGCCACGCTGACATTGACAGTTGATGTTTACACGGCAGACCTGATGGACCAACGGATCAACTAAATGACCAATTTGCTCAGGGTCGCTACCAAAAATACTCACCTGCTGCCCATGATCAGAAGTCGTGACATATTCCAGTACAGTTTCAATGTCATCATAAACAGAGACTGGTATCACTGGACCAAACTGTTCTTCACGATACAGTCTCATCCCCTCAGTCACTGGATAAACCACGGCTGGATAGAACATTGTTTTGCAGAATTCACCACCTTCCGGATTAACTACTTGAGCCCCTTTAGCCACGGCATCTTCAATGACGTCAGTCATGTAGGCTGTACGGTGCATACCAGGTAGCGGCGTAATAAATACACCCTTTTCCCATGGCATACCAACTTTCAGTTTAGCTAGTTCAGTCGTTAAGCGGTTAACAAATTCATCGGCTATCGAGCGATGTACCATCAGCATTTTGAGCGCGGTACAACGCTGACCATTAAACGACAATGCACCCAGCAGACACTCTTTCACTGTCAGATCCAAGTCGGCATCCGGCAAAATAATAGCTGCATTCTTCGCATCCAACCCCAAAATTGCGCGCAGACGGTGAGATTTAGGGTGTTGCTTCTTCAAGTGATCAGCTACTTTACTAGAACCAATCAGTGCCAGCACATTAATTTGCCCAGATGCCAGCAAATGCGGCACCACTAAAGAACCTGGTGCATAAATGGTATTGATCACACCTTTTGGAAATGAGTCACGAAACGCTTCTAGTAATGGTTCGAACAACAAGGTCCCAAATTGAGGTGGTTTAAAAATGATGGTATTACCCATCAGCATGGCTGGGATCAGAGTCGCAAAAGTTTCATTCAGTGGGTAGTTGTATGGCCCCATACACAACACTACGCCTAGTGGAGTACGACGAATTTGACCAATCGTACCTTCAGCCATGACAAAGCGAGAGTTGGCATTATCCAGATCTTTCAGAGCATCTATCGTTTGACGCATGTAGGTAATCGTACGGTCAAACTCTTTCTCTGAATCAGCCAAGCTTTTGCCAATTTCCCACATGATCAGCTTAATGATCAGATCTCGCTGCTCCACCATGCGCTGAATAAAATTTTGCATACAGGCAATGCGCTCACCAACCTTCATCATTGGCCATTCGCCACGACCATTGTTGTAAGCTCGTACCGCTGCCTCTAACGCTTCATCACTTTCTTTTTCACCCATGACTGGATAACTACCAAGTTCAACTTGCTGTAGGCTACCGTCAGGCTGCTGAATCCAGATTGGAGATAATGTTTTCTTGGTTGCACCAGCCCACAACCTCAACTCACCATCCACTAGTGAGACACGCTGATGAATTTGAGATGGCAGACGCACACTTTCAGGAATACTGTCCTCTACTGGGAATTTATGCTGTAAATTATTTAACTGATTCATTCTTCTTAATACCTTAATTATTCGTATGTCTTTTATATATCCCCGAACTGTCCACTGTAATCAGGTCTTTTTCGGGTCAATATCACTATTATTATCCGTATTCACCTTGCTTGAACCGTAAATCACAAGGTGAATAACTTAAAGCGTTGATAATCTTTCTAGATGAATTTACCCCCGACACACATTATCAGTCATTCCTAGCTTCTGAATGACTTGCTCAATGATTTGTTCTGGTGTGAGAGCAATATCAATAGCAATTGCTTCATTCATATCAGGTTCTTCCAACGTATCTAGCTGTGTTTGTAGCAACGCTGGGTCAAAAAAATGACCAGATCTTTCTGCCAGTCTTTGCTGTAATAACTCATAAGAGCCTTTTAGGTACACAAACTTAATATTCTGATCCTGCCCTCTTAAAATATCGCGATACATTCGCTTTAAAGATGAGCATGTAAATACAGCTGTTTCACCGTCTCTTTGTTTGGTTTCAATGACCTGACGAATTGCCTGTAACCATGGCAAGCGGTCTTCATCAGTTAAAGGAATGCCTTGGCTCATCTTACTTTTATTTGCAGCTGAATGAAGCGTATCTCCATCAAGAAACTCACAAGCCAAACGCTCTGATAACAATTCACCAATTAGGGTTTTACCTGTTCCACAGACACCCATTGCAATCACAATCATGGATTACTCACCTTTAATTATAAAATAGTGCTAAGCAGTAGCGTAAAAGATAAACCCAACACTGAAATGATCGTTTCCAATACCGACCAAGTCTTGAGCGTCTGTCCCACTGTCATACCGAAATATTCTTTGATTAACCAGAATCCTGCGTCATTTACATGTGAGAAAACTAATGAACCTGAACCCGTCGCAAGCACTAAAAGTTCTGGTCTAACTGCAACACCAGCCGTAGCTGCAATTGGAGCAACAATGCTACACGCTGTAGCCATAGCCACCGTTGCAGAACCTGTTGCCAAACGAATTAATGCTGCAACAAACCAACCCAACAATAACGGCGACAGGTTTGCTTTCAACGCTGTAGAGACAATCTCATTAGAAATACCAGTATCACGCAAAATGCCGCCAAAACCACCACCTGCACCTACAATCAACATAATCCCTGCAATAGAAGCTAAACATCCACCGCAGAATTTTTCAATTTGTTCACGGTTAAAGCCCTGCATCGTACCAAAGGTAATAAAGCTGACCAGTACGGCAATGAGTAATGCGATATCAGAAGTACCAATAAAACGTAGCAAATCATTTGCGAAAGTCTGTGGTGCAAAGAACAGATCAGCCCAGCTTCCAACCAGCATTAATACTACAGGCAGCATAATTGTGAATAAGGTAATCCCAAAGCTTGGTAGCTCACGAGTTCTATTCGTATCTGCTTCAATAAACTGCTTCGCTAACGGATTATTTTCGGGCAATTTAACGTATTTATTAATCCAAAGTGCATACAATGGTCCAGCAACAATAGCTGTTGGCACACCAACGATCAGACTATAAGCAATCGTTTTACCAATATCAGCATGATAAGCCTGTACTGCCAACAATGCTGCTGGATGTGGTGGAATTAAGCCATGCACAACCGATAAACCTGCAACCATTGGCAGGCCAACAACTAATAAAGATTTGCCTGTCCGTTTAGCAATGTTGAACGCAATTGGAATGAGTAGAACGAAACCTACTTCGAAAAATACGGGAAGGCCAACAATAAGGGCAATAAACATCATAGCCCAGTGAATATTTTTCTCACCAAACCACTTAATTAAAGTAATTGCTATTCGCTCTGCACCACCAGACTCGGCCATCATTTTACCGAGCATCGTTCCGAGTGCGATTACAATCGCAAGGTGACCTAAGGTTTTACCTGTACCGGCTTCATAAGACTTAACAATATCACCCATTGGCATGCCAACAGCCAAGGCTAAACCGAGTGAAACAATAATAAGAACTAAAAATGGATAAATTCTAAACTTCGCGATCATGACCACTAAAGCAATAATCGCGATTACAGTGTAGATCAGTAACATGCCACCCTGAACCGTCTCCATGGGACACTTCTCCTTGGAATAATTATTTAGGCACACTGCCTAAACAAGGGTCTTCAACCACAGTAATTCCTACTGTTAAGACATTAAATTTTTATATTTAGGTGTGACCAGCACAAACTGGTCACATCAATACAGCCTTTAAAGCACATAGAATGCACTTCATTTTTTATAAATATTGTCTACATTTACAAAGCTCTCAACTGACTCGCAATTTGTGCCAAGCGAGTAATTTCAGCCCAGTCTTGGGCAGCTACAGTAGCTTTAGGTGTTAACCATGAACCACCTACACAAACCACGTTAGGTTGTTTTAAGAAATCTGGCGCTGACTCTGCCGTAATTCCACCAGTCGGACAAAAGCGCAAGTTTGGAAATGGACCATAAAATGCTTTTAGCATCTCAACGCCACCTGCTTGTTGAGCTGGGAAGAACTTCACAATGTCATAACCCAATTCAATCGCTTGAATCAGGTCACTTGGTGTCATCACACCAGGCAATAGAGGTAAACCAGCATCTTGCGCAGCCAAATGCAGATCTTTAGTCAAACCAGGAGATACCCCAAATTGAGCGCCTGCTTTTTTGGCTTGAGCACAGTGTTCTGGTTTGGTAATTGTTCCTACACCCACCACAATGTCATCAGCCAATTGGCTAGCACGCTCGATAGCAGCAAGACCAGCAGCGGTACGTAAGGTAATTTCAAGGACTTTCACGCCACCTGCATGTAAAGCACGTGATACATCCTCACCTTGCTCGGCAGAATCAAATGCCAATACAGGGATGACTGGGCCTAATTTGACGATATCTTCAATTTTAATCATTATTTTTCAGTTCCTTTGATTCAAATCTGCTCTGGTGAATTTTCACCAACCAATGCACCAAACACAGATGCTCCATGTTCAGCTGGCGCAGCAGCAGCACGGAAAACACCAAATAATTCACGGCCAAAGCCAACTTCGTTTTCTGCCTGATGTTCTGGCTGTGCAACAGGGCGCGACTGCCATACAACGTCATCTATTTCGACATCAAGTACACCAGCTTCAGCATCAATGATTAACATATCGCCTGTTTGAACTTTAGCAATCGGCCCATTTAATAAGGCTTCAGGAGATAAATGAATGACCGCCGGAACTTTACCTGAAGCACCAGACATACGGCCATCAGTGACTAAAGCAACATGGAAACCTTGATCTTGTAAAACCCCCAACACAGGCGTTAAACGATGCAATTCAGGCATACCATTCGCACGTGCACCCTGGAAACGAACAACCGCAATAAAGTCTCTGTGTAATTCACCACGATCAAATGCAGCTTGCACTGCTTCTTGCGAATCAAACACAATTGCTGGAGCTTTAACTTTGCGATGTTCTGGCGCAACAGCAGAAATCTTGATTACGCCACGGCCAAGGCGACCCTGCATTAAACGCAAGCCACCATCTGCTTGAAACGGCGCATCAATGCTACGTAAAACTTTGTCATCAAGGCTTTGAACCACACCGTCAACCCAAGTGAGCTTACCATCAATCAGTTTCGGTTCTTTGGTGTAATGCTGCAAACCTTTACCAGCTACAGTCGTTACATCGTTATGTAATAAGCCAGCTTCAAGTAGATTACGAATGAGGAAAGCTACTCCACCCGCAGCTTGGAAATGGTTTACATCCGCCTTACCATTTGGATAGATTTTTGCGAGTAATGGAACAACAGCCGACAACTCATCGAAGTCATCCCAGTCAATCAAGATGCCAGCGGCACGAGCAATCGCAATCAAATGCAAAGTATGGTTCGTTGAACCACCTGTAGCGAGTAACGCCACAATACCGTTTATAATTGCTTTTTCATCGACAACATGACCAATCGGCGTGTAGTTTCCACGCTCAACTGTCAAATCAAGTACACGAATCGCAGCTTCTGCGGTGAGTGCATCACGTAATGGTGTATGAGGATGAACAAATGCAGCACTTGGCAAATGCAAACCCATGACTTCCATCAGCATCTGATTACTGTTGGCTGTACCATAAAAAGTACAAGTCCCTTGTCCATGATAAGCAGCTGACTCAGCTTCTAACAAAGCATCTCGTCCAACCTGCCCCGTTGCAAATTGCTGACGAATTTTGGCTTTCTCATCGTTAGATAGACCACTGGTCATTGGTCCAGCTGGCACAAAAATAGTAGGTAAATAGCCAAACTGCAAAGCACCAATGAGCAAGCCCGGCACGATCTTATCGCAAACCCCAAGACATAAAGCTGCGTCAAACATGTTATGAGACAATGCAATCGCTGTACTCATCGCAATGGTTTCACGAGAAAACAATGATAGTTCCATGCCAGCATTACCTTGGGTAATACCGTCACACATCGCAGGAACGCCACCTGCAAATTGTGCTACGCCACCATTTTCGCGAGCGGCACTTTTAATTAAATCTGGAAATGTTTTATAAGGTGCGTGCGCCGACAGCATTTCGTTATACGAAGATACGATGCCAATATTTGGTTCACGGCCTACTTTAATAATTAATTTTTCATTATCGTCCATACTGGCAAAACCATGAGCCAGATTGGCACATGAAAGTGCTCCACGGGCAGGAAATTTGCCTTGTGCATGTTCAATACGTTGTAAATATGCAGAACGAGTTTTTTGACTACGTGCTATTACACGCTCGGTCACTTTTGCCAATATTGGATTCGGCAAGTCCATGCTGGACGCTCCTGTACAACCGGATAAGCCGGAACATAAAAAATAGACCAAATGATATATTTCATAATCATTTGGTAAGGGGGAGGAACAATATTATTAAGGCAAAAAGCGACATGCAAGCCCTAGTCAACTTTACGGGAATACCCAAGCATGAGTATTAAAGACAAATAATGTTTAAGTTATAAACAAGTGAAGGGTTTTATTTTGGACTATATTTACAGGTATATTACACTCTAAAAACTATGAGAAAATTCTCATAATATCAATGCAATGAAATATCTTTATAAATGTACAGATACCGACTTTTTATAATAAGTTTTATATTAAAAATGTTTATGATTTATTCTTTTTAACTTATATATAAGCGATTAAAATTTAATTCCAGTTACGTATATTATTTGTAATATATCCATCGGGTTTGATTAAAATAACAGCAATTCTTTTTCTTTTAAAAATTTATACCGAATATTTGAAAATTACATTAATTCAAAATTTACCTTTCATAAATATATACAAAAAACTGTTTAATTCTTCTACAAAAAAACAAGGAATACAGTGGTTAAGCTTTATACTGGACAGATATTAGTTGCAAATAATTTGATGGTCGATAGTTCTTAAGTCTAATGGGCTAAAGTCTATCTTGGACAGAAAAACAACACATGCTAAAACATGACAACCCGTTCAATCTGTATCAAAAAATAATACATCTTGAACAGGAAGTTAGGAAAACTATTTTAAATCAGGACTTGGGTATTTCAACGTGGCTACATCAGTATTAGTTATCAATTGCGGCTCTTCATCTATTAAATACGCACTGGTTTCAGAGCGTCGTGAAGATCGTATTTACGGTTTAGCAGAAAACTTGGGGGCAGCTGATGCTCGTATTAAGGGAATTACAGTAGGTGGTGAACCACTTGAACTTTCAATCCCTTATGCTGACCATGCCAAAGCTTTAGAAACTTTACTTGCACGTCTTGCCAACTACAAACCGCAGGCAATCGGACATCGTGTTGTACACGGTGGCAGTTTAACCAAAGCAGAATTACTCACTCCTGAAATTATCGAACGTATTCGTGCTGCGACACCTTTAGCCCCACTTCACAACCCAGCACATTTAATTGGTATTGACGCAACCGTACGTCTATTTCCTGAATTACCTCAAGTTGCCGTATTCGACACTGCCTTCCATCAAACCATGCCACCACATGCATACCGTTATGCAATTCCTAAGTTTTTATATACTGACCACAACGTCCGCCGTTATGGCTTCCATGGTACAAGCCATGCTTATGTATCTGACAAAGCGAGTGAGCTAGCAGGTAACCTGAAAAAGGGTGGATGGTTAACAGCGCACCTAGGAAACGGCAGTTCAACTTGCGCAGTATGGAATGGACAAAGTGTTGATACCTCTATGGGTCTTACTCCACTTGAAGGTGTGGTAATGGGAACGCGTAGTGGTGACGTTGATCCAAGCTTACACAGCTTCCTTGCCAAAAACCTCGGTTGGGACTTAGCAAAAATTGATAAAGTTTTAAATAACGAAAGTGGCTTACTTGGCTTATCGCAATTGTCTAACGACATGCGTACAGTGATTGAAGCGGCTGAAAATGGTAATGAAGATGCTTGTCTTGCAATTGAAGTGTTTAGCTATCGCCTTGCAAAATCACTTGCTGCATTAAGCTGTGGTTTACCAACTTTAGACGGCTTAATCTTCACGGGCGGTATTGGCGAGAACTCAGCCTATATTCGTGAAAAAACCTTAGCTTATTTACCTCATTTTGGTTTGCAGCTTGATAAAGATCAAAACAATAACTTAAAGCGTGGCACCGAAGGTCGAATCGACAATGGAACAGGTCCTCAAATTTGGGTCATTCCTACAGACGAAGAAGGCCGTATTGCCAAAGAAACTCGTCAAGTTGTTGAAGCGGCAGAAAATACAGCATCTGTAGCAAGCCTTGCTTAATCAGATCCTAGCGAAAACTCGATATTCGTTTATTTATAGGTTTATATGAATACAATTTTATTGATTCCTACAGGCGAAGGGGTTGGCCTAACCTCTGCCTGCTTAGGTATGATTTACGCACTTGATTGCAACGGGATTAAAGCTGGCTTTTTAAAACCATTTTCTCAAGAAGACCAAGAGCATCTTGACCGAACAACTTCATTATTTGGTCATTTATTTCAAAGTAAAACCGTTCAATCTATTTCGCATGAAAAATTAACTCAGCTTATTGCCGCTGGGGAAGTAGATGAATTACTTGAAGAAGCGGTTAGCCTTCATCGTAGTGTGGCAGCAGACCATGATGTCATTATTGTGGAAGGCTTATTACCAAACGGACAAGACCATTTTGCCAGTGAGCTCAACGCAAGTCTTGCACAAGCACTTGATGCAGAAGTCGTGCTGGTCAGCACAGCAGATATTCAAAACCCGAAAAAAGCAGCAGAAAAAGTAGATGCTCATTTACGTCAGTTTGGTGGTGCAACATCAAATCGTACTGCTGGCGTACTGTTTATGCGTACCCGTGGATTAACCGAAGAAACAGCTCAAATTCCTGTTGCGTTTGATCCATCGTTACGACCAACTGAAGAAATCGCGAAATTTACAAGTGAGCTGCAAAAATATAATCGTTATTTTGGCTCTAGTGATTTACCAATCATTGGTTTAGTCCCATTTAGTAACACGCTAAGCGTACCTAGAACACTTGATATTGCAAATGTCATTGATGGGCAATGGGTACATCAAGGTGAAGCTAAAACACGTCGTATTTTGCATTCAAGTTTAATTGCTTCAAGCATTGAATATGAACTGAATAAGTTTATTGCAGGCGAATTAATTATTAGCGCATCTGAGCGTACCGACGTTTTACTTGCAAGTAGCTTAGCAACCAGCAACGGTATACCTCTGGCAGGTTTAGTCCTTACCGAAAGAGAAGCGCCAGCACCAGAGCTTTTAGAATTTTGTCAAAGTGCAATTAAACAAGGGTTACCGATTTTACATACCCGTTTAAACACACTTGAAACTGCACAGCGTTTATCTAATTTTGGTAATGAAATTCCAACAGATGATACTGAACGTGCTGAGCAAGTGACTCGATTTGTTTCAAGTCACATTGATGTCGAATGGCTTAAGCAGCACAGCAACAATGCCGCTACCCCTCGCCTGTCGCCATCGGCTTTCCGTCATGAACTGGTGCAAAAATCAATTGCAGCTAAAAAACGGATTGTACTACCTGAAGGTGATGAACCGCGCACCATTCAAGCTGCGGCAATTTGTCAGGCACGTGGTATTGCTGACTGTATTTTGTTAGCTAAACCAGATGCTGTGCACGATGTTGCAAAAGCACGCGGTATTGAATTACCTGCCGAATTGGCAATTGTCGACCCCGATAGTATTCGTGATCAATACGTTGCACCAATGGTTGAGCTACGTAAAGGTAAACTCAACGAGCTTCAAGCGAAAGAACAACTTCAAGATACCGTAGTGCTTGGCACCATGATGTTAGCCTTAGATCAAGTCGACGGTTTAGTTTCAGGGGCGATACACACTACGGCAAATACGGTTCGCCCAGCATTCCAGCTCATCAAAACAGCCCCTGAATATTCATTGGTTTCATCAATATTCTTTATGCTTTTACCAGATGAAGTCTATGTATATGGCGACTGTGCGATTAATCCAGACCCGACAGCAGAGCAACTTGCTGAAATTGCAATTCAGTCTGCTGACTCAGCGAAAGCTTTTGGAATTGACCCGCGTATTGCCATGATCAGCTACTCAACTGGTACTTCCGGAACAGGCGCTGATGTTGAAAAAGTACAGCAAGCAACTCAAATTGCGCAGCAACGTCGCCCGGACTTACTGATTGATGGTCCACTTCAATACGATGCAGCTTCAGTTGAAAGCGTAGGACGTCAAAAGGCACCAGACTCACGCGTTGCTGGCCGCGCAAATGTATTTATTTTCCCAGACTTAAATACAGGCAACACAACTTATAAGGCGGTACAACGTGCTGCAAATGTAGTCAGTGTAGGTCCAATGCTGCAAGGCCTCAACAAACCAGTAAATGACTTGTCTCGCGGCGCATTGGTAGATGACATCGTCTTTACCATTGCGTTAACGGCAATTCAGGCAGAACAGCAAGCCGCCGCCAAATAATTAATATAATTAACCTTTACTACCTCTCGCCATTTGATGTCCGCTCAAATGGCTTTTTTTTATTTTAGTCATTCAAAAATAAATAATTTTCCGATCTATCTCTTTTAAATCACATCAATATGTTCTTATGCGACTTTCGGTCAAAAGATCAACCAATCTCCCACAACACTGTCTTTTTGTCATATAATTTAGCCCGCTAGCTAACAGCCCGCTCAAGAGATTTTCTGGTATGACAACGATTATCAAACAAGATGACTTGATTACATCGATCAAGGACGCCCTACAGTTTATTTCGTACTATCACCCGCAAGACTTTATCCAAGCGATGAGCCGTGCTTATGATCGCGAAGAAAACAAAGCCGCAAAGGATGCAATTGCACAGATTCTAATTAACTCTCGCATGTGTGCGGAAGGTCATCGTCCAATTTGCCAAGATACTGGTATTGTTAACGTTTTCCTTGAAGTGGGCTTAGATGTTAAATTTGATTTAACGATGAGCTTAGACGATGCAGTAAATGAAGGTGTTCGCCAAGGTTACCTTGAAAACAGTAACGTTCTTCGTGCATCTGTACTTGCTGACCCTGCATTTGGTCGTAAAAACACAAAAGATAATACCCCTGCTGTAATTCACTACAAACTCGTTCCGGGTAATAAAGTAGATATTACTGTTGCTGCTAAAGGTGGCGGTTCAGAAAACAAATCTAAACTTGCGATGCTTAACCCATCTGACTCGATTGTTGACTGGGTACTTAAAACCGTTCCAACTATGGGTGCAGGCTGGTGTCCTCCTGGTATGCTCGGTATTGGTATTGGTGGTACTGCTGAAAAAGCCATGATGCTTGCTAAAGAAGCACTCATGGAAGAAATCAATATGGACGAATTACTTCGCCGTGGACCAGAGAACAAAATCGAAGAGCTTCGTATCGAAATCTTTGAAAAAGTAAACGCACTTGGTATTGGTGCTCAAGGCCTAGGCGGTTTAACGACTGTTCTTGATATTAAGATTAAAGATTACCCATGTCATGCTGCTGGTAAACCAGTAGGTATGATTCCTAACTGTGCTGCTACTCGTCATGCTCACTTCCAGCTTGATGGTACAGGTGTAGCTCATATTCAAGCACCAAAACTTGAAGATTATCCATCTGTAACTTGGGACTCTTCACAATCTAAACGCGTAAACCTTGATACCATTACACAAGAAGAAATGGACTCTTGGAAACCGGGTGATACATTACTTCTTAGCGGAACAATGTACACAGGTCGTGATGCTGCGCACAAACGTATGGTTGAAATGATCGACAACGGTGAAGAATTACCAGTTGATCTTAAAGGTAAATTTATTTACTACGTTGGCCCTGTTGATCCAGTGGGTGATGAAGTCGTTGGTCCTGCTGGTCCTACAACTGCAACACGTATGGATAAATTCACACGTAAAGTACTCGAGCATACTGGTCTATTCGGTATGATTGGTAAAGCTGATCGTGGTCCTACAGCAATTGAAGCAATCAAAGACAACAAAGCAACTTACTTAATGGCAGTTGGTGGTGCAGCTTACCTCGTATCTAAAGCTGTTCGTGAAGCTGAAGTTGTTGCGTTTGCAGACTTAGGTATGGAAGCCATCTACAAATTCGTAGTTGAAGATATGCCTGTTTCTGTTGCAGTTGATGTAAACGGTACTTCAATTCACGCAGTAGCTCCAAAAATCTGGCAAGCGAAAATTGGAAAAATTCCAGTAGTCGATGCAGCAGCTGGCTAATCAAGAAAAGCACCGAATTCGGTGCTTTTTTTATGCATTCTTTTTTTATTTTAAAATCTGAAAAGAATTGTAACAATTAGTTTGTCAATCTGTGCTATTAATGAAAGCACCCTCTCGCCAAATATTGAATATAGGTCATTTCATGACTATTCGCCCTATTCTTAAAAATCTCTCAATCAGCCTTTGTCTAAGCTGTATTACCACAAGCTTGTTTGCCTCTCCTGCCAAGTTAAGTTCAGTTAAAGAACTCATGCAAATGAGCCAAATTGATTACCTGCTTAAAGAATCAATTGATGAATTAACGCCTTACTATGATCAACAGGCAGAACAGATCGTTAGCAATATCACGGGTATCAAAACTTTAGGTCCAAAAGAAAAAGAGGCCGCGAAGAAGTTAGGTTCTCTCTTAAAAGATTCGAGCAATCAGCTCATTAGCAACCCAAAAACCACCCAAGCCTTACAGGATATTTACCTAAAGACTTATACTGAAGAGGAAATTCAGGCTAATCTGAAATTTTTAAAAACCCCAGAAGGCCAATCAATTACACGCAAGAACGTACAGATTATGGGACAAATTTCAGAATATATGATGGAGTTGGGACAGCAAACGTTTAATGACCCTAAAGCACGAGATCATATGCAAGAAGAAATGCTTAAAATTCTTGCACCATTAATGAAAGATAAAGAAAAGTCTTAACTTTTCTTTATCTTTTGCAGCTCATTACCAAGTTAAAGGATTCCATAATTTAAATGGTTTAATCAGATGTACATCTGATTTCTCATCATATTTGGCTGGCTTTAATTCTTGTGGTTTATGACGGACCTTTCCTGAAGTATCTTCAGCAACAAAGTTGTAGCTAGAAGATTTAAGCTCGGTAAATGCTATCTCTCTACGTCCAATATTGTCTTGCATTAACATAAATGGACCAGTATGTTCACTTCGGTCCATTTTATTTTCTTCATCATATTTCAAATAATAAGACGTTCCTGCCTCAACAGTAATATCAATATATTTTGGTTCTTGAAAATGGATACCAAGTAAAGGGCGACTTGCTGAAAGACGATACGTTCCTGCTGGTAACTCAATCCAGTAATAATGATTATGTAATAGACTCGGAATGCGCTTACCATTCACAAAGAGATTAATCGCTGCAATTTCTTGACGATTCCATTTTGTGTCCGGTCGATATAAATAAACTACAGCAGCCTGTTCATTTTGTGGTTTGATTGGAGCAAAAGTCTGACCCAATTTTTGGTTGACCCACCCTCCCACGGTAAAGCCGCCTAAATGATATTGATCTAATAAACCAGGTTCTTTTTCAACATCAACTTTAGGTAGAGTCGCGGTCAATTCACTCGGATTTTTTTCTAAATGAGATGAACTTTGACAGCCCACAAATAGTCCAGCACAGCACAAAGATACGATTAAATAACGCATGGCATCCCTCAAAGCGTTTTGTTTTTGATTTATTTTTTACACCGCAAAACTATGCGTATTTTGTATTTTAAGATTAACACTACCCATATAAATTGAAAACAAAAAAAGCATGAATCACTAACGCGATTCATGCTTTTTAGATGAATGAAATCTATGCAGACTTCGAATCAATAACCTTTAAATCTGCCTTAGCAACACTTTCATGCGTTGCAGCTTCTTTAGGTTGGCGTTCAGCCTGATAAACAGGTTCTGCTTCACCATTAATAACTGCTTCATTGATAATGACTGTTCCAACATCTGTACGACTTGGTAAATCATACATAGTTTCAAGCAGTACGTTTTCCATAATAGAACGCAGACCACGCGCACCCGTATTACGTTCAAGCGCTTTTTTAGCAACAGCACGCAATGCAGAGTCTTCAAAGATCAGATCAACATTTTCCATAGTGAAAAGATATTGATACTGGCGAGTTAATGCATTTTTTGGCTCAGTCAAAATTTGCATTAAAGCTTCTTCATCTAGCTCTTCAAGTGTCGCAATCACTGGTAAACGGCCAATGAATTCTGGAATCAAACCAAATTTCACTAAGTCAGTTGGCTCAACCTGACGGAACAATTCAGCAAGCTTTTTGGTTTCATCTTTGTTTTTAACATCAGCTGTAAAACCAATACCGCCTTTCTCTTGACGCTGTTGTACAATTTTCTCCAAACCAGAAAATGCACCACCACAAATAAATAAGATATTTGAGGTGTCAATTTGGATAAACTCTTGCTGTGGATGCTTACGACCACCTTGAGGCGGAATCGAAGCAACTGTACCTTCAATCATTTTTAATAATGCTTGTTGTACACCTTCACCAGATACATCACGCGTAATTGATGGATTTTCAGATTTACGAGTAATCTTATCAATCTCATCAATATAGATAATGCCCTTCTGAGCCTTCTCTACATCGTAGTCTGCTTTTTGCAAAAGCTTTTGCACAATATTTTCAACATCCTCACCCACATAACCAGCTTCGGTTAATGTTGTTGCATCTGCCATCGCAAATGGAACATCTAAAAGGCGAGCTAATGTTTGCGCAAGTAAAGTTTTACCTGAGCCAGTAGGTCCAATCAGTAAGATATTACTTTTAGCAATTTCTACTTCTTTAGACACATGGCCATTATGACCAACTTTTAAGCGTTTATAATGGTTATAAACCGCAACAGATAATGTCTTTTTGGCAAGATCTTGACCAATAACATATTGATCAAGCGCAGCACGTATTTCATGTGGTTTTGGCAATGCCTTACTCGCCCAGTCACCTGCTTCAACCTGTTGGCTGGTTTGTACAAGGTCTAAGCAGACATCCACACATTCATTACAAATATATGCGTCCTCACCTGCAATCAGTTTCCCGACTTCAGACTGCGTTTTACCGCAAAATGAACAATGTTTTTGTCCTTGAGGATGTTCGGACATATTCACTCCACAAATAGAATCTTAAATATTAGGGCAAGATGCACTGCATAAATAACTAAATGGAGATCTTTTTCAACATCTCAAGTTATTTATATAAGAAGGTCCTTATGGACGCTTACTTAACACCTGATCAACCAGACCATATTCTTTAGCAGCTTGGGCTGTCATAAAGTTATCACGGTCAGTATCACGAGCAACGGTTTCATAGTCTTGACCACTATGCTCTGCCATTAAGCGGTTCAAGCGCTCTTTAATAAAGAGAATTTCACGCGCATGGATTTCAATATCCGATGCTTGACCACGGAAACCACCCAATGGTTGATGAATCATGACACGGGCATTTTCCAAACAATAGCGTTTGCCTTTAGCACCCGCATTTAATAAGAATGCACCCATTGAAGCAGCTTGACCCATACAATATGTCACAACATCAGGCTTAATAAACTGCATCGTGTCATAAATGGCCATACCCGCTGTCACAGATCCACCTGGAGAGTTAATATAAAGGTGGATATCTTTATCAGGATTTTCAGCTTCTAAAAACAACATTTGGGCAACAATCAGATTTGCCATGTTATCTTCAACTTCACCTGTCAAAAAAATGACGCGCTCACGTAAAAGTCGTGAATAAATATCAAAAGAACGTTCGCCGCGAGAAGATTGTTCAACCACAACAGGAACTAAAGCATTTTCAATTGTTGGAACATACATACGTTATTTATTCCTAAATTTTTTGTGACTTAACCTATGGCAACAATATGCGGGATAATTTCTCAAATTGCAAAAGGTTCGCACTGAAATATTATATTATTTATACCTAAGTACTTAATGCCGCACTCAAATTGACCACATAATGAAAAACAAAAAAGGCGCCTTCGGCGCCTTTTTCTGACTTCTTAAAAGATTAGCCCATACGGCGAGCTTGTTGTTCTTTCAATAAGTCATCATAAGATACAGCTTTGTCAGTCACTTTAGCACCAGCTAGGATGTGATCAACAACTTGATCTTCTAATACAACTGCTTCGATTTGAGCACGTTGTTGAGCATCATTTTTGAAGTATTCAATCACTTCAGTTGGATCTTCGTAAGAAGAAGCCATGTCGTCAATGTAAGCATCAACGCGAGCTTGATCAACTTCAAGTTTAGCATCAGCTAAAACTTTGCTTACCAATACGCCAAGCTTAACAGAACGTTCTGCTTGTTCTTTGAACAATTCGTCAGGAAGCATGCTCTTGTCAAAAGATTGCGCGCCTGCACCACCAAATTGTTGAGTGAACTGTTGAACCATTTGTTGACGTTGACGGTCAATTTCTTGAGCAACCATTGCAGTTGGAACTTCAACTTCATTCGCAGCAACAAGAGCATCAAAAGCAGCTTGTTTAACTTGGTTACGTAAACCATTGCGAACTTCACGTTCCATATTCTTACGAACGTCAGCTTTTAACTTCTCAACGCCTTCCTCTTCAGTTACACCGAAGATTTTTAAGAATTCAGCATCAATTTCTGGAAGTTTAGATTTTTCAACTTGCTTCACAGTGATTTTGAACTGAGCTGCTTTACCAGCCAAGTTTTCAGCTTGGTAATCTTCAGGGAAAGTAACGTCAATTACTTTCTCTTCACCAGCTTTCATGCCAATGATGCCATCTTCGAAGCCAGGGATCATACGACCTGAACCTAACACAAGTTTAAAGTCTTCAGCAGAACCGCCTTCAAACTTCTCACCATCGATAGTGCCTTCAAAGTCAAAAGTCACTTGCATGTCTTTTTTCGCCATACCCTTGGTTACAGCCCAAGTTTGACGTTGTTTTTGCAAGTTTTCGATCATAGCGTCAACGTCAGCGTCTTTGATTTCAGCTGATTTACGTTCAACTTCTAAGCCGTCAAATGCTTTTACTTCAACTTCTGGATAAACTTCTACAGTTGCTTCAAAAACTAAAGCGTCTTCTTTATGTTCAACTTTCTCAATGTTCGGCATACCTACCGCATTGATTTTTTCTTGTTGAATTGCTTCAAAAACGCTATCACGAATGATGTCATTTACAACTTCTTGATAAATGCTTGCACCGTATTCGCGACGAACAACGTTTTCAGGTACTTTACCTGGACGGAAGCCGTTGATCTTCACAGTTTTGGCAGTGCGCTTCAAACGAGCTTCAAATTGCTCGTTAATACGGCTCGTCGGTACAGACACATTTAAACGACGGGCAACGCCCGAAACCGCTTCAGTCGTTACTTGCATGGCTTCCTCGATAAAAATTAGTTAGTAGGAACAGTTTTTAAAAAAGTGCTGTATTATATGACAACTTTCAAGATATACAAAATTAACCGATCACTTGATGTAAGTGAAGGACATTATTCTAGTAAATTTCACAGTAATTTTATGATTCTTTAAATATTTTTCATAAGTACTTAAGTAAAACTAATTTTTTAGTTATTCTTTATAAATCTAAAATTACAATTAAACTTTGAATTTAATCGCTTTAACAAACAATTACCAATAATCAGTAGATTAGCTACACAAAAGTACAATTTACCATTCAATTATTCATTTTCTCTTCATAATTCAATTGGCAAATCCAATTAACACAAACTGTACATATAAATAAGAATTATTATTATTCGCATAACCTTTTAGTTTTAGAGTCCTGAAGTTATGTCTTTGATTAGAACACGTAAAAAAATTGTTTCTTCTGCAATAGCTTCATCGCTATCAATGATTGCAACAACAGCCATCGCGCAAGAAGCAGTTTCACAATTACCAACAATTCATGCTAAAGCGACTCAAGAAGAATCTTTAAAAGTAGATCAGTCTGCAAACTCTAAATTCGTAGTTCCTCTCAAAGACACACCAAAATCAGTCTCTATCCTTTCTCAAAAATTAATTAAAGATACAAACTCTAATACCCTACTCGAAGCGTTACGCTATGAACCTGGTATTACGTTAGGTGCTGGTGAAGGTGGTACCCCGTTTACAGATATGCCTTACATTCGTGGTTATAGCGGTCAATCTTCTATTTATGTTGATGGTGTTCGTAATACAACGTCTCAAAATCGCGATATGTTTGCCATTGAACAAGTAGAAGTCATCAAAGGCTCTTCTTCTGCTCTTGGTGGTGGTGGTAGCGTTGGCGGAAGTATTAACTTAATTCCTAAAGTTGCTCATGAAGGTGACGTTTATCAAGGCAGTATCCAAGGCGGTACTGATAACTATCGTCATATCCAACTTGATGCCAACAAAGACTTTGGAAATGGCATTGCTGGTCGTGTAGTTATCATGGGTCACGAAAATGAAAAAGCTGGTCAAAGTAATGGTGCAGAATATGCCCGTGCCGGTATTGCCTCAAGTCTTGCATTTGGCTTAGATACTGCAACTCACGGAACACTGAGCTACTACTATTTACGTAGTAATGATGAACCTGATGCAGGTATTCCATTTAATAATGCAAACCCAACCAAACCTCCAGTTGGGGTTACTGTAACTCCTGGTGACGGCAAGCCTGTTGACGTAAAAGCTGGAACCTACTATGGCTGGAAAGCGCGTGATTTCGACAAACGTGAAAACCACATTGGTACGTTTAAGTTGGAACATGATTTTAATGAAAATCTTACCTTGTCTAATATAGCAACCTACAACAAATCTAAATCTGATTATGTTTATACGAATGCTGATGACTCTAAGGGTAACATTTACAGAGGCACAATCGCTCGCCGTGCGTTAAGCCGTATCTTAGATAGCGATGCTTATAGCGATCAGCTTTCTTTAAGAGGTAAATTCAACACAGGTAGCTTAAAGCATTCTTTTAATGTTGGTACCGAGTGGAGCTTCCAAGAAACTGACCAAGGTGTACATACTTTTACTAATGCTGCTGGTGAAACCACATCGACCATTTTAGACAGCAATATTCAAAACTGTACTTCAGCTGCTGCTGTGGCAAATGGCTGGTGTACGAGTTTAAATAATCCTGGAAATGGTGCCTTCACAGATAAGCGTGGATCTATCACAGCACAATCGACCACTCGTAGTCATAATGTAGGCGTGTATGCTTTAGATAGTATCGAATTTAATCCACAATGGTTACTTAACCTAGGCGTTCGTTGGGATAAATTTGAAACTGAGAAAAAATATAATAAGGACGTAAGTGGACGTACTCCTCATAAAGCTGGTGATAAATTAGAAAGCGATACAGATTACTTCTCTTACCAAGCTGGTTTAGTTTTTAAACCAACAGAAGATGGTAGTATTTATTTAAGCTATGCTACGTCAGCAAACCCAGTAGGCGTGCTTGCTGAGGGTGACACAGGTTCAGATTCTATTAGCGACTCAGGTACTGCAAGTGCGAGTGCAAATGCTCTCAAGCCAGAAGAAGCACGTACTTTCGAGTTAGGTACAAAATGGGACTTATTTAATAACCGTGCGAACTTAACAGCAGCATTTTTCCGTACTGAAAAGCAAAATACACGTATCCAAATTGACCCTACTACGACTGCCAATGCAGGTAAAAGTAAAGTTGATGGATTTGAAATTAGTCTGAACGGAAAAATTACCGATAAGTGGGATGTTTCTACAGGCTATAGCTATTTAGATAGTGAAATTACCGAAGCTGCCTATAATGCAGTTGCTCAAGAAGGTAAACCTCTCCCATTTGTAGCGAAAAACAGTGCTACCCTATGGTCTACTTACCGAGTAATGCCTCAATTGACTCTAGGTGCTGGTGTTGAATATCGCGATCAAGTTTTTGTGAACACAACTGCTCCGAAATATCTGCCAACCTATACCATTTACAATGCTATGGCTAAATATGATGTTAATAAGAATGTGAATTTGCAGCTTAATATCAACAATATCTCTGATAAGCGCTATTTTACTAGTGCGCATGCAGCTCACTACGCGTTTGAAGGTAATGGCCGTAATGCTGTCTTAGCGATTAACTTTAAGTACTAAAGTTAAATTCCATAATTTATTTATGGAATTAATTAAAGTTCATATAAAATAGCCTCGTCATGAGGCTATTTTTACAAATGAAGTATCTATTTAAAAGGTGTTTGCCGTGATTCATCATATCCCCAATGTTTTAAGCAAAGAGCAAGTTGCCGAGTTTCGTAAGCTCATGGAAGACGCCAATTGGGTAGGTGGAAAAGTGACTGCCGGCACCTTGTCTGCTTCAGTGAAAAGAAATCAGCAACTTTCAGAACAGGACCCGCTTACTCATCATTTAAGTGATCTCGTCATCAAAGAAATTTGGCAAAATCCAGTATTTCAGGCTGCAGCCCTACCCCACAAAATTATTCCACCGCTTTTTAATCGTTATGATGAACATGAAAGCTTTGGTTTCCATGTAGATAACTCAATTCGCCTTATTCGTGGAACTTCAGAGCAGCTCCGCACTGATTTATCTTGTACATTATTTTTAAGTGAACCCGATGAATATGAAGGTGGTGACCTAGTGATTGAAGACACTTATGGTTATCACGAAGTTAAATTACCAGCAGGTGATGTCGTGCTCTACCCGTCTACTAGTCTGCACGAAGTCAGTAGCATTACCTCAGGTACTCGTTTTGCTTCTTTTTTCTGGGTACAAAGTTTGGTCCGTGACGATAGTAAACGCCACCTTTTATTTAATCTTGATGAGAGCATTCGAGAACTACGTAAATCACACGGTGATAACTACTCAGAAGTCATGAAGCTGACCAACATTTATCATAATTTAATCCGTATGTGGTCAGAACTGTAACTATATTTATTTTTGCCTTTTTAAGACCAGATAATCTTTTTTACCTTAATAAGGCAAAAATATGAAAATTATTTCCCACAAAAAACAAAACAGCGCAAAATTAGAAAATTATTTTCTAAACAACTTAACTAAAATTATGATAAGAATTTCGCACAAGGTGTAATCATTGTTTAGATGTGATATATCTAAATAACAAGATTACCTGCAAACCACCAAACTTATTATTTCACGGTCTAGAGATGAAAACGAATTACTTGTTTGCCCAGCCTACTCAAGCAAGACATCATCTGCAACTCCTGATGCTGCGCCAAGCGCGCGTATAAAAATTTTGTCTGCTTTTTAAAGCAACACTTTGAAATTACCTTTAATTTTTCTGAATTAGATACCATATATTAAGTAGAGACGTTGCCTTTTAAATATATCCAGAGCAACCGCGCTACGAGACAAGGAGTTTTCTCATGATGTTGGCTGACCCTAGCAAAAAATACCGCCGTATGTACCAGCGTGTGGATTTACCAGATCGCCAATGGCCAAATAAAGAAATTACAAAAGCGCCAATCTGGATGAGTACAGATTTACGTGACGGTAACCAAGCAATTTTTGAACCAATGAACATGGAACAAAAATTCAAAATGTTCAAAATGCTTGTGAAAATTGGTTTTAAGCATATTGAAATCGGTTTCCCTTCAGCATCTCAAATTGATTTCGATTTTACTCGCATGTTAATCGAAGAAAATCATATTCCTGATGACGTATACATTGAGGTTTTGGTTCAAGCACGTGACCATTTAATTGAACGTACTTTTGAATCTTTGGCAGGTGCTAAACGAGCGATTGTACATATTTATAACTCGAACTCTCCAACCTTCCGTCAAAAGGTGTTGAATGTAGATGTTGATGGCGCAAAACAATTAGCAATTAATGCTGCTCAAAAAGTTAAAGAGTATGCGGCTCAATATCCTCAAACTGACTGGATTTTCCAATACAGTCCAGAATGTTTCTCTGCAACTGAATTAGAAGTCGCTAAAGATGTCTGTGATGCCGTCACAGAAATCTGGGATGCACGTCCAGATCATAAAGTGATTTTAAACTTGCCAGCGACTGTAGAAGTTTCTACACCAAATGTTTATGCAGACCAAATTGAATGGATGCATCGTAATTTGGCACGTCGTGATGGCGTAATCATTTCTGTTCACTGCCACAATGACCGCGGCTGTGGTATTGCTGCATCAGAACTTGCCATTATGGCGGGTGCTGACCGTGTTGAAGGCTGTGTGTTTGGTAATGGTGAACGTACAGGTAACGTTGACGTTGCAGCAATTGCATTGAACATGTATACCCAAGGTGTAGCACCTGAGTTAGATTTCTCTAACATTAATGAAGTGATTGCAACGGTTGAAGAATGTACTGGCTTACCGGTACACCCACGTCATCCATATGCAGGTGACTTGGTATTTACTGCATTCTCCGGTTCACATCAGGATGCGATCAAAAAAGGTTTCGAATACCAGAAAAATGAAGAAATCTGGGATATGCCTTATTTACCAATCGATCCAAAAGATTTGGGCCGCGACTACGATGCTGTAATTCGTGTAAACAGTCAGTCTGGTAAAGGTGGTATTGCTTATTTATTAGAATCAAACTACAACGTTGTGTTGCCACGTCGTTTGCAAATCGAATTCAGCCAAGTTGTTCAGCAATATGCTGATGAGAACGGTACTGAAATTAATGCCAAAGAAATCTGGACCTTATTTAAAGACACTTATGTTGATGTGAAAAACCATCATTACACAGTTAAAAACTACAAATTATCTGACATTAACGGTACTCAGATTATCGAACTTGATGTGGATGTCGAAGGTGAAACTCAACAACTTCGCGGTGAAGGTAACGGGCCAATCTCTGCGTTCTTAAATGCTCTTCAATTACCAATTGACGTATTGAACTATGAAGAACGTAGTATTAGTTCTGGTGCAAATGCGAAAGCATTAACCTTAATTGAGCTTCAAGTAAAAGGTACTGGTAAAGGTTCGTTTGGTGCCGGTGTTCATGACAACACAGTCACCTCATCCATTGAAGCAATTATTGCGTGTACCAACCGTTTGATTGATCAAGGTGTTTTAAGTACAGATCAGGTTGTTGCCGCCGCTGTTTAATTAAAAAAAAGACTTTGGAAAGGATACCTAGCTTGGTATCCTTTCTTTTTATTCCTGAAAGATTTAAAAGGCGAAATGTTCCCGTGTCTTTTCCAGCTGATTCAGTGGGGTTAGTCACTCCGCAAAAGTTCCAATTTGAAGAACCATTACACCTTGAATGTGATCGTGTTTTGCCACGTTTTGAACTAATGGTCGAAACTTACGGCACTTTAAATGCTGATAAATCAAATGCAATTTTAATCTGTCATGCTCTTTCCGGACATCATCATGCAGCGGGTTATCACCACGAAGATGATAAAAAAGCTGGATGGTGGGATAGTTGTATTGGCCCGGGTAAGGCAATTGATACGAATAAGTTTTTTGTAGTTTCGCTAAATAATATTGGTGGCTGTAATGGCTCAACTGGCCCGACCTCACCAAACCCTGAAAATGACAATCGCCCATATGGACCTGATTTTCCATTAGTAACGGTACGTGACTGGGTCAAAACACAAGCCATGCTTTCGGACCGTCTAGGTGTAGATGTCTGGTATGCAGTGGTTGGTGGATCATTAGGAGGCATGCAAGCACTACAATGGTCTGTAGACTACCCTGACCGCCTGCAAAAATGTGTGATTATTGCCAGTGCACCAAAGCTTTCAGCACAGAATATTGCATTTAATGAGGTTGCTCGTCAGTCAATCTTGTCTGATCCAGATTTCCATCATGGCCGTTATTTAGAAAATGATAGTTACCCGAAACGTGGACTAATTCTGGCTCGCATGGTAGGTCATATCACCTATCTTTCAGAAGAAGCCATGAAACAAAAATTTGGCCGTGATTTAAAATCTGGCAAATTTATGTACGGTTTTGATGTCGAGTTTCAGGTCGAAAGCTATCTACGTTATCAAGGTGAACAGTTCAGCCGTAACTTTGATGCCAATACCTATCTCATCATGACTAAAGCTTTAGATTACTTTGACCCATCACGTGAGTACGGTCATTCTTTAACTGAAGCAATGGGCAAAACTAAATGCCAGTTCCTTATTGTCTCGTTCACAACTGACTGGCGTTTTGCACCAAGCCGCTCACAAGAAATTGTAGATGCGCTTATTACCAATCATAAGCCTGTAAGTTACCTTGATATTGATGCTGAACAAGGTCATGACTCGTTCTTATTTCCTATTCCACTGTATGTCAAAACCATGCGCGCTTTCTTAGGCGGTGAAGAACACTTAAAATCGACATCACTGGAGGCAAGCTAATGCGTATTGATCAACAACTAGCAGAAAAGTGGATTAAACCCGGCTCAAGCGTACTCGATTTAGGGTGTGGTGACGGTGAATTACTCGCTCATATGAGTCAAAAGCATCAAATTCGTGCTTATGGTTTAGAAATTGATCAAGAAAAGATTGCAATTGCCGTCAGTCGCGGGTTAAATATTATTCAACAAGATTTGAATCTCGGCTTAAGCCGCTTTGCAGACCAGTCCTTTGACTATGTGGTTATGGCACAAGCTTTGCAAGCCGTAGATGCACCCGATGTTTTATTAAGAGACATGGTGCGTGTGGGTAAACAGGCAATTATTACATTTCCAAACTTTGCACATTGGAAGACTCGCTCTTTTCTTGCATTAAAAGGAATGATGCCTGTATCGGATGCTCTACCATATATGTGGTATAACACCCCCAACATTCATTTATGTACATTTAAAGATTTCGAAGCACTATGTGCTGAAAATCAGATACAAATTATTAATCGACTCGCCGTCAATGGAAATCAGCAGGGAAGCCTGTTAAGCAAACATGTTCCAAATTTGTTTGGTGAAGTCGCTATTTATCGAGTGAGTGCACTATGAAAAAGACATTATTTAGCACACTATTTGCAGGACTGCTAAGTATGCAGGCTCATGCAGATTATATCGCCCAGCCACAATCGGTTGCGAGTCAGGCCGCACGCTTTTCAACAATGGGGATTAACGATCTTCAGAAAGCGGCAAAAGCTGGTCAAGCAGGCGCACAGTTTTACCTTGGTACCCATTACCAATATGGTAAAGATGTAGCAAAAGACGAGAAACAAGCTTTCGCATGGTTTAAAGCAGCAGCCGATCAAGGTTTATCACCAGCACAATTAAACGTAGGCCGCATGTATGCCGACGGTATTGGCGTTAAAAAAGATGAGTCTATGGCTCGTAAATATTTTGAAAAAGCAGCAAGCAATGGTGATAATCGTGCAAGCTATAACCTTGCGATGATGGAAGAGCAAAAGAAAAACTACGTTGGTGCTTACCAATGGTATGAGCTTTCAACTCGTGATGGCATGCTCGACAATAAAGTGATTAGCCTATCTGAAGGTAAGAAAACTGCTCTAGCCGCGAACTTAACCCAAGAACAAATCCGTACAGCTCGTGACCGTGCGGACAAATGGATTCAAGCACAATAATAACGGTTCATCCGTAAAAAACCTTACTCGACTAAAGCCACCTTGTATGCTCTACAAGGTGGCTTTAGTTTAGGTTATCCCATTTTATATTCTATTTGTTTTTCTCTATATCCTCTTCCAAAAAACACGTAACATAACTGCTGTTCGATATTAGCTATAAAGTTTGGTTTTATTATGTCTACCCCACATTGGTTTGATCAGGGCAGTTTAGTTCTTGCCAGCAATAACAAAGGTAAAGTCGCAGAGTTTGAAAAACTTTTTGAACAGCTTAAGTTACCAGTAGAAATTATTCCTCAAGGTCGCCTTAATATTCCTGATGCAATTGAAGATGGTTTAAGCTTTATTGAAAATGCCATTATTAAAGCTCGTCATGCCTCTAAAATTTCAGGTAAACCTGCTATGGCTGACGACTCTGGTATTTGTGTACCAGTCTTAGGCGGCGCACCTGGTATTTACTCAGCACGCTATGCTGGAGAGCATGGTGACGATGCAGCTAACAATGCAAAATTATTAAATGATCTTATGCCATACCGTAAAAATGGTGAAGCGATTGAAGGCATGTTTGTATGTGTACTTGCTTTAGTCACTCACGCTGAAGATCCGTTACCACAAATTTTCCAAGGCATCTGGCACGGCGAAATTTTAGAAGCGCCACGTGGAGAAAATGGCTTTGGTTATGACCCACTGTTCTGGTTGCCTGAGCTACAAGTTTCTAGCGCTGAATTGTCTAAAGAAGACAAAAACAAGATTAGCCATCGTGGGCAAGCGATGCGGTTATTTAAAGAGAGCTTGCAGAAGTAAAACTTTATATCAGTTTTAGTTTAACGTTAAAGCCATTTGCTATCGTGCTAGGCGACATGGATGTCGCCTGTCGAACTGCGACATCAAGGATGTGTCGTCAGTTCGACAAATGGTTTTGTTACTTTTGACGAAACAAAAGTAAATATTGCCTACATACACAAAATAAGCATATAACCACGATTCAAAGGCCGTCGGGTTTAACCATCTTTCTTAGAAATAAAAATGCAAAAAAACAGCATAAATCGCAATACACACACAACTCACAATCGTCCCCGAAGCAATATAAGCCGCAGATCTACCAGTTCCTTGATAATGTGTTTCTAGCGCTACAATATTCGCTGCTGGTGGCAGACAGAACATTAAAAACATCACTCCAATTTGCTGGCTGATATTTGGAATGGGTAAAAATCTATAAGTTAAGCCACAGAGAATAAATCCGCACACTACTTTAAATGCTTGAGCTTTAGTACTGTAAATTAAGTCTTTCAAATGCACTCGAGTACGGCGTAGCCACATTCCTAGCACGCACATACCAGCAAATGTCATGACAAACTTGGCAACTTCATATACCCAATGTATAGCAGGATGCTCGATATGTTGAGCACCTAATGACCTAAGTAAAAGTGCACAAAATATTGAAATACATGGTGGAGAAGTTAAAACCTTTTTTAATATGTTGAGCTTACTTTGTGGTGCAGTGGTGACTGCCGTAACAGCCCATGCATTTCCAAAAAGAGACATACCAATATATAAAGCCACAATAGGAGCCGTAGCATCAGGGCCAAATAAAGCCATAGCAAAAGGAAAACCAAGCCACCCCATGTTGGTATAACTCACGCATAGCGCTAATAATCTGTCTTTAAATAGAGCTAAATAGGCAAAGAAAATAAGAAATGCTGAACCGAAGCTAAACAGCATCAAACTCAAACTACCTGGCTGATAAAATACCATGTTGTAAATAATCACAATCGGAATCAGGAGTCGTGCAAGCCAAGCTGAGAGAATAGGTTTTATAGTTTCTGCAATCGAAGTCTGAGCAAGTAGAAGTCCTGTGATAAATGCCAATACAGGCAGTAGTAGCGCCACGCTCTCTCCTCTTGCTCATTAAAATCAGCTTGCTATGCTACACCTTTTCAAAATGCAATGTACTCTCCATTTCAAGTAATTTAAGTGACTCTTTTCAAACTATGTATAAATAAAAAAAAGGAGATATGCAGTTTATAAAATTAACTTTTTAGATTTTGGCAGCCATTCATTGTCTTAAAAATGACATATAAATGTCACATTCCTGTCATGGCAACCTGTTGATATAAAGCAAACTGAAAAGAGGTATAAGATCATGGCCGGTTTATCTATTTGGCATGTCGTTATTTTTGCAATTGTCGTTATTTTATTATTCGGTACGTCGAAATTAAAAAATATCGGTAAAGACGTAGGCGGTGCAGTAAAAGACTTTAAAAAATCAGTCCGTGAAGAAGATGAGACTACTGCTCTTAATACTCCACGTACAATTGATGCCCAAGTCAAAACACCTGACAGCACATCAGTAAAAAGCTAAAGGTTTTCGACCATGCTTGATGTAGGAATGACAGAGCTACTCTGTTTTGCAATTATTGCAATTTTAGTTTTAGGCCCGGATAAACTTCCAGAAGCTGCACGCTTTGCTGGTCGTTGGTATGTTCGCCTAAAACGTTATATTACAAATTTGCAAAATGAGATTGATCAAGAGTTGCGTCTTTCTGAGTTTCGAAAAGAAATGCAAGAAGAACTCAACCGCATTGAAGCACTAGAACGTAAAGTACAACAACAGCTTGAAGAAATTCAAAAGCAGAATATTTCTGAAAATATAGATAAGGCTGAGGCAATCAAATCAGTGCCCCAACCTATTCGGATATGTCTTCCTATATCTGGCCATTATAAAGTCCCATACATTAGAAAATTTATGCCTTTAGCATCATCAACTGATATTTCAGAGACATCACCTGTTAAATTGAAGATTGCCGTATGAACCAACTGCCTTCAACCACTGTAAATAATCAGGAAAATTTAGACCAAATGCCAATCATGAGCCATTTGGTCGTTTTACGACGTCATTTATTTAGGATTGTCGGAGTAACCTTATTTTTATTTTTTTGCTTATTACCTTTTAGAAATAATACTTACCAATTACTATCTGAACCTTTGAGGCTGCAACTTCCGACCTCCTCGTCAATGATTGCAACCGATGTCACTGCAACATTCATGGCGCCTTTTAAACTCAATTTATTTGTCGCACTTGTGCTGGCAATGCCATTTATTCTTTATGAAATATGGTCATTTGTTCGTCCAGCGCTCTATCAAAAAGAACGTCATTTAGCACTGCCATTACTCATCGGTAGTATTGTCTTATTTTATGCGGGCGTTGCTTTTGCATATTACATTACCCTTCCGGCAATTTTACATTTCTTTATTAGTGTATCGCCTGAAACTGTTGCACCGATGACGGATATTAATAGCTACTTAAGCTTTTGCTTAAAGCTATTTTTAGTTTTTGGACTGACTTTTGAAATTCCAATCGCGACGCTTCTACTGATTTTAATCGGTGTGGTAAATACAAAAAGCCTTGCTGAAAAAAGACGTTTTATCATTGTTGGATGCTTTTTTGTAGCGATGTTTATTACACCACCAGATGCAATTTCAATGGTAATGTTAGCAATTCCAATGTGGTTGCTTTTCGAACTTGGTCTACTCTTTGGTAAAATTCTTGAGAAAAGAAAAGCCCATCCTGCTGAATAAAATAGTTTTTAAGAAAAAGCCTGAACCTCCAAGTTCAGGCTTTTTTATGTAGAACACTTTTTAATCTACAAAGCAATAAACTGTCTTCAAAGTGACTTAAAAATGTAAGAAAAGTGTCATTTTCAGTCCATAGAATCAACTCAACAAATATACCCACAAAATTTACGGATTTCTTATGACAACTGCTTCTACTCAACCAACGCGTCGCGAAATTTTAAAATGGTTTTCGGGGATTCCTTTTCTACCATTAGGAGCGATGGCTACGGCAGCAACGTTAGCAGGTTGTAATGATAGTGATGACAGTTCAGCAATCACTCCAACACCACAACCAAGCAAATTTAAAAATGCAAAATTCACAGCAATGCCAGCGCCAACAACTGCAGCAGATCGCGCAACTACTTTAGTGAATTCTAAATTAAAAATTGATTGGGAAAATTCAACCAGTACTGAATACCAACTCGCTTATAAACCCTTCTTTAAAACAGGTGATAGCGTACCAAAGCACGGTGGTGGAACAATTATCGCTGGTGGTTATTTTGATGTTAATGGCAATCCAATTATGGATAAATCAATTGCTGGCAAAGAACGTCAATTCTTTTCAGACTGTCCAGATGGTTCATCTCTAATTCAATTAGAAGGTGCGAAAGTTGAAGGCGTAGCAAACCCAGTGTTTCACGTTGTTCAATTTGAGTACAACTCAAAAGACCAAGCAGGTGGTGATACTTACGGTCAGTTACCTTCACCAATTGCAATTTTAACGTTGGATCAAGACCCAAAAACAGGTCACCTAGAACTTAAAAAATACTTCAACGTTGATACTGCACCAGTACACGGTTTATGGATTACTTGCGGTGCTAGCTTATCACCTTGGAACACTCACTTATCAAGTGAAGAATACGAACCAGATGCATTCAATCAAGGCATTGGCGGTACAGATCCAAAATATCTTGGTAAATACTTCTTTGGTGATGAAACTAAAGCAAACCCATATAACTACGGTCATTTGCCAGAAGTAACAGTTAACCTTGATGGTACGGGTAGTATTAAAAAGCACTATTGTTTAGGTCGTATTTCTCACGAACTTATCCATGTTATGCCAGACAACCGTACAGCGCTTATGGGAGATGACTACACCAACGGTGGTTTCTTCATGTTCGTTGCTGATAAAGAAAAAGATTTATCGGCAGGTACGCTCTATGTTGCTAAATACATTAATACCCTAACTGAGACCTCAACTGCTAGCATTCAATGGATCAAACTTGGCCATGCGACAAGTAAAGAAATTGAGGATTTAGTTGCTGGTGGGATCAAATCAACTGACATCATGGAAAGTTTAACAACCAATCCAAATGATGCCAGCTATACTGAAATCACTTTGGCAAAGAAACAGCTTTGGGTAAAACTTAAACCAGGTATGGAAAAAGCGGCCGCTTTCTTGGAAACACATCGTTATGCAGCACTAAAAGGTGCAAGTATGGCGTTCACCAAGATGGAAGGTACTAACGTAAATATTAAAGATAAAATTGCGTACTCTGCTTTAGCTAATATTCAAGATTCAATGGTCATTGGCGGTAAGGGTTATGTGGCTGGACATAATGTTGCGTTCTCTAAAAAAATTACTGCTGGTGGCGTGCTTGCACACAAATTAGGTAATAGCTTTACAGACAATGAGGGTAGCGCAATCAATAGTGAGTGGGTTCCACTTTACTCATATATGCTACTAATGGGTGAAGATCTTGCTACAGCAGATAAGTTAGGTAATACAGCGAACCCAGACAAAATTGCTAGCCCAGACAATCTGAAGTTCTCTGAAACTTTACGAACATTATTCATTGGTGAGGACTCAGGTAACCACGTGAATAACTTCTTATGGGCATACAATGTAGATACCAAAGAGTTAACACGTTTACTTTCTACACCAGCAGGTGCAGAGTCAACAGGTTTACATGCTGTAGATTCAATCAACGGTTGGACTTACATCATGAGCAACTTCCAGCACCCAGGCGATAGCAGCAGTGTACCTGATGATGTTAAGGCATTAATTAACCAAAATTACAATAATGGTTATAGTGCTAACGTCGGCTATATTACAGCCGACCCAATTGCCCCTTCAGTCACAACTAAATAATTTTTCATAACCTCTTTAAACATTAAAGCTGGCTAAGGTCAGCTTTAATGTTTTTACATTCAGCTTTTACTTTTGATGAAAATTAAATGAAAAATTACAGAACTTTTCATTAACTTATCATCAAAACGTCAACGCCTCGTCACATTCACAAACTAAGCTCATGAAGAATTTTAGAACAATCTCTTTATTTACTTAGGAATTTCCCATGACAGAGCTGACGCCATATAATGAAGACCAAGAATTGGATAATAATACTTCTGACAATATCCACTTCCGCGACATCTTAGAACAACACATCAGTCGCCGTAGTTTAATTACTAAAGCAGCAAGTGGTGCTGTAGCGCTAACTTTAGCCTCTACCTTAACAGGCTGTAATGATAGCGATGATGATTCAGGTTCAAACAATGGCGGAACTACACCTGTAGATCCAAATAAAAAACCAGAAAAACTCACATTTACCCCAGTTGCTAAAAATTTACATGATATTGTGACAGTGCCTGAAGGTTATGAAGCCAATGTCATTTATGCTTTAGGTGATTCAATCAACCCTGATATTGGCGAATGGGATGACAACAATATTCCATCTGGCCCAAGCTTCCTTTTACGTTCTGGTGACTGCCATGACGGCATGCATTTCTTTGGTTTAAATACTTCAACAGACAAATTTGATGGGAATGTTTCAGCTGAAGGCTTATTAGTGATGAATCACGAATATATCAACCAGACCTTCCTTCACCCAAAAGGTCCAACAAAAGTTGATGGACGCCGCCCTGAAGATGAAGTGATTCGTGAAACAAATGCACATGGCGTATCTATTGTTCACATTAAAAAAGATCCAATAACTCAAAAAGTAGTAATTGATAAAAGTTCTGTTTTTAACCGCCGTATTACAGCATCAACAGAAATGGATTTTGCAGGTGCAGCAGCTGGTTCTGGCTTGCTTGCAACTCGATTCTCACCGACTGCCCGTAAAACACGTGGTACCCATAATAACTGCGGTAATGGTCATACCCCTTGGGGCACATACTTAACTACCGAAGAAAACTTTATTGGTTACTTTGCTCGTAGTACGACTGATGACGCGTTACGTACTCCAGAAGAAATTATTGCACTGAAACGCTATGGCTTAAAAGCAGGATCTGGTTCACGTTACAGCTGGGAAACAGCAATTGGTCAAGTAGAGTCACAAGACTTATATGACCGCTGGAATGCCGACGTAAATGCTGCACAAGCTACCCAAGACTATCGTAACGGTCCAAATACATTCGGGTGGATGGTTGAGATTGATCCATTTGATAGACGTCAAAATCCAGTTAAACGTACTTCACTTGGTCGTTTTGCACATGAAGACAGTGCTTGTCGTGCCGTAGTAGGTCAACCATTAGCATTTTATATGGGCGATGACTCAACTGGCGAGTATATCTATAAATTTGTATCAACGGCTGCTTGGGATGCTAAGGATATAAATGGTGGCTATACGACTGGTGACAAATATATGAACGCAGGTAAGCTCTATGTTGCCAAATTTAATAACGATGGGTCAGGTCAATGGATTGAACTTGCTTATGGCAAAAATGGTTTAAATGAAAGCAACACCACCTACCCATTTAAATCTCAAGCAGATGTTGTGACATTTGCACGTTTGGCGGGTGACGCCGTCGGCGCTACAAAAATGGATCGCCCAGAATGGTGTACAGTTAATCCAGTGAACGGCGAAATTTATGTCACTCTAACCAACAACTCGAATCGTGGTTCAAGCTACCCAACTGATGCAGCTAACCCACGTAATTACACAGATATCAAAGGTAAAGAAGAGCAACAAAAAGGTAATGTAAACGGTCATATCATCCGTTTTAAAGAAACTGATGACAAAACCACTGCTGAAACCTTCAAATGGGATATCTATCTGTTTGGTGCAGAAGCATCTATGGCTTCAAACATTAACTTATCGGGTCTGACAGACAACAATGATTTGTCATCTCCAGATGGTATGTGGTTTGACCCACGTGGTGTACTTTGGATTCAAACAGATGATGGCGCATACACTGATGTTACTAACTGTATGATGCTTGCTGCGTTACCAGGCCAGATTGGAGATGGTACTACTGCAACTACGTCAAATGGTCAGCAAACTTTAGTGGGTGCTAAAGTAACAGATGAAACGCTACGTCGCTTCCTTGTTGGGCCCAAAGAGTGTGAAATTACAGGTATTGCGATGACTCCAGACCACAAAGCAATTTTCATTAATGTTCAACACCCTGGGGAAAAGTCTAAAAAATATGATGCCCCAACAAGTAACTGGCCTGCAACCCAGAAAGATCCAAACAACAAAACTGCGCGCCCACGCTCAGCAACTGTTGTGATTACCCGCAAAGATGGCGGTGTGATCGCGGGCTAATTCTTTTATAACTATGAAAATGCCGGTCGATTGATCGGCATTTTTATTATCATCGATTTAAGAGAACCTGCTGCTGAACAATTTGCCCACTATGCTCGCCTTGCTGAGTCTTTTCCAGCCAAAGCCATTCATTATTGGTCATTCTTAGAAAGTTTGAACAACGTGTGCCATACACAGGACTTTGAATAAAAGTCGATGACAATAACTCTTCCATTTCTGGCTGAATGCCCGTATTGGGTAATAATGCAGTTGTGACCTTACGTTCATCTTCAAGAATATCCCATGCAGCGTGTTGCAAAGTTAACTCTTCCGTCTGGTGCTGAAGCATAGGCAAAAACTCTTGCGTAAAACGTGTTCTTAAATGTCTGGTTTTTTCCCAATGTTCAGACATCAAGCCATTCGAAACCACATAAACACCATTGGCTAATACTTGCGGTGCTTCACCACGATTACTCATATAAACTGCTTGATCAGCATTTCCCATAAACAGGTTAAAGCCAGCGAAGTTCTGTTGCTGCTGTTCTAATTGCTGAGCAAATCGAATCGGCAATAAATCAGACTCTAAAAAAGCCTGAACCAAATGCCCCCGAGAAGTTTCATATTTTTTTTGATCTCGTCCATCACGAAAATTGGTCAAGACAGCCCATCGACCTTGAGGTGTTACGCCCATCCAAGTCCCACCCGACTGTAAATCTTGGCCAGCAATAATCGGTGTGTGTTGCCACTGATGTAATAAAGCTGTTGGTCGATGATAGAACTCATCCCGATTTGACATAAGACATAAGGGCATATCATCAAGAACATGCCATGCTAAAGCCACAATACACATCTTTTCTTATTCCCTATCTTTACACATTGAATGTACAACATTTTTCACATCATTCCGCTACAATCTGTCAAAACGTAAGATCAAGGAGCAGCAATGCTGACCTATCCTAATATCGATCCGGTCGCAATACATCTAGGACCTCTTCAAGTCCATTGGTATGGACTCATGTATTTATTGGCATTTTTATGCGCT
The DNA here is from genome assembly GCF_013009345.1 of Acinetobacter geminorum. Taxonomy (GTDB): domain Bacteria; phylum Pseudomonadota; class Gammaproteobacteria; order Pseudomonadales; family Moraxellaceae; genus Acinetobacter; species Acinetobacter geminorum. The sequence goes on along the minus strand of NZ_JABELE010000001.1, from coordinate 200,291 downwards.
TGGGGACTTGCCTCCTACCGTGCCAAACAGCGTGATGGCTGGACATCGGACATGGTTTCCGATCTGGTGTTTTACGGTGCTTTAGGTGTCGTTCTGGGCGGTCGTGTCGGCTATGTCCTTTTCTATGAGTTTGATAAATTCCTTGAAAATCCGATTTGGCTATTCCAAGTCTGGACAGGCGGTATGAGTTTCCATGGCGGCTTTTTAGGCGTCATGATTGCGATGTTATTTTGGTGTAAAAAATATCAAAAAACATGGTTCCAAACTCTCGACTTTATCGCCCCATGTGTACCGACTGGCTTAATGTTTGGGCGCTTTGGTAACTTCATTGGTGGAGAGTTATATGGTCGTGCAGTAACTGACCCAAATTATCCATTTGGTATGATCTTCCCAACTGATCCATTGCAACTGGTACGCCATCCATCACAAATTTATCAAGCAATTTGTGAAGGCTTAATCCTATTTATTGTTTTGTGGTGGTTTAGTTCAAAACCACGCCCACGCATGGCGGTTTCTGCTCTATTTTTAATGGGCTACGGTGTTGCACGCTTCGTAATGGAATTCTTCCGTCAACCAGATGCCGATCAAGGTTTCATTTTATTTGGCTGGATGACTAAAGGTCAGATCCTTACCGTTCCAATGTTGCTGATTGGCCTTTGGATGATGTGGTATGCCTACCAAAAGAAAATTTATGACTGGGGCCCACAAAAGAACAGTTAATATGATAAATCAGAGGAGTTTCGGCTCCTCTTTTCTTTTTTATGCTACAGTTTTTACTCTCCCAAAAATGAAGATATGCCATGCTGGAATTCTGGTTTGACACACAAGTCCCGACATTTAAAAAATTAGTGATTTTAATTATTACTTTGGCTATTTGTATTGGGCTATATCAATACCAGCCTTTGCCCTTAGATACGATTTTAATGTTTACTGGCACGGGTGTTATCTTTTTAATCTGCCGCTATTTTAAATTACATTTTGCTCAGAAAAATCCAACTGGCCTACTTTACCGCCTGCTGACTTGGATTCCTATCGCTCTTTTATTTGCACTTATTTTTGTTAAAACAATGCCCAACTTGCTGATCTGGGGTGTGCAAGGAATCGCTTTTATGGCACTTGCAGCTTTTATCTTTTCTCCTCAATCACTTTTTAATAAATAGGCTTGATATATGTTGGCTTATTGGTACAACGCACCACGTCACATCAAACTTATGTTCATTATTGTTGTTTGTGTTGCAGTTTATGCTGCTAATCAAGTTCAGCCCTTATCTCCTATTTATACAATACTCAGCCTTATTTTCGGATTTGGTTTACATATTGGGCATTACTTGAATACTAAACTTTCAAACAACACATCAGGCAAATCGAGCTTGGGACTTTTAATCAAAATCTATCCTATTTTGATCATTATTATTTTGATGTATTTGCTCCCTGTTCAGCATAAATGGATTCATCTCATACAAGCTTTAGGCTTTGTACTAGTTGGCTTTTTTCTTGTCTCGATTTATCAAAATCGAGCTAAAAGATTTAACTAAACACATTCAGCAAAAATATCTTAGAACTAATTTTAGATTTTCATCTTGAGCTACAACAGGTATCATCTTCAGTGGTTCATGATGAAGCAGCTCTATTGAGTAATTATTTATCTTCTGAGCTATCTCCCTTCTATTTTATGGAATTAATCCGAACTCGAGAGTGTTATGCGTGCATATTTAGACCTACTACAACATATCCTTGATAATGGCGGTGACAAAGGCGACCGTACAGGCACAGGAACCCGTTCTGTATTTGGTCATCAAATGCGTTTTGATCTCTCTAAAGGTTTTCCTTTACTCACCACAAAAAAAGTTCATTTCCGCTCGATTGTGATTGAGTTACTTTGGTTTTTAAAAGGTGACACCAACGTCCAATATCTAAAAGACAATAAAGTTTCAATTTGGGATGAATGGGCAACCGCAGAACAAACAGCTCGTTTTGGCCGTCCAGAACATGAACTTGGACCAGTCTATGGTCATCAATGGCGTAATTTCGGCGCAACCAAAAATGCAGACGGCTCTTATAACCAAGATGGTTTTGACCAGATTAAATGGTTAATTAACGAAATTAAAACTAACCCAAATTCACGCCGTTTAATTGTTTCTGGCTGGAACCCGAATGAAGCTGGACAAGTTGCTTTACCACCTTGCCACACACTTTTCCAATTTTTCGTACAAGATAACAAATTGTCATGTCAGCTTTATCAACGTAGTGCTGACGTCTTCTTAGGCGTACCTTTTAATATCGCGAGTTATGCTCTACTCACCCATATGATTGCTCAAGTTTGCGGTTTAGGTGTAGGTGATTTTGTCTGGACTGGTGGTGATACGCATCTTTATGCCAACCATTTTGAACAAGCTAAACTTCAATTGACACGTGAGCCTTTACCGCTATGCCAATTGAAACTAAATCCAGAAATAACCGATTTATTTGATTTCAAATTTGAAGATATTGAAATTGTAGGTTATGAATCACATCCTGCAATTAAAGCACCAGTTGCAGTATAAAGACGGCTTAAATTTCATTAGATTACGGTTTAGAGAATAAGATTATGGCATGGCAAAATGTAGAAGTTGTCCACGTTGTGGCAATGGACAAAAATCACTGTATTGGTAAAGGCAATGCGTTGCCATGGCATATTTCTGCCGACTTAAAACACTTTAAAGAAATCACACAAGGTGGCGTGGTCGTGATGGGTCGTAAAACCCTTGAGTCTATGGGCCGTGCTTTACCAAACCGTGTGAACTGGGTAATTACCCGTGACATTAACTGGCAATTTGATGGCGTTAAAGTTGCGTATTCAATTGAAGATGCTTTAAATGCAGCTTTAGAAGATGTAAAGAATACCGAAAAACAAGCTTTGTTCATTATTGGTGGTGGTGAAATCTTTAAGCAAACATTGTCGATTGCAGACCGTCTTGAACTTACTCATGTTGACTTAGATGTGCAAGGTGATGCACATTATCCAACAATACCGAGTGAATTTCATAAAATTGCGAGTGAACAGCAAGTTGATGAAAAATCAGGAACTTCATTCGAGTTTGCGACTTATAAAAAATAATTTTATGGATGCCTATGCACAATATCGGAACACGTGAATTTATTATTGCTCTACTTTTTGGGCTGTTACATAGTCTATTCACGTTGTTTATTGTGTTCTCTAGTATTTGGGTATGCGTAGCGCTCTGGGTCCAACAACCTTTTGGCTGGTTAGGTAGTCGCATACTTATTGGCATCTGGATTGCTTTTGCACTCAGTATGGTTGGCTTATATGTTGAAGGTCATCTTATTAGCCGCCGTACCGATATCCTGATTTACCTTGCTGCCTTTGCTTGTTCACTAGTCTGGTATTTTTCGATTACCGCACGTCAAGATCGTGATTGGAACCCAGAAGTTGCCAATATGCTGAGTTACGAAAAGCATGGCGATGTAGTTACTTTACACAATGTTCGTAACTTCAACTGGCATCCTGACGGAACCTATGATGTCCGCTGGGAAACCCGAACTTTTGATCTAAACCAGTTGAATGGTATAAATATCATTGCCTCTTACTGGATGGGGCCACAAATTGCCCATACACTGGTAAGTTTCGAATTTGCTCACCAACAACCTTTAGTCTTTTCAATTGAAATTCGCAAAGAAAAGAGTGAAGAGTTTTCGGCAATTGGCGGATTTTTTAGGAAATATGAACTGAGCTTAATTGCTTCTGATGAAAAAGATATTGTTTACACACGCAGTAACATCCGCAAAGAGCAAGTTTATAATTTTCCTGTTAACATGCCTCGTAGTGAGCAAAAGGCTTTATTTTTAGAATATCTAAAGAAATCCGATGAACTTCGTGCAGAACCAAAGTGGTACAACACTTTAACCAGTAACTGTACAACCTTAATTTTTGATATGGTTCAAGCGATTAACCCCTATCAGCTTCCTAAAGATTATCGTCTAATCGCTTCAGGTTACTTACCTAATTATTTATATGATCTTAAAGCACTTAATCAAAATATCAGTTTAAAACAGTGGTATCAAATTGCGCATATCAATCCACGTACTGAAAATTTTGAACAACTTTCAGATCAGAGTAGTGAACACTTCTCTCAAATCGTTCGACAAGGTTTACCTAAAGCTAAATGAAATAAGTAATGCACTTTTCTTTACTTTTTTATACATGCTTTACTTTGTATTTTAAATACATAAACCCTATTGTAATAGGCAGGAAATAGAGGGAAAAACAATGCAACAAGCATTATTTGGCGGCGGCTGTTTTTGGTGCGTCGAAGCTGTATTTTTACAAATACGCGGTGTAGAAAAAGTAACTAGTGGTTATGCAGGTGGACACACGACTAACCCTACATACGAGCAAGTATGTCAAGGAGATACCCAGCACGCTGAGGTGATCTTGGTTGATTTTGATGAAGAGCAAGTAACTTACTCCCAATTACTTGATGTGTTCTTCGCGACTCACGATCCAACGACTTTAAATCGCCAAGGTAATGATATTGGCACACAATACCGCTCTGTTATTTACTATTATAATGAAGAGCAAAAGCAGGCAGCGGAACAGACGATTCAGACTCTAAAAAATGACGATCTTGATATTGTGACTGAGCTGTCTCCTGTTCCGACATTCTATCCGGCAGAAGAATACCATCAGAATTACTATGCAAAGAACCCTTCACAAGGTTATTGCAACTTTGCGATTCCACCAAAGCTGCTCAAGCTATATAGTAAATTCCAGCATCTGATGAAAGATCAATAAATCAGAGCAATAAAAAAAGCAACCAAACTGGTTGCTTTTTTATTGAGTAAACTAAATTTTAGTTTTCACTTACAAAGGCAATATCGCTCAGTCCGGCTTCACTGGCGCGAGACATTACCTGAGCAACAGTATCGTACTTCGACTCTTTATCAGCACGAAGTTGAACTGTTGGCTTAACATCACCTTGACCTGCTTCTTGAAAACGTTTTTGAAGCTCATCTAGGCTAATTACTTGAGTATCCCAAGCCACTTCACCATTTGCATTGATACTAATCGTAATAGCTTTTGGTGGTGGATCAATAATTTCAGCAGTTGTTTTAGGAAGCGTTAATGGAATCGATGGGTTGGCAACTGTTGCTGTGACCAAAAAGATGATCATTAACACCAACATAATGTCGATTAGCGGAATGAGGTTCATCTCATTCATGCCACTATCGTGGTCTTCACCCAATTGAAAAGCCATTAAGCTTGACCTCCAACATAACTTTGCTGTGCAGTTTTAACATCAGACTTTACAGTTGAGTCTTGCTGCAACATCGTGTCAATTAATAAGCTGTGTGCTTGATCTTGTAAGTCATGAGCAAGACCACGGTTTGCACGTACACAAATGTTATAAGCCAATACCGCAGGAATCGCAACTGCAAGACCAAGACCCGTCATAATCAGTGCTTCACCTACTGGTGTAGCCACTTGAGCCAAACCAGCTTGTCCGCTTTTACCAACGGCAACCAGCGCATGGAAAATACCCCAAACCGTACCAAACAAACCTACGAATGGTGCAATTGAAGCAATCGTTCCTAAAACAGAAATACCTTTATCAGCATTGGCCTTTTCAGCAGAAATCTGACGAAGTAATGCCTGCTCTGCAACCGCTTTACGCTGTTCAAAACTCAAAGGTTGTAACTTTGCTTTTAGCGAAGTGATAGCCTGAGAAAGTTGAGCATAAGCTTGTTGTTTTAGCTGGCGAGTCCCCATCAAACGTAAGATGAAAACTGTCCAAGTAGCAATCGACATTGCCAATAAGATGAAATACAGGGTTTTACTCACTGCATCTGCATGTTGCCAATAGATTGAAAAGTTCATATTGAACTCCTGATTAAGGTTAGCCGTTGGGACTCAAAGTTATTTAAGGAACGAAATCAAATGGTTGCTCTGGACCTTTAATTGGATAAGCAACCCCGTTTTCCGTATAAGGTTTAAACTTCGCACTTTTTACAGCACGCAAAATCTTTGCCTCTACAACAGGAGGACAGTTACTACGCAAGAAGCGAACATCAGTCACTCGACCTTTCTCATCCGCATCTATAGAAACGTTTGCAGAACAAGCTTTATTATCTAATTCCTTCGTTGTTATAGATACCTTCGGTGAACGGCTCCACTGTACACCTGAACCACCAATTGAAACTCGTTTCGGTGATGGATCTGGAGCAGGTTGAGCTTTAGGCGCTTCTTGTACTACCGGCTTAGGTTTTTCGACAACTTTTTCAGTAACTGTTGTCGTCGTTGTCACCACTTTGGTTTCAACTTTAGGTTCTGTCTTTACTGTTTGTTTTGGTGTTTCGGCCTTTTTCACCTGTTGAATTTTTTCCACTTTTTTGGGTGGTGTCACAGGCTTTTCAACAACTTTAACTTCTTTTACCTCTTTCTTAGGTTCCGGCTTTTTAGGTGGTTCCTTCGGTTTAGGAGGCAGTGGTTTTGGTTGCTCTTGAATTTTTACGAAACGTACCTGTAAAGGCTTCTTCTCGATTGGCTTTAATTCAGCAGGCTTAATATGGCTGACCGCCCATAAGACCCCGATATGACCAATTGCAACCGCAATTAGTGCAGTGATGACTTTCTTTTTCATCGGATTGGGAGAGTTTAAGGCTGCGGAAGATTGACTCATAAGAATCTAATTACCTAATGGATGATGATTTCAGATTTCTATTTGTAGAAACGATTTCAAACATCGGATAGAACAATAAAGTGCCACAATAATAAATGAGAAGTGTTTTCATTTGCAACTATTTTTTGAGAAAAACATTTGCTCAAGATCCCTACTTTGTATCAGTTAAGTGTCTTTGCTTTTGTTTTCTCATAGTTACATGAACGAGTATCTCTTGTTCACAAAGTGTTTAATCTAACTTATATAGCTAGGCTAATTTCACTATGAAGAGATCAAATCCTAACATAAACTCATTCATCATTGTTACGTTATATCATTTCAATATTTTTTTTGATATAAAAAAACACGCATGAAGCGTGCTTTTTTTTTTAAATAAGCGTTATTTAAAAAACAACCGTCTTGTTGCCATCAACAATGATACGGTCTTCCAAATGCCATTTTACTGCACGTGCCAATACATTACGCTCTACATCTTCACCTAGCTCACGAAGTTGCTCAACATTATAGTCATGGCTTACACGCTCAACGTCTTGCTCAATAATTGGGCCTTGGTCTAGATCAGCAGTCACATAATGAGCTGTCGCACCAATTAACTTCACACCTTTTTCATAAGCTTGCTTGTATGGGTTAGCACCCACGAAAGCTGGCAAGAAAGAATGGTGAATATTGATGATTTTCATTTCCCATTTCGCAACAAAATCTTCGCTTAAAATCTGCATGTAACGTGCAAGAACCAATAAGTCATTGCCTTGCATCATTTCATCAATTTGTGCATAAGCTTCAGCTTTATTGTCTTTTGTTACTTTAATTACAGTAAATGGAATACCGAAGTTCTCAACGGATTCACGTAAATCTTCATGGTTAGAAATTACATGCGTAATTTCACAAGGTAACGACCCACGTGCATGACGCCATAATAACTCAAGTAAAGCATGGTCGACTTTAGAAACTAAAATACCAACCTTTTTAATTTCGTTTACGAAAGCCAGACGCCATTGCATGCCATAACGCTCAGCAACGTTCGCAGCAAATGTTTGAATTAATGCATCTTTACGCGACTGTAAATGGTCAAGTTCAAATTCAACACGCATGAAATAACGTCCGCCCTGAGCTTCCGTCGCATACTGGTCAAGCGCGGTAATGTTTGCACCTTGGTGGTACAAAAAGCTCGATACAGCCTGTACGATCCCAGGCTTGTCTTCACAAGTAATCAGTAAACGGGCTGTATTGGCAGTGGTCATATTCATTTGGTTAATATCACTTAATTGAGTCAATTTTTTAATAAGCCGAGTATTCTAGCGCTCTAAATAAACAAGCACAACTATTCATCTTTTAACGACGATAAGCTGGCGAATAGATCAGAAGGTCCCAGTGACTCAAGCAACTGCTCATAAGTTGCTCGGCTTTCTCCCATCAGATAAGGACCTTCAAGGAAAACCATTTGACGTAATGCCTGCCAAACCCATTTTTCTTCTAAGTGGTTATTGTCACTAATGTGACCAGACATATATAAAAAGTTTGTCCAGTTTGTTAATACAATCCACAAGTTAATAATGAGTGCTTCAATTTCAGACGGCGTCATTTTCATAAGACCTGCATCGACAAAGGCTTGATAAATCTTTTGCCCCTGCTGCATGACCTGTCCAGCAAACCGTGGATAAATCTTTTTAAAGTCTTCGTTACTTTCAACTAAATGATACACATCGCGATGAATAAAACGATAACTCCATAGTTGACCGCTTAACACTTGAAAATAGCTGATTTTATCATTGGTCGTTAATGGCCTGTCTTCAGGTAAAGAAAGCATGTCTAAAGTCTCAACCTGATATTGGTACATTAACTCTTTAATGATTTCATGCTTATTCCGAAAATGATAATACAAGTTTCCCGGACTAATACCTAACTCTGCAGCAATATGATTGGTTGTAACCGACCGTTCACCTCGCTCGTTAAAAAGCTGCAAACTGATTTGTAAAATCCGGTCTTTTGTCTTCAGAGCTTTAGGTAGAGACATTTTAATAACCTTTAATAATTCACATGGTTAAGACTTAAACACATAAACTGACTTGACTATTTAGAGTATTTACTCTAAAAAATAAGTATATCAGTATATTTGGTAAGTACCGATGAACAGTCAAACAAAAACAAATCCAGAGACTCAGCTTCCTTATGATGTAAAGCATTTACATGACTTGCTTGAACAACAAAAGCTTGCTTATTTACGTCATCCGGTACCCACTGCTAAAGAGCGTATTGATCGTTTAGCTCGTCTTAAAAGAGTCTTGGTAAAATATCAAGATCAGATTGCCGAAGCAATTAACCTTGATTACGGCAATCGTGCAATTATGGAAACAAAAATTGGTGAGCTACTCACTAGTTTGGAACAAATCAAATATTACAGTAAGCATCTGACTGCGTGGATGAAACCTTCAAAACGCCATATCAGTGTATTACATCAGCCAGCAAAAGGTTGGGTACAATATCAGCCTATGGGTGTAATTGGTATTATTACACCATGGAATTACCCATTATTACTTTCGGTTGGACCTCTGATCTGTGCACTAGCTGCGGGCAACCATGCCATGATCAAAATTTCTAGTGCCTCTCCAAATTTTGGACGTGTCCTTGAAAGTGCATTAGCAGAAGCATTCCCACAAGAATTAGTTGCTGTGGTAAATGGTGGTGGCGTTATTTCAGATGCGTTTAGTCATTTGCCTTTTGACAAAATGATTTTCACAGGCTCAACTTCTGTTGGTAAAACAGTGATGGCAGCCGCAGCTCAAAATCTAGTTCCAGTTATTCTTGAGTTAGGCGGAAAATCTCCTGCCCTAGTACATGCGTCAATGGACATGAAAGATGTTGCCCAGCGTATTGCTGTAGGTAAATTATGGAATGCAGGACAAACTTGTGTTGCGCCAGATCATATTTTCTTACCACGAGGCAAAACTGCCGAGTTCATCGAAAACTTTAAATTGATTGTGGCTGGAATGTATCCTCATTTCCGCAACAACCAAGACTACACCTCTATTATTAATGATAAACAGTACAACCGCATTCAGGGTTATCTTGAAAATGCCCGTGATCAAGGTGCACGTATTGTTGAAATTAATCCGCAAAATGAAATTTTAGATGATGTCCGTAAAATTGCGCCAACTTTAGTCACTGGGGTGACGACCGCAATGGATATTATGCAAAATGAAATCTTCGGGCCTATTCTACCGATTTTAGAATATGACCAAATAGAAGAAGTCATCGAATTCATTAATAGTCGTCCACGTCCTCTAGCGATGTATTATTTTGATTATGATCAAGCGCGTGCTGACTATATTGCACAGCACACCCATTCAGGGCATTTCGGAATTAACATGGTGATTACCCATGTTGCACAAGATGATTTACCGTTTGGCGGAATTGGCGCATCAGGTATGGGTAAATATCACGGACCAGAGGGCTTTTTTAGCCTTTCTCATGAGCGTTCGGTGATGTCAAATCCAAAACTTTATAGCCTTAAATACATTCTTCCACCGTTCAATAAGCCGATTCATCGTTTCATTTCGAAAACCTTGTTGCGCTAACTGATCAAGGCATGATCTGTTATACTAAATCATGCCTCGTTTTTACCAATTTCGCTTGTCTTTTAATCGTATTTTTGGTATAAAACGCCCCTTGAATGAATTCATCCGTTTACATTTAGTATGACTGGCCACAGATTTGCTGTTGGCTGAATCAATGGAGTTACACCATGTCTAAGGTTTGCCAAGTTACCGGCAAGCGTCCAGTCGTTGGTAACAACGTCTCACACGCCAACAACAAAACCAAGCGCCGGTTCGAGCCGAACCTGCACCACCACCGTTTCTGGTTAGAAAGCGAAAAACGTTTTGTACGTCTTCGTTTAACCACTAAAGGTATGCGTATTATTGACAAATTGGGTATCGAAAAGGTTGTTGCAGACCTTCGTGCTCAAGGTCAAAAGATCTAAGGAGTCTGAGCAATGCGTGATAAGATTCGCCTCGTTTCTTCAGCTGGTACAGGTTACTTCTATACCACGACTAAAAACAAACGTACTATGCCGGAAAAAATGGAAATCAAAAAATTTGATCCAAAAATCCGTCAACACGTGATTTTCAAAGAAGCTAAAATCAAATAATTTTAGCCTCGAAAAAAACGACTTCTTTATGAAGTCGTTTTTTTTTGCATTTTTTTTATACCCACCTTTTTGTTAAACTTTCTCTACATTCCGCCTTGGCATTTTTTATGCTTGTTTTTAGCCTAACTCACGTAAAAGGAGTTTTTAGTGCCGCATGACGTAGATTTAATTATTTTACTTGCCGTTGGTTTCGGTGTTGCCCTCATTTTTGGCTATATTGCAGCCCGATTACGACTCCCCCCTCTTATCGGCTATTTAATTGCCGGAATTATTATTAGCCCAAATACACCTGGTATCGTCGCAGACATTCACCTTGCCAACCAGCTTGCAGAACTCGGGGTCATGTTCCTAATGTTTGGTGTAGGGATGCACTTTTCATTAAAAGACTTATTACTAGTTCGTCGTATTGCCTTGCCTGGCGCAATTTTACAGATCGCTGTTGCAACCTTACTTGGTATTGGCGTTTCAATGCTATGGGGATGGAGTTTCGGGTCTGCACTCGTTTTTGGCTTAAGTCTATCGTGTGCGAGCACGGTTGTATTATTAAAAGCATTAGGAGACCGAGGTCTTTTAGACTCAGTTAACGGCAAAATTGCTGTGGGTTGGCTGTTAGTCGAAGACTTAGTGATGGTACTGGTTTTAGTACTTCTTCCGGCTACAGCTGTTTTACTCGGTGGAAAAGCACCAGCAGGTGCAGACGGAAATATCTGGTTAACCCTTGGAATAACTTTATTAAAAGTGATTGGCTTTATTGCCTTTATGCTTATTGTAGGCAAGCGTGTTGTGCCTATTATTATGCAATTCGTTGCTCGGTTAGGGTCAAGAGAGCTATTTACGCTGACTGTCGTCGCTGCTGCTGTTTCGATTGCTTACGGCTCTTATGCCATCTTTGGGGTTTCAATGGCTTTAGGCGCATTCTTTGCGGGTATGGTCGTTAAAGAATCAGACTTTAGCCATCGTGCAGAAGAAGAAACTCTTCCTCTACGTGAAATTTTCTCGATTTTATTTTTCGTTTCTGTAGGCATGCTGTTTGATCCACATATTCTTGTGGAGAGTCCGCTACATATTTTAGCTGTTATCGCGATTATTATGGTGGGTAAGACTCTTGCTGCAATGGCATTGGTTTTATTCTTCCGCTATCCAATCAATACAGCTTTAACAGTCGGGGCAAGCCTTGCACAGATTGGTGAGTTTTCATTTATTTTGGCGACACTTGGTGTTTCTTTAAGCCTATTAAGCCTAGAAGCTCAGAATTTAATTCTAGCTGGCGCTTTATTTTCAATTACGCTTAACTCTTTCATCTTCTCAGCCATTGAGCCTGTACAACGCTGGATTCGTGAACGCTCTCACTTAGCTCGACTGCTTGAACGTAGTGGTGACCCATTAGCAATGTTACCCGATGAAGTTGATCAAGCTTACTTACGTGATCAGGTCGTGATTGTGGGATATGGCGGTGTAGGACGACGCATTACTGAAAATTTAATTAATGAAAATATTAAAGTCGTTATTGCAGAAGAGAATCGTGAAATCGTAGAAAAACTACGTAATGCAAATATTGCTGCTGTGAGTGGTGTTGCTACTGAACCAAGTGTTTTAATTCAAGCACATATCATGCATGCACGACTATTAGTGATCTCACCTATGGATATTTTAGATATTCACCGTATTGTGGCGATTGCCAAGCAATTAAATCCTCAAATTCAGGTATTAATTTGCGCGGAAAGCAAAGAAGAAGCAGCGGTTATCCGTGACGAAAATATTGGAGAGGTGTTCTATGCAAAAGAAGAAATGGCAAAGAATATGAGCCACCACATCTTAAATCAGATCGAGCTTGCTCATCAGTCAACGGTTCATTAACTCCATATAAAAAGCGTACTCAAGAGTACGCTTTTTTTAACTCAAGAATTTAGGCTGTTCGTCTAATACCTCAGCCTGCCACTCGTTTACCTGCTTTTCCAGCAGTCCAAACAATGCAGCCTGAATCATATGCTGAGCAACAACTGGAGTCTGCTCACCCAAGATTGCTTTGACTTCATCGCTAAATTGAATTTTAACCAAGGGTTCATTCTCAGAACCTGCATTACGCAAGGCGAGTTCACCACCTTCGAGTTGAACTAATTCCAACACTGCTTCTTGATTTCCAAATAACTCTTTCAATTGCTGTATAGACATATACTTCCTCCATGTTTCAACATGGTGGCAAAGCACCCTTGCACTTTGCATCTCTTGTCTTATTTATATAGGCACACCTAGTCTAAATTTCAAGCATCTAGGCAGTTTAATTTTAGAACTCGACCATTTCGTTACGAAAACCATCAATTAAATGACTTAATTCTCGGTGCCATTCACGCAAGATTTTAACATCTGGCAACCAAGACTGAGGCCCTTGTGTCACTTTAATAATGAGGTTAGAAGAAGTTTCTTCTTCTGGAGTCGGTTCTTTGGGTTCTGGGGCGTATTGGCACATACGATAAGCTCGTTTTAACTCTGCAACAAAACCATCTTTTGCCAATTGCTGCAAAACGGACACTTCAGGAGAAACCTGCCCTTTTGCAGCCATATGTTCCTCTATAGATTTTAAGGTGGGTTGCAAATCATTTAAACGGTAATAACGTACCAATTCTTGTAAGAACGCTAACATTGCGCCATGTAAATGAAATACAGCTGCTTCACGGTAAGCTTGTACCTGCTGCACATGATCGGTCTGCTCTGCCTGTTGACACGCTAGACGTGCAAAATAGAGCTTCTGATTGGTACGATCGGCATGATAACGAGCAACACGTGACATAACTAAACTTTCCTGTTCTAAAATCGCCATTGCAATAGCTATTCTTAGCTTAACGACTCCATTGATAAAATCAACGTTATTTATGGTAAATCCAGCTCAACTTGATAAATTTTATGTTTAGCTAAAATTTTCACTGGCTGTTTTATAGGACGAACATTACTTAAGACCCAAGCAAAATAGCCTTCACTCCAAGCAGATGCACAGGCTAAATTGACCTCGTCATTTCGCCAAGCATGAATAGAGTCGACATCAACTAAAGCGACAGCAACTCCTTCCTCTTCATCAGTATCTTTAATCAGAAAGTTCTGGTTTTCGACAATTAATAGATCTTTCACTGGTAACTGCGTAGGCACCCATGAACGCACTTCAAGTGTTTTGATACCTTCAGCAATACGAGTACCATTGGGCGTTACAATCGAGAGAGCTAAAAATTGTCTTTTCATCAGAAAAACTTATTCTTCGGCTGCTTTAACTCGAATTCCATAGCCTTTAACTTTAAGCATATTTAAGCCTTTAATTGCCTTAATCGCTTCACGTGGATTCGGCATTTCAACAAAACCAAAGCCTTTCGATTTACCTGTGTCTTTATCAGTCACAAGAACACATGTATCAACTTTACCATATGCCTTAAACAACTCTAAAACTTCAGCTTCACTTACAGCACGATCTAAATTACGAACTAATATTTTCATTTTCTAACCTTAATTGGCAATAAAAGGGAGGGCCAATATACATTTAAGTAATCACAGCGTCTTATACAGTAGTTTAGTCCAGATCGATACCAAAACCTAAATTTACTGCAGGAGATCTGTTCCATTGTTTTTTAGTAAATTGCTGAGGTACTTGCCTATGAATCTTTGTTTGAACCAAATGTGCAGGCAGATCATTTAAGAAATAACTCTCGACTTTACGACCTTGCTCATCATAAGTGTCTTGCGACCACGTATTAAGATTTTGCTTCGTCAAAATTAATTCATTTTCAGCACGCGTTAAGGCAACATATAGCACACGGCGTTCTTCCTCAACATCATCAAAATCACCCTGAGCCCTTGCATAAGGATATTGATTTGGCGATACGTGAGGTACATAACAAACTTTCTGTTCGGCACCCTTAGCTGAATGAATCGTAATTAAAGTTACTAAATCTTGATCAGCAGCTTTTTCAATTTCAGAAACTGAAATCGGCTCAAGTACATATTCCTCAAGGAATTCACCTAACGACGCATGCTTTCGTGCAAGTTGCTTAACCAAATCAAAGTCTTTTAAACGACGTGACCAATCTTTGGTTTTATAATTTTGCTCTAGCTGTTCACCTAAAGCATCAAGAGCCAAGCCAATACTTGCCTCGACATGCTGCTGTAATACATCTAGTTGTTTTAAAATTAAAATCGCTTGTAGAGGTACCTTGCCATGACGTTCAAGTCGCTGACAGCGCTCCTCGACATCAACAATTCCCATCAGCTCTTGGGCTAACTTACTCGCTCCAACATCGCCAATCCCATCCCACAAGGTTAAAAACCGCATCCAAGCCAAATCATCGTGAGGGTTACTCACAATACGTAACAGGCTAAGTACATCTTTTACATGAGCCGACTCAAGAAGCTTTACCCCACCAATAAAACGATAAGGTATTTCAGCAGCAATAAAAGCCCCTTCTAGATATCGGGCACTATAACCAGAACGGACTAACACCATGTGGTCATGCCAGTTTGCACCTTGCTGGTGGCGCGTTATTAAATCCTGTGCAATCCAGTTTGCTTCTTCAAATTCATTGCCAAACAAATGTAGTTGTGGCTTTTGCCCTTGACCACGATGCGCTTGTAGCTGTTTTTGATAATCAATTGGGCTATGTGCCAATAACCAATTTGATAAATCTAGAATTTCTTGAGTCGAGCGATAATTTAAAGCGAGTGTAAGTACTTCTGCATCGGGTATTCGTTCTTTAAAAGAATGAATATTTTCAAAGTCTGCGCCACGAAAGCCATAAATGGACTGAGCGTCATCACCCACGCAAAATAACTTCACTTTACCAATTAAGGGCTGCAACAAAGCCCATTGCAAAGGGTTTGTATCTTGCATTTCATCAACTAGCAATGCCTGACAAAAGCCTGCCACCCAATTGGTCAACGCTTCTGAGTTTTGTAAATGAACAGCCACAATCGACAAGATATCGTCGTAATCTAAAAAATTACGCTCTCTTTTACGTTGCTCATAAGTTTTCATCAACTCAGCAATTTGTGCCTTGTGCTCATAGGCTTCTGGAAGTTGCTTAAGCAGTGCTTCAGAAAGCTTGGTTTGAGTATTTCTTGCATAGGAATATAGATCGCACAGCTCTGCCGCTTTAGGTAAAACATTATCTTTGTCTTTACCTCTTAATAAACGGAACATCAGCAACTGATCATCACGATCAATAATACTAAATTGATTTAAGCCAAAAGCTTGTGGATTACGACGCAGTAAATACATACAAAAAGTATGAAAAGTCGAAGCTCTTAGGCCCTTTGCCTGTGCTCCTACATGCTGCTCTACTCTTGCAACAATCTCACTCGCAGCACGTCGAGTAAAAGTTAAAATCTGGATTTGATTCGCTGGTAAGCCTTGATCAATTAAATAGGCGGCACGTGCAACAATTGTCTTTGTCTTGCCACAACCAGCGCCCGCCAAAACTAAACAGTTCTGCGCAGATGTCGTGGCTGCTTTTTTTTGCTGAGCATTTAGTTCATTAATTAATTTTGCAAGACTCATAACACATATCGCTAAAACACCAAGACATAGTTTAACAGACCCAACCATAGATGCGTCTGCCCGTCATAAAAACAAAAAGAGCACCTAAAGTGCTCTTTGATTCAATATTCTTATTTAAGATACTGTTTTTGAACTAGATGGTAGATGCTTAATCGCAGAAGCCAAACCTAGAAAATTAATGCCTTGAAATAAGATATCTATGGCAAGGAACATTCCTAGCACCCAAAAAGGTGAATCTTTAGAAACCAAAATTAAAATACCTGTAGCGAGTGTTAATAATCCGGAGAATAAAGTCCAGCCCCAGCCCGTAATTGGCTTAAGTAAAATTGCGTTTATTGTACGTATAGTCCCAGCGATGATAAGTGCAATCGATAGTAAGCTTGTTAAAACTACCGCTGTTTTTACAGGAGTAGAAAAAGCGTAATAACCCGCTATTAAATAAAGTACACCAAACAGTGCCCATAACCATCGGCTTGCGCCTTTAAAAACACTAATAGCCGCAACAAGATGTAAAACACCTCCGACCATCATGAGTATTCCAAATAAAAAAACGACAGAAAAAGTCGCAAATGGTAATGAACTAAACAAAATCAGACCGAAGCCAATAAGCACAAAGCCTAATATCAAATACCACTTACGATCAGCATGTAACTGATTGCGCACCAAATCATTACCGACAGTTTTCATCATGGCCACTCTTATTATCAGGTATTAGAATTTCATCTACCTAATAATAGTGATACACTTCACATTTTTTGTCTGTATAAGATCTGCATCGTTTATTATCAATTAATGTGGATAAAGCAGTATTTATCCACAATTTTATTTCACCCAACCAATTTCTTGAGCTGTAGGTAAACCTATTATCGTTTCATGTAAACCATTCGGCATTTTACTGCTCTGCTCAGATAATGGTGTTCGACCACCCATGATTTCAGCGTCAGTTTGCGGATATAAAGGCACTTTTTCAGGTTGCGCATAACCTAGAGGGTAAAGCGGTTGACCAGTTTTTAAATCATATTTGTCTTGTGCCCCAAAGCCATGTAATAGCTCATGAACAATCACGACCTGATTTTGGGAAGCTTGTGTGTTGGTCGCAAATAAATTCACACTACCAATACGACCTTTTTCCAAAGCAGTCGAATGGATCAAAACTTTTTGATAATGGGGATCGTAATAATTTAAATAAAGCTTAAGTGATGCCCCATTGTCTTCAGGTTGTTGATGCCGCCATGCATAAAAACGGAACTTTAAACTCCACCACATCACATGAAAGATATTGGCATTTTGAGGAGCCTCAGGAGGTCGTTGTTGTAATGGCTGACCTAAACGAATTACAAAGTTTCCTGATTGACTACGATAGTGTTGCGACCATTCTCCTAAATAATTTCTTATTCTCTCAAAATCAGTGTATTGCAACTGATGAATATAGCTCTGTGTTGTCTGCAAACCGTCTGCATTAATAGGATGTAAAACGACAACAATAGGTTGATTCCAATCTTGGTTTTGATCTCGCCATGCCTGAACAGCAACAATCAATAAAATAATTAACAAACATAAAACTCGAATGTTTTTCCACATTCTTTTTCCCCATAGATTTAAAATTTTCTTTTATTGTTTTAGATACAAAAAATGCTAGCTGAGCTAGCATTTTTTATTGTGGACTTAATTAGCCCTCAACCCATTTACCATTTTGATAAATTAGGCTCCATTTAGTTTGTTTGCCTTCTGGAGTTTCCGAGCCTACATATTGTGATTGATTCTTACGACTGAATTTCACAACTGTCGGATTACCTTCAGGGTCTACATCTGGAGCTTGTAAAATAAACTGGTATTTAGGATCAAGCTGAGCAGCAACACTACGCAATTCCGCAACTTTTGGCGCACGTGTTTCACGAATTTTCGGGAATTTACTTGCGGCCAAAAACAGACCAGCAGCACCATCACGCAACACGAAATAGTCATCATGCTTTGTTGAGCGCAAATGTTCCATCTTGATCGGTTCTACACGTGGAGGTGCAGGTTGACCGCTTTTCAAGACTTTACGGGTGTTGTCACAGCTTGTACAAGCGAAATACGGGCCAAAACGACCAGTCTTAAGCTGCATCTCACCATCACATTTATCACATGGAATGGTTGGTCCATCGTAGCCTTTAATCTTGAACTCGCCTTCTTCAAGCTCAAAACCGTCACAATCAGGGTTGTTACCACATACATGTAGTTTACGACCACCATCAATTACATAGCTGTCCATGGCTGTGCCACATTTTGCACAACGATGTTTTGACATCAAGTCTGCGGTTTCAGCACCATCATCATCAGAAAGAGCAGCTAAGGACTCAACAGGTGTTAAGTTCAAAGTACCTTTACAACGCTCTTTAGGCGGTAAGTTATAACCAGAACAACCTAAGAACACGCCTGTTGTACCTGTACGAATCTGCATTGGACGTGAACATTCAGGACAATGTACTGCTGGCACTTCAACCGGCTGGTTACGACGCATGCCGTGCTCGCCTTGAGCATTGGTAAGACGTTTCTTGAAATCACCATAGAAAGTATCAAGTAACTCTTTCCAGTTACGCTCGCCTGTTGCAACTTTATCGAGCTGCCCCTCAAGGTCTGCTGTAAAGGCATAATTCATCAAATTATTGAAACTTTCATCAAGTCGGTCCGTGACAATTTCACCCATTTTTTCGGCGAAAAGACGACGGTTTTCTAACTTAACGTAGCCACGTTCTTGAATCGTAGAAATAATCGCTGCATAAGTCGAAGGACGACCAATACTACGTTTTTCGAGTTCTTTTACCAAAGAAGCTTCAGTAAAACGTGCAGGTGGTTTAGTAAAGTGCTGACTTGGGTCTAACTTCTCTAATTTTAAAATTTCGCCTACTTTAATTGCAGGCAGAATAATATCGTCATCAGACTTGTTGGCACCACGCACTCGTGTAAAACCATCAAATACAAGCGTACGGCCTTTTGCCTTCAATTCAACATCAGCAGCTTCAACCGTTAAAGTTGAAGATAAATATTCTGCTGGAGTCATTTGACAAGCAACAAACTGACGCCAGATCAAATCATATAAACGCTGAGCATCACGCTCTACACCTGCAAGTTGGTCACCTGTAAGCGCAACATTAGAAGGACGAATTGCTTCATGGGCTTCTTGAGCACCGGCTTTGTTACCATAGCGGTTTGGTTTTGCAGGTAAATATTTCTCACCAAATTGGCTTTCAATATGAGCACGTACCATGCTTACTGCATCGTCACTCAAGAACGTTGAGTCAGTACGCATATAGGTAATAAAACCTGCTTCATATAGACGCTGTGCCAACATCATGGTTTTCTTTACAGAAAAACCTAGACGTGTACTTGCAGCCTGTTGCAGCGTTGAAGTGATATACGGTGCACTTGGATTGACCTTAGTCGGTTTATCTTCACGCTGTGCAACTTTATATTCAGCACCTTTTAAAACATCCAATAAAGCATCAGTTTCAGCTTTATTTTTCAGTTTAAGGGTTTTACCAGCTTGCTTAACTGCTTCAAGACGAATGTCATCTTTCTTGGCTTGCGTGTCTGCAAAAACTTGCCAGTATTCTTCTGGTATAAAAGCACGAATTTCTCTTTCACGCTCTACAACCAGTTTCACTGCTACAGACTGTACACGACCTGCCGATAAACCACGGGCAATCTTTTCCCACAGCAATGGTGAAACCATAAAGCCAACAACACGGTCTAAGAAACGGCGTGCTTGCTGTGCATTAACTCGGTTTAAATCTAGGCGGGTAGGTTGTTTAAATGCTTCTTGAATGGCATTTTTAGTAATTTCGTTAAATACCACGCGATGATAACGACTGTCATCACCACCAATAACTTCTCTTAGGTGCCAAGCAATGGCTTCCCCTTCTCTATCCAAGTCCGTTGCGAGATAGATTGCATCGGCATCTTTGGCGAGTTTCTTTAGTTCAGCAACAACATTTTCCTTACCTGGCAGAACTTCGTAATGAGCTTCCCAACCATGTTCAGGATCAACCCCCATACGATTAACTAAAGCCTGACTGGCTTTTTGTTCTTTTTCTGCTTCAGTGAGTTTAGTCCGTGCAGCCGGCTTTTTCTCAGTTGATTTACTGCCACCTGTTGGCAAATCACGCACGTGACCTACAGAAGACTTTACAATGTATTGCGAACCCAGATATTTATTGATGGTTTTCGCTTTGGCAGGCGACTCCACAATCACTAAGGCACGTTTATGTGCAGCAGATGCAGTAGATGCTGTGCTTTGAGATGCAGAGCGCGAGGTATTCGCCATATAAAATGTTATTCCTATACCAATAAATTTAAAAATCAGGCTTTAGCCAAGTTCAACAGATAAGCCTTCATCTCATCTAATTGTGTTGCTCTCAGGTCTGATTCCTCATCCCAATAAAGCCCTACACAGTTTGCCTGCATATCAATAGCATAAATCCCTTTTAATGCAATGGGAGAATCATTAAATTTCTCATCACCCTGAAGCACTTTTAATTTGCCGTCTACAACGCGAGCGCGCATTAAAGATAAACGGGCATCGGGAATCAATACACTATAATAAGCAACCATGCTGGCACGCTTTTCAGTCGCCATTGGGACATGTGTCCATTCAGGTGCAACGATTACACGCGGGTGTAAACCCATTTTACGAGCTTTATCACGCATAATACCAAGTGCCTTTTCACGTGGGCTCACTCTTAAACCAAAAATGGAGCCTAGTACGAAAAGAACAATGATAACGGTAACCCAAATTCCCATATTGTCCATAGCAAAACCTATTAATCTCTTTTATTAGAGTTGCATAAGCGGACCAGAAAACGCAAGTTTCATCATAAAAATAATGCCCAATCCAGGGGCAAGCTTAAAAATAGTCAGATTTCACAGTGCAAATTACAATGAGCTAACTCAAATATAATTAAGGATTCGAATTACGATCCACAAGTGTCAGCTTTCCAAACTGGTCAATATGAGCATCCCCCCACTGTTTTAAAGCAAACAGAATTTTCTCAAGACTTTGTCCCAAATCAGTCAGGCAGTATTCTACTTTAGGTGGTACCTGAGGATAGACTTCCCGATGAATAATTCCATCTTGTTCCAATTCACGTAGCTGATTTGTCAGCATTCTTTGGGTAATGCTCGGAACACGCTTTCGAATTTCGTTAAACCTCAAGGTACCTTCATTAAATAAATGCCAAAGAATGACGCATTTCCATTTTCCATCAATCAAACTAATGGCTGCTTCAACAGAACATCCCGGAGAACAATCAAAACTTGAATGTCGTACTTTTGCCATTTTACAGTATCCTTTTTGACACTATGAGCGTTATTTGTCTGTAGTTACTTATTTTAAGCTTACGTTATGATCAAACTCTCAACAAGAGGAATGATAATTATGAAAGCTGTGGCATATCAAAAAGCGGGGCCTATTACATCGCCAGAAGCACTCGTCGATATTGAACTCGATGCCCCTATTGCTGAAGGACACGATTTACTTGTTCGTGTACAAGCTGTTTCAGTAAATCCGGTAGATACTAAAATTCGAAAGAATGTAAGCCCTGAGAATAATCAGTGGAAAACTCTTGGCTGGGATGCAGTAGGTGTAGTTGAAGCGATTGGAGATAAAGTTACTCAATTTAAGATTGGCGATATTGTTTGGTATGCAGGTGCTCTTAATCGTCAAGGTAGTAATAGCGAATTACAACTCGTTGATGAACGCATTGTTGGCCATAAACCAAAAACTTTAGAAGTAACCGAGGCGGCAGCTCTCCCTTTAACTGCAATCACGGCTTGGGAGATGTTATTTGATCGCCTGCAAGTTCCAAAGAAAGCGCCAGAAAACACAACAATATTAGTGATTGGTGGAGCTGGTGGTGTTGGTTCAATCACCATTCAACTTCTTAAACAGCTGACAAACCTAACAATTATTGCAACAGCTTCACGAGCAGAAACTCAAGACTGGGTTAAGCAACTTGGAGCAGATTATGTGTTAGATCACCGTCAACCTTTAGCAGCCCAAATCAAGCAATTAGATTTAAAGGCACCTTTATATGTGTTCTCAACTACTCAAACAGATCAGCATTTAGCAGATATTGTCGAGTTGATTGCACCGCAAGGCCGTTTTGGGCTTATTGATGATCCTGAACAGTTAGATATCAAACCGTTTAAAACCAAGTCTGTATCTGTGCATTGGGAATTTATGTTTACACGTTCAATGTTCCAGACCGAAGATATGGCAAAACAAAGTGAACTATTAAATGAGGTCAGCAAGCTGGTTGATGATGGGAAAATCAAAACGACTGTAACGGAAGTTATAAGTCCAATTAATGCTGAAAATTTAAAACGAGTTCATCAGCAAATTGAAAGTGGCACAACAAAAGGTAAGATCGTCTTACAAGGTTTTTAAGCAAAATTGGGAAATATTCCCAAATAAAAAGGCAAGTATTGAACTTGCCTTTTTATTAATAGTGGGGAGGTTTATTCGTTAATGGGTCAAAAGGTGCAATGCCTTCTGATAAATCCGACGATTCCACACGTTGATAAAGAAATTGCATTTGTTTTTTCAAATCAGCTATTTCTTGAGTTTGAATAGCGAGTTGTTGATTTAATTGTTCAACTAAATCATCCAAAAATGTAATTCGCACTTGCAAATCTTCAATGGGTGCGGAAAATGACGCTTGATCATCATGATATGGTGGTTTAGTCATTTAAATCCTCATTTGAGATTCTGGAAAACATTATGGCCTATATTACCCTAAGGGATGTCCAACTTGCTTTTGGCGGACCTGCCCTGCTCGATGGCGCGAACTTTAATCTAGAACGTGGCGAACGAGTCTGTTTAATTGGTCGTAATGGTGAAGGTAAGTCTACTTTACTTAAACTGATCGAGGGAAGCCTATTACCAGATTCTGGTGAAGTTTCTATTCAAAATGGTTTAACTGTTTCAATGTTAGCCCAAGACGTTCCAATGGATTCAGGTAAGGTTGCTGACATTGTAGCTGATGGTGCAGGAGAAGCTGCCGAAGTACTCAGAGCTTATCATGAAGCAACTGATGCTTGTATGCTGGGAGATATGGAAGCTTGTGACCGTATGGGCAACCTACAGCATAAGCTCGACCAACTCGACGGCTGGGCACTCGAAAACAAGGTCAATGCCCTGTTAAGTAAAATGGGACTCGATCCAAATGCAGATTTGGCAGATCTTTCGGGAGGACGTAAACGCCGTGTTTTACTCGCCCGCGCTCTTTTGACACAACCGGACGTATTACTTCTAGATGAACCGACCAACCATCTAGATGTTGAAAGTATTGAATGGTTAGAAAAATTTCTACTCGATCAAAATAATTTAACGCTACTATTTATTTCGCATGACCGTTCTTTTGTAGACAGCATTGCGACTCGAATTGTTGAACTTGACCGTGGCATCCTACGTGGTTATGAAGGTAACTATTCACGCTATTTAGAGCTTAAAGCTCAGCAAATGGAAGCAGAAGAGAAACAAAATGCTTTATTTGATAAAAAGTTAGCTGAAGAAGAAGCTTGGATTCGTCAAGGGATTAAAGCACGTCGTACGCGTAATGAAGGTCGTGTGCGCGCCTTAAAAGCTTTACGTGAAGAATCGAAAGCTCGCCGTTCACAACAAGGCAAAGTGAGCATGGCGACTCAAGAAGCAAATCGCTCTGGTAAATTAGTATTTGATATTGAGCACCTAAGTGTATCTTATGATGATAAGCCACTGATTAAAGATTTCTCTACACTAGTCATGCGTGGTGACCGTATTGGCCTAGTCGGTGATAACGGTGTCGGTAAAACGACGTTAATTAAAGCCATTTTAGGTGAAATCGAGCACGGTGGTTCTGTTAAGACTGGTACACAGTTAGAAGTTGCTTATTTTGACCAATTACGTAATGCCTTAGACCTTGAAAAAACAGTCATGGCAAACGTTTCAGAAGGCTCTGACTTTGTTGATGTAAATGGTAACCGTCGACATATCTATAGCTATCTACAAGATTTCTTGTTTTCGCCTGAACGCGCACGCACACCAGTAAAAGCCCTTTCTGGTGGTGAGCGTAACCGTATTTTACTTGCTAAATTACTGCTTAAACCATCGAATCTGATTGTAATGGACGAACCAACCAATGACTTGGATATGGTGACTCTTGAGCTACTTGAAGAGATGCTTTCTGAATATAAAGGTACCCTGTTACTCATTTCGCATGACCGTGCATTTATGGACAACGTCGTAACATCGACTTGGGTATTTGATGGTAAAGGCAATATTGCAGAGTATATTGGTGGCTACCAAGACTATTTGCAGCAACGACCAGATGATAAAGTCGTAGACCAAAAGTCTGATGTTAAAAAAGCTCAGGCAAAAGCCGAAGCTGAAAAAGCCGCAGCACAAAGTAACGTTAAAAAGGTAAAACTGAGTTATAAAGACCAACGTGAACTTGAGCAACTTCCTGCCGAAATCGAGAAACTGGAAGTTGAACAAGCAGAACTTTCTGACAAGCTGGCAGATGGTTCATGGTTTGTCAGTAATGCCGATGAAGCAACTAAAGCAAGTCAGCGTCTCGCAGAAATTGAAGAGGTATTACTTGAAAAATTAGAACGCTGGGATGAACTTGAACAAATGAGCAAAGGAAATTAATTCACTTTTATTTCCTTTAAAGTAAGTAATAAAAGCCTCCTTAAATTAAGGGGGCTTTTTTCAGAATATCTATAAATTTTTTAAAGCAAAAAATCTATAAAAAAATAGATGATAAGTGATTAAGTTTAGTTAGGCTTAATAGTTTTAAATACCGCTCTGATTGAATATAAGACTTATAAAAATAATTATGTTATATCTACCCATATAATAATATTCGAGTATTTTTCATGCTAGATCTTTCTCAAATTTTAGCATTCGGATTAATCTGTTTGGCAATGGTGCTCACCCCTGGCCCAAACATGATTTATCTTATTTCTCGTTCAATTTGCCAAGGAAAAATAGCGGGATTTATTTCACTCGCTGGTGTTGGCGTTGGCTTCGTATTTTATATGCTTTGCGCTTCTTTCGGGATTACAGCCCTTATTGTTGCAGTCCCTTATGCTTACGACACCATCCGTATTGCAGGAGCAATTTATTTACTCTGGCTAGCATGGAAAGCGCTACGTCCCAATGCATCCCCAATTTTTGATGTAAAACAATTATCAGTAGACTCTCCAGCTAAACTATTTTTAATGGGTTTCGCTACAAATCTACTTAATCCTAAAATTGCGATTATGTATTTATCGTTATTGCCACAGTTTATTCATCCACAGCAAGGCAGTATTTTATGGCAATCCATTCAGCTCGGGACTATTCAAATTTTTGTCAGCGTCTCGGTAAATGCGCTGATTGTACTTTCCGCGGGTAGCATTGCCCTTTTTCTTCAACAAAAGCCTCTTTGGGCAAATATACAACGCTGGCTTATGGGAACGGTGTTAGCTGGGCTTGCTGTTCGTATTCTTTTAGAAAATCGCCGATAACCACGGTTTACTTCCTCATCTTAACCGCTCAATTCAACAGTGTATTACGACGATAAATTCAGTTCGTGATACACTTTTGCCAGTTTTAATTTTGAATTCTTTATATCGTTATGAGCCAAAAGCAGACTTATACGCCCGGTGAATTTCAATGGTCCTTTTTATTACCTAAATATTGGGGTATTTGGATTGCCATTGTTTTTTTAATGCTTTTGGCTATTTTACCATGGGCAATTCAGTGGCGTCTGGCTCATGGCTTAGCAAATCTTGCTTGGAAATATTTAAAATCTCGCCGAAAAACGACTATTCGTAATTTAGAAGTCTGCTTTCCCGAATGGTCAACTGAAAAAGTACAGCAACAAGCTAAGCAAGTTTTTGTCGATATGATGCTTGGTATTTTTGAGACATTAAACGCATGGTATAAGCCTTACTGGTTTAAAAACCGCGTCACCATTGAAGGCTTAGAACACATTACCAACGCCCAAGCTCAAGGCAAAGGCGTTTTATTATTGGGAACTCATAGTACCCTTCTTGATGCGGGTGGCTATGTTTGTGCTCAATATTTCGAGCCAGATGTTGTGTACCGCCCTCAAAATAATCCATTGCTCGATATGCTGATTTATCGTTGCCGTGGCACCATCTATAAAGCACAAATCGATCATGATGATATGCGTGGTTTAATTCGCCACCTTAAAGATGGCGATGCAATTTGGTATAGCCCCGATCAAGACTTCGGACTTAAACAAGGGGTGATGGCACCCTTCTTTGGTGTGCCTGCTGCTACCGTAACCGCTCACCGTCGTTTATTAAAAATCTCAAAAGCGGTTGCCGTTCCTTTATATTTTTACCGTCATGGTGATGTACAAGATCCTAAATATCATATTTTGATTGAACCTGCGGTCGAAAATATGCCAAGTGAACATGAAGTCGATGATGCAACTCGAGTTAATAAAATTATTGAAAATCAACTTCGCATCGCACCGACTCAATATATGTGGTTCCATCGTCGTTTTAAGACACGTCCAGAGGGTTATGAAGAGATCTATTAAGATAAAGCTGTGATAATTTTAAATTGATAGTAAGTACTGCCTCAATTTAAAGTGAAATTCAAATACTATCGAATAGGCAGCCTTACTTTTCAAGGATAAAAAGTAAGCAAAATCCTTTGTTTCACTGATGTTACTTCCTTGTAACACAGCGAAACAGCGACATCCATGTCGCTAGCACGATAGTAAATTCCGGATAATGATTTAGTTTGAAATGATGTATCTGTGGATGGTCCATCTTTTATGAATGTATAAGGCAAAAAACAATGAAAGTGATGCAACTTCTCCCAGAACTCAATAGCGGTGGCGTAGAACGCGGCACACTGGAAATTGCACGTGCACTGATTGCACAAGGTCATCAGTCTCTAGTTGTTTCAGATGGTGGAAGACTTGTGTCCCAGCTCGAAGCTGAAGGTTCTACTCACTTAACGCTACCTATTCATAAAAAATCATTGTCGAGCTTGTGGCAAATCCGTCCTTTACGCAAGCTGATTGAACAGCATCAACCCGATATTGTTCATGTGCGCTCACGTGTCCCAGCTTGGCTTACTCACTTTGCCTTAAGAAAAATACCTGCAAACAAACGCCCTCACCTCATTAGCACTGTACATGGTTTCTATTCAGTTAATCGTTATAGTGCGATTATGACTCAAGCTGAAAAAGTGATTGCCGTTTCTGACAGCGTGGTTAAATACATCACTGACCATTATAAAAACTGCCCACCGCAAGATATTGTGCGAATTTATCGAGGCATTGACCCAACTGCTTTTCCACATAATTACCAGCCATCAGCACAGTGGTTTAATCAAGTTTTTAATGACTTTCCTGAGCTTGAAAATAAGTTTTTACTTTGCTTACCTGGTCGTATTACACGCTTAAAAGGTCATGAAAGTTTAATTGAACTGATTCAACAACTTCAGTCGCAATATCCTCAGTTACATGCGGTTGTTGTTGGTGGTGCTGATGCCAAAAAGCAAGCCTACTTAAGTGAATTGCAAAAGACTATTCAAAGCAAAGGGCTCACAGATAAAATTACCTTCGTAGGCCATCGCTCAGATATTCGGGAATGGCTTGCTTTTAGCGATATAGTTCTCTCTTTATCCAACCAAGCAGAAACATTCGGTAGAACAGCCTTAGAAGCGCTTTCAGTCGGTACGCCAGTGATTGGCTGGAACCGTGGAGGTGTTGCCGAGATTTTAACGAATGTATATCCGCAAGGTCTTGTTGAGGCAGAGAATGAAAAAGCTTTAGTAGAGACTGTAAAAAATCATATTGAACAACCTCAAATCGTTGCCCCTGTTACCATGTTTAGTTTGAAAGACATGTGTGACCAAACACTGGATCTATATCAACGCGTCTTAAAATAACCCAATAAAAAAACCCGCGATTTTCGCGGGTTTTTTCGACTAAAAAACCTCTCTCTTATTTAAGAGATGCTTCATAAGCGGCAGCTTTTTCAGAGTCGTATTGTTTTTCCCATTTACTAATTACAAGTACAGCAAGCGCGTTACCAACAACGTTCAACGCAGTACGAGCCATATCCATAATACGGTCAACACCAGCAATAAATGCCAAGCCTTCTACAGGAATACCAACACTACCCAATGTCGCTAATAACACAACAAATGATACGCCAGGAACACCCGCAATACCTTTAGAAGTAATCATTAATGTTACAACCAAAATAACTTGTTGGCTGATTGACATTTCAATACCGTAAAGCTGTGCAATAAAGATTGCCGCGATACTTTGGTAAAGCGTAGAACCATCAAGGTTAAATGAATAACCAGTTGGAATCACAAAGCTGGAAATTGCTTTAGGCGCACCGTAAGCTTCCATTTTTTGCATAATACGCGGTAAAACTGTTTCCGAGCTTGCCGTTGAAAATGCCAAAATCAATTCATCTTTTAAAATCTTAAATAAGATAAAGATATTGATTCCAAACATTTTTGCAGTTAAACCAAGCACAACAAACGCAAAGAAGAAAATTGCGCCGTAAACTAATACAACTAATTTACCCAATGGAATGAGAGAAGCGAAACCGAAGTTTGCAACAGTTACCGCAATTAAACCGAACACACCCACTGGCGCATATTTCATGATGATGTGCGTTACGCGGAACATCGTTTCTGAAACTGCATGAAATACATTTAACAATGGGTCTTTAGTGGTTGCTGGTAAAGAAGATAAACCAATACCGAATAATACAGCAAAGAAAATCACAGGTAACATTTCGCCATGTGCCATTGAACTAATAATGTTCGTTGGGATGAGCGATAATATTGTTTGAATAAGACCATGTGACTGTGACTGAACTTCTTCAGTTGTATGTTTATATTGAGAAATATCTGTTTGAACTAGCTGAGACATATCAATGCCTGAACCAGGATGGAAGATATTTGCCGCAAACAAACCAACTAAAATAGCAATCGTCGTAATAATTTCAAAATAGAGAATGGTTTTAAAACCAAGTCGCCCTAAACTTTTCGTACTGCCAACACCTGCAATACCTAAAATCAAGGTAGAGAAAACGATTGGAATAACAATCATTTTAATCAGGCTAATAAATATCTTACCAAGAGGGGCAAGAACATTATTCACAATACTGTCTCTGATTTCAGGCTGGTTATGTAAAACAGCCCCGACAACTATCCCTAGGATTAAAGCAATTAAAATTTGCCAAGCAAGGCTAAATTTAAAATTCTTCATAAGACAATCCTTATGCACCGCAAAGTATCAAATATGAGAGGGAGAAGACCACTAACTAAGAGTGAAACCTCAATATGTACACTAATTCCCAAACAGAAATTTAAATGCACAAACAAATCACAACCCGCCGATCCGGCGAAGTAAAAAACAATGCCTGTTGACGATCCAACATGTCAACGATCGGCACATTCTATTGAGATTTATTAATTAAACAAGTCGAATTTATCTTTAAATAGATCAAAGCCTATGTTTATTCATTAATATTCTATAAAAACAAAAACTTAATAAAAAAAATTTTTATATTTTTTTTCATTGGAAATTGCTGAGATTTATACAAAAACACATGGATATTTATTGATTATTAAATAGATTTAAACATTAAGATTAGCTTAAAAATATTTATTTTATTTACACAGAATTAAATAAGGGATATAAAAATATCAACCCGAGTTCTGCGTCCTGCAAAACTCGGGTAAATGAGGTTGTGCTTTCAGGTTAATAGTTATTTTTATCGTTTCCGTTCCAACATCTGATCCGTGATGCTATTCCATATCAGCTTTGTGTATCCTTACGTGGGATTATCCATTCCCGGTTCCGTGTGCCGATGAATGTAGAATAAGGTTTTTATAACCCTCTGCCTATTCGCCCTAGACTCAAATCTTTGTACGATATTGCTTACATCATTTTTTATATTCTTTTTTATTTATAAGGCTGTGCAATTTTATCAGTCACTACTTTTTCTTCAGCTTCAGCCTTTGCAATTCCTTCTTGGATGGCTCTTTGCGCCTCTTCTTCATCATCTTGAGTTTGCTCCAGTTCCTCTTGTATATGCTCAAATATACGACCAGTCTGTAAAACCACATAGACAGGAAAATGATCAGATCCAATATGAGGCAAACGTTGCATCTTCACCAAACCGAAATCGGTACTATGAAAAATATGGTCTAAAGACCAGCGCAGCAATGGATAATCTGCATGAAAAGTATTAATGAAATGTCGCCCAACACGCGGATCAAGTAATCCACTAATTCGTTGAAATAAACGCGTAGTACGCGACCATGCTACATCGTTTAAATCTCCCATCACAATACAGCTTTCATCTAGATCTTTAATTTGATCACCAACAATTAAAAGCTCTGCATCGCGTAAAGTCGAATCCTTCGCCTCAGTCGGACTAGGTGGCTTAGGATGCAAACAATAGAGTTGAACAGGCATACCAGATCTCAAAGTAACAGTGGTATGTATAGAGGGAATTTCATCACTGAGAATAAATTTAACTTCAGTATTTGATAAAGGCAGTCGACTATATAAATGCATGCCGTATAGATTATCTAAAGGCACAGGAACACGATAAGGATAGTCACTTTCAATCTCCCTTAACGCATTTTCCCATGTCTTATCACTTTCTAGGGTAAGTAATAAATCAGGTTTTAATGCGCTGATCTGTTCAAGCAATAAATGATATTTATCATTTGGGGTTAGAACATTTGAAACGATTAATGAAATCTGCTTTTGTGGATCTAATTGAGACTGCTTTACCTGTTTAACCTGTTTTTTCCAAAACAAGGTATAAGGCAAAATCATTTTAAGCTGGTAGGCAATGGCAGCGATGAGCACAGCCAGCACTACTTCACGCCAGAGATTCCATTCGGTGGGCCAAAACAACATGCCTACAAAGGCTAACAGACCAACAAATAAAATCTGCAACCGAGGGAAGTCGGCACCACGAAACCACCACTCATCACGAGGAATAAGTGACCAGAAACTCAACCAAATCACCAGACTAGCTAGAACTTCGATATAAATCATTGAATTTTCTCTTTTAAGATGATTTGTTTTTTAAAGTTTTGTCATCTTTATCAATTTTGTATGTAACATAAACAAGATATTCTACTCAATAAAGATGGTGTTTTGTTTCTGTAACGCTTGCAGTTGTGGACACTTTTGATACACTCAACTCCCCCTAACAATTTTAACGCACCGAGGCAAAATGACATGAAAGTAGGTCTGGTCGGTTGGCGCGGGATGGTCGGTTCCGTCCTTATGCAACGTATGGTTGAAGAGAATGATCTTGCTCATATTGAGCCATTTTATTTCTCTACCAGTAATGCAGGTGGTGAAGCTCCTTCATTTGGTGGTAAGACTGCCCCAGCACTTATGGAAGCTACAGACATTAATAGTCTGAAGCAAATGGATGTCATTATTACCTGTCAAGGTGGTGACTATACGTCTGAGGTTTTCCCACAGTTAAAAGCGACTGGTTGGGATGGTTACTGGATTGACGCAGCTTCAACTTTACGTATGTCAGATGATGCAATCATCGTTCTTGACCCAGTAAACCTTAACGTCATCAAAGATGGTTTGGTTAACGGTACCAAAACTTTCGTAGGTGGTAACTGTACAGTATCACTTATGTTGATGGGTGTAGGTTCACTTTTCCAAAATAATTTGGTGGAGTGGATGACTGCTATGACTTATCAAGCAGCATCAGGCGCTGGCGCACAAAACATGCGTGAGCTACTAACTGGTATGGGCTATTTATACAACAATACTAAAACATTGTTGGATGATCCTAAATCTGCAATTTTGGATATTGATCGTCAAGTTGCCGAGTTACAACGTGGTGAAGGTTTCCCATCTGCAAACTTTGGTGTGCCATTAGCTGGTTCATTGATTCCTTATATTGATAAGCAACTTGAAAGCGGTCAGTCAAAAGAAGAGTGGAAAGGTCAAGTTGAAACCAACAAGATCTTGGGTAACTCACAAATTGTTCCTATCGACGGCCATTGTGTCCGTATTGGTGCGATGCGTTGCCATTCTCAAGCACTGACAATCAAGTTGAAAAAAGATGTACCACTTGATGAAATCGAAGATATGATTCGTACTTCAAGTCAATGGGCGAAAGTTGTACCAAACACTCGTGAAGCGTCTATGACTGACCTTACACCTGTTGCTGTAACTGGTACTTTAACTGTGCCTGTAGGTCGTCTACGTAAACTCAACATGGGTAAAGAATATCTAGGTGCATTTACAGTGGGTGACCAGTTACTTTGGGGTGCTGCTGAGCCTTTACGTCGTATGTTACGCATCTTAGTAGAATACAAAAGCTCATAATTTGATTTGAATTATTCAGTCAAAATAAAAAGCCGATCACATTAGATCGGCTTTTTCGTAACTGGTTTGTGAAAATTTTACAATTTATTTACATTTCATTATTGTATAATTTTGAACGACTTTACGACTTATTAGGTCATGGATTGAGATGACTGTTTATAACAAATTAAAAATTGCCATTTTCACCATTATGTCTTCGCCTTCTCTTTATGCGATTACATTAGACCCTATACAAATTCAGTCCGCACCTGGCGATTTGTTATATGCAGAAATGAATTTCCAAAAAGCTGACCCTAACGCAACTTTACAAGTCAGTTTAGCAACTCCTGAAGATTTAAGTACTCTAGGTGTGTCTCATCAGCCTCCAGGAAATCTTAATTTTTATACACGCCAAAACGGTCAAGGTTCAGGGGTTATTGTTATTACCTCATCTCGCCCTATTCTTGATCCTGAACTCAATATTGTGGTGAAAATTAGTGAAGGTTCTGCCACACGTTTGCAGCATATTAAAACTTTAATTAAGCCTTCTTCTATAAAAAAGACTGAAAATAACGAAACTACTTTATCACCTCAGTTTATTGTCAATGAAAAAGACATTGCTCTAAATCTGCCAGAAAGTACTCGATATGCATCACCAACTTCTGCCTTAACTACAAATAATTCGAATAATGAACATAGCCTTAATATTAGTTCTGGAACTGCTCCAGCTATAAATACAAATTCATCTAACACGCTTAGTGAAAACACTTCCACTCAGATTACTCAACAAGTTGCAACAGCTACTGCTCCTAATCAGACAGTAATAGAAAATCAAATTAAATCGACTCCTCCTAAGACAGATACAAATGATTCACCCAAAACTCCTATCAAGAATCTAATATCGCAAAAGAAATCACCATCTAAAAAGACTCTCAACCAAAATCCTGCGAAGAAACAATCGTTAAGTTCCTACAAAGGACCAGCATCATCAGGTAAATATGTGGTACAGCGAAATGAGTCTTTATGGAGCATTGCCAATCGTATTGCAGCAAAAACAAAACAACCTGTTGCGAAAGTCATGCATGATATTCAAACACAAAACCGACATGCTTTTATTCAAGGTGATGTAAACCGTTTACGTCAGGGAGTCGCCCTTAACCTAACTCACTCTCCTACTGCCAAACCTCAGCAAAACAAGTCAAAATCAGATATCGCACATACTGCAAAATCAACTTCTGGCAAAACCAAATACCGTTTACAACAAGCGGAAATGAGTATCGTGGCTGAAAACAGCCAAAATTCTAGCCATGGGAGTGCTAAAAAGAGCACACAACAAAGTCAAAACAATACTGAGTTAGCAGTAAAAGTTATGACAACAAGAGAAAAAACCGTTACATTACAAAGGAATGTAACCAAACTAAATCAAACTTTACGTTTAAAAGACCAACGTATTCAACTTTTGAATGCGCGTTTAGCAGAGTTACAACAGCAGTTACAAGCACAGCAACAGGCTCATAAGCAAAAACATTAAGTTAAAACCAGAGTTAGCTGACTTTAATATTGCAAATATTTATTTTTTTAAGGGGAAAGTAATGTTATATGTGATTCCGTTTATCATATTGCTCGTGGTCGCTGTTGTTTTAAAAAAGCGCGAGAATAATCAAAAACAAGAGGCCACTTCCCCGAAGACGGTAAATAGAAAAAGTAATAAAAAAGCGAATGCTAAATCGAATAAAAACTCGCGTGAAAAGAGTAAAGTAAATGTGGTTGAAGAAGCGGCTCCCGCTCTTCCACAAAGTAATCCTGTACCAGAAGTTTTACGTCAAACCATTCTACAGCTCATTCGAGAAAGACAATTCTCAGCCGCTGAAGCTCAAGTCAATCAAGCGCTGAAAAAAGATAATACCCAACATGAACTGTATTTATTACTTCTTGAGATTCATATTGCTCAAAAAGATGAATTTGCGATTCAGCAACTTGTTAGTCATATTCGCAGCTTGGCATTAAATGAAATAGCTACTCAAGCAGAAGCTAGAAAAAAAGAATATGAGTCATCAAGACAACCCGATGCTATTGATTTTCCTCAAGCTAAAACATATGAAGAACCCAAAGATACTCCAGACACAACTGCTCAGTTTGATCAGTTAACAACAAGTTCTCCTGAAACTTCTTTTGATGACTTGCAGAAAGACTATACACCTGTAAAACAAGAACCTACTGTTGAAGTTGAACCTTTAGAATTTAACTTTTCATTTGAACAAACTGCAGTTACAGAAAATACTAGCCAACCTGTACACGAACCAGAATTATCAACATCGCAAGAAGTACTAGATTTATCGTCATCTCAAGAAAAAAACGATCTAGCTGATTTAGAGTTTTCTTTTGACTTGGCACCTTTATATGAAACTAAGGAAAAAACTCAAGTAGTAGAAGTACCAGCAAATCAAGAGAATAACGCCAATACATTAGATTTTAATCTTGAATTAAATCCGCCAAATACAGAGTCGAAATCTAATGAACAAGTTCCACCATTAGATGGACTTAAATTAGTAGAACAAACTCCATTAGAAACGACACCAATCGCACCTCTAGAGTTCTCATTAGATGAGTCTGCGTTAGTTATAGCACCAGAGATTGAAACTCAAAATCATATAGATTTAGTAAGCAAAGAGTCTGTTCAAGATCAGATAAAAGATCCACTTCTTGAAGCCTTTCCAGAGTTAAAACAGTTAGATGAAAATGAACTCGATTTAAAACTGGCTGAGCAATATATCAAGTTAGGTGCTTACCCATCAGCCCAAGCCTTATTGGCAAGCAATGAGCAAAAATTCAACACAGAACAACAACAACGCGCGAAAAACTTACTTAATCTCATAGCTTCTTAGAACTGTTCGATTTACCATAAGCAGTCAGAGATGACTGCTTTTTTATGCCTGCAAAAAATATGAAAAAAATAGCCTTATTTTATATGGGTGGTACTTTTGGTTGCATTGGTGAACCTCTAGCTCCTATGCCTTATGAGCAATTCTTGCCTCAACTTGAAAAAGTGATTCCCCCACACTTAACAGTTGACTGCTTTGCCGCACCCAATATTGTTGATAGCAGTGCATGTACGGCACCTGACTGGTTACGCCTGATTCAACGCATACAACAACTACAACTTGAAGGTTACCAGCATTTCGTTGTTATTCATGGTACAGACACGCTCAGTTATGCGGCTGCAACCTTAGCTCGCTTTTTAGGCCAAAGCTGTCATATTGTGATTACCGGTAGCCAATATCCGTTACTTAATATTCAAGGTGATAATACCCGTGAATTTACGGATGCAATTGAAAACTTATATCTTGCATTAGAACAAGTGATTGTTCTACCTGTAGGAGCTTATCTCGCATTCCATCATCAAGTATTCCATGCGCAAACTGCATTAAAAACGCATACGACTGAACTCGATGCATTCTCAGGGTTAAGTAGTGAAGCTGAGTTTACACCTCAGCAAAATGAATTGATCGTACAAGATGCTCAAATTGAACGAGCTGCTTCCTTCCAGATTTTAAACTGGATGATGCAACCGATTGCAACACAGCACTTAGTACAGCAATTACGTCACTTACTTCCTGCCCCACCACACTTTTTAGTGTTACAAGGTTTTGGTACTGGCAATATTGCAGTAAACCAAGAATTACTCGCAACATTAGATGAGCTTTACACACGTGGCTGCGTTCCGATTCTTACGACTCAGGTGACATTCGGTGGTATTGATCAACGTTATGCGATTAGTGCCTGGGCTAAAACTGCAAAAATTGTCATTAGTGATGCACATAGTCATGCAGATCTTTATGCAAAAGCACTTCAAATCTATTTAAAATACCCAACCCCAGAACAATGGCTAAGCCATTGGAATGAAAATTTGCATTAAATAGAGGTAAAGCTATGCAACGTTATGCGGTCGGTATTGAATTTAGCGGAGTTCAATACCGAGGTTGGCAAACACAACAGCCAGGCGTTGCCAGCGTTCAAGAAACGATCGAGCGTGTACTGAGTAAAATTGCAGATGAGCCCATTGCACTTCACGGTGCGGGCCGTACTGATGCGGGAGTACACGCAACCAACATGGTGGCACATTTCGATACGAATGCCATTCGTCCAGAAACGGGGTGGTTAAGAGGGGCAAATAGCCAACTACCTAAAGATATTTCCATTCAGTGGATTAAACTGATGGATGAAAGTTTTCATGCCCGCTTTAAAGCGACTGCTCGACGTTACCGCTATATCATCTATAACGCACCTCATCGCCCAGCACTATTACACAAGCAAGTTACGCACATTTACCAAAAGCTAGATGTGCAAAAGATGATTGAAGCTGCCAGTAAATTTGAAGGAACGCATAACTTTGAAACTTTTCGCGCAGCAGCATGTCAGTCCAATAAGCCTGTACGACATGTAACGCATTGCCGTCTATTTGAACATGGTCGCTATTTGGTGTTAGATATTCAAGCAGACGGTTTTTTACACCATATGGTGCGTAATATTGTCGGTTGCTTACTCGAAATTGGTCAAGGTATGTATGAGATTGATCATATCGATGCAATGTTTGCAGCGCAGGATCGTAAGGCAGCTGGGGTAACTGCTCCACCCGATGGCCTTTATTTTATTCAGTGTAATTATCCTGAGCAGTTTGATTTGCCGCAGCCACCACTTGGGCCACATTGGCTAAACTTACCTGAGTAAGCTTAGCCAACTTTACATATACTTATCTAGCGATGCTGTTTACGCTTGCGGTATTCCACAGGTGTTTCATTCGTCCAACGCTTAAATGCACGATAGAACGTACTTGGTTCAGAGAAACCTGTTAAATACACAATACGTTCAACACTCTCATTGGTATTTGCTAGAAGCTTTTTAGCTAAACGACAACGATAGTCAGAAAGTATTTGCTGGAAGCTGGTATTTGCTTCACTTAACTGCGTCCGTAAACGACGCGGTGTAATATTCAACTGGGCAGCAACCGTCTCTAATGTTGTTTCTCCGCTTTCAAGCGTTGAACCAATCGCACGGCGAACTTCACCCACCAGATCATAACGAGCCAATTCCTGCAATTTTTCAATTGCGAGCTGCTCATGCAATTGTAATAACTCAGGCTCTGCCTGCCAAAGCTGGAAATCCAAAATAGCTGGGTCAAAATATAAACGTGTCTCTTTCTGACCTAAGCTAACCGGGCAGCCAAATACACGGAAATATTCATCCTCAGAAGCTCCTTCGCTAAAATTAAAATCGATGAAGATAGGATGAAATTGCCCTTCAGTAATGAACTTAAAAAATCTAAGCACGCCCGAAATTGCACATTCAGAGAAATGGCGATTAACGAGATTGTCAGCACCAATCTGTTCGCCATTGGTTAAATAACAACGACCATCTTCCACTACTAGTTTTGCATCAAATGCATCACTAATGAGACGTTGATAAGCTAAGGCTCGTTTTAAGCCTTCGCCAAAGGTTTCACTACTAATAAATAAATGTTCAATCACCTGCCCTCGATACAAAGGCAAATGTTCACCTAAATGCAGACCGATATCTGGATCTTTACTGACTTCCTGAGCGGCAGTCCAAAAGGCGTACTGTGCACTTAACGGTGTACGTGCATTGGTATCGACCTGATTTAAAGCAACTCCCGCTTTGGTTAATATTTCTTCTGTTGGCAAACCCGCACGACGAATCGCTTGATAGCCAAAGCGTAATACAACTGATGCATCTGTTAGCTGACCCACGCAGTGCCCTTCCATGTAGATACTTCATTGATATTTAGGGTTGTTGACCTTTATGCAATTAACAGTCCCTAATAACTATGATTTTAGATTAGCGTTGATTGACCAAACTGACAACAGAATTACACTTCTTTTGTGAAAAAAATTACATCTTTTTTTATTAGTCATACTTTAACCAGATGCTTTAGCAGAAGTGTGTCTATCTTGTTTTTTTTAAAAAAATTGACTATAATTTGCGCCTTTCCAATTTGATCATCAGGTAGGCTATGGCCAATAAAGAGGAACTCATTGAGTTCGAAGGCGTTGTCACCGAAACGCTTCCTAATACGATGTTCCGTGTACGTCTTGAAAACGGTCACGAAGTTATTGCACACATTTCTGGTAAAATGCGTAAACACTATATTCGTATTCTTACTGGTGACAGTGTAAAAGTCGAAATGACTCCATACGACTTAACTAAAGGTCGTATTACGTACCGTGCTCGCTAATTAGTGAATGCAAAAAAGCCACTTCATGATGTGGCTTTTTTATTGCGTCATTTATTCATTTAAGCGACTGGTTTTACATCCTACCGTTTGGCATTCACGCAATCTTTCTTGCAGCCAATGGTTTCTTTCTTGCGTTGTCTGTAAACGACATTGCACGTCTACACTATTTCTATTTGAATATCTGTACACTCTGCGTCACGTTGACGTATCCATGCAAGCTGAGACTTCTTAAGAATATTTTTCTGCGCTGTGTTTAACTTTACTCGCAGTGCTTGATAGTTCTTATTCAGATCTGCATCAGCACTCGCATAAATTTTATTTGTACAGTAAATATCATCATAAGTGTTTCGGGCACTATCACAGTTATCTGCATACACTGCAGTCATTCCGAAGCTGCATAAAAATGCAAAAAGTATTTTTTTAATCATGTTTTCCTTAAGTTTTTTACAAAATAATTATAAAGCCTTTTGAATATTAGTATGAATCCCTAAATAAACTTATTCTTTCTCCATTTATCTTGATCTTACTTTTTTTCTTTACAAGCTAGTCAATCTAACCTACCGTCCTATAACAATAAATATAATTTTATATAGTGAGAAAAATGAACATATATACCCGCTGCCAAATTGGCTTATTATCTTTCATCATTATTTGTCTTAATGGTTGTGCTAACCACCCACGTCAATCCGTAGATTTACAGGAATATTTAAAAGGCTTTTTAGGTAAATCCTCGGCGACCATTCAACAAGATATCAATCTACGTAGTCTTGGTTTTCAAGTCGCCGATACTCCGCAAAAAACATCCAATCAGCTCATCTATACGATTTTACGGCCATTAAACATTCCAATCCCGATGGTGACTAATGTCGACATGAGAGGTAATTCTGTCGCTATACAATCAGGTAATCTGGGTGGTAATTCTTACGATTTAAATTTCAACTGCAAAGTTATTTTTCAGCTGAAGAATGATATTGCTGAGTCTATTCAATATGAAGGTAAAGCATGCTAAAACATAGGCACAAAAAAACGCAGCATTGAGCTGCGTTTTTTGTAATAAGCTTTTAAGCAAGAGCAGCTACAACAGCCTCACCCATTTCAGCTGTACCTACTTTTGTCATGCCTTCAGACATAATATCTGCTGTACGCAAGCCTTGATCAAGTACTTGACCTACCGCATCTTCAATTGCTTTTGCAGCAGCTTCTTCACGGAAGGTATAACGAAGCATCATTGCAACAGAAAGAATAGTTGCTAATGGGTTAGCCACATTTTGACCCGCAATGTCAGGCGCAGAACCATGACAAGGCTCATACATACCTTTACCATTTTCATCTAACGATGCAGATGGCAACATACCGATTGAACCTGTAAGCATTGCTGCTTCATCAGATAAGATATCGCCAAATAAGTTACCCGTTACGATCACGTCAAACTGTTTAGGTGCACGTACAAGTTGCATTGCAGCATTGTCGACATACATATGTGAAAGCTGAATGTTTGAATAACTTGCTTGCTGTAAATCAGTAACTGTTTGCTTCCAAAGTTCTGTAACTTCTAAAACGTTGGCTTTATCGACCGAACAAACTTTACCACCACGTAAACCTGCAAGTTCAAAAGCCACTTTCGCAATGCGCTTAATTTCGCTTTCAGAGTAAACGTCAGTGTTATACCCTTGTTTTTCACCGTTTTCGAGTTCACGGATACCACGTGGCTGACCGAAATAGATACCGCCAGTCAATTCACGGACAATTAAAATATCTAAGCCAGCAACAATTTCAGGCTTTAAGCTAGAAGCATCTGCTAATTGGGGATATAAAATCGCTGGGCGCAAGTTAGCAAACAAGTTAAGTTCACTACGAATTTTTAAAAGACCACGTTCAGGACGAATAGAGCGCTCAATGGTGTCCCATTTTGGTCCACCAACGGCGCCTAATAAAATGGCATCAGCTTTTTTTGCTTGTTCACTTGTTACAGCTGGATATGGTTCACCATGTGCATCAATTGCCGCGCCGCCTAATAAGCCATGTTCCCAAGTTAATGATAAATTAAATTTTTCATTTACTGTATTTAATACTTTTTCTGCCGCCCCAACAATTTCAGGACCAATACCATCACCAGCTAAAATTAAAATCTGTTTAGACATGAACTTTTTCCATTTTCAAAGACAAGCAGCGTTATAACTACCGTGGGGTTAGTTTTTTCTGTTCGACGAATTCACCTAGCCCTGTTATCACATTAAATGGTCGACAGAAACGGCGAATAACACGCTCATCTTGTTCTAAGTCAACACACAACGGATCTGGTACAGAAACATTCAGCAAACTACCGGAACGGTTAGTTTTGTCTCGGTACATTTTAAATGTATAGCGATGGTTGGCATTAAACTGGTGAATAACATGGATTGTTTCGGCCCGATCTGGAGAAATCGGATAGAAACGGATCACCACTTCATATTGTTTAGCAGGCACAGATAAATATAAGCTGTTAGTTTGGCTAAGCACTGAACCTTGTAATCTCACAATCCCTTGATGAATTGCCTGATTACTAATTCTTCGTGTTTGTGCATCTACCACAGTAATATCATTTAGTCGTTCAAATTCACAACTCTTCGCGCCCGAACAATATATTGTTGCATTCTGCCCCAAATTTTCTTGTTCAGCCTGCTTAATACGGACAGTATCCACTACATTGTAAGTGCTTTGACAAGCACTGAGTGTTATTGCGCACAGGCTCAACAAAAAGCTATGAGTAACGTTCCTCTTCATTGTTCAAGCCCAATCCTCATCTAGTGCATAATTTTAAGGTGTTTTTATGCTTTAGCATGTTAGCAAGAGTTTGAACGCTACGCCATGGCTATGTTTAAAATGTACCAAAAGGTTAATTTAACTCTTGGAATATCCAAGGACGAACTTGTTTAGTTTTTTCTTCATAAGCGCGAATTGCGTCCGCATTTTGAAGCGTTAAACCAATATCATCCAAGCCATTTAACAAGCAGTGCTTACGAAATGGATCTACCTCGAATTTAAATGCTGCACCTGTTGGAGTACGTACTTCTTGAGCGGCTAAATCAATTGTTAATTGATATCCCTCATTAGCAGCACATTCTTTAAATAACTGCTCAACTGTCTCTTCTGGCAAAATGACAGGTAACATGCCGTTTTTAAAACAGTTATTGAAGAAAATATCAGCAAAGCTTGGTGCAATAACCGTACGGAATCCATATTCATTTAATGCCCAAGGTGCATGCTCACGGCTTGAACCACAACCAAAGTTAGTACGAGCAATTAAAACTGTTGCTCCTTGGTAACGTGGTTGGTTTAAAACGAAATCTGGATTTTTTGGACGTACTGAATTGTCTTGCCCAGGATAGCCTTCATCTAAATAACGAAGTTCATCAAATAAGTTGTCGCCAAAACCTGTACGTTTGATTGATTTCAAAAACTGTTTTGGAATAATTAAATCTGTATCAACATTGGCACGATCTAATGGTGCAACGATACCTTGTTCAACTGTATAAGCTTTCATGGTTTGCTCCAGACCGAATTAAAATGAACGAACATCAACAAAGTGACCAGCGATTGCAGCCGCTGCTGCCATTGCCGGGCTCACCAAGTGAGTGCGACCACCATTGCCTTGACGGCCTTCAAAGTTACGGTTTGATGTCGATGCACAGTGTTCACCTGGTTGTAACTTATCTGCATTCATTGCTAAACACATTGAACAACCCGGCTCACGCCATTCAAAGCCTGCTTCCAAGAAGATTTTATCTAAGCCTTCTTTTTCAGCTTGTTGTTTGACTAAACCAGAACCCGGAACAATCATGGCTTGCTTAATGGTAGACGCCACTTTACGGCCCTTAACCACCTCAGCCGCAGCACGGATGTCTTCAATACGAGAGTTCGTACAAGAACCAATAAAGACACGATCAAGCTGAATATCAGCTAATGCTTGACCCGCATTTAAACCCATATATTGATAAGCACGTGTCCAATCATTACGTTGAACGTCATCTTTCGCTTGTTCTAAAGTTGGTACAGCTTCAGTAACTGGAATAACCATTTCTGGTGAAGTTCCCCAAGATACTTGTGGTTCAATTTCTGCGCCATTTAACTCAACTACAGCATCAAACACAGCATCTTCATCTGAATGCAATGTGTTCCAGTAAGCAACTGC
Organism: Acinetobacter geminorum; assembly: GCF_013009345.1. Lineage (GTDB taxonomy): Bacteria > Pseudomonadota > Gammaproteobacteria > Pseudomonadales > Moraxellaceae > Acinetobacter > Acinetobacter geminorum. The sequence continues at coordinate 157,137 of NZ_JABELE010000001.1, read as the reverse complement.
TTGTTCCCATTGCTCGCCTTTTGGTGCGTAGCTACGGCCTTTCACGTATTCAATAGTTTTGTCATCAACTGCAACCATACCGACACGAGCACCTGCTTCAATCGCCATGTTACATACCGTCATACGCCCTTCAATCGACATATCACGGAAAACTTGGCCACCGAATTCGATTGCATAGCCCGTACCACCAGCAGTACCAATTTTACCGATAATGGCTAACACAACATCTTTTGGTGTTACGCCTTTACCCAATACGCCATCTACACGAACTAACATGTTTTTAGATTTTTTCTGGATCAAACATTGTGTTGCTAACACATGTTCAACTTCAGATGTTCCAATACCATGCGCCAAGCAACCAAAAGCACCGTGAGTCGCTGTATGTGAATCGCCACATACGACCGTCATGCCCGGTAAAGTTAAGCCCTGTTCAGGCCCAACTACATGCACAATCCCCTGACGAATATCATTAATACTAAACTCAACAATATTAAAGGCTTTACAGTTGTCATCTAAGGTTTGAACTTGAATACGAGATGTATCATCTTCAATACCTGCGATGCCTTGGTCACGTTCCTTTTTAGACGTTGGAACATTGTGGTCTGGTGTAGCAACGTTTGCACTTAAACGCCATGGTTGACGATCCGCAAGTTGCAACCCTTCAAATGCTTGTGGACTAGTCACTTCATGCAATAAATGACGGTCAATGTATAGTAAACATGAGCCATCATCACGCTGTGAAACAACGTGGTCATCCCACAATTTGTCATATAAAGTTTTGCCTGCCATGTCGTCTTGCTCCATTGGACTGGGTAATTCTGATCTTTCTTCGATTATAGCCAGAGTTTCACATAAATCTAATTTATCATTTTTATAAATTAGAAAACTTTTTGGAATAAATTATAATTTCCATAAGGCACATCAAATTTAATAAATCGTTTTTGTTAATGATTATCATTTGCATAATCAATTTTTAATCTTATACTCTAATGCCTATACTAAAAATATCTAAAGTGGCTAAAGAGAATGATCATGGCTAATATCCAAAAATTCGTTATAAATAATCAACGTACCTTAAAGAAAACCTTAAGCTATTACATTATGCATATTACTGTCGCAATGCTAGTCGCATACTTTGTAACAGGTAATATCTGGATGGCTTTAACATTAAGTATGCTTGAACCAACCGTACAAGCTTTTGCTTTTTTCTTCCATGAAAAAGTTTGGGCTGCTAAAGATCGCCGCGTATCAGCCTTAGCTGAAAAAGAAACAACGGCTTAGGCTAAGATTAGTGCGGTAATTCACAACTTTCTCACTCGTTTTGCTGCAAGCATGATACGATTTTGGCTCGGCAACTTTAGCCCCTCGATTTTTCTATTCCAAGTTGAGTTGTATTATGAATCTTGCAGCCTTTGAAGCTTTTGTAAAAGTTATGGAAACAGGGTCTATCTCTGTGGCAGCAGATCAGTTATTTATTACTCAACCTGCTGTTACCAAAAGAATTCACAGCTTAGAAGAATATTTTGGCGTAAAACTATTCGAATCTGCAGGTCGAGGTGTTCAGGCAACTCATGCTGCACATTCCTTACTTCCTAAAGTTAAAAACTGGTTAAATGAGCTAGGTGATATTCACCATACGCTGAGCCATGAACAAACTCAGGTACAAGGCCGCTTAAAAATCGGTACGAGTCACCATATTGGTTTACATCATTTACCCGCACCACTTAAGCATTTTGTTCAGCAATTTCCTCAAGTTACCCTAGATGTGCATTTTGTTGACTCAGAGCAAGCCCATGAACAAGTATTGGCTGGTGATTTAGAACTAGCATTTTTAACGCTTCCTCCTTCAGGAGATGAGCGTCTTAACTACATTACTATTTGGAATGATCCTTTAGTTTTTGTTGCTGCCCCTTTTCATCCGTTGGCGCAAAAAAAGAATCTCACCTTACAAGATTTAATTGAATATCCAAGCTTATTACCTGCTGCACAAACTTATACTGCTCAAATCACTTTAGCTGAGTTTGAAAAACAAGGACTTAAACCAAAAATCACCATGAGTAATAACCCTCTTGAGTCTATTCGTATGTTGGTGTCAATTGGTTTAGGTTGGTCAGTTTTACCAAAAACTCTGTTGAATCAGGATATGCAGCAGCTTGATTTAAATGTTGAGATGAATCGTCAATTAGGTATGGTTTGGCATCCTGCACGTACTCAATCTAGAGCCATGCAGGAGTTAATTAAAATGATGCAGGATGCATAAAAGACTCTCATTTAAGCATCTACTCTAATTTAATTTATCCAAGCTTTAAGAGGCTTCGAATTTGTTGCACCATTTGGTTTTCATCAAGCATATGATGTGGAATCGTCATCGTTAATAGCTGATCTGATCGAAAATGGCGGTCTACTTCAAGCATAACGTGAGTTTGATTAGATTCAGCAACAAAAGATACCTCAACTTCATTAAATCCGCTAAACATATGTGAAGAGACAAATTCAAGCTCTTGGTAACAACCAATCGTTGATCTAAAATTTCGCGCAGTCAGCTGCCCTTTTTCTACATCTACTGTCGATAGAACGAAGCCACATCGCTGCATAGCCTGTAGAAACATTTGCATGGCTAGAGTTGGCAGAACCTTTAGATAATCACGATCAGTCGCATCTAGTCCCCAATCAACATCCATATGGGTTTGAATCCAAACCCGTGCACCATTTCGTCGACAAGCAACCTCTGTAATCGGTGTCTCAAATGGTAGTTGAATACTAAAAGGGAAAGAATGCGCTTGATGGGCTGGCAAGAGGAATCGAGAGTTCACTAACCACTCTTGTAAAACTAAAGGTTGGTTAAACTCATGATCACCAGATTCGACTTCTGCCATCGTCACCAATTGCAAATAAAGACCATTAATCTCTTTATCAGACGATCCACCTTTAAAGCTAATTTCCCCATGCAATGTGCTACCTGCTTGCAAGCTTGGGTTCTGCAAAACAGTTTCTACCGTCACACCTTGAAGACCCAAACCAGACATAATTTTACTAAACATTTTTTCTCTAACCTTTCGAATTATTTCCTGTCATCTGTAGCAGCATGCTTATTATTAAAGTGCATCATCTCCAGCGAGCTGAATCTTACCATCTGCAACTTCATTCATAAATTGGTCATAGTCATTTAGATTACGTTCTGCATATTCTTCTGCATACGTTTGTAATACTTCTACTATCGTATTACCTTCGCCAAGATATCCCATAAGTACATCTGCATTTCCAGATTTAGCGTGGGCATGAGCCAAGGCTAAACCACAACTTTCGGCATACTCATAGAAATACTCATCATCCATGTCACTAAGATCAACCGAAATTTTCATATCGCGTAACTGACGTACATGAAAATGTTGAGTCGATATTGAAGAGAACCCAAGAAATATATCACTTGCGGCCTGCATAAGCTGCTGACCATGCACTACGCGCTCACCTTCATGATTTACCTTGTCTACAAATAAGGGGCTGAGAATTGATGGATTCGCTTCTTTCATTTGTAAAATTAAGGGTTCCCGATCTGCATCCTGAAATAATGCAATCGCTGATCGAGTACCAACACTTCCGACACCCACCACTTTCAAAGCTACATCTGTACGTTGATAACGATCAAAAAGTACTTGGCGATCGTATTTCAAAGAATCACGGTATTGTTGAAAGAATACATCAACATCTTTAGCAAATGGCTCATTTGCACTTGGATGCCATAATAACGGCGCATCATCCACAAAATGACGAAATCCTGTATCTTGATCTTGCTGCGTAAGCTTCGGCAAAACAGAGTACGCCGTTCTTTTCTGTGCTGAATCAAGATGCTTCTCGCGTTTCTTTCTTAGTTTTCGACACTCAGTATTTTCTAATAATGTACTGGCATCAACTTTTTCATACCAAACTTGGAGTGGTGAAAGTTCTGTAATTTCTAATAAGTGCTGACGATAACTATTCAGCATTATTTTAATTGCTTTTAACCCGACTTTCTTTGCAAGATGAATATCACGCGCCGCGATCACAAAACTGGTTGCTAAACGCTTTACATCCCATTCAAACGGGGCAACTAAAGTTTCGTCAAAATCATTAATTCCAAATAACAGGTTACGTTCTGGACTTGCAAAACCACCAAAATTACTTAAATGACAATCACCACAAATCTGTTGAAATAAGCCTGAATTTACCTGTTCCCACGCTTGGTCAAATAGCATCAAAGAAGGCATGCCACGATAAAATGTAAATGGAGAAACACTCATCCGTTTTGCACGAATCGGTTTGAGCTTTTCTAAACGTCCTTGGTTACTCCAATCATAGATCGTTAAGGCAGTTGTACCTTTTGGTCGTTCAGAAAGCTTTGATAGCTGTTCACGCGGTACTTTTTTACGTTGAGACTTACCTAATTTGAAACCTTCGCTTTTATTAAGTAATTTCCCCTGATAGCTATGACGTGTTAAATCAATACTTTCATCATTCCAAAGTTGTTTTGGTAATTTAATTGGTGTTGTTTTTGACATTATGCCCTCATTTTTAAATTAAAGTTTTTATATTCTGAATATCTTTAGCCAGATAAAATTTATTTTCTATTAGACATACCCATGTCTTTTTGGAGCTAAGATTTATAAGGAATATTAAAAATATGATTTTAAATATCTTTAAGAGTTGGAAGACCTCAAAACTTTTTAAACTGTTCTTCCAACTCCATAATCTTAAATCGACCAGTCCTGAATGTCCCAATTGTGTTCTTGAGCCAGCTTTTCAAGACGATCGTCAGGGTTTACTGCAATCGCATGAGTTGCATATTCAAGTAAAAAACGGTCATTAATTGAATCGGAATATGCCCAAGACTCAGACACGTTACGGCCTTCCAACCATGCATCTAGACGTGCAAGTTTGCCCTTTTGATAACACGCTAAACCAGCAACTTTACCCGTATATTTTCCATCAGCCACTTCAGCATTGGTTGCTAAAATTTCGGTAATCCCAAATTCACGGAAAATCGGCGCAGTAATAAAATCACTTGTTGCCGTAATACCCACGATAGTATGGCCTAAATCTTGATGTTTTTTGATTGCATCAAAACCTTTTGGACGCATTTGCGGACGAATGACTTTTTGCATGAACAATTGGTGAAGCTCAGTTAAGTAGTCATTGCCATGTTGAGTTAAAAATCCGAAAACAAATTCATTATAAGCATATGGGTCAAGTTGCCCTGCTTTGTAATCTTCATAAAATTTATCATTCATCTGACGATGATGAACCGGATCAACCAAACCTTCATTGACTAAAAATTCACCCCAAGAATGGTCTGAATCGGTATTTAACAAGGTATGGTCTAAATCAAACAACGCCAGTTTCATGAAAATTCTCGTTTAAACTGAAATTTAAGAAAAAAAATGTAAATCTATCTCCGCTAGTCGATAGAAATTCGTTAAGATCGTAGCAATTTAAACATTTTACTTTGATCTTTTCGAGCTGGACATAAAAAAGTGTTTGTCCCCGCGATTAAAGTCAACGATATAGACAATATTTAGGTAGCCAAATGATCGATTCAGAAGGTTTCCGACCGAATGTCGGGATCATTTTGGCAAACGATGATGGACAGGTTTTATGGGCAAAGCGCATTGGTCACAATGCTTGGCAATTTCCACAAGGAGGCATCCAGTTTGGAGAAACCCCTGAACAGGCACTTTTTCGAGAACTGAGAGAAGAAATCGGCTTATTGCCCGAACATGTCCAGATTATTGCGCAAACCAAAGGATGGCTGCGTTATCGTTTGCCACATCGGTACATTCGGTCAGACTCTGACCCCGTATGTATCGGACAGAAACAAAAATGGTTTTTACTGAAATTAACTGCGCCTGCAAAAAATATTCAGTTAAACCTTTCCGACCCGCCCGAATTCGATGAATGGCAGTGGGTTAGCTATTGGTATCCTCTTGGACAAGTGGTGAACTTCAAGCGTGATGTTTATCGTAAAGCCATGGTGGAGTTGTGTACACAGTTGCCGATGCAACAATTACCCTAAAAATCATTTATCTAGCAAATGATTTTTATTAAAAGTGCTGTTATAAATACATTCATAGTCTAAAAAAATACTGGAGTATACATCCATGTCAAACATGCAACTCGACACTCTACGGCGCATTGTCCAAGAGGTTAATGCGTCCGTCAGTTTGCATGAATCATTAGACATCATGGTTAATCAGGTTGCTGAGGCCATGAAAGTGGATGTTTGTTCTATTTATTTACTCGATGAACGCAATCAGCGCTATGTCTTAATGGCCTCTAAAGGCTTAAATCCAGAATCTGTAGGCCATGTTTCTTTGCAACTCGGTGAAGGCTTGGTCGGTCTGGTTGGGCAGCGTGAAGAAATTGTTAACCTTGACAATGCGCCAAAACATGAGCGGTTCTTGTATTTACCTGAAACAGGCGAAGAAATTTATAACTCTTTCCTCGGCGTACCAGTCATGTATCGTCGTAAGGTTATGGGTGTTTTGGTTGTCCAAAACAAACTTCCTCAAGATTTTAGTGAAGCTGCCGAGTCCTTTTTAGTTACACTATGTGCTCAGCTTTCTGGCGTTATTGCTCATGCTCATGCAGTAGGTAATATTGATGTATTTCGTAAGCCGAGTAATGGACCTGCCTACAAAACCTTTCAAGGCGCTTCAGGTGCAGGTGGTGTTGCTTTAGGTCGTGCTATTATTTTATATCCGCCTGCCGATTTGGGTTCTGTGCCTGATCGTGAAGCAGAAGATATTAGCGATGAACTTCGAATTTTAGATCAAGCCATTTCATCAGTACGTTCAGAGATTCGCTCTCTGGATGAAAAAATGCATGATTCACTCATGGCCGAAGAGCGCGCTTTATTTAGTGTTTTCTTAAGAATGCTAGATGAAAATGCATTACCAGCAGAAATTAAAGAACTGATCCGTGATGGGCATTGGGCACAAGGTGCGGTGCGTCGTGTAATTGAAAAACATACTGCCCTATTTGCACAGATGGAAGATGATTATCTTCGTGAACGAGTTTCCGACCTTAAAGATTTAGGGCGACGTATTTTAGCCTCTTTGCAAGAAGAAGATTCTAGCCATCGTGAACTGAGTCCAGACAGTATTTTAATTGGTGAAGAGATTAGTACTGCGGCACTTGTAGAGTTACCGGTAGACAATATTGCAGCGATTGTGACATCCGAAGGTGCGGCCAACTCTCATATGGTGATTGTGGCTCGTGCATTAGGTATTCCAACCGTAGTTGGTGTAACTGAATTGCCAGTGAACACACTTGATGATGCAGAAATGATTGTGGACGCCTATCAGGGCCGTGTTTTTGTTAATCCGCCACGTCGTTTACGCCAACGCTATAAAGAAATTCAGAAAGAAGATGAGCAAATCGCAAAAGATCTCAAACAATACGAGACCAAAGAAGCGATTACTCCAGATGGTGTGTCTGTTCAGCTCTATGTGAACACAGGTCTCATGATTGACGTAGTACGCGGAGTACAACGCGGTGCTCAAGGTGTTGGTCTATACCGAAGTGAAATTCCCTTCATGCTACGGGAACGTTTCCCGGGTGAAGAAGAACAACGTGCAATCTACCGTCAACAGTTGAGCCATTTCGCCAACAAACCTGTGGTGATGCGAACTCTGGATATTGGTGCCGATAAAGACTTGCCGTATTTCAGTATTGAAGAAGAAAACTCGGCATTAGGCTGGCGTGGTATTCGTTTCACGCTTGATCATCCCGAGATTTTTTCTTCGCAAATTCGCGCCATGCTCAAAGCCAGTATTGGTTTAAATAATTTGCATATTTTATTGCCAATGGTCACTACAGTCAGTGAAGTAGAAGAAGTACTTTATTTACTTGAGCGTGACTGGATTGCAGTGCAAGAAGAAGAGCAAGTTAAAATTACCAAACCAAAAATTGGAATTATGGTTGAGGTGCCGAGCGTACTGCTACAAATTGATGAGTTTGCTGAACTCGTCGATTTCTTCTCGGTCGGTTCAAATGACTTAACCCAGTATTTACTTGCAGTTGACCGTAATAATCCACATGTAGCAAACGTTTACTCACACTTTCACCCATCCATTCTACGTGCGCTAACCCGCTTAGTTAAAGAATGTCATGAATACAAAAAACCTATCAGTATTTGTGGTGAAATGGCAGGTGATCCATTATCAGCAATCCTGCTCATGGCGATGGGCTTCAACACCCTTTCGATGAGTTCGAGTAACATTTTGCGAGTAAGAAAAGCAATTTGTCATGTACCTATGACAGATGCACAAAAATTGCTGGATGATGTCATGAAAATGAATAATCCACTCATCGTGAAAAGCTGGCTTGAGTACTATTTTAAAACTCACGGTTTAGCTGATATGGTTAAATCGAATCGAATCGTAAATGTTTAATATATAAACAATAAAGGAGAGCAATGCTCTCCTTTATTCATTTGAAATCACGTCTACTACAACTAAATATAAAAAATTTCATCTCACTATTGCCGCCATCTTAATCTTTTAAATAAACATATAATCGGTTTTTTAAATTAATATTGACAGTTTAATCCATTTGAAAAATAAAACTTCTACTTTTACTATGTTTATAGAGCGTTATTAAAAGATCTTACGTTGTTCCAACAATTGAAGAGGTAATTCTATGCATCATTATTTACAACCTTCATCTGATTTTCCCTCTTGTTTTTTAACCTTCATACAGTAAATTGGAGGAATAACAATTAAAGGAATCTGATGGATTATTAAATATAAAAAATCATGAGACAACATCTTAGTGAAAAGAATTTTAAAACGGTTTTTCTCACCATTTGTTCACTCATTTCTTTATTTAATAAACATGAGTTTTCCCCCAAAAGTCCAGGAAAATGAGCCCTACTACTTTATCAAGAGCTCAATAATTATTACCCAGAGAGAATATAACCATGTCAGACGAATCAAAATGCCCTTTTTCAGGCCATAAATCAAAACCAGAGGTAACAATCGGTGGTGGCACGCCTAGCTTACATTGGTGGCCAAAACAACTACGCGTTGACTTACTAAACCAACATTCAGAACGCTCTAACCCACTCGGTAAAGAATTTAATTACCGTCAAGAATTTAAAAAACTCGACTATTACGCACTCAAAGCTGATATCAAAAATGTGTTAACAGATTCCCAAGATTGGTGGCCAGCCGATTGGGGAAATTATACAGGCCTATTTATTCGCTTAGCATGGCATGCTGCCGGTACATATCGTATGGGTGATGGTCGTGGCGGTGCTGGTCGTGGTCAACAACGTTTTGCGCCATTAAATAGTTGGCCTGACAATGCAAGCTTAGATAAAGCGCGTCGCTTACTATGGCCAGTTAAGCAAAAATATGGTCAAAAAATATCGTGGGCAGATTTATTTATTCTTGCTGGAAATATCGCACTTGAGTCTTCGGGTTTCCGCACCTTTGGTTTTGGTGCAGGTCGTGAAGATGTTTGGGAACCAGACAACGATGTAAACTGGGGTGATGAAAAAGAATGGTTAGCTCATCGAAACTCTGAAGCACTGGAAGGTAGCAATTTAGCTGCAACCGAAATGGGTTTAATTTATGTAAACCCTGAAGGTCCACAAGCCAGCGGTGACCCTAAATCAGCTGCACCATTTATCCGTGCCACTTTCGGCAACATGGCAATGGACGACGAAGAAATTGTTGCTTTAATTGCCGGTGGCCATACTTTAGGTAAAACCCATGGTGCTGGCTCTGCCGACCATGTTCAAGCTGATCCAGAGGGAGCACCAATTGAACAGATGGGCTTTGGCTGGTCAAATAGTTTTGGCACTGGTGTCGGTAAAGATGCAATCACTTCAGGTTTAGAAGTGATTTGGTCACAAACGCCAACACAATGGAGCAATTACTTCTTTGAAAACCTGTTCAAATACGAGTGGGTACAAGAGCGTTCACCTGCTGGTGCAATTCAATGGGTAGCGGCAGATGCTGAAGCGATCATTCCAGATCCATTCGACCCATCAGTTAAACGCAAGCCAACAATGCTTACTACAGATTTGACCTTACGTTTTGATCCTGAGTTTGAAAAGATCTCTCGTCGTTTCCTTAACGACCCACAAGCATTTGCCAATGCTTTTGCCCGTGCTTGGTTCAAGTTAACTCACCGTGATATGGGGCCAAAAGCACGTTATTTAGGTCCAGAGGTTCCTGCTGAAGATTTAATTTGGCAAGATCCATTACCAGCTGCGAGCGCTATACCATCTGCTGCAAGCGTTGCTGATGCAAAAGCAAAAATCGTTGCACTAGGGCTATCTGCTGGCGAATTGGTTTCGCTTGGTTGGGCTTCCGCGTCAACATTCCGCGGTGGAGATAAACGCGGTGGTGCAAACGGTGCACGTATTGCTTTATCACCACAACGTGGTTGGGAAGTAAATAAAAAAGCTGTTGAGACTTTAACTAAAATTGAAGAACTCAAAGCATCTACTCAATTGTCACTGGCTGACTTAATTGTACTTGCAGGTAACATTGGTGTAGAGCAAGCCGCTCAAGCGGCGGGCTTTAATATTAGTGTTCCATTTGCTCCTGGTCGCGTTGATGCATTACAAAGTCAAACCGATGTCGAATCTTTCCAATTACTTCTCGGCCTTGCAGATGGTTTTAGGAATTGGAAAAAAGAGGGAGTCAGTGCAGCAACCGAGGCGTTATTAATTGATAAAGCACAACAATTGACTTTGACTGCACCAGAATTAACTGCATTGATTGGTGGTTTACGTGTACTAGGCACCAACTGGGATGGTTCGCAACATGGTGTATTTACCCAACAGGTTGGTGTACTCAGTACAGACTTCTTTACGAACTTACTCGACATGTCTACTGTATGGGCACCTGTTGACTCAACAAGCGAAGTCTTTGAAGGCAAAGACCGTAAAACCGGCGCAGTAAAATTTACCGCAACACGTAATGATTTAGTCTTCGGTTCAAACTCAATCTTACGTGCATTAGCAGAGGTTTATGCTCAGGCAGATGGTAAAGAAAAATTTGTTCAAGACTTTGTTGCTGCATGGACTAAAGTCATGAATCTTGATCGTTTTGACTTAGCTTAATTTAAGTCAAAATAGTAAAAAGCCAGTTCAATTTAAACTGGCTTTTTTAATATAAAGTAACCGAGTTTTAGACAGTCAATTTATGCCCTTCTCGAATGCAATAAAAAGGATTAGCAAGCTTTGATGAAGCTTTAATTGCTTGAGCTAACGCATGTTCCGGATCTTCTCGGTCTTCATCAGTCAACTGGAAAGTCCGATAATGAATCGCAATAGAACGATGAGCCTGTAAATCGAAGTGCGCATGTAGCGCATCTTGTGGGTTCATATGAACATAGCTCATCAATTCACGTGGCTCATACGCACCTATTGGAAGTAAAGCAACTCGCGGTGCGCCATAACGAGCATGTATTTGCTTAAAATGACCCGCATAACCGGTATCACCCGCAAAGAAACAATGACCTGTTTTAGCCACAACCGAAAAGCCGCCCCAAAGTGCCTTATTCTGGTCGCGTAAACCACGGCCTGAACCATGCTGTGCAGGTGTATAGATTATTCTTAATTCGTGATAAGGAATTTCTTGCCACCAATCCATTTCAATCACATGAAAATCTTTGGGTAGATAAAAACCATTCCCGAGTCCAGTGTAAATTGGCATTGCGAATTTTTTATGTAGCCATTCAAGTGTTGCCAAGTCCATATGGTCATAATGATTATGGCTAAGCAAAACTCCATGAATCGCCGGTAATTGTTCTAGTGCAAAACCAGCTGGGCATACACGGCGTGGGCCGCGCCCTTGTGAAGGACTTGCATAATCACACCACACTGGGTCAGTAATAAAGTTGTAAGGACCAATCTGAACCAATACCGTTGCATGCCCAACAAACCAGACTTGCCAATCGTCCAGATCTGCTTTAGGTCGATTTTGTGGCAAAGCTACAGCCGTATTTACGCGGGCTTGATATTCATTTTGAATATCCACTTTCCAAGTAAAAGACTCACGTGTAACTAACCAACGCAATAACTCTTTAGTACCACGAGCAGGTGATCTAGGCTGTTGATTATAAAAACGTGTATCCGTTTCATGCCCAGATTCAGGATGACAAAAAGGAGGTTTTATCCATGTATGCGTCCAACAGGACTGAGTCGGCAATTGATATGTTAATGTCGGCTTGTCTTTCATGGGCTTTTCTATGTTTTAGCAGCAGCAGAATGGATGTGTTCAGGTTTCTATCTTAACGATTAAAACAAATTAAGCTATGGTACTTACACTTATTTATCATATAAATATCCCTTTTATCGTAGTCATAGCGAACATAAGTTGAACTAGAGTGCCATAAAAAACACATAGATGTGTTGGGTTTATGCTTCGACAATTACTATTCTTATTAAGATATCTTGTACAACATAACAATATAAATCACCTAAAGTGATCATAGATTTGCTCTGTTTTACTTTCATAGTCCACAATTTTCCAATTTAAAATATTTTGACAACCTATAGCACAAAATATTTAGTAACACTTACAGCCTGTGAAGTTCCAAAGAAATATATTTCATAATTTTAATTTATTATTCTTTATTTTTGCATAATATGAGAATTAATTGTATGAATATTTAAAACGTTTAATTTTTTCTTTGATTAAGTAAAAAAATTGTATTCATGGTCGAATAATTAATATAATTTATGAATTATTTAAACTTATATTCCTATATTAATTATCTAATGAAAATTAAAATTCCATTTATTTTATAAATACCTAAATCACCTTCACGCTATATCTATTTATGCTTTATACTTCACTTAAATCATAGTAAGACATTTTTTGGATTAGTCTTATGGAACTACGCCATCTCCGATATTTCATTACCGTTGCTGAAGAATTAAATTTTAGTAAAGCCGCTCTTAAACTTTTTACAGCACAACCCTCCCTTAGCCAGCAAATTAAAGACCTAGAAGAAGACGTCGGCGTACGACTTTTAAACCGCACAAAACGTAAAGTTGAGTTAACAGAAGAAGGGGAAGTATTTTTAGAACATGCTCGACTCACCCTTGCTCAAGCTGAAAAAGCGGTTGCCATGGCACGGCAGGTTTCGAAGGCTAAACAGCAACTCTTACGTATCGGATTCGTCCCCATCGCAGAAATGAAGATTTTTCCTTACGTTCTTCCCAATCTGCGAATACAACATCCCGACCTCACCATTGAGTTATCTAATCTGAATAATACCGAACAGCTTAAAGCCTTAAAAAAAGGAGAGCTGGACATTACATTTACCCGTGAAAATACAAATAATGATGAAATTCAAAGTCAATTTGTTTTGACTGAACCCTTGATTTTCCTACTTCCTAAGAACCACCCACTTGCTCAGTATGATCGAATTCCTGTTCATGCCTTACAAGGAATTGATTTCATTATTCCAGCTGCTGAGCAATCACAAATATTACATAATACTATTTTAGACTTCGCTAGAACTCATAATATCGAACTCAATATTGTTCAAAAAGCAGACAGTATACTGTTTAATATTAACTCTCTTGGCTCTGGTTTAGGATGTACAATTTTACCTGCCTACGTGGCTCCATTAGGAATCAAAAATACAATTGTTCGCCCACTTGATGTCGAATTACCAACGATTGATTTATTCGTAAATTACCGTAAAAACTCACAGTCCTTAGGTGTCCAAAAATTCATTGACCAGCTCACCAAAGTATTTCATTTAGACAAAAACTTAAGCCACGCTTAATTATCAAAAATGATTTTATTATTAAACACATGATTAATAAGATTATCTATATAAAAAAGTATAAATAAATATTCTTTATATTTATTTATACTTTTCATAACTAGTTTAATTCACAATATTGTTCTATGTTCCCTAGTAGGCACTTTAAATATCTCATGGATATAAATAAAAAAAACCGCAATAAAATTCATATAAAACCAGATATTATTTTCACCATTTAATAAAAAACAATATATTTACCCCGTAATAAAGGAGACTAGAAAAATGATTGGATTATTTCAACACCTTGGACGTAGTGTACTAAACCGTCCTCATTTCTTTATCGCCTTATTTATAGGAATTATCACCGCTATTATTTTGACATGGTTAACTTCATGGAAATGGTCAACTATATTATTAGTCAGTTGGAATGCTTCGGTTAGCATATATTTACTCCATGTTTGGCAACTCATGAAAAGTGCCGATCATTCACAAATGCACCAGCAAGCTAAAAAACAAGATGAAAGCAAATGGGTCATTATGCTGATTGTTTTACTAGCCTTAACCATGTCTCTGGTTGCTATTCTGATTCAACTTTCACAGCTTCCTTCAGAAAGTTCTGCTAAGTTAGGCCATGTAGCCTTAGCTTTACTGACGATTGTTTCTGCATGGCTTTTTATGCATACCGTTTTTGCTCTACATTATGCCCACGATTTTTATATGGCCTTATCTAGAAATGAGGAAAATGGAGGATTAGATTTCCCAGGGACAAAACAACCAACTTATCCTGACTTTCTATATTTTAGTTATATTATTGGGACTTCTGCGCAAACTGCCGATGTGTCAATTACCACCAAGCATATGCGCCTTTTAAACTTATTTCACGCAGTGTTGTCTTTTGGGTTTAATACCACCATTTTAGCGATCTGTATTAACGTTGCTGCTGGCTTTCTTACCAACTAAAGCGACGTATTTAGAAAATAAAAAAAGCCACCCATTTGGATGACTTTTAAGAATATTCAGTTTACAACAGTTGTCCCATCGTGCTTTGTTTTAAGCCTTCGCGCTGTTTAATCGCATCAACATAACGTTCAATGGCTGGGTGTGATTCAATTGTTTTCATTTTTAATTGCCATAAAAGCATTGCTCCAACACTTACATCAGCTGCAGTAAATTGCTCACCACATACATACGGATTTGCTTCACTCAATCCTTGAACTAAAGCTTGATAAGCATCATCGTAATCGCCATAGCCAACAAACATCTTTTGCTCAGGTGATACTTCTATTCCTAAAGCTTTATCAACACCTGCAGCCTCCCAAGGACCCGCCATCACAAATAACCAACGATAGTACAAACCACGTTTCGGATCATCTAAAGCAGGAGCCAAACCTTTCTCAAAAAACTTATCAGCCAAATAAGCACAGATTGCACCCAACTCATAAATCACGACATCGCCATCTACCAATACCGGCACTTTTCCAAAAGGATTAATTTTTAAATATTCAGGTGATTTCATTTCGGTCTTATATGCGACTTCAATTCGTTCACATTCAACACCTAACTCGACCAAAAGCCAGTCAATAACTACACCACGCGATTCCTTGTTAGTATAAAGTTTAAGGCTCATTCTTATTGCTCCTTGTTTATCGTAGTTCCTAGTGTACAAATAACTTTTGTCAGTTTTTGTCAGTAGCCTTTTGCATTTCCTGTTTCCACCACTTTTGGAACAGAAGCTTTTTAAATTCGGGATATATATCTTGGCTAATATGAAGCTGATGGATACGATCTATTCGAAAGTGGCGAAATGCCTGACGCAATTCACACCAAGCAGCCAGTACTACTTTGTCGTTTAAATATCCTAAAGCAAAAGGCCAAAGTGAACGTTCACTTAACCGTTTTTGTTCATCGCAATAATCTAT
This sequence comes from Acinetobacter geminorum, assembly GCF_013009345.1. Lineage (GTDB taxonomy): Bacteria > Pseudomonadota > Gammaproteobacteria > Pseudomonadales > Moraxellaceae > Acinetobacter > Acinetobacter geminorum. The sequence continues at coordinate 141,445 of NZ_JABELE010000001.1, read as the reverse complement.
TTTTATTTTTACTTGATTACGAATGGCTATACGCACCTGCTCCACCAGAGCCGCATCAACTGGATGCCAATAATGTGCGACACCTAAGGTCATATCATCGAGTAGATATTTTCGATGTTTAGGTAAAACCGCATAAAGTTTTGAATAAATTGAAACTGCAGCAGATTTTAATGACTGATCAGGAACATCTTTCAACCATTCTAAAGCTAAAAATAAAGCTTCAGCTTCGTCTTCATTGAATGTCACTGGGGGTAATAAAATATCCTCTTTGAGCTGAAAACCCAAACCTGCTGAGGCATCGATTCTTACACCTTGCTCACGTAAGCTATCAATATCCCGATAGATACTTCGAACACTAATTCCCATGCGTTCAGCTAAGACTTGTGCAGTAACTGGATAACGAGCTTCACGGAGTTGTTGTAAAAGATTTAATAGGCGAATTGAACGGCTCATTTTTCTCTTCTTATTGTTTTGTTATTTAATTTAAAGAAAGAGGGAATAAATCCCTCTTCTTCTATCATTCTAAACTACGCTACATCGACAGTAGGTAATTGAGCGTATCCTCTCAAAAAGCTGTGAAGCTCTTGTACATCTTTAGCAATCGCTAAAGGTTGGAACTTTTGCAGAACTTCAACCGAATGTACGCCATAGCCTACTCCAATACGCGGCATCCCTAAACGCTGTGCCATCTCAAGGTCATAGCTACTATCACCAATCATGACTGCTTGCTCAACATTCACCCCAGTGACTGTTAATATCTCTTGCAACATGAGCGGGTCTGGTTTTGAACGCGTCTCGTTGGCAGCTCGAGTTACATCAAAAAGATGGGTACTCTGTGTTTTTGCGATTACACGGTCTAACCCACGACGGTTTTTACCCGTCGCTACAGCAAGTTTTAAACCTTGGGCTTTTAAATCATGGAGGAGTTCAGAAATACCCTCAAACCATGCATCATTTGTCGAGTTCGCGATATAGTGATCGCCATATGCTTTTAAGATCGAGTCATGCAATTCTGGCGCTTCTGGAAATAAGGTCTGCATAACCTCAGGCAAGCCTAACCCAATAATACTTTTTGCGGCTTCATCGCTTAGAGGCAATTCATGTTGCTCTGCTGCATGTTGTAAGCTCGCAACAATCTGACCAACAGAGTTATATAAAGTTCCATCCCAGTCAAAAATTACTAATTCGGTTTTCAGACTCATTTTGCTACTCTCAAAGCCTTTAATAACTGCGTCATGTCTTCTGGTAACGGCGCTTCAATCGGTGGATAACCCGGAATATCTAAACGCATCGCGTGTAAACATAAACGTCGTGCCTGCGGACCTGCGTACTCAGTAGTGTGTCCATATTTATCATCACCTATCAACGGATGTCCAATACTTAAACCATGGACACGGATCTGATGAGTACGACCTGATAACGGCGATGCATGAACTAAAGTTGCATTTTTAAAACGCTCTGCAACCACCCATTCGGTTTTACTTGGCTTACCTTCTTTAGATACACGTACACGACGCTCGCCATTGGCTAACTCGTAACGAAATAACGGAGCATCAATGAGTTGTTTATCGAGACTCACCTGACCTTTTACAATTGCCGCATAAGTCTTACGAATTTTGTGCTCACGCAACATATCTTGTAGCAGCTTTAAAGTACTACGTTTCTTGCTAATCATGACCAGACCAGAAGTGTCACGGTCAATGCGGTGAATTAGTTCTAAATATTTTTTACCTGTCGCGGCGCGTAAAGCCTCAATCAAACCATAGGCCACACCACTACCACCATGTACAGCAATACCTGATGGTTTATTTATAACTAACAGGCCTTCATCTTCATAGACCACACGGCTGAGTAGGCTTTGTGCTACACTATCACTCACAGGAGCAGCGGTTTCATCCTTTTGTTCATAGCGAATAGGTGCAACACGAATCTGATCTCCAATCTCTAATTTGGTCTCAGCTTTAATACGTTTTTTGTTTACTCGAACCTGACCTTCACGAATCAAACGATAAATACGACTCTTAGGTACACCCTTTAAACGCGAAAACAGGAAATTATCAATTCGCTGTCCTGCTTGATGTTCATCCACCTCAAACCAAGTGACACTTTGCCATTGCTGTGTAGAATTCATACTAATATTTAAACCTGAAATTTTGCTAAATTTGATTAATAAATGACCGATTAGCTTAGTTTTTTCACAAGAAATCTAAGCTTAGCCCATAGGCAGATGCTGCAAGGTTTGATATAGTCAGCGCACGGATACCGCCGTAAGTGAACATCTAATAGGGAATTTCCCTGATTGAAACCTCAATCAAAATGATGCTTTCATCACCAGCTCGGATTGGTCCTAAAGAATTATGCCGACGCCGAAGGCTTATTATATCGGCAAAATGACAAACTGTTGCGTTTAATTCAGTTTGTTCAAAAAAATATGTTACCAACTCTAGTTGGTTATGGAACGTAAACTGATACACATCAGACAAATCGCTCCTTAATGTTGCCTTCAGGCTAAAGCGTTGATGCATTGGAACTGCCGAAAGCACCGATACGATGAGCATTCCGTATCAAACTTCCAAAAAGAAGTCACTTCGCGCCCAATGACAGTGAAAGTCATTAACCAATGCACCGCTCACCCGCCAGTGAAGCACTAAGGAAGTCCGATTTAAAGGTTGAAGCAGTATTGCCTACATCACAGACGAGAATCGAAGCTAAGGCTAAATGTAGCCGGTAACAGATGACTCAGACCACAAATATTTTGAGATCTGGGAAATGATCCGTCATGTTCGATGTTCGTTCAGAACCTTTAAGTTTGTGCGATATGTTTGTGTGGGTCACTATTAGGTGTCACACCCATGAAACGTATGTTGATTAATGCAACTCACGCAGAAGAAGTCCGCGTTGCACTTATCACTGGTAATCGTCTTTACGATTTTGATTTAGAGAATCGTACCCGAGAACAGAAAAAATCCAATATCTATAAAGGCCATGTAACCCGCGTAGAACCTTCTTTAGAAGCTGTGTTTGTTGAATATGGCGCAGGTCGTCAAGGCTTCTTGTCTATGCGTGAAATTGCGAACAGCTATTTCCAAGCAGACCCGCGACAAACTTCAAACATTCGTGAACTTATCACTGAAGGTACTGAATTACTTGTTCAAGTCGAAAAAGAAGAACGTGGCAATAAAGGTGCAGCTCTTTCTACCTTTATTTCACTTGCAGGACGTTATTTGGTTCTTATGCCAAACAACCCGAAAGGTGGCGGTATTAGTCGTCAAATTTCAGGTTCTGTACGTGAAGAATTAAAAGAAATTTTAGCTTCTTTAAATTTACCACGTGGTATGAGCGTTATTGTACGTACCGCTGGTATTGGCCGTACCCAAGAAGAATTACAGTTAGACTTACAGCATTTGCTTGATCTTTGGGCACAAATCCAAGGTACAGCGAGCTCTGGTCCTTCTCCAATGCTAGTTCATCAAGAAGCTGGTGTTGTTACTCGTGCTATCCGCGATTATTTACGTGATGATGTTGCAGAAATTTTAATTGATAGCGAACAGGCTTATAACGAAGCTTATAACTTTGTTAAAGCAGTAATGCCACGTCAATTAGACAAACTCAAAACTTATACTTTAAACGAGCCATTGTTTGCTCATTTTGGTATTGAAAGCCAAATTCAAACTGCTTATGAACGTGAAGTAAAACTTCCTTCTGGCGGTTCAATCGTAATTGACCAGACTGAAGCTTTAGTTTCAATCGATATTAACTCTGCGAAATCGACTCGTGGACATGATGTTGAAGAAACTGCGCTTAATACAAACCTAGAAGCAGCAGAAGAAATTGCTCGCCAACTTCGTCTTCGTGACATTGGCGGTTTAGTTGTGATCGACTTTATTGACATGACTAAAGAACGCAACCAACGCATGGTTGAAGCAAAACTTCGTGAAGCAACACAAAGCGACCGTGCACGTATCCAGTTTGGCCAATTATCTCGTTTTGGCTTAATGGAAATGAGCCGTCAACGTCTACGCCCATCTCTTGAAGAAGCAACTGGATATGTTTGCCCACGCTGTCATGGCACAGGTATGGTCCGTGACCTACGCTCACTTTCGCTTTCAATTATGCGTAAAGTAGAAGAAATTGCACTTCGTGAACGTCACGGTGAAGTACAAGTAGAAGTTCCTGTTGAAATTGCAGCGTTCTTACTCAATGAAAAACGTCATAGTCTTGTTTACTTAGAACAAACTTCTGGTGTTCGTGTGACTGTTTTACCTCACCCACACTTAGAAACACCTCACTACGAAATTCAGTACAATCCAGATGGTTTTGCACCTTCTAGCTATGAACGTACTGAAGCAACTCGTTCAAGTGAAAAAGAGTTAGGTTATGAATCTTCTGAATGGCATTTAGAAGAAGCTGATCATGGCCATACGCATGCTGCCCCTGCTGCCAACAGCGCAGCTAATCAAAAGAAAGCAAATCAAGCAGTTCAACCTGCTGCTCAGGCAAGCGTTCAAAAAGCAGCGAGTCCTTGTGCATGGTTAGAAAACCTGTTTGTTCAAAAACAAGCTCAAACAGTTGATCAATCTCGCTCAGCACAAAATGCTGCTGCCGCAATTGAACAAATGGTGAATACAGGCGCTGTTAGCCGTGGGCAGTTTGGACAAGTTGTAGCACCAGCAGTTGCTGAAGTTACTTCAGCTCCATCTAACAATGCTTATATTTCTCAATCTCCTGTTAAACAGGAAGCACGTGAGAATGTTGAAAAAGACGATAAAGTACAACAGCAACGTCCAAACAACAAAAAACGTAAGCACAAAGAGCAACGTGAACAACATCAACATCACCACAATCAAGAATCACAGCAACAACAGGTTCATGAAGAGGTTGTACAGTTATCACGCCAAGAGCAGCGTGAATTAAAACGTCAACAAAAGCGTCAGCAACAAGATCAGCCGCATGCGCAACATCAAAATGATGGGCAACAAGCTGAACATGCTGTACCACGTCGTGATCGTAATAATCAACAACGTCCAAACCGCCCGAATCGCCACCGCGATCCAAGCGTATTAAATGAAAATCAAAATACGCCGGCACCAGCAGTTGTTGATGAAAAACAAATTAAGGTTGATTTGATTGATGCTCCACAGCATGAAGTCATGAATACAGCCTTAGTCATCAATGTTGATCAAGCACAAAGCGAAATTATTGCTTTAACGCCTGAGCAACCTGTTGAACGTACTGAAAAAGCACCTGTTGTTGAAGCTACTCAAGAACCAGCTCCAGCACCAGTTGTGGCAGTGGAAGAGACAGTAACTGCTGAAGCAGAAGCTCCTCAACCAAAGGCTGAAAAAACTCAACCGCAAATTCAGCGTGCAAGTAATGATCCTCGTATGCGTCGCCGTGAACAACGCAATGCAAAACGTGCTAAAGCTGCTGCACCATCAATTGCCCCATCGCAAATTCCAACGTTGGCGCAATATACAATTGGTAGCTTGATTCGTCATGTTTACGGTGAAGACTGCACAGTATTGATTGAACAGTTTGGTTTAGTTCCAACATTCAATCGTGCATTGCAGAAATTTGCAGAGCAATATGCAAGTACTCTAGTAACTGAAGTTCCAGCGGAAGCTGAAGACAAAAAGCCTGTTACTCGTGATGCTGAGCTTCCAAGCAACAAGCCTTCACAAGAAGCAGAACCTGCACCAGTACTTGCGTTGACGCCACCAAAAGAAGCGACACCACGTGTTGCTAATGATCCACGTGAACGTCGTCGTCTAGCGAAACTTGCTGCTGAACAAGCTTTTGAGCAAGTCAAACAACAACATTCTGCAACAGAAGAAGCTGCACCTGTAGCTGAGTCTGTAGAACAAACTGTTGTTGTTTCTACTGCTGAAGCACAAGTACCTGCTGAATCAAAACAGCAACCGCTTGAGCTTGATCAGGAAACTGAAGTAGCAGCTAGCGTAGAAACACCAACTGAAACTGTAGTTGAAGCTCCAGTTGCAAAACAGCCTAAAGCAGCTGCAAAAACCAAAGCAGCTACAGAACAAGCTGTAGAGCCAACTGAAGCTCCTGCCGAGAGTGAATCAGAAGATTCTAAAGCTGATAAGGACAAACCAAGTCGTCCTCGTCGCCCTCGCGGTCGTCCACCAAAGAAAGCAAATCCTGTAGCTGAGTAAATCATTTGCTCAATTGCAGCTAATTTAAACAAACCTAGTCATTTCGATGACTAGGTTTTTTTTGTTATTTTTAGCCAATTAGGTTGATTGCACTAGAAGAAAAGTTTTAAAAGCATGGTGAACCATGAAAATACTGTACTTTTGCCAACACAACCTTTTTGGATTGATCGAAAAATAAATAGGATTGATATGAGCCAGACAACACAGACCGATATCATTACGCTTGGGGATGTTGCCACCAGACTTCCTAGCTTCATTCCCAAAGTGCCCCATATCCTGAATGGTCTTAAACAGGCTTATTTAAGAACAGCAAATACACCAACTGGATTAGGTGTAGCTTTTGAGAAAGCTGTTAAGCGGAATCCGAAAGGTATTGCTTTATTATTTGAAGATCAAAGTTACTCATACGAAGCTTTAAATGAATGGGCTAACCAGATTTCTCACTATTATTTATCTCTCGGCGCACGTAAAGGTGATGTGATTGCCGTAATGGTTGAGAACCGTTCTGAGCTTATTGCCACTATTGTAGGCTTAGCTAAAATTGGGGTAACTATTGCGCTTGTGAATACATCTCAAGTCGGTAAAGTTCTCGCTCATAGTATCAACCTTGTAAAACCAATTGCAGTCATTGCGGGCGAAGAAGTCCGTGCTGCAATCGATGAAATTCGTCAAGACTTAGATGTTCCTAAAGACCGTTTCCACTGGTTTGCAGATCAGACTACTCGTCAAGATGCCGGAACAGCACCTCAAGGTTATGCCAATCTTGCAATAGAAATTGATCAATTCCCGAAATTCAATCCATCGACCACACACTCTGTTCATGGTAATGATGGTCTGTTTTATATTTATACTTCGGGAACAACAGGATTACCAAAAGCAGTTATTTTTAAACATAGTCGCTGGACACTCGCATATGGCACTTATGGCCACATTTTAAACCTTGGTCCAAATGATGTGATGTATGTAACTTTGCCGCTGTATCATGCAACAGGCGTGGTTGTTTGCTGGTGTGGTGTGATTGCAGGAAGCTCTACCCTTGCCATTCGACGTAAATATTCAACCAGTGCTTTCTGGAAAGATGTACAGAAGTTTAATGCCTCTGCAATCGGTTATGTAGGTGAACTTTGCCGCTACTTGATGGATGCTCCTACTACAGAGCTTGACCGTGCTCACCGTGTAACCAAAATGATTGGTAACGGCATGCGTCCAAACATCTGGGATAAATTCAAACAACGTTTTGGCGTTCAAGAAGTTCTTGAGCTTTATGCCTCAAGTGAAGGTAACGTTGGCTTTAGTAATATTTTCAACTTTGACAATACGGTAGGCTTCTCCCCTATGCCGTATGCAGTCATTCAATTTGATAAAGAAAAGAATGAGCCTGTACGCGATAAAAATGGCTGGTGTAAAAAAGTTAAAGCAGGTGAAGTCGGCTTATTGGTAGGCAAAATTACCAGTCGCTCTCCATTTGATGGCTATACCGACCCAGAAAAGAATAAATCTGTGATTATGCAAGATGTCTTCAAAAAAGGTGACTCATATTTCAACACAGGTGATCTTGTCCGCAATATTGGTTTCCGTCATGCCCAGTTTGTTGACCGCTTAGGCGATACCTTCCGCTGGAAAGGCGAAAATGTATCTACCACCGAAGTTGAAAACATGGTGTGTGAATATGACAAGATCGCTGAAGCTGTGGTTTATGGTGTAGAAATTCCAAATACCAATGGTCGTGCAGGTATGGCAGCAATCACACTTGCTGATGGTGCCGAGTTAAATGACGCTGATTTAACAGAAATGGTGACTGTATTTAAAAAATGCTTACCTGCTTATGCGGTACCAGTGTTTTTACGTATACAAGCTAAAGTTGAAACTACAGGTACTTTTAAGTACCAAAAGAATAAATTGAAGGAAGATGCGTTTAATCCAAGCAAAACTTCTGAACGTTTACTCGCTTTATTGCCTGGTGCAAGCAGTTACTGTGATATCACAACTGAAATTTTTGACAACATTCAGGCCTATAAATACCGTTTTTAGTTCATTTTTTAGCTAAACAAGAGGAAATCGTGCTTTTTATAGGCAATCATGCAAATGTTTTTAAATTTCCTCTTGTGTTAGTTGAATAACTTGCTAAAATACGCGACATCAAAACAAAGGTGGTGTTAGAAAACTTTTAGTTATCTTGCACTTCACATTTAAATGATATTTGAATGTTTGTTCAGGGTCGTTAGCTCAGTTGGTAGAGCAGCGGACTTTTAATCCGTTGGTCCCGCGTTCGAGTCGCGGACGACCCACCACTTATCTGTTTTGAACCTATTTGGGTCGTTAGCTCAGTTGGTAGAGCAGCGGACTTTTAATCCGTTGGTCCCGCGTTCGAGTCGCGGACGACCCACCAAATTCTAAAAAAGCCTCTCAGTTCGAGAGGCTTTTTTTATTGTTAATGTATTTTAGTTTTATGACTAAAAGATGACGATGCACTTCTTATATAGAACATCCCTAGTCCATTCCATAAAGATTTCTAAACGTTTAGGAATATAACTTCTATTCGGATATAAAATATTAAGTGGAAGTGATTGAGCGGTATAGGCACTTAGTACTTCAACTAAAGTTCCCTGCTCAATTTTATCCTGAACATCGTAGTATGGAAGTTGAATAATTCCCAAACCTGCAATAGCCGCTGCAATATAGGCTTCCGTATTATTTACGCTTAAAGCACTATCCATCATCACAGCTCCATCTTGATATAAGAATACGCCCTGTTTTTCTCCTACTGCTCCCGCATAGTTAATGAGTTTGTGTTGAGATAGATCTTCTAATTGTTCAGGAATACCGTACTGTTCTAAATAGTCAGGACTTGCGCAGTTCACCATAATCAAGTTCCCAACGAACTTCGCGATCAAACTACTATTATCTAACTGCCCCACCCGAACAACACAATCGATTCCTTTCTCGATTAAGTCAGTAATGTCATCAGAGCTATGAAGTTGTAAATGGATATCTGGATAACGCCTATAGAAATCGGGAAGTTCAGGAATAATCACTTGATGTACGATTCGGCTGGGCATTGAAATTTTTAGCGTGCCACGATAATGCTGTTTTTGTGCCTGTATAAGCTGTTCGAGCTGTTCATAATCAAATAATAGATTTTGACATTCGGGTAATATTCGTTGTCCATCCTGAGTGAGGCTTACTTTGCGTGTAGTTCGATGCAATAAGCGTACTCCATAGTGAGTTTCCAGCTGTTGAATTGCACTCGTCACTGTAGAGCGAGGTAAATCAAGCTGATTTGCCACTTCACTAAAGCTTTGTCGTTTAGCAACTTCTGTAAAAATAAAAAACTGCTGCAACCGATCCATTTAATTGTTCGTATTTTCTGAATAGTTAAACCAAACTAGCATAATTGATCAAAAATTACCGCCAATCTAGACTAAAAATACATTAGAACAAGTCATCATAGGAACAACCATCATGGCAACTCATACTCTTAAAGATAAAGTTGTATTGATTACAGGCGGAGCAAAAAACTTAGGTGGACTCATTAGCCGTAAATTTGCAGAACAAGGCGCAAAAATCGCGATTCACTACAATAGTTCGGAAACTCAGGCAGATGCAGAGCAGACGCTCGCAGATGTAACAGCTTTAGGCGTAGATGCCGTTTTAATTCAGGCAGACTTAACGGATATTGATAATATCGAAAAGCTCTTCTTAGACACCAAACAGCATTTTGGTGGAATTGATATTGCTATTAATACCGTTGGAAAGGTTTTAAAGAAATCTTTTTTAGATACCACAGAACAAGAGTTTGATAGCATGAGCGATATCAACTCAAAAATTGCCTATTTCTTTATTCAATCGGCTGGTCGTCATTTAAATGACGGCGGCAAGATCTGTTCAATCGTGACTTCGCTTCTTGCAGCCTATACTGGACTCTATTCAACCTATGAAGGTTTAAAAGCACCTGTTGAGCATTACACACGTGCTGCATCAAAAGAATTTGGTGATCGCCAGATTTCCGTGACTGCGGTTGCACCAGGCCCAATGGATACACCTTTCTTTTATGGTCAGGAATCTGCCGAAGCAGTCGCTTACCATAAGTCAGCTTCAGCTTTAGGTGGACTCACCAAAATTGAAGATATCGAACCTTTAGTTCGCTTTCTGGTAACCGATGGTTGGTGGATTACCGGCCAAACAATTTTTGCAAATGGCGGCTATACCACTCGCTAAAATCAAAAAAGCCGCATCTCAATGTGCGGCTTTTTAATTTGCTTCTTTACAAGAACTCTTCTAGTACCGAATTTAAGAAAATATGCCCCTGCTCAGTACAAGCCAAACGACAATGCTCATCTACCAATAGCTTTCTAGCTCGTAGTGAAGTGAGTACTTCATTTAAGTGATCTAGGCTTAAACCTGTGCGCTGCTCATATAGCTCAGCTTCTACACCATCATTTAAACGTAAAGCATTCATCATAAACTCAAAAGGTAGCTCTTCTGCCTCAATCTTTTTCATTTGCAAATGTTCGGCTGGAACCTTAGCCAAATAGTCTTTCGGTAAGCGAGTTTTTTGGAAACGGTACACACCATCTGGTTGTGTAACTTTGCCATGTGCCCCTGCACCAATCGCAAGGTAATCACCAAATTCCCAATAATTTAAATTATGCGCTGAAGGCTGCTCTTTACGCCAAGCCGACACTTCATAATTTATAAAACCATTGGCTTTTAGATAAGCCTCTCCCTGCTCTTGAATATCTTCTAGCACTTCATCTTGAGGTAAAACGGGTTGAGTACGGAAGAATACGGTGTTTGGCTCAATAGTCAGTTGATACCAACTGATATGTGTCGCGCCATGCTCTACAGCAACCTTTAAATCATACAGCGCTTGTTCTAGCGTTTGCTCAGGTAGGCCATGCATTAAATCGACATTAACACGCTTAAAGCCTGCTTGTCGTGCCTGCTCAATTGCATCCATAGCATTGTTGGCTGAATGAATACGCCCAAGCTTTTGCAAGTGCTCTGTATTAAAAGTCTGCACACCAATCGATAAACGATTAATACCTGCGTCTAAATAGCCTGCAAACGGGTCATGTTCTAGTGTTCCGGGATTTGCCTCTAGGGTGATTTCACAGCCATCTTCAAATTTGAGCAATGACTTAAGCTGTTCAAACAGCCATGCATAGCCTTTAGCAGAAATAAGTGAAGGCGTTCCACCACCAATAAATACACTATGAATTGAACGTCCCTGAGCCATCTCAACTTGAGTTTCAAAGTCGGCCACCAATGCTTTTAAATAGGTTTGCTCGAGTTCTGCCGAAAACGCTCCATCTGGTACGGCATGCGAGTTAAAGTCACAATATGGACATTTACGCACGCACCAAGGCATATGAATATATAAAGATAAAGGAACAGAAGCAGGGTTTAATACGGCCAAGGAGCAGGTCCAATTTACACAATATTTCTATTTTAACATGACTGCATCAATGGGCTTATGAAAACATACCTTAATTGCTTTAGACTGTTTTTAAACATACTTAAATATTGATAAAAATGATGAAATTCTCTAGTCAACTTTTCCTGATCTTACCTCTAGCTATGGGAATCGGTGTTGCCATGGCTTTTCAGACTGCAATCAATGCTCAACTGCGCGAGCAACTACACTCACCCTTGCAGGCAGCTTTATTATCATTTTTCATAGGTACTATTGTTTTAGCAGTTATGGTTTTCTTCCAAAGTGCCGAAAAGCCCTCTTTAAGTGAAATAACAAATATTCCATGGCTTCTTTGGACAGGAGGATTCCTTGGGGTTTATGCAATTAGCATGAGCATTTATACTGCACCTAAACTTGGTTTTTTAACCTTTACAGGTCTAGTCGTTTTTGGGCAATTGGTCATTTCTATGTTGCTTGACCATTTTGGTTGGTTAGGTACAGAAAAGACACCTGTTACATGGCAACGGTTTCTTGGTGGCGTGATCATCTTTGTCGGTGTGTTACTCACTTTGCAACGTTAGCTTCATTTTTATATTTAAAAAGAGTACCTTTTGTGTCGAATGTCACATCTTTTCGGTCTGAATTAAAACAACTCTTCCACTTAATGCTACCGATTTTAATTACCCAGTTTGCTCAAGCGGGATTTGGGTTAATTGACACTATTATGGCTGGGCATTTATCTGCAACCGATTTAGCAGCAATTGCGGTAGGGGTCGGTTTATGGATCCCAGTCATGCTTCTGTTCAGTGGCATTATGATTGCAACTACGCCTTTGGTCGCTGAAGCAAAGGGCGCAAGAAATACAGAACAAATTCCTGTCATTGTCCGTCAATCCTTATGGGTCGCCATCATTTTAGGCGTAATGGCTATGCTCATTTTGCAGCTTATGCCGTTTTTCTTGCATGTGTTTGGCGTACCAGAGAGCCTACAGCCTAAAGCAAGTTTGTTTTTACATGCGATTGGTTTAGGTATGCCAGCTGTGACCATGTACGCAGCCCTACGCGGTTATTCTGAGGCTTTAGGCCATCCACGTCCTGTAACGGTCATTAGCTTACTGGCGTTAGTGGTTTTAATCCCTCTAAACATGATCTTTATGTATGGCTTAGGACCAATTCCTGCCTTGGGTAGCGCAGGCTGTGGCTTTGCAACCTCCATTTTACAGTGGCTCATGCTAATTACATTAGCTGGCTATATTTACAAAGCTTCGGCTTATCGAAACACGTCTATTTTTAGCAGATTCGATAAAATTAACCTGACTTGGGTAAAAAGAATTTTACAGCTTGGCCTACCCATCGGTTTAGCTGTGTTCTTTGAAGTCAGTATTTTTAGTACTGGCGCATTAGTGCTTAGCCCGCTTGGTGAAGTGTTTATTGCAGCGCATCAAGTCGCAATTTCAGTCACCTCAGTGCTGTTTATGATTCCGCTTTCACTTGCGATTGCCTTAACCATTCGTGTGGGAACCTATTATGGTGAAAAGAACTGGGCTTCGATGTACCAAGTCCAAAAAATTGGTCTGAGCACAGCAATATTTTTTGCCTTATTGACCATGTCTTTTATTGCTCTAGGTCGTGAACAAATTGTATCGGTTTATACTCAAGACATAGACGTTGTTCCTGTTGCCATGTATTTACTCTGGTTTGCAATGGGTTATCAATTGATGGATGCATTGCAAGTGAGTGCCGCAGGCTGTTTAAGAGGGATGCAAGATACGCAAGCACCGATGTGGATTACGCTTATGGCATATTGGGTGATCGCGTTCCCTATCGGGCTTTATTTAGCACGTTATACCCATTGGGGCGTGGCTGGTGTGTGGCTAGGTTTGATTATTGGTTTAAGCATTGCTTGTGTTTTATTACTCTCACGGCTTTATTTAAATACCAAACGTTTAAGCCAGACCTAACAAAAAAGCCGATGAAACATCGGCTTTTTTATTTTATGCAGACTTGGCTCGCGGGCTTGCCCCAATTTGCCAGACAAAAGGTAAATCGGTACGGTTTACTTCCCAATCTCCAATCACCTTTTCTTTATAAATAAGTGGATTATGCGAAGATACCGTGCGTGCGTTACGCCAGAAACGGTCGAGTTGTTTGACCTGACTACTTGCCGATGCACCTAAAGCATTAAATAATTGGCTGGTTAAATCGAGTACTAAATTAGAAATCACCACCTGTCCTTGCGCCGACTCAAGCTCTGCATCTACGTTAAACTGATGTTCTTTCACCTCTAACTCACTAAAGTGGCTTTCATAAGCCTTTTGTAATGCTTCAGCTGTTTTAATCGTAATTGCTAGACTTCCATAAGCTTGAGCAGAGGCTTTACCCACCACCTGTAAAACTTGTGGATCGTGACGAACAAGGTCACCATTACCATGACTAAAAATACGCTTTCGCGCCCTTATTTCTTGACTAAAAGTTTCGACCGCGGCATGCGCGATCCCTGTTAGGGTTGCAAGGTGGACAACCTGATAAAAAGCAGTTTGATATTTAAAACGTTGGTCAAATGGAATAAGGTGCGAGGCTGGCAAATGCACCTGATGTACTTTTAAAGTACCGCTGCCCGTTGTCTTTTGACCAAAGCCATCCCAATCATCAATCACACTTACCCCAGCTTCATGGCGATAAATAGCAGCGATCACATGACGGTCATTCACTTCATCGTAAGCAAATAAATCGATCCAGTCTGCAAAGATACTTCCGGTTGAATAGTATTTTTCTCCATTTACCACCAAGTTACCCGAAGCATCTTTGGTTACTCGTGTAACGACATCACCGATTTGCACATTTCCAACTTCGGTCCATGCATTCCCAACTAAATCACCCTGTACAAAACGCTGAAACCAAACCTCCTGCGAATGCTCTTTATGCGCAACTAAACGGTCTTCAACAAAAGCAAAGTGCCCACGCAAAGCTTGCACAATATTCGAGTCCGCTTGCGCCAGTTCTGCTAAAAGCTGGAAAAGTTGTGGCAATGACACCCCATCTCCACCATATTTAACAGGTACACGTACCGCACCTAACTTGAGTTCTTTTAACCACTGAATCGGTTCAAAAGGCAAGATTCGTTCTTTTTCTCGTTGAATTGCACCTTGGGCAATTTTTTCAAAAACTGGGCGAAATCTACTTGCGACCTTTTCATAATCGGCGCCGACAGACAATTCTTCTAATTCAATTTGCGTAATCGTCATCTTTATTCTCCTAATCTTATTTTTTCTGCACTTTAGCTCCATGCATGACGCGGTGGATGGATGCCATTGAGGTAGTAATTACCGACAATGTGATATTTCCAACGCACTGGATCATGCAAGGTGTGAGTGCGAGCATTACGCCAATGACGGTCAAGATTAAGCTCCGACAAGGTCGATCGTGTTCCAGACAACTCAAAAAGCTTATTCGCTGCTAAAATCGCAACTTCTGTAGTGAGTACTTTTGCTTCAGCAACTAATAATGTCGCTTGGTTTACATGCTCTTCTGTCGTGTCGGCAATCGCTTGATCAATCGCATCTCCTGCTAAATCTAATACTGCTTCTGCTGCACGAAGTTTTATTTTTAAATCACCAATGTTTGCAATCGTATAGGGATCATCGCTCGCTTTTTCCAAACCTGAATCGACCCATGCACGGCTATGATTTTTGACATAGTGGATTGTTTCTTCAATTGCGCCACGTGCAATACCAGCATCAACAGCAGCTTGAATAACTTGTGAAATTGCACCTGCTGGAGTAGGACGTTTGAAAGCCTGATAAATCGGGATTAGATATTCTTCACGTACTGGAACTTGATTAAGTTCAACGGTTCCACTGGCCGTAGTTCGTTGCCCAAAACCAGACCAATCATTAATAATATTAACTCCTGAAGTTTCCCGAGGAACTAGCGCTGCGTAAGGCTGTCCCTGTTCATTTACAGCGACAATCGGAATCCAATGTGCTAGTAAGGCACCAGTTGCAAAGAACTTCTTGCCATTAATTTCATAACCGTGCTCGGTCTTTCGTAATGTTGTAGTGAGGTCTGCAACCGTTTTACTATGTTTTTCCGAAAAAGCATTTCCAAAACGAATACCTCTCAACACTAAATTAAAGAAAAACTGTTGTTGTTCTGGGTCTGCATCAAGACGTAAATGTTCAATAAAAGCCAAATGATTTTGAGGAAGCTGCGCAAGGGATGGATCAACACTCGCAATTGTTTTGATGACCTCAGCCAAGGTTCGATATTTGACTTGTGCACCACCAAACTGCTTAGGAACTGTAATGGCCCATAAGCCACTTTGTGAGAACTGTTGAATTTCATTTAAAGGTAAACGGCACTCTCTGTCTCGCTCTGATGCCTCTTGTGCAAACTCTTGGGCAAGTTGTTTGGCAATCTGGATTGCCTCTTCATCGGAGCGAATAATATGCGCATCTTTTGACTGCTCAAACACAGATAAAGGAACCGCCTGAGACCGCCCATGGGCCGAACTTAAACTTGTCATAACTTTTGTTATCTCTATTTTTATTTAACCTGTCATTCACATTACCACCAAAAAAACAGGCACTTTATAGATATTAAAGCTTTGTTTATGAAATGGATTTTCACAAGCTTTTCATATTTTTTACTATAAAAATAACATTCTGTTTTTCGAAAATTTTCTTACATGAGATAAACAATTTCATATAGGCTTTTTAAGGTTTGTCACCTATGATCAAAACTAGGCAATATTATGTTGTAGTCAATGAGGTATCGAAGATATGGCAAAGAATGCAAGTTCACCAGGCAAACGTTTTATGAAACTTGCAGGAATGACCGCGAGCATTGCAACGAAAACCGTTTCTAACTCGATTCGAAACTTGACAGCAGATGAAGAGCAAAAGCTGGCTTCAAAAACCAAATTATTTCAGGATATTGGTTTGCAAATTGCCGACACCTTAGGAGAAATGAAAGGTGCCGTCATGAAAGTCGGGCAAATTGCTTCGCAATATAAAGATATCTTCCCACCAGAAGTCGCTAAAGCAATTTCAAAGCTACAACGCCAAGCGCCAGCCATGCCTTTTGCTGCGATTCAACAGCAAATTGAACGAGAACTTGGGAAACCGCTTAATGTGGCTTTTAAATCTTTTGATAGTGAACCTTTTGCTGCTGCATCGATTGGACAAGTTCACAAAGCTACTTTGCCTAGTGGCGAACAAGTCGTGGTTAAAGTGCAATATCCGGGTGTTGATGAAGCCTGTGAAAGTGACTTAAAACAAGTACGTTTAGCCCTTCGCTTAATGGGCGTACTTAAAATTGATAAAAAGTTGCAGGATCAGCTTTTTGCAGAAATTCAGGATAGCCTTTCAGCAGAACTCAATTATGAAATTGAAGCTCAAAATCTTGAGGTTTTCAAAACATTCCATAGCCAATTAGATGACAAAATTATCATCCCGACCGTTTATAAAGATTACTCTTCAAGACGTATTTTAACCTTGAGTCTCGAACAAGGTGACAGCATTGAAACTGCCAGCGCTTGGCCAATCGAAATTCGAAATACCATTGGACGTCGCTTGATTCGTGCTTTAGGTCAGGAAATGTTCTTTTTAAAACGCTTTCACTGTGATCCTCATCCGGGTAACTTTGCTTTCCGCCAAGATGGCAGTGTCATTATTTATGACTATGGCAGTGTTAAAACGCTTTCAAATGAAATCGTGCAGCACTTTAAACGCTTAGTAAATGCAGCTCGCCATGAAAATATCGATTTGATCGAAACAGAATTATTTGAACTACATTCATTGGCTGAAAAAGGCAAATTCCCGAGTGATCTATATAAACTCTGGATTGAAGTATTATTACGCCCGCTTACCACCACTTATGATTTTGCAGAAAACTCATCACATCATGATGGCATGTTACTTGTGAAAAAATCTTTGAAGTATTGGGATGTCTTTAAACCATCACCAGATACTTTAATGGTCAACAGAACCATTTCAGGACATTACTGGAACCTAATTCACTTAAAAGTTCATGACAATCTAAACGATCTATTTGAAGAACTTGTACCGCCTTCTAACTAACTTAATTTACTGATCAATGTAGCCTTTTAGAGGTTACATTGACTTTATAAACGTTATGTTATAACATTTCTTTAATCAAAAATAATTTAGGACAATCTCTCATGCGTAAAGATATTCATCCTGCTTATCAACAAGTGTTATTTCATGACACCAATGCAGACGTGTACTTCTTAATTGGTAGTACTCTTCAGTCTAAACAAACCAAAGAATATCAAGGGAAAGTTTATCCTTATGTGACTCTTGATATTTCAAGTGCCTCACACCCTTTCTACACAGGTGAAGTACGTCAAGCAAGTAACGAAGGCCGTGTAGCAAGCTTCAATAAACGCTTCGCTCGCTTTAATCGTAAGAGTTAATCTTACGTTAAGATTCGACCAATACACTTAAATCATTCGAAGCCTAAGACTATCTCCTCCACTTAGGCTTCTTTTTTTATGTGTATTTTTTCGATCATTTCTAAACTGTGTATAAAAGAAAACTTATCCACAAGTTGTCTAAAAACTCTTCTGATTTTTTCAATAACTCCTCGATTTTTATAATTGCCAAGCTTTCAAAGCATGTATTCAATGCTATGCTTAAGCCCCATTTGATAGGAAGTTTAAGATTATGGCACAAGAGTTACTTGCCCAATTACAAGCAGGCACAGCAAAATTTTCAGACGTTTTAGCTCATATTGAAGCACGTTACCAACATACTCCAACGGCTTTTCAAAATGGTGCACAGCATAACGCTGCTACTGAAAATCAAGGCAGTGCAAAAGTTTTCTCTTTTGCCAAGTTACAAGGTTTAGACCAAGCACAAACTTTAAGTTTATTTGCAGAACACTACGCATCTGTATTGGCTACACCAGAAGGAACTGATCATCAAAATATTCGTCAGTTTATGCAAAATGGTTGGGATGGTGTGAAGTTTGAAGGTCAGGCTTTAACTGAAAAGTAATAGATTTAAATAAATAATAGAAACGACTTAATTTTTATTATGAGCACTGCCTTAAATGGAAGTGATATCCAAATGATGGATTGTATAGGCTAAGCTTACTTTTCAAGGATGAAAAGTAACAAAAATCCTTTGTTGCGCTGATGCTACATCCATGTAGCACAGCGAAACGACGGCATCCATGCCGTCTGTCACGATAGTAAATGCCTTATTTTTCTTAATTATTTTACTAGCCTCTTACATTCGATACGCGATAACGTCATTCGCAGCCTGCGTGGTTTCAATAAAAGATCGTTTTTGCAAAGCATAAGATAAATGGATTCAGTGAACAGGTTCTGCGAATGACAGATGCCTTTGGTTACTTTGGGCACAACCAAAGTAACTTAATTAGCTGCTTCCATTAGATAACTCAACGATAAGACTCCGTCGTGAAAATTCTACCCAACACTCAACTTCGATGAGCTCTCACAACTTAAAATCATGGTCAATTCTTAAATATAAAAACTCAATGCCCCGCTACCCAATGATAAGCCGCCAACCCCAAACACGTAAAAATTAACGATCCAATTAAATGAATGGAGATCCCCAACATCGCCATTCCTAACTTACCACTTTGTAATAAAGTGACGATTTCAATCGAGAACGTTGAAAATGTGGTTAAAGCACCACAAAAACCAGTAATTACAAAAAGCTTATAGTTAGGACTTAAATCACTTTGAGCAAAATAGGCAATTGCAAAACCAATAATAAAACCACCGACCAAATTAACAGTGACAGTACCGAGTGGAATTTGCGGGTAAATCGGGTTAAGTTTTAAACCTAAAAACCAACGTAGCCATGCCCCTAGAACTGAGCCTAAAGCAATTGAAAGTAAAGGATAATACATAGGACCACCCCTTTAGATAGACGCTAAAAGAGCAAAAAATAATGAAGGGAAATATGACACAGCGTACTCCAAAAATAAACAAGGTACGCAATAACCTACGTACCCAGCGATATAAATACATGAGGGTAACGTAGGCATCATTAGCCAATACGGCGGTTTTTCAAGGGAGGAATGCCATCTCCCTGTTTAAAGTATATTAGATCATTTTGAATTTGATTTAAACATACTTTTTAAAATCATGGGCGTTCAGCAAATTGTGGTAAATCATCCTGAATACATTCCCATTCTGCCTTAGAAGCAGCAAAAATATGCATTGTCGGCTTTTGGTCTAGTGGCGTATCAAGTGTCCCAATTCTTAAGCGGTATAATTCAGGCTGAGCATCACGCGAGCTAATTAAAGGTGAACCACATTCGCTACAAAACCAGCGATACACCCCGTTCACAGCAAATTTTTTGACGAGATCTTCACCTTGGGTAATTTTAAAATCTGTACTTTTAACAGGAGCATTCGTGGCAAATGCTGTTCCATTGGATTTTCTGCAGCGTTGACAATGGCATTGAATAATATCTCCGATATCGCCCTTAATTTCATAGCGAATACCCTGACATAAACAACTTCCTTGATAAACTTGTGATGCTTGAGACATGTTCTCGTAAATCCTATTATTATTGATCGCTCAAAAATAACACTTTTCACATATCAAACATAGCACCAAATTATTCTGTTATTTTTCTAAAAATGAATGCACACCTTCACCAGCCGCGCGCCCTGTAGCAAAGCATGCAGTAAGCAAATATCCACCTGTAGGAGCATCCCAGTCCAGCATTTCACCACAGCAAAAAACACCTGAGTTTTGTCTAAGCTCTAGGCTTTCAGTTAATGCACCTTGCTTAACACCACCAGCACAGCTAATTGCTTCCTCAATAGGTCTAAAGCCATCTAGCTTAATTTGAAGTGCTTTAATTTGCTGAGCCATAGCCTCTGGTTGACTCCATAGTGCTTTATCAACCACTTCTCGAATTAAGTTAATTTTAGCTGTGTCTAAGCCTGCTTTACGCCAGATATTGGTGAGCGATTGTTTTTTGCTAGCCTGTAATTTTTTAACTAACTGTGATAACTCTACATCAGGCAATAAATCCAAAAATAGATTTAAACTTTTTCCTTGTTTTTGATGCTCTCGTAAAGCACGTCCTAGTTTATAAATGACACCACTTTCTAAACCATAGTGAGTAATCACAATATCACCATGTGTAATCTGGCTAGGTTCAACCCATGCATTGATACGCTTTAAAGGTTCACCAAAACAGCCTTCCATAAAAGCTGACCAAGTGTGCAACACCCCTGCATTACTTGCTTGAAAAGGTTCAATACTGGATTGATCCATCCATTGCTGCCATGCACCATCACTACCTAATTGTGACCACGACACAGCTCCACAAGCCAATACAACCGCATCGTATTGCTGGGTAAAAGTTTCAGTGCTTTGATTATTTTGGTTTTCTAAAGTCACCGTTGTATCTTGTAAATTAATACAACGATGTCGATAAAAGAATTTAACTTGCTGTTCTGCCAAACGTTTTAGCCAAGCACGTAATAGAGGTGCTGCTTTCATTTCGACAGGGAAAATACGCCCTGAAGTACCAACGTAAGACTCAATTCCCAGACTTTTCATCCAATTTTGAATCCAGCCCGCATCCCATTTTTCAACCCACGGTTTGAGCCATTCTGCATGATCATAACGTTCAATGAATTGTGCTAAAGGTTCGGCGTGCGAGATGTTTAACCCAGTTTTACCTGCCATCAGAAACTTACGTGCCGCTGAAGGCTTTTGCTCGTATACATCAATCTCATAAGCATATTGGCTCAGTACCTCAGCTGCCATTAAACCAGCCGGCCCCGCACCAATAATGGCAACCCGCTTATTCGCCATGTTCTTGACCTTGTAATGGGGCAAACTCATCAAAACGTGTGCTGTAACCTTCAGGTTTAGTAATCACAAGCTGTTGGCAAAGTTCTCCACGTTCTAAATACTTAATTTCAAAATGAGTACGTGCAGATGTTTGAGCAATTTTTTCTTTTTGGTAAGGCAGCTTCCAGACATTAATTAATTGTTGTTCAGCTTCTTCAATATATTCAGGAATATTACTTGCCAAAGTAATGGTTCCACCTGTTTGCAGGCGAGAAATTAAGAACTCAAAAAATGGCATATTCAACCAGCGCTGTGCTGGATTATGGGGTTCTGGGTTTGGATAGAGAATAAAGAAATGTTCAACTTGAGCAGGATGTAATGCATGTACCACCCAAGGCAAAGCATCTGCATGTACAGGGATTAAATTATCTCTTGGTTCCAGACCATGCTGTTTTTGCATTGCCAAGAATTTTTCTCGGGTTCGTTCAATTGCATACAATGTGTGCTGCGGCTGTTGCCCGCTAAAAAGCAAAGCATGTTTACCCTTGCCCGCTCCAATTTCTACACAAATTGGGGTATTTTCAATTGGGGTAAAATCGCGAGGCGCTTGCATACGTTGTGCTTGAAATTGACGAATCTGCATAATCACATCAAACTAAATAAAAATCGGCATAAGTCTAACAAGTCACCTGACTTTTGCCTAATCTATTTCTCTTCACTTTGAGGATATCGCTTTATGCCACGTACATTCCCCTGCCCACGTTGTGGTGAACCAAGTGTTTGGGAAGGTAATGAATTTCGTCCGTTTTGTTCAGAGCGCTGTAAATTAATCGATTTAGGCGCTTGGGCGAATGATGAATATAAACTGCCTACCCAAGATGCGCCTCAGCATGACAAGGGTAGTCAAAATGAAGATGATTACGAGGATTAACCCGCTTTACCTGCAACAAAAGGGTTAAATTGTTTTTCATAGCCAATGGTACTCATCGGACCATGTCCAGAAATAAACTGAGTATCATCTGGCAGACTAAAACATTCTCGTTTAATCGATTCAATCAACTGATCGTGATTACCACGCGGGAAATCTGTTCTGCCAATTGAGCCTTTAAACAAGACATCACCTGTCCACAGCAATCCATGGTTTTTATTATAAAAAATAACATGTCCTGGCGTATGACCGGGAGCAAAACGTACCTCAAACTCATCTTCGCCAAGTTTTAGCACTTCGCCACCTTCAAGCCATTGATCGACTTTTACAGGCTGTGGAATTGGAAAACCATAACGTGCTGAAACTTCCTGAATCATATCTAGCCAAAACTGATCTTCTTTATGTGGCCCAATAACTGGAACGTTCCATTCTTTGGCAAGCTCACCCACCGCTCCTGCATGATCCAAATGCCCATGAGTGAGCCAAAGAGCCTTCACCTTTAAACCCAACGCTTCAACTTCATTTTTTAAAACAGCAGCATCACCACCAGCATCAATCAAAACTGCTTCTTTTGTTTCACTGTCCCAAAGAAGAGAGCAATTTTGGGCAAATGCAGTAACTGGAACAATTTTGACTTGCAGCATAAGAACCTCTGGCTAAAACACAATTAACGGTGGGCTAAGGTATAGGTAAGGGCATCAAGATTAGCCTGAACTAATCCTGCAAGCAAATCAATATGAGCTTGATCGCTATTTAAAGCAGGAATGTAAGCATAGCTACCACCGCCCGCCTCTTGAAATAACTCAGCGTTTTGAATAGCTAACTCTTCAAGAGTTTCCAAGCAATCAGCAGAAAAAGCTGGGCTTAATACCTGTACTGACTTAACGCCTTGCTTCGCCCAATCTTGTAAAAGCTGGTCTGTATAAGGTTTAACCCATTCTTGTTTTCCAAAACGTGACTGGAAGCTAATTGCCCATTCAACATCTTTTAAATGTAAAGCTTCAGCGACTAACTTTGCTGTAATACGACAACGATCTGCATAAGGGTCGCCTTTATCTGCATACGGCTGTGGAATCCCATGAAAAGACATCAATAGTTTTTCAGGTTTACCATGCTGCTCTTGGTAGGCTAAAACACTTTCTGCTAATGCCTGAATAAACATTGGATGTTGATAATAATCTTTAATAATCGTTAAACCCGGCAAGTTCCGCTGAGCTGGAATCCACTTGGCAAATGCATCATATAACGGCGCTGTAGACGTTGCGGAATATTGAGGAAATAAAGGCAATAAAATGACATGCTCTTGCGGGTTAGTCGCCAATTTTTCTAAAACTGCATCAATACCCGGATTACCATAGGTCATCGCCGGTATCACGGTTAAATCAAACTGATTATTTTCTCGCTGCAAATAAGCCTGAATACGTTGAGTTTGCTCAAACACAATTTCACGCATTGGTGAATCTGTTGACCATACCGAAGCATAGGCATGTGCTACCCTCTTTGGGCGAAAAGGTAACACAAACAGATTTAAAATAATCCACCAAATAAATTTCGGTATTTCAATCACGCGTGAATCAGATAAAAACTGCTTTAAAAAACGGCGTACCGCCGGAACAGTGGCTTCATCCGGTGTGCCTAAATTCGCTAAAATGACTGTGACTTTCGGTTTTTGTTCAAACGACATGTGTAAATGCCTTTCAATTCATCTTATATCACTAATGTAACAGCTTTTATTGTCATATATAAATTGAATCGCCCTAAGCTTTTAATCGAATACCCCGATGATTCCATTTATAACTAAGCAATATTTTTTGAGCTTTAGTCGTCAACTTCCATAAGCTATATGATTTTTCAGTTTGGGTTGGAACAATCCAGCCCTGTGACTGCATTTGTTTTTTAATCCGAAATAGCGCTTTATGGTTAATCTGAGCGCAGGCAACAGCATGAGCGCGAGGTAACTCCTGACGAGCATCTTCTAGACCAGCCTGATTTAAATATTCATTTAAGCATATCCCAAAATTCTCTTCTGGCATTGCTGTTTCAAAACGCTTTGCCAATATGCTTAACAACTGCGACCAAGTCATTTGTCTTTGTCGTTTAAGCTCTTTAAAGTTGCCATCTTGAAAAGCTTGAATCTGATATTCAAATGCAAAAATATCTTGTGGAGCAACCTCTTTTTCCTGCGGTGATGATTCTGCTAACTGCTGTTCTAACTGGGAAATTTTACTTCTTAATAGTCTAATTTCATCTTCTAACTGATGAGTTTGATGAGCAGGAATCCAGCCTTGGCCCATATGTTGCTCAATCATTAAAGGCATATTTAAACGGACAGCCAACTCTAGTTCACGTGGAGTTTTAAAGTAAAAAATATGATTCACATCAAGTAATAACTTTTTTCTAAATGCGAAAAATTTATCTTTCAACTGTGGATGTGTTTCTTGTAAATGTATTTCACGGTTTTCGGGCTGCTCATGCATGAACACAATAATGGGTTTAGCCTGACTTAATGCATATTCATATTCTAAAGATAAATAACTCACACCAGAAATTGACTGCTCTCCATACTGACTACCTAGCAGCAAAACGACATAATCACATTCATCAATCTGTCGACGTGCAAGTGTAGTTGTTAGGGGGGTTCGATGTTCTAATCCCCAAGCAAAAAAACCCATACTGACTAAAGTTTGAGAGAGAACTATACGTTCAGGTTGCATCTCTCGACCTGACGTTGAAATAAAGATCTGATAGCGTGTATCGAGCATAACAATACCCTTTCGCTCCATGATCTATCCCTGACTTAATATCAGCCAAGATCATGAACCGCCCCAAATAAAATAATAAATCTAAAAAACACTGCTTTCTAAATGATGCTAAAAGATCAGTTCAGATTATGAAGTGTCCAAGTTAACTCTTGTGGAATCATATGTTGTAAAACAGGTTGCAGTGCCTCAGCATTATTACCGCTGACATAACATTCAATACGTGCAACATTCTGACCTATTTGGTCACATAATAACTCATTTTTTATCAAAATACGGGCTGTTTGTCGGGCAACTGCCAATCCAGAATCAACCAGTGTGAATTGGTTATCAAAAAGATGATGAATTGCTTGATTTAAGAAAGGATAATGCGTGCAACCGAGCACTAAATAGTCGGCACCTTGCTCAACGGCGGGCTGTAAAACTTCTTTTAATGCCTTTAAACATGCCTCACCCATTTGCTGACCTGCCTCTACACAGGGAACAAGTTCAAGGCTAGTTAAAGTCATCACCTTAACGCCTGCTGGAACAGCAAACTTCGCGACTACATCTTTAATAAGCTGGCCGCGAAAAGTAGCAGGCGTTGCCAAGACAGCAACCACTTTAGAACGTGTCTGTAATACGGCAGGTTTTAATGCTGGAACCAATCCAACAATTGGAAAGTGTTCACCATAATGCTCACGTAAATGATCGAGACTAAATGCTGAGGCAGTATTACATGCGACGACTGCAATTTTACAACCTTGACGATATAGCCAATCAACAGCACGCGCAGTCAGCTCCCTAATTTCTTCATCAGAACGCGGACCATAAGGAACGTAGGCAGTATCGGCATAATACACAATACGTTCATTGGGCAAATATTTGGCAATTTCTGCTGCAACTGACATTCCTCCAATTCCCGAATCAAAAATACCAATTGGGGCATCTGCTGATGCTTTAGGCATAGGTTCTAGTTCAGAAAATAAAGGTTGTATGGCGGTCATAGCTGTACTGAAATGTCAGAAAATTTCACTCCCTAAAGCTTAAACCTCAAGTGCCTAATTGCAAGAGCAAATTACCACTTTTTAGCTCTAAAATAGTTTCACCTTTGTCATTTTCAATCAGTGTTCCATAGTTCACCAAATGATAGAAAGCCTGACGTTGAATCAGCGCGTTAATTCCAAAACGGACATGCACATAAGGGCGTAATTCCCCCGCATATTCACGCATAAAAATTGGATGTTCTGCATCAACCAAAATCACATCTTGATTGGTCGTTGTCAGTTGTAAAAACTGCCCACCTGAAATTTCGACCTGATCTACCTGATTGACTAATAAAGGTTCATCTTCAACTTCGATTTCAATTTGTTCTACAGGGGTTTTCAGGTAGAATTTGCCTTCTTCTTTCCATAGGACTTTGGTAAACAGATCCAATAGAGCTTGGCGCTTAATTAATTGACCTTCGTGCCACCATTCTCCATTGGATTTCACCGTCAAATCCATTTTGCCGCAATGCTTTGGATGCCACTGCTCTAAAGGTGGAATTGACCTTTTGTGACTTTGCTGTACATCTTTTAAGTATTGTGCAATGTTCATTAAGTTTTTATCATCAGATAACGGTATTTTTCCCATATCCGATGGTGAATTATTTTGATTTACCATAGTTTATGCCTTGCTGACGAAAAAATGTTACGACTCAGCCAATTGGCTAGATCATGGTTTAAAACTATACTAGCCCAAACGATAAAAGGCACAATAGCATATTTGCGCCTATGGATTAAAACACTCACGGCAGCACCGAATTTTCTAAATATGACGGTTGCCACCTTTAAGTATTGAGGAGTCCTACATGGAACACATCGAACGTGAATCGATGGAGTTTGACGTTGTCATCGTAGGTGCAGGACCTGCAGGTCTATCTGCTGCGATTAAGATCCGTCAATTAGCGATTGAAAAAAACTTACCCGATCTTTCTGTTTGTGTAGTTGAAAAAGGCTCTGAAGTAGGTGCGCATATCTTGTCTGGTGCTGTGCTTGAGCCACGTGCCATCAATGAACTTTTCCCGAACTGGAAAGAAGAAGGCGCGCCTCTTAATGTCCCTGTAACTGAAGACAAAACTTTCTTCTTACTTTCAGACACCACTTCTAAAGAAGTACCTCACTGGATGGTTCCTAAAACCATGCATAACGATGGTAACTATGTGATCTCTTTAGGTAACGTGGTTCGTTGGTTAGGACAAAAAGCTGAAGAGTTAGAAGTTTCTATCTTCCCTGGCTTTGCTGCATCTGAAGTGCTTTATCATGAAGATGGTACTGTAAAAGGTATTCAAACAGGCGACATGGGTATTGGTAAAGATGGCGAACCAACGCATAACTTTACTCCAGGCTATGAGCTTCACGCTAAATACACCCTCTTTGCTGAAGGTTGCCGTGGTCACTTAGGTAAACGCCTAATTGCTAAATACAATCTTGATAAAGATGCTGATCCACAGCACTACGGTATCGGGATTAAAGAACTTTGGGAAATTGATCCAGCAAAACATAAACCGGGCCTAGTCATGCACGGTGCAGGTTGGCCTTTAGCAGAAACTGCTTCTTCAGGTGGCTGGTGGTTATATCACGCTGAAAACAACCAAGTTACGTTGGGCATGATCGTGGACTTGTCTTATGAAAATCCACACATGTATCCATTTATGGAAATGCAGCGCTGGAAAACTCACCCACTGATTAAACAGTATTTAGAAGGTGGTAAACGTATTTCTTACGGCGCACGTGCTGTAGTGAAAGGCGGTTTCAACTCTCTTCCTAAATTAACTTTCCCGGGCGGTTGCTTGATTGGTGATGATGCAGGTTTCTTAAACTTTGCAAAAATCAAAGGCTCACACACTGCCATGAAATCAGGCATGTTATGTGGTGAAGCTGTATTTGAAGCCATTGCTGCGGGTGTAGAAAAAGGCGGTGATCTTGCCATTGCACGTGTTACTGAAGGCGAAGATTTATTCGTTAAAGAATTGACTTCATACACTGACAAATTTAACAATAGCTGGTTAAAAGAAGAGCTTTATAACTCTCGTAACTTTGGCCCAGCAATGCATAAATTTGGTCAATGGATGGGTGGTGCATTTAACTTTATCGACCAGAATGTCTTTAAAGTGCCATTCACTTTACATGACTTGAAGCAAGACTTTGCTGCATTGAAAACTGTTGATGCAACAAGCTTTAAGCCAAACTATCCAAAACCAGATGGCAAGCTTACATTTGACCGTTTATCTTCAGTATTTATCTCAAACACTGTACATGAAGAAAACCAGCCTGCTCACTTGAAGCTTACTGACCCTTCAATTCCAGTGAATGTGAACTTACCAAAATGGGATGAGCCTGCACAGCGCTACTGCCCAGCTGGTGTTTACGAAATCATGGAAAATGATGATGGTTCTAAACGCTTCCAGATTAACGCAGCGAACTGTGTTCACTGTAAGACCTGTGATATTAAAGACCCATCTCAAAATATCACATGGGTAACGCCTGAAGGCGGCGGTGGCCCGAATTATCCTAATATGTAATAAAAAAGCCCCGATTATTCGGGGCTTTTTTATTACTTATTATTAATATTTTTGCCTATTATTTTGTCTTTAGGTATTTTATATAAATGTGCATCATTATCTCCAACCTTAGCCCATAATTCATTAGTACTATTAAGCTTTACATATAGATGGTATGGGCCTTCTTTTGTAAAATCTCCTCCCAGCTCTTTTATATATTCTTGATTTAAATAAACGGTATCCTCATACATACCTAATCCAGTTTTTTTTGCAATATTGTTAATAGTATCAGCTGATAAAAGAAATAAAGATGAAAATAGAGATAGCGTACAGAAAATAATTAGATTTTCCACTCGCTTATTTGCTCCTCCTGAATAGACAATTGCTGAGAACAAACAATATGCTATTACCATTAGAAATAAAATCACCCACTGTAAAGATTCAACCTCAATGAGTAAAGCAATCTTAAAAAGAAATAGTAACGGATAAATACCAAAACAAACTCCTAAAAAAACAACAAGGCTATAAACAATCAAATCACCTAGATTATTATTAGGATTTTCTGGATTATTTTTATAAGGAATTAATAAAAAAAATGTGATAAGCAGAGCTATTATAAAATATATTATTACAGGAGGTTTATCCAGAAACTTAAATATAGCAACAAGACTTATCATTCCTAATAAATTTATAAATGTATTATAGACTACTTTCTTTCCAGATATTGTCGGAAAATCCCCCCAAATACGGTTGGTTTGAATTTCAAATGTAATCATCACCATGGGCATTAAGGCCATTATAACAACTACTGAAAACACAAATAAAATAGAATATGCGGCTATAACAGCTATTATAGATGGACTACCAAGCACATAAATAAAATTATCAGACAACCCTACACCGTCTAAATATTTTTTTATTATCAATATACCCACACTAGAAAATATTAAAGGAAATATTACGGAAAACGGCTGTAATACTTCTATAGACTTTTTTATCTTTTCAAGATAATTAGCAGACACAGAATACTTCTCCTATAGATTAGGATATTTAATTACCAACAATTAAAATATAAAAAAATATAATATTAAATTACACATTCATCGAATAAAAATCACTAATTATTACTTCCATAATAAAGACAAATTACAAAAAAACTGTATTTCTAAGCGATAAAAAATTATTATTTCAAATTAAAGTTGAATTATTCATGGCTTCTAATCATCTTTATTAGAAGCCTTATTATTCTATTAACCTTTCTTCACTAAGTAATGAAATTCTTTATGACCATTTTCATCTAAGCGTTCTTCTTGCAACAACAACTCATGGCCCAAATGCATACAAAACTTAGGAATATCCCAAGAGGTCGAATTATCTGTTGCAAAGACTTCAACCACATCGCCTGACTTAGATTTTCGGATGGCTTGATGCAACATCATCACAGGTTCCGGACAACGTAAACCACGCGTATTGAGTTGTACAGTAGGTGAAATGGGTTGCTCTGACATAACAAACTCGAACAAATAGAATTTTCACATTTTAGCATAAACAAATTACTGAGCTGTTAACTGTAACTGGCTTTTACATAACAATATACGTTTTGTCTTTTAGCTTGTTTTATAGATGCATAAGCATCTTTTCTTCGGTATGATCTGTGTATTCATTTGATACATTGAGTCTTTAGGAAAGATCATGCAAGAGGAACCAAGTCCGTCGTGGGGAATGCGAGGCTTACGAAAATGGTTAGGTACAGCGCCAGAAACCCGTGATGAATTATTAAAATTAGTCCAAAATTCACGCCGCTTTTTAGAACCAGATACTGTTGCTATGCTTGAAGGCGTTCTTGACCTTCCAGCTACAAAAATTCGTGAAGTCATGACGCCACGAACAGCAATGATCAGTTTACAAGAAGATGATCAATTACTTGATATTCTTGATGTACTGGTCGAGTCTGCTCACTCACGCTTTCCCGTCTTCTCTGCCGATCAGCCTGACAATGTTGTCGGGATTTTGCTCGCAAAAGATTTGTTGCCGTTTCTAACTGAACCGAATACCAAAGTTGATATTCGAGTTCTTATGCGCCAACCGTTATTTGTTCCTGAAAGTGCACGTTCCGATCAAGTACTACGCATGTTAAAACATACTCAGACTCACATTGCGATTGTGATTGATGAATATGGCTCAACAGCAGGTCTTGTTACGCTCGAAGATATTCTTGAAGAGATCGTTGGCGAAATTGAAGATGAGCACGACACTGTCGATGAAGATGCTCAGTACATTGTTCCGGACAATGACCATACGGTAGCAAATGCATGGATGGTGCAAGCACTTACACCAATTGAACATTTCAATACTGTTTTAGATGCTGATTTTTCTGACGATGAAGTAGAAACTGTCGGTGGTTTATTGCTTCAAGAGATTGGTCTAGTAAGTGATTTACAAGGTCAAACTGTTGAGCTTGGAAATTGGTTATTTACAATCGTTGAAGCAGATGCCCGCACTATTCATCTGATTCGAGCTGTACGTCAATGAGAGCATACTTTGAAAAGCTGTTAGATTCTTCGCAACAACAAAAACAGCTTCCTTTAATTTTCCCTTTACTCATTGCTTTATTTTCAGGTGCCGTATTCAGTTTTTCACTGGCACCTTATTATTGGTGGTGGTTGGCAATTTTATCTCCAGCCCTACTCTATGCAACATTACACAAGCGTTCAGCTAAACAAGCCTTTGCTATTGGTTGGAGCTATGGATTTGGCTTATGGTTTGTAGGCGCTTTCTGGCTCTATACTTCCATCCATGTATATGGCGATACCAATGCTTTTCTAAGCGTATGTATGATTGCTGTTATGGCTCTTGTGATGGGTTTATTTACAGCATTTCAAACATGGGTTTACCGACGGTTTTTCCCTGAAACACCACTTACTTTTGCCCCACTTTGGATTGTTTTTGAATGGGCAAAAACTTGGATATTTACAGGTTTCCCATGGTTGTTTGTAGGTTACGCTTTTACTGAACGTTTACTCGATGGTTATGCACCGCTATTTGGTATTTATGCAATTTCCTTCGTTGTCATTGTATTAGCATGTGCTTTAGTCGAAGTTCTTCGTAAACGTATTTTCTGGGTTATCCCTTCTGCCCTGTTAGTTCTGGGTGCATGGGGAGCATCATATATACAGTTTGTAAAACCGAAAGCTGCTAAACCACTTAGCGTTTCGCTCATTCAAGGTAACATTCCACAAGATTTAAAATGGCTGACTGAATACCAAGTTAGAACATTAGAAATTTATGCTGGTTTGACACAATCTGAATGGGGCCGTGACCTGATAGTATGGCCTGAATCTTCAATTCCGCTTTTCCAAACCGATATCGAACCGTTTTTGGATGCAATGGATGCACAAGCTAAAAAGAACCATACTGCATGGGTAACCGGCATTCCTTACTGGGATGTTGCAAAATCACATCAAGTCGGCAGTCCGCTTTATTACAACAGTATTATGGCTTCGGGGAGCGATTCAAGCGGTCTCTATAAAAAACAGCGTCTTGTTCCTTTTGGCGAATATATCCCGCTTGCTGGGTTACTTTCTTGGGTATTACCCGCTATGCAAAATGATGTGAGCATGAGCGGTTTTACACGTGGTGAGAGCGACCAGAAACCACTCTTAATTAAAGGGCATGCGCTTGCTGCTGCAATTTGTTATGAAGTGGCTTATCCAAACCTGACAAGACGTAATGCAGAAGACAGCGACTTTTTAGTCACTGTATCTAACGATGCTTGGTTTACGGGTACTGCTGGGCCTTGGCAACATTTACAAATGGTGCAGATGCGCGCTAAAGAAAATGGTCGCTGGTTTATTCGTGCAACCAACACAGGTGTAACAGCGTTTATTGATCAAAATGGTCATATCACTGAACAAGCACCAATCGATAAAGAGTTCATCTTGAGAGGTGATTTACCTGCTATGCAAGGCCAAACTCTTTATAACCGTTTAGGTGATTATCCAATTTTAGGATTTGCGGTCTTACTGCTGATTTTAGGTTGGGTTTACCGTCCACGTAAAGTTGATGTTTCTTTTAAATCTCGTCGCTAAATCATAATAACTTTGTACCCAGAGGCACTTCAAACTCTGGGATACAAAGTGCTACATCACCATCTGCGTTATGAAATCCTGTCACCAAACATTCTGACTGAATAGGACCAATTTGTTTTTTGGGAAAATTCACTACAGCAACAACTAACTTACCAATCAAATCTTGTGGCTGATAAAGCTTTGTAATCTGTGCACTTGATTTACGTACACCCAATTCCTCACCAAAATCCACATGCAAAATATAAGCAGGTTTACGCGCTTTTTCAAAAACATCGGCTTGAATAATTTTACCAACGCGAAGCTCTACTTTTAAAAAATCATTCCACTCGATTTGTTCCATTTCATATTTCTCATGTTCTTAAATTACTGATTTGAAGCATATAATATGTACAAATGAAGAAACACCCAGTTTTTAAGTCCAGTTAAAAAATAAAACGTAGATGTTTAGTCTACGTTTTATCTAAAATTTGTTTTTAAAATATTATTAAAAAGCAATCGATAGTTGCAGAGATAAATAAGCAACTAAACTCGATAAAAAAACCATGGGTACATAACGGTAAGCTTTAAAAAGGAATTGCTCATATTTAGTTGATATTTGTTTAGCTTGCCAGACGCTCGCTTTTAATGCAGTAAAGAAGCTCACCATTAACCATGCGCTCACAATACTTAATGCGAAGAAACCAATCATGATTTGGCTACTTCCCTCTGTACTCAGCCATAACTTTAATGAAACTTCAGCAATCGGCAACAAACCCAAAATCAATAGGACAGACTTGAGCATTACCCAATGAAACTGAGTCATTTCATCTAATATGAGAAATGCTTTCATTTAATCTCTCTTTTTAATTGAATAAAGTGCTTTTTAATTATTATGCAAAGGTTTTATTTAAATATATAGCTTATTTTTCTCTACATTTTAACTTTCTTGTAACCATTAAATATGGGAATAATTCTTATTATAAATCTCAAATCTAGATATTAACTTTTTTACTTTATTTTCAATGCATTATTATATTTTTATGATTAAGAAAGATTATCAATTCGGATTATTGTTTTATCTTATTAACCGAATCGATAATCTCTCTTACATTTTAATTAAGGCTGATAATAAATATCGGCATCTTTACCTTCACCACCTTCTTTACCATCTGCGCCAAATGAATATAGATCAAAAGGATGGCCGTCTTTTCCAGGTACGACATATTGGATATCATTTTTCCAGCTGTCTTTAGGATAACCACCTTTCACATAACCACCCGGCATCCAGTTTTTTGCTGTAGCAGGTTGATTAATAAGCGCATCTAAACCACCTTCTTGCATGGTTGGGAAATGCCCATTATCGAGCTTGTATTGATCTAAGGCACCCGCAACCCCTTTCAAGGTAATTTGAGTCGTATCAATTTTGGCTTTTTCACTACGCCCCATGACATTTGGTACGATTAAAGCTGCTAACACCCCTAAAATTACAATCACAACCATGACTTCAATGAGAGTAAAGCCTGAGGCACGTTTCATTCGAGCACCGCTCGAACGTGCCGCAAGTCCGAAAGCTACGCTTGAGGTTTTTTGAGCATCCTTAACGTGCTCTTTTTGTTTCATGACCATCTTCATCATTATCTCTAATATCAAAGTTATTAAATCATATTGTTCATATTTACGATTGGCAGCATAACCGCGATTACAATAACCAGTACAATGCTTGCCATTAAAACCAGCATAAGCGGTTCAAGTAATGCCAGTAAGGTTGAAATAAATGTCGTCACCTCACGGTCTTGCATGGTCGATGCTCGTTCTAACATCCTGTCGAGCTCACCTGATGCCTCTCCACTTCGAATCATTTGTACCATCATTGGTGGGAAATAACCACTGCGCTCCAGTTGCGTACCTAAGTTACCCCCCTCTGTCACTCGCTCAGCTGCTTGTGCAATTGAATCGCGGATGACCCAGTTGTTGGTCACAGCAGCACCAATTTTTAAGGCGTCGACCAAAGGGACACCTGAACGGGTCAAAATAGATAAGGTACTGGCAAATCGTGCAGCATTAATACCACGGGACAGTTTACCGAATAATGGCAATTTGAGTGTTAATCGATCAAAAGCATAATGTCCAGCAGTGGTTTTTAAAAACCGTACGAATGCAACAACACCCACCACCGCAAAAAGAATAATAAATACCCACGCGTGGCGAATAAAATCACTCGCTTTCATTAAAGCGACTGTAATCCAAGGTAAAGCATCTTTATTTTGATCAAAAGTTTTTACAATCTCTGGCACAACATAAGTCATTAAACCCATCACAATACCAAAAGACATTAGCATTAAAATGATTGGATAAATCATTGCGCCCTGAACTTTCTTTTGCATGGCAAAGCGGTTTTCGGTGTAATCCGAAAGCTGATCTAAAATGAGATCTAAATGCCCAGAACGCTCGCCAGCAGCCACCGTTGCAATATAAAGGTCAGGGAAACGTCCAGACTGCTGCATACCTTGTGCGAGTGAATGCCCTTCTAAGACTCGAGAACGCACAGATAATAAAAGATTTTGCACATGTGTTTTTTCACTTTGCCTGCTCACGGCGCGCAAAGCTTCTTCAAGTGGAATAGCAGCAGCAACTAAAACCGAAAGTTGTCTGGTCATGAGCGCCAAATCATAAGCACTGAACTTTTTTTGGAATAATCCCTGACTCTGATGTTTATCT
Organism: Acinetobacter geminorum; assembly: GCF_013009345.1. Lineage (GTDB taxonomy): Bacteria > Pseudomonadota > Gammaproteobacteria > Pseudomonadales > Moraxellaceae > Acinetobacter > Acinetobacter geminorum. Next base: position 106,050 of record NZ_JABELE010000001.1, on the reverse strand, counting down.
TTTTGTTCAACGGGATCAACGCTAATTGGTGTCCATGCTTTATCACGTAATTGTTGGCGAATCTGGCGCGCTGAGTCTCCCTCAAGCACCCCTTTTTGCTGCTTCCCTGAAGCATCAATGGCAGTAAATTGATATGCAGGCATGGTAATGTTCTAATTTTCCAAAAATAATAGTCGCTGCTGTTGCATCTATGCTACGCAATCATTCATATTCGTTCTATAGCCTGTGTAGAATACCCAAGTCCTCTTCACGACGCTATGCCGTTTTTTAAAATTGACGAAATGAGCCTCTATGACCATAACGCCAAAGCCTGATTCAGTTGTTTATCGTGTGCGTGTAGCCGTACCTGTGCATCTGTACGACACTTTTGACTATACACTCACCCAAGCACAATATGAACGGGCTCATGTAGGCTCACGCGTCGCTATTTCATTTGGACGCCAAAATCTGATTGGCATCATTACTGAAAAAGTTGACCCAAGTGAATCATTTACAGGCACCTTTCAGCTTAAAGCCATTTCTGACCTTTTAGACGAACAGCCTATTTTAGATGAACAAGTTTTAAGTTTATTGACATGGTCGGCTCAGTATTACCAATTTCCAATTGGTGAGGTCATGCAAACCGCCCTACCTGCATTATTGCGTCAAGGCAAACCAATGGATGTTTTGTTCCATTTTTGGAAAATCACGCCATGTGATAATGTTGAAGCACTTCTTAAACGTTCTGTTAAGCAACAAGACGCGTATCAAATTTTAAAGTTACACCCTGCCGGAACTACAGAGAATATTCTTAATTTAAGTGGTGTAGAAACGGCTACGCTAAAAGCACTTCAAAAGAAGGGACTAGTTGACTGTACGCTTGAACCACACGATTTTAGCCCATCGCCTGTTCAATTGGCACAAATGCCGCTTACACTCAATGAAGACCAAAAGAAAGCAACCCAACACGTCGTAAACGCACAGCACCAATACCAAGCCTTTTTATTAGATGGTTTAACAGGAAGTGGTAAAACTGAAGTTTATCTGCACATCATGCACGAAGTGCTAAAGCAAGGTAAACAAGTACTGGTGTTAGTCCCAGAAATTGGTTTAACCCCTCAAACGATTTCTCGTTTTAAGTCTCGTTTTAACTGTGATATTGCTCTATTGCACTCAGGCTTAAATGACTCCAAACGCTTACAAGCATGGCAACAGGCTCAGACTGGCAAAGCATCTATTATTTTAGGAACCCGCTCAGCCATCTATACGCCACTGCCACGTTTGGGCTTAATCATTTTAGATGAAGAACATGACCTCTCTTATAAACAACAAGAAGGCTTCCGTTACCATGCACGTGATGTCGCACTGTACCGAGGTCACTTACAAAACTGTCCTGTTATTTTAGGTTCAGCAACACCGAGCATCGATAGTTATTATTTGGTCGAAACTGGTAAATTAACTTCACTGCAACTTAACCAACGTGCAGGCCATGCGCTTTTACCTAAAATGCATTTGATCGATCTTAAAATTGTCAAAAAGCAACATGGAATTAGCCAACCTCTTATTGAGCAAATCAAGCATACGTTAGCAAGAAAAGAACAGGTTTTAATCTTTTTAAACCGTCGTGGCTATGCACCTGTACTGGTCTGTGAAAGTTGTGGGTGGCAAGCAAATTGTCCACATTGTGATGCACATTTTACGTTGCACACTCAGCCTTATTCTTATTTACACTGCCACCACTGCGGTACTGTTCATCGCTTGCCCGATCACTGCCCTGAATGCCAGCAAAAAAGCCTAAAAACCCTAGGTGCTGGAACAGCTAAGGTTGAAGAGCACTTACAAGAACTATTTCCAGACTATGATGTGATTCGGGTTGACCGTGACAGCACCAGTCGTGTCGGTAGCTGGCAAAAAATCTATGATCGGATTCATCAAAACAAACCAACAATTTTGCTTGGCACTCAAATGTTGGCAAAAGGTCATCATTTCCCACACGTAACTTTGGTTGCCATTTTAGATATTGATGCTGGGTTACTTAGTGTCGACATTCGTGCGCCAGAACGTACTGCGCAGTTAATTGTACAAGTCGCTGGACGTGCAGGCCGTGGTGAACATAAAGGCCATGTTTATTTACAAACCCTAAGACCAGATCACCCTTTGCTCACCACGCTCATCGAAAAAGATTATCGGGCGGTTGCCAAACAGACTCTTGCGGAACGTAAAGTCGCATTGCTTCCGCCTTATCGTTATGCAGTACTGATACGTGCGGAATCCAAAGATCGTGACTATACCTTGCAATTTTTAAATGAAGCGGCAGAACATTTACGCCAAATTGCGGGTGAAATTGTTGATATTTGGGGGCCGATTCCAGCACCGATGGAACGTAAAGCTGGACGCTACCGCGCCCACATGGTGATTTTATCTGCTGACCGTGCTCGCTTCCATTTTTACTTAAGACAATGGTGGTCACAATTGGTTCATGCACCTCGGCAGCATCAACTTCGACTCTCAATTGATGTTGATCCGCAAGAATTTAATTAGATGGCTTGAATATCATGGTGTGAAGAAGCCTTTTTGGCTTTACACTTAAAAGAGACTAATACATTCGAGGCAATGAATGTCATTCTTACTGCAAGCAACAATTTTTCTTGGAGCTTCTCTGATTTTAGTCCCTCTTGGCAAACGCCTAGGGATAGCAACAGTTTTAGGCTATTTATTTACAGGAATACTTCTAGGTCCTAGTGTTTTAAATATTGCACATGACCCTGAAGCAATTATGGAACTTGCCGAATTTGGCGTTATCTTATTAATGTTCCTGATTGGTTTAGAGTTGCGCCCCCAACGTTTATGGGAAATGCGTGACTCTATTTTTGTAATGGGAAGTCTGCAAGTCCTCATTAGTGGGGCCATTCTTATGCTGATCGTACTGTTACTCTTTCAACAGCAGCTTTCTGTCAGCTTTGTCATTGGTTTTGCCCTTGCGCTGTCTTCCACCGCTTTTGTATTACAACTTCTGACCGAAAAGCAGCAACTCAATACGACTTATGGTCAGCAGTCTTTTTCCATTTTACTTTTCCAAGATATAGCGGCTATTCCCTTACTTGCCATTATTCCATTATTAGCAGGAACAGAATCAACCCATCATGGGGTAGCTTATTTTGCGGCTATTATTGCAACCTTTACTGGTCTATTTCTGTTTAGTCGCTATGTGATGCGTCCATTCTTCCGCTTTGTTGCCAAAAGTGGAGCGACTGAACTTATTACAGCAGTAGGATTATTTATTATTCTTGCTGTTGTCTTGCTTATGGACACTTTAGGAATTAGCACCACATTAGGTGCATTCCTCACAGGTGTATTATTAGCAGATTCAGAATTTCGCCACGAAGTTGAAGCGAGTATTGCACCATTTAAAGGTTTATTGCTTGGCTTATTCTTTATGACCGTTGGCATGACCACACAGCTGTCACTGCTCATTGAAATGCCTTTGCTTATTATTGGTGGTGCAATCGGCTTATTACTCATCAAAACGCTGATATTGACCGCTATTGACCGCTATAAAAAATACAGTTGGAATAACAGCTTGCTTTTAGGTACTTGCTTGGCACAAGGCGGAGAATTTGCTTTTGTAATTTTGAGCCTTGCCAAAAGTGAGAAGGTTTTAACTCAAGCTATATTAGAACCCGTGACTCTGATCGTGACGTTGTCGATGGTACTTACACCAGTAATTTACTGGATCATGGCAACTCAGGTCATTCCTCTGTTTAATAAAGAACGTCCTCCCGAGTATGATGAAATTCCTCAGCAGGATAACCCGATTATCATTGCCGGCTTTGGTCGGTTTGGACAAATCATCGCGCGTATTGCTCGCCTACAACATTTAGGCTTTACTGCAATCGACAACAATCTTCATCAAGTGGACTTTGTTCGCCGATACGGCGGTAAGCTCTATTATGGCGATGTGACCCAGCCCGATTTACTGCGTTCTGCCGGTATTGAAAAAGCCAAAGTATTTATTTTAGCAATCGATGATGTTGAAGACTCTATGAACGTCGCACGTCATCTTAGATTAAATTATCCAAACTTAAAGCTGTTGGCTCGTGCTCGCGACCGTCACCATGTCCATCTTTTAAGAGATTTAGGTGTTGAATACATTTGGCGTGAAACGTATTTATCTTCATTAGGAATGGCTTACCGCGCTTTGCGAGAACTCGGTATCTCTGATGAACAAGCCTATAACAATATCGAAATCTTTCGGGATTATGATGAGAAATTGCTCATACAGCAGCAAAGTATTTATACTGATGAACAGAAGATTTTTGAAACACATCGTAATGCCTTAGCCGAGCTTGAACATTTGTTTGAAAGTGATGCGCAGCAACAGGCTACATCAAAACATGATGTTAATTTAAAGCGTCATTTACAACCAAATCGCATCGACATTACAAGAGATCATCTAGAATAACTTGAGATTTCAGAAAATGGCTATATTAAGGACTTATTCACATTGCCTAAATAATTGGACAATGGGCACAAAGCTGCCCCTGTCCGGCTTGCGGCTTAGCTGCATTTCCTAAGCTTGATTAAAACGAAATAGTTATACTCTGCTTAGGGCCCTGGAGAATATTATGTCTGATTTACGCCAACGCTTTTATATAGAGAACTTTCCAGTACGTGGAGAAGTAGTTCATCTAGAAGAAGCCCTACAAACTATCTTAGCTCAACGTGACTATATGCCTGCGGTTAAAATTCTGCTAGGTGAAATGTTGAGTGCGACTGCATTACTTGCAAGTACACTAAAAATCAAAGGCCGTATCAGCTTGCAAATCCAGGCTAGCGGCACCTTCAAATGGGCGATGGCTGAATGTAATCATTTAGGAGAGGTTCGTGCTTTAGCGGACTATGAAACCGACCCTCGCTTTGTTGAAGCAACAGACAGCAGCACAGTTCTTGGTGCTTTAGTTAATCCAGTTTTATTTATTAACATTGAACCGGAATTTGGCGAACGTTATCAAGGGATCGTGCCGCTTGATCAAGTAAATTTAGCAGGCTGCTTGATGCAGTATTACGATTTGTCTGCACAAATTCCAACTCGTATTGTGTTGGCAAGTACAGATAAGCGTTCTGGCGGTTTACTGATTCAACTCTTGCCACGTCACGATGAAGAAGAGCAAAACTTGGTCGATGAAGATTTATGGCCACGTTTGACGATGTTGACCGAAACATTAAAAGCTGAAGAGCTTACCAATTTAGATGCAAACGAAATCTTATATCGTTTATATAACGAAGAAGAAGTTCGGTTACCAGAAATTGAAGCATTAAAATTTGGCTGTACATGTTCAAAAGAACGCTGTGCAAATGCCCTGATTCAAATTGGTGTAGACGCTGTTCATGAAACCCTAGAACAACAGAACCCGATTCGTATGGACTGTCAGTTCTGTAATACGCAATATACCTTTACCGCTGAAGAAGCTTTAGCGTTATTTGGTGAACATTTAAGTTAATCTTTTAACTTTATAAAAAGGCGGTTATACCGCCTTTTTTATTTAGCTGTATTTTTTGATGATAATTTTCAACATGTTAATTTAAATAGGATAATATAAGGCTACTTTATAGCCTAATAAATAAGATGCCTAAATACCATGAATTATTTTGATTATTTTCTCTTTATTTTTAGTGTAGTTATCATGATTGCGACCCCTGGCCCTGTCATGATTTTAGTTGCAAGCGCTGGACTTAAAGGAGGCTATAAAAAAGCACTGAAAACCATTTTTGGTACAAACCTAGCATCCCTTGTTTTAATTTTTATTTCAGTACTGGTTTTAAAAGGAGTACTGAGTGTTAATGATAGTTACCTCAATATCATTCGTATTTTAGGGTGCCTATATATTGGCTATCTGGGGTTGAGTATTCTTAAAGAAGTGATTCAAGCACCTCACCCAGAAGCGATACAAACAGTTTCAGCACAAAATGGCGGCTTTAAAAAAGGTTTTCTTGTCGGCATTTCAAACCCGAAAGATATTATCTTTTTCTCGGCTTTCTTTCCGCAATTTGTCTCTATTACTCCTCAATTAAATTTAAGTTTAACCCTACTTACGCTGACATGGATCGTTTTAGACTTCCTCACCCTATCTTTGGTTTATATCTTTTTCCGCCGCCTTTCTAACAGTCATTTATATCCAAAAATATTAGGCCTCTGCGGTTTATTACTTCTACTTATTGCTCTTTACGGCTTATATCAGAGTTTCATCTAATTCATTAGAGGTATAGTCTAATTTTTCTATACCTCTGTATTTCGTAATAGAACAACTCTTATACAATCTAGCTTATTGAAAACTCTAAAAATCGTTTCATAATGAAATAAACAACACCATCGTGATAAAACATTATGGCAAAAAATTATTATGAAGAATTAGGGGTTACCCGCAAAGCCTCTGCTGATGAAATTAAAAAAGCTTATCGAAAATTGGCCCGCAAATATCATCCAGACATCAGCAAAGAAAAAGATGCAGAGGAAAAGATGCAGGCCATTAATGTTGCCTACGACACATTAAGCAATGCAGAAAAAAAAGCCGAATATGACCAAATGTTAGATCACCCTCAAGGTTTTAATAACTTTGGTCAGGGTGCTGCACAAGGTGGTTTTGATGGAGCACAGTTTTATCGCCAAGGTTTTACAGGTGGTGAACAAGCAGACTTTAGTGGTTTTGAAGATTTATTTGGTCACTTTGGTGCAGGCTTTGGCGGTGGGCAACAACACTATCAAAGACAACAACGTAGTTATCGCGGTGAAGATCAACATGCCAGCATAGAGGTTGATCTTGATATTGCCTATCATGGTTCAACACAGCAAATTACTTTGCAAATTCCAACCATAAACGCTTATGGCGAACCTGAAGTTCAACGCAAAACCTTGCAGGTGAAAATACCAAAAGGCATGAAAGAAGGTCAACAAATTCGCTTAAGTGGACAAGGCCAAAGTGGGATTAATGGCGGTGCCAACGGCGATCTTTATATTGAAATCCAGTATAAAGATACAGACCGTGTTCATGTCGAAGGCAGTGACGTATATCTGACCGTAGATGTAACCCCATGGGAAGCGGCATTAGGTCAAGGTATTGAAGTGAAAACACCGGCAGGATCTTTACATGTCAATTTACCTAAAAATGCAAAACAAGGACAACAGCTACGTTTAAAAGACAAAGGGATACCAAATAAAACGCCAGGGCATCTGTATTTAATTTTAAATATTGTATTCCCCCCTGCAAATTCTGAAAAAGAAAAAGAAGCGTATCAGCAACTGGCAGAAGCCTTTGCTTCATTCGAACCTCGTTCATCTCATTAGGGAGCAAGATCATGACAACCATTCACTATCGAGAAATTGTATATGACGGCCATACCTTTAGTGCAGAGGTCGTTGATGAACAATCGACATTTGATTTACAACAATTTGCCCAAGCTTGCGGCCAAAGTCCTGACTGGATTCTTCAGCTCATTGAATATGATATTTTATCAGTCGAGAATACACCTGAAGCACACCAGTTTATGGGTGAAGATGTCGCACGTGCACGTAAAGCGTATCGTCTGCAACGTGACTTTGACGCAAGTTTGGCAGCAGTTGCTGTGATGTTAGATTTGATTGATGAAGTGCAACAACTTAGAAAACAGTTGAAGCATTTTCATTGAGATTTTTTCTTCTAAATAACCATTAAAACAGGCATGAACTAAGGTGACGGGCGGCAGGGATGCCGCCTTTTGGACTGCGGTAACATGGATGTACCGTCAGTCCAATAAAGGGTTTTGTTACTTTTGCCCAGTCAAAAGTAAGGACAGGCCTATACAAAGAATATCTAATTAACCTCTATATTTGAGGCAATGCTAACACATCAACTTTACTCATTTTTTGAAAATCACTTTTATTTCAACCGAGTAATCTTTTCCACTTCCTTCAATGTCTGCTTAATCGGCTCATACTCCAGAAACCAAAACAAATTCATTCGATCTTGGCGATGCTGTTGAGCCAGTAAATCAATCACACTTTTTTCACCGCGCCCCACCAAATGTTGTCGATAAAAATAGTACAGTAACAAAACAGTACTTAGCAGCATAACACCGAGCATAATCCAGAAACCTACCGGTGATTTAAGCCCTGGAATAAACTCAAAGTTCATTCCATAAATACCGGTTAAAAGCGTAAGCGGTGCAAATACAGCAGTAATAATGGCAAGAATACGCATATTCTCATTGGTCTGGTTGGCAATTGCTGAGAAGTGCAAATCAATCGCCGACTGAATGGCGCTACGTAAACGCAAAGTATGTTTTTGAATACGTTCGACATGACTCATTAAATCATTCAAACGAACTAATAAAAGATCTTGAGAACTATGCGTCTTCTCACCAATAACATGATGATAGTTTTCTACAATTTCATCACGAAACTCTTGTAAGGTTTCGATTTGCTCTTCGCATAAATTTTCAACCTGCTGAAAGGCCATGTTTTCATGAAACAGTTGATGCCACTGTTTAAAACGACGATTACCTTGCAACAATTGTTGTTGCCAATGCTCAACTCTTCTAGTTAAAGGTGAACGGATATCAAGGTAGCCATCCACCATGCTATTCAGCAGACGTAAACATAAATCTACAGGTGAATTAGGCAGCTTACGGGTTTTGTTTTGTTCTTCCAAAGTTTTACATAAAATATTTTCGAGACGTTGAATATAGTTTTCAATCGACTTATTGCCTTGCTCACGAACACTAATCAGAACTTTAGGGGTAAAAATAAAGCTAATCGGCGTGGTTGCTAGACCAAATACACTCTCATGGGATTCCCCATTTTTAATTTCATCATCAGGTGTAACGAGCTTTCTAAAAATAAGCAGGTCGTATTCTTCAAGCGTATCAAATGCACAAGGATGCTCAATATTCGCAATATCCCGCATATGAAATTCATTGATAACCACGTCTGAAAGCTGCTGAATCGTTTGTTGCCATTCTTCGTTATGGTTCACCACATCCGTTCTGACACTATCAATCCAGAAAAACTCCAGAATGTGTTCATTATGCTGCTCACGGCTTAAAAAGACATAGCCGTCAGCGTGATGGCGATAAAAGTAATAAACCTGCATACCACAATGATCTGTTTTTGTATTACTTGCATCATGCCATAAAAAAAGTCCGCATCAAGCGGACTTTTTCATGTCACCAGAACAATTATGCTTGTTCAATGTCTTTCATAGTCAATTTAATACGACCACGATTATCAACATCAGCAACTTGTACTTTCACTTCCTGACCTTCTTTAAGAACATCAGTTACGTTCGCAATACGTTCATTTGAAATTTGCGAAATGTGAAGAAGGCCATCAGTACCCGGCATGATGTTTACAAACGCACCGAATTCTACAATACGAATTACTTTACCGTCATAGATCTTACCTGGTTCAACTTCAGCAGTAATTGCTTGAATCTTAGCAATTGCAGCTTTAGCAGCAGCTTTAGTTTCACCAAATACGCGAACAGTACCGTTGTCTTCGATATCAATTGCAGCTTTAGTTTCTTCAGTAATTTGACGGATAGTTGCGCCGCCTTTACCAATAACATCACGGATCTTGTCTGGGTTAATGTTAATAACTTCAAACGTCGGTGCATGAGCACTGATTTCAGCACGCGCACGTGAAATGACTTTATTCATTTCGTTTAGGATGTGCATACGACCAGCAAATGCTTGGTTTAATGCAACTTCCATAATTTCTTCAGTAATACCTTCAATCTTGATGTCCATTTGAAGTGCAGTAATACCGTTTGCAGAACCTGCTACTTTAAAGTCCATATCACCTAAGTGATCTTCATCACCCAAGATGTCAGAAAGTACTGCGAAACGCTCGCCTTCTTTCACCAAGCCCATTGCAATACCCGCAACTGGTGCTTTAAGCGGAACACCTGCATCCATAAGTGATAATGAAGCACCACATACAGAAGCCATTGAAGATGAACCGTTTGATTCAGTAATGTCAGATACAATACGAATTACATACGGGAAGCGGTCAGCCGCAGGAAGAACTGCTTGAACACCACGACGTGCTAAACGACCGTGACCAATTTCACGACGCTTAGGACCAGATTCACGGCCTGTTTCACCTACAGAGTATGCAGGGAAGTTGTAGTGCAACATGAAGTTGTCAGTCTTAGTACCAGCAAGGGTATCAACCATTAACGCATCACGAGTATTACCCAAAGTTGTTGTTACCAACGCTTGAGTTTCACCACGTGTAAATAATGCAGAACCGTGTGCACGATCTAATACGCCAACTTGAACGTCGATAGCACGAACAGTTTTAGTATCACGACCATCAATACGTGGCTTACCTGACAAGATGTTGTCACGTACTGTACGGTATTTAAGGTCTTCGAATAATTCGTTTACTTCATCAGCAATACCAGTTTCGTCATTTTCTGGAACAAACTGAGCTAAAGCTTCTGCATAAAGTGCATCAAGTGCTGCATAACGATCTTGTTTAACTGCAATTGTATATGCTTCTGAGATTTTCGCTTCGAAAGCTGCTTTTAATTGCTCAAGAAGAGCTTCGTTTTTAGCTGGAGCAACCCAAGTTGATTCAACAGCGCCAGCAGCAGCCGCAAATTCTTTAATTGCTTGAATTGCAATTTGCATTTCGTCATGACCGAAAAGCACAGCACCAAGCATTTGGTCTTCTGAAAGTTCTTTCGCTTCAGATTCAACCATCAGTACAGCAGATTCTGTACCTGCAACCACAAGGTCAAGGTCACTTTCTTTCAACTGTTCAAAGTTCGGGTTAAGAACATATTCACCGTTGATTAAACCAACACGTGCCGCACCGATTGGGCCGCGGAAAGGAGTACCAGCAATAGACAATGCTGCTGATGTACCAAGCATTGCTGCAATGTCAGCATCCATAGTTTTGTCAGAAGAAACAACAGTTGCTGTTACTTGAATTTCGTTGAAGTAACCTTCTGGGAACAACGGACGAATTGGACGGTCAATAAGACGTGAAATTAAAGTTTCAGCTTCAGAAGCACGACCTTCACGCTTACCGTAACCACCAGGGATACGACCAGCTGCATATTGTTTTTCTTGATAGTTAACTGTTAACGGGAAGAAGTCTTGGCCCGCTTTTGCTTTAGGTTGAGCAACAACTGCAACTAAAACAGTTACGCCACCCATAGTGATTAAAACTGTGTTTGCTTGACGTGCAACGCGACCCGTTTCTAAAACGACTTGATGTTGACCGAATTGGAATTCTTTACGAACGATATTAAACATTGACATGTATTGTATTTTCCTAATTTTATTCTAGTGAGACCCCTAAGGTTTGGCATTCAGACTACACCAATTGGTAGATAAATGACAAAGCTTAGAAGCCATCACACTAGATCAATTATTTAAAATAAGTTAAACGCAAAGAAGGAGCGCACAAGCGCCCCTTCTAAAAATCACTTAACCTAGCATTAAGTGAAACTCTCTTTTCAGCGATAAAGCATTGCGACATGCGAAATAGCGAAAACAAAGTGAAAATCGAATTAACGACGTAAACCTAAAGCACCGATCAAAGCAGTGTAACGACCGTGGTCTTTACCATTTAAGTAGTCGAGCAATTTACGACGTTGGTTAACCATACGGATCAAACCACGACGGCTGTGGTGGTCGTGTTTGTGAGCTTTGAAGTGACCTTGTAAATCATTGATTTGAGCAGTCAATAAAGCTACTTGTACTTCTGGTGAACCAGTGTCATTTTCAGCGCGAGCAAATTTAGCAATGATCTCTGCGCGGTCTGCATTAGTTAAAGCCATTCGATTTCTCCGAGATGCTTAAAAAAGTAAACGATATGAATCAGTTGAGGCAACTGACTGCCGTGCATCACTACAGCAAGTCGCCTATTTTAAGGTATCTATAGGTGGATTGCAAAATAGTTTTCAGTAACTTGTCATTTTAGACACTGACATCAAGACCTTAACCCTGCACACTAGCCTCGAATAAAAAGAAAGAAGCGCGAGGGACGTGTGAAAATTTTTTCAACTAACACTTGTCCAGTACCGGACAATATTGAGCAAGTCATTCGACAAAAAGATGAAGTTGCTGCTGAACAGGGTGGAATGAGCGATCACCAGATTCAAAAAATCTGGAAAAGTATAGAGGCACTATATAAAACCGGAAATTATCCACTTATTACCTTTTGTCTACGCAGACAAGGTAAAATTTTACTCAATCGAAGCATTGGATATGCCCAAGGTAACTCTCCGGCAGGACTTCAAGAAAATGCCCTGATTGCAACACCTGATACACCTGTTTGCCTATTTTCAGCATCAAAGATGATTACAGCCATGTTAATTCATCTATTAGATGAAAAGGGTGAAATCAATTTACTTGATCCCGTGAGCTATTATGTTCCTGAATATGGTGTCAACGGTAAGCGCCGTGCAACGATCTTTCATTTATTAGCACATCGTGGCGGCATTCCCTATATTGATGGCGATGTCACACCAGATTTATTATTTGATAAAGACGAAATTTTAAAACGTTTATATGCTGCTCGACCTGTGTCTCCTGCTGGCAATCACCTTGCCTATCATGCTGTTACGGCAGGTTATATTTTAGGAGAAGTCATTGAACGGGTGACTGGGCAGGATTTACGTGAATTTGTACATCAAACTATTGAAAAACCAATGGGGATGCCTTATTTCAATTATGGCTTAAAACCAGAATACCGTTCAGAAGTCGCCTTAAACTGTGCAACAGGTCTGCACCCTCGCCTTGGTACCGATCACTACCTGAATCATGTGTTAGGTGGCGGCTTACAACTTGCAGTTGATGTGACGAACGATAGTCGTTTTATGGACACCATTTGTCCAGCTGGAAACATCTATACCAGTGCAGAACAAGCTGGCCGCTTCTTTGAAATGCTTTTAAATGGTGGAAGCTACGGCGGTCAGCAAATCTTTAGTGAGAAAACAATTTTCAGAGCAACACTGCCAACCACAGGCGTTAACATTGACCGGACTTTGTTAATTCCAATGCGCTATGCTTTAGGGCCAATGTTAGGCAGTAACCCGGTAGGCCTTTTTGGTCCTATGACAGGACAAGCATTTGGCCATTTAGGGTTCTCCAATATCTTATGCTGGGCCGATCCAGAAAGAGATATTAGTGTTTCCCTATTAACGACAGGTAAATCTGTAGTAGGTACTCACCTACCTGCTTTAGCTAAAGTACTCTATCAAATCTCCAGCCAGTGCCCACGAATTCCTAGAGATCAACGTCGTTCTTTATTCGGCAGCGACTCTCATGAAACCAACTTAGTTTAAAAGCAAATAAAAAACCCAAGCATTTCTGCTTGGGTTTTTTGCGCTGTAGTTTTTGTTTATCGTGTTATTACTGTTTTTATTATCGTTGGTGAGATGCTAGTCACATCCTTCTTGTTGTTTTAACTCACTTCCAATGTTTTCGTTTCTATTTCCTTATGTGATGTATTGTGACACATCCAATTATGAAGAAAAGTAGTATTTTTCTTATCATCATGTAAGTAAAAACGTACAGGTCTGTATAATATTTGGTGTTTAGTCATTTTCAACATTTAACGTACAGTTCTGTATAACATATAACTTAACAATTCACAGGAAAAATGCTTATTTAAGAATCATATTACAGATAAATATATTGATATTATTGATATATTTTTCTCAACCGAAATATACTAGAGATAGGCTTAAAATTGATCTTTTCTGGTAGTTTTTTAGGAGCATTAGAAAAGCAAAAGATAAAAAAGCCCTGTAGTCTCTCCCAAAACTACAAGGCTTAGCGGCTGTAAGTTTCCTCTTTATACACCTACTTCATTGTAAGTTCGCAGTCTCTCGACTTAAGTTATTATTATTGTGCGATTTTGCCCGACATTCCGTGCCAAGCTCGTTGTGCGTTTATAATCTCAAAAACACGGAGTGTACTCTAGCAGCAAATATCTCGAATCTATGTAAGCTTTTTCTTACAAGGGTGAAAATATTAAGTTTGGCTTAACGAACTAACCGATTAACTTTTTGAACTAAACCGCTTTTCCGTGTAGTACGAACTGTAAATGCTTGTAATAAAGCCTCTTGATGCACCAAAAGACTGACTACTTTCTTAGCGCGTGTAATCGCAGTGTAAATAAGTTCTTGGCTTAATAAGTTCTTGGCAGCCTGATCTAAAACGACAGCAGTATGAGTAAATTCAGACCCTTGCGATTTATGAATCGTTAAGGCAAATGCGCTCTGAATACTTTTAGGCAATCGATTCGCAGCGACCCATTTGTTCAAACTTGGAAAATATACTTCAAATTGTTGTGGCTGAGTTCTATGCTCAAAGCACAAACCAATATCCCCATTTGAAATACCGAGCTGATAATCGTTATAAGTCATCATCACCGGACGACCTACATACCAACCACCCACTGTAACTATTGATAACTGTTGTTGTAACCAGCGCTGCGCATACTGGTTTAACTGTTGTAAGCCAAATGGGCCGTGACGGACCGCCGTTAAAATACGATAGTCATCGAATGCTCTTACTACGTTTTGAACCTGTTCAATCGAGCGTTCTTCTTTTAAATAGTTTTTTAGACTCTTTACATAGCCTTGGAAACCTAACATGAGTTTCTGATAATAAATTTCGACTTCTGCGTGATTTCCTTCTGGTAAATACTCAAGCTGAACCACATCTGGCATGTCACTTTGTAAAACTATAGGCTTTAATTCTGACACCTGAACAATATCAACTTCAAACCGCTGTAAAACTTCTACATGGTCTTGTTGATGAGTTTGCGCCTGAATAAATTTAGCAACTTGCCCAATCAGTGCCCCTTCAGCAAAACGACGACTGGTTTGTAATTGTACTCGGTTATCAGCCAATGCCTGTATTTGCTGTAAATCAGCAAGAACTGCCCCGACATCGACGGAAGCGAGCTGATTTGCATCTCCTAATAAAATAATTCGACAGGACTCAGGCACAGCTTCAAATAAAAGAGTAGCCAGGTTTAAATCCAGCATAGAAGCCTCATCCACGACAATCACGTCATAAGGCAAAGGCTGTTTTTGATTAAACCGTGGTGTCTGACTATGTCCCATCCCTAACAAACGGTGAATCGTTTGTGTTCCCTGATTTCTTAGCTCTTCACTCACTAATCCAGACTCAAGCAATTTAGGGTCATTAAATGAGTTCTGTAAGGCCTCTTGCATGCGCTGTGCGGCTTTACCTGTTGGAGCAGCCATCGC
Source organism: Acinetobacter geminorum (assembly GCF_013009345.1). Taxonomy (GTDB): domain Bacteria; phylum Pseudomonadota; class Gammaproteobacteria; order Pseudomonadales; family Moraxellaceae; genus Acinetobacter; species Acinetobacter geminorum. Next base: position 90,799 of record NZ_JABELE010000001.1, on the reverse strand, counting down.
CACACGAATATGTGGAATTGCTTGGCTAAGTACAGCAATGATACGTGCAAGTGTATAAGTCTTGCCTGTACCTGGCCCACCCGTAATAATACTCAAGCCCTGCCGAGCAACCATCTTTAAAGCTGCCTGTTGATGAGGATCGGTAAGCAGGTCTAAATAGTCATCACAAGAAACAGGTTGAATTAATTGTTGCTTTAATCGACAAATTTGTTCTGCAAGTCGTTGCTCTAGGTGCCAATATCGGTATAATGCCAACCCCTGCTCATCGTAGACGCATGGCGCAACTTTTGAAGTTGCTTGATCGGCAGATATAGCAAGCTGACCAAGTGCTGCAATTTGCTCTGAACTGATATCAATACAACTATCGCCTTGTAAGCTCGCTTCAATAAGCTGTTGCAAGTAAGAAGTGGCTTCTGGTACTTGCGATTGTTCAGTAAATGGAACCTGATTTAAGAAGTTACTCCACGTTGTTAACCAGCTTAAATCGGCTTGTTCAGGGCTATTTAGATTGTCCACACACTTATCCACCTAGTTTTCCACACGCTTGTCCACATGGTTATAGACAGGCTTATCCACATGTCAAGTATTTGTTAATCTTCAAATTACGCTTTTTATCAGCATTTTTCATGCTATTTTATCCTCAGCAAAATATCCCAAAATGGCATCAAGACGAAGGATAAACTCGACACTAGGTTCCCAGTAATAATACCCCTGCTCCGCTTCACCATTCATACCACGTAAGTAAAGATAAGTTGCCCCACCCAAATGTTGCTCAATCTGATAATCCTGCATTTTGACTTGCAAATAGCGGTGTAACGCAACGAGATATAAACCTGCTTGTAGCCAGTAACTTGCCAAAGACATACTTTGAGCAATGCTATCGCTACGATAGTCTGCAAGATCATCACCTAAGTAATTACTTTTATAATCGGCAATGTGATAACGCTGCCCATCAAAATAAACCAAATCGATAGAACCATTGAGGTAACGTGCTGAGCGAGCCTCAAGTAACTCCGGCATATTCAACCCATACTCAGCGAAGAGTTGCTGAATACGTGTCATGGCTAAAACTCGATCTGAGAGCGCCAAATAAAATGGAAACTCTGACAAATACTGTTCTTGTTGAAGCTGATTGAGCCGGAAACCTTGATAAAGCGGTGTTCGCAAAATATCTTTCAACCAGTCTGCAACTGACTGGTAAAGCAGGTTCTCGGCGTCCTCTTGCTCTGGGAAACTCTCGTTATATTTATTAAGTAAATCTTGCCAAAGGCCACTATAGTCATTTTTAAAACGACGACGTATTTCTATGATCCACTCATCTGAACATTGAAAGTCGATATGTTCAAATATTTCATGCAAGAAATTACCGGCAAGCGTTCCTCGAGGGAAGTTACTCTTTATCCAGTCAATCGGCTGAGCACTGCTTGCTTCAGCAGTGTTGATTAAGTCTAACTCATCTTCTGCTAATACAGCATCATTGCTCTGACTCGCCAATAAATCTGTGCCAGCTTTATGTTTTAAATGCTGTGCCAAGTAACTGAAACTAGTTTTACCTCTCGAATAAAAACGCTGTTCAGGAAACCGTTGTGCTTGTATTTCAATAATACTTGTTTGTTTGGCTAAGTGAATTGTCTGTGGAATCTGCTCCAAAACCATTTCATCCGTACAGCAACGATGTTGAAAAGGCTCAGTCCTATTTTTCCAAAACGCGAGGCCTGATACTGACTTGCCATCAATATCTTGTAGAACAGCATAGACGCGGTGGCTTGCTCGCGTTAAAGCAACATACCAAAGCCGATTCTGTTCAGCGAGCGCTCGTTCTTCGTGCTGCTTAAGTTCTATTTCATTCAAATAGGTCTTGTCAGCAATCGCAACGACACGTCGAGTCAAAGTCTGGTTTGAGTCTGGTTTGACAATGTCTTGGGTCGAAAAATTGAGTGTTTTATTATTTTCTCGAAAGGGCTTGTCTGCACCTAGTAAAAATACAATCTTAAATTCCAGCCCTTTTGACTGGTGAATTGTCATGAGCTGAACACCAGCTTCACTCGATAATTTACGCTCTAACTCCCAATCACGATCAAGAGGAGAACTCAACTGTTTGAGATACCAATGGTAAAGGTTTTGCGCGCCTGAGTATTTCTCACTGTGCTGACTCAAAATTTCAGTTAAATGACGCAAGTTCACGACAACCCGTTCATTATCTTTACTTTGAGCAGCAACTAAATTTTGCCATATATCAAACTGGATGAGACATTGTTGCCATGCCACTAAAAAGCCTTGAGCGGACCACAACTCTCTAATCGTGTCAAAACCAGTCATAAACTGGCTTAACCCTTCGGCTGTCTGCTCAAGTTGCAACAGCTGTTTCAGGTCCATAGCAAATAGACGGCTAATTAAAGCTCGCTTCACTTTTGCCTCATCGTAAGGATGAAGTATGGCAGTCAACAAAGCACCCACATCTTGAGCAATCGAGCAATCGAAAACACTTCGTTTTGATGGCCTGTTAACTCGTATTCCTAAACGCTCTAGCTCAAATTGAACTTTATCCAGCCCATCATGATTACGAGACAATACCGCAATATCGTCTTCATTTAAGGTTTGAGTCTGAGCATCTTTTTGAAAATATAGTTGTCCGGCATGTGACTGGTTAAGTAGATCTCGAATCTTCCATGCAACTTGCTGAGCCTCTGTTTCTTTATCTTTGAGCATTAACCAGCGCAAAGGGTAAGGATTATGATTGTTCTGCTCAATCAGTACAGGATGAGGTCGAGTGCCCGCTCGAATTGGGTCATATTGAACCTCTTCACCAAAGTCGATTTGCCTTTGAAATAAGGCGTCGACCACTTTAACCAGATCTGCAACGGAACGATGGTTATGAATTAACTTATATTCGCGGCCATGTTTGGCTTGAATATCTTTATAGGCATTTAAAAAGGTGAGCATATCCCCACCACGGAAACCGTAAATTGCCTGTTTACGGTCACCTACCATAATCATGCAGCCTTTGTGGTAGCGCTCTGGATGGCGCCAAATGCTCGCCAGCATGTCGTCTTGATCTTGGTTGGTATCCTGAAATTCATCGACCAAAATTAAGGGATAACGCGCCTGCACAAACACAGCGAAACGCTGTCCCTGTTCACCTTTTAAAGCTTCAGAAAGTGTTCGAATTTGCTGAGAAAAAGTAGTTTCACCTTTATTTTGTAAAACTTGTGGTAAACGTTTTTTAACCTCAACACATAAATAGGCTTTTAAAAAAATATGAAGCTGGTCGAACTGCTCGGCATAGTTTTTCAGCACACCAAATAGCTGTTGAATCTGTTGAATACAAGGATGTTGATAGAAACCATCTGAAATTTCAGCAGGACATTTCTTGAAAACTTTTTGATCGACAAGTTGACCTAAAAACTTAAAAACAAGCTCACGTTGTGCAGTCAAAGACCCATCAAAAACCAAAATGCTGTCGCTTTGCGTTAGAACTTGCAAAAGCTGCGGTAAACACTCGCTAAATAATTTGTTAAACGCCCCATTACGAAATACCGTCCCGCTCACATGCTTATAGTGTTCGCCATCAAGCAAGTAATACGGCTCTAAAAGACTTAAGTCAATTTCTGTTGCCAACTGTTTGAGCTGAGCAAGTTGTTCAAATTGAATGGTTGGTTTTTCGGGAAGTTTAAAATGAGCAGAACTAAAGTTAAGTGAGTCTTCGACCAGTTTGACAAAACTATCGACACTTTTTAACTCTCCTGCCAGATATAAAGCATCAATTACGGTTTGAGGTTGAGACTGTATCCATTCACGTAAAACATCATGAATCAGTTGTCGGCTATAAGTTTTGGCATCATCGGTAATTTGAGCGCGTTCAATTTTGCCACTCTCAAAGGCAAACTCACGTAATAGTTTTTGGCTAAAGCTATCGAGTGTCCCGACAAATAACTCGTCTAACTGATCGATGACCAATTTTAAACGCTCACACGCATAGGCAATACGCGTCGCAAAGCTTTTTAAAATATGTTGGAGTAATAAGTCAGGCTCTTGCTCGGCCTGCGTAAGTATTTCTTGTTCTGTAAAACTGCGTTTGGTCTCTAAGTAACGATACGTTTCGATCAAACGGGCGCGAATACGGCTTTTTAACTCAGCAGCGGCTGCACGGGTAAACGTGGTCGCAATGACTTGTCTAGGCAAGTATTTTTCGAGAAAGATACGGACCATTAAGCTCGATAAAGTATAGGTTTTTCCTGTACCTGCCGAAGCTTCAATTAAGTGTAAACCACTAAATTCAATATCAATAATAGGTTGATAAGACACCTGTACTCTTGAGTTCATGTCTTACTCCGAATGTTGAAATTGAAAAACCGGATGATACAGATCATACGCAAACTCATCACAAGCATGTTGAAGCAAAGCTTGCGCATCTTGTTCTTGTAAAATAAAGCTCCAGTCTCGATGCAACTTGCAAGCTTCATTTTGAGTCATATCCATTGTGGTAAATGACCCTGTTTCATTCCAGTATTTTAACAGCTCAGTGTAGCTCTTCTCATCCAGTTTTGCTTTTTCTGCCTGATCTGCTGTTTCCCACTGATATGCTTTAGCTTTTTCTAGCGGCTTTAATAATAAAGCTGCTGGTAGAACCAAAGGTTGTTGCTGTGCATGACGCCAGATTTTAAACCATGGCTGTAAATATTGCCGAGCTTGCTCAGAACTTACACCACTACAAATCACAGTTTGATCACTAAAAACCACAATACGGCGCTTTTCAGCTCCGGCACTACCCTCATTCAAATAAGCTAACCAGAGCAGATATTCTAACCAAACTTTAGCACGTCTTTTTGCGCGAGCACTTGAAGGTTCCATGCTGACCCAGTCCCGAGTTTCAGACTTCGGAACGGTAATATTCATATGAAGCTGTTTAGCAATTCGCCAAATACGCTGAGTTGTTTGTGTCACTGCAGGTGCATAATGATGAAGGCGTTCAAGCAAACATTCTTGCTCAAAAACACCTTGTTGCCATGCGCTATATTTGACTTTACCTACAGGCAACTGATCAATTAATACTTCAGGTTGTGCTTGCTGTTCAGATTGTTGTAAAAAATGTCGGATCGCATAGCGCCCTAAACCATCTAATAGCAAAGGTTCATTTTGGTCGAGCACTCCGACACTTCCTAAGTTTTCTACCCCTAAAGTTTTTAAATAGAGGCGTGCAGGGAATGTCACATCCTGTATCCATTGCTGGCTATCTAAAACCAACATGTCAGGGGCTTGCAGCGGATAGGTCGTATTCGCCCAAGGTTGACGGTTTCCTGAAATTTGCTGAATTTGTGAAGCGACCTTAAACCAATGATCTTGATAGCGAATAACACTTTTTTCTACAGTAAAACCTTTCGGATCAAAGGGCTGTAAGTCATGTAAGTGATAGAGTTGTTTTAATTGTGATGGAATCTCAATTCCTTCAATAACTACATTTTCAGGTACACCATCTTCAGCTTTCACAATCAAGGCAAGGTGTTCACGGAACTCTTGAAGAATACTGGAAGGTTCTCGCACCTCACCATCATTCACATCAAAACCGTTATAAAACAGCCATAAATTGTCTTGTGCTAATAATAAAGCATCTAAAAAAGCACCTTGATCATCTTCAAGTCGAGAGCGGTCACCTAACTGTTGGCGCAGTGCATCCATTAAATCAAATGGAACATGGGTATCGCGGTTTGGAAATTGCCCTGCATCAAGATTTAGCATGACCATTAAACGATAAGGTAACGGTCGAATGTGTCCAATTTGGGCAAAAGTAATTTGCCCAGTCGGCTCAGCTTGCGCACTTTGACTTTCTAAAGTCCGTTGAATTTCTTCAATAATATAAGGTAGTGGCAAGGTGATTTTGCGCAAAGTTCCTGTTTCTGTCTCGGCGTAATAGCTTGCGAGGGTCAACATTCGCTCTTGTTTTTTAACAATTTCTCGCACAGCTTTTAGGGCAGCAACACCAACCTGCTCAAATTCAACAATATCTTTGCTCAGTACCTGAAGCCAATATTCAACGGTATAGACTTTCCCCTGCTCATGCAGAGTAAGCCAATCACGACGCTCATTCAAATCCTGATAAATCTGAATGAGTGTACCCACCAACTCGAAATCGCTCGGTTGAACTTTGGCATAACTCAACACCTGATTAAATGTTGCATGCACAGGCACAGCAATGCCAAGGGCCAATCGCTCTAAGGCAAATTTAAAACTATATCGATAATCATCATCACCCTCACACAAACTGCGCTTGAGATGCTCTGCATCCAATCCTCGTTTAAAGCCTGCATCGGCGAGTAAATTTAAAATTCGCTCAACCTGAGCATATTCAAGTTCGTATCGTTGCTGAGTCGCATGCAAGCTTAACCAGTCAGCAAAATCATCAAAGCTAAAACGTCCTTGCATCAGCTGAATACGCCCAATTACGGCACGCCAAGCATTCAGTGCATCAAGTGATGCAACACCTGCAATCTTGACTGGCAAATGCACACCCGGCTCAGTGGCAGTAGCAGGAAATACACTTCGAATTAAAGGCTCTATGTCGGCCAAATTAGGAACTAAAACTAAAATATCGTTTGGTCGGCGCGGCTGTTCATGTGCTTTGGCCAACCAACCAATCAATTGCTCTTTTAAAACTTCAAGCTGACGTAAAGTTGAATGACAAACATGGATCTGAATAGAGTCATCGTCTGGAGCGAGTTCATATTGCTTAGCTTGAGGTTCCACTAAATGCAAAATATCTGACTGAACTTTACCGAGTAAACTTTCAGGGAAATCATCCACAAAAGCATCAACCCATTTACCCTCTTCACCCGTAGATAAATTTGATAATAGTGAAAAGTGGTCGCGGGCTTGTTTTCCTAATCTGGTTAAAAGCGGATGTCTAGACTCACGCGCTTCAGCATTAAAATTGAGTGTAAATTTATTAAAGAAATCGCTAATTTCAGTATCAGTAGCCTTTGGATTTTTCGCAATAAAACGCTCTTTTACACCTAAATCATAACGCTGCTTCCAGAGTGGATCGACACTATCGGCCCAATATTCTTGTGAAGGGTTATAGTGCAAAATCAGTACATCAACGTATTGGCCTAAACGGCGCAAGAACTGTAACTGGCTTGGCGGCAAATCTAATAACGTAAAGATCACCACCTGATTAGGTAATCTTGAAATAGCACGCTTACTGCGGTCTGGATGATCTAACTCTTGCCAAAACAATGCATCAATTTGCTGCATCTGCAAAAAGTCATCATGAAAATGTTGTTGCCACAACCAACGCTGCCAACGTTCTAGCTCCTCAGTTTGATGTAATGCAAAAGCAGTCACTTCTTCATCTTTTTGCACAATATATTTTTCAATATCTAGTGCTCGGCCCTGCCCCCAAGCAGACAACCAGTTTTCCGGACAGGTACAACTATTTTCACAACCACGCTGACATTGCCCACGATAAATCATATAGTTACTAAATAGATCAGCAACCTGCTCAGCGACCCAGTACAGCATTTTTTGTTTTTTTAATTGTTTGTCTATGCCTTGTTCAAGTCGATCTGCGCTGTCATAAATACGCTGAACAATAGAATGCAAAGGATGCGATGAATCTATACTTATCGTGTCAGGTTGAATGAATTCGTGCAAAGCTTGATGCACCCGCCATTTAAAAATTAAACGTGGGATGTTCGCTTTACGAACCTGTTCTTTATGCGCAGTTAAAACTTGCTGGTAGGCGTACCACTGGAAGCCGCGTACCCGTTGGTGAAACTGGTAATTAGCACTCATGCCTTGCTGTTCTGCAAGTTTTTGTATCAGCCACTGCTCGACCGCAGGACTTGGAACAATAAAATGCTGGGTTTTCAAAACCTGTAATGGATGCGTTGAAGCTTGAGATGTAGACGTCAATACACCTTGCAACAACACATCAATACGTTGACTTTGAATAACATGAATCCCCATTTATTTCATATCCTGCTTGCATAATTTATGCACAAAATCATAAACATTCATTACTATACAACTGAATCTGACTATGTCACGTTGTTTTAAACACAGCATAATTTAACTTTGGGGTCACTTACACTTGGTTTAAATGACGCCATCAAGAAACTTATACAGGTAGACATTATGAAAATTGACAAGATTCCTGACTATATTGATCCTAGCCTAAATCTGGAACAAATTCGCGATGAGTGTCATGATCTCATCAAAAAACGAGCTTACGTCTCAGCAGGAGCGGCAATTGTACCGATTCCTTTTTTTGACGTGGCAGTCGATTTGGGAATTTTGTCGTACCTTATTCCAGATATCAATTCCCGTTTTGGCTTAGCACCTGAACACGTGAGTGTCTACGACCCGAAAACTAAAACAATTCATTGGGATGAATTACGTAAACGCGGTTTTGAATTTTCAGGCTTTGTAGTAGCGCGTACTACAGTTAAAAAAACATTTAATGGCTTTCTTGGCAAAATCGTAACGAAACAGGTGACTAAATTTATACCACTAGGTGGGCAAATTGTAGCAGCAAGTTTGGGCTATTTCATGATGAAAAAAATAGCAGAAACTCATCTGAATGATAGTTATAACCTTGCAAAACGTATTCAGCAAAAAAGCCGTAGCACTATTGTAAATTAATGTTTGCCTTGTAGCTGAGAGCTTAGTCTGCTCTCAGCTGTTTTAAAATGGCCTTCAACACTTCTAAACGTGCCGTATATTTATCATCGGTTGCGACAATATACCAAGGTGCATATTCAGTACTAGTTCGCTCAAACATATCTGCGGCCGCTTTTAAATAATCGTCCCACTTATCACGATTACGCCAATCCTCTGCGGTAATTTTAAAGCGTTTATGCGGTGTTTCTTCTCTGGCCTTAAAACGCTGCTCTTGCTCATCTTTACTAATCGCCAGCCAAATTTTTACTACAATCGTTTGACTATCAAATAAATCTTTTTCAAAGCGGTTTATTTCATCATAGGCACGCTGCCATTCTAAAGGTGAAGCAAAACCTTCGACACGTTCAACGAGTACACGTCCATACCATGTCCGATCAAAAATCGTGATTTTTTCGGCCTCATTAATGCGGTTCCAAAAGCGCCATAAGTAAGGATGACGTGCTTCAAAACGTTCAGGTGCTCCAATACAGTGAATATCATATTCACGCGGGTCTAGGTTTTTAACGATTCGCTTAATGGCCCCACCTTTACCAGCTGCGTCCATGCCTTCAAAAGCAATGACGACATTGCGTTTATCGAAACGCATTGAATCAGCAATTTTTTTGCTTAGTTTATCGAGTTCTTTTTTATATTCTGCTTTTTCAAGTGGTTCGTTAGAAGGGTTTAATAAACTCTCGGGAATTTGGGCTTGTTGCCATTTTCCTTTAACTTCGGTTTCATGCTCTGGAAGTTGACGCATGTGTTGTAAAAGGTATTGAGCAAAAAACTGATCACGCCGCTTTTCATCTTCGCCATCAATAATGTACCAATCGTCGGTAAAACGACGACGTAACTTTTGCAAAGTGTCATATTGTTTTTTATTACGCCAGTCTAGGCCATGCAGTTTATGCCAGTGCTGTTCAGATGGATCTATCTTGTCTAAACGTTTTTGCAGCGATTTCCATGACAGATCGAACCAGACTTTAACCACATCGACATAGTTATTTTTTAAATCTTGCTCAAATGCCCGCATATTTTCAACGTAAGCATCAAAGCGTGCTTCATCCAAAGGTTCAGACACGTGCGTTGCCGTGACGAGCAAATCGCTATACCAGTTGCCAAACATCACCACAATTTGCCCTTCAGTCGGAATGAACTCCGAGTAAGATTGCCAAAATGCTTCTGTATCTGTCAGCACACGTGGCGCGTCTGCTTTGACTCGTAAATATCGTGGATCTAGCCATTCACGAAGTTGCTTAACAGCCTCGCCTTTTCCAGCCAGCTCAATACCACTCATTAATATTAGTGTGCTCTTAGCGTTGGGTTTGCCCCGACTTTCTTTTAACGCATATTGTGCTTCAATCAAATCGACTGAAAGCTGTTCTTCATCACGAATCTCAAATTTTGGTTGTTGTTCACTCATAGTCCACGGCTCTAATCTTTTATTGTTTAATTTCGATGATCTTTAACTTATGCGCTTAAATGATGAATTGCTATACAAATTATGTCATTGCGCCAAAATTCTGTTTAAAAATTGACGCATGAATCATTTTTTTTACATCTACTCGCCATAGTACAAGGTTACAATGCCTTTTATGATTTTTTGCAAATAGCCCAATATTAGAGTCTTAAATGTCTAAACTCGCTGCTTTTGATGATCTTTTACAACAATATAAAACATTTAATTATCACGATAATCCAGTACTTGCTCAGCGTTTGCAAGATGTACAAACATGGTTAAAAGAGCGGATGAAAGATACGCATCATGACTTTTTTAATCTGCCAGCGCACAAGCTCATGTCAGAGTACTTTTTAAATCGTTTATATGGTGGCCCAGAATTTGATGCTCTTGCAGCGCAAATCGAACGCTTATTGAAATATGCGCATAAAGCAGAAAAAGTCTTACCTGAGAATGCAATTAAAACAGGTACTAAATCAGTAAGTTTGGCTGTACTTGCAACCCAACTTGATGAGCAAGTAGCAACGCAACTTCTTGAGGACTATCCGGCAGATACAGTACTCACTGATGAGATTATGCGTTTAACCTTAATCAAGCTTAATCAGGCCGAAGCTCGTTATCAACAACTTGCTCTTCTTGACGATTTAGGTGCAGCACTCGATAAATACATGCGTTCATTTATGATGTTTACTGCTTTTAAAATGTGTAAAGGTATTGCCCAAAAATATCACTTCGAATTGATGTATGATTTCATTCAAGATGGTTTTAGTGCGATGAAACCGTTAAAATCAGCCGAGACCTTTATTAAGACTTTTACTGAAAAAGAACGCCAGATTATTGAAAATGTACATTCAGGGCATCCGAATCCGTTTAGAGTGTGATAAGGTCGGCACATAGAAAAACTCAACCTCGCGAAGTTGAGATTTTATTCATTATATTTGCATGATGATGCCTGTAAAAATAGACAAAATCTGTCATCATGCAGAACTTATTCCGTTTCACTTGAGTTTGAGTCTAGGAGAGACAATATGTCTAACGAAAACCAAAAGCCAACATCTCCAACTGAGCAGGCACAAAGTTCAGACAAAGTTAGCCCATTCCTAAGCTCACCTTTACCTCAAGGTACTCCTCAAGGGCAACAACAAACTTTACAGCAAACCTTAACAGACACACCTGTGAATGGCTCTGTACCTAAATACAATTTACCTCGTGGTGCTGGTAATACTGCCAACGTTGGTGAAACAACACACTTCGGTTACTCAACAGTTAGAACTGAAGATAAAGCACAAAAAGTTGCAGAAGTTTTCCACTCAGTTGCAAGCAAATATGACTTGATGAATGACTTGATGTCATTTGGTATTCACCGTTTATGGAAGCGTTTTGCAATTAACATGTCTGGTGTCCGCCGTGGTCAACACGTGTTAGACATTGCTGGCGGTACAGGCGACTTAGCAAAAGTATTTAGCCGTGAAGTTGGTCCGCAAGGTCATGTTGTACTTTCAGACATTAACGAATCTATGCTCAATGTTGGCCGTGACCGTCTAATTGATGCAGGCTGTACCAATGTTGACTTCGTTCTTGCCAATGCTGAAACATTAGAGCCTTTTGCAGACAACAGCTTTGACCTTGTAACCATTAGCTTTGGTTTACGTAACGTGACAGACAAAGACGCAGCACTTGCTTCTATGTTCCGTGTGTTAAAACCAGGTGGCCGTTTACTGATTCTTGAGTTTTCTAAACCTGTATTTGAGCCATTCTCAAAACTTTATGACCTCTATTCATTCACCGCTTTACCGATTATGGGTAAATTGGTTGCGAATGACTCAGAAAGCTATAAATATTTGGCTGAATCAATCCGTATGCACCCAGACCAACGTACTTTAAAAGGTATGATGGAAAATGCTGGCTTCCAGAACTGTGACTATCACAACCTTACTGCTGGTATCGTTGCCGTTCACCGTGGCTTCAAACTGTAAGGGATAACGATATGTGGTCGATTCTGGCACTCGGTGCAGTCGAACGTATCATTCATCATCTGATCGATCTGGATGCGGTTACTCGCATTCAGTTTAATCAGTTACAGGGCAAAATGTTGCGTGTTGTGATTGATAGCCCGCAGCTTTCTGTCGATGTGTTCTTTGACCAAGAAAAAGTACGTCTTGAACCTACCGTAACAGGTCATAGTGAAAAGCCTTCTATTTTTGAACAGCGTCCTTTTGATGCCCAATTCAAAATTTCTGAAGCAACCGCAACTTTGCATGTTAAAGATGTCGTTGAATTGATTAAATTATTGGTCAGCGATCCAGACCAGATTGGGAATATCCCGCTCCAAGGTGATTATCACCTATTACAGGATATTCAAAAAATTATGCAGCAAGCTGAACCTGATTTAGCTGCGCATTTATCAAGATGGGTGGGTCCTCAACTCGCTCATGAAATTGGCAAGATTCAACTTGCACCAAAACATTTAAAACGCTCGGTGCAAAGCCATCTGTTTTTTGCTGAAGATGCCTTAAAAGAAGATAGCGGCCTATTTGCCCCTCGCTGGGAAATGGATGACTTAACTCAAGCAACTCGCAAGCTTAATCAAGACATTGACCGTCTTGAAGCAAGATTGCAGCAACTCAATGCACAACTACAACCCTCTCAAGACTAGGTAAGACTTTATATGATTCCGCACGTTTCACGTTTACTCGAACTTTGGCGTATTGCAGCGCACTATAGACTCGATACGTTGTTCCCTGCGGATGAATTACCAGTTAAAGCTCGGCATGCATTAAATATTATTAAAATGCATCCAGCTGCATGGTCGAGTCGTGAACGTAAAAATCCTTTAAAGCTTAAAGAAGCTTTAGAAGATATGGGACCACTTGCAATCAAGCTTGGTCAATTACTGTCTACTCGCCGTGACCTAATTCCACCTGAGGTGCTCGCTCAACTGGTTTTACTTCAAGATCAGGTAAAACCTTTTGATAGCAATGTTGCCAAACAACGTATTCAAGAATCGTTAAAAGCTGACGTTAATACATTGTTTGCTCGCTTTGATGACCAGCCATTAGCTGCTGCATCAATTGCCCAAGTTCATACTGCTGCTTTGCATGATGGTCGTGAAGTTGTGGTTAAAGTGACTCGTCCGGACATTCGCAATCAAATCTTACAAGATTTTGAGATTTTGGCATGGTTAGGCAATACCTTAGAAAGCCGCCTTGAAGCTGCTCGTGCATTGCATCTCACCGAAATTATTCAAGACTACCGCCAAATCATTTTAAATGAGCTGGACTTAAGTATTGAAGCAGATAACACCCGTCGTATGCGCCATTACTTCACTGGCTCAACCATGATGTATGTACCAGAAGTCTACATGGACACCAAAGATGTCATGGTGGCTGAGCGTATTACTGGTGTCCCTATTTCAGATACGGCAACCTTTGACCGTCTAGGCATGGACCGTGCACAACTTGCAGAAAAAGGGTTAACTATTTTCTTTACGCAAGTATTCCGCGATAACTTTTTCCATGCCGACATGCACCCTGGCAATGTCTTTGTAGAAACAATTAACCCAAGCAATCCACGCTTTATTGCACTGGACTGTGCAATTATGGGTGAGCTTTCTAAGCACGACCAAATGACAGTTGCCCGTATGTTGCTTGCTGTCATGAACAGCAACTTTATGCAGCTTATTCAAATTGTGCATCAAGCTGGCTGGATTCCACCGGGTACAGATCAAGACGCGTTAGCACGTGAAATGCGCCGCACTGTTGGGCCAATGGTGTCTAAACCAATGGATCAACTTGATTTTGCGGGTATCTTAATTCAAGTGATGGACATTGCTCGTCGCTTCCATCTTGAGATTCCGCCACAGCTCATGCTGCTACTCAAAACTTTAGTGCATGTAGAAGGCCTAGGGACTGATCTTTATCCGCAGCTCGACATCTGGAAATTGGCAAAACCAATTTTGACGGAATGGGTCAAATCCAACATGAACCCAGTCAAAAATGTAAAAGAACTCGGCCAGCAATTACCTGACCTGCTTTTAGGCGCTCAAGATTTCCCAAGCTTAATTATTGATAGCTTAAATGGTTTAAAAAATCAGTCGGCTTGGCAAGACCGCCAGTTACGCGAAATTCAGCAACTTCGTTTGCAAATGGAACATCAGCAACGCCGTAGCTGGATGTTCGGCAGTACTATGCTGATTTTACTGACTATTGCAATTATTAGCCCTTGGTTTGTTTCGATTATTCTAATTGTGCTGAGTAGCTTATTAGCGCTTTGGCGTATATTGAAATAAGTTCAAAATCCCTTGCCAGTGCAAGGGATTTTTTATGGAAAAAATTTAATTTTCAAAAAATTTATAGATCAGCTATTCGTTCATTGCTAAATTGAAGCTATAAATGCTTCAAAAGAACAAACAATGAAAACACCTCATTTTGCCATTATCGGTGCAGGTACAGCAGGTTTAGCCACTGCCATTTTGCTTGCCCGCCAAGGCAATAACGTTACTATTTTTGAACAAATTGATGAGTTATCTCCGGTAGGTGCCGGTTTATTACTACAACCTGCGGGCTTAGCTGTATTTGAACACTTAGGTGTGCTCGAAAAAGCCCTAACCTTAGGTGCGAAAGTCACAGGCTTAGAAGGACAACTTCCAGACAAGCGTCTTTTAGTTAACAGTCACTATCGCGAAGCATCAACAAATCTTTATGGTCTAGGTATACACCGAGCCACTTTATGTCACGTTCTCACTCAAAAACTTAGCGAATATTCAAGCCAGATTACTTGGTGTATGAACCACTCTGTTGAAAGTTTTGAAGAACATAACGATGAAGTTCGGCTATTCGGCAGTCATCAAAATCAAAAGTTTGATGCTTGCTTTGATGGCCTACTCATTGCCAATGGTGCTCGTAGTCAATTACGCCCTAAAGCATGGGTAAAGGTTGACAAAGCTTATCCTTGGGGGGCTATGTGGAGTATCGTGCCCGAGTGCCAAGTCCTCGATCCTAAAATTCTGCATCAATTTTATGATCGCTCGAAAATTATGATGGGAATTCTTCCTACGGGAGCGATTCCAACCAAACCTCAACAGCGCCTTTCAAGTGTTTTTTGGAGTCTACCTACACCACAACTACAAAGCTTTTTACAAGATGAGCAGGCTAAACAAGCTTGGTTAAAGCAAGTCTCAGAACGTTGGCCCAAAGTTGCAGAATGGCTGAAAGAAATTTTGTATAACAGTCAAACTCAGCCTAAATGGCTATCTGCAAACTACCGCGATGTGGTCCTGACTCAATTTGGTCAGGGTCGAGTTGGAGTAATTGGAGATGCAGCTCATGCGATGAGTCCACAGTTAGGTCAAGGTGCAAATATGGCATTATTGGATGCTTGGGCTTTCTCTCAATCATTACAACATGCTCAAAAGAACCAGAGTATTGATTGGTCCCTGCTCTGGCAGCACTACCACCAGCTTCGCCGTTCATCCACCCAGTTTTATCAATTTCTTAGTCGCTTATTAACACCACTTTATCAATCTGATCATTGGTGGGCTGGAGGTTTAAGAGATCTAGTTTTTCCGTGGATGTATCAAATCCCTTATTTTCGAAAAGAAATGGCAATTACGATTTCAGGCTTAAAGACTGGTCCATTCCAGCAACTTGATTATGATCAGGTAGCTCAAACGCCTAAAGAAAACAGTGCATTTCATTTAGAAAGCGAATCTCTGTCTGACTATTAACCCCACCAAATAATAGTGAGTAACACATGAAAATCAGCCATCTTGATCATCTTGTTTTAACTGTCTCGAATATTGAAACCACCTGTCATTTCTATCAAACCGTATTGGGGTTTGAGGTCATCACGTTTAAAGGTAATAGAAAGGCCCTAAAGTTTGGAAATCAAAAAATAAATTTACACCAGCAAGGCAATGAGTTTGAACCCAAGGCATTACAGCCGACTCCCGGATCTGCCGATTTGTGTTTTATTTCTGACACTCCCATTTCAGAAGTAGTTGCGTACCTTAATCAATTAAATATTCAAATTGAAGAAGGTCCGATTGAACGTACTGGTGCAATGCATCCTATTCTTTCAGTTTATATTCGTGATCCAGATCAAAATTTGATTGAGATTTCAAATATTCTAATGACTCAGCCATCTGAATAAGGCACTTATGAGTAAAAAGTACAAGCTACTCATTACGCTGACAAAGACAAAAAGGACAAAGAATTTTTCCGCAAAGCGACGTTGATGCCGTACACTATACAAGCTATTTTTAGCATCTGATTGAAATCAATTTATAGTTCATATTTCTTTGGTGATTCCTCATGAATAACACGCAATGGCTCGATGAAGTAAAATTTAACGAACAAGGTCTTATCCCTGCCATTGCTCAACATCATCAAACCGGACGTATTTTGATGGTGGCGTGGATGAACCGTGAATCACTTGCGCTCACAGCAGAAAAAAATCAGGCGGTGTATTTCTCTCGCTCTCGCCAAAAACTTTGGCACAAGGGTGAAGAATCAGGTCATTTCCAAACGGTTTATGAAATTCGTCTGGACTGCGACGGCGATGTAATCATATTACAAGTTGAGCAACACGGCGGTATTGCATGCCATACAGGTCGTGAGTCTTGTTTCTACCGTAAACTTACCCCACAGGGCTGGGAAATTGTCGATGCACAATTAAAAGATCCTACTGCAATTTATGGCGATAAAGCCAAAACTGAAAGCCACGATCATGATCACACGACAGAACAAGTGGATGTACTTGCTCACTTAGGGCAATTAATGCAAGAGCGTAAACAAGCAGAAGCGGATACGTCATATGTTGCAAGCCTCTACAAAAAGGGCATCAATAAAATCTTGGAAAAAGTCGGTGAAGAAAGCGTAGAAACTATTATTGCTGCGAAAGACTACGCTGCTCAAAATACAGAAAGTAATTTAAATGACTTGATTTATGAAACTGCCGATTTGTGGTTCCATAGCATTGTCATGTTGGGTTATTTCGATCTTAATCCACAACTTATTATTGACGAATTAGCTCGTCGTCAGGGTTTATCTGGTTTAGTTGAAAAAGCTAACCGTAACAAGGTTTAAAATCACTCAGTGTCGAATATCGAAAAACCTAAAGCCACCTATGAGCAAGCAATTGCCATAGATAACGCACGTCTTGGGCAATCATTTAAAGTGATTGCCTATGCGGGTACAGGTAAAACTACTACCTTACAAATGATTAGTGATGCCATGCCTGAACGGCGCGGTATGTATCTAGCATTTAACAAGGCAATTGCAGGCGAAGCACAAAACAAATTTCATCGTAATGTAGATTGTCGTACTTTTCACTCCCTCGCTTTTCGCAGTGTGCCACGAGGTGTGACTGATAAATTACGCTTACCTCGCTTAAGCCCAAGTTTTATTGCAAAAGAATATCGACTACAACCTATAACTTTGCGACGCATGATGGGTGGACGTTATGAAAAATACGTCTTAATGCCAAGTCGCCTCGCAAGTCTTGTCGCCAATGCTGTCAGCTATTTTTGCTCGACCAGCTCGCAATACCCTGCTCCTCGACATATTCAGGCACCAAACTGGTTACATCCAGACGATATTACCGAGCTACAAACTCATCTTTACCCTGCTGTTGAACGCCGCTGGTTAGAGTCGATCGACCCGAATCATCAAGCAGGAATTGGTCACGATGTTTACCTCAAACTTTGGGCATTGTCTGAACCGAACATTCCAGCCGATTATGTACTATTTGATGAAGCACAAGATGCTGATCCTTTAATGTTGGGCATTTTGCTTCGTCAAAAAAATACTCAGGTTATCTATGTTGGCGATGCACATCAGCAAATCTACGCGTGGCGTGGTGCAATTAATGCCATGCAGCAATTACCATTGCCAGAGTCTCGCCTCACCACTTCTTTTCGTTTTGGTGAAACGATTGCCGATGTTGCCAATGCATTGCTGGGCGGCTTAAATGAAACTGTTCCTCTGCTTGGTAATCCAAACCAGAAATCAAGTGTTGTAAATAAACCACACACTAAAATGCGTGATGCGATTTTGTGCCGTACCAATGCTCGTGCAATGGAACTTTTATTAGCTGGTTTAGTTCACGGCGATAAAGTAAGTTTGCAGGCTGACCATCAAAAACTAAACCGTTTTGTAGATGCCGCAAGCCTCTTAAAGCAAGGAAAACGAGTTACTGATGTACCTGAATTAGCATGGTTTAATTCATGGCATGATGTCCATGAATACTGTGAAACTAATGAAGGTAGTGATATTAAGCCATTGGTTAAACTTGTCGATGACCACGGCACCGACCCACTAAAAAAAGCGCTTGCAAAGATTACACCACTTGAGCAAGCTGACTACGTCATCTCTACAGCCCATAAAGCGAAAGGCTTAGAATGGAACCGCGTTCATATTGAAGATGACTATCAATTTAAAATTAATGGGTTAGAACACAAGATTACCGATGAAGAATTAAGATTACTGTACGTTGCCTGTACTCGTGCTAAAGTAAGTCTAAATATCCATCATCTTTATGATCTGATACAACAATTAAAACTAAGGGCGCCTTTAAGTCTTCGTCAGTCGGTTGGTTGAAGCGCTCATATTTAGGTGAGCCTATGAAACTTGAATCTGTCCAATTTAAACATATTGCTCTGTTTCACGACCTTAAAATACACTTTCACTATAAAAAACAGCCAATCACCTTAATTTTAGGTGAACAGGCAACTGGTAAAAGTATGTTGCTCAAACATACTTACCATGCTTTAACTTGGCTCCCTGCTCGCCTTAAAGATTTGCGTAGTCCCGGTATTGTCATGCCTGATCAAGACATTACTCAGTCGCGTCTACAATCAAAAATTGAAGTGACTATTCAAGTTCCTTCAGAAATTGGTCATCTACCAGAAAGTACCTCTGCTCAGCAGGTAGATTCTTCGCTGTGTAGCTGGAAACTTTTTAAAACCTTAAATGCAAGCGGGATTGGAGTGAGCCAAGTTGAAACTCAGCAACTTGACCAAACCATGGCTCTTTATCAACAAGTCATAAAAAAAGATCCATTACAAGGACTTCCCTTAATCGCTTACTACCCAGCCGAGCGATTTGTAAATGATATTAATCTGCTTAATAAAAATTTACCTGGCATTACTCAAGCCATTTCAGCCTATGATATTAGCCCACTACCGTTTACAACTTTTACACGCTTTTTTGAATGGTTACGAGAAATCAGTGATATCGAAAATGCTCAAGCTGCATATCTAGTACAACGGATTAGATCTAAACAGTCAGATCAACAAGATCAAACAGAATTATTAAATGAGCTCCAAAAAGAGTTAGCAGGGCAACCTAAACAGCTCACTTCACCCAATCTCTATGCCCTCAAGAATGCATTGAATATAGTTTTGCCTGAGCTTAAAGACCTCTATCTACAGTATCAGCCTCGACTGCAACTCATGGTCGACTATGAAGATCAAACTTTACCTTTTCAGCAACTTTCAAATACAACAAAAACTTGGATTGCTTTAGTAGGCGATATAGCCCGCCGACTCTGTTTACTTAATCCTTTAAGCCTAAACCCTTGCCTTGAGGGGGATGGCGTTTTACTCATTGATCAAATTGATGCACAGCTCGACTCAACGCATTGCTCCGAGATCTTAAATCGACTTCATCAAGCCTTCCCACGCCTACAAATTATTGCAACAGGAAGTCGTGAAGAGCTCCTTGAACATGCTTCGACCTATCAATGTCTAAAATTAGAACACGGTAAAATTAGCCATCTTGATCTAAACACCACCAAACAACAGCTTGAACATATCTATACCTTACTTCAAAGAAGCGAGCCTTTAACACCATCTATAGAAGCACAGCCTCTGAGCTTAATAGACCCAACACCAGCACAGATTGAGGTTTTATTTCAGCAGATTCAGGGTTTGAATGAACAACAAAAAAATGAATTATTAAGAATGATTCATGCGGGAGACACACCGGAAGAGAGCCCTTCGGTTTAAGTTTTATAATCGAAAAAACCGCACTCACAAAATATATAGTTGAGTGAGTTTTTTGGGCACTAAAACAACTAGATGTTGTTACTACATGTAATAACATCAGATTTTCAATGCTTTTTTAGTGTACAATAAATTTCATTTTGCGTTTTTATTCTTCAAGTTGCGCAATACAACTTGTTTCTCGCTTTATTTTCTAATTTGGTTGGGTTTTCGGAATAATAAGCTTTGGAACTCTCTTTGAATTCCTATCTATTCTGAAATTAAAATTTCACCTTTAGGTTTCGGCCTAAATCATATATGGATACGAGTGTGCTACCGATAATTATCTTATTACCGTTAATATTAGGCACCACCCTTGTTTCATTGCTTCAACGGTTCTCGCGTGGAGTAACGGCTTTAGGGGCAATTGGAGTCAGTTTAACCAGTTTTGGTTTATTACTGACTCAAGCTAAAACTGTGCTTGGTGGTGCAAGCATTCAACAAAGCTGGGATTGGCTACCTCAATTAGGGATCAATCTGAGCTTCAGGCTCGATGCTCTTGGTTTATTATTCTCTTTACTTATTACCGGTATCGGTACACTCATTTATATATACGCCTATTATTATTTAGGCCCTAAAAATTCATTAAGTAAACTCTATACTTTACTCATGCTGTTTATGGCAGCAATGCTGGGTATTTCGCTCTCTAATAATCTTATTATTTTATTAGTCTTTTGGGAGCTCACCAGTATTTCATCTTTCTTGTTAGTGGGTTATTGGAGTCATTATGAAGCTGCTCAACGTGGCTCTCGGATGGCACTCACCATTACAGGGATGGGCGGTTTAGCAATGCTAGGTGGATTTGTTCTATTAGGACAAATCACCGGAACCTATGAAATTAGCGAAATCATGGGCATGAAAGATGTGATCCAAGCTCACACTCTTTTTATGCCTATGTTATTGCTTATTTTGCTTGGTGCATTTACAAAGAGTGCTCAATTTCCATTTCATTTTTGGTTACCTAACGCAATGGCGGCACCAACACCAGTGTCCGCTTACCTGCACTCTGCGACCATGGTAAAAGCCGGGATTTTTCTACTTGCCCGCTTACTTCCAATCTTTATAGGCGCTGCGATCTATCACAATATCGTTACGTTTGTCGGCCTCTTTACGCTCTGTATGGCAGCGTGTTTTGCTATTTTCAAAGAAGATTTAAAAGGACTGTTAGCCTATTCAACCATTAGTCATTTAGGGCTTATTGTTTGTTTACTTGGGATCGGTTCTCCTTTAGCGGTTGCCGCTGCTATTTTCCATATTATTAACCATGCAACATTTAAAGCAGCGCTGTTTATGCTTGCAGGGATTATTGATCATGAAACTGGCACACGTGATCTTCGAAAACTCAGTGGTATTTGGCAATTACTTCCTTTCACTGCCACACTCACCATGATCACCGCTGCCTCTATGGCAGGTGTACCACTTACCAACGGCTTTATTTCAAAAGAGATGTTCTTTACCGAGCTATTGGCAAATCTTTCAGGTTCAACGGTTATCTTTGCCAGTATTATTGCCACTCTGGCTGGTATCTTCGCAGTAAGTTATTCAATTCGCTTAGTGCATGGTGTGTTCTTTGACGGCCCAATCGGTAAACAAGTGCCAAATAAAGACGCACATGAACCACCAATCGGGATGCGTGCTCCAGCCATTCTTCTTGCTGTACTCTGTATCTTGGTCGGCATTCTGCCTTCGTTATTGGTAGAACCACTGGTCAATAGCGTAACTAGAGCAAGCTTAATGCAACCAGAATTTGCAGGTACACACCTTGCAATTTGGCATGGATTCAACGCTCCTCTTGTGATGAGTATTATTGCTTTAGTGGGCGGTACGCTGTTCTACTTTGCTTTAGCAAAAGACGGCATGATTCGTAAAATTGACCTTGATCCGCGCCTAGGTAGATTACAAGGCCGCATCTTATTTGATTTATTTTTAAAACATTTGCTTCTTACAAGCCGGAAAATCAAACAAAAAACTGAAAATGGTTCATTGCAAAGTTATTTGTTCTGGATAGTCGCTTTTAGCATCATCATAGTGACAATGCCTTTACTCAATCAAGGGCTGAGCACAGGTACGCGTGAACTCACCCATGCTCCATGGATTGCTGTAGTTCTTTGGCTAACGTTGTTCTCAGGCTGTTGGATGATGCTCTGGTTCCACCATGAGCGTATTAAGGCAGTACTTATTAGTGGTGCAATTGGTCTAGTGGTAACGATGGTCTTCGTCACCATGTCAGCGCCAGATTTAGCACTGACTCAAATTACAGTAGATGTAGTAACCACTGTTCTCTTACTAATGAGCTTATCGTTACTTCCACAGCTAACACCGTATGAGTCTCTTCGTTCTAGACGTTTAAGAGATGCAGCTTTAGCAATTATTGGAGGTTTAGGAATTGGTTGGATTACGTGGCTCATTTTAACCCGTGATCACAATTCGATTTCTTGGTTCTTTGCCCAACAGTCTCTACCACTTGGTGGTGGCTCAAATATTGTAAATGTCATTTTAGTTGACTTCCGTGGCTTCGATACCTTCGGTGAAATTACAGTATTAGGCATCGCTGCGATTGGTGCTCTATGTCTTATGGATGGTATGCGTGTACACGGCACAACCATGACGCAAGGTCTCACCTACCGTTTTAATCCATCACCGCTTATGTTCCGTATTACAGCATCTTGGGTATTACCACTAGCGCTTGTGGTCAGCGTTTATATCTTTTTGCGAGGACACAACTATCCAGGCGGTGGCTTCATTGCAGGTCTAATCACCTCAATGGCGCTAATCATTCAATATATTGCACTAGGTCAAGATCAAGCAGAACAGCTGTTAAAAGCGAAGTCTGGCCGCCTTTATGAAGTCTGGATTGGCACAGGATTAATGATTGCAGGTCTGACCGGTGTAGCAGCATGGTTCTGGTTACGTCCTTTCCTCACTAGCGCTCATATCTATGTTGAATTACCAATTCTAGGAAAACTACATTTACCTTCAGCTGCAAGTTTTGACTTGGGTGTTTATATCACCGTTGTAGGCGCGACAATGTTGCTTATCTCTGTATTAGGCGACTCTCGTCACTCGAGTATGTCTGGTCCTGTACAAAATCGGGAGGAATCATCATGATCAGTTTAGAATTCTTATTGGCTTCTGCTATTGGTTTACTTGTTGCCACAGGTATTTATCTGATTTTACGTGCTCGTACCTTCCCTGTTGTACTTGGATTGGCTGTAATCGGTTATGCAGTAAACCTATTTTTATTTGCCATGGGTCGACTACAAATCAGCTCACCGGCAATTTTAACTGAAACAACAAAAATAACCGATCCACTTCCTCAAGCACTGGTGTTAACTGCCATCGTGATCGGTTTTGCAACTACAGCGTTTATTGTACAACTGGCGCTACGTAGCCGTTATGAATCAGGTAGTGATCATGTTGATGCTAAAGAAGATGCTTCCCCAACATACGACCCACGTGAGGATGAGCCGTGATGTTTGATTTTTTATCTTTTTGGCAACAACACACGCCTATTTTTAGCATTCTTATCCCAGCATTTACTGCTTTTATCTTATTACTGTTAGGTAACCCAGGGGCAGGCTCCTTAAAAGATGACTGGCGTCAGCCTTGGCGTCGTGGTATTAGTCTTATCTCAGCAATTGCCGGATTAATTACCGCTATTGTTTATCTAAGTTACGCCAGTACGGGTCAAATTACTGTTTACCAATTAAGTGAATGGTCAGCACCATTTGGTATTGTGCTTGTACTCGATCGTCTGTCTGCTTTTATGCTAGTACTGACCTATGCATTAGCAGTACCAGTTTTATGGTATGCAAGTGACAACTGGGACACCCGTGGTCGCTATTTCCATGCAATGGTACATTTCCTATTGATGGGGATCTGTGGCGCATTTCTAACAGGCGACTTATTTAACCTTTTCGTCTTTTTTGAAATCCTACTGATGGCTTCGTATGTGTTGCTCTTACATGGACAAGGCAAACCTCGTTTTCAGCTTGGTGTTCACTATGTCATTATCAATCTTTTAGCCTCTGCCCTCTTCTTAATTGGGCTTGGCATGATTTATGGCAGTGTGGGTAGCCTTAATATGGCGGATGTCTCACGTCTTATACCGACACTTGAAGCAGATCAACACAAATTAGCAGTCGCTGGTTCCTTACTTCTTTTTGTTGTCTTCGGCATTAAAGCAGCAATGCTTCCTGTCGGTTTTTGGCTACCAAAAACTTATGCCGTTGCAAGTACACCTGTAGCTGCTATTTTCACCATCATGACTAAAGTCGGGATCTATTCTATTTTACGTGTAAATGGAACAGTCTTTGACGATGCACTTAGTCAAGAAATCTTAAAAAGCTGGTTACTCCCTATTGGCTTAATTACTTCACTCTATGGTGTGATTGCCGCAATTGGGGCAGATCGTTTACGTCGATTTGTCGGCTTTATGGTCCTTTCTTCAATTGGCACCTTACTTACAGCAATTGCCATGTCTAATACACAGGCATGGTCTGGCGCTTTATATTACTTAGTGCACAGTACATTGATCGGAGCAGCTTTTTATCTATTTTGTGGATGGATTACCTCACAACGTGGAGATTTTAAAGATCATTTAAAAGTTGCCCCAAGAATTAAACAAGAAAAAGCGGCTATGCTGACTTATTTCTTGATTGCGATGATGATGGCTGGATTACCACCTTTTAGTGGTTTTCTTGGAAAAGTATTCATTTTACAAGCGACAGTTGAAGCTAGCTATCAAGGCTGGATTATTGGTGTTGTGCTTGTGGTAAGCCTATTAAGTATTATTGCACTCACACGTGTTGGTTTTATCTTATTCTGGCGCGCATCTTCTCCAGAAGAAGATCCAATCCAGCCAGCTTATATTCTTTATCGTGCTTTACCGGAACGCGCACCGCCACGTAACGATCAAGTCATTTATCTATTCTTGGCTGGTTTAATCGCATATGTTGTTTTTGCTGCACCAATTCAGCATTACACATTAAGCACCGCACAACAGATCCAAGACCATGCGCTTTACCAACACTCTATTCTTAAAGTAGATCAAAACGGTGAGTTCATTAGTGTACAGCCATATGACCCAAGTTACTTACCGGAAACGAAGTATGGCGGTGAGGTTGAAGATCATAATGCTTATCTTGTTCCAGATATTATTTCGAAAGATACGCTCAATGGCGAACATATTTCTGAATATAAACAACGACAAATTCAGCAACAGGACAAACTCCAAACGCCTACCATTGTTGATGAAAGTCAATTGAAACCTATGGAGCCATAACAATGCAGTTATCTCATTTGCTTGAACGCTGGTTTCCACATCCATTTGTTTCGGTTCTCATCATTTTATTTTGGTTAATGCTGGCGCATAGTCTGGATGCGAGTGATCTTTTGACTGCTATGCTTTTGGGCTTAATTATCCCTCGCTTAGTCAAACCGTTTATTACTCGCACACCGCATATTCACTGGAAACCTGCGGTTAAACTATGTTTTGTGGTTCTTTGGGATATTATTATTTCTAACTTTAAGGTCGCAAAACTTGTTTTGGGGCCTACTAAAAAATTACATCCTAAATGGTATCGCGTACCTTTAGAGACAGAACATGAGCAGGTCAACACCTTACTGGCAATGATCATTACCACAACACCAGGTACGGTTTCTGCGGGTATTGATCAGGAACGTGGGGATATTCTGGTTCATGCTTTGAGCACAGATAATACTGAATCTGATATTCAAGACATCAAACAACGTTATGAAATTCCTCTTATGGAAATTTTTAATGTGAAAAGTAAAACGGAGGCAAGTGCATGACAATCCTACCTTATGCTCTAGGTATTAGCTTGATTGCCATTACAATCTCGATGCTACTTTGCCTTTTTAGACTGGTTATGGGGCCTTCAATTGTAGACCGCCTTTTAGCGCTCGATACGCTTTTCCTCAATGCAACTTGCCTGATTGTTGTGTTAGGCATTTATTGGATGACGACTTCTCTATTTGAAGGAGCACTGCTGGTTGCGATGCTAGGTTTCGTATCTACAGCTGCCTTAGCACGCTACTTCACAACCGGTCATGTTATCGATTAAGGAGAGGTCAAATGCAATTTACAATTGAAATTATTGTTTCGGTCTTTCTGGTTTTTGGCGCCTTCTTCATGTTAGTTGGCTCAATCGGTATGGTCCGTTTACCCGACTTATTCATGCGCTTACACGCGCCAACTAAATCGAGTACGCTTGGTTTAGGAAGCTTTCTGATCGCTTCAATGATATTTTTTGCTTTCGAAGGGCGGTTCGGTTTTGCTGAGCTACTTATTACCCTTTTAGCTTTCATTACCGCACCAGTTTCGGCTAATTTGATTGCTCAAGCTGCGCTACATTTACGTTTACGCTCATTGAGTGGTGAAGTACCTGAAGCTATTGAACGCCCTCTACCTTGGGATCGTTATAAAATTGGTCAGCGCTTTTCACAAAACAAACCACCAATGGAACCTCCTAAAGAATAAAAAATTGAATCAATAAAAAAGCCACCCGAAGGTGGCTTTTTTATTTTG
The DNA here is from genome assembly GCF_013009345.1 of Acinetobacter geminorum. Lineage (GTDB taxonomy): Bacteria > Pseudomonadota > Gammaproteobacteria > Pseudomonadales > Moraxellaceae > Acinetobacter > Acinetobacter geminorum. Next base: position 64,093 of record NZ_JABELE010000001.1, on the reverse strand, counting down.
AGTTTTAATTACTCTTCATCATCTGACTTACGTTCTGGTAAATCTTGTACCGCTTTTTCGATTAGACCAAACATATAGTTACCATATGCATTCGTCTTATCGTAATGGAAACGTAAGCGAGGCGTAATACGAGTCTTAATGCGACGGCTCAATTCATGACGCAAGAAACCAGAAGCTTTATTTAATACATCTAAAGTTTCTTTATTTGCTGCTTCACTTTGCTCATCGCCTAGTTCACGTCCCATAACGGTGACATAAACTTCAGCATAACCCATATCCGCACTGACTTTCACCGCAGAGATGGTCACTAGACCACCTAAGCGAGGATCTTTAAGCTCTTGACGGATTAGATCAGACAACTCACGTTGTACTGAATCCGCCATGCGCTTTAAGCGTTGGCTACCCGCCATTAAAGACTCCGTTTAATCAATTGAACATCATACACTTCGATCTTATCTTGTGGTTTGATGTCTTTATAACCTTTCACTGCAAGGCCACATTCCATACCAGCACGAACTTCATCAACAACATCTTTATAACGACGAAGAGATTCAAGCTCGCCTTGGAAAATTACAACATCATCACGTAATACGCGAATCGGTTTATTACGATGTAATGTGCCTTCAAGTACCATACAGCCTGCTGCTGCACCAAACTTACTTGAGTGGAATACTTCACGTACTTCCGCAACACCCAAGATTGTTTCACGATGTTCAGGAGCAAGCTTACCGCTCATGGCATCTTTTACATCATCAATCAATTCATAGATGATGCTGTAGTAACGAATATCGATACCATCTTGGTCACTTCTCTGACGAGCAGTAGTATCGGCACGAACGTTAAAGCCTAATAATACAGCTTCTGAAGATTCAGCAAGAATCACATCAGACTCGGTAATCGCACCAACACCTGAGCTAATTACACGAACTTTTACTTCATCAGTAGATAATTCATGTAGAGCTGCATTCAATGCTTCTAAAGTACCACGTACGTCTGTTTTCAAAACAACGTTCACTGTAGGAACATCTTTTTTGCCCATTGACGACATGATATTTTCTAGACGCATTGCACTTTGACGATCAATACGTTTTTGACGCTCACGGTCAGCACGAGCATCGGCAACTTCACGCGCTTTCTTCTCGTCATTTACAACAAGAACTTCATCACCCGCCATTGGAGCATCTGGAAGACCCAGAATTTCTACCGGAATAGATGGTCCTGCTGATTTAATCGGCTTACCGTTTTCATCAGACATTGCACGGACACGACCATATGATGAACCTGCAAGAACAAGGTCACCAATGTTTAATGTACCGTTTTGAACAAGAATCGAAGTTACTGCACCACGGCCTTTATCAACACGTGCTTCAATAACAACACCTTGCGCAGCACCTTCAGCAGATGCTTTTAATTCCATCAATTCTGATTGAATAAGAATTAAATCAAGGAGTTCATCAATACCTTGTCCACTGTGTGCAGAAACTTTAGCAACTGGAACATCACCACCCCATTCTTCTGGAACGATTTGTTTAGTTGTTAATTCATTTAACACACGGTCTGGATCAGCAGATTCTTTATCCATTTTGTTGATTGCAACAATAATTGGAGTACCTGCTGCACGAGCATGGTCAATTGCTTCTGCAGTTTGTGGCATTACACCGTCATCTGCAGCAACAACTAATACAACGATATCGGTTGCTTTAGCACCACGTGCACGCATTGAAGTAAATGCCGCATGTCCCGGTGTATCAAGGAATGTAATAATTCCTTTGTCTGTTTCAACGTGATATGCACCAATATGCTGGGTAATACCACCTGCTTCTCCAGCCGCCACTTTCGAACGACGGATACGGTCAAGCAATGATGTTTTACCATGGTCAACGTGACCCATAATGGTAACAACTGGCGGACGAGTTGTTTGCTCACCACGAGCTTCTTCAGCTGCTTCAAGCAAGTTATCTTCCGCTTGTGTATCAGAAACTAAAACAGGGTTGTGGCCCATTTCTTCTACAACAAGTGCCGCTGTGTCTTGATCAATAGCTTGATCTTGATTAACCAATTCACCCATTTTCATAAGTGTTTTGATAACTTCACGTACTTTAATCGCCATTTTTTGAGCAAGATCGGCAACAACAATGCTTGAACCGATTTCTACATCATAAACTTGCTTTTTAACTGGCTTTTCAAATCCATGCTTATTCGCTTGGCTTGATTTTAAACCACGTTTGTTATGGTTAACAAAGCTTTGCTCTTCTTGACCACGACGACCACCTTTCTTCCCAGCACGTGGGTTAGTGGTTGCGCCACCGCGTTTAATTTCACGGTCTTCTTGCTTAAATGAATCTTCATAAGCTTGGCCAACTAGACCTGAAGCAAGTGGAGAATCATCAATCACACGAATTGTCGTAGTAGCATCGTCATTTGAATACTTAGACGCCATTTTGCGCATTTGTTCAAGTGTACGTTGCTGAGCTTCTTCAGCCGCTTTACGACGAGCAGCTTCTTCAGTTGCTTTTAACTGAGCTGACTGCTCTTCACGAGCTCGTTTCTGTTCTGGAGTTTCAGCTGGTTTTGGTGCAGGTTTTACTGTACCACCACCACGCTTTTTCACTACAACAGCAGCTTTTGGAGCTGTCTGTGCAGCACTATCTTGTTGATGAGCAGCACGCATAGCATCTAAAGTTGCTTTAGCTTTTTGCTCTGTTTGAAGACGCGCTTTTTGCTCGGCAGTTTCACGCGTTTGCTGTTCTACACGTGCTTTCGCTTCGGCTTCTGCACGTGCTTTAGCTTCAGCTGCAATTTGTTCAGGGTTTGGTTTAGCAAAAACCTGTTTTTTACGTACTTCTACGTTAATTGTTTTTGCTTTGCCTGAAGTACTTGCAACTTTAGCGGTACTGGTTGTTTTACGTTTCAACGCAATTTTTCCTGTGTTACCACTTTCCTGACCATGAACTTTTTTCAAGTGATTGACCAAAGTATCCTGTTGTTCAGTGGTAATAATGTCGTCTGCTGTACGTTGAGGCAAACCTGCTTCACGAGCCTGTTCTAGGAGCTTCTCAACAGGACGTCCTACACTGAGAGCTAACTCTTTAATCGACTTGTCCGTCATATTTCATCTCCTAGTTAAACCATGATTCGCGAGCTTTCATGATCAATTGACCTGCTTTTTCATGACCAAGTCCTTCAATATCAGAGATATCATCAGTAGCCTGATCTGCCAAATCGTCGACAGTAATAATACCGCGAGCGGCAAGCGAGTAAGCGATCTCAGAAGTCATGCCTTCCATAGTAAGAAGGTCTGCGCTCGGTTCTTGAATATTTTCTTGCTGTTTCAAAGCATCAGTAAGGGCTGCTTCTTTTGCACGACTTTGCAATAACTCAACCAACTCAGCATCAAGCTCAATTTCGTCAAAAGTTTCAGCAGGAACATAAGCAATCTCTTCTAAAGAAGTGAAGCCCATCTCCACCAATGCCATTGCTAAATCTTCTTCAATATCGAGACGTGATACAAACATATCAAGATATTGCTGAGCTTCATTTTGCTGACGAGCACGATACTCTTCTTCAAGCATCATGTCGAGTTTGTAGCCAGTTAAATCAGAAGCTAAACGAACGTTTTGACCTTGAGAGCCAATCGCACGAGCTAATTGATCGCTGGTTGCAAAAATAATGTCGGCACTTCTTGCATCTTCATCAAGCACGATGCCTGAAACATCAGCTGGTTCTAATGCACTAGCAATGTATTGAGCCGGATCATCAGACCAGACCACTACATCAATACGTTCACCATTTAACTCTTGTTGTACAGCTTGAATACGCGTACCACGCATACCAATACATGCACCTACAGGGTCAATGCGGTGATCATTTGTTTTCACTGCAATTTTAGCACGAACGCCTGGTTGACGTGCCGCTGCTTTAATTTCAATAATTTCTTCAGAAATTTCAGGAATTTCTTTTTTCATTAAAGCAATTAACATTTCAGGCTTAGCGCGTGATAACAACAACTGAGCGCCACGACCTTCACGGTTAACATTATATAAAATAGCGTTTACACGTTGTTTTGGACGAAGAATTTCTTTTGGAATCATTTCTTCGCGTGCAAGATAAGCTTCTGCGTTGTCGCCTAAGTCGATAATGAAGCCATCTTTGGTTTGTTTTTTCACCTCACCGTAAATTAACTCACCAACTTTAGACTCGTATGCATCAGCAACTAAAGCACGCTCAGCTTCACGAATTTTTTGTACGATAACTTGTTTTGCAATTTGTGCAGCAATACGACCAAACTCAATAGATTCTACTTCGAGTTCACGCACGTCACCAATTGACCATTTAGCTGGATCAACGTCAGAAATTGCATCTTGGCAAGCCGGCATTTCATGATCTTCATCTGCCACAACAGTCCATTGACGGAACGTACGGTAATCACCAGTTTTACGATCAATTTCTACACGAAGCTGAGCTTCTTCAGCATGCGTACCTTCGTAAAATCTTTTCTTCGTTGCAGCAACTAGAGCTTGTTCTAAAGCTTCGAAGATCGCTTCACGACTAACACCTTTTTCATTACTAACCGTTTCAACAACGGTAAGAATTTCGCGGCCCATAAGTCACCTACCGATTTCTTATAAAATTTAAATAAATTTAATCTTGATAGATCAAGTTTGCTTTATCGATATTGTTGCTGTCGATCACAAGCACATGCTTCCCATCAACTTCAACCTGAATTTCTTCATTTTCAAGGTCTACTGCGATAAGTTTTGCTTGAAATTTACGACGGTTTTCTACTGCTGCAATTAAACGCAAAGCAATTTGTTGTCCGATGTAGCCTTGTAACTGTTCTAGTTGAAAAAATGGACGATCCCAACCCGGTGAAGAAACTTCTAATGAATACTCACCTGAAATTGGATCATGAACATCCAACATTGCGCCAACTTGTTGTGTTACACGCACACAATCTTGTACACCAATACCACGGCCTAGTTCTACTTCGCCATCTTCATTAATTACAGGCTCAGCATCTTCACTTACCGCTTTATCGATATAAATACGCAATAATGAACGTTTACCTTGTGGGAGAAACTCGATTCCCCAAAGGTCGACACCACATGCTTCCACTGCAGGAACAATTAAGTCATGCAATGCTTGGGATTTATTTGATAATTTCATTTACTCTCGTCATTCTCGTGCGATTCAATCGGTTGTTTTAACCGACACAGACCTACTATAGTGAAGCATGACTATTTGACCAATTGATGTCGACACTACACGATAGCGATACGATAACCAATAAAAAAGGGCGTTAATCGCCCCTATTTAGCACAGAAAACAATAGTCCACTGTGCAAAAAGGCCCACCTGTCTGTGAGCCTCTTTTAAGAAACTTGGTAGCGGGAGCTGGATTTGAACCAACGACCTTCGGGTTATGAGCCCGACGAGCTACCAGACTGCTCCATCCCGCATCAACGTGCAAAAATTATATACAAATATCGAAAAAAGTCAATGTAAACTTATCCAATATTCGCTTGATTAAGTTGCACCTTAATCAAATTGGTAGCGGGAGCTGGATTTGAACCAACGACCTTCGGGTTATGAGCCCGACGAGCTACCAGACTGCTCCATCCCGCATCAAAAAACTGCTTGCACTCAACTTTCTGGTTCAAAGTTGGTGCGGAAGGGGGGACTTGAACCCCCACGCCCGAAGGCACTACCACCTCAAGGTAGCGTGTCTACCAATTCCACCACCACCGCAGCTTGTGGGACGCATTCTAGTCCTTCCCACTGCAAAAGGAAAGCCCTATTTCGAATTATTGACTCGATTTCGGTGCATTTGGTGAAGTTTCAGGCGATGTCGTTTGAACTGGTGCCGTAGTTTGTACAGTTTTCAAACTATATGCATCAGTAGTCTGTTTTTTTGCGAAAACAGCTAGAGTTAAACTCGTCACAAAAAACAACGCTGTTAAGATAGCAGTAAGTCGAGTAAGGAAGTTACCTGAACCTGAAGCACCAAATACGGTTGCTGCTCCACCACCGCCGAAAGAAGCACCGGCATCAGCACCTTTACCGTGTTGCACTAGAATTAAGGCAATCATCAGTACCGCTAAAATAATATGTACGATCAGTACAAAAGAGTGCATACCCTATCCTCGTTATTTACTTTGTGCAAAGGCTTGTACAATTTGATAAAAAGATGCTGCATTTAACGAAGCACCGCCTACCAACGCACCATTAATATCTGGACATGCCGCCAATTCGACTGCATTTTCAGCTTTTACACTACCGCCATATAAAATCGCAATGTCTGAACCCGCTGGGGTAATCTGACTTAAACCTTCACGAATCTTAGCATGCATTGCCTGTGCATCTTGTGGAGAAGCAGTTTTACCTGTCCCAATTGCCCAGATTGGCTCATAGGCAATTACAATTTGCTTTTGCCACTGCTCAGCAGTCACTACAGGAGCAATATCACAAATTTGTTGCAATACAACTTGTTCTGCCAAACCTTGTTCACGTTGTTCGAGGCTTTCACCGACACAATAAATGACAGTCAAGCCCGCATTTAATGCATTTTGGAGTTTAGCTTTCAAAATTTCAACGTTGTCGCCAAAAATATCACGGCGCTCAGAATGCCCAACCAGTACAAAATTAATTTGGCTATCTTTTAATAGTTCTGCGCTGACTTCGCCAGTATAAGCGCCAGTACCCGCTACACGTGATACATCTTGTGCAACTGTATATACTGTTCTTGCAGCATCTTGCAATTGTGTTTGTACCATTGCAAGTGCAATAGAAACCGGAGCAACCCCTACATGACAGCTTTCATCTGCAATTTGGTTTTGTTGCAATAGTTGTTTAAATTCTTCTATAAGTTGTTTGGCATTGGCACGCATTGGGTTCATTTTCCAGTTGCCAACTACCCAAGGCGTAATCGTCGAACCCGACATACGGCTCACCTTTCATCAAAAATGCAGCACATTCTACACGCATTTATACAAATTTCAGATACTTTTCTTTAACGGCTTTGCCCATATCTTTTCTACTAATTGAAAACAGTTATAAAACTTTATTGAATCTAAAGAATCCTCTTTCAAAAATTAATGAATAAAAACTTCGACTAGTTCAAGCTTTGGCGAGTGGATCAAGACCAGAGCATCATTTTCTCAGGTAGTAATTTTAGATAACAAAAGTATAATTTTTTATATACCAATTATAAACATATGAGCACAGGTAGGCAGATGTCAGTCATACATACATCTCCAAAATTTTCGGGGTTTTTTCGGCGATTAGTCGAAGAAAAACATGTGTCGGCAGCGACCATGCAAACAGCATTAGATGCAGCAAAAAGAGCTAAACGGGATACGGTTGCGTACCTGATTGAAGAGGTTCATCTCTCCCCTTCTTTATTAGCAGAAACAATTTCTATTGAATTTGCTGAACCATATTTTGATCTGGATGTTTACGACACAAGCCAAATTCCCAAAGATTTGGTTGATCAGAAACTGATTTTAAAACATCGGGTCTTACCTCTTATACAAAGAGGACAGATTTTGTATGTCGCGACCAGCAACCCGAGTAATATTGAAGCGATTGATGCCATTCGCTTCAATAGCAAGCTCATGGTTGAGCCAGTTATTGTCGAGCACCATAAGCTTGAGAAAATTCTGGCGCAGCAATTTACCGAAGAAAGTAGCTTCGAATTTAGTGATGAAGAGTTTGATCTTGATGTAGATCTAGAAGCTCCATCCTCACAAGAGGATGAGGAAGAAACGCCTCAAGGCGATGAAGCACCTATTGTTAAATATATTAATAAATTACTCATCGATGCAATTCGTATGGGGGCTTCAGACTTACATTTTGAACCCTATGAGAAATCATATCGGGTCCGTTACCGAGTCGACGGCGTGTTGCGTCAGATTGCAAATCCGCCTTTGCAATTGGCTAACCGATTAGCTTCTCGTTTAAAAGTCATGTCTCAAATGGATATTTCCGAAAAACGAGTGCCTCAAGATGGTCGTATCAAGCTTAAGTTATCAAAAACTAAAGCCATCGATTTTCGTGTGAACTCACTTCCAACTTTGTTTGGTGAAAAACTGGTTCTGCGTATTCTCGATCCATCTAGCGCAATGCTCGGCATTGATGCTTTAGGATATGAAGAAGATCAGAAAGCTCTTTTTTTAGAAGCACTCGATAAACCACAAGGTATGCTTCTCATTACAGGCCCTACAGGTTCTGGTAAAACGGTATCTTTATATACAGGCTTAAATATTTTAAATACTGAAAGCTCTAATATTTCCACTGCCGAAGATCCAGTCGAAATCAACCTTGAAGGTATTAATCAGGTTAACGTTAACCCGAAAGTAGGTCTTACTTTTTCGGCTGCACTGAAATCTTTTTTACGTCAGGACCCTGACATTATTATGGTCGGTGAGATTCGAGACTTAGAAACGGCTGAGATTGCGATTAAGGCTGCACAAACCGGTCACATGGTAATGTCCACACTGCATACCAATAGTGCTCCAGAAACACTTACTCGCCTACGTAATATGGGTGTTCCATCCTTTAATATCGCGACGTCTGTCAATCTGGTGATTGCTCAACGTTTGGCGCGTCGGTTATGCCCACAGTGTAAAATTCCTGCCGACATCCCTAAACAGAGCCTAATAGAAATGGGCTTTACCGAACAGGATTTAACCCACCCCGATTTTCAAGTTTTTCAACCTGTGGGTTGTACTGAGTGTCGTGAAGGCTACAAAGGTCGAGTAGGTATTTACGAGGTGATGAAAGTTACACCTGAAATTTCCAAGATTATTATGGAAGATGGCAATGCTTTAGAAATCGCTGCTGCTTCTGAAAAACTGGGGTTTAATAATCTGCGTCGTTCAGGGTTAAAGAAAGTCATGCAAGGCGTCACTTCCTTACAAGAAGTCAACCGCGTGACTAGTGAATAAAAGACAATTTAAAATAAGGATAATTCATGACTGTCAAAAAGGCACAAATGATGCCGACTTTTGCTTATGAAGGGGTTGACCGTAAGGGCGTAAAAATTAAGGGCGAACTTCCAGCTAAGAATATGGCCTTAGCCAAAGTCACCCTACGCAAACAAGGTGTAACTGTCCGTAACATTCGGGAAAAGCGTAAAAATATTCTTGAGGGTTTATTCAAGAAGAAAGTATCAACACTCGATATCACAATTTTTACGCGACAACTTGCAACGATGATGAAAGCAGGTGTGCCACTGGTACAAGGCTTTGAAATTGTAGCGGAGGGTCTAGAAAACCCAGCCATGCGCGAGGTGGTACTCGGGATTAAAGGTGAAGTTGAAGGTGGTAGTACCTTTGCTTCAGCTTTAAGAAAGTATCCTCAACACTTCGATAACTTGTTTTGTTCTCTTGTAGAGTCTGGTGAACAATCTGGTGCGCTTGAAACTATGTTGGACCGTGTAGCAATTTACAAAGAAAAAAGTGAATTGCTTAAGCAGAAAATTAAGAAGGCTATGAAATATCCAGCAACGGTTATCGTGGTTGCTGTGGTTGTTACCATTATTTTGATGGTTAAAGTAGTTCCTGTTTTCCAAGACCTGTTTTCTTCTTTTGGTGCAGATTTACCTGCATTTACCCAAATGGTCGTGAATATGTCGAAATGGATGCAGGAATACTGGTTCATTATGATTATTGTGATTGGAGCAGTGATTGCTGCCTTTCTGGAAGCCAAGAAGCGCAGTAAAAAATTCCGTGATGGCTTAGATAAACTCACACTGAAACTACCTATCTTTGGCGATCTGGTTTATAAGGCGATTATTGCCCGTTATAGCCGTACTTTAGCCACTACGTTTGCCGCAGGTGTTCCGCTCATTGATGCGCTTGAGTCAACGGCTGGTGCAACCAACAATGTCATTTATGAAGAAGCCGTCATGAAAATTCGTGAAGATGTTGCTACAGGCCAACAACTCCAATTTGCAATGCGTGTTTCAAATCGTTTTCCATCTATGGCTATACAAATGGTCGCAATTGGTGAAGAATCTGGTGCACTAGACAGCATGCTCGATAAAGTTGCCACTTATTATGAAAATGAAGTTGATAATGCCGTTGATGGTTTAACTTCAATGATGGAACCTTTAATCATGGCAATTTTAGGGGTGCTCGTTGGCGGTCTAGTGATTGCGATGTATCTTCCAATTTTCCAAATGGGCTCAGTCATATAATGCAAGAAATTATTGCTTATTTTATTCAAAACTTAACCGCACTTTATATTGCAGTTGCACTATTGAGCCTATGTATTGGTAGCTTTTTAAATGTGGTGATTTATCGCACCCCGAAAATGATGGAACAAGATTGGCAGCAGGAATGTCAAATGTTGCTTAATCCCGAACAACCCATCATTGAGCATGAAAAGCTGACATTAAGTAAACCTGCTTCATCATGTCCAAAGTGTCATCAACCTATTCGTTGGTATCAAAATATTCCTGTCATAAGTTGGTTGATGTTAAGAGGAAAATGTGGCCATTGCCAACATCCTATTAGCATCCGTTATCCAGCGATTGAATTACTCACCATGCTATGTTCATTAGTCGTGGTTATGGTATTTGGCCCGACCCTACAAATGCTTTGGGGACTAGTGCTCACTTGGGTTCTGATTGCTTTGACATTTATAGACTTTGATACTCAGCTGCTACCCGATCGTTTCACACTACCTTTGGCTGCTCTCGGCTTAGGTATTAATACCTTTAATATTTACACCTCGCCTAACTCAGCTATTTGGGGATATTTAATCGGCTTTTTATGTCTTTGGATTGTGTATTACTTATTTAAAGTGATTACAGGCAAAGAAGGTATGGGCTACGGCGACTTTAAATTACTTGCCGCATTAGGCGCGTGGATGGGGCCATTGATGCTGCCATTAATTGTGCTATTGTCATCTTTACTTGGTGCAATTATTGGCATCATTTTACTAAAATTACGTAATGATAATCAGCCTTTTGCCTTTGGACCATATATTGCCATTGCGGGCTGGGTTGCCTTTTTATGGGGTGACCAGATTATGAAAATTTATTTAGGAGGTTAAGATGGCTTTTATTCTGGGAATCACAGGTGGTATTGGCAGTGGCAAATCTGCTGCAACACAATGGTTTGAATCCCAAGGAATCCAAGTCGTCGATGCCGATATTGTTGCTCGCGAAGTGGTTGAAAAAGGCCAACCTGCCCTCCAAAAAATCCAACAAACTTTTGGAGATTGGGTGCTTCAACCCGACGGCAATCTAGATCGTCGTGCCCTACGTGAATATATTTTTCAAAACCCTGAAGCAAGACAAACACTTGAGAAAATCACGCATCCAGCCATTCGCCAATCCATTATTCAACAGCTACAAAACCCAAAAAGTCCTTATGTGATTTTAGTCTCACCCCTACTTTTTGAAACCAACCAGCATGAATTGGTTAATCACACTCTATTAGTTGATGCGAGTGAACAAACTCAAATACAACGTGCAAGCCAACGTGATGGGCAAAATCAAGAACAAATCCAGAAAATTATTGCAGCTCAAATGCCGCGCGAGCGTAAACGTGAACTTGCCAATGACATTGTATTTAATGACGGATTACTCGAACATTTATATCAGCAATTAGAGCCTTTACATCAAAGCTATTTGAAGCGCGCCAACTAGTTTTGCTTATTTTGCTGCTGAATTTTTTGTGCCAAGCTATCTTGTCGAAACCAGCGCCAAGGTTGTAAGGCACCGACTCCCATTCCAACCAAGCCCACAACAATTGATGGACTTAATAACTCGCCAAGTAAAGGTACAGCTAAAATGGCAGCAATAAACGGCGCCAAAGTGACAATACTTCCCGTTTTAAAAGCACCAAGTCGCTGAATTGCTGCTACATAAGTCAAAGTTGCGATAATAACGACAAACACACCGTGGAAAATGCCCTGTATCGCTAAATGAACAGGACTCACTTCCATGAAGTTTTTAGGCAAAAATAGAGCATAGATGGGTAAATAAATAATTGCAGACCAAATCGCAACACTTGCCATAGAGTGCCATGCAGAAAGTTTCCACTGTTTAAGTAATACAGTGAAAATGCCCCACCAAATCGCACTAATAAAAAGAAGTAAATCCCCCACGCCAAAGGCCGAAGCGTTACCTTGCAACATCAACACACTCATGAGAGCCAAGGCAGTAATCATAATTGCCAGACTCACCCATGTATGCTTATCAAATGGTTGTCTAAATAAAATGTATGCTGCAATTGCAGTACAAATTGGAATACAACCATTTAAAAAAATGGCAGCATGTGCAGCGGGAGCATAGAGAAACGCGGTGTAGACGGTAAGACAATAAATGACTCCGCCAATGAGCGCCAAAATAACAGCGTGCTTACTCCACAAAAAAGCGAGATCTTTCTTATAGATCAGAATAGGCATCAAAATCAGGAAGGCGATAGCAAAGCGCAGTGCAGCAATGTCCCAAGCACTGATGTGCCACTGTGCATTTAAACGGGCAAAAAGTGTAAACCCGCCCCAAATGCACATGGTCACCAATACAAAAAAATAACCTTGCTTACTGGGAGACATATCAAGACTGCTTACAAAACTAGAAAGGCAGCTAGATTATACCTCAGAACGCTGACGACAAGCCTCATAAAGTGCCATACCCGTTGCCACACTCACATTTAGGCTTTGTAAATTTCCAGACATCGGAATATAAACTTTATGATCACACTGTGCCTGTGTAATTGGGCGTAAACCCGTATCTTCTGCTCCCATCACGATCACGACGGGACCCGCGAAATCACATTTTTGAATTGGCATTGCACTTTCATCAAGCATAGTGCCAATCACACGTGTATGAGTCGTCTCTTTGAGATGGGCTAATGTACGAGCCAAGTTTGTTACTTGGATGAATTTAACTTTCTCAGCTCCACCCGCTGCAACTTTACGAGCTGTTGGGGTTAAACTTGCCGAACGATCACGAGGTACAATCACCGCTTGCACACCCATTGCAGCTGCGGTACGAATGCAGGCTCCTAAGTTATGCGGGTCTGTCACCTGATCTAATGCCAGCAATAAAGCATCTGGGGTTTCAGCCAAGATCTGATCTAGATCTTTTTCATTTAAAGTCGGATGCGGACGTACTGCTGCAACCACACCTTGATGAAACGGTAGACCTGCAAGCTTTTCGAGACTATCACGGCTTGCTTTTTGTACACTAATTCCAAAAGGCTCTGCCAATTGCAAAATCTTTTGCAAACGCTGGTCATCCCGTCCTTTTAAAGTAAACAGGGTTAGCACACGTTCCGGCTCAAGTTCTAACAATGACTCCACTGAATGAACGCCATAATAATATTCCGGTTTTGCCATGCATGACCTCTAACAACGTTTGAGCAAAAAAATAAAAATCCTGCAAAGCCAACTTCACAGGATTTCTTTGGGCATAGTGTACCCGATTTGAATAGGAATTTCTTAGCCTTCTAAATGGCACACGTAATCAAGCACTTCATCAGTTTCGATTTTAAAAAGACTATTACCAGGCACATAAAATGATTGGCCTGCACGGAACAACTCACTTTCATTACTGTCCGCAATTGTTACGCGGCATTCACCTGAAATAATTTCCATACGCTCAGGAACATGAGTTTCAAAAGTTAAAGCTTGCTCAGTCGGCAAAATAACACCTAGTGTTTTCTTCGTTCCATCTTCAAATTGCACAGTATGGCTGATACATGCTCCACCAAAATAAACGTTTGATTTTTTGATGACCGTTACATGATCAAATTGGGTTGAACTCATGTACACTCTCCAGATAATGCCGTATTTATATAAATTATGATGAATGTAGTTTAATTGTGCCTAAATAACTAATCAATCAGTTTTCATACGGATAGACTTGTAATTTCCACTGCTGTGCCTGAATTTTTTTGGCAAAAGCATTAGGTAAGTTAATCTCAATATTTCGACTACTCGACACAATTGCATCGTATCTGCAAACTTCGACCTGATTTTCATCTAGAAGTATCCAACATACTCTTTGTGCAGTTGGATGGGCAACTGCTGTAGTAATTATTGGTGAACCGTCATTCATTCCTACATGAAAATTTTCACTGTCGTTTTGCATTAACGCCAGATCATAAGCTGGAAAATCGATAGCATCTGAATCAAATTGCTGACTATCGTGTATAAGCACACTTTGTTTTAAAGTTGGCCAAATACAATAGCGCAAATAATGTTGATCCATCACCCGATTATCGAGATAACGTCCGGTGGCAACATAATCCCTGATATGTGCTTCAATATTATGAAAAATCCCTGTACACCCGCCCCACATTCCAGCCAAAATTAACTCAGTATGAGAATAATTATCACGCATTAAGTGAAACCATTTATCACTCTTGAGCCAAGCATCTACAGCTGCTTTTTCGCGGTGCGAGACAATGGAGTCGGCATCACGTATCAGAAAACGCTTAATTGTCGGATCATCCATTACCAAAAAGCGCCAGAACAGACCAGATAGCTGTTTTTGAGAATCTGTAACCTGAATAACTTGCGCGCCCTTCTCTTTTAAACGCTGTTGCACCAGTACTGGCACCGTATCATCGACATAAAAGCGACACGTCCATTCAGGATAAATTTGTTTGGCTAACTGAATATTTAAAATAGAGGTTTCACAATAGCGAGGGTTTGCCCCAAACAATGAAAAAGCAATAATATTTTCTTGAGGGTTTGCACTAAAGGTTGGTGGTACCTGATCTGGAATTGCCAAAACAGGTTCGCTCTTCGCTAGTTCTTTTTTGGTTGCAATTGCCAAACGTCCAAATTTGATTGTTTCTTCTTTTTTCTTTAAATGATGACAAACTTCTGTGAGTCCATCATATAAATTTGTATTTACGTTAGCTCCACTTGCTTGAATCGCTTGTAAATAATGTTGATAGGCATCGTTATAACGGCCTAAGCGCAATTCGGTATAAGCTAAATCTGATAAGGCGCCAGCATGCTTGGGAATCAAATTAACAGCTTGTTTAACTGTTGATAAGCTTTGGCATAATTCCCTTGTGCTGCGGCTTGTTTAAATGCATTAAAATGCTGATTTAAAATTTTATTCATTTCCGCAGGATTATTTTTTTTATGGCGGTTGATCATCCCTATTGGTGGTTTCGGTAAGCTTAATGTTTTTTTCATTGTAAATATCCACAATCTTGCTGTTCTATAATTTCAGTTAGAATAATAGATCACTTGTAGCAAATTCAAAACTTCTCTATCTTTAACCCATAATTTGGCGCGTTGGATGCGTTTATGCTCACACATTTAACTTTAATTAATTTTGCATTAGCTGATCATTTGGCTATTGATATAGAACAAGGATTTAATGTTCTAACAGGCGAAACAGGTGCCGGAAAATCATTATTACTGGATGCACTCTCTGCCTGCCTAGGGGAACGTACAGATACAAATTATGTCCGTTATGGTTCGGACAAAGCGGATATTACCGCTGTTTTTACCTATCAAAATAATAGTCCTGAAGCAAAATGGCTCCAAGACCACGAGCTAGATGATGATTCTGGGGAAATCCATTTACGTCGTGTGATTTTCGCAACTGGACGCAGCAAAGCATGGGTTAATGGTCGCCCGAGCAGTCTCTCTGAACTCAAAGAGTTAGGCCGTTTGCTGGTTCAGCTCTATAGTCAGCACAGCCAGCAGCAGCTGCTTGAACCGCCTTATCCAAAGCATTGGCTAGACCGTTATAACAATTTTTATGTTGAAGCGAACGATGTACGTGAAGCCTATAGCACATGGCAACGTACCATCCGTTTGCATCAAGCAGCCTTAGATGCACAAGCAACCCGACTACAACGTATTGGCACTTTAGAGCATCAAATTGAAGAACTCGAAGAGGTCATTCAAACTGACTATAAAGAAATTGAGCAAGAGTTCGATCGCCTCAGTCATCATGAACATATCATGCAAGACTGTAGCTATAGCTTAAATGTATTAGATGAAGCTGAGCAAAACATTACTCAAGAAATGTCTTCGATTATTCGCAGATTAGAATCCCACTCGGGCCGCAGCGAACAACTTTCCGAGATTTATAATTCTTTACTGAATGCTCAAAGTGAAATAGATGATGCAACGGCAAACTTGCGTCAATTTATTGATCGACAAAGTTTTGATCCAGAACGAATGGAAGAGCTCAACTCTAAACTTGAAGTTTTCCATCGTTTAGCACGTAAATACCGAACTCAACCAGAAACGCTTAAAGAAGAATATGAAGCTTGGCAAAGTGAGCTTGAGCAATTGCATCAACTTGAAGACCCAGAAACACTGGCAGAACAAGTTGAAAAGTCACATGAGGAGTTCTTAGAGAAAGCTCAGCATTTAGATCATATTCGTCGTGAAGCTGCTGCCCCACTTGCTAAACAATTAACCGAACAAGTTAAACCTTTAGCACTGCCAGAGGCACATTTTGAGTTTAAGTTTGAACCACTAGAGCAACCTACAGCTGAAGGCTTAAGCTTTATTCAACTATTATTTACTGCCAATAAGGGTATTCCTCCACAACCATTAGCACGAGTAGCTTCAGGTGGTGAACTTTCACGTATTGCACTTGTCATGCAAGTGATGAACGCTGAAAAAACCGAAGCAGAAGTGTTAGTGTTTGATGAAATTGATGTCGGGATTAGTGGTGGAACCGCAGAAGTTGTGGGACGTTTACTTGCTGACCTAGCCCAACATGTTCAACTTTTATGTATTACTCACCAAGCACAAGTTGCTGCTCAGTCAGATCAGCATTTATTAGTGAAGAAACAACAAACTGATCCAGCCAGCAGTACCATTGTACAACTTGATGAAAATCAAATTATTTCTGAGTTAGCACGCATGTCAGGCGGTGTTGAAATTAATGAAACAACCTTGCAACACGCTAAACAATTACGCCAACTTAAATTTCAGGCTTCTTCAAATTAATAAAGAAAATGAGAGAAAAAGATTGGCGAAAACCGATTAACTCTTGTATGTTGATAAAAAGAACCTATATAGATAAAAGGGTCGAGAGACCCTCTAGTGACATTTTTTGAGGGAGAACCGCTTAGGTGACCAAACAATATCTGACTCACCGTTGTCTGATTGCCCCGCCAGAAATGGCAGATGACTTTTTCGCAAACACTGTAATTTATCTTGCCCGTCATGATGAAGAAGGTGCTCAAGGCATTATTATTAACCGCCCTTCCGGCATTCAAATTAAAGAATTACTCAATGATCTCGACATTGAAGCAGATAATGTAAATCCACATGTGGTTTTACAAGGTGGGCCATTACGTCCCGAGGCTGGATTCGTTCTTCATACTGGACAACCGACATGGCATTCATCTATCGCTGTAGGTGAAAATGTTTGTATTACCACCAGTAAAGATATTCTTGATGCGATTGCCCATAATGAAGGTGTTGGTCGATATCAAATTGCTTTAGGTTATGCGAGCTGGGGTAAAAATCAGTTAGAAGATGAAATTACACGCGGTGACTGGCTCATTTGTGATGCGGATATGGATCTGATTTTTAACCTGCCTTATGACGATCGTTGGGATGCAGCTTATAAAAAGATCGGTGTAGATCGTGCATGGTTAGCATCTGAAATCGGACATGCTTAATGACCGAAACACAATCAAAATCGATTATGGCTTTTGACTTTGGTACTCAAAAAATGGGAATGGCAATTGGTCAGTCTTCAATTGAAAGTGCCAATCCTCTCCCTCTATTTGTGATGAAAGATGGAATTCCAAACTGGGATCAACTCTTAAAAATCGTGAAAGAATGGCAACCTGATCTATTTTTGGTTGGTTTGCCTTTGAATATGGATGATAGCGAGTCAGAACTTTCTACACGTGCTCGCAAATTTGCGAGACGTTTACGCCATCAAACCAATATTGAAACATTAATGGTAGATGAGCGTTTAACTACACGTGAAGCACGAGAAGAACTCGGTTTCTACCAAGAGCAAGGTCGAGCAAAAAAACTTTCTGCAGATAGTTTTGCAGCCGCCTTACTCATTCAGAGTTGGTATCGAAATCCGGTCGGTTTAACCCCGTAATATTAAAAAGGAAGGCTAAAGCCTTCCTTTTTTATTTCTCGATAATATGCACAGTTGCCGTACGTCCAGAGACAAAAGCAAGCTGGTTTTTTGGTGTTTCATCTAATACGATTTTCACAGGCACACGTTGCGCTAGACGAACCCAGCTAAAGGTTGGGTTTACATTGGCAAGAAGATTAGAGCTGCTTGAGCGTTCACGATCTTCAATACCCGATGCAATACCCTGTACATGGCCTTTAATTTTCTGGCTATCACCCATTAACTGTACACTGGCCTGATCGCCGACATGAATACGGTTTAACTTCGTCTCTTCAAAATAGCCCACAACATAGAGTTGTTTACGGTCAAGTAGTGCCGCAACAGCCTGACCAACTTGAACATAGTTACCTGGGCGCATATCAAAGTTAGATAAAGTACCATCAGCTGGAGCAATTACCGCAGCACGATGCATATTAAGCTCGGCCAAATGCAAGTTGCTCGTTGCCGCCTCAATCAGAGCCTGTTGTTGCTTAACAGTTGCTTCGGCTTGTTGAATAGCAGCTTGGAGTTGCTCATGTTCAGCGTGAGATTGATCACGTGTTGCGAAAACTTGATCTTGTTCTTGTTTAGAGATAGCGCCATCCATGAGGTTTGAATAGCGGCTTGCGTTTTTCTCGGCTAACTTAATATTCGTATCCGATTTAATCAGGTTCGCTTTTGCTTGTGCTAAACCAGCTTGCGCTTGTGCAAAGGCTGCATTTGCTTTTGCTAAATCAGATTTTGCTTGCTCTACGTCTAAAGCGCGGCGAGAAACATCAATTTTAAAGAGCACCTGACCTTTTTTTACAGTCTGGTTATCTTGAACCAATACTTCTGTCACAAGCCCCGCGACATCCGAAGATACTTGAATAACGTCACCACGAACTCGACCATCCCGCGTCCACGGTGCCGCATTATAGTAATTCCATAAATGCACAATGGTATAGACCGCCACCATTAATGCGACAATCAAAATTACTGGACGGATGACTTTTTTCAAATCCACCTGATTCATTTCACTCACCTAACTCAATCTTTAATTTCGCAAACATCTCTACGCACCGACCCCAACAAAAATTTGATGTATTACCAAAAGTAATAAGAGGTAAAAACACAAATTAAAAATACTAGGTAATGCAATCCAGCCTTGTGCAATCAACTTATTTGTTAAAGGACTTAACCCACGGAAACAGATATATGCCAAGAGTGCTTGAACGAGCAAAGAAGGCACATAAATACCATAAACATTAAACTCACCCATTTGCTGTGGCTCCTCTTAGGGTGCTGCTTTCATTCATTTGCTCTGATGAAACATGGCACATGCTATAAGCAATATTGTTCAGTGAAATGAGTAGTCTTTGTCGTATAGTCATATCTTCAACATTTGAAGCAAGCTGTTTTAATTCAAATAATGCTCGGTAGATTTTCTCTACTAAAACTGTCGTATCGTTTCCGTCATTTTCTTTAGCTCTAAACAGCTCATCCAGATTTTGTTGCAAATCACCAATATGCTGAGTGAGTTCGGATGTTTGAGGAAACTGATTAGCCAACTCTTGTAATCGGCTTAAATCAACAATACTACTCGACTCAATTAGTGCTTGTTGAATTGAGGCTTTAATCTCATCCGATTGCACCATTTTGCTGTTCAGAATCCCAATCCGATCTAACATACTGCGTAGATGAACTTTAAAATCAAGACCATATGGCAGGTAGATCGCTTGTCGCATGGCACGGTAATGCAAGGCTAAAATACGGCTGGCACTCGTGTCTGGTGACATGGCACGAACAACATCAATGACAATCAAAGACACTAAAACACCTAAGATCATGGCAAATGAACTATCAAGATAAGACACCGCATCCATGCTATAAGCATTGTGCAGGTTTAGCCCCATCATGGTATTAATACCCAAAACCATTCCTACTGGCATTAGCATCTGGTTAGCCATCATAGACACTGCGAATAAGAACATCGGTAATAAAACCAGTCCAAGTTCCCAAAAAGTTGTGACATGTGGAAAAATACCAAACGCATAAATGAAAACTAAAACGGCTGAAGCAATACTACCCCAGATAAAAATACGCAGAACCGGAACGGGGTTATCTAAGGCCGTTAAAATACAGGCGGTTACTGCACCCATTTGTGCCATCATAAATCCAGCTTTCCATCCCGAAACAATCCAGACCCCAGTCACAATAAATGTAATAAGAACTGCACTAATACCGCCCCGTATCGCCACACCATGGTCACGGTGCAAACTTGGATATTTGGTCGTCATTGGGGTAATGTTGTCAGGAATTTCTTTATTACCTTGCTGAATTCGCTGCCACAAAACTTTAACGGCCAACACATTGCTAATGAAATGGCGCACATCCATTTTCATAGCTGCAACCAAAACTTGTTGATGTGTAGAAGCCGATTCCATCAAACTTGCAAAATCACTTTCAAAATCATCAGGCAACTGCAAAATATTTTCATCAATAATCAGATCTTTTTGCTCTAAAAACTGTACAACATGAGCTGAAAGCTGTTGCAGTTTTTCTGCATGAGTCTCGATAAATCTAAGTTCTTGGAGCTGCTTGATACGCTCAGATAAAGCGACTAGATTAGCGACCACCATTGAGATTTGATGAAGCATTTCCTGCAAGGGTTTGGTCATGCCATGCAGTTCACCCTTTTCATAACTCAAATGTACTGCCAAGGCATGAATATCTGTGGTGTCGCGAGTAATGGCAGCCAAAAGCTGGGTATTGTTCTGCTGCGAATCTGTATTTAATAAATTAGCAAACAGATTTTCTGTATCTTTTAGGGCTTTTATCACCCGCTGTTTAATTGCTGAGCCAATATGCATTGGAAGAATCGTGGCAGAAACCACTGCACTTGAAATCACGCCAATCGAAATTTCTATAACCCGAGCTAAAGCAATATCGAATATATTGTATTGATCAATATAGGTAATCGCATTGAAGACGATCATGGCTGTCGAGTAACCCGCCAGCATAAAAGCATAACTACGTGGAGTACGATCAAGTAACGACACATAAAGCGCAAAACCCACCCACAACGATAACACCACGGTAAATATCCAAGGTGTATTAATTAAATGTGGTGTTAGAGTTAAGGCAATCACAGCTCCACCAATTGTCCCTACCACCCGATAGACACATTTAGAGGACACCATTCCTGAATATGGATTGGCAATAATCAGGACCGTACCAATCGACCACATCGGGTTAATCAGATCTAATTCAAATGAAACAAATAGTGCCAACATTCCGGCAATAAATGTTTTTAAGGCAAAGATCAGATCAAGCCTACTCGGGCGGAACGCCAGTATTTGCTTTAATAACATGAACTCATCTCAAATACAGATTTGAACTGATGAGCATGCCCTTCAATATTTGATTGTCTTTCTAAAGACAACACAACTTTGCCATTTGCCTCAAAGCAAATGATATGAGGAGCATCCTTCAATACAATGATTTTTCCACATCTCGCCTGATTGGCCGAGATGCTTTCAGTTTGGGCGCCATTTAAACGGCCAAGCTTTGGAAAGAAGAGGTATCAAGAAATCAATCTGGAACCGATCAATTTCTCAATTAGATATTTTGTTTGGCAATTTTTTCAAAATAAAGCAATTTAGTCAACTAAAATATCTCTATTTGATAATTTGATATATTTTTTAATTATCGTATATGATGTATAAGCCAAGAGAAGTTTTCTCTTTGTCAGAGTAAAATACTCAAATCAGGCATTTATTTTAGAATTGAGACAAACCTTCTTTTTTTCTGTTATAAAAACTCAAAGATGACTCGTTGTTAAAGGATACGAACAAGACATTATGGCAATTTCAAGTTTTGGCAAAATTTTAACCGTACTGGATCTATTTTCAGTTTCGCGTCCAATCATTAATGTCGATATTATTTGCGAAGAACTTGGCTTGTCCAAACCAACGAGTTACCGTTACCTCAAAGAACTAGTATCGGCTGATCTATTAAAGCGTATTAATGGAACCTCTGGCGATTATACCTTAGGCTCAAAAATTGCTGTTCTTGACTATATATCCAGAACAACCGATCCATTAGTTCAGATCAGCACACCGTTTATGCGAAATATTGTAGAACGTACCGAACTGTGCTGTTTGCTTACCTATTTAAATGATGACTATTGCATTGACATACATCATGAAATATTTAAAGACACTGAGCTACTTTCATATGGCCGAGGCTGCCCAAGACCGATTTACGTTGGATCATCTCCAAAAACAATGGTTTCGCATTTAAGTAAACAACGCATGCAAGACTACTACCACCGTTACCAGCAAGAATTAAAACAATCAGGTTTTGCTGAAGATGAACCAAGCTTTATCCAGCGTATGCGTAAAATTAAAAAACAAGGGTTCTATTTCTCACAAGGTGAGATTGACCCAAATGTTTCAGGTCTAGCGGTTCCTGTCCGATTTTCAACCAAAGAAGTACCTTTAGCTTTGACCTTAGTTGCCTCTAAAAATCGTTTTGATTTTTTAAATGTTGAAAAGCTCATCGAAATTTTGCAAGAAAATGCAGCACTTATTGAACAACGTTTTATGGAATTATCTGAAAAAGGGGAAATCTAAAACCCCCACCTTATGATAATTTAAACTTTTCTTACACTTTAAAACATTGAATATCTCACAATATTCTCATATTATGATTTTAGCTCCTATTGATGATTCTTTTCATCAGCAGCTCATCAGTAGAAGCATCCCCCTCAGAGGAATAAGCTCATGTTGCCATCATGGGCTTTTTTCTTGCCCTATTTTTATAAAAACTTAAATTGCCGAAAAGTAAGATTAATACGTGGTTGTAAAATCTTTGTTGAGCGATTTAAACGGTGTTGCCAATATTGTTGAGTCTCACCACGCATCACAATGAGTTGGCCTGGCTGTAGCCACAATTCAACTTTCTCTTTACTTTGAATATGCCTAAAAGAAAATTTACGGGTAGCACCAAAGCTTAAAGAAGCGATTGTTGTCGTTCTTGCCAAAGATACATCCGAGTCACTGTGCCAAGCCATTCCTTGGGTTCCATCTTCATAAAGATTTGCCAAACAAGAATTAAATTTTTCTGAAAGTATTTGCTCTACCTGTTGTTTTAATTTAGCCAGGGCTTTGTCCCAAGGCAAAGAATCACGTGCGACACCCGAATATTTATATTGATAGTAGTCATCTCCATACCATGCAACTTTTCGAGCTGTAATAAAGTGCTTGCCATACAACTTAGCCTCGTCATGTTTCCATGCGAGGTGTTGGTAAAGATAATCAAAATATTGTTCAGCTTCTTCTGGGCTTAAAATACAACCATAGTCCTGAACTTCACCATCGTAGGGTAATAAATTCTCACAAGGCTCTGGAGAAAATAAATCCAAAGTCATACAGTTTCTCCATGTTGCTTTGACATCTCCCAAGCTAACAATGCCAATTTACGCCCCTTTTGCCAATGATATTCTCCAACCATCCCTGTGGCACGGATCACTCGATGACAGGGAATCAGATATGCAATCGGATTTTGTCCAATTGCTGTAGCAACGGCTCTAACTGCTTTAGGCTTCCCAATTTGCTCTGCAATATCTTGATAAGTCCGCAATTGGCCTTCTGGAATGGTGAGCAAGGTTTCCCATACTTGTAGCTGAAATGGAGTTCCAGCCAAATTAAGAGGAAGTTTTTGCTGTAAATGTTCTGAAAAATCCTGTTCAAACCACTTTGCAATTTGTTGATGCCAAATCGGCGACTGATTTTTTAATCGAGCCTTTGGAAAGGACTGCTTAATGAGTTGTTCAATATTCTCGTGAGTTTCGATAAATCGAATAGAACATATCCCTTTTTCACTACTGACAACCAACAACTCACCAAAGGGGCTTGTCTCAACCGAATAATTAAGAATAACGCCTTGGCCTTGTTGTTTATATTCACCAGGCGTCATCCCTTCAAGCTGAATAAACAGATCGTGTAAACGTCCTGTGCCAGATAAACCCGTATTTAAAGCAGTTTCCAATAAACTCCGTTGTTGCAACAGATGATATTTGGCCTGTTGCAAACTCATATATTGCACAAATTTTTTGGGGCTAATCCCTACCCATTCCTGAAACTGGCGTTGAATATAGCTTGAGCTTAAATTCATATGACTCGCAACATCGTCCAGACTGGGTTGCTGATCTAGATGTTCATATAAATATTCAATCACAGTGGCAATTACAGCAAATTGCCGAGAAGAAAGCATTTGCATGTGTCACCTCCTTAGCACTTATATCTTACATTAAAGTAGCCAAAGCCCTATGACGACCCGATTCTTGCACTCTTTAAAAATAAAAAAAGCCTTTCATTGTAGAAAGGCTTAATCATTCAATATGCAGCACTTAAGGTTGCTTTAAATAAGGCCAAGCTGCTTTAAGATAAATAAACATTGACCATAAAGTTAAAATGACTGCTGTATATAACAAAGCATATGCGAGCATTTCTAAAGGCTGCCAATTGAGTAAGAACACACTAATGGCAATCATCTGAAAGGCTGTTTTATATTTACCTACAGTCGATACTGCCACACTAGTTCGTGCGCCAAGTTCTGCCATCCATTCCCGCAAAGCAGAAACTGTAATTTCGCGTGAAATAATCACAATTGCTGCAAAAGCCATTGAAATGGTTGGATTCCACTGCACTAAAACAATAAGTGCAGCCGCCACCATGAGCTTATCTGCAACTGGATCTAAAAAACGGCCAAATGCTGACGTTTGGTTTAAAGTTCGTGCCAAATAGCCATCAAACCAATCGGTAATAGCAGCAAACACAAAAATAGCCGTCAAGATAATATGACGACTCATACTTCCTTCATGCTCACCAATACCCATTGCAGGCGGCCAATACGCGATCACCAAAAATACAGGAATAAGCGCAATACGCGCTAATGTTAGGATATTTGGGATATTCAGGATTCGCCCTGTGGTCATAAACACCGCCAATTAAGTCTTCATGCATCTTGTAACAGACAAAAATACTTTCTTCAATATTGTATCTATCTGTAACAGCCACTTTATACGAAATATATGAATCAAGGAAGTGGACTGTTTAGGTAAATACCGTAACAGTTTGCCGTAAAATTGCAATTAAATGATCATTTTGGTCCCAAAGATGGGCATATTCTGTGGAATAACCTTCACCTGCATATTCAGTTACCACTTTATATTTAAACCAGTCACACAATTGATGTGGAAACGGGTGTACATAGGTAATGTGCCAAGTTAAAGAGCTTGCAGGAGCAACTTGCTTAAACATTGGCAATACACCAGGCGGCCAAATATCCATCAAAACAATTAAATCTGGCAAAGTCATTTGACGATTTTCATGCTTATCGGGATTAAACCTTGACCATCCTCCAAAGTCAGCATACTGACTTCCTGTAACAGGATAATGACCTTCTGCCCAACATACATCAAAATGTTGATAGCATTCTGGCATTTGTCTAGCAAAAGGAATAGGCTGCAACTCTTCAGGTTGCCTATAAACTGGAACGATAGGCTCATGTCGCACTTCAATATTCGATGCACGAGGCACACCAAAGCTTGCGACCAAAATCGTTTGTACCGCCCCATCTTGCCATAAACGCGTTTCAAGTGTAGTGACCGACTTTCCTTCTCTTAAAATTTCAATAGTCAATTGAGCAGGTCCCTGCTGTACAGGGCCCACGAAAGTAACACTACAACTTAATAATCTTTTATTTAGATCTTGAATATTGCAGCAGGCTTTTTGCATGAGTAGTCCAGCAACAAGACCACCAAAAACAGTTCGCCCTTGTAGCCACCCTTCGGGTATTTCAATCGATTCCTTTTGTTTTATTTCTTCAAACAATTGCAGTAATGACATTCACTTCCCTAAAGCACTCCGACTCTTAATGAAACATCTTTCATCATTTTAAAAGGAATGTGAATGATCATTCTTCTACTTATATACTAACTATTTGGTCACTCAGCATAGAAACCTATCTTTATTCATGCAGAATTTTATAAATCGTTCTTGCCATCATTTCACCAAAACCGGGCACAAGAGTAAGCTCTTTTTCAGATGCTTTTAAAACACCTTGGATCCCACCAAAATGACTTAATAAATCTCGACGGCGCTTTGGACCCAACCCTGGAATTGCTTCTAAAACTGAGGTACTTCGGCGTTTATCACGTTTAGCTCGGTGTTTAGTAATTGCGAAGCGATGGGCCTCATCACGCACCTGCTGAATTAAATGCAATGCCTTATGGTCTTCCGGTAACTGGATTTTTGTGCCATCGGTAAAATGCAGGGTTTCAAGTCCGGGTTTACGCCCTTCACCTTTAGATACACCTACCATAAAAGCGTCCAGCCCAAGCTCTTGCATGACTTCCATTGCCATATGGAGTTGGCCTTTACCACCATCAATCAACAGCAAATCAGGCAATATGGCCTTTTTATAACGTCGTGTTAAGGCTTGACGCATAGCAGCATAATCATCGCCTGCTGTAATGTCTTGAATCGCAAATTGGCGATAGTCACGCTTACGAGCACCCCCTTGATCAAACACAACACATGAGGCAATTGGAGCTTCCCCCATGGTATGGCTAATATCAAAACATTCGATGCGATCGACGGGTCTTCCAATCACCTGCTCTAACTGATGGAAACGCTCATTAAGTTCTAAATGATTACTCAACTGTCCTTTAATGGCATGTTGAACGTTCATTTCAGCTAACTCGAGCCACTCGGCACGAGTTTCTCGAACATTACTCTTAATCTGAACTTTTTTGCCAAACTGCTGTGCCAACGCTTCTTCTAATTCTTTACAGTCAGGCAAAGCAATATTTACGATAAGCTCATTGGGAACTTCATCTGCAACCTGAAAGTAAAAATTCGCCATAAAGTCACTGAGCATTTGCCCAAGATCATCACCGAGCATGTCTGGGAAATAACTTTTTCCACCCAGCATTCGCCCGTTGCGTACATACATAATTTGCACGCATGTCACACCTGCCTGGTATGCAATTGCCAGAATATCCGCTTCGCCTTTGACTTTAAACACGGCTTGTTGCGCTTGAACTTCACGCAGTAAAGACAATCGATCACGGTAAAAAACAGCTTTTTCAAATTCAAGCTCAGCCGCTGCTTGTTCCATTTTGGCAATAAGCTCTTGATTAAGCTCTTTGGTATCACCTTGCAAAAAGCGAATACTATTATTAACGTCTTCTTTATAATCTTCGGGTGAAATCAGACCTACACAAGGGGCTGAACATCGCTTGATTTGATATTGCAAACATGGACGCTTGCGCTGTGAAAAATAACTATTTTCGCACTGACGCACATTAAAAAGTTTTTGCAAAACCAGTAATGTATCACGTGCACTATAGGCACTTGGGTACGGGCCAAAAAACTTACCAATTTGGTGCTTACCTTTACCACGCCCACTGGCAAGTCGAGGATAAGGCTTATCAGCCGAAACAAAAATATAGACATAAGACTTATCGTCCCGCAGCATAATGTTATAAGGCGGGCGGTGTTGCTTAATTAAGTTTTGTTCTAAGAGTAAAGCTTCAGTTTCTGAACGAGTAACCAAAGTTTCAATATCATAAATTCGCGCAACTAAAGCTTGTGTTTTAGGATGCTCAATCGTTTTAACAAAATAACTCGACACCCGATTTTTTAGATTTTTTGCTTTGCCGACATATAACAATTCACCCTCCTTACCTAGCATTTTATAAACACCTGGAAGCTGGGTCATGTTGGCTAAAATTTTTTCAATATGAGGACGAGCGTTTTGATTCACTATTGGCATGCATGGCTTAATACTGAATACCTAATGTGATGTTTTCACCCCTACTTTTCAAGTGCTTTACTGTGCCAGAACATAAATTTGGAAATAGATTTAGATATGATCCGACAGATTGTGTCGTACTCGCTTAAGAATCTAGACGGTAGTAACTATATTTAACATCTTTTTCTTTATACACCGCATAGCTTTTTTGACGGAAATCCGAGAACCAACCATTGCCTGTATAACCTGCAATATGACCATAAGTGTGACCACTTGTTCGCTCAATAATGTAAATGTCACCTTCTTGTGGACGGTTAAAAGCAGGTTTAATTTTCTTATAACCATTCTTTTCTAGCGTTTGCCCCCAATCAGAAGCAGCTACAGGATGCTTTGACACATCTGCTCCAGCCGCTTGTAGAGCAATGCGAATATTTTTGGCGCATTTCTCTTTACTATGGTTGGCAGAGATACTTTCGAGCTTACTGGAGAACTTATGCAAATTAATATTTTGGTCTTTAGTTTTATGATTTTTAGTTCTAGATCGTTTAGATTTTTCAGTCGTCGAAGCGGCTTGTCTTAACATCACTTTTGTTTTTAAATCGCCTTGAGAACTGTCTTCTTTTCTCTCTTCGATATGATGAACATGTGCATGAGCTGCGTGATGAGCATGAGCCATTTTAAAACCTACTTCCGCTGACCAGTCTTCGAAAAAACCGCGCCATTGTAGAATCAAAATTGGCTATTGGCTTTTAATAGTTGTAACAAATTGCCAGCACCGTGAAATAGATCACAAAAGTTATTGGATGCTTTATGCCATAAAAAAGGCCCTTTCGGGCGCTTTAATATTTGTATAAATATACATTACAAATGAAATTCAATTACTGAGCTTAAGCCCCTACTTGCAAAAGTAGAGTATTTACCCGTAATTGGTCAATCGCATTCCTTTCAATACGACTGACCAAGCATTTATAAAGAGTTTTAGGATTAATTTAAATTATTTAAATAAACCGTTCGCTCTATCGTTTTTTGAGTAAAGCACTGTGTATATTGCATCTCTTGGTTTTGCTTACGCATGTCAGCAGTCCAATAATCGGATTGCTTTTGGTAAGTTTCTAAGTCTTTTTCAGGAATTTCATCTACAGTCTTTTGTGCCAGTACCTTACATTCAACATCACGTTTTTTAAACCAATCTGATTGATCTTGTTTAAATTGAGTTTTTTTCTCAGCACTCAATTTGTCCCAAGTCTGATTTAAGCGTTCAACTTGCTTCGCTTTGTCACTATCCAATTCTTTTTTACGAACATCCATGGCTTCCTGAGCCAAAGCTGTTTGCTCTTCATTATTTTGTTCAGATAATTGCTGATTTTCTTCAATATTTTCTTCAATCAACTCATTTTCTTTAACATAGGCTGCATATTGCACAGCTTTAGTGGCAACAAAAACCAATCCTTCAATCACACTATTTTGAGTTGACAAGTCAAACACCAAACCCTCTTTATCTGTTTTTGTGATGTTATAGAAAAAGCCACCTTTCAATTGGTCATTTTCAAGAGTCAAAGATGATTCATTATCTGAAAAATAGTCATTGAGCGTATCCGATTCTTTATCAGAATGACGCAGCTCTTCAATATATGCTTTTTCCGCACGTTTTTGTAAACCTTTCGGCAGTGTAATGACCAATTGGCTTTCACAACTTAATTGTGTATTTTTTTGGCTTTCGTCTTCTAATGGTAAAGTGCGGATATTTTTAATTTCAAACTTCAAACCTTGATTAATTTTATTAAGAATATCTGCATCAACCTGATATTGACTTTGTCTTAAGCTACGCTCAATTTGCTTCAAATATTCTTTTTTCAAAGAAGTTTGAATCTGATTTAAATTCTCAGGGTGTGTACAACTCCAATCCGAAACTACCTCAACTTTTTCTGTTTTTGATTTTGGCTCTGGCTTAGATTTACCGCATCCAGTCGATATTACTGCTGCACTGAATGTAGTTATTACTAAAGCTTGTTTCATCACCGTATTCATTTATATTCCACGCAAATTTTTAAATTTATTAAGTACAAGAAAGGTATATATTTACCAGTTGTATTATCATCCCAATAATTAATATAAAATTCACCTAAAATTTTAAATAAAGTACTATTCATGCCAATAATCTTTTTTTAAATGCATAAAATAAATGCAAATTATTTAAATAATCAAAATAAAAAAACGCCCTTTCGGGCGCTTTAATTAAAATACATATGGTCGAACAAAAATCAGGAAAAAAATCCCAAGCATAAGGAACCATTTCAAGAAATAATATAACTTACGCTTTTTCGCTTTTAATGCTTTGGCTTTAATACGAATTTGGTACACATAGCCAAATACTTTATTTAAACCACCCGTTTTATCCCCCGTTTCATTCGGTGAACTTGCCGCAGTCATCACATTGCGACCAAACCAATGGTTGAAACGCTCCATCCATTTTACTTTCATTGGACGTTCAACGTCTGCAAAGAAAATAATACGGTTTTGATCAGTCTTATTTTCAGCATAGTGAATATAAGTTTCATCAAACACGACACTTTGACCATCACGCCAAGAATATCTTTCGCCATCGACATCAATAAAACAACGGTCATCATTTGGTGTAATTAGACCTAAGTGATAACGCAATGAACCTGCATACGGATCACGGTGTCTTACTAAACGACTATCAGGTGCAAGCTCGGTAAACATGGCTGCTTTAATTGTCGGCAATGTTTTAAGAAGTGCTGTGGTTTTTGGACAAAGTTCAGCAGCAGATGGATGACTCGATTCATACCATTTAAGGTAAAAACGCTTCCAACCTGTTTTAAAGAATGA
Source organism: Acinetobacter geminorum (assembly GCF_013009345.1). Taxonomy (GTDB): domain Bacteria; phylum Pseudomonadota; class Gammaproteobacteria; order Pseudomonadales; family Moraxellaceae; genus Acinetobacter; species Acinetobacter geminorum. Next base: position 33,352 of record NZ_JABELE010000001.1, on the reverse strand, counting down.
GTTAAAACCTAAGTCGTTATAGGTACTTGAAGCTTTAATCCCACCTTGGTCATATAACGCCTTCGCTTCATCACGAATCATTTCCCAATTTTCATCCAGCACTTTTAAATCTTTAAAATGCTGTGTGTCGATATAAGGCTGATTCGGCACCTTTGAAAAGATGTACATTAAAAAGTTAATCGGTGCGAGCAAGGTTGAATGGTCAAAAAATTGACGATAAAACGAGTGACGCACTTTGCCGCGATGTTGGATATACAATGCTGATATCACAAAAATCGCTAATATGATCCACTTAATCATATTGCTACTCTTTCAAAAGATTAGGGGCAACTTCACCTTATATTTAAGGAGAGAGAAACCGGAAGTTTATTTAATTGGCGCAAATTTTAACAAAATTGACTTAGAAAAAGCGAATGTAAAAAAATTAAGTCAAATAATAGACAGCGCTGTTGTAATAAAAATTTTAAATATAGTGTATTTTTCCATAAATTTAAGGAAGTTAAAATTTATTACTATTATTACTGTTATTTACAGACTATCCTTCTAACAATTGACATTTTTGACAAAAAAATAACTTTTAAAACTTATTCGTTTTTATATAAAAAATTGATAATTCCAATGCTTTATAAAGAAAAAATTAAGTTAAAACAAATGTCTTTCGTTATTAGCTATCTTTATAATTTCTTTTATGCATTTCATATAGATGAATTGAATAATAAATAAGATGACCCTTGCGTCACGGCTTGATACAACTTGTCAGGTTTTTTTTAGATATAGTTATCGTAAGATTAGCGAAGCATAAATGTGTACCTAAGATGTGCACACGCTTCATAACATCAACTTAGAAGTCCTCCAAAACTAAGGAGATCAGGCATGATCCACGCTGGCAATGCCATTACCGTCCAAATGCTTTCGGACGGAATTGCAGAATTCCGCTTTGACTTACAAGGTGAGTCGGTCAATAAATTTAACCGTGCAACAATTGAAGATTTCCAAGCTGCTATTGCTGCGGTAAAAGCAAATAATGATATTAAAGGCTTAGTTGTTACCTCAGGCAAATCGACATTTATTGTTGGGGCAGACATTACCGAATTTGGTGAAAACTTCGCACAAGGCGAAAAAGCGATTGTTGACTGGCTTATGCCTGTTCACGAAATCTTCAATAGCTTTGAAGATTTAGAGATTCCAAAAGTAGTTGCTATTAACGGTATGGCGTTAGGTGGCGGTTTTGAAATGTGTTTAGTTTGTGACTACCGTGTGATGTCAGAAGCTGCACAAGTGGGCTTACCGGAAATTAAACTTGGTATCTACCCAGGTTTCGGTGGTAGCGTACGTTTAAGCCGTCTGATCGGTATCGACAACGCGGTTGAATGGATGGCGATGGCTGCTCCTAAAAAACCTGCTGCTGCTTTAAAAGATGGCGCTGTAGATGCAGTTGTAGCTGCTGATAAATTACTTGAAGCTGCAACTGACTTGGTTAAGCAAGCAATTTCTGGTCGTTTAAACTGGAAAGCAAAACGTCAAGAAAAGCTTGAAGCTGTAAAATTGAACCCGCTTGAACAAATGATGGCGTTCAATACTGCAAAAGGTGCAGTGCTTGCTAAAGCAAATCCTGCTCAATACCCTGCTCCAAAATTATTACTCGATTCATTACAAGCAGGTGCAAGCCTTGCGCGTGACGAAGCATTAAAAGCTGAAGCTGAAGGCTTTGCAAAAGCTGCGATTACACCACAAGCTGGTGCATTGATTGGTTTATTCCTCAATGATCAAGTTGTTAAGAAAACTGCTAAAAAATATGAAAAAGGTGCGCACCCAGTAAACCAAGCAGCTGTACTTGGCGCTGGTATCATGGGTGGTGGTATTGCTTACCAAGCAGCAAGTAAAGGCACACCAATTATCATGAAAGATATTGGTAATCCACAACTTGCTCTAGGTATGAAAGAAGCAAACAGCTTGTTAACTAAACAAGTTGAACGCAAGAAAATGAAACCTGCGCAAATGGGTGAAACGCTTGCACGTATCCGTCCTACTTTAAGCTACGATGAGTTTAAAGAAGTTGATATCGTGATCGAAGCAGTTACAGAAAATCCAAAAGTAAAAGAAATCGTTCTTGCAGACACTGAAAAGAATGTTCGTGAAAATACGATTATTGCTTCTAATACTTCTACGATTTCAATCACGCGTTTAGCAAAAGCATTACAACGTCCTGAAAACTTCGTTGGTATGCACTTCTTCAACCCAGTTCACATGATGCCGCTTGTAGAAGTCATTCGTGGTGAAAAGACTTCTGAAGAAGCGATTGCAACTACTGTTGTTCTTGCTCAAAAAATGGGTAAAACACCAATCGTTGTAAACGACTGCCCAGGGTTCTTGGTTAACCGTGTATTGTTCCCTTACTTCGGTGCGTTCGACCTTCTTGTAAAAGACGGCGCAGACTTCCAGCAAGTTGACAATGTAATGTCGAAATTTGGCTGGCCAATGGGCCCTGCTTACCTCATCGACGTTGTAGGTATCGACACAGGTGTACATGGTGCAGAAGTCATGGCTGAAGGTTTCCCAGACCGTATGAAGCCAGACTACAAAGGTTCAATCCAAGCAATGTACGAAGCTAAACGTCTTGGTCAAAAGAATGACGTTGGTTTCTACAAATACGAACTCGATAAGAAAGGCAAAAAAGCAAAAACTGTTGATCCAACAGCATATGAAATCATTGCTCCTTTCGTTACTGGTGAAAAACGCGAGTTTGATAACCAAGAAATCATTGACCGCATGATGCTTGCTTTCTGTAACGAAACAGTTCGTTGCTTAGAAGACAACATCGTTGCAACTGCAGCTGAAGCTGATATGGCAATGATTATGGGTGTAGGTTTCCCTCCATTCCGTGGTGGTCCATGTCGTTATATCGACCAAACAGGTGTTGCTGAATACGTTGCGCTTTGCAACAAATATGCGCACTTAGGTAAGGCTTATGAAGCGCCACAAATGTTGCGTGACATGGCTGCTAACAACAAAAAATTCTACGGTTAAGGAGCAACGTGAATGGCTACTTTAAATCCACGTGACGTTGTCATCGTTGATGGCGTACGTTCTGCAATGGGTAAAACCAAAAACGGTATGTTCCGTAATGTACGTGCTGACAGCTTATCTGCTGAATTGGTTCGTGCACTCGTTGCTCGTAACCAGTTTGATGTAAACGAAGTTGAAGACCTGATCTGGGGTTGTGTAAACCAGACTCTAGAACAAGGTATGAATATTGGTCGTAACATCGGCCTATTGGCTGACTTACCAAAAACTGTTGCTGGTCAAACAGTAAACCGTCTTTGTGGTTCTTCTATGCAAGCGCTTCATACTGCTGCTGCACAGATTGCAACAAACCAAGGTGATATCTTCATTATTGGTGGTGTAGAGCACATGGGCCACGTAGGTATGATGCACGGCATCGACTTAAACCCAGAAGCATCTAAACACTATGCAAAAGCATCTAACATGATGGGCTTAACTGCTGAAATGTTAGGTCGCATGAATGGTATTAGCCGTGAAGAGCAAGACGCTTTTGGTGTTGAATCTCACCGCCGTGCTTGGGCTGCAACTCAAGAAGGTCGTTTCAAAAACGAAATCGTTGGTGTTGAAGGCCACGATGCAAATGGCTTTAAAATCCTTTGCGATATCGACGAAGTAATTCGTCCAGATGCAAACCTTGAAGCGTTCAAAGCATTACGTCCTGTATTTGACCCGAAAGGCGGTACTGTAACTGCGGCCACATCTTCAGCTTTATCTGACGGTGCTTCTGCAATGTTACTTATGTCTGCTGAACGCGCACAAGCTTTAGGTTTAAAACCACGCGCTGTAATTCGCTCTATGGCAGTTGCAGGTTGTGACGCAGCAATCATGGGTTACGGTCCAGTTCCAGCAACTCAAAAAGCACTTAAACGTGCTGGTTTAACGATGGCTGATATTCAAACTATCGAGTTAAACGAAGCATTTGCTGCTCAAGGCTTATCAGTAATGAAAGGCTTAGGTATTTATGACAAACAAGACATCATTAACTTAAATGGTGGTGCGATTGCTTTGGGTCACCCACTAGGTTGTTCTGGTGCGCGTATCACAACGACTTTGTTAAACGTAATGGAACAACAAGATACTCAAATTGGTCTTGCGACCATGTGTATCGGCCTTGGTCAAGGTATTGCAACGATTATCGAACGTGTTTAATTAACACCAAGATAAAAAAATCCCCGCTATGTGCGGGGATTTTTTTAAGAAATATTTAGATACAAACTAATAGGTAACATATTTAATTTGTATCCTTTTTTTGTCATCATTAGATGCTATATTTAGTATACAAATTTTTCTTAGAGTAAACTTATGCAGCATACGCTTCATAGCATGAATTGGAATGAGTTAAATCAAATTCCTTGTGAAATCTTACAAGGAACTGATGCTAACAACAAACTTATTGAGCTTGGGCTTGATATTACGGATGAACTACAGCTCGCTTTTCGGTTATCTAATAACGGATACGCAATTCGTAAGAAAAAGAACCCAGGTCGTGCTATGGGACGATGGGGTGATATCTGTGAACATGCAGATACGATCCTAGAACCATTCGGATGGTCTTTAATTCGTAAGAACGGTCAACCCTGTCTTGTTAATTCTGAGAAAAATTTACAACTTATATTTATGTCTCCGAATGATGAAGCATTTGGAAACGAGTTAAATGTAATTACCTCAAAATGCCATAAAGGTCATGCAACTGAGTTAAAATTATTATCAAATAAATCTCATTATGCGGATGAAAAATTTTTCAGAACTTTTATTGTTTACTATCAACCAAGTAACCTAATCGATTCTGAAAATAGTAGTTTCTTACCATTTGAAATTGCATATGCTACTGGTGTTTATAAGGTGTCTGCTGAGGATGAAAAAACTAAGTGCTACCCTATTAATCATACATTAAGATTAATTATGACTGAATCTCCAAATGCTCCAGAGGCATATGAAGCACCAATTCCGGATGAGAACAATCCTATTACCGAAGATGACTTCGGAGACTTACAAGCTATTTAACTTCAAAGAGTTAAATAATTTGCTTTAATGAGAATTTGTATGTACCAACTTGATCGTATCAAAGCCGCGCAAAATTTGCGCGGTTTTAGTCATTCGAGAACAGCTGAAGCTCTTGATATTCCCTTAGCCACTTTTAAAAAATACTTGAGTGGAGAGAGAAGTGTACCCTATGACTTTTGGAAAAAATTATCTCAGATTTTTAATGTCCCTTTGTCTTTTTTTTACGAAAAGAACTCTACACCGTTTGGAATGTCTGAAGTCAATTTTAGAGCAAGAGCTAGGATCAAAGCATCTTATTCGAATTCTATCGCCGAATATATTTCTTTAGCAGAATCGATTAGTTCTTATTTTTCAAGAAATATTAAGAATCTTCCTGTCTTTAATATATTGGATGATTATAATCTTGATCCTGATAGTGATGACTCCCCTGAAATTACTGCTTTACGTATAAGAAGTGAATGGGGACTAGGTGTACAACCTATTAATAATATAATTTCTTTAATGGAACTTAAGGGTATAAAGGTATTCTCTCTTCCATTAAATGTTAGAGAGGTAGATGCGCTTTCTATTTCACTTGATGGACAACCATTCGTATTATTAGATACTTTTAAATCTGCAGAACGATCGAGGTTTGATGCTGCGCATGAACTCGCACATATTTTTTTGCATATTTATGATACACAAACACCAACCGACGATATTGATTACAAAAAACGTGAAAGTGAAGCTGATAGATTCGCTTCCTGTTTTTTAATGCCTAATGAAAGTTTCCGTGAGTTAGCGCCAAATGAAATGAGTATTGGCAATATGCTAAAATATAAAAGTTATTGGCGTGTTTCATTACAAGCGATCAATTATAAATCCCATAAACTTAATTTAATTACAGATTGGGTTTATAGAAGTAATTGCATGAAAATTAACTCATTGGGCTATCACAAAAATGAGCCTCAACCAACTCACCACGATCAATCAATTCTGTATCTAAAATTATTAAAACTTTTAGATGCGAAAGGCAATTTTTCAATAAATGAAATGCTCAATGAAATAGGTATCTCTTGGGAAGATTTTGATAACCTAACTTTTCGTTCACTCACCTTATTTACAGATTATAAAGAGTCAAAAAGACCAAAATTGACTATTGTTCAATAAATATTTATTAACTATAAAACTACTGTCCCCGCTTAGTGCGGGGATTTTTTTTATCGGCCTTTTAAACCATCTTGGATTTGTTGCTGTAATTTCAAAATATCATCTAAATTTACTTTCATCGTACCTTCACGATAAGCATCGACATTACTTCGGTTAATGTTCAGCGGCTTTAACATTTCAAAAAGACCATTGGTTGGATCAGAAGACTGAATCCCGCCCGCTACAGCTAAAATATACTCTTGTAGAAATGGAGAAAGCTGAGACAAGTCTGGCTGTGCCATGACTGGCTGATAATCTACTGTAGTCATGCCTTCAGGGACTAAAGCATTCTGTATATCGTTATGAGTTTTATACTCACGATGTTGTAGAGCCTGACGCACTTTTTTATCTTCTTGAAATGGGACAAAGCCTACTTCTTCACGTAGCTCAGATTCGGCCATAACGCGAATTGTTGGTAAAGTAGCCACTTCTTCTGCTTGAACAGTTGGTAAACCCATAAAAGCAAATACAGCAATAAAGGCTGATTGTTTTAGAAAGTTCATAACTGGCTCCCAAGATCAGTCACCCTACGCGAACTCAAAATGATGACTAAATAAAATGTTCTATAAATAGGCTACAACAAAGTCATTTTTGATTCAGTAATGCTCAGATAAACGGTAAATAACGTTAGATTTTTAAAATTATTAAAAAGAAATTCATAAAAGATTTTAGAAATTAATCTGAATGTGGCTAAGTCATATTATATTGCCAGATTTAAATATTACGATTTTTTGTTTATAGTCAGCTTTTTATAAATCTATTGAATTCGACAGAAATAATGAACTTTAAAATATTAAATCAGAATATTCTTATGAGCTGCTTACTAGCCAGTTTCTTTCTCACTGGTTGTGTGAGTAATCGAATTATTGGTGAAAACACGCGAGAGCTATTTACAAAATACGACTCAGGCTATGAATGGATCACTTTAACAGAAGATGATGTAATTGCATTCGGTAAACCATCAGTATCTCTCCCAAATGAACCAGAGGACAGTATTGTTATCGCAGGGAAAAAATATAGTTATGTCATTAGTAAAGGCGGTAACGATTTCATTCAATTAATTAGTCAATTAAATCCACAATATATTCAAATAAGTAATGAGCTAGATTTTAATGCTCCAGCTTCGAATAGTAACCATTTTTACGGACATATTAGATTTTCTTACACCCCACCTAATGGGAAATTGAACGAGAAAGAATCAGCTTTATTTAAACAATATGGTGTAGTTCCATGTGACTATGAAAAGACATTAGAACTACATAAATTTGAGTTAAATCTTAGAGGAACTGTTTATCCTCCTGTAAACAATCTTAAAAAAATAACCCCTTTATCTAAGCCATATCACGTTAGAATCCAATATCTTCATGATAAAAGCGGAAAAGTGCCCTTATCAACTAAGGAGAAGCTAGCAAGTTTACCACTGCTTCCGTTTACCTTAACTTTCGATATTATCGCTTTACCTGCGAAAGTCATGGGTATCATTTACCAGCCTTAATAGATTAGGAATAAAAATTACAAATTTCAGTAAAGATAAAAAATCCCGCTCAATGCGGGGATTTTTTATCAATTTTCTAATATTTCTTTTAAAGAATCGACTAATTGCGGAAATTCCGTATAACCTTCCCGACCTAAAAAGTGCCCACCATTAGGAACGGTAATATAAGGCGCATCAATATCCTTAGCCAATTGAATCGTTAGTTGTGGTGGAACCAAATCATCATTATCAGACAAATAAACCAGCTTTTTCTTTATGTCACGGAAATAGTTGGTGTCGACTTTACTCTTTGTTATATAAGGACTAAGAGGTGAAGAAACTGAAATTGGTCCAGAGAATCCAGATACTAAAATCATTCCTCCAATATTTTGATAATCATGTCTTTGCAAAAAGTGCAGTAACGTAATCACCCCTAAACTGTGCGCAACAAAATAAGTATTTTCATCCACCTTAGGGATCTGTTGATCTAAAACCTTTTGCCATGCATCTACATCAGGATGCTCAGAATCTGGAAATGGAATTAAGGTAACGGTTGTATGCTCATCTTCTATTTGATGTTTTAGGTCTAAAAACCAGTGATCATCTATAGAAGCTGAATAACCATGAAGTACAAATATTTGACGCATGTTGTTCTCCCGAAGTTCAATTATTTTGGCATTTGCAATAAATGACATGAAGCCGAATAACACCAATAAAATGAGTTTTCTGATCATGGAACAAGTACCATTTTGAAAGATAAAAACATGCTAAACTATGACACCAGTGTTAAGGTCAACCCCATTTTATGAACTTAGCTAAAGTTGCCGAACTCACAAAAGTAAGCCCTCGTATGCTGCGTTATTATGAGAGTTTAGGGCTTATAAAGCCTTATCGAGCAAGTAATAACTACCGAAGTTATACGCAAAAAGATATTGAAAATATTAAGAAAATTAAAATATTAAATGATGCAGGCATGCATCTAAAAGATATTCAGGTCTTGCTGCCTTGTTTTGATTTAGATGAACGCGTATTTACACTATGCTCAGTGGTTCAAGAAAAACTGCAAACTGAACTCATGCATGTGTCTGAGCAGTTAAACAAACTACAATCTTCTCAAAGTTTATTACAATCTTTTTTAAGTAAAGGGAAAGCTGAGAGCACCAATCCATAAATTTTGATGCTCACGTTCAATTTATTCTTTTAAATCTCCTTCGAGCGCAGCTACATTTTTTTTCTTAATTTTTTCAATTTTTGCATTTAGCTTTAGAACATCTTGATAAAGCCCATTAAACTTTTTGACCTGAGCATTTTCATGAAAAAGAATCATCTGATCTTTCTTTTGCCATTCATAATTTTTTAGAAGCTTAAACATTTGTTCAGCTTTATCTAAAATTTGTAGCTCAATCATAAAAATTGCATGATCTTGATCTGCTTTTTGTTGAGACCCCAATTTCATTTCCAGCAGTTGCCTCATCTCTGCATCCACAGATAATTCCTGAACTTTTGCTAAGAAAGTTTTATGAATTTTTTCATATTGAGTTTGATATTTATCTGAAGCCGTACGAACATCGGCTAACATTTTTTCTGTTTCCACATACTTCTGTTTTTTATCAAGATCTAAACGATCAACATTTAAAAAAGTATCCCACTTTGCTGCTTTTAATTCTCTTAAATATTCATTACGTGCATTTATATTTTGAATCCAATAACTTAAGAGAAATTCTGAAATTTGCTTATAGTGCCCTGCCAAACGCTTATCATGAATATCGAGCTGGACGGGTTTAGACCAATCTTGTGCTTGTTCATAAAGCTGATTCATTTTTTCAGTCATGACGACATCAAACATTTGACTACTGTCTTTGGCCTGCTGCTGTTTGATATGTTGATAGGTGAAAAAAATAATGCTTGTGATAACAACCAGACTTGCAATCGCAATCAAAACTCGGCGCATACACACCTCCTATTTCCATTCTTATAGTTTTGCTCTTTATCGTTATAAAATAGAGCTTATTCTTCTTTATATGCCATTTATTTCACAATACGCAACACTGTATTCGCTACTCAAAGCTTTAAATCCTTATCCATCATCCCTATTATGATGGGTAATTAAAATTTATGAGATTCTCCCATGCGTGTTGATGTCTGGTCTGATGTAGTTTGCCCTTTCTGTTATATCGGCAAAAAACGCCTTGAACATGTCGCTGCTGAAGCAGGTATTGATCTTGAAATTCACTGGCATAGTTTTGAATTAGATCCTGATGCGCCAGCAAAACATGACACTTCAAATACAGAACGTTTGGCTAAAAAATACGGCCGTACCTATGAAGAGATGGAAGAAATGGAACGCAATATTGCGGCCATGGCTGCCTCTGAAGGTATTGATTTTCAATGGCAAAAAGCCAACTCAGGCAATAGTTTTAATGCACACCGTATTATTCACCTTGCACAAAGCAAAGGTTTAGGCAACCAAGCAAAAGAAGCTTTTTTCCATGCTTATATGACCGAAGGTCTCGCAATTGGCGAACGTGAAGTCGTAGAAGAAATTGCATCTCGTATTGGCCTTGATAATGCCGAAGTTGAATATGTATTAGATACCAACGAACTATCTGACTTTGTCCGTCATGATGAAAAAATTGCTCAAGAGCAGCTCAATGTAACTGGCGTGCCATTTTTTGTATTCGACCAAAGAATCGCGCTTGCTGGTGCTCAACCTCGTGAAGTCTTTTTACAAGTTTTAGAAAAAGCGCAAATCAAAGCAAATACTGAAGAAGTCGAGCAAGATGATGCAGCTGTTTGTACTGATGAATCATGTGATATTCCAAAGAAATAGATCAACACAATTAAAATGTGATCAAATCGTATGTTTTATCACCATTTTAGCAATAGAGCGTTCTAAAAAAAGAACTATCTAATTGCTAAAAATCAGTTTATTATTGCCGCTTAGAATATTCGCGCTGTAATGTTCTGTTTTTTATGTGTTTAATGATCGGAATTTAAAGTTTCCTTGATCTATCGTCCCCCTTCACTGGGGGATTTTTTTTGGCTAAAAATAACCGCTACTAGCTTAAACTTTTTCATTTATTTCAAATATGTAAAAAAAGTTAAATTTACTTAACTTTTGTGTCTCCCTCTTGATTTTATTAGAAAAATCAACAAAAGTGGAAACAACAACAAAACATAAAGATAGATATGAAAACATTTCATGTAATGCCATACCGGCAGCTTTTTGCACTTTTAACTATTGGATTTGGTTCAGTATGCATCGCTCATGCAGAGACGGTCTCTTCTTCTACAAACCAACAAGTAGGAAGTACATCATCTGGAGTACAAACCGAAGTTAACTCAGATGAAAATCTGTTAGATCAAATTCCGCGCTGGGTGGACGCGACTCCAACTATTTTTCCAGAGCAGTCTAATCAACCTATTGTTCCACCTACCGAACAAACAGAAGATCAAACCTGGGTTGACCGTAAGCAAAAGAAAATTCGTAATTGGGCCGATCGTACTTCTGAAAAAATTGATAATTGGTTTGGTGAAGTCGATCCACAAAAGCCAGCTACCGCAACCATTCGTGTCATGGTCGATAACTATTGGAATGAATACGATAACTATGAAATCAAACCCAGAATTCGCGGTAAGATTAAATTACCTACTCTAGAGAAACGCATTAGCGTGGTATTTGGTGATGACTCGTTAGATGACGAATTTAATAATAGCCCAGCCAATGTCAATCAGAATCCCAATCAAGATCCAAATAAAAAGTTAGATGGTAAACGAACTCGAGATGACAACAGCTCAATCGCTTTACGTTGGTCAAATTTCTCGAAAAAGTTACCTTTTGAAACAGATGCTGACTTAGGTATTCGTTCTGGAGACGATATTTATGTTCGTTTAAAAGCATCAAGAGACTGGCAACTTCGTAATGATTTTAAGTTTTATGCAGAGCAAATTTATCGTTACGGCATAGACAGCGAAAACTATCTGCGTAGCAATCTTGAACTTACACATGCTAGGCCAAATCAACCGTTTTTATCGAATCAGTTCAGCCTGACCTATGCTGATGATCAGGATGATGATCTAGCTTGGGAAAACCGAACTTTCCGCGAACACAGTTTCTTTGCAAACAACCGTTTTAACTATGGTATTTATACTAGCGGTTATTACAACGACAATGACTTGCGTTTAAACAGTTGGGGACCGTTTGTTTCATGGCGCCAACCCGTTTTACGTGAATGGTTCTTTGTACAAGGCGATGTAAATTACTTTAATGACCACCGCGAAGATCGTAACCATTTTGTCAGCACCTTCTTACGTTTAGAAGCACTTTTCTAAGCTAGCAAACATCACCTTGGAACCTTATCCAAGGTGATGAATAAGAAAATACTTTTAAATAAAATTTTAAGATTAGCCTTTTAAAGTATTGTTCTAATTTTATTTTTGATTCCTTATCTTTAAAAATGAATCAATTTTCTTCTCCATTTCAAAATAAATCGACAGTCTTCATTTGTATTTATAGTTTAGGTCTATTAGCTTTACTTCCACACACTCAATTTTTTTATAACTCTTTAAAACACCAACGGTCACGGCGTTACCCCTATTCTTCTACAAGCTTCGCTAAAGTAAAAAGACAATCACTTTCACACTCACCTTGTGAAGTAGAAGCACACAATGCTTTATCTGATGCTGGTTTAATTCAAGAACTTATGGCTGTATTTGGAAATGATACGTTATGGAAACGTGCGACTCAGCCTGAACAAACTTATAAAGCCTTTGGTAAGAAAAAGAAGAAGACCTCATCGGCACAGGTTTCGGCTACTAATCCACTGAGTGCAAGCTGGACCACCATTTCAAAATGGATGCCTTTTGAAAATGACCTTGATTTAGGATCTAACTCTGAGAGTGATGTGTATGTCCAGTTTCTGGCAAAAAAGAAATGGAATTTGAGACATAACATTAGCTTTGATACAGAGCAGATATTTCGCTATGGCTCTACTAGCCGAAACTACACTGAAACCACGCTAAACCTAACGCAAAAAATGCAAGATAACACATTATTTTCTAATAAATTTAATGTGAATAAGAGCGAAAATGAAGAATACAACTGGGGCAATTGGACTTTTCAACAATTTGAGTTTTTAAAAGATAATAGTCTGACTTACGGTATTTATAGCGGTGGTGTATATACCAAAAATGATATGCGACTAAATAGCTGGGGTCCTTATATTTCATGGCGTCAGCCTATATGGCGAGATTGGATTTTTATGCAAAATGATCTTAATTTTTTTAATCATCTTGATGATGATCCTAAGCATCAACTTAGTGTGCAAATGAATCTTGAAGCTAATTTTTAACCAAAAATCATCAAGTTGTGGATAACTCTTTCTTTATCCACAAAAAAGCCCCTGACAGTTCAGAGGCTTTTTTATATCAAAAAATTATTTCAACAATAAGCTATTAATACGCTTCACATAAGCTGCTGGGTCTTCTGGTAAACCACCTTCTGCAATCACAGCCTGATCAAAAATTACGTTTGCCAAATCATCAAACTGTTCTGAACCTTCAAGTTTTTTCACCAAAGGATGCTCAGGGTTAATTTCTAAAATTGGCTTGATTTCAGGTACAGCTTGCCCCGCTTGTTTAAGCATACGAATAAGTTGTGGAGACAACTCACCCTCACTTGTTACTAAACATGCAGGAGAATCTACCAAACGAGTTGTTACACGTACTTCTTTAGTTTTAGCCTTCAACGAATCACTTAATTTCTCAACCACAGGCTTAAACTGTTCAGCCGCTTGCTCAAGTGCCTTTTTCTCTTCGGCATCTTGCAAATCACCTAAATCAACCGCGCCTTTAGATACATTCTTTAATGGAGTACCGTCAAACTCTTGGACAAAATTCATTGCCCATTCATCAACACGCTCTGCCATTAATAATACTTCAATACCTTTTTTCTTAAACAACTCAAGCTGCGGCGAGTTTTTCGCTGCTGCTAGACTGTCAGCAGTCACATAATAGATGGCTTTTTGCCCCTCTTTCATACGTGCCTTATAGTCAGCAAAAGAAGTCGTTACTTCATCATTTGTTGAAGTCGCATAACGTAATAATTTTAAAATACGTTCACGATTACCAAAGTCTTCGCCCAAGCCTTCTTTAAGTACTGAACCAAATTCACTGTAGAAAGTCTTGAATTTTTCTTGGTCTTTTTCATCTTCCGATTTAGCCAAACCATCAAGTACAGTTAATACACGGCGTGCATTACCTTCACGAATCGTTTTGACATCACGGCTTTCTTGCAACAATTCACGACTAACATTAAGCGGTAAATCAGCACTGTCCACTACACCTTGAACAAAGCGTAAATAGTTTGGAATCAAATTATCCGCATCATCCATAATAAAGACGCGTTTTACATATAGCTTAATTCCCGCTTTTGCTTCACGAGTAAAAATGTCATGAGGTGCTTTACTTGGAATATAAAGTAACTGGGTATATTCCGTACTACCTTCAACACGGTTATGTGCCCAAGCCAGTGGCGCTTCAAAGTCATGAGTTAAGTTTTTATAAAACTCAATATATTGCTCTTCAGTCACTTCACTCTTGTTACGTGTCCATAAAGCACTTGCCGAGTTAATCGCTTCCCACTCGTCAGTTTTGACCATTCGGCCACCTTTAGGCTCTTCACCTTCAGCAACCTCTTCTTCTTGCCAAACTTCTTTTTGCATTTCAATTGGCAAGCTAATGTGGTCAGAGTATTTATTAACGATTTGCTTAACTTTATAAGATTCTAAATAATCAAGTGCATCATCACGTAAGTGAAGAATAATGTCAGTACCACGTGAGGCCTTATCAATTTGCTGAACTTCAAACTCGCCTGTACCACCACTAATCCAGCGCACCCCTTCAGATGTCTCTAGACCCGCACGGCGTGATTCAACCGTAATCTTGTCGGCAACAATAAAACCTGAATAGAAACCCACACCAAATTGACCAATCAACTGAGCATCTGCTTTTTGATCGCCAGTCAATTTTGACATGAAATCTTTAGTGCCTGACTTAGCAATTGTACCCAAGTTATCAATTGCTTCTTGTTGGCTTAAACCAATACCGTTATCAGAAATCGTTAACGTTTTATCTTCTTTATTTAAGCTGATTCGTACATGTAAGTCTGGATCATTTTCATAATATTCAGGATGATTGATTCCTTCAAAACGTAACTTATCACATGCATCTGATGCATTAGAGATAAGCTCACGTAAGAAAATCTCAGGGTTAGAATAGAGAGAATGCGTCACTAAATGTAAAAGCTGGGCTACTTCTGCTTGGAAACTATAATTTTGTGATGCTTGTTCACTCATAAATCACTCCTTAAATTTTGAAGCTGTTTGTTCTCGAATGCTTTATGAATGGAGTACTTCTAGAATTTTTCAATCCTGAATATCAAAAATTTTTACTCTAATTAAAATGGGCCGTGGCTTAACACCCTATCTTGCAATATCGCATCTAACTGCTTTTGACGTTGTTGGTAAGCTTTGCCAATACAACTGACATTTGCAGCACAAGCGTTTCTTTTTTTCAGCCATTGCTGCTGAGTATCTTTCTGATTATCTCGCCCACCCATAGGTAAAGCATGCAGAACGATTTGATACGTCGTTGCCATTTTTACATCTGCATCATTTAAAGAACGGTTTTTACAAATACTTTTTTCCGTTTTCGTTTTTGCAGCATCGCAAGAAAAACTTGCAGCTTGTAAATTTTGAGTAAAAGCAATACCGCTCAAGAGTGCTAAACAAATCGCTAATTTGTTATTCATATTTTTATTCCCATGCTTGTAATGAATAGAAATTAGTTTAGAAAAAAACTTGCAGAAAATATGTGTAAAACTGTCTGTTTTATGCTTTTTTAGTGCAAATAAAATCCATAAAAAAACCTCACATAAAATATATGTGAGGTGCCTGAGTCTAGGTTTATTATTATATTTTTCTATTTATTATTATGCTTAAAATTTATAGCTATAACCCAAAGTGTAAACAAAAGGATTAATATCTAGATCAAATTTAGCACCATTTGTTAAAGTAACTTCTGGGCTTAAATCAGCATAACGTACATCTACAAATACACCCCAGTTTTTAGCATCAGCAGGTTGGAAATTAAAACCAACTTGTCCTGCCACGCCAAAGTCTTCTTTTACATCTTTTACAATACCATCTTCATCCCAAGCAATAAATGCTGTAGCACCAACACCAATATAAGGTGTGAAACGAGTCGAATTTTTAAAATGATATTTAGCAGTAATCGTTGGCGGTAATTGTTTAATACGTGCTACCTTATTTCCATTTAACAACACATCATGATTAACAGGCGCTGCTAATAATAATTCTGCCGAAAATGGAGACTGGCCAAAGAAGTATTCTACTGATGGTGTAAAAGCATATTCATCATCTGCTTCAACTACAGTGTTTTCAGCAAGTGTCGTATCTTCTGATGGCGCAATAACACTACCACCAAATTTCACTTGCCAGTTACCAGCAAAAGTAAAAGAAGACATCCCCATTAATGCAATAACCAAAGCTTTTTTGAACACTTTAATATCTCCAACCTTATTTATATTTATAATAAACATTTATTTTAAACCCATGCAATACTCATTATAAAATTATTTTATAGTTTATTTTTAAACTACTGTTTTAAATAAAATTATATATTACCCAACTATTTTAATAGGTTTTATTCCAACCTTACTAATCAAGATTATTTTATATTACCAACCATTTTAATATACTTTAAAATTCCGAGTATTTTAATATAATTTATTTTGAATACATGTTTTATTTAGACAATAAAAAACCTTCTTAATTTAAATCTAAAGATCATGATTAAGAAGGTTTATGATTCAATATTTTATAAAAACTTTATAAAACCATTGCAGCGATCCAGCCAAAAATTAATAGCGGAATATTGAAGTGAACAAAAGTAGGTACAACCGTATCCCAAATATGATCATGTTGCCCGTCTACCCCTAAACCAGCTGTTGGCCCTAAGGTTGAGTCAGAGGCTGGTGATCCAGCATCACCTAATGCTGCTGCTGTACCAATAAGTGCAATTGTAGCCATAGGAGAGAAACCAAATTGTAAACACAAAGGTACGTACATGATTGCCAAAATTGGCACAGTAGAAAATGAAGAACCAATTCCTAAAGTAATCAATAATCCCACTAACAACATCACAAAAGCAGCAAGTGCTTTACTATCACCAATCCATCCAGCTGTGGCTTTGACCAATTCAGGAACTTGATGTGTTGCCTCAATTACCGCTGCAAAGCCTTGAGCAGCAATCATGGTAAAGCCAACCAATGCCATCATTCTCATACCACTAACGATAACATCATCAGCTTCTTTCCATTTGAAAATTCCTGCACAGCTCAAAATCGCAACACCTACCAGCCCTGCGACAATCATAGAGTCTGAATAAAGTTGAACAATAATTGTAGCTATTACTGCAAAAGCAGCCATAAACAAGGTAAACCGTGCAATTTGAGGAGCTTGTTGTTCCTGAATCATTTCTCCAGCAATACTACGAGTAGCATTATGTAATGTTTTATCTTGGTAATCTCGAGGTTTACGATAGCTAATAAAAACAGCTATTAGCATCCCTAAGAACATTCCCGATACAGGGATTAACATTGCTCGTGGAATTTGATCATTACTGATATGAAAACCATAGCTTTGACCAAAATGATTAATGTTATGCGCTAAAATATCATTTAAGAAAATTGCACCAAATCCCATTGGTAAGAACATATAGGTAGCGACTAAACCAAACGTAAGTACACAAGCGACTGCTCTACGATCTAAACGTAAATGATTAAATACAATAAGTAAGGGCGGAATTAAGACAGGTATAAATGCGATATGTACAGGAATTACATTCTGTGATGCGATAGCTGCAAGTCCAATCGTACTAAAAATGAGAAATTTCACCTGCATTTGTGCACGTATATCTGCGTCATTTTTGAGACTTTTAACAAGTTTATAAGCTAAAAGATCAGGTAAACCTGAACGTGCTAAAGCTAAAGCGAAAGCACCCAACACGCCATAAGCTAGCGCAATTTTTGCACCACCGCCCAAGCCATTGTTAAATGCATCTAAAGTACCTTGTAGCCCTAAACCAGCCAACAAGCCGCCAGTCAAAGCGCCAATGACCAATGCAAATACGACTGGAACACGCCCTAGTGAAAGGCCAAACATGACAGCAACCGCTGCAATAATCGCAAACATAACTTTGAACTAAATGAAACGAGGGCGCCATTTTAACAGAGTTTAAATTGAGCGATTGCTATCCTATAATTTTTATTTATATATTTTTCACGATAAATTGACGTATATAATCCGCAATTTTTTCAGGTTGACTAAGTACAGCCCAGTGATTTGCTTCAAGCTCTACATACTCAAATTTTTCTACCCACTTTGGCATAGCCTCAGTGATGTATTCTGGGCTTACAAAAGTATCATATTTTAAAATAACCGCTTTTACTGGACACTGTGCATAACGTTGACGTGGGTCAGTTAAGCGAGGAATAAAATTGGCACGATATAAATTAATGCCATATTTTCCATCGGCATTAATATTATTATTTAAAGGTAAATTACTTTTCCTTTCTAGCTGAGTAAGAACTTTACCCCATTTTTCAGGACTAAATAGAGACCATACAGTTGGTGCTATTAACGGAAGATGGAATGCCCCGATATACCAAGATTTGGTTAATATTTTTAAGATTTGAGCTGGTGAAGATTTAAATTTATCACGTAAAAATAAAGCAGCATGATCAAGACATGGTCCAGAAATGGTGGTGTATGATAATAAACGACCTTTGAACTTAGGCTCGGTGGCAGACTCCCAAGACTGAATCGAACCCCAATCATGTGCAGCCATATGGAATTGACGATTTGGTAATAACTCATCAACAACTTCTTGGAGATCTAGAGATAAACGCTCTAAACGATAATCACGTATACGTTTTGGTATAGATGACAAACCAGCTCCACGCACATCGTAAGTAACAATATAGAAGTCATTGATCAAATGCTCAATGATTGATTCCCATACTTCTTGATTGTCAGGATAACCATGTACTAAAACCAACGGTGTATTTTTTTCGTCACCCCATGTTTTAGCACAAAGCGTTTGTTGATCACTTGTTGTTACTGTATGAACTTTTGGCTGCATAATCATTTCCTATCTTGTTTTTCAATCGATCATGTCGTTAGTCGGATAGAGCATTGCCATCAATATAAAAAAGATGATACTTATCTAGTATGAATACTGTTGCAATAAAAAAAATTGACTATTATGGCTATTTTAAGAAGACTTCAGAACAATCCTACGATTTCAAAATTTCTATTTAATCACTATCCCCCTTATCGTGGCGCAGGGATTTATATTGAAATCATGAATTTAGAACTTTGCCATGTGCGTGTAAAGATGCCGCTGACTTGGAAAAACCAAAATTTAGTCGGTACACATTTTGGTGGAAGCCTTTATTCAATGGTTGACCCATTTTATATGATGATTCTTATGCATCATCTCGGATCAAAATATATTGTTTGGGACAAAGCTGCTGAAATTAATTTTCTTTCTCCAGGACGCAGTACTGTACATGCAGATATTCGAGTTGATTTAGCTGAAATAGAACAAATTCGTGAACTTGCCGAGAACTATGAACCTGTTTTAAGAACATATCATCTAAACATTTTTGATGAATCTGGGGTAAGAATTGCAGAGGTTCAAAAAACGCTTTATATCAGACGTAAAAAAGCGAAACCTTTTCCTCAATAAAAAATAAGCGCTAAAAGCGCTTATTTTTTTATTTGTTAATTTTTTATCTTTTCTCTTCAATCGCAGCACCAGCACCACCACCGATCGCACCGCCAATTGCAGCACCAGAGTCACCACCAATCAGTGCTTTACCTACGACTGAACCGATACCAGCACCAATCGCACTCTTAGTCGTTGTCTGTTTACTGCCGCCTTGGGTATTAGAGCCTACGCCTGCACCTACCGCTGCGCCTAAGCCTGCACCAATACCTCCACCTACATGGTTACCTAAACCACCACCAAGTGCTCCACCTGCTGCTGCTGCACCAATACGTTGGTCAGATGGGCTCATATTTTGGCAGCCTGTGAACATAAGTGTAGACAACATTAAAGCAGAAACTAATCCAATTGTTTTTTTCATGACCGTTCTCACAATGATCTGTTCTAGAGAAAAGAATAATCCCCTTTTATGAGGAATTTGATCAGATTGTGTTATCCGTCTGTCCTAATCGATTGATATTTTGTAAAGCTCTGCCTTTTATATTTATTAAGCCAAATTTTAATTATAAAAAAGAAGTCTTTAATCACATAAAGACTTCTTTAGTTTAACAATTATTTAAGGATATTTTTAGTACTTCCCTTTCTTCTCTTCATAGGCTGCACCGGCACTACCACCCAATGCTCCACCTGTAGCAGCACCAGCGTCACCACCAATAATTGCTCCACCTAATACAGCGCCGACACCAGCACCAATTGCACTATTACGTACGGTTTTACTGCTAGACCCTTTTGCATTAGCCGCAACACCTGCACCGAGTGCCGCTCCTAGACCTGCACCTATATTACCGCCCATGTGTTTTCCTACCGCACCACCTGCGCCACCACCAATAGCAGCTGAACCAATACGTTGACTTTCTGGGCTTGCATTCTGACAACCAACAAACAAAGTTGTAGACATCAGGCCAATACTAACAATCATCATCATTTTTTTCATTAGATTTACTCCAGTCTTCATAAGCAGGTAGCCTAATGTGTTTTTGTGGAGTCTTTATCCCGCTTAAGTAATAAAATAATTGCTCTTTAATATATTTATGTAATTACAATTTAAAATTGTTATAAATAAATATAAATAAAAAAGGCACCCTAAGGTGCCTTTTTTAGTGCCATTCTAAACTTAGAATTGTTCAGAGTTTAATGCTTGGCTGAATGCTTGGTCTACTTCGCTGAAGTCATTATGAAGCTCATGCTCTGCAGCTTCTGCTTCTTGACGACGACGCTCTAAGTGGTACGCAAGACCAGTACCTGCTGGAATCAAGCGACCTACTACAACGTTTTCTTTCAAGCCACGTAAATCATCTTCTTTACCTGTTACAGCCGCTTCAGTTAACACACGAGTTGTTTCCTGGAACGATGCAGCAGAGATGAACGAGTCAGTAGAAAGCGACGCTTTAGTAATACCCATCAATTGACGTTCAAACTTCGCAGGGAACTTGTTCTGAGCCAAGACAGCTTGGTTCTCTTGAACAACACGGATGTAATCCACTTGCTCGCCTTTGATGAAGCTTGTATCACCGCCATCAGTGATATCAACTTTACGCAACATTTGACGTACGATAACTTCAATGTGCTTATCGTTGATTTTTACACCTTGGAGACGGTAAACGTCTTGAACTTCGTTCACGATGTAGTTAGTTAATGCAACTTCGCCCTTCAAACGCAAGATGTCATGTGGGTTTTGTGGACCATCAGAAATAGTCTCACCACGGTTTACATGCTCGCCTTCGAATACGTTGATTTGACGCCATTTTGGAATCAATTCTTCGTAAATCTCAGAACCATCATCCGGAGTAATTACCAAACGGTTTTTACCCTTAGTCTCTTTACCGAAGCTTACAACACCTGATACTTCAGCAAGAATCGCATGCTCTTTTGGCTTACGCGCTTCGAACAAGTCAGCTACACGCGGAAGACCACCGGTAATATCACGAGTACGTGATGTTTCTTGTGGTACACGACCAATAACGTCACCCACACCAATCGTTTCGCCATCACGGACAGTTACGATTGTGTTTTGTGGTAAGAAGTAGAACTGTTCGCCGCCATCTGTTGTATCCAACACAATTGCAGGACGTAGATCTTTACCAGAAGCAGGACGAGCTGTTACAGGCAAGATTTCAACAGTAGTCATACCAGTTGCATCATCAGTTTTCGATGTTGCAGTTACGCCATCAGCGATTTGGCTGAAACGCGCTTTACCAGCAACTTCTGTTACTAATGGATGTGTATGCGGATCCCAAGTCGCTACGATACCGCCAGCTTCTACAGCTTCACCATCTTTCAACAAGATGCTTGCACCGTAAGGAAGTTTGTAACGCTCACGCTCACGACCTAAATCATCGGCAATACCAATTTCACCTGAACGTGAAACTGAAACCAA
This sequence comes from Acinetobacter geminorum, assembly GCF_013009345.1. Taxonomy (GTDB): domain Bacteria; phylum Pseudomonadota; class Gammaproteobacteria; order Pseudomonadales; family Moraxellaceae; genus Acinetobacter; species Acinetobacter geminorum. Next base: position 11,375 of record NZ_JABELE010000001.1, on the reverse strand, counting down.
ATGGCCTTTTGCATGTTGTACAGTTTTCACGTTATGGAAACGTACAGTACCTTTGTTACGTACTTGAACACTGTTCGCAGCAGAAGTTCGGCTCGCAGCACCACCAACGTGGAACGTACGCATCGTTAACTGTGTACCCGGCTCACCGATTGACTGTGCAGCCATTACACCGACTGATTCACCTGGGTTCACCAAGTGACCACGTGCAAGGTCACGACCATAACAACGAGCACATACACCGAATGTTGATTCACATGCGATTACAGAGCGTACTTTAACTTCATCGACACCAGCTTCTTCAAGCTGAGCTGCGATTTTCTCGTCAATTAACGTACCACGAGGTAATACAACTTCATCATCAGATGCACGACGTACGTCTTCAGCAGTTACACGACCTAATACGCGGTCACGTAATGGCTCGATGACATCACCACCCTGAATGAATGGAGTCATTACTAAACCACCCGCTGTACCACAGTCAGGTTCAGTAATTACCAAGTCTTGCGCTACGTCTACAAGACGACGAGTCAAGTAACCAGAGTTCGCAGTTTTCAATGCTGTATCGGCCAAACCTTTACGCGCACCGTGTGTTGAAATAAAGTACTGAAGTACTGTTAAACCTTCACGGAAGTTCGCTTTAATCGGAGTCTCAATAATCGAGCCATCCGGTTTTGCCATCAAACCACGCATACCAGCAAGCTGACGAATCTGCGCCGCACTACCACGGGCACCCGAGTCAGACATCATATAGATGCTGTTGAATGATTTTTGTTTCTCGTCTTCACCTTGTTTGTTTTTAACAAGTGTATAAGACAAGTTATCCATCATTGCTTTAGCAACTTGGTCGTTTGTACGCGCCCAGATATCGACAACTTTGTTATAACGCTCACCAGCAGTTACGAAACCTTGTTCGAACTGTTGTTCGATTTCACGAACTTCTGTTTCTGCTTTATCAATAATTGTGTGCTTAGTAGGTGGAATGAGCATGTCTTCCATACCTACAGATACACCTGAACGAGTCGCTTGACGGAAGCCCAAGTACATTAATTGGTCAGCAAAGATAACTGTATCTTTCAAACCAAGTTTACGGTAGCAAGAGTTGATCAATTTAGAGATGTTCTTTTTAGTCATCTCAAGGTTGATCATGTCAAAGCTCAAGCCTTGTGGAACAATTTCCCAAAGCAAACAACGACCAGGTGTTGTATCAACAATAATAGTTTGGTGTTCACGTTCACCATTTTCATTGATAACAGTTTGGTGTACACGTACTTTAACACGCGCATGGATCGCAACCTGACCAGTAGCAAGTGCACGGTTTACTTCATGAGTATCCGCGAACACCATGCCTTCACCTTTGGCATTTACAGCATCACGTGTGATGTAGTAAAGACCCAAGACAACGTCCTGAGAAGGAACGATGATTGGCTCACCGTTTGCTGGTGACAAGATGTTGTTTGTTGACATCATCAATGCACGAGCTTCTAACTGTGCTTCAAGTGTCAATGGAACGTGTACCGCCATTTGGTCACCATCGAAGTCGGCGTTAAACGCAGCACAAACGAGTGGGTGAAGACGGATTGCCTTACCTTCAATAAGAATAGGTTCAAATGCTTGAAGACCTAAACGGTGAAGTGTTGGCGCACGGTTCAACATTACTGGGTGTTGACGAATTACAGAAGCAAGAACGTCCCAAACTTCCGGAGTCTCACGCTCAACCATTTTCTTCGCAGCTTTAATGGTAGTTGCCTGACCTGAAGCTTGTAGTTTCGCGAAAATGAATGGCTTGAATAATTCAAGTGCCATTTTCTTCGGAAGACCACATTGGTGAAGACGTAAAGTAGGACCTACAGTAATTACCGAACGACCAGAATAGTCAACACGCTTACCTAATAAGTTCTGACGGAAACGACCTTGTTTACCTTTGATCATATCTGCCAAAGATTTTAATGGACGCTTGTTAGAACCAGTAATTGCACGACCACGACGACCGTTATCAAGCAATGCATCTACAGATTCTTGTAACATACGTTTTTCGTTACGTACGATGATATCTGGAGCAGCAAGGTCAAGAAGACGCTTCAAACGGTTGTTACGGTTAATGACACGACGGTATAAATCGTTCAAGTCAGAAGTCGCGAAACGACCACCTTCAAGTGGAACTAATGGACGTAAATCAGGTGGAAGTACTGGAAGTACATTCATCACCATCCATTCTGGCTTGTTGTTTGAATCTTTGAATGCTTCCATCAATTTCAAGCGTTTAGACGCTTTTTTCAACTTCGTTTCAGAAGTTGTTTGAGGAATTTCTTCACGTAAACGTGCGATTTCAGCTTCAAGATCGATATCTTTCAACAAGTCCTGAACCGCTTCTGCACCCATTTTCGCAGTGAATTCATCACCGTGTTCTTCAAGTGCATTGAAGTATTCTTCGTCTGTTAAAAGTTGATACTTTTCAAACGGAGTCATACCTGGGTCAGTTACAACGTATGATTCGAAATACAATACACGTTCGATATCACGAAGTGTCATATCTAATAATAAACCGATACGGCTCGGTAACGATTTTAAGAACCAGATATGTGCAACTGGAGAAGCAAGTTCAATGTGACCCATACGTTCACGACGAACTTTCGCTGTAGTTACTTCAACGCCACATTTTTCACAAATGACGCCTTTGTATTTCATACGCTTGTATTTACCACACAAGCATTCGTAATCTTTTACTGGACCAAAAATTTTGGCACAGAACAAACCGTCACGTTCAGGTTTAAAAGTACGGTAGTTAATTGTCTCAGGTTTTTTAACTTCACCATGAGACCATGACTTAATCATTTCTGGTGACGCAAGACCAATACGGATACGGTCAAACTCAATTGGTGCATGACCATCTGAGTCCGTTTTCTTACGCATGATATCGAGCAAGTCTTTCAATTTTTTTCTCCGTGTGTCGGGAAGCAATGCTTACCCGACTGGGTCACAAATATTGTTTTTACCTAAAAAATCGTGAGTCTTACGACTTAGTCACCATTTTTCAGTTCAATGTTGATACCTAAAGAACGGATCTCTTTGGTCAATACGTTGAACGATTCAGGCATACCCGGGTCCATATAATGGTTACCATCTACAATATTCTTATAGATGCGTGTACGACCTTCAACGTCATCCGACTTAACAGTTAACATCTCTTGGAGAGTATATGCTGCGCCGTAAGCTTCGAGTGCCCAGACCTCCATCTCACCGAAACGCTGACCACCGAATTGTGCTTTACCACCAAGCGGTTGCTGTGTAACAAGAGAGTAAGAACCAGTTGAACGCGCATGCATCTTGTCATCAACCAAGTGGTTCAATTTGAGCATGTACATGTAACCTACAGTTACAGGACGATCAAACTGTTCACCAGTACGGCCATCAAACAATACTGTTTGACCTGTACGAGAGATACCAGCTAACTCAAGCAAGTCTTTAATTTGGCTTTCTTCAGCACCATCGAATACAGGAGTAGCTAAAGGTACACCGGCACGTAAGTTGCCTGAAAGTGCCAAGACTTCAGCATCAGTTAAGCTATCAAGATCCTCTTGCTCACCACCGACTTTGTTATAAATCTTGTCTAAGAATTCACGCAGTTCTAAAACTGTGCGCTGTTCTTTCAACATTTTCTCGATTTTATCACCAAGCCCTTTAGCCGCCATACCTAAGTGAGTCTCAAGAATCTGACCCACGTTCATACGAGATGGTACGCCCAACGGGTTCAATACGATATCTACTGGTACACCGTTAGCATCGTGTGGCATGTCTTCAACAGGTAAGATGTTAGATACAACACCCTTGTTACCGTGACGACCAGCCATCTTATCACCAGGCTGAATACGACGTTTAACAGCTAAGTAAACTTTAACAACTTTCAATACGCCAGTTGTTAATTCATCACCTGTTGCAAGCTTACGTTTCTTCTCAGCGAATTTCTCATCAATTTCTGCGCTCTTTTCTTTTAAGAACACTTGAATTTGAGTTAAACGCTCAGCGATTGCTTCATCTGCTGGTTGAATTTCAAGTAAATCAACAAGCTCTAAACCAGATAACACTTCTTCAACGAGTTTGTCACCACGTTTAGTTGAACCACCGCCATTAGACTCTTGGCCTTTAAGCAAACGAATTACACGCTCACGAGCTGCTTCTTCAAAGATCTTATATTCTTCTTTCAAGTCTTTACGGTAAGCATCAAGTTGTGCTTTTTCGATCGCCAATGCACGGTCATCTTTCTCTAAGCCATCACGAGTGAAGACTTGAACATCGATAACTGTACCTTTTGTACCAGATGGAACACGTAAAGATGAATCTTTAACGTCAGCTGCTTTCTCACCAAAGATTGCACGAAGCAATTTTTCTTCAGGAGTTAACTGAGTTTCACCTTTAGGCGTTACTTTACCAACAAGGATGTCACCTGCTGTAACTTCAGCACCGATATAAACGATACCTGATTCATCAAGTTTAGAAAGTGCAGCTTCACCAACGTTAGGAATATCGGCAGTAATTTCTTCTGCACCTAACTTAGTATCACGCGCTACACAAGATAATTCTTGAATATGAATAGAGGTTAAACGGTCTTCTTGAAGTACGCGCTCAGATAATAAGATCGAGTCTTCATAGTTGTAACCATTCCAAGTCATGAACGCAACGCGCATGTTTTGACCAAGCGCAAGCTCACCCATATCTGTAGACGGACCGTCTGCCAAGATATCACCGCGAGCAACTTTGTCGCCCAAATTCACGATAATATTTTGGTTGATACAAGTGTTCTGGTTAGAACGCGTATATTTAATGAGGTTGTAGATATCTACACCAGCCTCACCAGCGATCATTTCATCTTCGTTTACACGAATAACGATACGAGAAGCATCTACGTATTCAATTGCACCACCACGGTTTGCAATTACACACACACCTGAGTCACGTGCAACATTCGCTTCCATACCTGTACCTACAAGCGGTTTATCCGCACGTAGAGTAGGAACTGCCTGACGTTGCATGTTTGAACCCATAAGCGCACGGTTCGCGTCATCGTGTTCAAGGAATGGAATAAGTGATGCAGCAACAGATACAACCTGCTGAGCAGAAACATCCATATGCGTCACTTTTTCTGGTGGCATACGTACGAATTCACCTTGATGACGAACAGAAACAAACTCTTCTGTTAAGTTGCCATCTTTATCTACTGCAGAATCGGCCTGTGCAATTACAGTACCTACTTCTTCAATCGCAGAAAGGTATTCAACTGCATCAGTTACTCGACCATCTACCACTTTACGGTAAGGTGTTTCCAAGAAACCAAAGTCATTTGCTTTTGCATATACTGAAAGCGAGTTAATCAAACCAATGTTTGGACCTTCCGGCGTTTCAATTGGACATACACGACCATAGTGAGTTTGATGTACGTCACGTACTTCAAAGCCCGCACGTTCACGTGTTAAACCACCAGGCCCAAGCGCAGATACACGACGCTTATGCGTAATCTCAGATAATGGGTTGTTTTGGTCCATGAACTGAGATAATTGGCTTGAACCAAAGAATTCTTTGATTGCAGCTGCAACTGGTTTAGCGTTAATTAGATCTTGTGGAGACAAGTTATCTGTTTCTGCTTGGCTTAAACGTTCTTTAACTGCACGTTCAACACGAACTAAACCAACACGGAATTGGTTTTCAGTCATTTCACCAACAGAACGTACACGACGGTTACCCAAGTGATCGATATCGTCGACTTCACCTTTACCGTTACGGATTTCAACTAATGTACGTAATACATCAATGATATCATCGTGCGATAAAATACCTTCTACTTCACGTGACTTCTGGTCAGTACCAACTTCGTATGGACGACCCAAACGACGGTTGAACTTCATACGACCTACTGGAGATAAGTCATAACGCTCAGAAGAGAAGAATAAGTTATTGAATAAGTTTTCAGCAGCTTCTTTTGTTGGCGGCTCGCCTGGACGCATTACTTTATAAATTTCAACTAATGCTTCTTCACGACCAGCCGTTGTATCTGCACGTAAAGTGTCAGCAACAAACGAACCACGATCAATATCGTTCGTAAACAAGATATTGAACTGTTTAACACCACCTTCTGCCAACTTCACCATAACTTCATGGCTTAACAAAGTATTCGCAGCAATTACCTCACCATCACGCAAAGTAATATTTTCAGCAGTGATACGCTCATATAAGTATTCATCAGGAACTGAAAGTTTTGTTAAACCAGCAGCTTCCATTTGACGTACGTGACGAGCATTAATACGTTTACCTTGCTCAACAATAACTTTGCCGTCATTGTCAGCAATATCAAATTGAGCCATTTCCCCACGTAAACGTTCAGGTACTAGGTCAATCTGGTAGCTACCCATATCAAGATACACAGGTACTTTTTCATAGAACAAATTCAAGATTTGTTCGTTGTTATAACCTAATGCACGTAATACAACAGTAGCAAGTAATTTACGACGACGGTCAATACGTACGTAAACTAAGTCTTTCGCATCAAATTCGAAGTCTAACCATGAACCACGGTAAGGAATGATACGTGCTGAATACAACACTTTACCACTTGAGTGGGTTTTACCCTTATCGTGATCAAAGAAAACGCCTGGTGAACGGTGTAATTGAGATACGATTACACGCTCAGTACCATTAATAACAAATGTACCGTTTTCAGTCATGAGTGGAATTTCACCCATATAGACTTCTTGTTCTCGTACGTCTTTAATTGATTTAGTTTCGCGATCTTTAATAATCAAACGAATTTTAACGCGCATTGGTGCCGCATAAGTCGAACCACGAAGAATACATTCGCGTACATCGAACTCAGGTTTACCAAGGCTATACTCAACAAATTCTAAAGCAGCATTGCCAGAATAACTTTCGATAGGAAAAACTGAACGAAATGCGGCTTGGAGACCGATATCTTCGCGGTTTTTTGGAGTTTTGCCATCTTGCAAGAATGTTCTGTACGAATCGACCTGAATCGAAAGTAAGTACGGTGCATCCATTACTTGGGGCAATTTACCAAAATTCTTACGGATCCGTTTCTTTTCGGTATATGAGTATGCCATCTGGAGTCCTCGGAAAGTAAACTAAGCCCGCCTGCAGAACGGGCTCAGAAGGAATTACGCAGGCCGATATGGCCACCACTGTTTACAAATGCTGCAATTTTTAGTGGTATAAAAACGCTTAACAATATTTTTAAAAAAGAAAAATATTGGTAAACATTTGAAATTACTTGTCTTATTCTGATTTTCTCAAAAATCAAACAAAACTAACAAAAATCGAGCCGATTATTGTAACGCAAAAAGGCTGATGACCCAAGAGCCATCAGCCATTTTATGGAGCCGATTTAAAAACCGACTCCTTTTACAATTACTTAAGTGTAACTGTAGCACCAGCTTCTTCAAGTTTCTTCTTAAGTTCTTCGCCTTCTTCTTTAGAAACGCCTTCTTTAAGAACTTGAGGAGCACCTTCAACTAGGTCTTTAGCTTCTTTAAGACCAAGGCCAGTTGCTTCACGAACTGCTTTAATTACAGCTACTTTGTTAGCACCGAAAGAAGTCAACTCAACGTTGAATTCAGATTGTTCTTCAGCAGCAGCAGCAGCGCCACCAGCTGGAGCAGCAACAGCAACAGCTGCAGCTGAAACGTTGAATTTCTCTTCGAAAGCAGAAATTAATTCAACAAGTTCAAGAACAGTTTTTTCAGCAACTGCGTTTAAGATTTCTTCGTTAGTTAAAGCCATGAGAATAACTCCAAATGGATATTGAATGGTGTGTAAAATTGATTAAGCAGCTTCTGACTCGTTTTTCTCTTTGAGCGCTGTAATAAGGCGACCCAATTTCGAAATAGGAGCTTGAAGGACAGAGGCAAGCATAGTAAGAGCTTTCTCTTGGTTCGGAAGGTTTGCAATTACGCTAACGTCAGCACCTTGATAAACTTTGCCGTCAAATGCAGCAGCTTTTAATTCAAATGCTTTGTTAGTTTTAGCAAAATCTTCGAACAAACGTGCAGCTGCACCCATGTCATCTTCAGAAGTTGAAAAACCTAGAATTGTTGGACCAACAAGGTTGTCGTTCAAGATATTGAATTGAGTATCTTGAAGTGCGCGTTTAGCTAAAGTGTTACGTACAATACGTGTAGAAACACCTAACTTACGAGCTTCAACACGAAGTGTTGTTAATTGCTCTACGCTTAAGCCTTGGTAGTCAGCAACAACGGCTGCAAACGCCTTAGAAGCAACTTCACTTACTTCCGCAACGATCTGTTTTTTGTCTTCAATAAGAAGAGCCATTGTAAAACCTCCTAAGGTGATTTATGTACCCAATGGGCACACTCCCAATTCGTAAGCCTTTCGACTTACACGCGGAGGAGGAACAAATCACACCACCGCGTCTACGCAGGCTGGTTTATTAAGAAAAGTGCTATTCGAAAATAACATCTTTTCGCCTGAGGTCTTTGACGCTGATAAATTCTCATTTATCAATTCAAAGTCCGCCTGATGGGTAAGGGATAAAGCTTTGCCCTACCCAACCAAATAGAAAAATATTTCTATTTAAGTTCTGTCCCCAATCAGGACTTTAAAATTCTTTACTAAGTCTAAACTTAGTTAGAAACGTTGTTTACATCAACAGTAAGACCAGGACCCATAGTTGAGCTCAAAGTGATCTTTTTGATGTATACACCTTTAGAAGTTGCAGGTTTTAACTTTTTCAAGTCAGCAACTAAAGTTTCAACGTTTTGACGGATAGCAGCAGCATCAAAGCCTACTTGACCGATCGCAGCATGGATAATACCCGCTTTGTCTACACGGTAACGAGCCTGACCAGATTTAGCGTTTTTAACAGCATTCGCTACGTCAGGAGTTACAGTACCAACTTTAGGGTTTGGCATTAAACCACGTGGACCAAGAATTGTACCGAGCTTACCAACAACACGCATAGCGTCAGGAGCAGCGATTACAACATCAAAGTCAAGGTTTCCACCTTGGATGCTTTCAGCAAGGTCATCAAAACCTACAACATCAGCACCAGCTTCTTTAGCAGCTTCTGCTTGCGCGCCTTGAGCAAATACAGCTACACGTACAGTTTTACCAGTACCTGCAGGTAATGTAGTTGCACCACGAACAACCTGGTCAGATTTACGTGGGTCTACACCAAGATTTACAGCTACATCCAAAGATTCTTTGAACTTTGCAGCAGGTAGGCTGTTAAGAACTTGTACCGCTTCTTCCAAAGTGTAAACTTTGTTTGCTTCAACAGCAGCAGCAATGGCTTTTTGACGTTTAGTTAACTTTGCCATGTCTTATAGCTCCACTTCCAAGCCCATAGAACGTGCAGAACCAGCGATGGTACGAACACGTGCGTCTAAATCAGCACCAGTTAAATCCGGTTCTTTAGTAGTCGCAATTTCTTCTAACTGAGCACGAGTCAACTTACCAACTTTAGTTTTGTTTGGTACAGATGAACCCTTTTGAATACCAGCAGCTTTCTTAAGAAGAATAGAAGCTGGAGGAGTTTTCATGATGAATGTGAACGACTTGTCGTTATACACAGTAATCACTACAGGAATTGGAAGACCTGGTTCAACTTTTTGTGTAGCAGCATTGAATTCTTTACAGAATGCCATGATGTTTACACCACGTTGACCTAACGCAGGACCAATTGGTGGAGATGGATTTGCTTTACCAGCTGGAACTTGCAGCTTGATATAGCCGTCAATCTTCTTAGCCATTTTAAAATACCTCTGGGTACAAACGCCGCTAGGCTCCCCAATCTTTACGCAACACTACTGTTACAACAACAATGCCCGATAAAATCGGGCGCTTTTCAACCAATTGAGATTAAATCGTTTTTTCGACTTGGCGAAACTCGAGTTCAACCTGAGTTGGTCGATTAAATACATTAATCGTCAACGTTAAACGTGACTTATCGTATTGAACCTCTTCCACTACACCTTTAAAGTCTGTGAATGGACCGTCAATAACAAGTAATTCTTCACCTGGCTCAAACATCGTTTTAGGACGAGGCGCTTCACCAGTATTACGTACACGCGCAAGAATCGCATCTGCTTCACGTTGAGTGATTGGTGCTGGTTTTTCAGGTGTTCCACCAATAAAACCTAGAACCTTTGGACATTCTTTAACGATATGCCAAGTATCATCATTCATTTCCATTTCGACTAACACATAGCCAGGAAAGAATTTACGCTCAGATTTACGTTTCTTACCATCCTTCATTTCTACCACTTCTTCGGTAGGAACAAGGACATCACCAAAGCTATCGGCAACAGCGCTACGCTGGATTCGTTCTGTAAGTGAACGCATCACTTGTTTTTCATAGCCAGAGTAGGCATGAATAATGTACCAACGTTTCATAGCTCTTTTACCCGATAATCAACTTAATTAACCAACCCAAACCATAGTCAAAGCACCACAAAACCAATGATGCGACAACTACAACCAATAGAACCTGCCACGATGTAGTGACTGTTTCTTGTTTTGTTGGCCAAGTTACTCGACGCAATTCGACTCGTGCATCTTTTAGCAAGCGAACGAAGCCTTTACCTTGATGGGTGGCGTATAATAAACCTAAAGCCACAACGATACAAGCAAAAATTGCCCCAACGCGCACCCAAACATTATTTGCAGGCGCCCAATACGCTGGCAAATGTTGATTCACCATGGTAGCTAAAAGCAACAATGCTATTGCAATCACCCATAGAACAATATCTAAAGGCGAACCAGAACGAACAACTTCAGCAGAATTATTTCTTTGAGGAATTGGCGCGTCGCTCAATGCGTCACGCGATTTATCATTCGACATTTTTGTACTCGTCGTAGAACTCGCGACTTATTATATGAACAACTAAGCCAGCATCAAGCTTTTTATTTCAAAATATGGCAGGTCAGGAGGGACTCGAACCCCCAACATTCGGTTTTGGAGACCGACGCTCTACCAATTGAACTACTGACCTATAATGCAAGTTGAGAGCCAAAGCCCTCAACTTGAGACGTAATCCGTCACTATAATATGCTTATGCAGTTACTTTCGCAACAACACCAGCACCTACAGTACGACCACCTTCACGGATCGCAAAACGTAGACCTGGGTCCATTGCGATTGGGTGGATTAATTCTACTGACATTTCAACGTTGTCGCCTGGCATAACCATTTCAACGCCGTCTTGTAATTGGATTGCACCAGTTACGTCAGTTGTACGGAAGTAGAACTGTGGACGGTAACCATTTAAGAATGGAGTATGACGACCACCTTCTTCTTTAGAAAGTACGTATACTTCTGCGTCGAATTTAGTGTGCGGCTTGATTGTACCTGGTTT